>CAVUUT010000005.1:0-207196 GCA_963744695.1 uncultured Solirubrobacterales bacterium | reverse complement strand
CTGCTTAAGGCGATATTTAGTTTCTGTTAGTGGGGCCTTCAAAAAGCTCGTCGCCGCTTGCTCGTGTCCGGAGCCACCACTAGTCTCCCGCCACCGGGGGTCACCGAGAAACCCGGGCCGACCTAGAGGAGGGACGTATATGAGTGTTCTCGGTAAGGCGTTGAGGGGCGGCCTGGTCGTAGGCTCGATCCTCGCACTGAGCGCATGTGGAAGCAGCAGCAACAGTTCCACGAGCGCCGCGGGTGGTGGGAGTACCAGCGGCGGCTCCAAGACGATCGACATCTACTCGAGCCTCCCGTTGCAGGGAGCCTCGTCAGCCCAGACCGATCCCGCTCGTCAACGGGATCAAGCTGGCGCTGTCGCAGGCCGGCAACAAGGCCGGCCAGTTTACGGTCAAGTACCAGTCGCTCGACGACTCGACGGCCGCGGCGGGCGAGTGGGATCCGACCCAGACCGCAGCCAACGCCCGTAAGGCGGCGGCCGACCCGAAGGCGGTCTACTACATCGGCGAGTTCAACTCGGGCGCGAGCGAAGTCTCGATCCCGATCCTCAACCAGGCCGGAATCCCGCAGGTCAGCCCGGCCAACACGTACGTCGGCCTGACCACCAACGAGCCCGGCAGCGCGCCCGGGCGAGCCGCAGAAGTACTACCCGACCGGGAAGCGCACGTACCTGCGGATCGTGCCGATCGACTCGATCCAGGCCGCAGCCGACCTGCTCGCGCTCAAGAACGACGGCTGCACGAAGGTCGCGGTCGCCAACGACAAGGAGGCGTACGGCGCCGGTCTCGCGAAGCTGCTCGAGCTCGAGAAGGGCGACTACGGCATCAACATCGTCAGCAACACCGGAATCGACCCGAAGGCTCCGAACTTCCGCTCCTACGCGGCGACGATCAAGTCGCAGGGCGCGGACTGCTTCGAGTTCGCCGGGATCGTCTCCAACGGCGGCGTCCAGATCACCAAGGACGTCCACGCCGCGCTGCCGACGGCGAAGATCCTCGGCCCTGACGGCATGTGCACGAGCTCGTGGACCAACGCAAAGCAGGGCGGCGTCCCGGCGAGCATCGATCCGTTCATCCAGTGCACGGTCGCGACGCTGGACCTGAGCGCGTACCCGGGCGGCAAGCAGTTCCTCGCCGCCTACAAGGCCAAGTACGGCGTGGCGTCTCCCGACCCGTATGCGATCTACGGCTACGAGGCGATGCAAGCTCGGCCTCGCAGACGATCGCCAAGTCTGGGCGCCAACGGCGACAACAAGGCGGACGTGCTGAAGGCGCTGTTCGCGACCAAGAACCGCAATTCGGTGCTGGGCACCTACTCGTTCAACGCCGACGGCGACACGACGCTGAAGTCCTACGGCCTCTACAAGGTCGGGCCGACGGGCGATCCGGTGTTCTTCAAGACACTGACGCCGACCAAGACCCTCTGACCCGAGGTCGGTTTACTAGCTAACGAATATGGAGAGGGCGCGTTCGAGCGCGTCCTCTCCATACTTCCCAAACTGAAATTGGAAGCCCAGTCAGTTTCAGCCAGGATGCGCGGGCGGCCCCCGCGCGCGGTGGCGGCCCTGCGCCGGCACGTCGGCCGCTGGGGCCTGTGGGTCGCGCTCGCCGCGCTGCCCGTCTATTTCGGGATCCATGACCTGACCCACGGCTACCAGGCCGCCGCCGCGCACGGCACGACCGCGACCCGTCACGACCTGACCCAGCTCGGTTTCAACCTCGTCCAGGGCGTGTCGAACGGCTCGATCTGGGCGCTGATCGCGATGGGCTACACGCTCGTCTACGGGATCATCGAGCTGATCAACTTCGCCCACGGCGACGTGTTCATGATCGGCTCGTTCACCGCCGTCGGCATCTGGGGATCGATCGGGGTCGGGCTCACGACCGGCACGCTCGGGGTGATCGGCGGCCTGCTGGTGACGCTGATCGTCTCGATGTTCGTGTGCGGCTCGCTCAACGTCCTGATCGAGCGCGTCGCCTAC
Source organism: uncultured Solirubrobacterales bacterium (assembly GCA_963744695.1). GTDB lineage: Bacteria > Actinomycetota > Thermoleophilia > Solirubrobacterales > Solirubrobacteraceae > Palsa-465. The sequence continues at coordinate 205,213 of CAVUUT010000005.1, read as the reverse complement.
AAGCCGCTGCGCAACGCGCCGAAGCTCGCGCCGCTGATCACGGCGGTCGGGTTCTCGTTCATCCTCCAGAACGTCGGTCTGCTGTGGCGCGGCGGCTCGCCGGAGGGCGTCAGCGACCTGCTGCGCGAGAACGACACCGTGTTCCAGATCTCGGGCGTGGTCGTCCACCGCGCCGACCTGCTCGCGATCGGCATCGCCATCCCGCTCGTGATCGCGCTGACGTGGTTCATCGCCCGCACCCGCCCTGGGCGCGCGATGCGCGCGACCGCCCAGGACCCCGAGGCCGCCCGGCTGATGGGGATCAACGTCAACAACACGATCTCGCTGACGTTCCTGCTCGGCGGGATGCTCGCCGGCGCCGCCGGGCTCGACGTACGCGCTGTATGAGACGACCGTCTGGTACTTCCAGGGCTTCGAGGCCGGGCTGATCGCGTTCACGGCGGCGGTGATGGGCGGGATCGGCAACATCCGCGGCGCCGTGCTCGGCGGCCTGCTGATCGGCTGCATCCAGCAGATGTCCGATTCGCGGCTCGGTCCGCAGTGGACCCCGGCGGTCGTGTTCGGCTACCTGATCCTCGTGATGGTCCTGCGCCCGCGCGGGCTGCTCGGCGAGGAGACCCGCGAGGCCGGCTAGGCGACGGTATCCACGTGAGCGACCACCAACCATGAACGAACTCAAGGCACAGCTGCACGAGTGGCGCGTGGCGATCGGCAAGCGCCTGCCGCCGTGGTGGTCGCGCGCGCTAGCCGGGATCGTGATCGTGATCGGGATCGTGCTGCCGTTCTTCTTCAGCCAGGCGAGCGGCTTCCTCAACGCGACGATCATCGCGCTCGCGTACGTCGTGATGGCGCTCGGGCTCAACGTCGTCGTCGGCTTCGCGGGGCTGCTCGACCTCGGCTACGTGGCCTTCTACGCGCTCGGCGCCTACTGCATGGGGTGGTTCGGCTCGGACTTCTTCTTCAACTCGCACGTCCACGTGCTGGTTCACGGCGTCGCGTCGACCGAGGCCGGGATCCATCTGAACTTCGTCCTGATCCTCGTCGTCGCGGCGCTGATGACCGGCGTCGCCGGGACGCTGATCGGGCTGCCGACGCTCCGGCTGCGCAGCGACTACATCGCGATCGTGACGCTCGCGTTCGGGGAGATCATCGGCGTCGTCGCGGTCAACGGGACCAGCATCCACATCGGCAACGGGGAGACGCTCACCGCCGGCGCCCAGGGAATCTCGGCGCTCGACCTGCCCTACTTCCCGGGCGTCGGCCAGTTCAACCTGCTGAAGCTACGACCGTGGTACTGGCTGATCTTCGGGATCATGCTGCTGGTCCTGTTCGTCGCGCTGCGGCTGCGCGATTCGCGGCTCGGCCGCGCCTGGATCGCGCTGCGCGAGGACGAGGTCGCGGCGGTCTCGATGGGCATCCCGCTCGTCAGGACGAAGCTGATGGCGTACTCGATCGGCGCCACCTTCGGCGGCATGTCGGGCGCCTTCCTGGGCGCCTACGCGACGACGGTCAACTCCGACCAGTTCCAGTTCTCGTTCTCGATCTTCGTGCTCGCGATGATCATCGTCGGCGGGCTCGGGTCGATCTGGGGCGCGGTGCTCGGCGCGCTGCTGCTGTCCTACATCAACTACTACCTGATCCCCGACGTGCTCAACAGCGTCCCGCACGACCTCGGACTGAACTTCAGCCTGACCCAGCTGTCATTCGGGATCTTCGGGTTCCTGCTCGTGCTCGTGATGGTCCTGCGACCGCAGGGCCTGTTCCCCGAGCGACGGCGAAGACTCGAGCTCACGGGCGAGATCGCCGCCGAGGACGCGCAGCTCGTCGAGGGGGGAGCCTCGGCGCCGTCATGAGCGACGTCGCCCTCCACGCCGACCACGTGACCAAGGAGTTCGGCGGCCTGGTCGCGGTCGCGGACGTGTCCTTCGACGTCCCCATGTACGGGATCGTCTCCCTGATCGGACCCAACGGCGCCGGCAAGACGACGCTGTTCAACATGCTGACCGGGCTCTACAAGCCTTCGGATGGACAGATCGTGCTCGGCGATCGCGACATCACCCGCCTGCGGCCCGACGTGATCACGAGCCTCGGGGTCGCGCGCACGTTCCAGAACATCCGCCTGTTCGGGGCGATGAGCGCGGTCGAGAACGTGATGATCGGCCGCCACGCGCGGATGAAGGCCGGCCTGTTCGGCTCGATCCTGCGTCCTCCGTGGGTCCGCCGCGAGGAGAAGGCGACGCAGGAGCGCGCCCGCGAGCTGCTCGAGTACGTCGGGCTCCGTCCGGCGACATTCGGGCGGCTGTCGGCCGAGCTCTCATACGGTGACCAGCGCCGGGTCGAGATCGCCCGCGCGCTGGCGTCCGATCCCGAGGTGCTGCTGCTCGACGAGCCGACCGCGGGGATGAACCCGCAGGAGTCCGGCGCGCTGACCGGCTTCATGCGCAAGCTCCGCGACGAGCTCAAGCTGACGATCCTGCTGATCGAGCACGACATGAAGGTCGTGATGGACGTCTCCGAGCGCGTCACGGTGCTCGATCACGGCGAGAAGATCGCCGAGGGGTCGCCCGGCGAGGTGCGCGACGACCCGCGCGTGATCGAGGCCTACCTGGGCAAGCAGGAGTAGTCGCGATGGCGTTGCTCGAGGTCTCCGACATCCATGCCCACTACGGCACGATCGAGGCGCTGAAGGGCGTCTCGCTGACCGTCGAGCGAGGGCGAGATCGTGACCCTGATCGGCTCCAACGGCGCCGGCAAGTCGACGACCCTGCGCTCGATCTCGGGGCTCACCCCCGCGAGCTTCGGGGAAGATCACGTTCCGGGGCCAGAACATCACCCGCGTCCCGGCCCACGAGATCGTCGAGTTCGGGATCGCGCTGTCCCCCGAGGGTCGCCACTGCTTCCCGCGCATGACCGTGCGCGAGAACCTCGACCTCGGCGCCCACCGCCGCCGCGGCCCCGACATCGCCGCCGACCTCGAGCGCGTGTTCGGCCTCTTCCCGCGGCTGCGCGAGCGCGAGCGCCAGAAGGCCGGCACGATGTCGGGCGGCGAGCAGCAGATGCTCGCGATCGGCCGCGCGCTGATGGCCCGGCCGCGCCTGCTGATGCTCGACGAGCCCTCGATGGGGATCGCGCCGATCCTCGTGCAGCGGATCTACGAGACGATCGGCGAGATCAACCGCAGCGGCGTCACGATCCTGCTCGTCGAGCAGAACGCCAACTACGCGCTCGATATCTCGCAGCGTGGATACGTGCTCGAGACGGGCCGCGTCGTGCTCGCCAACGAATCGGCGGTGCTGCGCGATGATCCCGAGGTGCAAAGGGCGTATCTCGGGCACATGATGGTCCTCGCCACGATCGGCCCGACAGGGCTCTACCTGCTCTTCATCTGGCTGCTGTCGGCCGCGATCGGCGCCTGGGTCTCCGAGCGCAAGGGCTACGGCGAGAAGGTCGGCCTCACCTTCGGCCTCCTGCTGAGCGCGATCGGGTTGCTGTTCGTCCTGATCCTGCCCGGCCGCCCGGGCTCGAAGTGGAAGGTCGACGGGCCGATCCCCAAGCGCAGCGAGCGCCACCCCGGGTTCGCCGCCGAAGCCGACGATCGCGAGAGCCCGGGCCCGCAGGCCTGAGCACGCGCTACGCGCCGTTGACCGCTGCGAGCGATTGCGCGACGAGGGCCACCACCATGACCGGCTCACCCGTGATCTGCTCCCACGTGAATCGCAGCACCGGCAGGCCGAAGCTGCGCAGCACGGCATCCTTGCGGTGGTCGTGGTCGAACGAGCGCCGCGTCGAGTGAAACCTGAACCCGTCGATCTCGACGACCAGCCGTCCGGGCCAGAGGAAGTCGACCTCGTAGCCGTGGATCCGCGCGTTGACCAACGGCTCGGGCAAGTTGGCGCTGCGGATCAGCGCCAGGAACACCTCCTCGGCCTCTGACCGCGTCAGCGCGGGCCCGCGCTGTCGCTCGACGAGTCTCTCCAGGGCCCGCCTTCGTCGGCGGCCGACTGCGCCGGCCAGCGCTCGCGCGACGTCGTGCGGGCTGACGATGCGTGCCACCACGCCCCGGTCGTAGGCGAGTTCGAGCGCGCGCTCGGTGAGCACCTCGGCGAGGTCGAGCAGGGTGCGGGCGGGGGACGTGACCGGTACCGCGTCGCGGACCCGGATCTCAGCGCGGCTCAGCGCCCGGCTGCGGTGAATCTTGACGCCGCGTACGTGGCTGAGGTGCGCCTGACGGATCACGATGTGGATCAGCCCGTCGCCCGAGCCCGGAGCCAGCATTCCCCAGATCGACCCGGCGGAGTAGTAGCCGAGCGCAGCGCCGTGGGGCATCGCGAGCAGCGCCGCGGTCTCGTCGCCGAGCGGGTACGGGGCCAAATGACCGACCGCGTACACGCCGCGGTGCAGACGAAACATCATGTGGCGCCTGACGAGACCGCTCACTACATCGTCGCTGATGCCCGCCGCGATCAGCTGACGCCGAGCGATGCGGCCGCGCTGTTGGGCCGCGATCGTGGCGATCTTACGATCTCGAGGCCCCGACACCGCGGCGTAGAGGCCCGACAGCAGCTTGACGTCGTACGTGGCCGGCGCCGGAGCGCGCCGTGTAGGTGGACTGCTCGCGTCGGCGGCGGTTTCGGACCTACGCCTCGCAGCCGTAGGTGGATTGCTCGCCTGGGCGGCGGTTTCGGACCTACGGCTCGTAGCCGTAGGTGGATTGCTCGCCTGGGCGGCGGTTTCGGACCTACGCCCCTCGCCGTCAACCGGCAGCCGCCGATCAGACTCGCGCTCCATGCGCTCAAGAGCCGCGGAGACGCACGAACCCACCCTCCCAAGCCGCCTTTGTCGCACCTCCGTCACGCCCCGTGACGAAGCCACAACACAACCAGCCCCCCTAAATCCCGAGGATACGCATCTCCTCGGTCGAGCCGAACCCGATCTCGGGACCGGCCTCGGCCATTCCGGACTCGCGCGCCTCGTCGGCCACCGCGGAGGCGACCGCGGTCGCGACCTCGCGGTTGAAGACCGAGGGAATGATGTAGTCCTCGCTGAGCTCGTCGCCGGACACGATGTCGGCGATCGCGCGCGCGGCGGCGGTCTTCATCGGCTCGGTGATCTCCTTCGCGCGCACATCGAGTGCCCCGCGGAAGATCCCGGGGAAGCAGAGGACGTTGTTGATCTGGTTGGGGTAGTCCGATCGCCCGGTCGCCAGGATCCGGACGAGCGGCAGCGCCTCCTCGGGCGCGACCTCGGGCGTCGGGTTGGCCATCGCGAACACGATCGGGTCGGGGTTCATCCGCGCGAGTGCGCTGGCGGGGATCACGCGCGCGCCGGAGAGGCCGATCAGCAGGTCGGCGCCCTCGATCACGTCGGCCGGGCCGCCAGAGCGATGGTCCTCGTTGGTCTTCTCGGCGAGCCGGCGCTTGATCGAGCTCATGCTCCCGTCGACGTAATCAGGGCGCTCGACGTGAATCGCGCCGCGCGAGTCACAGCCGATGATGTGGCGGACGCCCGCCGCGAGCAGGATGTCGGCGGTTGCGATCCCGGCCGCGCCGAGGCCGACGATCACCACGCCGATGTCGCCGATCCGCTGCCCGGTCAGCGTCAGCGCGTTGAGCAGCGCGGCGAGCACGACGACCGCGGTGCCGTGCTGGTCATCGTGAAACACGGGGATGTCGAGCTCGTCGCGCAGCCGCGACTCGATCTCGAAGCACCGCGGGGCCGAGATGTCCTCGAGGTTGATGCCGCCGAACGCGGGCGCGATCGCCTTGACGGTCGCGATGATCTCCTCGGTGTCCTTGGTGTCGAGGCAGATCGGGAACGCGTCGACCCCCGCGAACTCCTTGAACAGCATCGCCTTGCCCTCCATCACGGGCATCGCCGCACGCGGGCCGATGTCACCGAGGCCGAGGACCGCCGTCCCGTCGGAGACGACCGCGACCGTGTTGCGCTTGATCGTGTACTGAAAGGCCTTTTCCGGGTCGGCCTGGATCGCCTGACAGACGCGCGCGACGCCCGGCGTGTAGGCCATCGAGAGGTCGTCGCGCGTCTTGAGCTGACTCTTGTTGCGCAGCTCGATCTTGCCCCCGATGTGCAGCGTGAAGGTGCGGTCGGTCGAGTCGAGCACCCGCGCTCCTTCGACGCCGTTGACCGCGTCGGTCAGCCGCGGCCAGTCGGACGCGTCACCGGTCTCGACGGTGATGTCGCGGATCGTGTGTCCGGACTCGACCGCAACCAGGTCGACGGCGCCGATCGTCCCGCCGGCGGCGCCGATCGCGCTCGCCACCTTGCCGAGCATGCCGGGCAGATGATCGATCTCGACCCGGAGCGTGAGGCTGTACTGGGCACTCGGTGTAGCCGCCATGGGGGCGCCATCTTATGCCCCAAGAGCACGGTCGGTGCGCCGTCGTCGTCGCCGACGGCCGTCGCGACCGCGTGCCGTCAGATCGGACCACCGCAGCGCGAGATAGGCTCAGATGAGGATGGCGGACGAGCTCTTTTTGATCGACGGCAACAGCCTCGCCTACCGCGCGTTCTTCGCGCTGCCGGAATCGATCGCGACCTCCACCGGCGTGCCGACCAACGCGATCTTCGGCTTCGCCTCGATGCTGGTGAAGATCCTCACCGACTACGGGCCGAAGGCGACCGTCGTCGTCTGGGACGCCGGCTCGTCGGGGCGCAAGGAGGTCTACTCCGAGTACAAGGCGCAGCGGTCGAGCCGCCCCGATCTGCTCAAGGAGCAGTGGCCGCAGCTGGAGCCACTCGTGGACGCCTTCGGCTACCGCAATCTGCGCGTCGACGGCTACGAGGCCGATGACGTGATCGCGTCGATCGCCGAGCGCGCCAAGAGCTCCGACCCGCCGATCGAGGTGATGGTCGTCACCGGTGACCGCGACGCCTACCAGCTCGTCGACGACGGCGTGCGGATCATGACGACCTCCCGGGGCATCACCGACACGCGTGTCTACGACCGCGAGGGCGTGATCGACCGCTACGGGATCCCTCCCGAACTCGTGCCCGACTTCATCGGGCTCAAGGGCGACACGAGCGACAACATCCCCGGCGTCCCGGGGATCGGTGACAAGACCGCGGCCGACCTGCTGCAGCGGTTCGGCTCGCTCGAGGAGGTCCTCGGTCACGTTGACGACATCAGCGGCGCCAAGCGCAAGCAGAACCTGACCGAGCACGCCGACGCGGCGCGGCTGTCAAAACATCTGGCGACGGCCAAGCGCGATCTGGAGATCGAGTTCGACGTCCCCGACTACGCGTCCGACCCCCCCGACCGCTCACGCCTGCGCGACGTGTTCAGGGAGTTCGAGTTGCGCGAGCCGCTGCGGCGGCTCGAGGAGGCGCTCGGCTCGGCCGACGCCGCGGCGCCGGCGCCGACCGTCGAGCGCGCGCTGACGGCCCGGTCGCGGCCCGGCAAGCTCGCCGACGTCGCCGAACTGCCGCCGGACGAGGTCGCGATCGCCGCCCGGGCACCGGAGACGCCCGAGGGAGCGCTGTTCGGCGACGATCCCGAGTGGCATTTCGGTGCCTATTCGGAGGGCGACGGTCAACTGATCTTCGGGACGTGCGCGAGCCCGGAGGACCTGGTGAGCGCCGCCGGCGCGCGCCCGGTGATCGCTCACGACGCCAAGTCGCTGGGGAAGGTGCCCGAAGTGCTGGCCCACGACACCGAGGTCGCGGCCTACCTGCTCGAGCCCGCGCGCCGCGCCTACCCGTTCCGCGAGCTGTGCGAGGAGCGCGGCCTGGCCGCCGACGTCGCCGATGAGACCGGGCGCGATGCGCGGCTGGTGCAGGCGCTGACCGCCTGGCAACGCGACGAGATCCGCGGCCGCGGCCTGATGGACCTGCTGCAGGAGGTCGAGCTTCCGCTCGTTCGGCTGCTGCGCGAGATGGAGCTCGCCGGGGTAAAGCTCGACACCAAGCGCCTCGCCGAGATCTCGTCGCGCGTCAAGGCCGAGGCCGATCAGCTCGAGCGCGAGATCTTCGAGCTCGCCGGCGAGGAGTTCACGCTCGGCTCGCCGAAGCAGCTCGAGGAGGTCCTGTTCGGGAAGCTCGGTCTCTCGCGCAAGCGCCGCGGCAAGACGGGGTACTCGACCGACGCCCGGGTCCTGCAGGCGATCCGCGAGGAGCACGAGATCATCCCCAAGATCGAGCGCTGGCGTGAGCTGACCAAGCTCGCGCAGACCTATTTGGACGCGCTACCGCTAGTGGTCGACTCGGGCAGCCGGCTGCACACGACCTTCAACCAGACCGCGGCGACGACCGGACGCCTGTCCTCGAACAACCCCAACCTGCAGAACATCCCGATCAGGACCGAGCTCGGGCGCGAGATTCGCGCCTGCTTCGTCGCCGAGCCAGGCTGTGTGCTCGTATCGGCCGATTACTCGCAGGTCGAGCTGCGGCTGCTCGCCCACATCGCCGGCGAGGACGTGCTCAAGGAGATCTTCCGCCGCGGCGAGGACGTCCACACGGCGACCGCCTGCCGCGTGTTCGGGGTCACGCCCGACGAGATCGACCCGGGGATGCGCTCGAAGGCGAAGATGATCAACTACGGGATCGTCTACGGCCTGTCGGCATATGGGATGGCCGACCGCCTGCACATCCCGCAAGACGAGGCCGACGAGTTCATCCAGCGCTACCTCGCGGGCTTTCCCGCGGTCGGCCGCTTCATCGAGGAGACGATCGAACAGGGCACCGAGCACGGCTACGTCTCGACCCTGTTCGGGCGCCGGCGTCAGGTTCCGGAGCTGCGCGCGCGGCGCTGGGAGCTGCGTCGCCAGGGCGAGCGGTTCGCCGTCAACATGGTCATCCAGGGCACCGCCGCCGACATCATGAAGGTCGCGATGGTTCGCTGTGACAAGGCGCTGTCGGAGGCCGGCCTGCGCACGCGGCTGGTGCTTCAGATTCATGACGAGCTCCTGTTCGAGGCTCCGACCGAGGAGGCCGAGCTGGTCAAGGAGCTCGCCGTGCGCGAGATGGCGGGCGCCTACGAGCTCGATCCGCCGCTCGCGGTCGAGGCGGGGATCGGCCCGGACTGGCTCGCGGCGAAATGATGCCCCCGCGCGTCCGGCGCGCGAGGGCATCGAAACGGCTTGCGCTCAGCGGCTCAGGCTCAGCTGAGGTGGAAGATGAAGTCGTACTCCTTGCCCCCGTCGCGCGCCTTGAGTCCCATCTCCCCGCGGCTGTTCCGGTAGGCGCCGGTTCCGCCGGTGATCGATAGGGCGCTGTTGCGGGTGTCGTAGTACGGCCCCTGGACGGTGATCTGACCCGCTTTCAAGAACGTCGTCCACAGGCACTCCCAGACGTGCTGCTTGGGGGCGATCCGGGTACAGAACCCCTCATCGTGGCCGACCTTGTGGGTGTTGGCGACGTTGAACACGGGGTTGTTGAAGGTCAGGATGTTGCCCTTCACATCCTTGCCGCCGCCGGTCGGTATCTCCTTGTCGGTGATCGCATGCTCGATCACGTGGATCGTGGCTGAACTTGTATGTGCTCTGGTGGCGTGTGCTCTGGCCGCCGCGGCGGAGCTGCCGGTGGCGGCGAGCGCTCCGGCCGTCAGTGCCGCCGAGGCTGCGAGTGTGAGCGCACGCGAGCGTCGCTTGCTGTGGTGCAAGGCTTTCCCCTCCTGTCGTGGACTCCAGCGGCCGCGATCGTACGTCCGCCGGCCGACCGAGTCCAGCGCAGCACAAATGTGTCCGCCTCGGGCGGCGACTCGTCTGTTACGCGGCCGCGAGCATCGGAGCAGGCTGGCGTGGGCCACCGGCGGCGACGAAATCGGGGTGCGCGATCGCGAGATAGTGGCCGAACGACCAGTCGACGAATCGCTTCGCGCTCATCGCGCGGAGCCCCGGGGCCAACGCCCGCGGCGCGACCCGTGGAACCAGCCGCTGGACGCGCAGCATCCACCGAAACGGCGACGCATGAGAGGCCGAGAAGTCGTGGTAGCGCGCCAGCGCCTGCTCGCGCGACTGCTCGCCGGCGACCACTCGCCGCAGCTCCCGCCCGCAGGCGAGCCCGAAGTAGAGCGCCGTGCGGATGCCCTCGGCGGTCAATGGAAGGCAGTGCCCGGCCGAGTCGCCGGCGAAGAACACGCCGCCCTCGGTCGCGGGACGCAGCGCATGCGGAATCCAGTTGCCCTGGTAGCGAACCGTGTCGGCGCCAAGGTCCTCTGCCAGTCGCACGGTTGGCTCGCGCACGTGAACACGGGGGTCGAACGAGCCGACTCCGATGCGCAGCTCGCCGTCGGCCGGGAAGCTCCACCCGTAGCCCGCCGGGACATACCCGCGGTCGATCCACACCTCGAGGTCGCGTCCCGGGCCCGTCGGATGAACCTCGAGGCCGCGAGATAGCAGGGCGTCGGGAGGCTGGATGTTCTCGCCGTGCCCGAGCACCCGGCGCCACCCGAGCGCATCGACGACCAGCGGCGCGCGGATCTCGCCCCGGTCGGTGACGACGACGGTGTCCGAGGCGCGGCGCTCGACCTTGGCCGTCTCAAACGTGAATTCGCCCTGGGCCGCGAGCACGCCACATAGGGTGCGGTAATCAAACGTCGAGAACGTCCACGGGAGGTCGTAGCGCGCGGTCGTGTGCGGGGTGTGGATGACGAGCTCGGCGAACGTCTGCCTGAGGGAGTCCTGGAGCCGCATCGCGGTCAGCCATGAGGTCGGGATGCCGCACGCCGACGTCTGGCGCTCACCGATCTCGTAGCGGTCGATAACGATCACGTCGGCGCCGCTGTCAGCCAGTTCGCGCGCGACCGCGAGGCCGGCGAAGCTCGCCCCGCAGATCAGGACATCGCAATCGCGATCTAGCGCCGTGCGGTCGGCGCCCCGTTTCGTGGCTCGCCGAGGCATTGCCGCCTGATGATACGAGCGCCCCGCCTACGCGCGGCTCCGTGGGGGATCGGGTCCTTGCGGGGCGCGGGCGGACGGCGGCCGTTTCACAAACCGCCGACTAGGGCCGCACCGCCCGCCCGGTGCGGCTATCCTCCGATAACTCATGGCTCCAACCACCACTCTGACCGCACCCGATCAATCGAACGCGAAGGTAGTCGAAGGCTCCAACGGCCTCCTGCTCGAAGTCGACGGTCGGATCGTCCCAAATTACGACGCGACCCTCCACCCCTTCCAGGAGGGCGATGTCGTCACCGGCCACGTCGTCCGGATCGACAACGACGAAGTCTTGGTCGACATCGGCTACAAGTCCGAGGGGGTCATCCCCGCCGGTGAGCTCTCGATCCGCAAGTCGGTCGACCCCGGCGACGAGGTGCACCTCGGCGAAGAGGTCGACGCGCTCGTCCTGACCAAGGAGGATCAGGACGGCCGCCTGATCCTGAGCAAGAAACGCGCCCGCTTCGAGAAGGCCTGGCGACGCATCGAGGCCGCGGCCGAATCGGGTGAGCCCGTCGAGGGCGCCGTGATCGAGGTCGTCAAGGGCGGCCTGATCATCGACCTCGGCGTTCGCGGCTTCCTGCCCGCGTCGCTCGTGGACATCCGCCGGGTGCCGAACCTCGACGAATACATGGGACAGACGATCGAATGCAAGGTGATCGAGCTCAATCGGTCGCGAAACAACGTCGTCCTGTCGCGCCGCGCCGTACTCGAGGAGCAGCGCAAAGAGGACCGCGAGCGGATCCTCGACCGCCTCCAGCCGGGCCAGGTCGTGGAGGGCACGATCTCGAACATCGTCGACTTCGGCGCGTTCGTCGACCTCGACGGGATCGACGGCCTGATCCACATCTCCGAGCTCTCGTGGTCACATGTGAATCACCCGTCCGAAATCCTGAACATCGGTGACGAGGTCAGCGTCAAGGTGCTCGACATCGACCGCCAGCGCCAGCGGATCTCGCTGGGTCTCAAGCAGACCCAGGAGGACCCGTGGCAGCGCGTCGTCGACACCTACAACATCGGTGACGAGCTCGAGGGCAACGTCACCAAGGTCGTCACATTCGGCGCCTTCGTCGAGATCCTCGATGGCGTCGAGGGCCTGGTTCACATCTCAGAGCTCGCTCAGCACCACGTCGACAATCCCCGAGAAATCATCCAGCCTGGCGATCCGGTCCGGGTCAAGATCCTCGAGATCGACTCAGAGCGCCGGCGCCTGTCGCTCTCGATCAAGCGCGTCGAGGGCCAGGTGCTTCCGGTCCGGCCGATCGAGCCGCCGAGCGAGGGTGACGCCGGCACGCTCGATGACGTGCCAGAACTCGGCCTATCTGAGGACGTCTTCGCGGCCACCGAACCGCAGCTCGTCGAGGACGATGCCGGGAGTGCGCTGGTCGATGAGGCCGGCGGCCCGATCGACGAGCCGAGCGCGTTTGCCGATGAGCCGAGCGCGTTTGCCGATGAGCCGAGCGCGTTTGCCGATGAGCCGAGCGCGTTTGCCGTCGAGCCGAGCGCCTTTGCCGACGACGAGCCGAGCGCAGTGGCCGACGCGCCGAGCGCGCTGCCCGACGAGGCGAGCGCCCCGCCGGCTGCCGAGCCCGAGGCCTCGGTGCCCGAGCCCGAGGCGTCAGTGCCCGAGCCCGAGCCCGAGGCGTCAGTGCCTGAGCCCGAGCCGGAGGCGGCAGCGCCTGAGCCCGAGCCCGAGGCGACAGCGCCCGAGCCCGAGCCCGAGGCGGCAGCGCCTGAGCCTGAGCCGGAGGCGACAGCGCCCGAGCCTGAGCCCGAGGCGACAGCGCCCGAGCCTGAGCCCGAGGCGGCAGCGCCCGAGCCTGAGCCCGAGACGTCGGCGCCTGAGCCCGAGCCCGACGCAGAGCCGCCCGCGAGCCCGAACGGGGCCACCGCGGAAGCCGAGCAGCAGTCCGACGCGCAGTCAGCGTAGACCGCGAGCAAGCAGCGGGGCGTGATCCCCTTCATCGGGCTGACGGGCGGCATCGGCGCCGGCAAGTCGACGGCGCTTGACGCCCTGCAGAGACTCGGCGCAGCGTCGCTGTCGACCGACGCGGTGGTGCACGAGCTCTACGGCTCGCCGGAGGTCCGCGACGCCGTCGCCGTCCGTTTCGGTCCCGAGGTCCTGGACAACGGTGCGATCGATCGGCCGTCGCTCGCCCGGCTCGCGTTTCGCGCCGATGACGGGCGCGCGTGGCTCGAGCAGCTCCTGTGGCCCAGGGTCGGAGCCCGAGTTGCCGCCTGGCGCGGTGAGCTCGAAGATCGCGTGCCGCCGCCGCGAGCGGCCGTGGTGGAGGTCCCGCTGTTGTTCGAATCGGGGATGGAGCCGATCTTCGACGCTACGATCGCAGTCATCGCCGAGGAGGAGACCAGGCACCGTCGCGCGTCCGAGCGAGGCCATCAGGCGCTCGACGAGCGCACCTCGCGGCAGCTGAGCCAGCAGGAAAAGTCGCAGCGAGCGACGTACACCGTCGTCAACGACGGAACCGTCGCCGATCTCGAGCAGAAGTTGTCAGCGATTCTTGAAATGCTTGGAAAGTGAGCCCGCAGACCGCCACAGCCGCGGGTAACCGGCCACGGCGCGGCTCGACTACGTCCGCGCGCCGGGCGGCCCGCAGACGTCGCCGCGTGCTCGTCGCGATGGTCGTGATCGCCGCGGTGGTCGTCGGCGCGGTGCTGATGCTGCCGCTCGCCCGCAAGGCGGTCAACGAACTCGGGCTCCCGCTCCGTTACCAGGATGTGATCCGCGCCCAGGCGGTCGAGAAGCATCTCGATCCGGCGTTCATCGCGGCCGTCATCTACGCGGAGACGAAGTTCGACCCCCGCACGTCTTCGGCAGGCGCCGTCGGCCCGATGCAGATCCTCCCCGAGACGGCCCAGTTCCTCGCCCGGCGGTCGGGCGCGACCACGTTCAAGCCGTCCGATCTCAACAACCCCGCGATCAACATCGCCTACGGCAGCTACCTGCTGCGCTATCTCTTGGATCATTACCACGGCAACAAGGTCGACGCTGTGGCGGCTTACAACGCGGGCCCTGGCAACGTCGACAAATGGGTTGCCGCCGCGCACGCGAACGGTCACGGCCTGCGGGTCCAAGACATCCCGTTCCCGGAGACGCGTGACTACGTGGAGCGCGTGCTGCAGGCCCAAAAGGACTACCGCCGCACGTACGCGAGCGAGCTCGGATACGTGTGAGGGGGACCGACGGGCTCGGCGAGGGCTGAGCGCCGGCGGCGAGCTCGGCTACGAGTGAGTGGCGCCGACGGGTTCGGGGAGCTGCCCGCCGGCGGCCGCCTGTCGCCCGTCGCCGCGCCGAACCGCGTCCGCCAGCAGCTGCGCCACGAGCAGCATCGCGAGGCCAAGCAGCGCCGTCGCCGCGATGTAGACCGGCCACGGTCCCATCACGTTGAGCAGCGAGTTGTGGACCGGCTTCGAACGCAGATACATGTAGTTGCCGCCGGTCACGAGATCGCCGACGGCCGCGACGGCCGCGACGGCGAGCGTGATCGCGAACACGCGCCAGGCGGCCCGCGTCCGCGGGTAGATCCCACAGCCGAACACGAGCAGGCAGGCCGCGGTGACCGCGCCGACGTGGTAGGCGAAGTACGTGAAGTAGTAGACGCTCGGAAACGTCTGCCCGAGGTCCGGCGTGAGCGTCGCCTGCAGCGAGGCGGTCAGGCCCCAGAAGTAGACGAGCTCTACGGCCAGCCGGCGCCGGGTGCAGAGCGCCACGATCGCGACCAGCGATACCGCGTCGGTGAGCTGCAGCGGCAGGTCGTACTTTGCCGTCCAGATCCCGTTGACGACATCGGCCACGTACTCACCGATCCAACCGGCGAAGATCAGCGCCGCCAGCGCATAGGCGAACAGCGAAACCCACCGCCCCGGGTGTCGGCGCGGCCCCCAGATCGAGACGAACACCAGGATCGCAAGCGCGGCCAGCGCCGCCAGGTGGGGATCTGAGAACTGTCGCATGGGTGGCTCGCAGTGGCCGCACAGTGTTGTCCGGCAGCCGCGATATGTTCAAGTGTCCACCCATGCCTAAGTTTGAGCTAGACGGCACCTACCGCCCAACGGCCGATCAGCCGGCGGCCGTCGCGAGCCTCGCGGAGGGAATCGAGGCCGGCGAGCGATACCTGACGCTGCTCGGCGCGACCGGGACCGGCAAGACGATGTCGATGGCCGCGACGATCGAGGCGATCCAGAAGCCCGCGCTCGTGATCGCCCACAACAAGACGCTCGCGGCCCAGCTTTGCAACGAGTTCCGGACCTACTTCCCGCGCAACGCGGTCGAGTACTTCGTCTCCTACTACGACTACTACCAGCCCGAGGCCTACGTCCCGAGCAAGGACCTCTACATCGAGAAGGACTCGGCGATCAACCAGGAGATCGATCGTCTGCGTCACTCCGCGACCGCGGCCCTGTTCGCGCGGCGCGATGTCGTGATCGTCGCCAGCGTGTCGTGCATCTTCGGACTCGGGTCGCCCGAGACCTACGACGAGAACCTGCAGACGCTGCGCAAGGGGGAGATGATCGACCGCGACGCGCTGCTGCGAAAGCTCGTCTCGATCCAGTACACGCGCAACGACACGGCGCTCTCGCGCGGCACCTTCCGGGTGCGGGGCGAGACGCTCGAGATCTTCCCGGCCTATGCCGAGACGGCGTTCCGGATCGTCCTCTTCGGTGACGAGGTCGAGCACCTGCAGCACTTCGATCCGGTCACCGGCGAGCTGATCGAGGACGACCTCGAGCACGTCGGGATCTGGCCCGCCTCGCACTACAACGTGCGCGAGGGGATGATCGAGGACGCGGTCACCGAGATCGGTCGCGAGCTCAACGCCCGCTGCGCCGAGCTCGAGCAGCAGGGCAAGCTGCTCGAGTCCCACCGCCTGCGCCAGCGGACGCAGTACGACATGGAGATGCTGCGCGAGCTCGGCTTCTGCTCGGGGATCGAGAACTACTCGCGGATCCTCGACGGGCGCAACCCGGGCGATCGCCCGTACTGCCTGCTGGACTACTTCCCCAGCGACTACGTCTGCTTCATCGACGAGTCCCACCAGACGGTCCCTCAGATCGGCGGCATGCACGAGGGCGATCGCTCGCGCAAGCAGACGCTGGTCGACTACGGCTTCAGGCTCCCGAGCGCGCTCGACAACCGCCCGCAGACGTTCCAGGAGTTCCTCTCGATCACGCCCCAGCTCGTGTTTGTCTCGGCGACGCCCGGAGAATTTGAGCGCTCGCATTCACCGCGGATCGTCCAGCAGATCGTGCGGCCGACGGGGATCATCGACCCCGACGTCGAGGTCCGCGAGACGCGCAACCAGATCGACGATCTGATGAACGAGATCCGCGCCCGGGCCGACCGCGACGAGCGCACGCTGGTCACGACGTTGACCAAGAAGATGTCCGAGGACCTGACCGATTACCTGCTCGAGATGGGGTTTCGCGTTCGCTACCTGCACTCGGAGATCGACACGCTCGAGCGGATCCAGATCATCCGCGAGCTGCGGCTCGGCGAATACGATGTGCTCGTCGGCGTCAACCTGCTGCGCGAGGGGCTCGACCTGCCGGAGGTGTCACTGGTGGCGATCCTCGACGCCGACAAGGAGGGCTTCCTGCGCGGGGAGACATCGCTGATCCAGACGATCGGACGCGCGGCCCGCAACGTCGAAGGCAAGGTCCTGATGTACGCCGACAAGGAGACGGCCGCCATGCGCGCCGCGATCTCTGAGACGGATCGACGAAGGGCTATCCAGCGCGCCTACAACGCCGAGCACGGGATCACCCCGGAGACGATCGTCAAGGGGATCTCCGACATCGCCGAGTTCCTGCAGTCGGACTCGAAGGTCCCGCGGTCGCGCCGCCGTCGACGCCGCAAGGAGGGGGCGATGGAGCCCGCCGAGATCGAGCGCGCGATCGTCGAGCTCGAGGAGGAGATGCTCGCGGCCGCCGAAGACCTCCGGTTCGAGTATGCGGCCAAGCTGCGCGACGAGATCCGTGACCTCAAGCGCGAGCTCGACGAGGCGATCGCCGCGGGCGACGCTCGGGTCTGACGCGCCCGCCGGGTGGGCTGAGGCCGCGCGTGAAGGGCCCCGCCAGAACGCAGCCGCGCCGGACGGCGTCCGGTACGCT
Source organism: uncultured Solirubrobacterales bacterium (assembly GCA_963744695.1). Classification (GTDB taxonomy): domain Bacteria; phylum Actinomycetota; class Thermoleophilia; order Solirubrobacterales; family Solirubrobacteraceae; genus Palsa-465. Next base: position 188,192 of record CAVUUT010000005.1, on the reverse strand, counting down.
CCGCCTGCCGGATCGAAACGGAGGTGGGCGCGGTGGCGCTTGACAGGCAGAGCATCCAACGGAGGGACTTCTCGATGTCGCGCCGGGGCTATGACCCCGCCGAGGTGGATGCCCACCTGAGCGCAGTCGCCGACGAAGTGGTCGAGCTCCAGGCGACGCCGCGCGGGGGCGACACGCTCGCGTCATCGGCGAGTGACCACGTCCGCGCGATCGTCGAGGCGGCCGAAGGCAGCGCCGCGCAGATCCGCCGCGAGGCCGAGAGCCAAGCCGACGAGATGCGCCAGCGGGCCGAGCAGCACGCACAGAAGTTGGCATCGTCGAGCGCGGCGATGCTGGAGCGCCTCGAGGCGACCAAGCGCGAGCTCGAGGCCGTGATCGAGTCGCTTCGCGGCGGAGCCGACGGGTTCGAGGCCGACGTCGGTCCGATCGGCGAGTCCGGTGCGGCGGCCGAGCCTGCGGCGACAGCCGGAAACGGAGCCGGTGCCGCGCCCCCGGCGCTCGCCGAAGCCGAGACGGGCACGTCGGTGCACGAGCCGGCGCCCGTGGCCGCCGATCCCGAGTTGCCGGGCGAGCCGGTTGACGCGACCCGGGCCGCCGAGGGCATCGCCGGCGCCGCCGACCACGCCTCCGCGCCGGCCGCCCCTCCGGGCGCGAGCTCCGACGCCGAGGCCGCACGGCTGATCGCGCTCGACATGGCGCTCAACGGGAGCCCGCGCGAGGAGACCGCGCAATACCTGGCCGAGAACTACCAGCTCCCGGACCGCGACCGGCTGCTCGACGAGGTCTACGCGAGCGTCGAGAGCTAGCTCGTCGCTAGGATCGCGGCCCGGGCGGGCCCGGGCGGCGGCCGCCACGCCCACGGTGGTGGTGATGGCGGTTGTGATCGAGCTGGCGCTCGACGCTGTCGAGGTCGGGAGCGGGACCGTAGAGGGCCCACGCGCTGCGCGCGAACGTGATCACCACGACCAGGAGTACCCACGCCGGCCAGAACGGTGCGCTGGCACCGGAGGCGGCCCAGACGCCGGTTGCGACGAGGAACGCGATCAGCGAGCCGCCGCTTTCCTGGACCATCCGGCGCGTCAGGTGTGACCGCCGTGCACGGTGGCTCAGCGCGGTCTCGCGGTTGGTCGCGGGGAGGTCGCGGCGCAGCTCATCGAGCTCGGCCGTCGTGCGCGCCGAGTACGCGGCCTGGAGGCGGTCCTCCAGCTCGTCGGTGTCCAGGCGACCGGCGACCGCGTGCTCGCGCAGGTCCGAGGCGAGCCGCTCGCGGTCCTCATCCGAGGCCCTGACCCCCGACCGGACGGGCGGCTCGCGCCCCGCCTGTGGCGATTCCTCGCTCATTGCGGCGAACTGTAGACAACCACGACCAGGCGCGGACGGGAACGTCTGTTCGATGCACTAGACTCGCGGAGAGTGGATCGAATCGTCGTCTCCGGCGCGCGAGAGCACAATCTAAAGGATGTGACCGTCGCGATCCCGAGGTACTCGCTGACGGTGATAACGGGTCTCTCTGGGTCGGGCAAATCGTCGCTCGCGTTCGACACGATCTACGCGGAGGGTCAGCGCCGGTATGTCGAGTCGCTGTCGGCGTACGCGCGCCAATTCCTGGGCCAGATGGACAAGCCCGACGTCGACTCGATCGAGGGCCTGTCGCCGGCGATCTCGATCGATCAGAAGACCACCTCGCGCAACCCACGATCGACGGTCGGAACGGTCACCGAGATCTACGACTACCTGCGGCTCCTGTGGTCGCGGATCGGTCACCCCCACTGCCACATCTGCGGGCGTCCGATCAGCGGTCAGTCGGCCGAGCAGATCATCGATCAGGTGATGGAGCTGCCCGACGGGACACGGTTCATGGTGCTCGCGCCGATCGTCCGCGGCCGCAAGGGCGAGTACGGCAAGCAGTTCGAGGAATTGCGCGCCGAGGGCTTCGGCCGCGTCAAGGTCGACGGTGAGCTGCGCCGGCTCGACGAAGAGATCGCGCTCGACAAGAAGTACAAGCACGACATCGCGGTCGTCGTCGATCGCCTGGTGATGAAGGACGAGCTGCGCAAGCGGCTCGCGGACTCGATCGAGACCGCGGTCGCGCTCGCCGACGGGCTGGTCGAGATCGAGCTGGTGGATGACAGCAAGACATTGATCTTCTCCGAGCGGTTCGCGTGTCCGGTGCACGGGCCGAGCCTGGTCGAGCTCGAGCCGCGGATCTTCTCGTTCAACTCGCCCCACGGGGCGTGCCCGCGGTGCACCGGGCTCGGCTCGCAGATGGAGATCGAGCCCGAGCTCGTGGTCCCGGATCCGACGCTCTCGATCGGCGAGGGCGCGATCGCGCCGTGGGCGGTCAGCGCGTCGGACTACTACGAGCAGCTCACCCAGGCGATCGCCGAGCGCTACGACGTCGATCTCGAGACGCCATGGCAGGACCTGCCCGAGGAGTGCCGCGACTTCTTCCTCTACGGAGGCCGCGGCGAGCGCGTCCAGGTCTCCTATCGCAACCGCTTTGGCCGCCGACGCTCGTACGCGACGCGCTTCGAGGGCATCGTGCCGAACCTCGAGCGTCGGTACCGCGAGACCGACTCGGACTTCTCGCGCGAGAAGATCGAGGAGTACATGACGTTGCGGCCGTGTCCCGAATGCGGCGGCGCGCGGCTGCGTCCGGAGTCGCGCGCGGTGCTCGTCAGCGACACCCCGATCCACGAGTTCACGGCCCTCTCCGCGCGCCGCGCGCTCGAATGGGTCCGCGAGCTCGAGCTCTCAGAACAGGATCGGCGGATCGCCCGGCTCGTGCTCCGGGAAATCGAGGAGCGCCTTCAGTTCCTCGACAACGTCGGCGTCGGCTACCTCAGCCTCGAGCGCGCCGCGGCGACGTTGTCCGGGGGCGAGGCACAGCGGATCAGGCTCGCGACCCAGATCGGGTCCTCGCTCGTCGGCGTCCTCTACATCCTCGACGAGCCGTCGATCGGGCTGCACCAGCGCGACAACGAGAAGCTGATCGTGACCCTCGAGCGTCTGCGCGACCTCGGCAACACGGTCCTCGTGGTCGAGCACGACGAGGGCACGATGCGCGCCGCCGACCACCTCGTCGACATGGGCCCCGGCGCCGGCGAGCACGGCGGATACGTCGTCGCGCAGGGGACGGCCGATGAGGTCGCTGACGTGGAGGATTCGCTCACCGGCCAGTTCCTCGCCGGCACGCGTGTGATCGAGACGCCGCGCAAGCGCCGCAAGCCGAACGGCTACATCACGATCGAGGGCGCGACGCAGCACAACCTTCAAAGCGTCGACGTGAAGGTCCCGCTCGGGGTGCTGTCGCTGCGTGACGGGCGTATCGGGTTCGGGCAAGTCGACGCTCGTCAACGAAGTGCTGCTCAAGGCGGTCTCCAATCACCTGCACCGAAGCCGCCAGCGCGCGGGCGCCCATCGGCGGATCAGCGGGCTCGAGCAGCTCGACAAGATCATCTCGGTCGACCAGTCGCCGATCGGCCGCACGCCGCGCTCCAACCCGGCTACCTACATCGGCCTGTTTGATCAGATCCGCGAGCTGTTCTCGAAGACCCAGGAGGCCCGCGCCCGCGGCTACAAGCCGGGTCGGTTCTCGTTCAACGTCAAGGGCGGCCGCTGCGAGGTGTGCCGCGGCGACGGTCAGATCAAGATCGAGATGCACTTCCTGCCCGATGTCTACGTCCCGTGCGAGCAGTGCCACGGCAAGCGTTACAACCGCGAGACGCTCGAGGTCCGCTTCAAGGGCAAGACGATCGCCGACGTGCTCGAGATGCCGATCGAGGAGGCGCTCGAGTTCTTCGTCCATATTCCGAAGATCCGCCGCCGGGTGCAGGCGCTGGTCGATGTCGGCCTCGGCTACATGCGCCTCGGCCAGCCGGCGACGACGCTCTCGGGGGGCGAGGCACAGCGGGTCAAACTCGCCGCCGAGCTCAGCAAGGTCGCGACCGGCCGGACGATGTACATCCTCGACGAGCCGACGACCGGCCTGCACTTCGCCGACATCCAGCGTCTGCTCGAGGTGCTCCAGCGGCTTGTCGACGCCGGCAATTCGGTCGTCGTGATCGAGCACAACCTCGACGTGATCAAGGTGGCAGACCGCCTGATCGACCTCGGCCCCGAGGGCGGTGACGAGGGCGGCCGGGTGATCGCGACCGGAACCCCCGAGGATGTCGCCGCGGTCTCGGCCTCGCACACCGGCGAGTTCCTGGCCGAGTTGCTCCCGATCAAGGCGAGCCGGAGCCGGAAGGCTGCGAGCGCCAACGGATCGAGGGCCAAGGCCGCGGCGCGCAACGGCGACCAAGGCGCCCGCGAGCAATGGATCAAAGCCGGCGGCGCGCAACGGCTCGCACGCGACCGGCAACGGCTCGCGGGCCGCCGCAGGCGGCACAAAGGCCCCGAAGACTCCAAAGGCAGCCGGAAAGCGCGCGCGGGCGACGCCGGCGAAGAGCACCCGCTGAGTCGCGATGGCGGACCATTTCAAGCCCGCGGGCTGGTTCACGCGCAACGTCTTCAACCGCGCCGTGGCGTTGATGGTCAAGCTCGGGATCGGCGTCTACGGCTCGCGCGTACTCGAGGTGCGAGGACGCAAGTCGGGCGAATGGCGACGGACGCCCGTCAACGTGCTGACCGTCGATGGCGACGAGTACCTCGTCTCGCCGCGCGGGCACACGCAGTGGGTTCGCAACATCCGCGCCAGCGGCGGCGGGCGGCTGCGACTCGGCCGCAACACGCAGGAGATCAAGGTCGTCGAGCTGGCCGATGAGCGTAAGCCGCCGCTGCTGCGCGCTTACCTGAAGCGGTGGGCGTGGGAGGTGAAGGCGTTCTTTGACGGCGTCGACGGCGACTCCACGGACGAGCAGTTGCTCGCGATCGCGCCCGACCACCCGGTCTTCCGGTTGGAGCGCGTCTGAGCCCGCGGTCGGCGGTCACCCGCTACGAGCTCTGGCTCTGGGCGCAGAAGTGGCGCTGGTATGAACGCAACGCGCTGCCGTGGAACCGGGCGCGGATCCACTGGGAGGCGATGCGCCGCGAGGCCTTCATCCGCTGGCCGGTGCACGGCAACGTGCTCGAGGCGCTGCGCGAGGGCCGGCTCGAGATCGGAGCGCAGACGCTGCTCGAGCCCGGCGTGTGGATCACCGCGCCCGATCACGCGCGGATCCGGATCGGCTCGGGCTGCTTCTTGAATCTCGGCGTGATGGTGGCCGCTCTCGAACTGGTCGAGATCGGCGATCACTGCATGTTCGCCAACGGCTGCTACATCAGTGATGCCAACCACCGCTTCGACGACCCTGAGAGGCCGGTCCCGTGGCAGGGCTTCACCACCAAGGGGCCGACTCGGATCGGTGACAACGTCTGGTGCGGCGTCAACGCCGTGATCGCCACCGGCGTGACCGTCGGCGAGCGATGCGTGATCGGCGCCAATTCGGTCGTGACCGCCGACCTGCCCCCGTTCTCGGTCGCCGCGGGGGCGCCGGCGCGGGTGCTGCGGACGATCGAGTACCCCCGGTCAGATATGCCCGGGGGTACTCGTCCGACGTCCTAGTCCGCTGGCGATCCGGTCTGCGCCTTATCTCGTCGCGCCGGGTGCCGCTAGTTGCTCGGGATCCCGTTCGCCGGGGGAGCCGGCTGTGCGGTGGTGTATGGCGTGATCGCACTGCCCTTCGTCGGGTCAGTGGTCAGTGGACCCCCGAACAGCACGATCTTGCCGTTGCGCACCTGTCCCATCTCGGCGCCGCCGTAGCCTCCGTGCTGGGTCGTCGAGTAGCGGAACGGCACCAGGCCGGGGCCGGTCCATTTGGCGCCCTCCTGGTTGACCGCGTTGACGATCGCCTGCCGGGTCAGGTTCTTGCCCGCGGCCCTGAGTGCCTGGACGAGCGTGTACGCGCTCGCCATGCCGTATTCGACGTTGCCGTCAAACGGCGCGCTCGGGTCGTACTGCGCATGGATCTTGCGGAACAGCTGGATCCACGGGTTCGACAGGTCGGTGTTCGAGGGCAGGTAGCCGTCGGTGATCGCGTTGTCGATCAGGCCGGTGCCCGAGGCCTTGCCCTTCGAGATCGACTTCAGCAGCCCGGCGACCGTGATCGGATCGATCCCGACGCTCGATACGACGAGCTGCGGCTTGAAGCCGAGCGTGAACGACGTCAGCTGTCCGATCGCCGTGTAGATCGGGACCGTGAAGTCCACCAGCACCTGCACCTTGGCGGCCTTGAGCGCGGTGATCTGCGGCGCGAGCGTCGTGACACCGGACTGGTAGGGCTCCTTGGCGACGATGTCGGATGCGGGGACCTCGTCCTGAATACCGGCCAGGCCGCCCTGCCCGAAGTCATCGTCCTGATAGAGCACGCCGACCTTCTGGCCGGCGAAGTGCTGCTTGATGTACTGGCCGAGGATCTTGCCCTCGATCGTGTAGTTCGGCTGCCATCCGAATGTCATCGGCTGGCTCGAGCCGTTATCCCAGCACGGGCAACCGGACGCGACGAACAGGTCCGGGACCTTCGATGCATTCAAGAACCCGACGACCTTCGTGTGGGTCGGCGTGCCGAGACCCTCGTAGATCCCGAACACCTTGTTCTGGAGCACCAGCTGGTGCACGACATTTACCGTGTTGGTCGGGTTGTACGCGTCATCCTTGATGATGAGATGGATCTTGCGCCCGAAGACCCCGCCGTGCGCGTTGACGTAGTTGAAGAACGCCTGCGAGGCAGGGGCGATCTCGCTGTAGCCCGGCGCGGCCGGCCCCGTCAGCGGCTGGTGCGTCCCGAACGTGATGCTCGTCGCGGTTACCCCCGGTGTATTTGCGCTGCTGCCGCTGCCGCCGCTCGAGCTCGACGAGCCGCAGCCGACGACAACAAGGCCCAACATTGCAGCTGCCGCGAGGGCGGCCACCAGCCGACTGCTAGGTCTTCCCATCTGTCCCTCCTCGGGCGGGGTTGCATAACGGGCCGCGCACGGAGGTCTCGCGGCCATTTCGATACGTTCCACCTCAGACGTTTCAAATACTAGGCTTTTACTGTGGGCACGGCAACCGGTAAGCGTGGCCGCCCGGCGACCGCGTCGCCAGCCGAGGTCTTGCAGGCGGTCACCGAGCAGTACGTGCACGAAGAGCGGGTCGATCTGACCGTCGTCGCGCGTAACCTCGGCCTCAGCCGCGCGACGATCTATCGCTGGTTCGGATCCCGCGAGCGGGTGCTCGGCGAGGTGATCGCCAGTCAGCTCGAGCGCCTGATCGCGCGCAAGCGCCGAGCGGTCCCGGAGCGGGGCGCCCAGGGCCTGCTCGAGGTCTTCGACCTCATCAACCGCAGCCTCTCGCGCGCCCCGGCGCTGCGCCGATTGCTCGAGCAGGAGCCCGGGGCGGCGATCCGGCTGCTGACCTCGGGCGCGGGCATCGTGCACCCGCGCGCCGTCTCGACGGTCGAGGCGCTGATCACCGATGAGGTCGCCGGCGGCTGGTATGACCCCCCCGCCGACCCCGCGACGCTCGCGTACGCGATCGTGCGGCTGGCCGAGGCGTTCCTCTACAACGACGCCGGCATCCGCGGCGATCACGCGCGGCTGCGCGAGGTCCAGGCGGCGCTGCTCGGCGTGCCGATGGTCGGGCCGGACCTCGCCGCGGGACGGCGCCGGAAGGCGCGCCGTTGACGGGCGCCTGCAGTCGAGCTCGCTACCCACCGGCGCTGGCGGTTGGCTCCCCTGGTGCCGCGCTGCGCCCGCCGGCGGCCCGCCGCCCCCAGATCTTCTTCAGCCACCGACCGAGCGCTCGCACCCCGCCCTGAATCCCGCTCGGCCAGACCAGGATCGCGGCGATCAGCACGAGTCCGTAGATCGCGAGCGTCAGGTTCGCCGAGACCTTGGTCGAGAGCGAGAACGAGTTGGCGAGGTCGTTGGTCCAGTTCGGCAACAGCACGAGCAGCGCCGCCCCCCAGACGGCCCCGACCAACGAGCCCAGGCCGCCGAGCACGACGCCCGTCAGCAGTGACAGCGACAGCTGCAGCGGGAACGCGCCCGGCTGCGCGAGCTGGAGCACGACGCACAGCAACCCGCCGCCGAGCCCTGCGCAGGCGGCGCTGATCACGAACGCGACGGTCTGCGTACGACCGACGCGCAGGCCACACAGCGAGGCGGCGATCTCGTCGTCACGCACGGCCGCCATCGAGCGCCCGAAGCCGCTGCGCATCACGTTGTAGAGCACGAACATCACGATCAGCGCGCCGCCGCACGCGATCCACGCTTCCCAGCGCTCGAGCGGGAAGTTGAATCCGAGTGATGCGGGCGGGATCGGCGGATTGATGATCAGCCCGTTCTCGCCGCCGAACGTCGCCGGGAACTTATCCGCGAGCGCCGGCAGGCCGACCGCGAACGCGAGCGTCGCGCCCGCCAGGTATGGGCCCCGCAGGCGGCTTGCCGCGGCGCCGACCGGGACTCCGACCGCGGCCGTGACGGCCGCCGATGCCGCCAATGCCGGAATCAGCGCCCACCCCTCATTTCCGATCAGGAGCGCCACGGTGTATGCCCCGACGGCCATCAGCGCGCCGTGGCCGAGCGAAATCTGGCCGCTGCAGCCGGCGAGCACGGTCAGCCCGGCGAGCGCCGCGAAGTAGTAGGCGCCGGTCGCGAGCTGCAGGTCCTGATACGCGCTGATGTAGGTCGAGATCAAGAGCAGCACGACGCCGACGATCACGAGCAGCAGCAGCGATCGCAGCAAGGTGCTGCGGACGAGCACGCCGCGCACGCCGCGCCTGTCCGCCGTGGCCTTGCGCTCGGCGTCGGCGACGGTCATACGCGCCGCTCCTTGGTCGCGGCGAACAGCCCGGTGGGACGGATCATCAACACGATGATCAGGATCACGAACGCCGCGAGGGGCACCAGCGATGACCCCTCGTAGCCCGACACATAGGAGAGCGCGAGCCCGAGGATCAGGCCGCCGACGACCGCGCCCGGCGGGCTGTCCAGACCCCCGATCACGGCCGCGACGAAGCCGCTGATCAGGATCGGGTCGAAGTTGTTCGGGCCGACGAAGATCGATGGCGCCACCAGGATCCCGGCGAGCGAGCCGGCGATCGCGGCGAGCCCCCAGCCGAGCGTGAACATCCGTCCCACGCGGACGCCCAGCAGCCGCGCGACCTCGGGCTTGAACGCCGCCGCACGGAGCTGTAGGCCGAGCGTCGTCGCGCGGAACAGGACCGCGAGCGCCAGCGCGACCGCGATCACGACGACGACGATGAACGTGTCGTTGGGAGCGAACAGCAGCCGCGTGCCGTTGACCTCGTAGCCGCGCAGCGAGAACGCGGCCGGGAACGACTTGGGCGTGTTGCCCCAGATCATCCCGGCGGCGGCGACCAGCAGCGTGTAGAGCCCCAGCGTGAGGATCACGGCGTTCAGCGGCGGCCCGCCCTCGACGGGACGGATCAGGACTCGCTCGACCACCGCGCCGAGCACGAAGCCCGACGCGAGCGCGACCACGAAGCCGAGCACGTAGGAGCCGGTCGCGTTGATCACCGCGTAAGCGATGAACGTCGTCACCATCAGCATCGCGCCCTGGGCGAAGTTCACGATGCGGGTGGCGCGCCAGATCAGCACCAGCGCCAGCGCGACGGCCGCGTAGATGGCGCCGGTCGAGATGCCGTTCAGGGTCAGGTCGATGAACTTGGTCATCGCCGCTCAGAACCCGAGGTAGGCGTGGCGGAGGCGCTCGTCGGCCGCGAGCTCGGCGGCGTTGACATCAGCGACCACCCGTCCGAGGTTGAGCACGATGCCGCGCTGGGAGATCGACAGTGCGCTGCGCGCGTTCTGCTCGACCAGCAGTACCGCGAGGTCGAGCGTGTCGGCGAGCCTGCGTACGAGTGACATGATCTGAGCGACGAGCAGCGGCGCGAGCCCCAGCGACGGCTCGTCGAGTAGGAGCGTGCGGGGCCGGGCGATGAGCGCTCGGCCGATCGAGAGCATCTGGCGCTCTCCGCCCGAGAGTCGCGACGCCGGCTGCTGGGAGCGTTCCTCGAGCCGCGGGAAGAGCTCGTAGATCTCCTCCTTGGGCGCGGCGTGGTGTCCTCGCCACAGCCCTCCGAGGCGGAGATTCTCGTCGACCGTCAGCTCGGTGATCACGCCGCGACCCTCGGGCACGTGGGCGATGCCGCGGCGAACGATCTCCTCGACCGGCAGTCGCGTGATGTCCTGGCCGTCGAAAGTGACCCGGCCGTCGCTCGGGCGCACGAGGCCGGTGATCGTGCGCAACAACGACGTCTTGCCGGCGCCGTTGGCGCCGAGGACAGCGGTGACAGACCCGGGCGGGACCTCGAGCGAGACATGGTCGACGGCGCGCACCGGCCCGTAGTCGGTGGTCAGGTCCTCAACTGCCAGCATCGCCGACCTGCGATTCGACGTCCCCGTCGCCGTCCTGCGCCTCACGCCCGAGGTATGCCTCGAGCACCCGCGGGTCCTGGCGCACCTCGTCCGCGGTTCCGCTCGCGATCACGCTTCCGAAGTCGAGCACCACGATCCGGTCGCAGACCGACGTCACGACGTCCATGTGGTGATCGACGAGCATCACGGCGATCGTGCTCCCGAGCGACGTGATCAGCTCACCGAGTTCGGTCAGGTCGTCCGTGTCGAGCCCGCCGGCCGGCTCGTCGAGCAGCAGCAGCTCGGGTTCGCCGACCAGCGCGCGCGCGAGCGCGACCCGCTTCTGGACCGCGTACGGAAGGGTCCCGGGGAGCCGATCCCCCATGTCGTCGCAGCCGACGCGGTGCAAGCGCCGCACGCGCGCGCTCGCGCAGCGCCCGCTCGTCGGAATCGGACGCCGGGAGGCCGAACAGCGCGCTGCCGAGCCGCGCGCGCCGGAAGCGCTCGGCCCCGAGCATGACGTTCTCGAGCACCGTCAAGCGCTCGAACAGCCCCACGCCCTGCAGCGTGCGCGCGATCCCGAGCTCGGCGAGGCGGTCGGGCCTGATCCGCGCCAGTGACTGCCCGCGCCAGTGCAGCGATCCGGATTCGGCTCGGACGAAACCGCAGATCAGGTTGAACAGAGTCGTCTTCCCGGCGCCGTTGGGCCCGATCACGCCGACGACCTCCCCTGAGCCCGACCTCGAGCGACACGCCGTCGAGCGCGGTGATCCCGCCGAAGCGGACCGTCGCATCGCGCACGGACAAGCCGGCGGCGGACTCGCCTCCACGCGCGCAAGCTATACCAGCGCACGCGCCCGTGACAAACCGGACGCGAAATGCGCGCCCGCCGCACCGCTCAGCCGAGGTGACCGACGCGCGCGTCAGGACCGTGGTCTTGCCGTCGGTGTCCGTGACCGACAAGCTCAGGTTAAGACGCTTTATCCGGTGGCGCCTGACGCTGTGCTTGAGGTTGAGACTTTCCTTCAAACCCCGTGCTCCGACTTGACGATGTCACCCGCGAGAGGGGCTTGCGCAGCGTGACGACGAGCCTGCCCGCGTCGAGCGCGAGCGACCTCGCCTTCGCGCCCGCCGATCGTCATGCCGCTCAAGAGCCTGCCGCCGTGGCGATGGCCGACGAACCGCAGCCCGCGGCAGCTCGACCGTGAACGCGCGCAGCTTCGGGGCGTTCGTCCCGGCGACACGATGAGACGAAGCTTCGGCTTGCCGCGCGCGAGGCCGGACATTGCCGCCGCCGCGAGCTTCGCCGGCCGGGCTTGCCGCCGGGCCGGGCGCGCTCCCTGCCCGAGCCGCCGCGCCGCAAGTCGCGGCGCTGCAGTTCGCGAGCTGAAGCGGCGCCGACCGTCGTCACGGTGCGATCGCCGTTCTGGGTCGTCAAAGTGCTGCTTGCGGTGCCCGAGGGCGTCTTGCAGTCGGTCACGAACACGGCGTCGGGACCGCCGGCGAGCGTCACCTTGAGGTCGGTCAGCGGGATGTCGGGCAGGTCGTTGAACGTGGTCGTGTTGGTCGCGAGGTCGACGGCGCCGTTCAGCGTCAGCGCGAACGGCGCCGGGAATGCGATCGTGATCGCCGGCGCCGTCGGACTCCCGGTCAGGTAGGCCTTGCCGGTCAGCGGCCTCGGATACAGCGGCGACGTCGCGCTGGCCGAGCCGATCGGCTTGCAGCCGGCGAGCGTCGGATCGAGCACAGGATCCCGCCGCTCAGGACCGCCGCGACGTTCGGCGTCAGGACCGACGGCGGCAGCGTCAGCGCCACCGTCCTGCTCGTCGCCTCGTCGGCGGCCTGCGTGATGTCGGTCACGACCTCCACGCCGCGTCGCCGCTGTCCTTGGTCGCGGTGACGGCTGAACTTGGGGGCGAACGGGAGCGCCGAGCAGCTGGTGACGTGCAGCGGCGCGCTGGCGGTCTCGGCCGTCGAGTCGCTGTAGGAGTCGCGGAGACGCTCACGTTGGCGGGCGTGGACGGGCAGCTCGCGGGCATCCGCAGGCCCGATGAACGTCGTGTCGAGCTCGATCGACGCTCGATCGGTACGCCCCAGAAGGTGTCCGGGATGTTCGGGAACGCCATGTTCAGCCCGACCCCGGCTGGGAGAGTTCGACGGGCGGACCGTCACATCCCCGGGCGTCCCGAGCTCGGCGTCGTGTCGGCCAGCGAGAGGAAGATCGCGATGCCGGCGAGGTCGCCCGCCTTGGGCGGCGCCACCAGGTCGAGCGTGACCGGCGCGGAGAACGAGAGCGAGGCCGAACGCCGGCGGCGGTCGCGGTCCCGCTCCCGACCTGGCACGCCGGCACCGGAGCGGTCGGGTGCATCGTCAGGCACGCGCCGCCGTCGATCGACGCGTTCGCGAGCAGGCCCGGCGGGCAGGCTCACGGTCAGGTCCTTGGGAGAGTCGCCGCAGCTCGGGGCGAACTTGACGTCCATCCCGAGGCGACCGTCGATCCCGCGGCGGTGCCGGCGCTCTGGTCGAGCGTCACGGCGGGCGAGATCGACGCCGACGCGGCAGGGGCGAGCGCGGCCGCGACGCAAGCGCGACGCCCAGCACTGCGACCGATAGCGATCCCCGCACCCGGTTTCGCATCATCGGCAAAAATTCTAGTGCATCATCGCGCCGGGGAACGCCACAATGCGCTAGGAGTTCTTGATCACGATCCCTTCGATGATGTTCGCCACCCGCTCGGTCGCGTCGATCGCGGCCTCGAGGCGCTCGAACAGGTCCTTCCAGCGGATCACGACCATCGGGTCGATGCCGCCGTCGAACAGCGACGCGACCGCCTCGCGGGTGATCCGGTCGCCCTCGTTCTCGAGCCGGTTGATCTCGACCGTGTAGCGCGAGATGTCCCGGAAGCCGCGCAGCCGGGGGATCGCCTCGGCGATCTGCGCCGACGCCTCGCTTGAGCACCGCGCGCGAGTCGGATCGCCTGGTCCATCGGCGCCTCGATCTTGTACAGGCCGAGGTAGTCGGCGACCTCCTCGGTGTAGTCGACGATGTCGTCGAGCGCCGACGCGAGCGCGAGGATGTCCTCGCGGTCGATCGGGGTGACGAACGTGTGGTTGAGGCGATCGATGATGTCGTGCGTGATCCGATCGCCCTCGTGCTCGCAATCGAGGATCTCGTGCGCGAGGTGCTTGTCCTCGGGGTAGTCGGACGAGCATCGTGTCGAGCAGATCGGCGCGCGCGCAGCATGTTCTGCCCCGCCTCCTCGAACAGCTCGAAGTAGATGCGATCCCGTGGGGCGAACACTTGCGCGAAGCGAGCCATACCGCCGGATCCTAAATCAGCCGTTGAGCCGGCGGTCGCTCATCCGGTGACCGACCGCCGGCAAAGGCCCCAACTAGTGCAGCGCCGCCTCGAACCGGCGCAGCTCGTCGTCGTCGATCGAGTAGGTGTGCTCGGGGCGGGGAACGCGCCCGAACGGACCTCGGCCGCGTACTCGGCGACGCCGGCGACCATCTGCGCCTTGACGTCCTGAAAACGCTTGGCGAAGCGCGGGGCGTGACCGTCATAGATGCCCAGCAGATCGTGGAACACGAGCACCTGACCGTCGGTCGCAGGGCCGGCGCCGATCCCGATCACCGGGATCTCGAGACGCGACATCAGGATCTCGGTGACGGCGGCGGGATCGCCTCGAACACGATCGAGAAGCAGCCCGCTTCCTGCAACGCGATCGCGTCACGGGCGACGGTCAACGCGCGATCGGCCGTCCGTCCCTGGGCCTTGTAGCCGCCGAGCGCGGTCGCCGTCTGCGGCGTCAGCCCGACGTGCCCCATCACGGGGATGCCCGGCATCGACGATCGCGCGTGCGCGCTGCACGCTGGTGCCGCCGCGCTCGAGCTTGACCGCGTCACAACCGGCCTCCTTGACGAACCGCTGCGCGGTTTGGATGGCCTGGGTATCGGATCCCTCATACGAGCCGAACGGGAGGTCGCCGACCAAAAACGGCGTTTGCAGCCCGCGGCGCACGGCCGCGGCGAGCATCAGCATCTCGTCGATCGAGACCGGCACCGTCGACGGATAGCCGAGCACCGTCATCGCGCCCGAGTCGCCGACGAGAACGAGGTCGACGCCGGCCGCCTGCGCAACCTGTGCCGACGGGTAGTCGTAGGCGGTGACCATCACGATTCGCTCGCCAAGGCGCTTGCACTCGGCCAAGCGCGGCAGCGTCATCGGCAGGGGCCCGTCGAGACCCTGGGGTACCGAGATGTGTGGGGTTGCGGACATGCTTGCGCCTCCTCTACGCCGTGGTTGGCGCCCGCGCGGGGTCGCCACCTCGTCGTCGATGTTGGGGGTGTGGTTGAGCGCGGCGCCCATCGTCCCTAGCCGCGAACTATCAGGTCGTTGTCGATCAGCCTCGCCGGGCCGACCTGCGCCGCGACGACTGCGAGAACCTTGCCGTCGATCTCGTGTACAGGCGCGAACGTGTCATTGTCGACGAGCTCGAGGTAGTCGGGCTCGATCCCAGCGGCGCTGAGCTCGGCGAGGCCGGCCGCGCGCGCGGCGTCGGGGTCGTGCTCGCCGCCGCGAGCACGGCCTGCCGTACACGCGCCAGCGCACGGTGCAGGGCGGCCGCCCGTTGACGATCCGCGGCCGACAGCAGCGCGTTGCGGCTCGACAGCGCGAGCCCGTCGCGATCACGAACCGTGGGGCAGACCTCGATCCGCACCGGCATGTCGAGGTCGCGCACCAGCCGCTGGACCACGACCGCCTGCTGGGCGTCCTTCTGTCCGAAGTAGGCGACGTCGGGCCCGACCATGTTCAGCATCTTGGTGACGACGGTGGTGACGCCGTCGAAGTGCGCCGCGGCCACGGTGGGCGCCCTCGAGCTTGTCGGTCAACCCGGCGACCGAGACGGTGGTCGCAAACCCCGGCGGGTAGACGTCCTGCGCGGCGGGGGCGAACAGGTAGTCGACGCCCTCAGCCGCCGCGAGCTCGGCGTCGCGCGCCTCGTCGCGGGGGTAGGCGGCGAGGTCGGCGGAGTCGTTGAACTGTGCGGGGTTGACGAACAGCCGACACGACGACGACGTCGGTCTCGGCGCGCGCGCGCCGCATCAGCGAGAGGTGGCCGTCATGGAAGGCGCCCATCGTCGGCACCAGGCCGATCGAGCGCCCCACGCGGCGGGCCGGCGCCAACTCTGCGCGCAGCTCGGACAGGATCTGGTCGTCTTCATCCGCGAACGACCTCGGCATCGCCGCGACCTCGGGCATCGCCGCGACCGCGGGTGTCGCTGCGGGCGCGACCTCGCGCTCATCGCAGCTGGCGTCGCCGGCCGCGAGCGCGCGCGTCGCCGCGACCAGCGCGTCGAACATCGCCAGCAGGTCGGGGGCGCGCTCGCGCGACCGCCGCGCGCTGGGCGGCGACCGTCGGCTCGTCGCCGCGCGCGACCGGGCCGGTAGAGCGCCGCTCGGGCCCAGCCGGGCCCAGTTCTCGACCGTCGCGCGGACGAGCGGCACCAGGACGCTCGCGGTCGGCGCCGGCGTCGCGCAGCGAGTCGCTCGGCGGCCGCCTCGAGCGTGACCAGGAAGTTCGAGGCGATCGAGGCGGCGGCGTGGTATGCGGCGCGGTCGCCTTCGGCGAGCTCGAACGGCCGCATCTCGAGCGCCCGCGCGAGCGCCGCGCGCCAGATCCAGCGCGCGCGGCGTACTGCCCGCGACCGCCGCGCCGGCGCCGGCGAACCGCTCGGCGCCGTCGTCGGCGGTGAACGTCATCAGCGGATGCAGCGAGAACCGCTCGTGCGGAGCGAGGACCTCGAGACCGGTCGCGCCCGAACAGTGGCCGACGATCGGCCCGGCGCGCGACTCGGCGCCGCGGCCGGCCGCGATCTCGCGCGTCGGGCACGCACAGGCAGCACGGCGTCGTAACCGGTCACGGATCGGCGCCGCGCCCGAGCGGCCCGCCGAGACGTCGAGGCCGCGCTCGCGCAGACGCGCGAGACATGGCCGTGCCCAGCGCGGCCACGCCCGACGATCGCGACGCGCAGCCCGGACGAGCCGGGACGCGCAGGGGAGAGGTGTCCAGGGTGCCGTTCCAGTTCCCGCATTGAGATACCGGTCGGAAAAGCGAAAACTTTGCAACTGCGATGGAGGTCCGCTCCCGGGTGGTTACGGCCTCAGATCGAGGATACCCCGTCTGACGATCGGTCTAGCATCGAGTCCGTGACAAGCGCCACAGAGCGGCGCGAGCTCCTGAAGGCCGTTTACGAGGAGGCGCGCGGGCTGCGTCCGCTGTCCGCTGCACCAGACGCGGACTCAGGTCGTGTTCGGCTCCGGCAACGCCGACGCCGAGTTGATGTTCGTCGGCGAGGCGCCCGGCGCCAACGAGGACCGGCTCGGGCTGCCGTTCGTCGGGCAGGCCGGCAAGCTGCTCGACAAGCTGCTCGACGAGATCGGCCTCGAGCGCGGCGATGTGTTCGTCTGCAATACGTCTCGAAATGCCGGCCCCCCGGCAACCGCGACCCGCAGCCGAACGAGATCGAGTCCTGCCAGCAGCTACCTGCCAGCCAGGTCGAGCTGATCGAGCCGACCATGATCTGCACGCTGGGCAACTTCTCGACCAAGCTGCTGCGGGGCGACACGACCGGCATCTCGCGCCTACACGGCCAGGCCCAGGAGCAGACGATCGGGCTCGCGCGCGGTGCGGCTGTACCCGCTCTACCACCCGGCGGCGGCGCTCTACACGCCCTCGACGCTCGAGGCGCTGCGAGCCGACTTCCACCGGATCCCGGAGCTGCTCGCGCTCGGCGCCGCTCGAGCAGCCCGAGGCGCCGGCGCCGGTGCCCGAGCTCGAGGCCGAGGCCGAGGAGCCGGAGGAGCCGGAGCACGCGAGCAGGCTCGAACGCCGGGGCGCCCGCAGAGCCGCCCAGCTCGGGCTGTTCTAGCTCGAGCTGAGCGACGCGGCGTGCTAACTCGAGCGCGCGTCTGGAGCACCGGCACGTGCTCCTCGCGCTTAGCGGCCTCGTCGGCGTCGCGCGGGCTCGGCGGTGGCGGTCGCCTCGGGCGGTGGACCGCGCTTCGCAGCGCCAGCCCGAACGCGAGCACCGCGCCGATCGCCTGGACGAGCAGCACGACGGCGGCGAACGGCGCCGGCCGCTTGGCGGCGTGCAGCAGCAGGATCGGCTCGATCACGGCGACCGCGCCGATCACGATCAGGAACCCGGTCCGCTTCAGCGCCAGCATGTACTGGACGGCGAGATAGGTCGCCGCCAGCACCGTGAACGCGGCTCCGAGCGGCAGCAGCGAGTCCGAGGCGATCGCGCGCTTGGTCCCGAACACGATCGACAGCAGCGGGTGGGCGGCGAACGCGATAGATCAGCAGGCACGGAATCGCGCAGACGAGCGACGATCGCGAGCGCGCCGAGCAGCACCGGCCGCGTGTCCTCGCCCGCCGCGCGGCGCCGCGAGAGCCTCGGGAACGAGGTAGAAGCCGGCGCCCATCGCGACCCAGATCAGGACCTTCGCGGCGACCGCCGTGACCGCGTACGCGCTCGCGAGGTTGGTGCTGAACTGGTGCTTGGCGGTGATCAGGTCGATGTTCTGCAGCAGCTGGATTACGGCCAGCCCGGCGATTGGCGACCCAGGCACCCCAGACGTGGCGCCGCAGGCCGACGCCCGGTGCAGCTCGGGCCTCGACGACAGCAGCCCGGCAGGCGGCCGGTGCCCCCCGATCGCCGCTCAAGCTGCCACCAGCAGTACAGCGACATCGCGACGTACGACAGCAGCGAGCCGAGATATGCGCCGGCGACGCCCGAGTCCGACGACCGCGAGCACGGCGCCGCACGATCAGCCGCGAGCCCTGCTCGCCGATCAGGCTCAGGCCGACGCTCTTGTAGTCGCCGATCCCCTGCAGCGCGCCGCGCAGGATCGACAGCTCGAGGTACATGCAGCCCGCCGGCAGGCCGGCCGCGGCCGCCCACGCGTCGGGTCTTGACGCCGACCAGATCGGCGATCGGCTGGCGAGCCAAGATCGAGACCACCGTCAGGCCGAGCGTGACCAGCATCAGCGTCCGCGTCCAGCGCCCCATCGTCGCCAGCAGTGCCTTGCCGACGCCGAGGTGACCGAGCACCGCCCTCGCGGGCGGTCGCGACCTGCATCGCCTGGCCGAACACGGTCAGGATCAGCAGGTAGCTGACGAGCGCCGCCAGCGAACCGTAGTCGCCGACGAGGCGCGCGAACACGATCGACGAGACGAGCGCGATCACGTTGTTCGCGATCATCGCGCCGGCGAGTCCGACGGCCTTCGCGGTCTCGGAGTCGCGCAGGTCGCGCAGCGAGGTCGGGCCCCCGTCGCCGCCGCCGCTGACGCGCCCGATCAGCAGCGCGATCCGACCTGGCGGCCGGTCAGGCGTCGGAGCAGTCATGAGGCCTGTGACGGTAGCGAACGAGGCGGTGGCGCCGTTCTACAGTGTCGTTTGTGCAGGGCCAGTTTCATTCCAGCAGCGCCGCCGAGACCGAGGCTATCGGAGCCCGCGTGGCGGCCGACCTCGCCGCCGGCGACGTGGTCCTGATCGAAGGCGACCTCGGCGCGGGCAAGACGACGCTGGTCCGCGGGGCCGCGCGCGCCTTGGGCGTCACCGGTCCCGTGACCAGCCCCACGTTCACGATCGGGCAGCGCTACCCGGCGCCGGTGCCCGTCGCCCACGTCGATCTGTTTCGCGTGCCGGGCCTCACGAGCGAGGATCCGGACCTGCTGTCTGACTACCTGCGCGACGACACGATCGCGTTCGTCGAATGGCCCGCCGGCGGAGAGCGGACGATCGCGGGCTTTGCCCGGGTCGCGGCGCGGATCCGGCTCGAGCACGCCGGCGGCGATCGCCGGCTCGTGAGCGTCGAGTGAGGGTGCTCGCGTTCGACACGGCGACGGCGGCGACGACGGTCGCGCTGTGTGACTCCGCCGGCGGTGAGCCGACCGAGGCCCGCGATGACCCCGAGCCCGGGCGGCGGCCGAACCACACGACGCGGCTGATGGAGCTGATCGTCGACGTCCTGCAGCGCAGCGCCTGCGGCTGGACCGACGTCGACCGGATCGCCGTCGGCGTCGGCCCCGGAACGTTCACCGGCCTGCGGATCGGCGTCGCCACCGCGCGCGCTCTCTCGCGCGCGCGGGAGATCGAGTTGGTCGGGATCTCAACCCTGCGCGTCGCTCGCGCTCGGCGCCGTCGACGAGGCCCGGGCCCGCGAGTGTGACGCGATCATGCCCGTGCTCGACGCGCGGCGCGGCGAGGTGTTCGCGGCCGCGTGGGCGACAGACGAGGTCGCCGCAGCACCGGCCACGGGCCGGCTGCTCGAGCCGCTCGCGGTCGCACCCGCTGCGCTCGCGCAAACTGCCGCCGCTGTAGGCGATTCGCGCCTGGCGATCGGCGATGGGGCGATAGGATTCAGAGCGGTTCTCGAGCGCTCGGGGACCTCCATCGTTGACGACCGCTCGAGGCTTCACCGAGTCGACGCTGTATTCACAGGGCAACTGGCGTTCGGCTCGGATTCCGGCCCGACCGGGGACGTCCGGCCGGAGTACCTGCGCCTCCCGGACGCGGAACTGTCGCTACAGGCGGCGCAGAAGCGATGACGCAACCGAACTTCACGATCAGACAGCTGGGCTACTCCGACCTGCCGCAGGTCATCTCGATCGAGCGGCGGGCGTTCAGCGCCCCCTGGTCGCTGGCGATGTTCGTGCTCGAGTTGTCAAAGCCATCGGGCCTCTGCCTCGCGACCGTCGACGCCGAGGCGTCGAAGCTGGTCGGATACCTCGTGCTGTCGCGCTACGACACCGTCTGGCACCTGATGAACGTCGCCGTCGACCCGCTGCGCAGGCGGGAGGGGATCGCGCGGGGGATGCTCGAGGAGATGTTCGAGCGCGCCGGCCCCGACGAGCAGTACACGCTCGAAGTCCGGACCTCGAACGCTCCGGCGATCGCGCTCTATGAGCACTACGGGTTTCGCTCGGCCGGGCGCCGCCCTCGTTACTACCGCGACACCGGCGAGGACGCCGTGATCATGTGGCGCACGACCGAGACGATCTCGACCTTCGGCGCGAGCGGTTGATACTCGCGATCGAGACCAGCTGCGACGACACGTGCGCCGCGCTCGTGACGGCCGACGGCGGGATTGCCTCCAACGTGATCTCCTCGCAGGGGATCCATGACCGCTTCGGCGGCGTCGTGCCCGAGATCGCCTCGCGACACCATCTCGAGCTGATCGGCGATGTGATCGACGACGCGCTCGCGCGCGCGAGCATCTCACTGTCCGATGTAGAGCTCGTGGCCGTGACCCGCGGACCGGGGCTCGTCGCAGCGCTGCTCGTTGGCCTTGCGACCGCGAAGGCGCTCGCCGCCGCCCACGAACTGCCGCTCGCGCCCGTGGATCACCTCCACGGGCACGTCGCGGCCGCGTTTCTCGCGCCCGACGAGCTCGAGCCGCCGTTCGTGGCGCTGATCGCGAGCGGCGGTCATACGTTCGTGGCTGCGGTCGGTGACCGGGGCCCCAGGTACGACGTGCTCGGCCAGACGCTCGACGACGCTGCCGGAGAGGCATTCGACAAGGGCGCGCGGCTGCTCGGGCTCGGGTATCCGGGCGGAGCTGCGCTCGAGCGGCTCGCGCGCGACGGAGATCCGGAGGCGTTTGCGTTTCCGACCGGCGCGCGCCTCGGCGGGCTTGACTTCTCGTTCGCCGGACTCAAGACCGCGCTGCTGTATCGCGTCCGCGAGCTCGGCGAGCAGGAGACGCAGCGGTTGCGGGCAGACCTCGCGGCCTCCTATCAACGCGCGATCGTCGAGGCGCTGGCGACCAGGGCCGAGCGCGCGCTCGCGCAGACCGGTCTGGAGCGGCTCGCGATCGGCGGCGGCGTGGCCGCGAACGGGGTCTTGCGCGAGCGCCTGACGGGTCTCGGGGTGCAGCTCCAGGTCCCGCCGCGTGAGCTCTGCACCGATAACGCGGCGATGATCGCGAGCGCCGCACGGTACGTCGAGCAGCTTCCGTTCCCGGAGTACCTCGAGCTGGACGTCTACGCGACGGGCGAGCGCGCGCTCGCCGTGACCGGGTGACTCGGCGCGTCGAGCTGTACGGCCGCGAGGGCTGCTGCCTGTGCGACGAGGCGCGCGAGGTTCTGATGCGGGTGCGAGCCAGCCATCCCTTCTCGCTGACCGAGCGCGACATCGACTGCGATGACCGTCTGCTGCACGCCTATCTCGAACGGATACCAGTCGTTACGATCGACGGGGTCGAGGCGTTTGAGCTATTCGTCGATGAGGCCAAGTTGATTGAGCGACTGAGTTAGAGTGGAACGCCGATGAGCTACACCGTCGGCCGCGGCACCGAATCGGCTCAGCCGACGCTCGAGAAACCAGGAGAGAAGCTCTCGCTCGGCGTCGCGGCGAGGCTGTCGCGCTACCTGCAGGTGCTCACCCAGGCGCGCAAGATCGGCAAGGAAACGATCTCCTCGCAGGAGCTCGCCGAGTACACGCACGTGAACTCGACCCAGATCAGGCGTGACCTGTCAGGGTTCGGGAAATTCGGCAAGCGGGGCGTCGGCTACAACGTCGACTCGCTCGTCAGCCAGATCCGCAAGATCCTGCGGACCGCGGGTCAGCACAACATCGCGCTGTTCGGCGCCGGCCACCTCGGGACGGCGATCGCGACCTCGGACATCTTCGCCGACCACGGCTTCCGGGTCGTGGCGATCTTCGACATCGATCAGGACCTGGTCGGGACCCAGATCGGCGCGCTCGAAGTGCGCCACAACTCGGAGCTGCGCCAGGTGGTCGAGGATCAGGACATCGTCGTCGCCGTGCTCGCCGTTCCGTCATCGTCGGCCCAGGAGCTCGCCGATCAACTCGCCGACGTGGGCGTGAAGATCATCTTCAACTACTCCGACGCTCTGCTGCAGGTGCCGCCCGAGGTGACGGTTCACACGTCGAGCCCGGCTGTCGATCTGCTCTACGCGCTGTACTTCTATCTGACCTGATCCACCCCGCCGTGGAGATCGATCTAGACACCGCCCGTGTGACCTTTGACGCCTCGACCGATTTCACGGTCGGGCTCGAGGAGGAGTTCGCGCTGCTCGATCCCAACGATCTCGGACTGGCGGCGAAGTTCGAGGTGCTCCGGGACGCGGCGGTCTCCGATCCGCTGCTCGCCGAGTCGATCGCGGGCGAGCTGATCTCTTCGGAGATCGAGATCCGCTCGGGCCGGGGCGCGAACCTCGACGGCGCCCGCGTCGCCCAACGCGAGCTGCGCCGCCGCCTGTTCGCGCTCGCCGCCGAGCACGACATCGCGCTCGGCGCGACCGGCACCCATCCGTGGTCTGACTACCGCGAGCAGCGGATCATCCAGACTGAGCACTACCGGCGCGTCGAGGACGGCCTGAAGTACGTCGCCTGGCGCAACAACACGTTCTCGCTTCACGTCCACGTCGGGATCCAGGGAGCGGAGCGGGCTGCCCTGGTCTGTGACCGCCTGCGGCCGGTGCTGCCGGTGCTGCTGGCGATCTCGGCGAATTCTCCATTCCTCGACGGGCGCGACTCTGGCCTGCACAGCGCGCGCACGCAGATCTTCACAAAGAGCTTTCCGCGCTGCGGCGTGCCGGACACGTTCGGCGGCTGGGACGAGTTCGCGCGATTACATCGAGATGCTCGTCGCGACGCGATCGATCGTCGAGTACACACAGGTGTGGTGGTCGATCAGGCCGCACCTGACGTTCGGAACGGTCGAGGTGCGGATCTGTGACGCACAGGCGACGGCGGCCGAGTCCGATGCGGTTGCGGCGCTGATCTTCGCGTGTGTCGCTCAGGCCGCCCGTGACACCGACGAGGGCGTCCCGTACGTCGACCTGCCCAACCGCCTGATCGAGGAGAACGTGTGGCGCGCGCTGCGCTATGGGCTCGATGGCGATCTGCTCGACCTCGAGCGTCTCGAGCCATACCCGGGGTCGGCGGCCGCCGAGCGTCTGTTCGAGTGGACCGCGCCGATGCGTGCCGAGCTCGGTGTCGAGGTCGCGCTGCCGTCGCTCAACGGCTCCCAGCGCCAGCGCCGGATGCTCGAAGGCGGCATGAGCCTCGAGGAGATCTACGCGTCGGTCCAGGCCGAGACCCGGGACACCTATTCTGGGGTTCTGG
Organism: uncultured Solirubrobacterales bacterium; assembly: GCA_963744695.1. Lineage (GTDB taxonomy): Bacteria > Actinomycetota > Thermoleophilia > Solirubrobacterales > Solirubrobacteraceae > Palsa-465. The sequence goes on along the minus strand of CAVUUT010000005.1, from coordinate 164,690 downwards.
AAACACCGCGGAGGTGACGTTGTGAGCACTGGCCATAGCGACAGCGATCCCGCGCCGGCGTCCGAAGAGGAGCTGCGGGCGGCGTACGAGGCGGAGATCAAGAAGATCCGCGTCGACCAGATCCTGCTCGAGAACGTGGTCTCGCTGATCAACCTCGGGATGCGCCGCACGGGCCTGGCCCCCGGCACCGAGGACGAGCGCGATCTGGAGCAGGTAGGGGTCGCGATCGAGTCGATCCGGGCGCTGATGCCGATTGTCGAGCAGACCTCGCCGGGGCAGGCAGGCCCGATCCGCGAGGCGCTCTCTCAACTCCAGCTCGCGTTCGTGAGGCTCGGCGGCGCCGCGCCCGCCGGCGCGAGCGAGGGGCCACAGGGCGGCCCGCCGCCGGGGGGCTCGCCGCCGGGAGGCCCGCCGACGCCGGCCCGCCCCAGCGGCCGGCTGAGCCCGAGCAGCCCGGCGAGCCCAAGCCCGGAGAGCCGGGGCCGGCGCAGCGCAGCGGCCGGCTCTGGGTGCCGGGCCAATAAGGCCTGGCGGCCCGTTCGGTACGTGCGTTAGCGGTCGGACAAGACCGCCTCCACCAGCACAAAAGGGCGCGCAGCGAGCCCCGTAGAGGCGACGTTCCGCCTGCCGGCACGCTAGACTCGCGCCCGGCTTTAGCCAAGGCCCACGCACCATCGCGGCGGGGCCTTTTTGACGTTGATGATCGGCGCACCCGCTGCGCCTCAAACCAAGAGCCCCTCCGGAGGACCCCCTTGTCAAGCTTCCTGACGCAACACGGCGTCCTAGTTGCGCTCGTGTGCGCCGGCGCCGCTCTCGTGTACGGCGTCCTGACGTCGCGATCGCTGCTGGCGCTGTCGCCGGGAACGAGCGCATGCGCTCGATCTCCGCCGCCGTGCAGGAAGGCGCCCGCGCGTACCTGAACCGTCAGTACACGACGATCGCCGGCGTCGGCGTGATCCTGTTCATCGTTCTGATCCCGATCCAGAACATCCGCGTCGCGATCGGGTTCGTGATCGGCGGCCTGCTGTCGGCGGCCGCCGGCTACATCGGGATGAACGTCTCGGTGCGGGCGAACGCCCGCGTGGCCGAATCGGCGCGTGGCGGGATCTCGCCGGCGCTATCGGTCGCGTTCCGCGGCGGGGCTGTCACCGGACTGCTGGTCGTGGGGCTCGCGCTGCTCGGCGTCGCCGGGTACTACGGGATCCTGACCTGGATCGCCGGCGAGAGCACGCGCTCGGCCATCGACGCGCTGATCGGCCTCGGCTTCGGCGGCTCGCTGATCTCGGTGTTTGCGCGCCTCGGCGGCGGCATCTTCACCAAGGCCGCCGACGTCGGCGCCGACCTGGTCGGCAAGATCGAAGCTGGGATCCCGGAGGACGACCCGCGCAACCCGGCGGTGATCGCCGACAACGTCGGCGACAACGTCGGTGACTGCGCCGGGATGGCGGCTGACCTGTTCGAGACCTACGCCGTGACCGCCGTCGCCGTGATGCTGCTCGGCGTGCTGCTCGTTCCGCGAGCAGTCCGCGGTCGCGCTGTTCCCGTTGGTTCTCGGCGCGGTCTCGATCATCGCCTCGATCATCGGCACGTTCGCCGTCCGCTCCCGCGCCGGGAACGTCGAGCGTGCGCTCTACCAGGGCCTGGTCGTGTCCGGCGTGCTCGCCGCGCTGGCGTTCCTCCCGATCACCTACTGGATGATGCACGGCGTGCACCTGATCGGCCACCCGCTCTCGACGCCGGGGCTGGGGCAAGTTCTACCTCTGCGCGCTGATCGGGATCGGGGTCACCGCCTGCCTGTTCGTGATCACCGACTACTTCACCTCGACGCGCTTCGCGCCGGTCAAATCGACCGCGCGCGCGTCGCAGACCGGGCACGCGACCAACATCATCCAGGGTCTCGCGAAGGGCTTTCAGTCCACCGCGCCCCCGGCGATCGTGCTCGCGCTCGGAATCCTCGGCGCCTGGAAGCTCGCCGGCGGTGGTACCACCGGCGTCTACGGGATCGGCGTCGCGGTGATGGCGCAGCTGTCGCTGACCGGCCTGATCGTCGCGCTCGACGCGTTCGGCCCGATCACCGACAACGCCGGCGGCATCGCCGAGATGGCCGACCTCCCCGAGGAGGTCCGCAACGTGACTGACCCGCTCGACGCGGTCGGCAACACGACCAAGGCGGTCACCAAGGGGTACGCGATCGGATCCGCCGCGCTCGCCGCGCTGGTGCTGTTCAACGCGTTTGAGCGCGAGCTCAATGCGAAGGGCAAGTTCCCCGACTTCTCGATCGGCAACCCGGCCGTGCTGATCGGACTGCTGATCGGCGGCATGATGGTCTACCTGTTCGTCGTCGCTCGCGATGGAGTCCGTCGGCCGCGCCGGCGGGGCGGTGGTCGAGGAGGTCCGCCGCCAGTTCCGCGAGAAGCCGGGGATCATGGACGGCACCGAGCAGCCCGAGTACGGCGCCGCCGTCAGCCTCGTCACCCGCGCCGCCCAGCGCGAGATGATCCTCCCGTCGCTGATCCCGATCGTGATCACGTTCGTCGTCGGGCTGATCAGCGTCGAGGCGCTCGGCGGCCTGCTGATCGGTGTGATCGTCGTCGGCCTGTTCGTCGCGATCTCGATGACCTCGGGCGGCGGCGCGTGGGACAACGCCAAGAAGCTGATCGAGGACGGCGCCTACGGCGGCAAGGGCTCCGAGGCCCACGCCGCGGCGGTCACCGGCGACACGGTCGGCGACCCGTACAAGGACACCGCCGGGCCGGCGATCAACCCGATGATCAAGGTGGCGAACATCGTCGCGCTGCTGATCATCCCGCTGATTACCTGAGTGCTGCGGCGTGCGTTGGCTGCCGCCCTCGGTGCAGGCAGCCCGCTCTCCGGCAGCTCTGTCAGGGTCCGGCGACCTGCCCCGAGTGGCGAACAGCCACCTCCCGCCGGTGGCGCCCCGCGTGGCTGGATGATCCTGGCGTGGGCTGTTCTTGAGGCGCCGCTTTTGGCCGTAGCTTGGCTCTCGCTCTCGCCGTCGCCTCGCTTCCCGGGCGGACGCCTCGCCCGTTGCACTCGCCTTGCCCTTCCACTCCGATCCTGCCCGTCCTACCCTCTGGCGGTGTCGGTGTGCCGATGGGGCCGGTAGGCTCGCGGGGGGTTCTTGTCTGCTTCGGTGCAGCTCGGGCTGGTGCTGGCGCTGCTGACTGCGTTCGGGTCAGTGGCGGGGTTCCTGTACAAGTTTCGTGGCGCCCGCGAGGCGCCGAGCGTCGAGCTGCGCCGGCCGTGGCACAGCACGGTGGAGCTGTTCCGGTCACCGCTGTACACGCTCGGGATCGTGATCGCGTTCGGGTCGTGGGGACTGCACGTGGGCGCGCTGACGCTGGCGCCGATCTCGCTCGTGCAGTCAGTGATCGCCGGTGGCCTGGTGCTGCTGACGGTCGTCGCCGACCGGATGTTCGGGATCGAGGTCACGCGGCGCGAGTGGATCTGCGTTGGGCTGACCGCGGCCGGGCTCGCGTTTCTGGCCGCGACGCTCGACGGCGACGCAGGCAGCGCCCACTCCCACTACTCGCCGTCGACGCTCGCGGTCTACCTGCTCGTGCTCGGGGCGGCGGCGACGGCGCTCGTGGTGGTCCGAGCATCCTCAACGCGCGACATCGCCGGCCCGGGCCGGCCCGCGCGCACCCGGCGATGCTGGCCGTGTCGGCCGGGCTGCTGTGGGCGGCCTCTGACACCTCGATCAAGGCGCTCAGCTCGCATCTGGGCCAGCTCGGATTCGGCGTGCTGCTGCATCCGCTCGCGCTCGTGATCTTGGTCGCGTCGCTCGTCGGACTGCTGATCTCGGCCCGGAGCCTGCAGCTCGGGGAGGCGGTGCCGATGATCGCGCTGACCTCGGCGGCGGCCAACCTGACGACGATCGCCGCCGGGCCGATCGTGTTCTCGCGAGCCGCTGCCGGCGAGCAAGCTCGGGCTCGCGGTACGGATCCTGGCTTTCGCGTTCGTGATCATCGCCGCCGCACTGATCCCGCCGCCGGCGGCGGAGCGCGCGGCCGCCCCGGAGCCTGCCGCGGCCCGGAGCCCGCGGCAACCCCGGAGCCGCGGCGAGCGCGCACCTGGAGCCGTGGCGCTGCGGGGTCGCAGGCCACCGCTACGCGGCTCACCGGAGCCGACCGGTGGACATGCCGGGCCGACGAGCTACGCTGCGACCAGCGATGCGACCGGGCCCTGTAACGCAGCACACGAGCAAGCCAACCTTCACGTCACCCGACCCCCTAGAGTTCGCGCGATGTTCATCCTGATCGTCGGGGCCGGGCGGGTGGGCTCGGCAATCGCAAAGCGTTCGCTGGAGGCCGGTCACGAGGTCTCGGTGCTCGACAGCGACCCGCTCTCGCACGAGCGCCTCGACAAGGACCAGTCGACCAGCTGGGAGGATGCCGGCGGGCGTTTCACGGTCGGCGCTGCGCTCGAGGTGGACGGCCTCGTCGCGGCGGGCATCGAAGAGGCCGATGTGTTCATGGCGGCGACCAGGGGCGACAACACGAACCTCGTGATCGCGCAGCTCGCGCAGCGGCGGTTCAATGTTCCGCGGGTGGTCGTCCGGGTCGCCGATCCGGCACGCGCGGCGTGGTATGCGGAGCAGGGCCTTATCACGATCTGTCCGACACAGTCCGCGATCGAGCAGGCCGAGCAGGTCGTGCTCGCGCCCTGAGGGGGTAACAACGATGTATGTGATCATCGCCGGGGCGGGCAAGGTGGGGTGGAACCTCGCTCGTGAGCTGATTGCCAAAGACCAAGAGGTGACGCTGATCGAGTCCGATCACCGCCGTTACCGGATCGTCGAGGAGGAGCTCGAGCACGCTGTCCAGTACGGTGACGCGACCGAGCTGTGGGTGCTCGAGCGTGCCGGCATCCAGCGCGCCGATCTCGTTATCGCCGTCACCGGAGACGACGAGGACAACATCCTGATCTGTCAGGTCGCGAAGGAGAAGTACGGCTGCGAGCGGATCGTCGCGCGCGTCAACAACCCTCGCAATCTGCCCCACTTCAAGCTCCTCGGCGTGCAGCCCGCGGTTTCGGCGACCGACCTGATCCTGCGCCTGATCGAGCACGAGGTGCCCGAGTACGGACTCGTGCAACTGCTCGCGCTCGAGGAGGAGCACCTCGAGATCATCGAGCTCGAGGTCGGAAAGGGCTCGCCGGTCGCGGGCCACCGAGTCCAGGATGTCGTGCTGCCCTGACGGCTCGCTGATCATCTCCGTGCTCCGAGACGGCACCGGCTTCGTGCCGAAGGCCGATTCGGTGATCGAGGCCGGCGACCAGGTGATGCTGATCCTCGATCCAGGGCTCGAAGCGGATATCACGCCTCGGTTCGCGCCCAACGGCGCCGAGACGGCCGCGGGCCGTTAGTGGTCGCTCACCGCAGAGGCCACTGAGCGTGGCCGACCGCGAGGCCCCCTACGTGCTCGTCGGCGGCGGCCTCGCGGCCGCCAACTGCGCGCGCTCGCTGCGCGAGTCGGGAGCCGATGGGGAAATCGTCCTCGTCGGGCGCGAGCCGGACCTGCCCTACGAACGGCCGCCGCTGTCGAAGGGCTACCTGCGCGGCACCGAGTCGCGCGAGGACGCGCTCGCCCGCGATGCCGACTGGTACGAGCAGCACGACGTCGAGGTGCTGACGCGCACGTCAGCGATGAAGCTCGACCTCGGGATGCGGACCGTCAAGGCTCTCGAACAAACAGGAGCTCGAGTTCGACAAGCTGCTGCTCGCCACCGGGGCCAACGTGCGCCGGCTCAACGTGCCCGGGGTCGAGCTCGAGGGAATCCACTATCTGCGGACGTTCGCCAACGCCGATGCGATCCGCGAGGACGCGGCCGGCAAGCGCGTCGTTCTGATCGGCGGTTCGTACATCGCCGCCGAGGTAGCCGCCTCGCTGACCGAGCTCGGTAGCAGCTGCTCGCTGGTGATGCTCGAACCGGTCGTCCTCAGCCGCCACTTCGGGCCCGAGGCCGCCCGCTTCCTGCACGATGTCCTCGAGGGCCACGGGATCTCGATCTACGGCGACGACGAGCTCGAGCGCTTCGAGGGCGCCGACGGCCGCATCACGAAGGTGGTGACCAAGGCCGGCCGCGAGCTCGAGGCCGACGCGGTCGTGGTCGGCGCCGGCGTCGTGCCCGACGTGATGCTCGCCCGCGGGGCGGGCCTCGAGCTCGGCGAGACGGGCGGGATCCGCGTTGAACTCCAAACTCGAGACCGCGACCGAGGGCGTGTTCGCCGCCGGTGACGTAGCCGAGTACGTGAGCGTCATCCACGACGGTCGGCGGATCCGCGTCGAGCACTGGGACGTGGCGTTCAACCACGGCCGGACGGCGGCGCGCAACATGCTCGGTCGCGGCGTCGACTACGACGTCGTGCCGTACTTCTTCTCCGATCTGTCCGACTGGGCCGCGATCGAGTACGTCGGGCCCGCGTACGAGTGGGACACCGAGGTCGTCCGGGGCTCCCCCGACGAGGGCTCGTTCATCGTCTTCTATCTGCACCGCGGCCGGCTGCTCGGGCGCGCTGACCGTCGGTCGTTCGGAGGATCTCGGGCAAGCGCGGCGGCTGATCGCGTCCGGCGCGCAGCTCGGAGGCCGGCTCGCCGAGCTCGGCGACCGCTCGTCGAGCCTCGAAGACCTGTAGCGCCGCTCCTTCAGAAGGCCGAATCCCTGCGCAGCGAGCGCAGCGAGCCGCATCGGCGTGCGCGATGTGGATCGGGCGCACCTCCCAGCCGTTGAGGTGGGGCTTGAAGAACACGATCGGCTTGCCACTGTCGATCGACTTGCCCGGGTCTAAAGCCCACGTTGCCGACATTGAGCCCGACCGCCCACGCGACCTTGCTCTGGAGCCCGACCAGCGTCACGGGCTGCCCGCACGAGCGGATCTTGGCCGCGCCTCCGTCCTTTGCGATCACGCCCTGGAGGCGCACGATCTGGCGCCCGGCGAAGCGCGCCTCGGTGATGTCCGAGCGCGCGGTCCGAACCCGGCGGTGGCGGTCGGGATCACCGCGCCGGCAAACAGCGCGACCAGCACGATCGACCCCGCGACGCTCGCGAACCGCAATCCGCCATGGTCGCGCTCCTGTCGCGGAGCGAGCGCGAGGACGCGCCCGGCGGCGTACCCGGCGATCACGATCAGCAGCGCGGCCGGCTCGAGCAGATACCGGTTCGCGCCGGACCACCCGTGCAGCGCGAGCCCGATCTCGATCGCGGTCCACAACACGCCGGCGGCGGCGAGCGCCAACGTGACGCGGTCCCGGCGCACGGCGGCGATCACCAGCCCGACCACCGCGGCGAGCTGAATCGGCCATCCGTTCAGCTCCCGGAGCCGGCTGAAGATCGCGGTGAACTTGCTCCCGTGGATGACGTTGACGGCGTTCACGGTCCGCAGCGCGAGATCGCCCGGGCTGAACCAGCTGGCTCGAGGTGAGGGCCGGGATCGTGAACCAGAACGCCGGTATCGCGATCAGCCCGATGACGGTCAGCGCCCGCATCGACGGGACCCGGATCCACGCCCAGACCGCGTACAGGCCGGCGAACGCCCACGCCTCGGGGCGGCCGAGTGACGCGAGCACGAGCATCGTGAACGCCAGCCTGTGCCGCTTGCAGAGGTGGCAGTCGATTGCCGCCAGGCACATGGTCACGATCATCGGATCCGAGCTCGCGATCAGGACCAGGTGCGAGTACGTGTCCAGCCCGAGCACGCCGACCCCCGCGACCGCGCCCGCGACGAACGGCGCGTAGGGCCGCTGCGGAGCATGGTCCGGTCAGCATGTATGCGATCCGCGCCGCGAACACGCAGCCCGCGAGCGCCCCGGCGACCGAGGTCACCATCCACAGCCACACCTGACCGCTCCCCGCGAGCGCGTAGGGCAGCGTGAACAGGAACGTCAGCGGCTTCCATGACGGCGCCCCGTCGGTGTTCAGGTTCCAGTGCAGGACCTGTTTGCCCCACACCATCCACCCGAACGCGTCATACCCGGGGCGCATCCCGCTCGCCAGCACGATCACGACCGACAGCGCGAGCACGACCACGCGCGACCACCAGCCAGGCGCCGATTGCAAACGGGTCGCGGGGGTGCTCCTGGCGCTGCTTTCGCCGCCGGTCGACGGTCGGGGGGAGGAGGGGCGATTTGATCGCCGGTTCGGTCGCCATCGGGCTCGAAGCTATACGACTTCGGGGTCAGACAAAGCTAGGTGGAGTCCACGCCTGACCGGTCGTCGGACGTTATGTTCTCGATCGAACCGTCCGGGCCGCGGACGCGGAACGGTTCCGGCCCGCGAAATTGTCCGTCTGGCTGTGGCAGTTCGGGCAAAGGAGCTGGAGATTCTCGAGGCGGTTGTCATTGCGGACGCCATTGACGTGGTGCAGCGCGAATGCCACTGGCGCCCCTCGCCACTGAACGATCCCGCAGCGCTCGCAGCGATTCTCCTTCAGACCCGCTTCGAGCAGGCGCGCCTTGAGGTAGTGGCGGCCTCGATAGGTGTCGGCGACGAGCAGCTGATCGATCGGAGTCGACGTCGGGCGGGCGCTGACTGCCCCGCGTTTGACCGCCGACGCCCAGCTCGCCGCCGAGAATCCGAACGCCCGCATGCATGCGCGAACGCCGTGCCCGTTGTCGTAGTAGAGCTGCACCGCATCCCAGTCGTACCTGCGCGCGCACCGCTCGTCGACTGGCCGCCCAAGGCGGCGCGCGTGGTAGCTGACGGTCGCCTTCGAGAGGCCCAGGGCGCGTGCCACCTCCGAGCGCCTTAAGCCCCGCGCGAGGAGCTCGGCCACCCGGGTTCGGGTCACCACCGTCGACCGCGCCGGCGCAGGTGCCTCGGGCTCCACGGTCGGCGGCGGCGAGTCGTCATCAGCGAGCCGGGCGAGGTGGTAGTCGATCGTCGGCGGGGCGAGGTCGAGTTTTAGCGCGATCGCTCGCGGGGCGAGCCCTGATTCCGCGAGCTCTCTGACCTGATCTCGTACCGCTGACACGAACATATGTTCCCACCCGGATCGGACGCGATCGCATCTATACTCGTCGTCCGGTCCAACACGGGTCCCATAACACTGGGGAATGGTGTAATCGGCAGCACGCGACACTCTGGATGTCGAAGTTGGGGTTCGAGTCCCTGTTCCCCAGTTGCAATCTCGGACTCGGCGCTGCTGTGACTCCGGCGCTTGCGCGCTCCTAGGGGTCGACGAACTCGGGTGGCTGCTTCGACAGCCCGGCCGCCACCGCGGCCAGCTGGTTGGGCGATCCGATCAGGCCGAGCTGAAGCTCGGCCTCGAGCGCGAGTGTCTCCTCCACCGAGCCGGTCCAGCTCGAGTCAAACAGCCGCTTGGCGCTGCGGACCGCGTCGGGAGACCGTGCCGCGATCTCCGCCGCAAGATCACGTGCGGCGGCGAGCGGATCGTCGCTGACGTGCGTGACGACCCCGAGCTCGCGTGCCTCGGTGCCGCTGAAGACCTTGCCCGTGTAGGTGAGCTCCTTGGCGACGTCGATCCCGACCAGACGGGGGAGCGTGCGGGTGATCGCCATGTCGGGGATCAGGCCCCACTTGATCTCCATCACCGATAGGCGTGTGTCCGGGGCCGCGATCCGGATGTCGGCGGCGAGCGCGATCTGCAGGCCGCCGCCGAGGCAGTTGCCGTGCAGCGCGGCGATTACCGGGACCGGAACGCGCAGCCAGTCGTACGAGGTGCGCTGAAACCAGTTCGGCACCTCTCCGCGCAGCGGCTCGAGCAAGCCCTCGACGCCCTGGCCCATGATGCTCATCAGATCGAGTCCGGAGCAGAAGCTCGGGCCGTCGCCATGGAGGACGACCGCCCGCACGCCGGGCTCGCCGGCGAGCCTGCCGGCGGCGTCAATGATGCCCTGGAACATCGCGAGGTCGAGCGCGTTGTGCTTATCGGGGCGAGTCAGCGTGACGACCGCGACGTGGTCGGTGATCTCGACCTTGACGCGATTGGCGGCGTCGGCCTTGACCCGATCGGCGAGATCGGCCTTGACGCGGTCGGCGACGTCGACGGGTTCGGCCGCCTCAGCCTGGGGCCCGGCTGCGACGCGTGTCTCGCTCTCGGTGCGCTGGTCGGCCATCGTGCGAAACCCTACGCCTCCACGGCGACCGGGTCACCCACGCTCACCTGGCCGGGCGCGACGACCTCGCCGTAGACCCCGAACGGGAGCGGCTCGGTGCTCTCCATGTCGCGGCGGTAGCCCGCGAGGAGCTTCAGGGTCGGGAAGTCGACGACGGCGCTCTCGGGGTCGCGGGTGGTGATCGCGCAGCGGCCCACGTTGCCGTGGATCACGACCCGGGCAGGGCCGATCGTGACCTCGCGGCCCAACCACGAGTCCTCCTCGTGGGGAGCGACCCCATCGACCTCGATCAGCATTCGGAACCGGCGCACGTCTACCGAGTCCGCCGCGGCGACCTGCGCCAGGTGCTCAACCGAGGCGCGCGAGATCAGCGACACGCCGCCGTCGCGCCCGCGGTCTACGCCGACCTCGGGCTCGACGATCCGCAGCGGTGCGCCGATGTACCGAGATAGCGCGTCTGACCAGGGGCCGACGACGAGTCGTGCCGTGCACGGCCGCGAAAAGAACGTGATCGGCACCGCGTCCCCCCGCCTGATGACGGCTTCGGCGTTGGACCCGTCCGGAAAAGCCATCGCGAGCTCGTCGCTGTCGAGGTCGTAGCGGCTGACGACGGTCATCAGCCGGGCAAAGTTCTTGGCGTTGACCATCCGGCCCCGATCGTCGATCACGCAGAACGCGCGGTTGCCGCGCGCCCCCAACTGGTCGAGATCGACATGCGGCACGGCCCCGATCCGCGTCGCCTTGACGGGGGTCGTCGCCAGTCCTGAGACGAAGGCGCCCATAGCTCGCACCGAGCATACGGCTGGCGGAACCCAGGAGGCCGCCGCGCCCATACGCGAGACGCGCGGACTCGAGACTAGCCGCACCCGCTAGCAAGGGTCGCCGGTGGGCACTGAGCGCTCCTGTACGTTCTGCGCATGAATGCGCGTGGTCTCGGAGCGCTGGCCGTGACCATCGCCGCGGTCGGCGTCGCCTCGGCCCCCGCCGCTGCCGCGTCCCCGAAGCTGTCGGATGGCTCCGGGCTGCACGTGGTCTCCCAACGGCGCGTCAATTCCCGCCTGCTCGCGGTCACCCTGTCCACGACGGCGCTCTATGGCCGGCCGAAGGTGGACATCGTGCTGCCCACCGGCTACAACGCCCCTCGCAACCGCCGCCGCCGCTATCCGGTCTTCTATCTCCTGCCGGGCACGAGCGGAGCCGCCTCGGACTGGGTCAACTTCGGTGACGCCGAGCAGGCCTCCGCGGGGCTGCCGATGATCATCGTCAGCCCCGACATCGCGATCGACGGCGACGGGGGCGGCTGGTGCACGAACTGGTTTGATGCAAACACCGCGCAGACCGGCGGCGCGCACGACTGGCAGACGTTTCACATCGACGAGCTGATTCCCTGGATCGATCACAACCTGCGCACCCGGGCCGACCGCCAAGGGCGGGCGATCGCGGGCCTCTCGCAGGGAGGGTTCTGCTCGATGAGCTACGCCGCGCGCTATCCCGACCTGTTCGGAATCGCGCTCGCCTACTCGGGGGCGCCGGACATCGCCTACGACCCGCTCGCGATCGCTCCGAGCACATCGATCATCAACTTCACCGAGACGGTCTATGACCACGTTCCCGCCAACTCGATGTTCGGTCCGCGGGCCACCGAGGAGGTCAACTGGGCCAACCACGACCCGGCGACACTCGCGTCCAATCTGCGTGACACAAAGCTGTTCATGTACGCGGGCAACGGCCAGCCCGGCCCGCTCGCCGGCCCCGGGTGCTCGAGCACGTTCGCCGAGTCAATCGAGGGCCTCGTCGGCGAGGACACAACGTTGTTCCACAACCGCCTGGTGAGGCTCGGGATCCCGAGCGTCTACGACGCCTACGGTCCCGGCACCCACTGCTTCGCCTACTGGGCGCGCGATTTGAAACGGAGCATCGGCGCGATTGCCCGTGACTTCGCGCACCCCTCGCGCCCACCACGGAAGGTCACCTACTCGATCGCCGACCCCAGCTACTCGATCTATGGCTGGCACGTGACGATGCACCGTGCCGCCGAGGAGTTCAGCACGCTCGAGAACGCCGATGTTCGCGGGTTCGCGCTCTCCGGCAGCGGGTCAGCCACCGTCATCACCCCACCGCTGTACGCCGCGCGAGCCAGCTACCGGGTGACCCTGCACGGACCCAGGGTCCACAGGACGATCCGGGTGAGAGCACGCGCGAACCGTCGGTTGCGGATAAACGTCCCGCTCGGGCCGGCCAACCGCTACCAGCAGTACACGGCCGCGGCGGACGCCGCCGGGAGGGCGGTGTTCACGACGCGCATCGCGATCGCCCGGTGCCCGAGCCTCGGGGGGTAACGGCGAGGCGCCGGCGTCGTACTCGGACTCCCGATCCTCTTCGTCGCTCAGGCGCTTGCCTGCTCGGCCCAGTCGCGATACAGCTGCCAGTAGCGGCCGCCCTCATCGAGCAGTTCGTCGTGGGTGCCCTGCTCGATGATCTCGCCGTTCTCCATCACGAGGATCCGTGACGCGCCCCTGATCGTCGACAGCCGGTGGGCGATCACGATCGACGTGCGCCCGGCGACCAGTCGGCGCAGGCCGCGCTCGATCAGGCTCTCGGTCCGGACGTCGACGTTCGAGGTAGCCTCGTCGAGCACCAGGATCCGGGGATCGGCGACGAGGGCGCGGGCGAACGCGACCAGTTGACGCTGGCCCGCGGAGAGCTGGACGCCGCGCTCGCCGACCTCGGTGTCGTAGCCCTGGTCGAGCGCCATGATGAACTCGTCGGCACCGACCGCGCGCGCCGCCTCGCGGATCTCGTCATCGGTCGCGTCCGGGCGCCCGAACGAGATGTTCTGGCGCACGGTCCCGCTGAACAGGAACCCCTCCTGAGGGACCATGCCCATCTGGGAGCGAAGCGATTCGGCGGTCACCGAGCGCAGATCGTGGCCGTCGACGGCGATCGTCCCCTCGGTCGGGTCATAGAAGCGCGCGACGAGCTTCGCGAATGTCGACTTGCCCGCTCCGGTCTCACCCACCAGCGCGACCGTCTCGCCGGGCGCGATCACGAGATTGATGTCGCGAAGTGCCCACGGACCGTCGCCGTCGGCGGCGTACCGGAACGAGACGTGGTCGAACGACAGCTCGCCGCGGATCCGTGGCAGCTGCGCCGCATCCGGGGCGTCGACGATCTCCGGTTGCTCGTCGAGCAGACCGAAGATCTTGTCGAGCGCCGCCATTCCCGACTGGTAGGTCGTGTAGAGCTGCGAGAGCTGCTGGATCGGATCGAAGAAGTTGTTCAGCGCGGCGATGAACGCGAACACGACGCCGGTCGACGTCTGACCGTTGATCGCGGCGACGCCACCGATGACGAGGATCTCGACAGTGACGAGCGCCGACAGGAGCTCGACCCCGGGGAAGTAGGCCGCGTTGAGCTTGACCGTCGTCATGTTGGCCGCGCGGTTCTCGTCATTGAGCTCGCGGAACTGCCGGATGTGCTGGCGCTCCTGTCCGAACGCGCGTACCACGCGGATCCCGGACAGCGTCTCCTGCAGGTAGCCGGTGATCGAGGCGATCTTCTCCCGCGTCAGCCGATAGGCATCGGCCGACGCGATCCGGAACGCGACCGCTCCCAGCGCCAGCAGCGGCAGCGCTAGGAACGTCAGCAGCGCGAGCTGCAGATCGAGCACGCACAGGATCACGAGCACGCCGAGCAGCGTTAGGCTCGACTGGATCAAGGTCGCAAGCCCGTCCTCGACGAGCTGGTCGAGCGCCTCGACGTCGTTCGTCATCCGCGAGATCATGACCCCGGCACGGTTGCGCGAGTAGAACCCGATCGACAGCGACTGGAGGTGGCGGAACAGTTTCAGCCGCAGGTCTTGGAGCGCGCGCTGGCCGACCCATCCGACGAGATAGGTCTGCGCGTACGTGGCGACGCCGTAAACGACCGCCGAGATCAGGAACACAACCACGACCACGTCGAGCGTGTGGACGTCGTGCTGGTCGATCCCCTTGTCGATCGCGACCTTGGCCAGCGGCGCGGGCGCGAGCGCCGCGGCGGTCGCGAGCACGAGCGCGGTGAACATTGCCGCGACGCGCCACTTATACGGCGCCAGCAGCTCGGCGAGGCCGCGGAGCTTGCGCCCGCGTCCGCCGGTCTCCTGCAGCCGCCGTCGGATCTCGAGCCCGGCGATGCTCACAGCCCCGCCACCTCCGCCGGTTTACGGGTCAAGAAGACCTGATCGGGCATGCCCTTCTCGACGATCTCGCGGTACAGATCGGAGCTCTCGAGCAGTTCGTCGTGCGAACCGTCGGCGGCCACGTGACCGTTCTCGAGCACGACGATCCGGTCGGCGAGCGCGATCGTCGAGAGGCGGTGAGCGATCACGAACGTCGTGCGATCGGCGAGCAGCTCCCTGAGCGCCGCCTTGATCTCCATCTCGGTCGAGGAGTCGACCGACGACGTCGCATCGTCGAGGATCAGGATCCGCGGGTCGGCGAGGATTGCACGCGCGATCGCGATCCGCTGGCGCTGGCCGCCCGAGAGCGTCAGACCGCGTTCGCCGATGCGGGTGTCATAGCCGTCCGGCAGGCGCTCGATGAAGGCCGCCGCCTGGGCCGCCCTCGCGGCGCGCTCGACGTCCTCGCGAGACGCATCGGGCCGGGCGTAGGCGATGTTCTCGTGGACGGTCGCCGAAAACAGGAACGGGTCGTCGTTGACCACCGCGATCGAGTTGCGCAGGGAGTACAGATTGACCGAGCGCACGTCGGCGCCGTCGATCTCGACCCGCCCCTCGGTGACGTCGTAGAGGCGCGGCAGAAGCTGCACGAGCGCGGACTTCCCGGACCCCATCGCGCCGACGAGCGCCACCGTCTGGCCGGCCGGAATGTCGAGGTTGACGTCGCGGAGCGCTGGGCGAGTGGTGCCTTCGAAGGTCAGGCCGGCGTGGCGCAGAACCACGTGCCCGCCGCCGTCGGGCAGCGCCGGCGCGTCGGGCGGGGCGACGATCCGCGGCTCGCGATCGAGGATCTGAAAGATCCGCGCCCCTGAGGCGGTCGATCGCTGCGCGGCGCCGAGCATGTATCCGAGCGTCCGCATCGGCGAGATCAGCATCAGCAGGTAGGCGTAGAAGGCGGTGAAGGCACCGATGCTGAGCGAGCCGTCGATTACCTGGCGCCCGCCGAACAGCAGGATCGCCGCAAGCCCGAGGTTCGGCAAGAAGCTGATCAGCGGGTTGAAGAACGCCTGGATCCGCGTCGCGATCATCTGCTGGTCGAAGACCCGCTGGACCGAGTGGTCGAAGCGGCCGAGCTGGCGATCCTCCTGGGCAAACGCCTTGACGACCCGGACGCCCGAGACGTTCTCCTCGACGTCGGCGGTCAGTTCGGCGATCCGCTGCTGGGCCTCCTGCATCGCCGGGCGCGACCTGTGTCCGTAACGGTCGGCGATCAGGACCACGAACGGGACCGGCGCGAGCGAGATCGCCGCGAGGCCCGGATCGAGCACGAACATCGCCACCGCGGCGAGCAGGATCGTGACGACCGACTGGGCGATGAAGATCAGGCCGTAGCCGAGAAAGAAGCGCACCGACTGCAGGTCGACCGTCGCGCGCGACATCAGCTGCCCCGTCTGCTGGCGGTCGAAGAACGACAGCTCGAGGCGCTGAAATTGTCCATAGAGGGCGTTGCGCAGATCGACCTCGACTCCAAGCGATACCTGACCGGCGATCAACCTCCTGTACACGCTCAACACGAGCCGGATCAGTCCCGCGCCCGTGATCGCGACCGCGAGCAGCACGAGCCTGCGGTGGTCGTGCGCGCGGATCGCGTTGATCGCGACGCCCGTCAGCCATGGGATCAGGACCGTCCCGCCGAGGGCGCCAAACGCGAGCACGAAGGACCAGATCACGCCCTTTCGATATGGGCGCAGAAACGCAAGCAGGCGCCAGAAGGTTCCCATACTTCACAAAGTATAGTGCCTTCTGTCACGATCCGCCGCGCGCTTGACCTCGTCTAACCGTGCGCCGATGACCCGTGAGGCGCTACTAGGATCGGTGCGATGCTCGAACGCCACCGGGAACCCGTCCACCGCGCGAGCCGGCGCTCGAACCACCGCAACTACAGGGCTCTGCTCAGGGTTTGAAAGCCGTGAGCAATAGCCGGATCACACGCCGCGGCTTCGTCGCAGCGACGGTCGCGGGCGGCGCCGCGGTCGCGCTGCCCGAGGCCGCCGATGCCTCCAAGCGCCGCAGCGCGAGCCCGTCGGGCGACGCTGACGTCGTCGTCGTCGGGGCCGGGATCGCTGGGCTGACGGCCGCCCGGCGGATCGCGCGCGCCGGTCACTCGGTGATCGTGCTCGAGGCGCGCGACCGGGTCGGAGGCCGGATCTGGAATCACGACCTCGGCCACGGCCACATCTCCGAACGCGGCGCCACGTTCGTCGGCCCGACCCAGGATCACGTCGCCAGGCTCGCGCGCGAGCTGAAGGTCGACACCTTCCCGGTCTACGACACAGGCGACGACGTCTACATCGCCGACGGCGAGCGGCTGACCTACAGCGACAGGGGCCCATTCGGGACCGCGCCGCCCGATCCGATGATTGCCGGAGAGCTGGCGAGCAACGTCCTGGCGCTCGACCAGCTCTCGAAGTCGGTCCCCGTGAACGCTCCATGGACGGCGCCGAACGCGACTGAGCTCGACGGCCAGACGGTGCAGACCTACCTCAACGAGCACAACGCGACGGCGCGATTCCAGGAGCTGACGGCCGCCGCCCTGCGGCCGATCTTCGGTGCCGAGCCGCGCGAGCTCTCGCTGCTGTTCGCGCTGTTCTACATCGCGGCTTCGGGCGACCCGAAGAATCCGGGAACGTTCGAGCGCAACTTCAACACTCGCGGCGGCGCTCAGGCCGAGCGGTTCGTGGGTGGGTCGCAGCTGCTGCCGATCAAGCTTGCGGGAGAGCTAGGGCGCCGAGTCGTGCTCGGCTCACCCGTCCGCCGGATCGTCCAGGGACGTGCCGGGGTGACCGTCGTGTCCGACCGCAAGACGGTCAGGGCAAGGCGCGTGATCGTCGCGATCGCGCCGACCCTCGCGGGCCGGATCGATTACGACCCGATCCTCCCGTTCGAGCGCGACCAGCTCACTCAGCGTTACGGCCAGGGCACGTTGACGAAGGTCGCCGCGGTCTACGACCATCCCTTCTGGCGCGCGAAGGGCCTGACCGGCTCGGCCGTGGCGACCAGCTTTCCGATCAGCTACACGGTCGACGACTCGCCTCCCGGCGGCAAGCCCGGCGTCGTGTTCGGGTTCGTGGGCGGAGACAATGCCCGCCGCTACGCGCGGCTGTCGCCCGTTGACCGGCGCGCGGCCGTCCTCGCCCAGCTCGCGACCTTCTTCGGGCCTCAGGCCAAGCATCCGCGCGACTTCTTCGAGACGAGCTGGAGCCAGCAGCAGTGGACGCGCGGATGCCCGGTCGGGATCCCCGCGGTCGGGTCGTTCGTGAGCTACGGGCCGCGTCTGCGCGATCCGGTGGGGCGCATCCACTGGGCCGGCACAGAGACCGCGACCTACTGGAACGGGTACATGGACGGCGCGGTCAGTTCGGGCGAGCGCACCGCCCGCGAAGTCCTCGCCGAGCGCTGATCGGCCACCGCAACCGCGGCGCGCCGACGCCCGCGGCGCATTAGGGTCTCGGGCCACCGACCAAGGAGGCCCGGGCCCGATGGCCACAGTCCGCGAAGCGACGTTCGACCTGTTCCGCGCCCACGGGATGACGACGATCTTCGGTAACCCCGGCTCGACGGAGCTGCCGATGCTGGCCGACTTCCCGGACGACTTCCGGTACGTGCTCGGGCTCCAGGAGCAGGCCGTGGTCGGGATGGCCGACGGTTTCGCGCAGGCGACCGGTCGGCCGACCCACGTCAATCTTCATACCGCTCCGGGCGTCGGCAACGCGGTCGGCGCGATCTTCAACGCGCAGGCGAACAAGGCGCCGCTCGTGGTAACCGCCGGCCAGCAGGTTCGCCCCCACATCACGATCGAGGCGAATCTGACAAATCGCGACGCGACGATCGGCCCGCAGCCGTACGTCAAGTGGAGCCACGAGCCGGCGCGTGCACAGGACGTCCCCGGCGCGCTCGCGCGCGCGATCAACTACGCGACGCTGGCTCCGCGCGGGCCCGTGTTCGTGTCGATCCCGATGGACGACTGGTCACAGGAGGCCGACGCCGACCGCGCCGACCACGCGCGCGCTCGGACCGTCACCGGCCGCAGCGCTCCGAACCCGACCGCGCTTGCCGAGCTCGCGAGCCGCCTCGCCGCGGCGGCGAGGCCAGCGCTCGTGACCGGCCCGGAGATCGACGCGTCCGGCGGCTGGGACGCGGCGGTCGCACTCGCCGAGAAGCAGCGGCTGCCGGTCTGGGCGAACCCGGCGACGGGCGGCTCACGGCTCGGCTTCCCCGAGCGCCACCCCCAGTTCGCCGGCATCCTGCCGCCCGCGATCGGCCCGCTCAGCGAGACGCTCAAGGGGTACGACCTCGTGCTCGTGGTCGGCTCGTCGGTGTTCCCGTACTACCCCTACCTCCCTGGCCCGCTGCTGGCGCAAGGCACGGAGCTGGTAGCGATCACCAGCGACCCGGGCGAGGCGGCGCGCGCCCCGATGGGTGACGCGATCGTCGGCGACGTCGCGCTCGCGCTGGAGCGGCTCGTCGAACTCGTGCCCGAGGGGCGGCGCGAGGCGCCGCGGCCGCGTCCGGAGCCGGGTGAGCCGCCGCAGTCGGATCCGCTCAGTGGCTCCGAGGCGATGGCGGCGCTCGCGGATGCCTGGCGACAGAATGCGATCGCGGTCGTCGAGACGCCGTCGTGCACGCTCTCGTTACGCAACCGACTGCGGATCTCGTCCCCGGGCAGCTACTACTTCTGTGCCAGCGGCGGCCTCGGGTTCGGGATCGCGGCCGCGGTCGGCGTCCAGCTTGCCGAGCCCGACCGCCCCGTCGTGTGCGTGCTCGGCGAGGGCTCGGCGCAGTATGGGATCACGGCCCTCTGGACGGCCGTCGCCTACAAGGTTCCGGTCACATTCGTGGTCCTGCGCAACGACGAGTACGCGATCCTCAAGTGGTTTGCGATGCTCGAGCAGGTCGGCGGCGCGCCCGGCCTCGATCTGCCCGGCCTCGACGTCGCGGCCGTCGCACGCGGGTACGGAATGGACGCGCACGAGGTGTCCGGACGCGAGCAGCTGACCGACGGATTGCGTGACGCGATCGCGGCCGACGACGGCCCGCGCCTGCTCCAGGTGCCGGTGGCGTCGGGAATGTGGCTCGAGTGATGGGCCGCGCCTCGCTCGCACCGCAGGCCCGCCGGATCGCCCCCGAACACCCTCAGCCGGCCGCCGACCGAGCGCCGGACTGGGTCGCCGAGGGGACGCCGGAGCCGCTGCGGGCGCGGCTGGTGCAGGCGCTCGGCGCCGACCAGGTCCTGACCCGCGCGCTCGATCTCGTGCGCTACGCGTCGGACGCGAGCCCCTACCGGATGATCCCGAAGGCGATCGTCAGACCCCGGGACGCCGCCGACGTCGCGGCGCTGATGCGGCTCGCGCCCGAGCTCGAGGCCCCGCTGGTGTTCCGCGCCGGCGGCACGAGTCTCAACGGGCAATCGCAGACGGATTCGATCCTCGTCGACGCGCGCCACCATTGGCAGCGCGCACGGATCGAGAACGCGGGCACGCTCGCGCGCCTCCAGCCGGGCGTGACGCTCGGGCTCGCCAACCGTCTGCTCGCCCGGCACGGCCGCCGGATCGGGCCCGACCCGGCGAGCACGCAGATCGCGTGCGTCGGAGGCGTGGTGGCCAATAACTCCGGCGGCATGCGGTGCGGGATCGTCGCCGATTCATACCGGACCGTGCGGGCGCTGAAGCTCGTGCTGGCCGACGGCACGATCGTCGACACGGCGGCGCCGGAGGCCGAGGACCGCTTCAAGCGGGCGAACCCCGGCCTCGCGGCGGGGCTGACCGAGATCCGCGACGAGATCCGTGCCGACCCCGAGCTCGCGCACCGGATCGCCCGCAAGTTCGAGATCAAGAACACGACGGGCTACCGGCTGTGCGCGTTCCTGGACGCCGACACGCCGCTTGAGATCTTCAGGCGGCTCGTGATCGGCTCGGAGGGAACGCTTGCGTTCGTCGCCGAAGCGGTGTTTGAGACGGTCCCGCTGGGCCGCCACACGACGCTCGGCCTGATCGGCTTCGAGGATCTCGACAGCGCCGCCGCGGCGGTCGGGGAGCTGGTCGGAGCGGGCGCGACGGCGACCGAGCTGATGGTCGCCCCGACGCTGATCGCCGCGGCGTACAACATGCCGGGCACGCCCGAGGAGTGGAAGGAGCTGCCGCCGACGTCGGCCGCGCTGCTGGTCGAATTCCGGGCCGACGAACCGTCCGGGCTGGACGGGCCTGAGCGCGAGGCACTGAAGATCCTCGACGGCAGGCCGCTGATCGGCGAGCCGGAGTTCAGCCGCGAGCGCGCGCGGATCGAGATGCTATGGCACGTGCGCGAGGGGATGTACGGGCTGATGGCCGCCGTACGACCGCCCGGCGTGTCGCTGATCAGTGAGGACATCTGCGTGCGTCCCGAGCGCGTCGCGGAGGCCGCCAAGGACCTGCAGGCACTGCTGTCCAAGCACGGCTTCCTGCCCGGCGTCGCCGGACACGCGTCGGCGGGGAACCTCCACTTCATCCTCACTCCGGACTTCGCCAAGCAAGCCGACGTCGAGCGCTACGACGCCTTCATCCGCGAGCTGGTCGACCTGATCCTCGACGACTACGACGGCTCGCTGAAGGCCGAGCACGGAACCGGAATCAACATGGCCCCGTTCGTCGAGCGCGAGTGGGGCCCGAAGGCGACCGAGTTCATGTGGCGCGTCAAGCAGCTCGCCGATCCGGGGGGGATCCTCGGCCCCGGGATCGTGCTCAGCCGCGACGCCGGTGCCCACCTGCGCAGCCTCAAGACCGTGCCCGAGATCGAGGAGATCGCCACCAAGTGCATCGAATGCGGCTTCTGTGAGCCGATCTGCCCGTCGCGAAACGTGACCACGACGCCCCGCCAACGGATCGCGTTGCGCCGCGAGATGGCCCGCCAGCCGCAGGACTCGCCGGTGCTCGAAGCGCTGCTGGCGCAGTACGAATATGACGCGCTCCAGACGTGCGCGGCCGACGGGTCGTGTGCCGCCGCCTGCCCGGTTGCGATCGACACCGGCACGCTCGTCAAGCAGTTGCGCCATCGTGAGCACGGCGCCCGCAACGAGCGCGTTGCGCTCGGGGTCGCCAAGCGCTACGCGGCCGTCGAACGCGCCGCGCGCGGGGCGCTGAGAGGCGGCGGCCTCGCGGCGCGCGTGGTCGGCGATCGGGCCGTCGCCGGCGCCAGCAAACGGATCGGCGCCGCCGCCGGCGGCGACCTCGTGCCCACCTGGGCCCCAAACGCACCGGCTCCGGCCCCGTCGCGGCTGCCCCGAAGTACGCGCGCCGGCGCGGCGGCGGTCTACCTGCCCTCGTGCCTGAACCGGATCTTCGGCAATCCCCGTGGCGCCGGTGCAACTCCGACGCTGCCCGAGGCGCTGGTGGCGATCTCGGCGCGGGCCCGGCTGCCATTGTGGATTGCAGACGACGTCGCGGGGCACTGCTGTGGCGTCCCGTGGAGCTCGAAGGGCTATCGCGCCGGCCACGATCACATGGCCGCCCACACCGCGGCGGCGCTGCGGCGCTGGAGCGACGGCGGGCGGCTCCCGGTCGTGATCGACGCGAGCTCATGCACGCACGGGATCGTGACCGAGCTCGAGCACGACGGGATCGAGGTCCTCGACTCGATCGAGTGGGTCCATGACCACGTCATCGACCGGCTCACAATCGACCACCGGGTCCGCAGCATCGCCGTCCATCCTACGTGCGCCTGCACGCAGCTCGGGCTCACCGGCAAGCTGACCGCGATCGCCTCGCGACTGGCCGACGAGGTCGTGGTCCCGGCCGCGACCGGATGCTGCGGGATGGCGGGCGACCGCGGCTGGCTGCACCCCGAGCTCCCCGCGTCGGCGCTGCGCGATGTGGCCCGCGAGCTCGATGGCGCGCACTTTGACCGCTGCGTCTCGAGCAACCGGACCTGCGAGCTCGCCCTGCAGCAGGTGACCGGGCGGACCTATCAGTCGTTCGTGCTGCTGCTGGAGGAGCTCACGCGGTGACCGCCGGCCCCCGGCGCGAGCCCGGCGCCGGACTCTGCGACCACTGCCGTCACCAGCAGATCGTGCGCAATACCCGCGGTTCCGTCTTCTCGCTCTGCCGGCGGTCGCGAACCGAGCCCGACCGCTTCCCGCGATATCCGCGGCTACCGGTTACGAGCTGTCCGGGCTACGAGCCGCGTGCTACTGCGGCGGAAGCGGATCCAGGACGATGAGGTTGCTGCCGTCCTGGGCCTGCTGGAGCTTCTCCGAGAACAGCCCGTGCGCCGTGATCTGGTCTACGAGCCCGGCCTCTGGCGCGTTCGCCATCTGGGCCACGGTCGGCGGGAACTCCTCCGGCAGCGTCGCGCTCAGCGGGTGCTCGAGCAGCGGCTGCAGCTCGGGCTTGACGAACAGCACCGCGATGTCGACCGGCTTGCTCGCGCCCGAATCCGAGGTCGGGAGCTTCTTTGACAGCGTGCTCGTCTGCTGCGTGTGGCCGGGCGGCAGGATCGCCACGACGTTGTCGACGCCGTTGACGTACTTGAACGTGTAGAGCGCGAGCTCGAGCGCCTCGCGGCGCAGGAGCAGGAGGCGGTTGGTCGACGCGCTCCCGACCCCGATCGCGCAGTTCTTGCCGCCGATCCCGCATAGGTTGTAGGCGATCGTGTTCCCGCCGAGCAGTGACACGGCGCTCGAGCTTGGGTTCGTCCTGACCGCCACCTGGAGGCCGCTCGACGCGC
The DNA here is from genome assembly GCA_963744695.1 of uncultured Solirubrobacterales bacterium. Classification (GTDB taxonomy): domain Bacteria; phylum Actinomycetota; class Thermoleophilia; order Solirubrobacterales; family Solirubrobacteraceae; genus Palsa-465. Next base: position 141,677 of record CAVUUT010000005.1, on the reverse strand, counting down.
TCGGCGTCCCATTCGCGGCCGCCTCGGCTGCCGCGGTCGCCTGTGAGGTCGACTCGAGGTTGACGAGCGTCACGACTGCAAGCTGATCGACGGAGGAGAGCCGGTAGAGCGGCGCCACGTGGTCGGCGATCTCGCGTGCTCCCTGTGTACCGCCGTCGGTCGGAGCCCAGGCCGACCACGGCGCCGACGGCTTGCTCTGGCCGCTGCTGCTCACGGCCACGGCGATCGCGATCAGCAACGCTCCGACCCCGAACCCGATCAGGAGCGTCGTCGCGGTGCGAAACCGGTGGGCGTGGGGCGAGGCGGGACGCCCCAGGCGCCGACGCGACTTGGCCGAGGACTTGGGCAGCGCGGTGCCGACCGCGTGCTCGTCAATCGAACGCGCGACCGGGGGCTGCTCGCTCATACCGTCGGCCATGTCTCCGGGTTGGTCAGGTCGATATCGGGACGCTTGAGCCGGACGCTGTCGAGCAGTTCGCCGACCTCGTCGCCGTGAAGCTCCTTGCGATCGATGAGCGCGTCCGCAATACGCTCGATGCCATCGCGGTTGGAGGACATCAGCGCGTACGCGGTCACGTAGGCCTGGCCGAGGATCTGAGCCGCGGCGCGCTTCTTGTCCTGATTGCGCAGGATCGAGCCGACCGGATCCTCCATCAGCATCGAGCCGCCGGCGCGGTTCATGATCGTCGATCCGATCCGCTCGAGCCGCCTCGTCACCGCCTCTTTGTGCTCATCCTCCTCGTCGATGTCGAGCGCGATGTGAACCGGGTCCGGCCCCATCGCCCAGATGCCGACCATCGCCGCCGCGGTCGCCGTCGCGCTGCCCACATCACCGCTCACGCCCTGGGAGTTCTCGCCGTAGAACACGTGCTCGGCGGCCATCGCGCCGAGGGTCATGATCAGGCCTCCCATGACGCGGCTGCGGAAGTGCGAGAAGCGCTCGTCCTTCTCCATGCTCTGGTAATGCCCGAGCGAGCCGCCGCGCTTGCGGATCGAGAGGCGCGTTGAGAGGACGTCCTTCTCAAGGTAGACGTGGCCGGCGGCAGCGTGTCCCGCCTCGTGGATCGCGACCGCGCGCGTCTCCTCCTGGATGTACTCGATGTTCTGGGCCGTTCCGGTCTCGACCGTGGTCATCGCCTCGACGATGTCGCGCCAGGCGAACTCGCGGCGTCCCTCGGTGTGCGCGATCGTCAGCGCCATCGAGCAGCACTGCTCGATCATCGACGGCGAGTAGCCGTTCGTGATCCGGGCGAGCTCGTCGCGCCGGCGGTCGGTGTCGAGGTCGGGCTCGTGGGCGACCTTCCCGAGGTAGAGGTCGAGGATGTCGAGCCGGTCGTCCTTGGTAGGGGTACGGAACCAGATGTGGCGTCCCATCCGGCCCGGCCGGGTGAGCGCGGGATCGAGCACCTGGATCGGGACGTTGCACGCGCCGATGAAGTAGATCTGCTCCTGGCGAGGCCGCGGCGGCCGCAGCCGGAGCGGGAGCTTGCCGACCTTCGACGGGACGATGAACATCGCGTCGAGGAAGGTGTTGAACTTGTTGGTCATCACCTTGCGCATCAGTGGCGGCTCGTCGATTCCGTCCATCACCACCAGCAGCTGGTTGAGCGCCATGCCGCCCATGCCGCCGCCCATCCCGAAGCCCGGGTATAGGCGCTGGATGCGCTCGGTCGTCCGCTGTGCGAAGGTCGCGTAGCCGGTGATCGAGGACTCGCCCCGCTGGCTGAACAGCTTGTCACGCCACGCGCGCGACTCGAGCACGAGATCACCGCTCGACGTCAGCGAGCCGTTGGGACCGAAGAAGCAGAGGTCGTGGATCGACGTCGGCTCGGCACCCGTGTTGCCAAAGCCGCCGCCGCCGAGCGCCTGGCGGCGCATCCCGACGGCATCGATCTCGTCGATGAACACGATGCACTGGCCGCCCCACTTGGACGCGAGCTTGCGCGCCTTGCGCGCGAGGAACTGCACCGTGATCGCGTCCATGCCGATGAACATGCCGGCGAAGCCCGAACCCGGGATCGTGACGAACGGGCAGTTGAAGTTGGTCGCGATCGCTTTCGAGATCATCGTCTTGCCGGTGCCCGGCGCGCCGAGGAACAGGAGTCCGCGCTCGCGCTTGCCGCCGGCGTTCTCGAACTCCTCGCCCGACTGCCACAGGGTGATCACGCGGGTGATCTCCTCTTTGGCCTCGGCTTGGCCACGAACGTCGTCGATCTTCACGCCCCAGGTCGCGTCACCCGGCTCATACCCGCGGATCTGGCGGACGGCGAAGAACAAAAACGGCCCGAAGAAGATCGCGAAATTGACGAAGAACAGGAGCGGCAGCTGGATGAAGACGAGCGCCAGCTGCGGCAGCGTGTCGGGCGGGAAGATTTGATGCAGTCCATCGAACGGATGGAAGAACGGCGCGCTCACGCCGGCGAACGCGAACAGCACCTGACAGAGCGCGAGCAGCCCCAGGATGATGAGGATGTAGAACGGCAGCCGACGGAACTTCGCGCGCCAGAACCAGTAGCGCCGGCGGGCGACGATGTCGTCCTGCTTGAGGCTCTCGTCGGCCCCGTACAGGCTCGGGGACGGGATCAGCTTGCGGACCACGACCTCGACCAGCCCGCGGAACATCACCACGGCGATCAGCGTCACGAGCAGCGCCAGGATCAGACTCAGGTGGTTCGAGTCGTAGAGGATCACGAAGAAGGCAGGGGCGGTCAGCAGCGCGACCCCCGTGGCGGCGCGCGTCAGGCGCCGCCATTCGTTGGCGAGGGCAGCCGAATGCTGGTTGATCGCTCCCGACATCCGCGGGCTCTCCTCTGCGTACGCCATTGGCTTTCATGAGGGTACAGGGGAGCGGAAGCCATGACGCAGCTTCTTGGACACCGGGACGCCAGATCATTTGTGAGGTCGGGCTCGGCCGGGCTCCGCGGCCCCGCGGTGGCCGTCGTACCGCCCCACGCGCGCCCGCGCTTCGCTAGGGTTTCCGACCATCCAGGTAACCCCCTTCGGGAGGAGCATTGATGCACTTTCGAGCAGGGGTTGTTGGTGTCTGCGCAAGTACCGCGGCCGCGTGCACGCTCGCGGTTACGCCTGCCCTGGCATCAGCAACCTCGTCAACCGTAAAGCTGCGCAATTCGGTCTCGCGCGCGGCCAGTCGAGCGCCCCGCACGGGCGCCGTGGCGGGCAACAGCCAGGTTGCCTTCCAGGTCAACCTCAAGCTGCCCGATCAGCAGGCAGCCGAGAATTTTGCGACCGCCGTCTCAACCCCGGGCAATGCGTCCTACGGCAAGTTCCTGACGGCGGCGCAGTGGGAGGCGCGGTTCTCGCCGTCGACGAGCAGCGTTCACGCGGTCGAGAGCTTCCTGCACCAGAGCGGCTTCAACGTCGCCGGCGCGTCCGCGGACCGGATGGAGGTCTCGGCCTCCGGCACCGCCGCGCAGGTCGAGCGTGCGTTCTCGACCTCGCTCGCGATGTATCGGGTCCAGGGACACGACCTCCGGCTCGCGAACCGGGCGCTCGCCGTGCCCACCAGCATCGGCGACATCGTGCAAGGCGTGAGCGGCGTCGACCAGACGCTCGCGAAGCCGAGCAGCACGACCGGCACGCCGCAGGCCTCGAGCACCCCGCAGGCGACCGGCAACAACATCCCACAGCCCCCGGGCTTCCGGGTCGCGCAACCGTGCGGCAAGTTCTACAACCAGCAGATCGACTCGGTCCTGCCGCCGTTCGGTCAGGGCTACCCGGCGAACCCGCCGTGGGCGGTGTGCGGCTACACGCCGTCTCAGTTCCGCAGCGCCTACGGTCTCACGGGTGGCGACAACGGCACCGGCGTGACCGTCGCGATCGTCGACGCCTACCAGTCGCCGACGCTGTTCGCGGACGCGCACACGTTCGCGGCGCTCAACGACCCGAGCAACCCGCTCAACGCGTCACAGTTCTCGGAGTTGCCGACCAACGGCTTCAACGACATCAACCAGTGCGGCGCGAGTGGCTGGTTCGGCGAGCAGACGCTCGACGTCGAGGCGGTGCACGGGACCGCTCCGGGCGCCAACATCCTCTACGCGGGTGCTAAGAACTGCAACGGCGGGCTGTTGAAGACGCTGCGCACCCTCGTCGACGGTCACCTCGCCGACGTGATCACCAACTCCTACGGTTTCGACGGCGGCGATTTCCTGCAGAGCGACGCCGACCGAGCGCCGACCGACGACGTGCTGCTGATGGCCGCCGGAACCGGCATCACGGTTACCTTCTCGAGCGGTGACGACGGCGACGAGTTCACAACGCTGGGCGTCACAACTCCGGATTACCCGGCCTCGAGCCCGTTCACGACGGCGGTCGGCGGCACCACGCTGCAGGTCGCCAAGAACGGCTCGCGGATGGGCGAGTACGGCTGGTCGACGGCGAAGAGCACGCTGTGCAACTCGACCGTGCTCGCCGCGAAGGGTTGCAAGCGCAAGCAGCTCGACCATTGGCTGCCGATCGACCTCGCCCTCGACGGAGGCTCGGGCGGCGGCACGAGCTACGCCTACACCCAGCCGTCGTATCAGGCTGGCGTGGTTCCAACCAAGCTCTCGGAGCTGCGCGGCTCGACGCCGATGCGGGTCGAGCCGGACATCTCGATGGACGCCGATCCCGCGACCGGCATGCTGGTCGGGGAGACGCAGACGTTCCCCAACGGGGTGTTCTATGACCAGTACCGGATCGGCGGTACGAGCGTCTCCTCGCCACTGTTCGCGGGCGTGGTGGCCCGTGCCGACCAGACGCTGGGTCGGCCGCTCGGGTTCCTGAACCCGGCGATCTACTCGCTGGCCGGGAAGGCGAAGTCGATCTTCGATGTCGGGCCCGCGGGCAAGCAGGATCAGTCGCGGGCTGACTTCGCGAACGAGATCGACAGCAGCGACGGCATGCTGTTCACGACGCGGATCATCGACTACGAGGGTCCAGAACAGTTCTGCAGTTCGGCGACGGACTGCACCACCCAGAACGTCGCGCTCAACACGACCGCCGGTTACGACAACATGACCGGCCTCGGGAGCCCGAACGCCGGGTTCATCAACCAGCTGGTCAAGGCCGCGGGGCAGTAGGACCCAATCCGCGATCGGGCGGAGCGCGCCAGCGGTGGCGCGCTCCGCTCCGGTCACGCTCGTGACCGGGCGGCCTCAGGTCGCAGGCGGCCGCGCTCTAAGCTGCGTCCTCATGAAGCCGGAGCCGATCTCGCCGCCGCTGGTCCTGTCGTTTGGCGGATCACCGGTGGAGCACGACCCCGACGTCCGTGATGCCGAGCAGATCGTCGACGGTGTGCGCTGGGCGATGGTCGAGTACGCGCCGGGCGCCGGGCGGACGCAGTGGTGCGACAGCCCGCACTCGGGCTATCTCGTCAGCGGCGAGCTCGAGTACGAGTTCGAGGACGGCTCACCGGCGCTGCGGGTCGCTGCGCAACAGGCATTCCGGCTCCCCGCCGCCCCCGCGCACCGGGGGCGCAATCACGGCGACGAACCGGCGCGCCTGTTCATCATTGACGCTCTGCCCGCCGCGCCGTAGCGACCGGACTCAGAGGTTGACGGGATAGCAGAGAGGGGCGCCGATTTTGGATCGGTGGGATTCTCAGTCAGCGAAGCGGATTACCTCGTAACGAACTGGCGGCCGCCGCGTCCGTCACGGGCCGGCCGCGCCCAAGCTCACTGAGGTGTTCGGCGAGGCCGGTCGCGGCTGATCGCGTCCGCCGCCCGGCTCATGCTCGCCACCCTCGAAGCGCTCGTCACGCATGCCGGCGGCACGTACGCGTTCTGCGACACCGACTCGATGGCCGTGGTCGCGACCGTACACGGCGGGACGATCGACTACACCGACGACACCGGCACCCGGCGCGCGATCCCCGTGCTCTCATCGGCGCAGGTGGACGAGATCGTCGCCCGGGACGAGAAGGTAGCTAATCCCAGAACGTACTCCAAGGCGGTCCAGTCGACCGTGTCAATCGACACACGGCCGTGCCGCACATCCCACCGCCCGGCGCCTAACCTGCCTTATGCTCCCGACCGAACCAAAGATGGGTATCGGCGGGCGCCACATGGGTGGTCCTGCCGATGCTGCGCCAGCTGGGGCGGCATAGCGTCGACTCCAACATGTACGGGACTGAGGAGGCTGAGATCTGCTGTATGCGCAGCGCGGCGGCACGATCTGGCGTCTATGAGGCCACTGGTCCCGAAGCGGTCTGCCAGCACGCCTTGCTCGCTGAGCTGCGGCTCGAGGAGATCATCCGCGTCGCCGACATGGTCATCGTCAGCCCCGGCTCACAGGCGTGACGGTGTTACGACGTGAACCTAACGACGGTCTGTCTGAACAAGGGAGTGCGATATGAGGCGTTTCGGGGTTGGGGTTGCTGGGGTGGTCGCGCTCGGTTGTGGTTGGATCGTGCCGGCGGCGTTGGCGTCGTCGGTGTCGTTGCGTGTGGGTCGCTGTCGACGGGCTGGCTTGTTGGGTCAGAGATGGTTGCGTTTGTGTGCGCGGCTATCGCTCGGGTGTCTGCTTGTTGTGCTCGTCGCTCCGCGGTCGGGGTGGGCGGCGACCTTTGCGGCGGCGTGCTCTGGCACGACGGGTAATGCCGCGTCGCTGAGGGCGGCGATCTTCGAGGCGAACGCCTCCGGCGGCGCGGACACGGTAGCCCTCGGGCGGGGATGCGTGTACACCCTCAGCGCGGTCGACAACCGCTGGTTCGGTCCCAACGGGCTGCCCCCGATCGCGAGCAACGTGACGATCGAAGGCAATGGCGCGACCATCCAGCGAAGCCACGCGACGGGAACGCCGCCGTTTCGCCTTTTGTTCGTGGGCGCGGATCCCGCCAACGCGAACACCCGGGGCTATGTGTCACCGGGCGCCGGGCGGCTGACGTTGATCGGTGTGACGCTCAGCGGCGGGATGGCGAAAGGCGGGGATTCCGATGGTGGTGGCGGGGGCGCGGGGATGGGGGGTGCGATCTTCGACATGGGCGCGGTCGTGATCCAGCGCAGCACGTTGACCGCGAACACCGCTCAGGGCGGGTCAACGATCGACACGTCGGTCGGTTCCGGTGGCGGCGGGATCGGTTCGAGCTCTAACGCCAACGACTACGGCGGTGGCTTCGGCGGTGGTGACTTCGGCGGAGGGCTCGGAGGGCTTGGCAGCGACGAACCCGGCGACTCCCCCGGCGGCGGAGGCGCGGGCTTCGTCGCTACCGGTGAGAGTGGCGGTACCGGTTTCGGCGGCGGGCCTTTGACGGGGCTCGGGGGGTTCGGCGGCGGGTCCTCGGTTCAGGCGAACAGCGGAGACGGTAGCGGCGGCGGCGGGTCCGGCCGCTGCACGAGTACGGGCGCCGGGCGCGACGGCGGCGCTTACGGCGAGGGTGGCGCGGGCGTCGGGCTCGGTGACGTCGACTGCGGGGGCTCGGGCGGTGGGGGCGTCGGCGGCGGCGGCGGTGCTGGGGGCATCGGCGGCGGCGGCGGCGGCGGGTTCGGCGGGGGCGGCGGCAGCGGGTCGCTCGGCGCGGGCGGGACGGGCGGGTTCGGCGGCGGCGCCGGCGGTGGAGGCACGGCGGGCGCTCCTGGATTCGGTGGCGGGAGCGCTCAGGGCTCTGACGGCGGTGGTGGCAGCGGGATGGGCGGAGCGATCTTCAACATGCAGGGCACGCTGAGCATCATCGACTCGACGCTCCAAGGCAACACCGCGCTCGGCGGCAGCGACAACGTGAGCGATCACGGGAAGGGCATCGGCGGAGCGGTGTTCAACATGAGCGGCACCTTCACCGCGGTCGGCTCGACAATCGCCGATAACTCTGGCGCCTACTACGCCTCTCAGATCTACAACCTCGTCTACGACGGTCACACCGCGCGCAAGGCCCAGACGACCCTGCGCGACACGATCGTCGCAGACGGCGTCACTTCCACCGCATGGCCCTACGATCTCGCTTCGGAGAAGACCGCCTATGGCCTTCCGGCCGAGCTTGGCAGCGCCAACGCCGACGTGTCGCACTTCGATCTGCTCGCCACCGCCCCGTTCGCCCAGGATCAAGGCACGGTCACCGGCTCTCCGCAGATCGCCAACCCGCTGCTCAGCCCGCTGCGCAGAAACGGTGGCCTGACCGCCACGATGGCGCTGACACCCACAAGCCCGGCCATCGACAGCGGCAGCACATTTGGGCAAAGCACCGACCAACGGGGCGATCATCGCCCGGTCGATTTCGCAGGCGCGCCCAACGCCACCGGCGGCGACGGCTCGGACATCGGCGCGTTTGAGATCCAAAAAACGTGCACCGGGCAATCCACCCCCGCACAGGCCTGTCACACGCTCGAGGTGTCGCTGACCGGAACTGGCCGCGGCACGGTCACGGGCCCTGGGATCACGTGTCCCGGCCGCTGCTCGACAAGCCTCGCAGCCGGTCTCATCGTGTCCCTGACGGCAACCCCCACGACCGGATCCACGTTCGCGGGTTGGAGCGGCGGCGGGTGCACCGGCACCGGCACCTGCCGCCTGACCATCAGCGCCGACACGACCGTCAAGGCGACATTCACCTGACCGACGACCCGCCCGGGAACGCCCCCCGCCACCACCCCTCCGGACCCGAACGTCTGAGCACAACGAGCGGACAGCCCGGAGCGCCTCACGAGAACCCAACTACCGCGTGAACGGATCGAGGAAGGCGCGACGATCTTTGCCCAGTAAGCAACCCGGCTAGCCGCGACGGTTTCCACAGGCCGGGGGAGCAACGACCCGCATGGCATTCACGGGCTGGCCGACGTGGTCACGCCGATACTCCCACTCCGCCACCGCGGCAAGGAAGGAAACCGGATCGACGAGCGGGAGACCGGCGTCGCCGACCCCGACGCGACCCACACCGAGCACCGCGAGCCCGGCAGCGCCCCGCTCTGGCAGCTCACCGTCCGCGTGCTTCGAACCTCACCGACCACGCCGTGCATCACGCGCGCGCCCAGCTTCGCGTTGCCGGCATCCACCGCCCGCCAGACCGCGAGGCGCTGCTCGCCACCGATCTCGACCTGCGGAGCGCGCGAGACCCGGAACCCCCGGCTGTGCGCGTGCGGATGCGGGCAGCCAACACCCGCCGATAAGCGGCGCGGGCAGCCGCGGAAGTACATCGACGAGACCCATCGCAAGCGAGCGCAGCGTCGGCCGCGGTAAAGGTGGGTTCCCACCGGTCGCCAGACGAGCCGATGTCCCGGTTATTCGGCGTCGAGGGGCCAAAATCGGCGCCCCTCTCTGCTATCCCACTCAGAGGTTGACCGCGACGTACTTCGTCGCGAGGTACTCCTCGATCCCCTCGTGACCGCCCTCGCGGCCGAAGCCCGATTGCTTGACGCCGCCGAACGGCGCGCCGGCGTTGGAGACCATCCCCTGGTTGAGGCCGACCATGCCGGTCTCGAGCCCCTCGACCACGCGCAGCGCACGCTTGAGGTTGCTCGTGAACACATAGGCGACGAGCCCGTACTCGGTGTTGTTGGCTGCGGCAATCGCCTCGTCCTCGTCATCGAAGCTGCGGATCGGGGCGACCGGGCCGAAGATCTCCTCCTGAAGCAGCTCCGCGTCATCGGGGACGTCGGTCAGCACGGTGGGGTCGTAGAAGTAGCCGGCGCCGTCGCGGGCGTGGCCGCCGACGATCGCCTGGGCGCCGCGCCCGATCGCATCCTGGACGAGCTCTGAGACCTTCGAGCGCTGGTTGTCGTCGATCAGGGGACCGATGTCGACGCCGTCCTCGACTCCGCGGCCGACCCGGAGCGCGCTCATCTGCGCCGCGAGCTTCTCCGCGAACTGCTCGGCGATCGCGTCGGCGATGTGGAAGCGGTTGGCCGACGTGCACGCCTCGCCGATGTTGCGCATCTTGGCGACCATCGCGCCGGCAACGGCCGCGTCGATGTCGGCGTCCTCGAAGACGAGGAAGGGGGCGTTACCGCCGAGCTCCATCGAGAGCCGCAGCAGCGTCTCCGACGCCTGCGACATCAGCTTGCGCCCGACCTCGGTCGAGCCGGTGAACGACATCTTGCGCAGCCGCGGGTCGGCGATCAGCGGGGCGGTCGTCTCAGACGAGGACGACGCGGTGAACATATTGAGCACGCCGCCGGGCAGGCCGGCCTCCTCGAGAACCTTCCCTAGCGCCAGCATCGACAGCGGCGTCTGCTGGGCGGGCTTGACGACCATCGTGCAGCCCGCCGCGATCGCGGGGCCGATCTTGCGGGTGCCCATCGCGAGCGGGAAGTTCCAGGGCGTGATCATCAAGCAGGGGCCAACCGGCTGCTTCATCGTCAGCACCCTGCCCTGGCCGTTGGAGTTGACCGCGTAGCGGCCCTCGATCCGCACGGCCTCCTCGGCGAACCAGCGGAAGAACTCCGCCGCGTACGTGATCTCGGCCTGCGACTCCCTGACGGTCTTGCCCATCTCGAGCGTCATCAAGAGCGCCAGATCGTCCTTGCGGTCGATGATCATCTCGAACGCACGGCGCAGTATCTCTCCGCGCTCGCGGGGCGCCATCTTGGCGAACTCCGGGCCGGCCTCGACGGCGGCGTCGAGCGCCGCCTTGGCGTCGTCGACCGACGCATCGGCGACGTCGCAGAGGGACTCGCCGGTCGAGGGATCCTCGACCGACAGCGTGCCCTTGGCGCCGTCACGCCACTCGCCGCCGATGTAAAGCTGCTTCGGGACCTGGTCGACTACTTGCTGCTCTTGCGATGGGGTGATCGTGGTCATGTGCCTCACGCTACTACGAAGCCGACCGGCCGCCGTGTGGGGACGGCGGCCGGTCGCTGGGGGAGGGGTCCTGGGGTGTGGGGGCTAGGCCGCGATTGACTGGACCGACGGCTGCTCGAGTGCGACCCCGAGCACTTCGTCGATCGTCATCGCGAAGTGGAACTTCATCTGCTCGCGGACCTCTTCGGGCACGTCGTCGAGGTCACCGCGGTTGCGCTCCGGGAGCACGACGTCGGTGAGCCCGGCGGCATGCGCCGCGAGCACCTTCTGCTTGACGCCGCCGATTGGCAGCACGCGACCCTGTAGCGTCACCTCACCGGTCATTCCGACCGTGTGCTTCACGGGGCGATCACTGAGCAGCGAGGTCAGCGCCGTCACCATCGTCACGCCCGCGCTGGGGCCGTCCTTGGGGATCGCTCCCGCAGGGACGTGGACGTGGAACGACCGCTCGTCGAACGCGGGCTGCTCGATCCCGAGCTCGCCGGCGTGGCCACGGACGTAGGAGAGCGCGATCTGCGCGGACTCCTTCATCACGTCGCCCAGCTGGCCGGTCAGCGTCAGTCCGGGCTTGCCGGGCATTGCCGTCGCTTCGACGAACAGCACATCGCCGCCGGCGCCGGTGACCGCGAGACCGGTCGCGACGCCGGGCACCGCCGTCCGGATCGCTGACTCCTGGAAGTGGCGCTGGCGCCCGAGGGCGTCCCGGATTCCCTCCAGGTCGATCACGACCGGGGCCTGCGCCTGGTTTGACGCGATCCTCGTCGCGGTCTTGCGCAGCAGCGTGCCGAGGTCGCGCTCGAGCTGGCGGACGCCGGCCTCGCGCGTGTATTCAATGGTCACCGTCTCCAGCATCTCGTCGGAGATCTCGACCTCATCGGCCCTCAGGCCGTTGCGCTCGAGCTGGCGCGGCCACAGGTAGCCACGGGCGATCGCGACCTTCTCCGAGGTCGTGTACCCGTCGAACCGGATCACTTCCATGCGGTCGAGCAGCGGCCCGGGAATCGTGTCCGCGACGTTCCCGGTGGCGATGAACATGACCCCGCTCAGATCCAGTTCGAGATCGAGGTAGTGATCGCGGAACGAGTGGTTCTGCGCCGGGTCCAGCACCTCGAGCAGAGCCGCCGACGGGTCGCCGCGCCAGTCGGCGCCGACCTTGTCGACTTCGTCGAGCATGATCACCGGGTTCATCGTCCCTGCATCGCGCAGCGCGCGGACCAGGCGGCCCGGAAGCGCGCCGATGTACGTCCGGCGGTGACCGCGGATCTCGGCCTCGTCACGGACGCCGCCAAGCGACATGCGGACGAACTCGCGTCCGGTCGCGCGGGCGATCGACTCGCCGATCGAGGTCTTGCCGGTGCCGGGTGGTCCGATCAGGGTCAGGATCGCGCCGGAGCGCTTGTCCTCGGTGATCCCGCGATCGACACGCAGCTTCTTGACCGCGATGTACTCGACGATCCGGTCCTTGACGTCATCGAGCCCGGCGTGGTCCTCGTCGAGGATCACGCGCGCGTTCTCGGGGTCGAGCTTCTCGTCGGACTTCTCTGACCACGGCACCGCGATCAGCCAGTCGAGGTAGGTGCGGATCACGCTCGACTCGGCCGACTGCTCGCCCATACGCTCGAGGCGGCCCAGCTCCTTCTCGGCCTGCTCCTTGGCGTGCTCGGGCATCCCGGCCTCTTCGATCTTGGTCCGGTACTCCTCGACGATCGACGCGTCGTCCTCGTCGAGCTCCTTGCGGATCGACTCCATCTGCTTGCGCAGGAAGTACTCGCGCTGCTGCTTCTCAGCGCCGGACTCGACGTCCTCGCGGATCCGCTTGCGGACCTGGAGCTCGGCCAGCCGCTCGCGCTGGAAGCCCAGTGCGAGCTCGAGTCGCTCGGTCACGTCGAGCGTCTGCAGCAGTTCGACCTTCTGGTCGTAGCGGAGATCCGGGCTGTAGCCGCTCGTGTCGGCGAGCGCGCCCGGCTCGGAAATGCTTCTCAGAAATGCGGAGATACGGCCGTCGTCGCCACGGACGTCGAGAATCTCCTCGACCACGGCGCGGTACTCGCGCTCGAGGTTGCGGGTCTTGCCGTCGACCGGAACGGGATCGGGCTGCTCGTCGACCTCGACGAACAGACGCCCATCGGGCATCGTCTGTGCGGCGCCGGCGACCCCACGGTGCAGGCCCTGGAGCGCGACCGCGCGGCCTCCGCCGGGCAGACGGACCCGCTCGGAGATCTCGGCCACGGTGCCGATGGCTGCGAATTCCTGCTCGTGGCGGGGCACCAGCAGGACCCGATCCTCATCGCCAGCTTCGATCGCCAGCGTTAGCGACATGCCCGGGAAGACGACGACATCGTCAAGCGGGACAAGTAGAAGGCGGCTCATCAACGTTTCACTTTCGTTAGTTGCTTACTGCGAATAAGCGAAGGATACCACCTGGGGCGCTTCGTTACCAGCAGATCTCAGTCTCTCGGACTTAGATTACTCGCGCCCTGTCAAACGGCGTTCACATTTGCGATCATCGGCCGCGATGTCAGATCCCAAGAGCCCGTCACAGGACCCCGCGCACGACGTACTGGCCGCCGAGGAGTTCGGCGTCCCGGCTCCGGATCCGGGGCTCCGGCATGGGCCCGTCGCGCTTCCGGCCGATCCGACGGGGATCGCGGAAGCGCACGACGTTCTGGCCGCCGAGGAGTTCGCGATCCCCAGCTATCGAGGGGCGAGCGGCCCGGGCGCCGTCGGGACTCGATCGTCTCGGGCGCGCTACGTCGCGGTCGGCGCCCTCGCGTTGGTGCTGCTCTGGCGCCTCGGGCGCAAACGGAACGCCTAGCGCGCCGCTAACGCAGGCGATCGATCACCTTTGTGCGCTGCTCAGCGACGCGCCCGAGACGGCGCGAGGTCCGTGATCGTCCCGTCCTCGATCTCGGCCGCGAAGCCCACTGTCTCCGACAGCGTCGGGTGCGGGTGGACGGTCAGCGCGAGGTCCTCGGCGTTGGCGCCCATCTCGAGCGCGTGCACGGTCTCGGAGATCACGTCGCCAGCCGACACGCCGACGATGCCGGCGCCGAGCAGTCGCTGCGAGCCCGGCTCGAAGAGGAGCTTCGTGAGCCCCTCGCCGCGGCCGAGACCGAGCGCCCTCCCCGACGCCGCCCACGGAAACACCGCCCGCTCGTACTCGATGCCCTCCTCCTTGGCCGCGGTTTCGGTCAGCCCCATCCACGCGACCTCGGGGTCGGTGTAGGCGACCGACGGGATCGTCTTGGCGTCGAACTCGGCGCCCGCGACGCCGGCGATCACCTCGGCCGCAACCTTGCCCTCGTGTGACGCCTTGTGCGCGAGCATCGGCTCTCCGGTGATGTCACCGATCGCGTAGATACCGTCGACGTTGGTCCGCATCCGGCGGTCTACCGCGATCAAGCCGCGCTCGTCGACGTTCACGCCGGCGGCGGCGGCGTCGATCGCGTGGCCGTTTGCGACCCGCCCGACCGCGACGAGAACCTGATCAAAGGTCTGCGGCCCGATCGCCCTCGATCTCCGCCACCAGCCCGTCTCGGGTCGCCTCGACGCCCGCCACCCGGGTGCCGACGTGGATCGCCTCATAACGTCCCGAGATTCGCTTCTGCAGCGGCTTGACGAGGTCCGGATCGCACTCCGGGAGCAGGTGGTCGAGGAGCTCGACGACGGTCACCTTGGAGCCCAGAGCGTCGTAGACGCACGCCATCTCGAGGCCGATGATCCCGCCGCCGATCACGAGCAGCCGCCCGGGCACGGACTCCGGCGACAGCGCATCGGTCGAGTCGATCACGCGCGGGTCATCCGGGAACCCGGGCAGCGTCGCGGCCTGTGAGCCGGCGGCGATGATGCAGTTCTCGAACGTGATCTCCCGCTCGCCGACGACCAGCGAGGACGGCCCGGTGAACCGCGCCACCCCGTGCATGACTTCGACTCGACGTTGCTTGGCGAGCCCGACGAGCCCGTTCGTGAGCCTGTCCACGACGGACGTCTTCCAGCCGATCAGCGTGCCGACGTCGATCGAGGGATCCCCGAACGTGATCCCGTGCGACCCCATCTCCTCGGCTTCGGCGATCACGCGCGCCGCGTGCAGCAGCGCCTTGGAGGGGATGCAGCCGACGTTCAAACAGACGCCCCCCAGGCGCTCGTAGCGCTCCACGAGCGCGACCCGCAGTCCGAGGTCGGCGGCACGGAACGCGGCTGTGTAGCCGCCGATCCCGGAGCCGAGGACGACTACCTCGAAGTCGCGCTCGCCGTCGCCGGAGGGGGGAGGTGCGGGCGTCGCGGGCTCGCGCTGCAGATCGCCGTCGCGACTCGAGTCAGCGCCTTCGGATTCGCTCGGCCGGGCACCGTCGGCCTCGAGAGTCATCAGCACGCTGCCCTCGGAGACTCGGTCCCCGATCCCGACGCGCAGTTGCGTGACCGTGCCGGCGAGCGGCGCTGGCACGTCCATCGTCGCCTTATCGGACTCGAGCGTGACGAGCGGGTCCTCGACCGCGATCTGGTCGCCCGGGGCGACGTGGATCTCGATCACCGGGACATCGGTGAAATCGCCGATGTCGGGGACGCGTATTTCAGACGCAGTCACAGCAGCGCGCGGCGGAGATCCGAGAGCACGTTCACGAGGAAGGCCACGAACCGCGCGGCGGCCGCGCCGTCGATCACGCGGTGGTCATAGGACAGCGACAGCGGCAGCATCAGGCGCCCGACGAACTCCGATCCGTTCCAGACTGGCTTGATCGCCGACCGCGTCGCGCCGAGGATCGCCACCTCGGGCGCGTTGACGATCGGGGTGAACGAGGTCCCCCCGATCCCGCCGAGCGACGAGATCGTGAACGTCGAGCCGCTCATGTCGGCCGGCGAGAGCTTGCCCTCGCGGGCCTTGCCCGAGAGCGTCGTCAGCTCGCCGGCGATCTCGAGGAGCCCCTTCGAATCGGCCTCCTTGATCACCGGCACGACCAGCCCGCCCGGCGTGTCAGCCGCGAAGCCGATGTTGTAGTAGCGCTTGAGCACCAGTTGCTCGCCGTCGAGCGACGAGTTGAAGTTCGGGAACTCCTTCAGCGCCGCCACGCACGCGAGTACCAGGAACGAGACCATCGTCAGCTTCACGTCGCTCTGCTCCGCATTGAGTCGCTTGCGCCACGCTTCGAGCTCGGTGATGTCCGCCTCGTCGTTGTGCGTGACGTGCGGGATCATCACCCAGTTGCGCGCCAGGTTCGGTGCCGAGATCCGCTGGATCCGCGAGCGCTGCACCCGCTCCACCGGCCCGAACTTCTCGAAGTCAACCGACGGCCATGGCGGGAGATCGAGGCCGGCCCCCGCCGCAGGCGCGGACGGCGTCGCGGACGGACGGCCGCCGTCGGCGGTCTGCTGGACGTCGTCCTTGGTGATCCGTCCGTTGCGTCCGCTGCCACTCACGCGGCTGAGCTCGACCCCGAGCTCGCGCGCGAGGCGGCGCGCCGAGGGGCTTGCGTAGATCGGCCCACCACCGTTGGGGTCCTGCTCGGGCTCGGGCTGAGTGGGCTCCTGCTCGGCCGCTGCGGGCGCAGACTCGGGGGTCGCCGCCGCCTCCGGCTCCGACGTCGCCGCGGTTGCATCGGACTCGTCCCCGGCCCCGTCGCCACCCTCGTCCTCGAGCGTCAGCAACGCCGTGCCCTGTGACACGCGGTCGCCGATCTTGACGACGATCTCCTTGACGACGCCCGCGGCGGGAGCCGGGACGTCCATCGTCGCCTTGTCGGACTCGAGCGTCACCAGTGGGTCCTCGACCGCGACCGTGTCGCCGGCGGAGACGAGGATCTCGATGATCGGGACGTCGTCGAAGTCGCCGATGTCGGGGACCTCGACGGTCAGCGTTCCGGTACTCATACGGTCGTCGGCATCGGCGTGTCGGGATCGATCTCGTACTTCGCGATCGCGTCGGCCACCAGCTGGGCGTCGACCGTGCCCTCCTCGGCGAGCTCACGGAGCGCGGCGACCGCGACGAAATGGCGGTCGACCTCGAAGAACCGCCGCAGCCCGCGGCGCGAGTCGCTGCGCCCGAAGCCGTCGGTCCCGAGGACGTGGTAGCGCCCGGGCACCCACTGCCGGATCTGGTCGGCGTAGGCGCGGATGTAGTCGGTCGACGCGATCACTGGCCCGCCGCGGCCGTCGAGCATCTCCGAAACGTACGCCCGGCGGGGCTCGGAGGTCGGGTGGAGCATGTTCCAGCGCTCGACCGCGATGCCCTCGCGGCGCAGCTCGGTGAACGACGTTGCGCTCCAGACGGCGGCGTTGACGCCGAAGTCGGACTCGAGCAGATCGGCCGCCGCGAGCACCTCGTTGAGGATCGTCCCCGAGCCGAGCAACTGCACCCGCGGCCCGGTCGGATTGGGCGCCTCGCGCAGGAGGTAGATGCCGCGCAGGATGCCGTCGGTCGCGCCGTCGGGCATCGGCGGATGAACGTAGTTCTCGTTCATCAGCGTCAGGTAGTAGAAGACGTCCTCCTGGTCGCGGAGCATCCGCCTCAGGCCCTCCTGAATGATCACGGCGACCTCGTATCCGAACGTCGGGTCATACGCGCGGCAGTTCGGGACGACCGAGAACAGCACGTGGCTATGGCCGTCCTCGTGCTGCAGGCCCTCGCCGTTGAGCGTCGTGCGCCCGGCCGTCCCGCCGAGCATGAACCCGCGCGTCCGACTGTCGGCGCCTGCCCACACGAGATCGCCGACCCGCTGATAGCCGAACATCGAGTAGTAGATGTAGAACGGGATCATCTGCACGTCGTGGGCGCTGTACGACGTGCCGGCGGCGATGAACGACGAGATCGAGCCGGCCTCGGTGATCCCCTCCTCGAGGATCTGCCCGTGCTCGTCCTCCTTGTAGAACATCAGCTGCTCGGAGTCCTGGGGCTGATAGAGCTGGCCGTCGGGCGAGTAGATCCCGACCTGGCGGAACAGGCCCTCCATCCCGAACGTCCGCGACTCGTCGGGGATGATCGGCACCACGTGCGGGCCGATCGACTTGTCGCGCAGCAGCGCGGCCAGGACCCGTACAAACGCCATTGTCGTCGATATCTCTCTGTCGCCGGTCCCGTCGAGCTGTGACTGGAACAGGGTCAGCTCCGGAATCTCGAGCGCCTTGGACTTACGCCGGCGCGCGGGCATCTCGCCGCCGAGCGCCGCGCGGCATTCGCTCAGGTAGCGCATCTCCGGTGAGTCGGCGGGCGGCTTGTAGTACTCGGCCGCACGCACCTGCTCGTCTGAGAGGGGCAGCTCGAACCGGTCACGGAACGCGAGCAGCGCGTCCTCGGTCATCTTCTTTGCCTGGTGGGTGACCATCTGGCCCTCGCCCGAGACGCCCATCCCGTAGCCCTTGATCGTCTTCGCGAGGATCACCGTCGGACGACCGGTGTGCCTGACCGCCGCCTCGTAGGCCGCGAACACCTTCTGCTGGTCGAGGCCGCCGCGGTTGAGCAACCAGATCTCCTCGTCGCTCATGTGCTCGACGCGCTCGAGCAGGACCGGATCCTTGCCAAAGAAGTGCTCGCGGACGTAGGCGCCGTCGCGGGACTTGTAGGTCTGATACTCACCGTCGACGGACTCCTCCATCACCTTCACGAGCCGGCCGTCGGTGTCGGCCGCGAGCAGCGGATCCCAGCGCGAGCCCCAGATCACCTTGATCACGTTCCAGCCGGCGCCGCGGAAGTCCGATTCGAGCTCCTGGATGATCTTGCCGTTGCCGCGCACGGGGCCGTCGAGCCGCTGCAGATTGCAGTTCACCACCCAGATCAGGTTGTCGAGGCGCTCGCGACCGGCGAGCGCGGTCGCACCCATCGACTCGGGCTCGTCCATCTCGCCGTCGCCGAGGAATGCCCACACCTTGCGGCCGTCGGTGTCCGCGATCTCGCGTGCTCCGAGGTACTTCATGAAGCGCGCCTGGTAGATCGATGTGATCGCGCCGATGCCCAGCGAGACGGTCGGGAACTGCCAGAAGTCGGGCATCAGCCACGGGTGCGGGTAGGAGGAGAGGCCGCCCGCGGCCGAGACCTCCTGGCGGAAGCCGTCGAGCTGCTCGGCGGTCAGCCGACCCTCGAGGAAGGCGCGCGCGTAGTTGCCCGGTGACGAGTGGCCCTGGAAGTAGACGAGGTCCCCGCCGTTGTCAGCCGTCGGCGCGTGCCAGAAGTGGTTGTAGCCGACCTCGTAGAGCGCCGCCAGGGACTGGTAGCTGGCGATGTGGCCGCCGAGGTCGGAGGAGAGCTTGTTCGCGCGCACGACCATCGCGATCGCGTTCCAGCGCACGATCGAGCGCAGCCGCCGCTCGAGCTTCGCGTCACCCGGGAACGGAGGCTCGAGCTCGGCCGGGATCGTGTTGACGTACGGGGTCGTCAAGGTGGCGATCGGGCCGGTGCCTGCGGTCTGGGCCCGTTCGATGACGCGCGTCAGCAGCTGGCGTGCCCGGTCGGGCCCGTCATGGGATACGACGGCGTCGAGCGCCTCAAGCCACTCAGTCGTCTCGACCGAGTCGAGGTCCGCTTCGGCGCCGTTAGTGCTGGACGGCTGAATCTGCGCTCGATCAGTCAAATCTCGGCTCCTAGCGGGGACCGTGAATCGACTATACCCAGGTGGCGCGGACTGCAACGGGCGCGGCCTCGCGGGGCGGTTTCGCGTAGGTTGCATGCATGAGTTTGCGCGAACGCGATGGGCTGCCGGGCGCCCCTTGGGACCGGCCGCTGGCCGGCTCCCTGGACCGGCTCGTCGTCGAATCCGAGGTGCTGGCGGGCAACCCGCTTGGCGATCCGACCCGCCGGCCGCTGTACGTGTACCGCCCGCCCGGCGTCGAGCCGGGCGATGACCGGAGGCTGCCGTCCATCTACGTGATCCAGGGGTTCACCGGACAGCTCGATATGTGGCTCAACCGCTCGGCGTTCGAGCCCAATTACGTCGAGCGCCTCGACACGATGTTCGCCGACGGCGAGTGCCCTGACGCCGTGATCGTGCTCGTCGACGCGTGGACTTCGCGGGGCGGCTCCCAGTTCCTCAATTCGGCCGGCACAGGGCGCTATCTGGATTACCTGTGCGATGAGGTGGTCGAGTTCATCGATGGCCGCTATCCGACCAGCCCGGACCGCGACCACCGTGGGCTGGCCGGGAAATCGTCCGGCGGCTATGGGGCGATGGTCGTCCCGATGCTCCGCCCCGATGTGTTCGGCGGACTCGCGTCGCACGCGGGCGACGCGCTGTTCGAGTGCTGCTACCTGCCCGAATTCCCGAGCGTCGCGCGCATCCTGCGAGATGACTTCGAAGGATCGTTCGAGGTGTTTCACAAGCGGCTGGCCGAGAGTCCACGGTTCGACTTCGAGAGATTCGGCAAGCCACTGGAGATGTACGGCTACGCGTGCGCGTACTCGCCGGATCCGGACCGCCCGGGCGAGGCGCTGCTGCCATTCGACACCGCGACGGGCCGCCTGATTGGAGATGTGTGGCAGCGGTGGCTCGCGCTTGACCCGGTGCGGATGGCGTTCGGGCACGCCGAGGCGCTTCGCAGCATGCGCCGCATCTACCTGGACGCCGGCCGCCGCGACGAGTGGTTCCTCGACCTCGGCGCGCAAGCGTTCGCCGAGGAGCTCACCCAGCTGGCGATCCACCATACGCTCGAGCTCTTCGATGCCGGCCACGGGGGTCTCACGTACCGCTATCCGGGCGCGATCCGCGAGTTGGTGGTGGCACTCTCATGACCCCGACCTCCGGGAGCCTGCCCGCATGACGGTGACCGCCGACACCGAGCTCGCGTTCGCCGGTCCGGCGGTGCTCGCCGCCAACGTCCGCGCCCACGAGGTGGCGCCGCGCGAGCTGGTCGAGCTCTACCTGCGGCGGATCGAGGCGATCAACCCGCGCCTGAATGCGTTCCGGACCACGTTCGCGGAAGCCGCGCTCGCCGACGCCGATCGGATGGTCGGTGCCGACGGTCCGCTCGCGGGCGTCCCGATCGCGGTCAAGGACGACCTCGCGGTGGCCGGGCAGTCGACTACCAAAGGCTCGCGGAGCTTCGGCCCGCCTGCGACCGCGGACGCCGAACCCGTTCGCCGCCTGCGGGCTGCCGGGGCGATCCCGATCGGGATCACCAACGTGCCTGAGCTGATGATCTTCCCGTGGACGATCACCGAGGCAAACGGGATCACTCGTAATCCTTGGGAGCTCGAGCGCACGCCGGGTGGATCGTCGGGCGGCTCGGCGAGCGCCGTCGCGGCCGGCCTGATCGCCGCAGCGACCGCGTCCGACGGTGGCGGCTCGATCCGGATCCCGGCCTCCTGCTGTGGGCTCGTGGGAATGAAGCCGACGCGCGGCCGGGTCCCGTCGCCGGCGGGCGGCGCCGGCTGGCTGGCGCTGTCGGTTTACGGCGCGCTCGCCCGGACCGTCGCTGACAGCGCCTTGCTGCTCGACGTGATGCACAGCGTCGGACCCGACGAGCCTGACCCGGCGCCGCCGTTGCGCGGCACTTACGTTGACGCTGCGGCCACGCCCCCGGGGCGCCTGCGGATCGCTCTCTCGCGCAAGATCCCGGCCGGCCTGATCGCGAGCGTCTCGGCCGAGCAGCGCGGCGCCTGGGAGCGCATGGGTGCGCTGCTCAGCGATCTCGGTCACGACGTGATCGAGCGCGACCCCGATTACAAGCTGGCGCAGATCGAGTTCGTCCAGACGTGGCTGCGTGGCATCTACGAGGAATCGCTCCAGGTCCCGGATCGATCCCGGCTCGAACCGCTCACCCGCCAGATGGCGGCTGGAGGTCGCTATCTCGTGCCCCCAAAACGCCGCGCGGCGCTGCTCGCCGGTCGCGCCGCGACCACCACCCGGATCACGGCGCTGTGGGACGAGGTCGACGTGCTCGTGACGCCGGGCACCGCGACGACGGCGATCGGCGCCCGCGGCGGGTTTGGCAAGCCGGCCCCGCTGGCGATCAACATCGCCGGCCGCTTCACCCCGTTCACGCCGCTCTTCAACCTCACCGGCCAGCCGGCGGTCAGCGTCCCCGCCGGGTTGGGTACGGATGGTCTGCCACTGAGCGTGCAGCTCGTCGGGCGGATGGGCGCCGAGGACGTCCTGTACTCGGTCGCCGGGCAGATCGAGGCGGCTGCGCCCTGGGCGGCGCATCGCCCGGCGCTTGCCGTCAATATGTGACACCTCCGGCCGGACGTATCAAAATAAACAGGAGGAGGAGGAGTTGAGTTCGAGCACCTCTGCGCGCTGGTCGGTGCACCAGCGGGCTACGCGCTTCGCAGTACTGCTGGCCTCGGTTGCGGCGATCTGCGCCTTCGGCGCTCAGGCCGCCTCGGCGAAGACCGTGTGGTTGTGCAAGCCGGGCGCACACCCGGATCCGTGCACGCCCGGACTGTCGACGACCGTCTACTCGCCGACCCTGGTCCCGCTACGCGAGACGCACCCGAAGGCAGTCCGCCATCCGAAGGCCGACTGCTTCTACGTCTACCCGACTGTGTCTGACCAGACGACGACGCTGTCCAACCGTCAGATCGACCCCGAGCAGCGATCGATCGCCCTCTATCAGGCCGCGCGGTACTCGCAGTACTGCCGGGTGTTCGCGCCGATGTACCGGCAGGTCACCGTGCCGGACCTGCTGGCAGGGACCCAGGAGACGCCGGCTCAGCTCAAGGTGCCCGTAAATGACGTGGTGAACGCGTTCCGGACGTACCTGAAGAAGTACAACCACGGTCGGCCGTTCGTCCTGCTCGGGCATTCCCAGGGCTCGTTCGTACTCGAGCAGCTGATCGTGAAGCTGATCGATCCCAAACCGGCGCTGCGCAACCGGATGCTGTCGGCGATCCTGCTCGGCGGCAACGTCCTGGTCAAGAACGGCAAGCAGGTCGGCGGCACGTTCAAGCACATCCCGGCGTGCCAGTCGAACACGCAGCTTCACTGCGTGGTCGCGTACTCGACGTTCGACCAGACCCCGCCCAACCCGAGTCTGTTCGGACGCACTTCGGTACCCGGCGAGCACGTGCTGTGCACGAACCCGGCCAGCCTCAAAGGCGGCGCCGCGGACATGGATCCGATTGAGCCGTCGGCGCCGTTTGCACCCGGGACGCTGATCGCGCAGGGGATCGCGGGGCTCGGCCTGAATATGCCGGTGGCGCCGACGGTGTGGTGGACCGAGCCGGACTCCTACCGGGCGCAATGCGAGACCGCCGCGGGCGCGGACGTGCTGATGCTCAGCTCGCTCGGCGGCGCGCAGGTGGCCACGCCCAGCCCGAGCGCCGAGTGGGGACTGCACCTGCTCGACGTCGGCGTCGGGCTCGGAAACCTGATCACCATCGTCAAGGACGAAGCGGCCGCGTTCGCCAAGCACAGGTAGTCCTCGCCGACGCGCGAGCGCCCGCGGGTGGGTCTGCGGGCGCTCGCCTCCGGCCTGGCAGGCGCGGCCCTTTACATCCGCCGGGGACTCCGGTACAGTCATGTACCATGACCGCGCTAGCAGAGCCCACCACCCCGACAGCAGAGTCCGAGAACCCCCCGATCGGGATCGGCGAAGCACCTCCTTCGCCCGCCGGTCCGGCCGACGAGAGTGACCAGATCCGGATGCCGCCGGCGGACTGGGCGCCCAAGACGCTGCAGACGATCCGATTCGGCGTGCGCCCGCTGTCGTTCAACCTCCGCGCCCACCGGCGCTACGGCGACGTCTGGCAGCTGCGGATCTTCGCGCGCCGCGAGGCGTTCGTCGTCACCTGCCACCCGGACCACTTCCGCTCGCTGATGAAGGCCAAGCCCGAGGACGCGCCGTCGCTGACCGGCGAATCGCCGCTGCGCCCGATCCTCGGTCCCAACTCGGTCCTGACGTCGGTCGGCGAGCGCCACATGCGCCAGCGCAAGCTGCTCCTGCCGCCGTTCCACGGCGAGTCGGTGCAGCGCTACGTGCAGATGATCTCCGACGTCGCCGAGCGCGAGATCGACAGCTGGCCGCTGCACGACCCGTTCGCGCTCGGGCCGCGGATGCAGGCCGTGACGCTCGAAGTGATCATGAGCGGCGTGTTCGGCATCGACGGTCGGCCCGCTCGCGGCACGATCGAGCACCGGATCCGCGAAACCACCAGGCGACTGCTTCGAATCTCGGCCAACCCGCTGTTCGCGCTGATCGAGCTGCAGAACTCTTCTCGCACCGAGGCGAAGGGGATTCTCAAGCAGATGGTCGCGATCATCGATCGCGAGCTCTTCCAGCTGATCGCCGAGCGCCGCGCCGCCGGCGTGGGTGACGGTGAGCGGACGGACGTCCTGTCGCTGCTCCTCCAAGCGCGCGACGAGAACGGCGAACCGTTGACCAACCGGGAACTGCGCGACGAGCTCCTGTCGCTGGTTCTCGCCGGCCACGAGACGACCGCCAACTCACTTGCCTGGATCTTCGAGCGCCTGCTTCGCACGCCGGCTGCCTATGACCGGCTCCGTGAGCTGGTCCGCGCCGGAGGCCCTGAAGCTGACGCCTACGTCGAGGCGACCATCCATGAGGGGATGCGCGACCGGCCCGTGATCCCGATGATCGTCCGGATGGTCAAGCGTCCGTGGCGCTTCGGCGAATACGTGCTGCCGGCGAATACTCCGGTCGCGGTCAGCATCATCGCTCTGCACCACCGCGAGGACGTCTATCCGCAGCCGTTTGCGTTCATGCCGGAGCGATTCCTCGGGCGCAAGCCGGGGACCAACACCTGGATCCCGTTCGGCGGTGGCATCCGCCGATGCCTGGGGGCGACCCTTGCAATGGCCGAGCAGCGGGTCGTGCTCGCGGCGATCGCGCGCCGCACCGATCTGGTCGCTCCCGACCCCGAGCCCGAGCGCGCCCGGCAGCGCAACGTGACGACGATCCCGAGCCACGGGGCACGGTTGCTGGTCGCCCACCGTTACGCCGCCTGATCTGGCGACCGTGTCCGTCGTCGCGTCGGGCGGCTCGATGGCGGGGTCAGTGATCGCGTTTTCTGACCGCCTTTCGGTGCCCACCGACGGGTCGGCTGGTGACGTGCCTGTGGCCGCCGTCGCCCCGGGTCGCTACCGTGACGGGCATGTCAACCGAGCGATCGTCCGCTGGAGTGGTCGATCAGGGCGGCGAATCGCCCGACGCAGACCCGGCCGCGCCACCTGGCCACCGCGAACGTCTGATCGCCGCGATGGCCGAGTCGATCAAGGAAAAGGGGTACCGCGACACGACCGTGGCCGACGTGGTGCGGATCGCGCGAACCTCGCGACGCAACTTCTACGAGCACTTCGACGATCGCGACGGCTGCTTCTTGGCGCTCTTCGACGCGACCAACGACGCGATGATGGAGCAGGTCGCCGCGGCCGTGCGGCCGGAGGCTTCGCTCAGCGAGCAGGTCGACGCGGCGGTCGACGCCTACATCGACAACGTCAGCCAGCAGCCGGCGCTGTACGCGAGCTTCGTGCGCGAGATGCCCGGGCTCGGGCAGGCCGGCGCCGAGCGCGGGCTGGCGACGCTCGAGCGCTTTGCGGCGCTGCTCGTGACGCTCGTCGATTCGGCGCGCGCCGCGCAGCCGCAGATGAAGGCGCGGCCGCTGACGATGGACACCGCGGTGATCATCATCGGCGGGCTGCGGGAGCTCGCGGTGATCTCGCTCCAGCGCGGGCGCGATGTCCGCGAGCTGCGCACGAGCGCCGGCGCGACAGTCAAAGCGATCCTCACCGGGGCGCTGTTGTAAAGACGGCCCGACCAGGGCCCCTCGCACGGAGGCAGACATGAAACGAAAGACGACGGTCCCGGTCGACGGCCTGACCGCCTACGTGTCGGGCGCGGCCTCGGGCATCGGGCGCGCGATGGCGCTGCGGCTCGCGGCGCACGCCTGCCCGGTCGCGATCGTCGACCAGGACGCGGACGGCCTCGAGGGCACGGCCGCGCTGATCGGCGGGCCGGTGCTCGCCCGCCGCTTGGACGTGCGCGACCGCCAGGCGCAGCTCGCGTTCGCCGCCGAGGTCGCCGAGTGGGCGCCGAATCCGCTCGGGATCGTGTTCAACAACGCCGGTGTCGCGACCTCACAGAGCGTTGCCGAGGGCGCGGTCGAGGACGACGAGTGGGTGATCGATATCAACTTCGGCGGCGTCCTCAACGGCACACGCGCGTTTTTGCCGATCCTGCTGGCCCAGGACTCGGGCGTGATCGTCAACACCTCGAGCGTCTTCGGCCTCCTCGGAATGCCGTACCAGAGCGCCTACTGCGCATCCAAGTTCGCCGTGCGGGGCTTCACCGACTCGCTCCGTCAGGAGCTCCGGGGGACCGGCGTGCGCGCTGCGACTGTCCATCCGGGCGGCGTCAAGACGAACATCGTGCGCAACGCCCGCTTCCATCCCCACCCGCTGTCACCCGACACGACCCAGGATCAGGCCGCGGCGATGTTCGACGCGTTCGCGCGCACGACGCCCGAGCGCGCCGCCGAGATCATCCACGCGGGATGCAAGGTGGGCAAGAGCCGGATCCTCGTCGGCCCGGACGCGTACGCGTTCGATGCGCTGGCGCGGCTGATGCCGAGCCGTTACTACGACGTCCTCGGCCGCCTCGAAACGATGTTCACACGCCAAGACTGACGCGTCAGCTCAGCCGCGCCCGACGGATAACCACCGCCGGCACCGACGAATCACTTGACGGTCAGCGTGCCGACCATGCCGGCCATGCGGTGGCCGGGGACGCTGCAATAGAACGTGTACGTCCCGGGAGCGAGCTTGACGCTCAGGACCTTGGTGCCGCCGTCGAAGGTCGGGGTCGCACCAACCGTGGGGCCGTTGGTGCCCTTCTGAATCGTCAGATTGTGCCCCAACGGTGACTTGTTGGTGAAGGCGATCTTGACCGTGCCGGCGTTCGCGGTCAGCGTCTTCTTCGTGTACGCGAGCTGACCGCTCGGGTCGGCCGCGATCGACTGCTCGCCGCCCGCGGCAGCACCTCCGGCCGCGCTACTGGTGGCGCCGCCACTGGCACTCGTTGCCCCGGAGGCCGAAGTGGCTGACGAGGAGTTGCTGCTGCTCGAGCCGCACGCGGCCAGCCCCAGGGCAAGCACGGTCAGCGCTGCGGCGATAAGCGGCAGCTTCCGGATGGATCTCGTGGACATGGGACGTCTCCTGTTCGGCTCAGTTGCAGGCGACCACGCTTGTTTGCTCGCCTTCACGGTACTGACTCGCTGAGACGCCGCATCGTCACCAGTCCTTCCCGCGCCCGCTCACGCGAGCGCCCGCTCGCACAGTTCCTCGGCGATCGCCAGCGACGAGGTGGCCGCGGGGGAGGGCGCGTTGCGCACCCAGACGACGCTGCCGTTGATCGCCAGCCGGAAGTCGTCCACCAGCGCGCCGTCGCGATCGAGCGCCTGCGCGCGGATGCCGGCGGGGGCGCGCACCGCGTCGGCAGCTTTCAGTGACGGGACGTAGCGCTGAAGCTCGGCGATGAAGGCGCGCTTGTGAACCGAACGGCCGAGCTCGCCGGCCGCGGCGCGCCAGTGGCGCCTGAGCATCAGCCATGTCCCGGGCCAGCCCAGCGTGTCGGCGAGATCTCGCGTGCTGACGGAGCCGCGACCGTAACCCTCCCGCGCGAGTGACAGGACCGCGTTGGGACCGAGCCACACCGTCCCATCGATCCTCCGGGTCAAGTGAACCCCGAGGAACGGGAGGCTCGGGTCGGGCACCGGGTAGATGAGGCCGTGCACGAGCGAGGTCCGCTCGGCCCGCAGCTGCCAGTATTCGCCCCGGAACGGCACGATCCGCGGCTCGGCCGGCTCGCCGGATGCGCGCGCGAGGCGATCGGCCTGCAGCCCGGCGCAGACGATCACGCGGTCGGCCTGGAGCGCGCCGTGATCGGCGAGCTCCACGAGCGCGCCGCGCGCGTTTCGCTGCACGCGCACGACGGTGGCGGCCGTCCGGACCTCGCCACCCGCCGCCTGCACCTCGGCCGCGAGCGCGTACGCGACCGCGACGAAATCGACGATCGCGGTCTCGGGCGAGTGAAGGCCGGCGATTGCCTGCAGGTGCGGCTCGACCTGCGCCATCTCTGCCGGCCCCAACCATCGCAGTCCAGGCACGCCGTTGGCGGCGGCGCGCTCGCCGAGGCGGCGCAGCGGCTCGAGCTCGTGCGGCTCGGTTGCGGCGACCATCTTCCCGCATGCGTCGTAGGCGAGTTTGTTGGCGGTGCAGTAGTCGCGCAACAGCCCGAGTCCCCGCCGGCAGAGCCGCGCCTTGAGCGACCCCGGCGCGTAGTAGAGGCCGGCGTGCGCGACGCCGCTGTTGTGCGCGGTCTGGTGCCGGGCGAGCGCGTCCTCCTTCTCGACCACGACGACCTCCGCGCCGGCAACCGAAATGCACGCCAGGCGTGCCGTGGCGAGACCGAGGATCCCGCCACCGACGACGACGATCCGCATCAGCCCGTGGGCGCGCCCGGTGGGGGGCGGCGGGCGCGGGTGAGGTCGGGCATCGGCTCCGAAGATGCCAGCTCTGCCGGAGCTGTGCGTCCGGACTCGGCCTATAGTGAAGCGACCGGGCTGGCAAGGCAGCCTCCCGACCACGTAGCCCGCTCGCCGACGTCCTTGTCCTCCGAAACAGCAACCCCAGACGAGCGCTGGGCCCACCTCGTCGGGCGGCGCGAGTTCCTCGCAGGTGCCGCAAAGGTCGCGGCCGGCGCCGCCACGGCCGGCGGTCTCGCGGCCTGCGGCGGATCGTCGCCGAGCACCCCGCCCCCCCGCAGGTTCGTGGCGGCTGCCTCGGTCCGGATCGACGGTCACGTGCAGGCGTTTCGCTCGCGCGCCGACTTGAGGCCGCCGAGGGTGTTGATGACAACGCGGCCGCCGAACCCGAACGATGACGTGATCCTCACCGACTGCCACTCGGGGCCGGGCCAGCAAGGCCCGATGATCCTCGATCAGAACGGCCGGCTCGTCTGGTGGGCGCCGGTGTCCGAGAAGCCGACGCCCGCATCGCGGGCAATGAACGTGCGCGTGCAGTCCTACCGCGGTCAGCCCGTCCTCACGTGGTGGCACGGCGCCGTGGTCGAGGACTACGGAGAGGGCCACTATGAGATCGTCGATGACCGCTACCAGCGGGTCGCGCAGGTGCACGGCGCCAACGGCTACAAGGGCGACCTGCACGAGTTCGTCTTGACGGACTCGGGGACGGCGCTGTTTACCGCCTACGGCCGGTCCTCGGCGATGCTGCCCCATCCCGACGGGAGCCGCCACGGCGACTACGTCTACGGCCTCGTCCAGGAGGTCGATGTCGCATCGGGACGGCTGCTGTTCCAATGGCGGACCGACGAGCACGTCGGGTTTGTCGACTCCTTTCACCCTGCGCCCGACGATCCGACCGTTCCGTGGGATTACTTCCACGTCAACTCGATCGCGATCGATCCCGTCGACGGTCACCTCCTGATCTCGGGCCGCAACATGTGGGCGATCTACAAAGTGCACCGTCGCACCGGCGAGGTGATTTGGACCCTCGGCGGCAAGCGCAGCGACTTTGAGATCGGCCGCGGCGCCCACTTCGCGTTCCAGCATCACGTCAGACCCCACCACGGCGGGCGGCTCACGATCTTCGACAACGAGGCAGGCCCACCCCGCGAGGCGAAGCAGTCGCGAGGGCTCGTGCTCGCGGTCGACGAGCGCGCCTTCACGGCCAACTTCGTCCAGGAGTTCAAGCATCGCCCCCCGGTGCTCTCGGCCGCGCTCGGAAGCGTTCAGGACCTCGGCGACGAAGGCGGCGTGGGCACCTTCGTGGGCTGGGGCGATTCGAGCTACTTCACCCACTACGACGGGTCCGGAGCGGTGCTGCTCGACGGGCGTCTGGCCGCCGACTCGCTCTCCTATCGCGCGTTCCTGCAAGCGTGGCCGGGCCGGCCGATGACCGATCCGGCGCTCGCCGTCCAGCGCGCACCGAGCGGGGCGCAGCTGTACGCGAGCTGGAACGGCGCTGCCGGCCACCGGACTTGGCGCGTGCTTGGAGGGTCCGGCTCGAAGCGCCTCAAGGAGCTGGGGATCGCAAACGTCGCTGACTTCGAGACGCAGATCACCGTGCCTCGAGCCCCGGCCTGGCTGGCGGTCGAGGCACTCGACGGCGCTGGGCAGGCGCTCGCTCGCTCGGCGCCGGTGCGGGTTTAGGTGTAGTGCGACGTCAGCCGTGCCGGTGGCCGTGGCGGCCGTGGGCGCGGTGCGTGTGACGTCCGTCGTGGCGCGCGCTGCCGCGTGCAATCGCCAGCGTCGCCGGACCGACATGCTCGGCGGCCCAGCATCTCGTGCCCGTGTGACAGTGCTCGAGCGCCATCAGCTCTGAATGAAGTAGCCCGAGCTCCTCACGGCTGAGCGTCGAGATGATGTTGTGGAGCTCGAACGGGTCGGTGCGCAGGTCATAGAACTCGCGCTGGCCGTTGCGGTACTCGACGTACAGGAAGTCCGGTGTCCGCATCGCCTCGTAGCTGGGCGGGTTGCCGCTGCGCTCGTTCTGGATGTCCGGGTCGTCCGGGTCCATGACGGGGCCGTGGTGCTCGACCAGGATCGCGTCGCGCCAGTCGGGCGGCTGTTCGCCGCGCAGGAGCGCCATCAGGCTGTGACCGTCGCTGGGCATCCTGGTGCCGGCGATCGCCGCAAACGTCTTCGCCAGATCGACGTTCTCGGCCATCTCACTGTTCGTCACCCCAGCCGGAACCCCGGGTCCGGCTACCACGAGCGGCACGTGGATGTCGGTGTTGAACGCGGTCAGCTTGCCGGGCATCAGGCGATATTCGCCCGTGTGAAGGCCGTTGTCCGAGCTGAACACGATGTACGTGTTGCGCAGCATGCCGTGGGCCCGCAGCGCGGTCTCGACCCTGGCGATCATCGCGTCCACCGATTGCACGGCCTGAACTCGCCTGCGGAACACATAGTTGATGTAGCGGATCTGTCCCGGTGTCAGCGGCGGGTGGCCGGCGAGCCACAACGGAGCGTGCGTCGGCATCGCATCGAAGTCCGGCGGCTCGGGCGCCGTCAGTCCCGGGAACGCATGCAGATAGCGCCGCGCCGGCGTGTAGGGCGTGTGCGGCGCGAAGGTCGCGAGCTCCAAGAAGAACGGCTTGCGCGAATCGGCCGAGCTGTCAATGAAGCGCGCCCCCATCCGCGCCAGGACATTCGTCAGATAGTCCCTCGGACGGTGGCCGTACCAGCGGACTGCGCCGTCGTGGTTGAGCTCGTAGTCGTACTCGGGGTACCCCCAGCCGGCGACGTCCCACTGGTTCCAGCCCGGTGGGACGTACGTGTCGGGAACCGTCGACTTGTTGCCCTCGAGATAGCCGTTGAGGTATTTGCCCATCATCGCCGTCCGATACCCGGCGTTCTGGAGGGCGACGTTGAACGTGTGCCGTTGTTCGCCGCGTGCGTGAAAAACGTTGAAGCCGCCCTGACGACCGGTGTTCGTGAACACGCCGGTGTCGTGGGGGAAATTGCCGGTGAAGATCGATGCGCGCGACGGGCAGCACAGCGAGTCCGAGACGAAGTAGTTCGTGAGCGTCGTGCCGCGATGTTCGAGCGCCTGTACGGCCGGCATGTACGGGAGCAGGTCCATCGAGAGGTCGTCGGTCAGTACGAACACGATGTTGGGGCGGTGCCGGTGGGCGCCGGTCAGCGGTGGAGGCAAGGCGCTGCCCTGCGCGGCTGGGGTCGGCGCTGCGACCGACCCGAGCGAGGCGATCGCGACCGAGGTCGCTGCGTGTTGCCGGCGCACCGCTGCCGTTCCCCCGAGCACCGGCGGGAGGGCGGCGATCAGTCCCCCGAACGCGAGCACCGCGACGGCCAACCACCAGCGGCGGGCAGCGTCTTGCCAGCTGGACCTCGCCAGGTGGGCATGCGCGCTTCCCCGCTTCGCAGGCCCCGATGTGCGACCGGGCTCCACAGCTTCGAGCATAGGTCTGCCGCGCGCCGAAGGAGCCCGTTCGCAAGCGTGTTAACGCGTGCCAAGCGTGCCGCTAACCACGTTCACCACGGCGCCTAACAGGCGGACAACAACGGAAGCTGGGGATAATGCGGCGATGGCCTACGACGACCAGCTGGCCAACCGGATCCGCGAGTTGATGGCCGACGAGCGCGGCGTCACCGAGAAGCGGATGTTCGGCGGGCTGGCATTTCTGATCGGCGGCAACATGTCGGTCAGCGCCAGCGGTCACGGGGGTCTGCTGCTGCGAGTCGACCCGGCGCAGAGCGAGAAGCTCGTGCGAAGCCCGCACGCGGAGCTTGCGGTGATGCGCGGGCGCGTGATGAAGGGCTGGCTGCGCATCGATGCCGAAGGCGTGCGGAGCAAGCGCCAGCTCGAGCGGTGGGTCAAGCACGGCGTCGCATACGCCCGCTCACTGCCGGCGAAGGGATAGCGGGCACGGCCCCCGATGGCTGACCCGCGGCAGCACAGCGATGGCATCGGCTCGTGGTTCCCGGTCCCCGACGAGCGAGAGCTGCCGGCCGATCTGCAGGGGCTGTTCGCCAAGGCCCGCGAGCGACTGGGGTTCGTGCCCAACGTGTTCCGCGTGTACTCGTTTCGTCCCGCGCGGCTGAGCGCCTGGTTTAGCCACTTCCGCCTCCTGCACCAGGCCACGGACCACCTGAGCGCCGCCGACCGGGAGATGGTCGCCGTCGTCGTCAGCGCCGCGAACGGGTGCCTGTACTGCCTGGTCGCGCACGGCGCCGCCCTGCGCGAGGAGCTCGATGATCCGGTGCTCGGCGAACGGATCTCCTACGACTGGCGGCGGGCCGGCCTCGACCCGCGGCGGGCCGCGATCTGTGCCTACGCGGAGAAGCTGACGCTGCGCCCGCGCGAGCTGACGCGCGAGGATCTGCAGATGTTGCTCGACGTCGGGCTGACGCTCGAGGAGGCTTGGGATGTCGCCGAAATCGCGTCGATGTACAACCTCACCAACCGCATGGCGATGGCGACCAACATGCTCCCCAACGAGGAGTACAACGGCCACGCGCGGCCCTAGAGACGGCCGGCACGGGACACGCGTGCGCACGACAGCCCGAGCTGCGCTGTGAACGAGGGGAGGGTCGGACTCGCCCTCGACGCGTTCGCGCAGACGCTTCGCGTGCCGAACCTCCGCCGCGCGCAGCTTTCCTTCGGCGCCGCCTGGACGGCGGAATGGGCGGTGACCGTGGTCGTCGGGATCCTCGCCTTTCAGAACGGGGGCGACACCGCGGTCGGGATCGTCGGTCTGGCGCGGATGCTTCCCGCCGCGCTGCTCGCGCCGTCGGCGGCGGTGGTGGTCGACCGCTTCAGACGCGAGCGCGTGCTCGCGTGCATCGGCCTGATCCGGACCGCATCACTCGCCGGGGCGGCGTTTGCGCTCGGCTCGCTCTCCTCGCCGGTGCTCGCCTACGTCCTGGTCGCGATCGAGACGGTCGCCTACACGCTGTACCGGCCGGCGCACTCCGCGCTGCTGCCGTCGATCTGCACGACGGCGACCGAGCTGACGAGCGCGAACGTAGTGCGCGGCCTGCTGGACTCTTCGAGCGCGCTCGTCGGACCACTGCTCGCTGCCGCGCTCGTGGAGCCGCTCGGGATCGACGGCGTACTGGCGGTCTGCGCTGCGATGGCGCTGTGGTCCGCGTTCCTGATCCTCAGGGTGCGCTACGAGGCGGCGCCGCGGCTCGACGAGCACATCCGCAGCCATCCGGTGCGCGAAACGATCGAGGGGGTCGCGTACGTCGCCCACAACCGCGACGTGCGGCTGCTGACGGTGCTCGGGAGCCTGCAGACGTTCACACGCGGCTGCTTCGCCGTCTTCTCGGTCGTGGTCGCGCTGACGCTGCTCGGCCTGCACGAGGGCAGCGTCGGCCTGCTCACTGCCGGCTTCGGCGCCGGCGCGATCATCGGTTCGCTGGGGGTCTCGTTGCTGGTCGGATCGTCGGACTTCGGGCGCTGGGTGGGGATCTCGGTCGCCCTCTGGGGGATTCCATTCGTCGCGCTCGCTGCGGTGTCAGGCCTCGGGGTCGCGATCGTGCTGTTGGCCATCGTGGGGATGGCGAATGCGATCCTTGACGTGAGCGGTTTCACGCTCTTTCAGTGGCTGGTGCCCGACGAGCTGATGGGTCGCGTGTTCACGAGCATCGAGTCGCTGATGACGCTGGCGATCGCCGTCGGCTCGGTTGCGACCCCGGGGCTGATCGCGCTGTTCGGGATCCGCGGGGCGCTCGTCGTCGCCGGCCTCGTCGGGCCGGTGGGCGCGCTGCTGGCGTTCCCCAGGCTGCGAGGGATCGACCGTCGACAGCAATCGGTCGGCGAGCGGGTGAGCCTGCTTCAGCGGGTCGGGATGCTCCGACCGCTGCCGGTTGCGACGATCTCACAGCTTGCCGGCAAGGCGTCTGTCGAGATCGCGGCGCCGCGGTCCGACGTGATCCGGGAGGGCACGATCGGGGACGATTTCTACGTGATCGCAGCCGGTCAGGCGGAGGTGCTCGTCAACGGTACGAGGCTGCAGATCCTCGGGCCGGCGGACTGCTTCGGGGAGATCGCCGCGCTCACGGGCTCGCGGCGCACGGGGACCGTGAGAGCCGCTACCGAGCTCAGACTGCTGCGCTTCACCCGCGAGCATTTCGTCCGCGCGGTGACGCACTACACCCCGAGTCACGCGGCCGCGACGACGCTCGTGCAGGAGCGCCTCGCCGATGCCGCGGCGTCGGCCGCCCGCGCCGGCCCGGGCGTGGACCGCCTGCGGGGTTGATCACGTGGTCTGGACTCGCACCAGGGTGTCGCTTGACTTCAACTCAGGTTGAGGTGCAATGCTGAGAGTCGAACTGGACAACAGGAGAGCTCGCACATGACATACGTGATCGCGGAGCCGTGCATCGGGACGAAGGACCTCTCGTGTATCGAGGTTTGCCCGGTCGACTGCATCCATCCGACCCAGGACGAGCCGGGCTTCGACGATGAGCCGATGCTCTACATCGATCCCGAGGAATGCATCGACTGCGACGCGTGCGTCGAGGCGTGCCCGGTGGACGCCTGCTTCGCCGAGGACCAGCTTCCCGACGAGTGGCTCGACTTCACACAGCGCAACGCTGACTACTACACGCGGTCGCGCTAGGCCGCGCCGCCGGCCGACCCCAGTAGTCTCAACCGTATGAGCAGTGTCCTTGACCGCCGTGCGCGGCCGATCCGCGACCTCCGCATCTCGGTCACCGATCGCTGCAACTTCCGCTGCACGTACTGCATGCCGAAGGAGGTCTTCGGACACGATTTCGCGTTCCTCCCGCGTGATCAGCTACTGACCTTCGAGGAGATCACGCGGCTGGCGCGGGCGTTCGCGGCCGAGGGGGTCTCAAAGGTCCGTCTGACCGGAGGCGAGCCGCTGCTACGGCGCAATGTCGATCAGCTGATCGCGATGCTCGCCGACGTCGACGGCATCACCGATGTCGCGCTGACGACCAACGGCTCGGCGCTCGCGGCCAAGGCGCACGCGCTGAAGGCGGCCGGCCTGACGCGAGTCACGGTCAGCCTCGATGCGCTCGATGATGCGACGTTCGAGGCGATGAACGACGTCGGCTTCCCCGTCGCGCGCGTGCTCGCTGGGATCGATGCCGCCGCGGTCGCGGGCCTGACGCCGGTCAAGGTCAACATGGTCGTCAGGCGGGGCGTCAACGATCAATCGATCCCCCAGATGGCCGAGGGCTTTCGTGGCACCGGCCACATCGTTCGCTTCATCGAGTACATGGACGTCGGGACGACCAACGGCTGGCGCATGGACGACGTCGTCAGCGCCGCTGACATCGTCGCGGCGATCGACGAGCGCTGGCCACTCGAGCCGTTGGCGCCGAACTACCCGGGCGAGGTCGCGTCGCGCTACCGGTACCGGGATGGGGGAGGGGAGATCGGAGTGATCGCTTCGGTCACGAAGCCGTTCTGCGGCGCCTGCACGCGGGCGCGCCTATCGGCCGAGGGCAAGCTCTACACGTGTCTGTTCGCCAACGAAGGCCACGACCTGAGAGCCGTCGTTCGCGGCACGGCGAGCGATGCTGAGCTCAGCGAAACAATTCGCTCGGTCTGGGGACGTCGGGCCGATCGCTACTCGGAGATTCGGCACGCGAGCACCGGGGCGCAGCCGAAGGTCGAGATGTCCTACATCGGCGGCTGACCGGCGGGCCGAGCAAAATCGCGGCGGGCGAGGTCGACGGTCGCGCAGGCGTCGCAGCCCGCGAGATGGTCGTTGACGAGGCCCATCGCCTGCATGAAGGCGTACACCGTCGTCGGCCCGACGAAGCGCCAGCCGCGCCGTTTCAGGTCCTTCGCGAGCGCCTTGGACTCGTCTGTCTGTGCTAGGCCGGCGAGCCCGGCGCGATCGAGGTGCCCGCCCCGGGCCGGGGGCTCAAAGCGCCACACGTACCCCGCGAGCGAGCCCTCCGCATCGACCAGCTCGACCGCGCGCCTGGCATTGTTGATCACGGCTTCGATCTTGCCGCGGTGGCGCACGATGCCGGCATCGGCGAGCAGCCGAGCGACGTCGCGCTCTCCGAACCGCGCCACGCGCTCGAACTCGAAGTCCGCAAAAGCCCGCCTGAACGCCGGGCGCTTGCGCAGGATCGTAAGCCACGACAGGCCGGCCTGAAACCCCTCCAGGCTGAGCTTCTCGAACAGCCGCACGTCGTCCGAGACCGGGAGGCCCCATTCGGTGTCGTGGTAGGCGCGGTACTCGGACGCCGAATCGGCCCACCAGCAGCGCGACACACCGTCGTCGCCGACGACGATGCCGTCTCGCTGATCGCTCACGTCATCAATCCTTGTAGCCGAATTCGGACATCGTGCCGTACTTGCGTTGGCGGGGGCTTGACGGCCGCTTGGGGAATACTGAGTCAGTGTTGAAGCGCAGCTCGTCCCCGGCCCGATGGGCGCAGTTCGGCGCACCGTCGGCCCGCGCGTGGGGTGCGGGCACGTGACCGCCCGGGACCGCACGGCACGCGCCGGCCAGGCGACCTTGAAAGTGACCCGGTGGACCGGCCACTTCGTCCGGGGAGAAGTGGTCAAGCGGGTCGGCGGACCGGCTCGCGCGCGAGTGATCACGATCTTCGGGGCCGTGCTGGCGCTCAACGGGGCTGACACCGCGACCGTCGGCGCGGTCGCGCCCCAGCTCGAGCAGTCGCTGCACATCGGCAACACCAAGATCGGGCTGCTGAGCGCGGTCACGCTGCTGGTCGGCGCGGTCTTCACGATCCCCGTCGGCCTGCTCGTCGACCGCATCAAGCGCATCCCGATGCTGTCGCTCAGCATCGTGCTGTGGAGCATCGCCTCGCTGTTGAGCGCGTTTGCCGGCAGCTACTCCGGCCTGCTCTTGACGCGTCTCGTGCTCGGCGCCGTGGTGGCGACGGCCGGCCCCGCGATCGCCTCGCTCACCGGCGACTACTTCCCGGCGCGTGAGCGTGGCCAGGTGTACGCGTACATCCTCGGCGGCGAGATCGCGGGGACCGCCTTCGGCTTCATCATCTCGAGTACGGTCGCGAGCCTGATCTCGTGGCAGGCCGCGTTCTTTCTGCTCGCGATCCCCGGCTTCTTCTTGGCGCGGGAGCTGTACCGAACGGTCCCCGAGCCACTGCGCGGAGGCCAGAGCCGACTCGAGCCCGGCGTCGTCGATCTCCACCTCGCGGCCGCCAAGGCCAGCTCGCGGGCGAAGGTCGACGACGATTCGGGCGAGCCGCCCGCAGTGCCCGAGGACCCGGTCCGCGAGGCCGCGCGCCGACAGGGCGTAGAGCCCGATCCGAAGCTCGTCCTCGAGCGCGATCCCCGGACCCTGCCGCTGGTCGACGCGGTCAAGTACATCCTCTCGATCCCGACCAACGTCCATCTGATCATCAGCTCGTCGTTGGGCTACTTCTTCTTCTCCGGGCTCTCGACATTCGCGCTGCTGTTCGTCCGCGGCCATTACCACGTCAACCAGGCGACCGCCGAACTGACCCTTGGGCTGCTCGTTGGCGGTGCGATGATCGGGACGCTCGCCGGTGGGCGCCTCACCGACGTGCTCGTCCACCGGGGGTTCGCTCAAGGCCCGGATCTGGGTCCCGGCCGCGTGCTACCTCGGCGCGGCCGCGCTCCTGGTGCCGGGCTTCTTCGCGTCCCACCTGACGCCGGCGGTGTGGTTCGACGTGGCCGGCGCGGCGCTCCTGTCGGCCGCCAACCCGCCGCTCGATGCCGCCCGGCTCGACATCATGCCCGCGGGCCTCTGGGGCCGCGCGGAGAGCACGCGCACGGTCCTGCGCTCGCTCGCGCAGGCACTGGCGCCACTCGTGTTCGGCGGCCTGGCCGACCTGATCGCGGGAATCGCGCCCGAGCAGGCGCCGGTCGGCACGCACCCCGGCGTGATCTCCCCCGGCGAAGCGCGGGGCCTCGAGATCAGCTTCCTCCTGCTCCTCGGGACGCTTGCGGCGGC
Source organism: uncultured Solirubrobacterales bacterium (assembly GCA_963744695.1). Lineage (GTDB taxonomy): Bacteria > Actinomycetota > Thermoleophilia > Solirubrobacterales > Solirubrobacteraceae > Palsa-465. Next base: position 103,577 of record CAVUUT010000005.1, on the reverse strand, counting down.
CGGGATCTTTCTCTTACGCGCGCGCCAGACCTACCCGCGAGACGTCGCCACGGCGGCGGCCTCGAACCAGGGGGCGGACGTCGCGCCCAACGCCGACCAGCCGCCGGAACCCGAGCCCTCACCGGCCTCCGAGCCGCGTTGAACCGCGGGGGCGCCGGCCGCGCGGGGCGCGACCGCGAAGCCGTCTAACCGCCCGCGCGGGCGGCCGCGACCCGGGACGGGTGCCCGATGCCCGGCCATGGGGCGAGCACCAGCAGCAGCCGGGCATCGCTCAGCGCGCGTACCGTCCGCCGCTCGTTGGGTCGGAAGTGCGACAGCGAGCCGGCGCCGACAACCGTGTCGCCATCGCTGTGGGCGATCTCGATCTCGCCCTCGACGACGAGCAGATACGCCCGTTCGTGCACCTGATGCTCCTGGAGCTCGTCCCCGGCGGGCAGGCGGATCGCGATTGCACGGCTCTCCTCATCCGAGCGCAGCACCTGGGGGTGATGTGGCTCGAGGTCGAGCGAGCGAATATCCCAACTCTCCATGCGGCCTCCTGTGATCGGGCTTGCGGGAATCATTCCAGGCACACGCACGGCAGACGCTCCTGACATCCTTCGGCCATGGGCGAGAGCTCAGCTCGGCCCCCGGACACCCCACCGGAGCCGTTGCGGGGCGTGCTCGCTGGCCGACTCGCATCGCTGGTGCACGTCATGAGGGGGCGGTGGTCACCGCTGCACCGTCTCAGCGTGCTCGCGCTCGATGGCGACGTGTTCAGCCTGTCTGACAGCAGCGGAGCGCCGTTGTTCGCCGTGCCCGCCGTTGGCGTCGAGGCTCGCCCGCAGCGGCGACTCGCCCTTCACCAGGTGTTCTTCAAGGTCCACGCCGGAAGCCAATGGTGGTACCTCGCGGCGCACGTTCCGACCAAATATGAGCGGCGCTCGACCCACGAGCTCGTCGAGCGCTACGACCTCCGTGAGTGGGCACCGCGGCCGCTCGGGATGAACGATGCGACATATGTACGCCGCACGGCGAACCCGCTCACGCACCAGGCCGTCTGGGCCGCCTGCTGGTTGCAGGCCCTGAACCTGGCCCGTGCGGGCGAGGGCTCGACCTGAGTGACCTTGGGATCGGCTCTCGCCGGTCGGGACGTCTCGAGATACACGATCGGCCCCATGGATCGACGGCCCGGCGCCCGGCATCGTTGGGCTGGCCAAGTAGCGAACAATCGACGGAGACCGACGATGACGATCTCAACCACCCAACTGACGGCACGGCTTCGCACCTGGGCGCTCGTCGCCGGCCTGACCGGCCTGATGATCGCGCTCGGCGCGCTGATCGGCGGCGCCTTCCTGTGGCTGTTCGTGTTGATCGCGGTCGCGTTCAACCTCGTGGGTTACTTCTATTCGGACAAGATCGCGCTCCGGGCGGCCAGGGCGCGGCCGCTGCGCCGCGCCGATGCGCCCGAGGTCTACGAGACCGTGTCCGAGCTGGCCTCGCGCGCCCGGATCGAGATGCCCCGGCTGTACGTGATCCCGGGCGAGCAGTGCAACGCATTCGCGACCGGGCGCAACCAGAGCCACGCCGCGGTCGCGATGACCGAGGGGCTGCTGGCCGATTTCTCGCTCGCTCATGTCCGCGGCGTGCTCGCTCACGAGCTCGCGCACATCGCCAACCGCGACATCCTCGTGTCCTCGGTCACGGCGATGATCGCGGGAGCGATCTCCGCAATCTCGAACGTGCTCGCGCTCTCGTTCCTGTTCGGGTCAGACGAGGACGACAGCCCGCTCGGGATGCTCGGGTCGCTGGCCGCGCTGGTGCTCGCGCCGATTGGGGCGACGCTGCTGCAGCTGGGCGTCTCGCGCCAGCGGGAATACCTCGCCGATGCGACCGCGGCCCGGCTGCTCGGTGACGGCGCGCCGCTCGCGGACGCGCTCGAGGAGATCGAGCGGATGCAGTCGCCGCCGCTGGCGGTCGATCCGGTGACCGCGCCGATGTACATCGTCAACCCGCTCGCCGGGCGACAGATGACGACCCTGTTCTCGACCCATCCGCCGCTCCACGAGCGGATTCGGCGCCTGCGCGCGTACGAAGCGACCCGTCCGCTCGGCCGCGCTTCCCGCTACCGCGGCGCGGCCGGATCGCGCACTTCGCCGACGGCGTAGGTCTATCGGACCGGGGGCGCGTCGGCAATCCGCCGGCCGCCACTCGCCCGCTCGGCGAGCCGCTGCGCGAGCTCCTCGCGCGAGTGGATGTCGAGCTTCTGGTAGGCGTGGCGCAGGTGGTACTCGACCGTCTTCGGGCTCAGAAAGAGCGTCGCCGCGGTCTCGCGCGTGGTCTTGCCCGACGCGAGCAGGAGCGCGATCTGCAGCTCCTGCGGGGTCAGCTCGTCGACCGTGCTCGGGTCCCGCCGGCGAAGCGTCTCGCCCGTCGCGGCGAACTCGGTCGCGGCGCGGTCGGCCCACGGCGTCGCGTCCAGCCGTTCGAATGCCCGCGCCGCCGCGCGCAGCTGATCGCGGGCGAGGACGCGATTTCGGTCGCGCCGCAGGCGCTCGCCGTAAGCGAGGCGCGTGCGCGCCTCCTCGAACGCATCGGCCGTCTGCGCATGGTGCGCCAGCGCTCGCTCGAACAGCTGCACCGGCTCGTCGGCGAGCTGCCCGGCGCAGCGGGCGGCGCGAGCCAGCGACCACGGCTGGCCCTTCCCGACCGCGGCGGCCGTGAACTCGTCGGCCACGCTCCGCGCGTGATCGACGCGTCCCAGCCTGAGGTAGGCGTCGACGAGCTCCGCCGCCGGCGACAGGTCGACGTCTGTGATCGACAGCTCGGCGAGCAGCTCGCGCTGGTGCTCGAGGCGTCTTGCTGCCGCCGTCAGGTCGCCCAGCCCGAGCTCGAGCTCGCCGAGGGCGGCGGTCGCCCAGACCTCGTGCAGCCGCGTGCCGAGCCGCTCGCACAGCTCGAGTGCCTCGGCCGCCGCTGCGCGGCACTCTCGCTCGCGACCGCGCCGGGCGTCGAGCCACGCGAGACCCGCGAGCCCGAACACGAGTTCGGTCCGCTGGTCGCTCTCACGCGCGAGGTCGATCGCCTCGCGGTACGTCGCCTCGGCGACCGCCCAGCGGTCGGTGGTGGCCTGGTCGCGGGCGATCAGGTTGAGCACGAATGGCAGTGAGCCGACCGCGGCGCGCTCGCGGGCCGCAGACACCGCGTGTTCGAGCAGCGAGCGCCCGGCGCTGACCTCGCGCGCGAACATCGGGGCGACCGCCAGCCACGGAAGCAACGCCGGGTCGTCGCCCAACTCGGGCGAGCTCTCGGCGAGCACGATCGCCTCGTGGATCGCGTCCGCCCCCGCCGCCGCGTCACCGCCGATGATCTCCGCCATCCCGACCGCGGTCGCTGACTTGAAGCGGGCGCGGGCCGACGCGCCGCTCGCCAGCTGGGCTCGGGCACGCCGCGCCGCATCGGCCATCGCCCGCGCGTTACCCGCCAGAAAGCACGCATAGGCGGCCTCGGCCAGCATCTCGACGGCGTGATCGCCCTCGGCCCGCCGCGCCGCCTCGATCAGGATCGCGTGGCCGCTCATCACTGGGCCGCGGCGGGTCGCGATGTGGCCCGCGAGCTGATCGATCTCCACCGACCTGACTGGATCGCCGGTCTCCGCGCGCGCCTCGTCGAGCAGCGCGACGGCGCGGTCGGCGAGACCCGCGAGCCATGCGGCCTCGGCGGCCCGCCACAGCAGCGTCGCCCGGGCCTCGGACTCGGAGGCGAGCCGGCCGGCACGCTCGAATGCCGCCATCGCGGTCGCGTATGAGCTGCGCGCGCGGCTGCGGGCTCCCGCCTGCTCGAGCGCCGCCGACGCCGAGTCGTCGCTTCCGGCCGCGGCCGCGGCAAGGTGCCAGGCGCGCCGATCGATGTCGCGATCGGGCAACGAGGCCGCGAGCGCCCGATGCGCCTCGCGCCGGACCGCCACCGGGGTATCGGCATAGATCGCCGAGCGGGCGAGCGGGTGGCGGAACTCGACCGAACCCGCTCGCACGGCGATCAGCCCGGCGCTCTCGGCGGTCGCGAGCGTCGCCAGGTCGGCCCCGAGCCGCTGTGCGGCGCGCTCGAGCATCGCGAGGTCGCCGCTATCGCTGGTCGCGACGAGTGCGAGCGCCCGCCGCACGGGCTCGTCGAGCGTCTCCACCCGCCGCAGGAAAGCGCGCGAGATGCGTGCCGAGACCAGCAGCGGGGCGCCTTCGGGCACGAGCGCCAGCTCATCCGCTTCGGGTGCGAGCTCGAGCAGCGCGAGCGGATTGCCGGCGGTCTCACGGTGCAGGCGCTCGGCGGTCCCGGGCGCCAGCCCGCCGAGCAGGGTGACCGCCTCACTGCTGGTCAGACCGCCGATTCGCAACGTCGCCAGGTCGGCGCCGTCGAGCAGCGACGGTTCACCGTCGCGAACCGCGATCACCGCCGCGATCGGGTCGGCGACCAGCCGCCGCAGCGCGAACAACAGCGCCTGCGCGCTGGATCCGTCGAGCCAGTGCGCGTCGTCGACGAGCACCGCGACCGGTCCACGTTCGGCGTACGCGGCCAGCAGGCCGAGCGTCGCGGCGCCGACGGCGAAGCGCTCCTGGAGGCTCGCGGGCCGGAGCGCGAATGCGCTCTCGAGCGCGACCGCCTGCGGGCCGGGAAGGTTTTCAAGTTGGCCCAGTGCGGGTCTGAGAAGCTCGAGCAGCGACGCGAACGGAATCTGCGCCTCGGACTGCACTCCGCGGGCGCGCAGCACACGCATCCCGTCGGCGCTACGGGCTGCGTGTTCGAGCAGCGACGTCTTGCCGATCCCCGGTTCCCCAACGAGGGCCAACGTCGCGCTCGTGCCCGATCGCGCTCGCTGCAATGCCGAGTCGATCTGGGCGCGCTCCTGCTCCCGGCCGAGCAGCATGGCGCAAGTCTAGGCGCCCGGTAGCGGCCGCACTCGGGCGCCTTTGAGACTAGGTGGGCCCCGGAAGCGAGCGCCCGTGGCGCGACCGTACGCTGGCCGAAATCAATCCGGGAGGGACCACGTGACTACGACCAACGAGGCCGTCGAGGTCGACGGCGACAAGCTGATGCAGTTCGTGTTTCGCGCTGTCGACGAGGTGGGGGCGACCCTGAATTCGGCGCTCGTCGTGATGGGCGACAAGCTGGGCCTGTATCGCGCCCTCGCGGGCACCGGGGGCCTATCGCCCGCTGAGCTGGCCGACCGCACTGGCACCGCCGAGCGATACGTGCGTGAGTGGCTCAACGCGCAGGCGGCCGGCGGGTTCGTCGAGTACGACCCCGACAGCGGCCGTTACGCGCTCGCGCCCGAGCAGGCGGTCGCGCTCACCGACCCCGATAGCCCCGCCTACCTACCGGGGTTCTTTCAGATCGCGCTCGGCTCGGTGCTCGATTCTCCGCGGATCACCGAGGCCGTTCGCAGCGGCGAAGGAGTCGGCTGGCACGAGCACGTCCACGACGTCCACGAGGGGTGCGAGCGTTTCTTCAGGCCGGGCTACAACGCCAACCTGCTGTCGGACTGGCTACCGGCGCTCGACGGTGTCGTCGCAAGGCTCGAGCGCGGCGGCCGCGTCGCCGATATCGGCTGCGGCCATGGAGCGTCGACGATCCTGATGGCGAACGCCTTCCCGAGCTCGGAGTTCGTCGGCTACGACTACCATGACGGATCGATCGAGACCGCGCGCGAGCGCGCCCGCGCAGCCGGGCTCGATGGGCGCGTCCACTTCGAGACCGAGCCCGCGGCGAGCTACAGCGGCAGCGGCTATGACCTGGTCACGATGTTCGACTGCCTGCACGACATGGGCGACCCGGTCGGCGCCGCGCGGCACGTGCGCGGAACGCTGAAGCCGGACGGTACGTGGATGATCGTCGAGCCGCACGCCGGCGATCGCGTCGAGGACAACCTCAACCCGGTCGGCCGTGCCTACTACTCGTTCTCGACCCTGCTCTGTACGCCGGCATCGCTGTCGCAGGAGGTCGGGCTGGCGCTCGGCGCGCAAGCCGGCGAGGCCCGGATTCGCGACGTGGTGCTGGCCGGTGGCTTCACCCGCTTCAGCCGCGTCGCCGAGACGCCCTTCAACCTCGTGTTCGAAGCCCGTCCCTGACTCGGCTGGGCGGCGTTCGCGGGCAGCGGGGGAGCTCGCGAGCGCCGCCGGGGCCTTGTAGGGCTCCCGCGACCGGCTCACCAGTCATGGCCAGTGCATCCCGGATAGGCTCTATCTGTGGCACCGGGGTCCAATCACGTGTTCCGTGGCGGCAGCGGCGAGCCGCTGGTACTGATTCATGGCTTCTCGTGCACCCGGCACGTGTGGGACCCGATCGTGCCGGAGCTCGAGCGGTCGTTCGACGTGCTCGCCGTCAACCTAGCCGGCCATGTCGGTGGCCCGGAGTTCGGCGCGGCGCCGGTGTCGGTATCGGCATTGGTCGACGCGGTGCAGCGCGATCTCGACGCCGCCGGCTTTGGCAGCGCGCACCTGGTCGGCAACTCGCTTGGCGGCTGGATCGCGCTCGAGCTCGCGATCCGCGGGCGGGCACGGTCGGTGGTCGCGTTCTCACCGGCCGGCGGTTGGGAACCGAAATCGCCCGACGAGCGCCGGCTGCGTGCGCTCTTCACCCGGCTGAACCGAATGTCAAGGGCCATCTTGCCCAGGGTCGACACGCTCATGCGACGGCCCCGGGTGCGCCGCCAGGCGCTGCGGGACGTCGTCGCCCACGGAGAGCGCGTCCCGCCGGTCGCCGCCGCCCAGATGATCCGCGACTCGGTCGGCTGCTCGGTCTACTTCGAGCTGATGGACGCGATCATGCGCGACGGGCCGCCGCGCACGCTCGACGGCGTCACGTGCCCGGTGCTGCTCGCGTGGGGAACGCGCGATCGGATCCTCCCCCTCGAGCGTTACTCCCAACGCCTCCGCGAGATGCTCCCCGACGCCGAATGGGCAACGCTGCCGGGGGCGGGACACGTACCGATGTCGGACGAGCCCGAGCCCATCACGCGGCTGATCACCGAGTTCGTCGGACGCGTGCGCGAACCGGTCGCGGCCGCCACCTGACGCGGGGCCGACCGTGACCAGCGGCGGCCCGAGCGCGACGTCGGCTGACGGGGGCGGTGATCCGGGTCAGCGCCCCGAGCGCGAACAGAGCCGGGCGTGTTACCCCGACGTCGAGGGCTTCGCGCAGCGCGACGGGGTGCGCCTGTTCTACGAGCTCTACGGTGACGGCGCCCCCACGGTTCTGCTCCTGCCACCGTGGTCGATCGTCCATTCGCGCATCTGGAAGGCGCAGATCCCGTACCTGGCGCGCCGTTTTCGGGTCATCGCGTTCGACCCTCGCGGCAACGGGAAGTCCGACCGGCCGGCCGATCCCCGCCTCTACGCGATGCGCGAGCTCGCCGCCGATGCGCTCGCGATCCTCGACGAGACCGCTACCGAGCGCGCCGTGCTCGTCTCCCTTTCGCTCGGCGCCCAGCCGGCGCTGCTGCTCGCGGCCGAGCACCCCCAGCGCGTGCTGTCCTCGATCTTCATCGCGCCGGGTGCCACGTTGACGACATCGGTTCCCGATCCGCTGGACGTCGACTTCGCCACGCCGCGCGCGAGCTACGAGGGTTTCGAGAAGGTCAACATGCACTACTGGCGCGCCGAATACGCGGACTTCCTCGAGTTCTGGTTTGGCGAGTGTCTGCCCGAGCCGCATTCGACCAAGCAGCGCGAGGACGGCGTCCGTTGGGGGCTGGACACCACGCCCGGGACGCTGATCGCGACCGTCGTGGCCGGCCAGCTCGAGGAAGCGCAGACCAGAGAGCTGTGCGCGGCCGTCCGCTGCCCCGTGTCGGTGATCCACGGCGACGACGATCACGTCGTCCCGCATGCCGTCGGCGCTGAGCTCGCCGTCGCGACAGGCGGCGAGCTGGTGACGCTCGCCGGGTCCGGTCACCTGCCGCCGACCCGCGACCCGGTGATCGTCAACCACCTGCTCCGCGACCGGATCGATCGATCGTCATCGCAGCCGCCGCGCTGGCACCGCGCGCGGGCGCGGCCCAAGCGCGCGCTGTACGTCTCGTCGCCGATCGGCCTCGGTCACGCGCGGCGCGACGTGGCGATCGCCGACGAGCTGCGCAGGCGCCAGCCGGACCTCGAGATCGAGTGGCTCGCTCAGCACCCGGTGAGCGCGGTGCTCGAGGAGCGGGGCGAGCGGATCCACCCGGCGAGCGCGGCGCTGGCCAACGAGTCGGCGCACATGCGCTCCGAGGCGGTCGGCCACGAGCTCAACTGCTTTGCGGCCTGGCGGCGGATGGACGAGATCCTGGTCGCGAACTTCATGGTCTTCGACGAAGTCACCCGCGAGGGGCGTTACGACCTCTGGATCGGTGACGAGGCGTGGGAGGTCGACTACTTCCTGCACGAGAACCCCGAGCTCAAGTCGGCCGCATATGCGTGGCTGACGGACTTCGTCGGGTGGCTGCCGATGCCCGAGGGCGGCGCGCACGAGGCATCGCTGACCGCCGACTACAACGCCGAGATGATCGAGCAGATTGACCGCTACCCGCGCGTCCGCGACCGGGCGATCTTCGTCGGCGAGCCCGACGACATCGTCGCTGCGACGTTCGGCCCCGGGCTCCCCGCGATCCGCGAGTGGACCGAGCGGCACTTCAGCTTCGCCGGCTACGTAAACGGCTTCGATTCGGCGACCCTCGGCGACCGCGAGCGGTTGCGGGCCGAGCTCGGGTACGGGACGGACGAGGCCGTCTGCATCGTGAGCGTCGGTGGCTCGGGGATCGGCGAGCATCTACTGGGGCGCGTGATCGGCGCCTTCCCGGCGGCCAAGGAGCTCGTGCCGGGGCTGCGGATGATCGTCGTCGCCGGCCCGAGGATCGATCCGTCGCGGCTGCCCGCTGGGCCCGGGGTGGAGGTCCGCCGATATGTGCACGACCTCTACCGTCACCTCGGAGCGTGCGATCTGGCGATCATCCAGGGCGGGCTCACGACCGCGATGGAGCTGACGGCCAGTCGGGTCCCGTTCATCTACGTACCGCTCAAACGTCACTTCGAGCAGAACCTCCACGTGGCGCACCGGCTCGAGCGCTACCGCGCGGGGCGTCGAATCGGCTTCGATGAAGCGACCGCCGATGTTCTCGCCGCCGCGATCGCGCAGGAGCTCGGGCGCGATATCGACTACCTGCCGGTCGCCGCCGATGGGGCAGCGCGCGCCGCGGCGCTGATCGCGGAGCTACTCTAGGCGCGCCGGACGCGGGCGAGCGGCGGCGCGGTGAGGGCGGCTCGCGACCGGGCTAGCGCCACCACGGCCGGCGGCGGACGCGGGCAAGGTGAGCCGCCGGGGCGACGAGCTCTGACAGGTGCTCGGTCAGGTGCTCGACGTGTTCGCACAGCCAAACGGTTTGGCGTGAGTGGGCCGATCTTTCGACGTGGTCGTCGTCGAACGTCGGCGCCACAAGCGTCGCGACCGGCTGCCGTCTCGGGCGCCCGACCTGAGCCGCCAGCTGCTCGAACCAGTCGTCGAGCGTGTCGGCGCGGCGCTTGACGATCGCCTGGGTGGCGACGAGCTGGTGTCCATCGGTGCGCGGCAGGGCCGCGACCGCGTGGGCGGTCAGGCGCAGCCTCAGCGTGCCGCCGACGAGTCGCCACAGCTCCTCTTTGGAGATGTGCTTGGTCCCCTGCTCGGTGACCAGGCCGCGGAGCGCCTCGTCGAGACGCAAGCCGGCATCGACCGCGCGGATCGCGTGATCGGGGGGCTGTGCTCGCAGCCCGCACACCCACTCCACCGCCTCGGTCAGGTATCTCGCACCCGCGCGGAACGCGTCGGCGAGGTCGTCGCCGACTACCGCCGCCGTCCCGCGTGGCCAGAAGACGCTGCCGACGACAATGCTCACCGCGCAGCCGATCGCGACGTCCTCGACCCGGATCACGCCGACCTTCCAGCCGACCGGCACCAATAGGTTGAAGAGGACCGCGATCGTGACCGTGAACGCGGCCTGTCCGATCGCGAACGGGACCGTGCCGGGCGCGTAGGCGGCGATGAAGACGGCAACCGGAAGGCTGACCCACAGGGCCACCGTGCTGGTGCCGATCGCCAGCAGTAACGCCCCGCCGATCACGAACCCAAGCGCCGTACCGGTCAATGCGCGCAGCGCCGTCGATCCGGTCGATGCAGCGGTCGTGCGCAGCACCGACAGCGTGCCGAACACGACCCAGAAGCCATGCTGGACGGTGGCCAGGTCCGCGACGAGGACGGCCACGGCGAGCGCGAGCGCGCCGCGGAGGCTGTTTACGAACCAGACCGAGCGCAGGCTCGCGTGCCGGACGGCGATGCCCGCGTACCGCTGCAGGCGCGAGAGCCGGTGTTCGGTGCCGAGTCCGACCGAGCGGCCGCCGAACCAGCGCCCCCGGACTTCGGCGACCCATTCGGCATCGACGACGCGGGCCGCGAGGAGCACATCGGCTCCGGCCACCAGCGCGGCGACCGCGATCGCGCAGGCGTGAAACGAGACCATCGCCTGCTCGCGGAAGGAGGGGCCGTCGGGCGGCAGCTCGCGCAGCCGAACGACGCTCTCGCGCCGGCAGCGCTCGAGGCGTTCGAGATCGGGACGGGCTTTGAGGTCGCCTGATAGCAGCGCCCCGGTGTCGCGCAGCGCGGCGGCCGACGCCGCCAGCAGCTCGCGGTCGGTCGGCGCCACGCCGCGCAGGTCGCTGCGTTCGTGGGCGCTGTCGACCACCAGCGAGGTGCACCACTCGAGCAGCTCAACCGCGTTTGACAGGGCTTGATCGGTCGCCGCCAGACCGGTGGGTCGATACGGCGTCGCGTTGAAGGCCGCGAGCAGATCGTCCTTGGCGGCGATGCATGTCGCGATCGTCTCGTCGCTCGCCGCGCCCGACAGGAACGCCTCGATCTCGTCAGCCAGCGCGGCGGTCAGCTTGGTCGCGGACGCGCGTAGCTGACCGCTTGGGCTCGGCGGCGACAACGCCAGCACCGCGGCGGTGCCGGCGACCGAAGCCAGCCACCAGCCCACGAGCCGGTCCGGGATCATCGCGACCGTCCCCGGCGAGGCCACCGGGAGCACGTAGGTCAACAGCGCGCCGGTCACGCCCGCGCCCGCGTTCGGGCCGCCGATGCCCGCAAAGAAGACCGCGAACGTGACCGGCACGGTCGCGATCGCCGCGACCGCCGTCGATCGGCTGACGACGGTTCCGATCACGATCAGCAGCGTGCCGACTAGCGCGAGCTTGGCGTGCGCGATCAGCTTGTCGCGCCGGGTGCCGGCGAAGGTCGTCAGGACGAGCGTCGCAAACCCGCCGAAGGCCGCGAAGGTCGCCATCTGAAGGTTGCCGATCACCAGATCGGTGAACGCGAACAGGCTCGGGATCACGATCGCCGCGCGGACTGCACGGATCGCGGCCGCGGGTGACCACGTCGGCAGCAGTGGCGTGGCGCCGGCGTCGTCGAACCAACGTCGCGTCAGACGCGTCAGCGTCAGTGGATGCGCCTCGGCCTCCACGGGAGGGCGAGTCTAATCGGCTGTCCTCGCCGGACCGGTCATGGCGCCGGCGCGCCGCTAAACAGCACGCGACGCTCGTGTCAAGTGGCGCAAGACGACCCGCCCCCGCAATTTGCGCCGTTCGGTTAAAGTAAACAAATTGTGATCGGGCCTTTGATGCCGGAGTTCGCGACGCGAAGCCCGATCACGGGGGCGGCGGTCGATTACGCCCAGCGGGCGCACGCGGGCCAGCGCCGTGAGGTCGACGGCGCGCCGTTCATTCTTCATCCGCTCGAGGTCGCGACGTTGCTCTACGAGCACGGCGCGCCCGACCATGTGGTCGTCGCCGGGGTGCTGCACGACACGCTCGAGAAGACTGACGCGACCGCCTACGAACTCTCGGCTCGCTTCGGACGGCGGGTCGGGGACATCGTCCGCGCGGTCACCGACGACGGCAGCATCGCGGGATACACGCGGCGCAAGGCTGCACTTCGCGAGCAGGTCAGCGGCGCCGGCCACGACGCGCTGACGGTGTTCGCCGCCGACAAGCTGTCGAAGGTACGCGAGCTGCGCCTCGACGACGGCCCGATCACGTCCGCGGCTCGCCAGCGGCTCAATCACTACCGGCGTTGCCTGGTGCTCCTGCAGGAGCACTTGCCTCAAAACGCGCTCGTCGCCACACTTCAGCGCGAGCTCGAGACGTTCATGGGCGCGCAGGGCGTCCTAGCGCACGCGGGCTGAGCCCCGTGGCGCGGCGGTCAGCGCCGCTCCTCCTCTTCGATTGTCCGTTCGGCGAGCGGTACTGCCTCGAGCCGCGCGTCGGGGATCGGCTCGCCGCTCTGCACCGAGAGCCCGTAGGTGCCGGCCGCGAGCCTCGCCTCGGCGCGCTCGAGCGACGCGAGCTCGACTCGGAGGTCGTCACGGCGACCCTGGTCGAACTCGTCCTGGTACAGGTCCTCGGAGTCACGGTCCCCCGGTTCGACACGCTCGGCGCCCTCCAGGGGACCCTCGCGTTCGAGGCTCGCGAGCGCCTCCTCGATCCGGGCTCGCTCGCTCGCTAGCAATTGACGGGCGCGTTCTGAATCCACGCCGCAAGACTATTCAATCGCCGCCTGCGCGGGGCGGCGAGCCCGCCTGAGCCTAGGCGGCGACGATCTCGGTCAGCGCGCCGCCCGGCAGCCGGCACGTGCGCAGCGGCCCGGAGGCCGCGACCGTCGCGGTGCGCGGGACCCGGTGAATCACGGCGATCTCCCCGAACGCATCCCCCGGAAGGAGATCACCGACGTGCTCGCCGTTGACAGTCGTCCGGGCGCGGCCGGACAGGATCACGAACATGTGCGATCCGCTGTCGCCCTCGCGAACGACGACCGCCCCGGGCTCCCAATCTTCGACCGTCGCGGCGTCGACGAGCCGATCGAGACCCATTTCGTCGAGCTCGCGCAGGAGCGGGACCGCCGCGAGCACCTCGGACAGCCGGCGCGTCGCGTGGCCAGCCCCGAGCTGCTCGATCGCGGCATCAATTCCTTCGGCGGCGTCGCGCGGCTGACCGGTGGCGGCGCACAGGAAGCTGATCCGGTCGACCGCGTAGAGGGTGAGGGGCGTCAGCGCCCGAACGGTCGCGGCCCGCGTCGTGGACCGCAACAGTGCGCGCTCGCCGAATCCGGCTCCGGGCGTCAAGCGAGCGACCCTGAACCCGGACAGCAGCACCTCGGCCTCGCCCTCGGCGATCACGTAGAAGTCGTCGCCCGGTTCGCCGTGGCGGACGACCTCGATTCCGGCAGCGACCTCGATGCGTCGGGCCCTGGCCGCGACATCCTCGAGCGATGCCATGTCGAGGCTGTGCAGCACGTGCACGCCGTGCAGGAGCGACACGACGAGCCCGCGGCCGGCCGCCGCAAGGTCGGCGCTGTGCAGCCGCGGAAGGCTCGAAGCGATCGTGAGCGGCAGCGGCACGCCCGCCAGGATCAGCGCCGGACGGATCCCGAACAGCGCTACGAGCGCCGGCGCCAGCAGCGCGCCAAGGCCTTCGGAGCCGAGCTTCAGCGACTCCATCACCCCGACCGTTCGACTCACGGTCGGCGCATCGAGCAGCCGATGCAGGAGCGCCAGGGAGGTGGAATCGGCGATCGCCATCGAGAGGCCCCAGGCGCCCACGACGACCACCACCAGCACCCCACTCGGCAGCGCGCCGACGAGGCTCAAGGTCACGCCGATGCCGACGAAGGCGATCGCGCACGGACCCGCAAGTCCGGAGCGTCCGATCAGCGAAGCGGTGATCGGCAACGCGATCACGGCACCAACTCCGGCCGCGCCGTTGAGGATCCCGACGCCGGAGTCGCCGATCCTGAACAGCTTCAGGGCGACGATCACGACCATCGCGGTCCATAGACCTCGCAGCAGCGTCCGCAGGCCGCTCGCGATCACCAGAGGCGCGACCTCCTTGTGCCGGAGGACCTTGGGAATCGCGGCGACACCCGCTTTGAGGGCGCCGCGCGCGCGGGCGCGGGCCGTCGGCCGTCGATCGAGTCCGCTCGTGAGGAGCGCCGCGACGGCCATCACGACCGCTGACCCCGCCATCACCGACTGCGGCGCGAACAGCGCGGCGCCGACGCCGCCGAGAAAGGCGCCCGCCGCCTGACCAAGAGTCTTGACCATGCTGACTCCCGCGGCACCGGCCGAGATCTCGGCCGGCGCGCGGGCGAGGGTCGGCAACAGCCGCGCTTGAGCCGGGCGGTACGGCGCTGCGACGGCAGCGTCGATCGAAGTGATCAGCAGCACCACCGCGAGGTCGAGACGCGCGAACACGAACGCGGCGCCCGCTCCCAGCAACACGACACGCACGGAGGCGATCCATGGCAGGACCCCGGGCCGGTCATCGACCAGCGGCGCGACGAGCGCGCTGCTCAGCGCCCCCGGCAGGAACCTGAAGCCGACGAATCCGACCGCGAGCGCCCCGCCGACGCGGTAGGCGTAGATGCTGAGCGCGGTCACGAACGCCCACTCGGCGAGGTTGAGCGCGGAGAAGGCGCCGAGCAGCCGCTGGAGGGCTCGGTTGCCGACCGCTCGTCGCATGTCGGGTGCCTCCCGTTCGAGGCGCGATGTTCGGTCTCGGGCGCTCACCAAGTCGACCTTCAGCGGCCCGACGGTCGACCCTTGTCGTCTCGGACGCCGGTCGAGGACGTTTGCCGCCCGGGGATCGTAATTCGATCGCCCGCCCGCCCGAGTCAACATTCTGTTTACAGGCGGATCGGCCTTCTTTCTGTTTACAGGCGGATCGGCCTTCTCCCCCGCCGGGCGCGGCCGTCAGGTTGTCGAGGTCGTGGCGGTCGACGTGCCCGCGCCCGTGGATCCGGTGTAGAAGGACGGCGGCGGTGCGCTCGCCTTCGCCGAGGCGATCTGGGCGAGCAGCTGGGAACCGCTCGTGCCTGCGCGGATCTCGAGTCTGGGCAGGCGATAACGATCCTGGCTGCGACTCGCCCATCCCGGCAGGACTGTCGTCGCGCCGACAAATCCGGCAGCTTGGACGGCCGAGACGACGGTCGGGTCATAGCGGCCGAGCGGATAGCTGAACCAGTTGCCCGGCACCCCGTAACGGCTGCGCAGCGTTTGGCGCGCTGCCGCGACCTCGCTGCGAGCCTGATCGGGGCTCAGCGCAGTCAGATCGGTTACCCCGATGCCCTGGGTGTCGAGCTCCCAGCCGGCCGCGACCAGCGCGCGCACCTGGGTCTCGTTCAGGCCCCCATCCGAGGGCGCGAGGCCGTCGAGCTCGAGGTTTTCCACGCCGACCCAACCGAGCTGCTTGAGTGCCGGCAACGCGTTGGTGTACTGGGACGCGTAGCCGCCATCGAAGCTGATCACGATCGGCTTGCCGGGCCCGAGCGGGGCGCCACGGGTCCAGGAGGCCTCGAGCTGATCGAGCGTCACCGCGTGCCAGCCGGCGGATTTGAGCGCCTCCATCTGGCTCGTGAACTCGTCGGCCGGCACGTACAGGGACGGCGACGCGGAGGTCGACGCCGGGGCGACGTTGATCACGTGGTACATCAGGATCGGCACGGCCGAGGTTGCAGGTTGGCGGGCGGCCCCCGAGGTCGTGCTCGAGTTGGCGGTGTGCGCCGATGCGGACGCATGGCCGCTCGGGTGCGAGCTCGATCCCGACGATCCAAGCACCGCAGCGAGGACGATCCCGGCGACGACGATCAACGAAGCGAGCGCGCCGACGCGGGCGCGCCTGGCGCGCACTCGTCGCTGGCGGGCCCGCTCGCGGCGACGGCCCTGCGCGTCGCGGAAACTCATGCGGGCGCGACGTTACACGCTACCTCGACGGCTGAGCGAGATTGGATCGGGCCACTGTGCCGCCGCGCGGCAGGCCTCGAGCGTGGCACTGAACCCGCGCTCGAGGTGCCTGCCGGCAGCGCGCGGGCGCTAGGTCGCGGTCCCCGGCTCGAGAAAGCCGGTGACCGACCCGATCCGGCCGTCGTGCGCGACGGTGGCGAAATCGGTCCCAACTGCGATGGCGTCGCCGCCGTTCGCCGCCAGCGACCACGTGAAGCGGACGCGATCGTGATGAGCGTCGGGCCCGGAGATCAGCGTGAACCGGTGCCCCGGGAACTGCTGCTGCGCGCCGGCGATCATCGAACTGATCTCGTCGATTCCCTCGCCCGCCATCAGCGGGTCGAGGTAGCGGGCGTCCTCGGTCACCGTCTGAGCGACGAGCTCGCGACGACGCTCGGGATCGGTCTCGTTCCACATCTCGATGTAGCTCGCGACCACGGCATCAACGTCTGACATGTGAGCCTCCATTCGGGTTTGGTTGATGGCGAGCAAAGTCGCAGCCCTCGTGCTCGACGTCGATTACCCGTCGGGTAACGGGTCACCGGCGCGCGCTGATCGGCACGGGAGTGCACTACGGGCGCAGCCCGGGCAGGTATGTTTCCCCGGGCCCGTGGTCGACGTGTCTGACTCAACCCCATCCGGTAGCCGCGCGAGCGTCGTGGGCGCGCACAATCTCGGCCGCCTCAGCGAGGAGTCCTTCGAGCGCAAGGGCGACTACGAGGCGCTGCTGTTCGAGGGCCGCTGGCACCGCTCGGGCGAGCTGTTCGAGCGCTCGCGGCGGATCGCCGCCGGGCTCGCCGAGCTCGGGCTGGCGGCCGGTGAGCGAGTCGTGATCACGATGGCCAATTGTCCCGAGGTCACGATCATGTACCAGGCGCTCTGGCGCGCGGGGCTGGTGGTCACGCCGGCGACCTTCCTGCTGCCGGTCCCCGACCTGCGACACGTGATCGCCGATGCGCAGGCGTCCGCGATCGTGACGACGCCGGAGTTCGTGCCCAAGGTCAAGGAGGCAGTCGACGGGCTCGAGCACGTGAGGTTCGTGCTCTGCACCGAGGAGGGTGAAGACGGCGTGCTGGCGCTCGCGACGCTCGAGGACGCCGAGCCGCGCGAGATCGTCGCCCGCGACGACGACGACCTCGCGGCCCTCCTCTACACGGGCGGCACGACCGGCCGTTCCAAGGGCGTCATGCTGTCGCACTCGAACCTTCATTTCTCGGGGCGGTCGGCGATGGCGAGCAGTCACGTTCCGGGCGTCAATCGTGCGATCGCGACGCTGCCGCTCTCGCACGCATATGGCCTGCTCGTGACGATCGCCGGAATCCACAACCCGGAGCCGGGCTTCGCGGTGCTGCTGCGCTGGTTTGACCCGAAGGTGCTGCTCGAGTCGATCCAGGAACACAGCCTGCAGACGAGCGCGCTCGTTCCTTCGATGTTGCAGATCCTGCTCACGATGCCGCTCGAGGATTACGACCTGTCGTCCCTGCGCTACGTCGGCTCGGGCGGAGCGCCGCTGGCCCCCGAGACCGAGGAGGAGTTCCGCCGGCGCGTTCCCTCGGTCTCGATCCGGCAGGGCTACGGGCTGACCGAGACGGCGGCGCTGATCTCGACCAATCCCGTCGGGCGCGAGCGGCGCGGCTCGGTCGGCATTCCGGTGCCCGACACCGAGATCGAGATCCGTGACGACGGGGGCAACGCCCTCCCGGCAGGCGAGGTTGGGGAAATATGCTGCCGTTCGCCGGGCGTGATGCGCGGCTACTGGCGGTCGCCCGAGGCGACCGATGAGGCGATCCGCGACGGGTGGCTGTACACCGGCGACGTCGGCTACGTCGACGAAGACGGCTACCTGTTCATCGTCGATCGCAAGAAGGACCTGATCATCCGCGGCGGCTTCAACGTGTACCCGCGCGATGTCGAGGACGCCCTTGTCGAGCACCCGGCGGTGCAGATGGCGGCCGTGGTCGGCCGGCCGAGCGACATTCACGGCGAGGAGGTGGTCGCGTTCGTCGCCCTGCACGCCGGGTCCGACGTCGGCCCCGACCAGCTCGTCGCGTGGGCGAAGGAGCGGATCGGCGGATACAGGTACCCGCGTGAGGTCGCTGTCATCGACGCGGTCCCGCTGACGCCGGTCGGCAAGATCGACCGCAAGGCGCTGCGGGCGCGCGTCACGCGGCTGCAGGGTAGCCAAACCTGACCCGCTCCAACGCCGTGCGATGATGGCCTCATGGAGGCCGACACCGTCAAAGCCGGCCCGGGCGCGCCGCGCCTGGGCGCGCTCGTCGACGCATACTCGCGGCGCGTCTACCCGGCCGTGCTCGAGCAACACACACGCGCGTCGGTCTCGTCGCCGCTCGGGGTGTGGTTGCTGCTGGCCGCGTGCGCCAGCGGTGCTCGAGGCGCCCACCGCGGTGCGCTGGAAGAAGCGCTGGGTTGCACCGCGGATCGGGCAAGCGGGATCCTGAACGAGGTGATGGCGTCGCCGCCCCCGGCGCTGAAGGCCGCGATCGCCGTCTGGGTCAGCGCCGCCCACGCGCGGCCGCAACTCGCGCAGTGGGTCCGTGGACTTCCGTCCGAGGTGCAGTCGGGCTTCATGCCGACCAAGCAGGAGGCAGATGCCTGGGCCGATCAGAACACGCTCGGACTGATCAAGTCCTTTCCGGTGCGGATCGACGCGGCAACGAAGATCGTGCTCGCGTCAGCGCTCGCAACGAGGGTCTCGTGGCGGACCGCGTTCGACCTCGTCCCCGCGGTGGAGCATCTCGGTGACACGAGCCCGTGGCACGGGAAGGTCAAGCGGTTGCTCTGGGATTCGCATCCCGGCGCGGTCGCGATGATCACCGACACGCGCGCCGCCGGCCCGGTGGCGGTCCATCAAGCCGTGGCCGAGGAGGACCTGACGGTGATCTCGGTGTCGGCGGACCCGGATATCCCTCGCGATCGAGTGCTCGACGCCGCACACGAGGTGGCGGCGTGCGCGCGAAATGACCGGCCGGTCCCCGCATGCTCACTATTCGATCTCCCGCTCGGCAGCGGCCACTCGTGGCGAGTCGAGGAACGCGAGATCCGCACGCGACACGCCGGGCAGCGCGCGGAGCGCATCGCGGGTGTCAGCCTGCCGGCGTGGCACATTTCCGGAGATCTGGACTTGCAGTCGTCGGATCTGTTCGGCGCGGCGCCCGCGCTGGCGACGATCGGCGAGCTGATCGACGATCGAGATGACGACACCGAAGCGATGCAGAGAGCGGTCGCGTCGTTCACGCGGTACGGGTTTGAGGCGGCCGCCGTCACCGTGTTCGGGAGGACGGCGGCAGCGATCCGCGTGTCGAACGAGCGTGGAACCGAGCGCACCGCCGTCCTGCGCTTTGACCATCCGTACGCGGCACTCGCGATCGCCGGGCGGCCCGTGTCATCGGAGCCGTCGGGGCGGACCACGGAGCCTCCTTCTCCGTCCGCCGGTCTGCCTTTGTTCGCGGCCTGGGTCCACAGCCCCGCGGAGGCCCGCGAGGAACGGCCGCCCGACGCCCCGGTCGGTTCATGACCGCCGAATCCGAGCCGCGACCCCCGACTCCGGACGCGTAAGGAGCACGTTACGCAGTCCCGTTGTTCCTCAGCGCGAAGAACACGAACGCGGGTTTCGTTGTCAGTTGCGCCCACTCGTGAGGGAACTGGGTGCGGCAGGCCTCGATGGGCATCGGCTCGCGGAGGACCTCGACGGTGAAACCGGCCTCGCTGAACGCCGAGAACATCGCCGTCAGCGGCCGCCGCCAGAACTCGACCTCGAACACCTTCCCGCCGAGCTCCCAGCGGTCGTGGAGCAGCTCGACGCCGAAGTAGTTTCCGCTGGCCGAGAGTCCGATGTCGTCCGCCGGATGGTGGGTAGAAAGCACGAGTTTGCCACCGGCCGCGAGCACTCGGTGAAGCTCGCGCAGCGGCCCTCCCCAATCCCGCAGGTAGTGAAAGACGAGTGAGCCGACCGCGACGTCAAATGCCCCGTCTGGCAGGAACTCCAGCGGCCGCGCGAGGTCCGCGACGTGGAACGACGCATCGGGCAACGCGCGCTCTCGTGCGATCGCCACCATCGCGGGGCTGACGTCGAAGCCGACGACGCTCGCCCCGTTCTCGACGAGCCACTGCGACAGCGGGCCGGCCCCACACCCGGCGTCGAGAACACGCTTCTCCCGGACGTTCCCGAGCAGCTCGATGACCGCCGGGCGCTCATAGAGCGCGTTATAGGGGGAGGTCTCGTTTGCGGCCGCGTACTCCTTCGCCACGGCGTCGTACGCGGCGGTCGTCGGGGCGTCCTCTGAGCTCATACGGCCGAGCCGCTCATCCGGCGCAACTGTACGCACGGCTCAGAGGCGCCGGTCCGGTCAAGGCCGCCGGCGAGTCTGCGACAACACCTGGAGGCCAGAAGCGGAGAGGGGAGGGAGGGGGCGCCCCGGCGCAGCTCAGCAGCCGTCGAGCTCGCGCGGGGGCCGCCCCAACGCGATCATGATCCTGCTCGCAGCCGGGACCCCGATCCGGCGCTTGCGCCGGCCGTTCTTCGCGCGGCTATACCCGAGCTGGCGGTCAAAGTCGATCTGGTGCATGTTGAGCCAGTGAGCGAGCTCGCTGCGAGTCAGCTCCGGATCGCGACGGAGCTCTTTATCGACGAGTTCGCGCACGGCCGCGGTGTCGACCCAGTTCTGTCTGAGCGCCCTCAGCTCCCGCCTGTCGCGCTCTCGGGCGATCAGCAGGCGCGCGCGAGCGAGCGTCAGCCCGATCCGTCCCGCCGCCTCCGCCTCGGTCAGCCCGTCGCGCATCACCAGGCGCCAAGCGCGCAGCCGCAGCTGCGCACACGCCCTGCAGGTCCCGCGTCCCTCGCAGGTACACGGCCGGCAGTTGTTCTGCGGCTCTTGCCCGTTCGGGCTCGGTTTCGCGGTGGGCGCCTCTTGCCGGTGTGCCAAGACCGCCCCCGCTTGCCTTCACCCGATTGCCCGCCGCGCTGGCACTTCGCGTCAGCCTTTCGCTTATCAGCGTGGAATGCTTAAACGAGCCACAGCCTATCACTGAACAGCACTATGCGCGTTATTAGCGATATGTGGCCCAAGATGGTCTGTGCTAGGAAGCGCATCACGCTAAAATTCGCGCTGAGCAGCGTTATGCGCACCGGCTATGGGCTTTCGTGCGTTTCGACCCGTTAGGCCCGGAGGCACTTTGGCAGCAGACCCAACCCCGGCCGAGGATCAATGGCTGAGCGTCTCCGTAGTCGCCGCCGAGCTGGGGATGCACCCCTCAACGGTGCGCAAGTGGGCCAACGAAGGGCTGTTGCCGGGTATGCGAATCGGGCGCAGACAATGGCGCTTTCGCCGATCCACGCTACGGCAACTCGAGAATGCGCCCGCCGCGCGCGAGCGCGCCGTGGCAATCCGCACGCCACGGGAGCGGTCGACGCTTGACCCGCTCGCGCTGACGAGCGAAGACGATCTGATCGCCGCCGATGACAGTTGACGTTCGCCAGGAATATCGGCGGGCCTCCCAGAGGTGGCAGGAGGCCTTGGTCGCCTCCGCCGAGGCGCCGCCGGATGGTCGGTTCCCGGTGCGCTTGCGAGCGATCGCGACGGCTTCAAACCAGCAGGCGGCAGCGTTCGAACTGTTAGCCGCGAGTTCCCTGGGCTGGCGCCCCCGCCCGGGGGCTCAGGCCATGCAGCTCTCCTATGAGCTTCGGCCCGGCGCCGGTTCGCGTCCCGGACCAGCCGAGTCCTGGGCGCGTTTTGACGAGGCCGTCCGCTCCCTTGGCGACGCTTACGAGGGCATCTCCCTGGCCGAGATCGCGCGCGCCTTCGCCGCGCTGGCCAAGGTCGCGCACGAGATCGCCGACGGGCTCGTCGAGGCCGGCTATGACGGTGGCGCGTCGTCGCTGCTGGCGTCGCAGTAGTTCCCAAGGCCCGGGCGTCTGGGCGCCCGCCGACAGCTACCCGGAAAGCCCTATTGCTGTGCGGACCATCCAAGCGCATGACTACCTCCCTTGCTCGAGGCCGCGTCGCCTCGTCTCACGAACACGCACTGCTCCTCGCCGCGCAACGCGGCGACCCTCGCGCGCACGAGGAGCTGTTGCGCCGCTACGAGCCGCTGGTTGGCCACATCGTCCGTCGCCTGCGGCTGCCCTGCCGCTGCGAGCGGGCCGACATCGCCCAGGAGGCCAGGATCGCGCTCCTCGGTGCGATCCGCGCCTGGCAACCAGCTCGCGGCCCGTTTCTCCCATTCGCCGCCCACTGCATGCGCACCAAGATGTCCACCGCACTCAGCACCGCCCGCACGCACAAGCACCAGTTGCTCAGCCGCGCGCTGTCGCTGGACTGCTCCCCACCGCTGACCTTCCCGCCCACCCCGCACAGCGCCTCGGCGTCCCCTGCGCCAGCCGGAGCTCATGGCGACCCCGTGAGCGTTCTGCTCGTCCGTGAGCAGCTCAGAGCCCTGCGGGCGGCTTGGCCGACATTGACCGCGAAGGAGCGCGCCGTGCTGTCCGGCGTCCTCAACGGCAAGTCTCACCGCCAGCTCGCGATCGAGCTCACGTGCACCACCAAGGCGATCGGCCGCGCGCTGCGCCGCGCGCGCCGCAAGCTCGCCACCCAGGAGGTACTCGCCGCCTAGTCATCGTCCGGGAGCCCTCGCGATAGCCAGTCGCCTTCGAGCGTCCTCGCCGCTTGAGCGACCGTGATCTTGTGCTCGCAGATCTCGTCGTGGAGTTTGTCTGCGACCCGCGCTCGTGTCTCCTGCCCGCCGTAGCCGCTGAGCGCGAGCGGGTAGAGGTTCCGGGGGCTGGTGGGACTACCACCGTCCTTGACCGGGATCACGTGCGCGACCGCGTACCCGGTCGGGTTGCCGGGGAGGCCGTACTCGATCAGCAGCTTGTCCCTGGTGTTCGGCGGTGGCCGGACCCTCGAGGCCGCGGCGACCCATGCCTCGCTGCAGGTCGTCTGCCCGATCCGCCCGGCGGCGGCCGCGTCGAGTGCTCCGGGCGCGCACGCCGGGTCGGTTCCTATCGCTCCGTCGCGGAATCGACGCCAGTAGCAGTCAGTCCGCGCCGCGGTGATCGTCGTCGTCGTCCAGGCTGCCGTGGTGGTCGGGGTTGAGGCCGCGGCAGGGTGCTGGCGTGCGGGCGTCGCCTCGCGCCTCGCGTGCGGTGTGTTGCGCGTGCTGACTGCGGTGCTGATCTTTGAGATCACGATCAGCGCGACGAGAATCACAAGCGCGATCGGCAGGCAGCGCCTCATGGTCACCCTCCTTCTAAGGCCCGGGGTTGGCGGTCGGGTAGTACGTGTTGCCGATCGTGGGCCCGCTGGAGAGCCCGGCGCCCTTGCCCGGGTTCGCGCCGAGCGCCTGCAACAGGAAGCGAAAGTCGCCGCCCGCGTTCGTCGCGAGCCCTTCCTCGTAGCCGGCGTGCCCGAGCGGGTAGCCGCCGCCCGGTGTCCACCATCCGATCTCGATCGCGGTGCCCGCCGGCGCGTACGTCGCGATCGTCTGCCCGGCCGCGATCCGCTGGCCTGGACTGACGGTCGGCTGGATCTGCTCAGACAGGTACCACCATTTACCGGCCAGCGGCCCCGCCGTGACCTCGGACACGATCGCCGGCTGCCCCGCATAGAAGTCGCCGACGATCGTCTCGACCTTGCTCGGCGCGAACGCCAACAGTGGCGAGCCCGGCCGCATCGCTGCGTCGACGCCCTGGTCGGTGCGCTCCCAGACGAGCCCGGTCGCGTTCTCGAACGGGTTCGTGTAGCCCTTGATGCTGCCGCTCAGCGCATAACTCGTGTTACACGCGCCGTTCGGCGTCGCAGACACCAACAGCGCGCTGCCAGCGCCGCGCCGCGATCCACCGGCGGCCCGCAGCGCCTGCACGGCGTAGCGCTCGCGCTGTTGGGCCATGCACAGCGAGCCGGGCGTGAAGCTGAGCGACCCGCGAGGCCCGGCGCCCTGGCATTGCTCGTAGTCGTTCATCCACACGAGCGCCGCCTGCTGGGGCGAGCGTGCGTGCGACAGGTCCGAGCGCAGCCCCGCGTAGAACTGTTCACCGTCGATGTCCTGGTTGACGTTGGCGGCGATGTACATCAGCTGGCCGCCCGCGGTGTTCGGGCTCTGGCCGTGAGCGCTGATCCACGCAGACACCAACGCCCACCAGCTCGGGGTCCATTGCGCGAGCCCGTAGCCGGTCTCGATCGGGTTCAGTCCACTCTCCTGCATCAGGTTGCCGACGATCCCGGCGCCGTCGACCGCAGGAATCGACTGGCTCTCCAGGTAGCGCACCATCTCACCCATCGTCTGCACGCTGGCGCTCGGCGCGGTGACCCCGGTCGGTGTGCCGTTGCCGCAGCTCCCCTGCGCGAGCGCCACCATCGTCACGAGCACGACCACCACCACCATGACGAGCGGCACAACGATCGTCAGCGCGAGCGCGAACAGGAACAGCCGCCGCATCGCTGCTCAGAGCTCCAGACGCGATCCCAGCCGGCGACCGTGGTCCTCGCTCGGTGCGCGCTCGATCATGCGCCCGCGGCCTTCGCGATCGCGAAGATCGCCATCAGAGCCCGTCGTCGCGGCGAGTGCCACCGCTCGGTTGATGTCCATGTACTGCTAGTACCGAGCCCGTCGCAAGAACTCCCCGCCACAACCGCGCAATGTTCGACGTCTATTCCCCGCGACCCGCTCCCCGCCGCCAGAGACACCCACCAGATCAGATGAGCCAAGTTGTCAACAGAGACAACGCGTCGGCCTGTGCTGTGGACCCTCGCGATGTGAAAGGGCGGCCAGCTGCTCGTGCAACCGTAGGGTTGCGATATGGTCGTGGCATGCCGACATTGATCTTTGTCCACGGCGCCGTCGTTCGGGACGCGCCTTGGTGGTGGAGCAAAATGACCGAGCCGCGGCGAGCTTCACCATTTCCGCTTTGGGCTGGCGGATAGCGAGAGCGGCAGCGCCGTGACACGACATGTGTCGGCGACAATCCAGGAGCCAGCTCCTAGCTCTATCGAGTCCTGCTTCCGCCCAGTCGTTTGCAGCCGAGCTGTTAGCACGCACGGCGACGCGTGCTGGTTTAGCGATGTTGCAAGGTGTGCAACGCTCATCTGGCGGAGACGAGCGTTGCCGGCCAAGCAGGGCGCTGCTCCGCGGTTGGCTCGGCCCTGCGTCGAGCATCGCGGCCGTCAGCCGCTTGAACGTCAGGGCGGGTCGCGGCGCGGAGTCCTACATATGCAAATCGATCATTGGGAAGCGCGGCGTCGCGTTGCTGCGTCTCTTCTAAAGCGCAACCCGCTGGTTTCACTTCTGCTAAGCGCCGATCGTGCAGAAGTGCGACGAAACAGCCCGCTCAAGCGAGCGCTTTCCCGTTAGCCGTCCAGGACCGAAGTTTTCGCGAACACCCTAAAGGAATTTGGCGGAGCTGCCGACATCGGAGTAAAGGCCAGCACGCCGTCGGGAGAAGGTCGGCCTAGAGGGCCTCCGTATCTGGCCACACTCGTTGTAACGACTATTCCGCCATTGCTGGGAACGCCGCGCGCCTGCTCGGGGGGGTCTCATGTCCGTGCCAACTAACCTGCGAATACCGAAGGGCCTCCGCCGACTTGCGGCCGTCACGTGCTTCGCGCTGTTCGCCCTCCCGGGCGTCGCGTCGGCGGCATGCCCGGACCAACCCGTTAGCACGCCGTTCTCCCAGTGGGGAGATACGAACGCCTACTTCCTGGCCCCCGGCGGCTCGTTTGAGGGGTCGACCGATGACGTCGGCTGGACCCTGTCGAACGCGAGCCTGACGCCGGGCAACGAACCCTTCCTCGCCAACAACAGCGGCGACAGCCAGTCGCTCACGATCAACGGCGGCGGCACCGCGACGTCACCGTTCTTCTGCGTCGACAACACGATGTCGGGCATCCGATTCTTCGCTCAGCAGGTCGCAGACGGCAGCGACCTGCGGGTCAGGGCGCTCGTGCAGACATGGCGCGGCGTCCGGAGCGTGACCCTCGGCGACCTCGCCGACGGCTCATTCTCGTCGTGGGCGGCGACGGATCCGATGACAAAAGACACGACGGGGATCCCTAACACGATCACGGTCGCGCTCCAGTTCTCTGAGCCGCCGTCGGATGGCAGCTGGCAGATCGACGACATCTACGTCGACCCGTACCGGTCCGGCTGAGCGTAGGACGGGATTGGGGCGAGGAAGCATCCGGAGATGAGCACCTCGATGCTCTCCGAGGACCTCTCACCGTCTGTGACTGAGCGACTGCTCGAGACCAGCTGGGAGAAACGAGAACGGTCCGCCTCACAGCGCGAGTTGATCGTCGACGCGACCGCCGGGGCGCTGTTCATCGTGACGGCGGTTGCGCTGCTGCTCGTTGGCGACGTGGCGACGCTACGCCTAGGAATCGCGTCCCTGCTGATCGGGGTTTACGCCGTCGTCGGCCGGATCGAGTTCCCGCTGGGCGCCGGGTACGTCGTCCCGACGCAACTCATTCTGATTCCTATGCTCGTCCTGCTGCCGCCAGCGGCGGTGCCCCCTGCAGTGGGGCTCGGGCTGCTGATCGGCAACGCCGTCGACTGTGTCCTTGGCCGGGTTCCGCCCCGCCGGGTGCTTTCGGCTGTGCCGGACGCCTGGCATGCGGTCGGCCCTGCCGCCGTGCTGCTCGTGGCCGGGGCGCCGGCGATCGGCTTCGCCCAGCTCCCCCTCCTGGCAGCCGCGTTCGCAGCCGGGTGTGTCGTCGATCTGGCGAGCTCGCTCATCCGCACCCGCCTGGCCGGCGTCGTCCCCGATCTAAAGGTGCAGATGCGGGTGGTCGGGCTCGTCTGGGTGGTCGACGCCGCGCTGGCACCGCTCGGATTCCTCGCCGCGATCGCGATGCAGCAGAACGATCTTGCAATCCTGTTCGTCCTGCCGGTCGTCTTCCTGCTGAGGTGGATGGCACGCGATCGCACCCAGCGCATCGATCAGGCATACCGCCGGCTGAAACTCGTCGAGCAGGAGCGCGCACGCCTTCGCTCAGCGGTGCAGCGCCTCGGTGACGCGTTTGCCGCCAAGCTCGAACTGGGCAGTGTGCTCGAGATTCTGCTGCACGCCTCGCTCGAGGCGCTGGACGCCACGGCGGGACGTCTCCAACTTGACTACGACCCAGCCCCGGTGCAGCTGGCCACCGGTCCCGAAACATGGCTGGAGGTTCTCGAGCGAGACTTCCCGACTCCCGACCGAGCAGACGGTCCGACCCAGCTCGGCCACACGGGGCGGTGGACACTGACCTTGCCGATGCGGGTCGTCGGCTCGCCTCGGGCCATCATCGGCTCGCTGTCGCTCGCCCGCGCGGACCGGTCGTTCGAGGACGTTGAGATCGCGCTCGTCTCCGAGCTGATCAGCAAGGCCGAGCTGTCTGCGGCGGAGATCATCGCACACGAGGAGCTCCGCAAGCAGGCGATGACCGACTCGCTCACGGGACTCGGCAACCGACGCCGCCTGATCGCCGATCTTACGGCGACGTTCGCGGACGGCGCTGCCGCCCAGCCTTCGCTGCTGCTGCTGTTCGACCTCGACGGCTTCAAGGAATACAACGACAAGTTCGGTCATCTCGCGGGCGACGCGATCCTCGCCCGCCTCGGCAGCAAGCTCCAGCGCGCCGTCGACGGCGCCGGCAGCGCCTACCGCCTCGGCGGCGATGAATTCTGTGCGCACCTCGATCTGGGGAACCACGACGCAGATCCGTTGATCGAGCGCACCGCGACTGCATTGACCGAGAGCGGACCTGACTTCACGATCCAGGCGTCGCTCGGCGCCGTGCTCCTGCCACAGGAGGCCGACCATACCGAACGTGCGCTGCGCATCGCCGACGAGCGGATGTACGCCAACAAGCGCAGCCGCTCGGCCGCGCGCAATCAGGCCGGGGAGGTGCTACTACGGACGATGCACGCCAAACAACCTCACCTCGACCAGCACTCGACCAACGTCGCGCAGCTCGCCGGAAAGGTGGGACGCAGCCTCGGATTGAGCGCAGACGCGCTTGATGAGATCTCACGGGCGGCCCAGCTGCACGACATCGGCAAGGTCGCCGTCCCCGATGCGATCCTCAGCAAGCCGACCGGTCTCAGCGAGCGCGAGTGGGACCTGATCCGCAACCACACGATCCTCGGCGAGCGCATCCTCGAGGGGGCTCCGGCGCTGTCTGCGGCGGGGCGCCTCGTTCGGGCGAGCCACGAGCGCTGGGACGGCTCCGGGTATCCGGATCACGTCCGCGGCGAGCAGATCCCGCTCGGTGCGAGGATCATCAGCCGTCTGCGACGCGTACGAGGCGATGACCACGGACAGGTCCTATCGCACGCGGATCAGCCACGAGGCCGCCTGCGACGAGCTCGTTCGCTGCTCGGGCAGCCAGTTCGATCCGGTCGTCGTCGAGGCGTTCCTCGCGATCGTTGACACGATCGACCACGGGCGTGAGCTCGATGACGCGCCTCAAGCGGCGGCTCACGTCCAAACGTTGCTCGGCGTCGGGGGGCCCGACGTCAAAGCGGCGTAGCTCAGCCCAGCGAGTGCTCAAGATCCGACAACAACTCGTCTTCACCGAAGAGAAAGTCGACCTCCTGGTCGGCGCACTGGACCACGTCCTCAGCGACCCGGCGCCCACACCAGGTAAGCCTGATCGAGACTGATGCAGGTGCCGAGGAACTCGCCCGCCAACATAGCTGAGGCCGGGGCCCCGACACAGGATCATTGACGTCATTGACGTCAATGACGGCGGCTACTAGACGTGCCTGGCAGGTAAGGGACAACTGGCGGACACCGATACGGCTTGGTTCGCCGCCATCTGCCAGCCCGGGACCGATCACGGTTATCTGCTCGGATCTAATCACCGAAATACCCCACCTCCTCTGCGTGCCGAACCGATGGAAGCGCAGGTCTGCGCGTCGGCTAACACCGGCCTCCTACCATTCGCCAAACCCGCGCCTCGGTGCTTGCACGAGGTTGTCCCGGTCACTGTGGAAGTTCGGTGACGGCGGTCCCGGTGTGATCGTTACATAGTGACTGCGATTGTGGCCTCCTTGTTGGTGGCGGTGTTTGGGCTGGGGAAGTCTCCGGATGCGAGAACCGGGAGGCCCCATGATCACCCGCTTGTGCTGATGGCTGGGCGGGTCGTGCGGGGAAGGCTGAGGCCGTGATCCCGTGATGCACGATCGTGGGGGAGTCTGACGGTCCCGTAGTACCTGCGAAGCCGCCGAACAAGTCACGCTCGGCGACGCAAGCTGGCGTCTAAGGACCTGCCGCCGCGGGCGCTAGGAATCCGCGATCGTCGCAGAGTGTCTCGGATCGAGGCTCCGTTTCCGCGAAGGCGCAGGTCATCGCCAGGAACCTCACTTCTCGCTTCACGAACCAGCAGGGACGTAAGCAGCTGGCTGAGCGTGGAGGACGGCTGCTGTTTGATGTCCGCGGCCTGCCGTACCAGCTGTACATGGAGACCCGTTCGGCGGTCCTCGTTGGGCTGCTGGGTGCTGTCAAGCTGGTCCCGCTTGTGGCGATGTCACTGGTCGGTGGCGCGGTGGCGGACCGGTCAGACCGCCGGCGTCTGCTGCTGCTGACGCAGATCGGGGTGGTGACCGGCGCGGGCGGTCTCGCCGTGGCCGCATTCCTCGGCGATCCGTCGCTGGTCACGTTGTACGCTGCTGGGCGGCTGCTGGCAGGCTTCACCGCGCTACAGAACACGGCGCGGTCAGCGATCGTCCCCGACCTCGTCAACGACCGGGCGATGCTTCCTCCGGCGGTCGTGATGAACTACGGGCTGGAGACCCTCTCGACCGTGATCGGACCCGGGCTGGGCGGCATTCTGATCGCCGCATTCGGTGTCCGGGCCGCCTACACCATCGATGCCTGCAGCTGCCTGGCAGTCGTACTCACCGTACTGCCGATTGCGCCTCAGCCCGCAGCTGCTCTGCGAGACGATCCGACGCAAACCTGCGGCGCTCGATCGCCGAGGGGCTGCGCTACGTACGCGGCAACCGGGCGCTCCTCGGTTCGTTCGCTTTCGACGTCGTGGCGATGACGTTCGGGATGCCGCGGGCGCTGTTCGCCGTCCTGGCCGTTAGCGTCTACCACGCTGGCGCCAGCGGGACCGGCGTGCTCTACGCGTCAGTCGCAGTCGGCAGCAACGATCTCGGCGCTGCTCACGGGCTGGATCAAGCATGCACGACGCCTGGGAGTGATCGCGATCTGGGCAGTCGCCGCCTGGGGCGCCGCCATCACGCTCGCGGGCGCTGATGGGCTCGCTCTGGCTCGCGGCAGCGATGCTGGCGGTCGCCGGCGCCGCGGACTCGGTCAGCGCAGTCTGCCGCTCGACGATCAACCAGTCCGTCACGCCCGACCGCATGCGCGGCCGGATGTCATCCGTATACGGGCTCGTCGTCAGCGGCGGACCGCGGCTGGGCGACATCGAGTCCGGCACGGTCGCGAGCGCCGCCGGCGTCCGATTCTCGATCGTCTCCGGACGGCCTGCTGTGCCTCCTGGGCGTCGCCACGATCACCCTGGCGTTCCCGCAGCTGGCGCGCTACTCCACCGAAGACTGGCTCGACCAGGCGGCCGTCCAAGCCGCCTGAAATGCGCGCCACCGGTGTGGTGCTGTCCCAATCAAAACGCCACCAACCCCAGAGCCCACGAAGCAAACAGCTCGTTAGCTGTCGCCAAAGCCCGGCACGCCCCACAACACCCCCGGCAAGGTCAACATGCAGACTGCTGCAATCTCACGAACGACCAGGTCGCGTCAAGCTTCATAGAGCCCGCGGTCTCACTTCCCGTTCGGGCTGGCGGACAACAGCAGCTGTGGCGATTCTCGGCGGGGGCAGCGCACGATCTCAAAGCCTCACGGGGGCCGAACGTCACGCTTTCGTCTCTGCCCGTAGTACTGCGATTGATGCGCGGCCTCGGCCTCGGGTCGAGCGCGCCCGAGTCCAGTTGCGCGCGAGTTTTCGAGGATGTCAGGGTTGCGCGCCGTCTGCGTCTCGGCGGTAGATGACACCTCGCCGCGTACATGGCGCGAGCGTGCTTTGACCGGGCTTGCTGCCGAGTGCCGACGCGATCAGATGCTCAACAGGCCGTCCGTCGATCTGACCCTCGCAGCAACTTGCAAGGATTGCGGAGTTCTTACACAACTCTTCTTCGCCAGTAGAGCAACGCTGCCGATACATGGACAGGCGTTCGAGACGGTCTCCGGACCGCTCGGGGCCATTGGCACCCCGAGACAGCCGGCATAGCGATTGGTCGGGGTTTCAACCGGGACGCCTTTCGAGGCGAAATTTCAGAACCCAGATCCACCGGGCGGTGCGGCCCGGCGGGTTATGACAGCAGAGGAATCATCGAATGACTGAGGCAAGTGCTGTACGTAGGGCTGCGGGGGGCCATGGACCTTCTCAGGACAGCGCGATGGCGTCATCGCATGGCTTTCGCGCCAGCCCGGCCGGGGAGAAGGACGACCGGGATCCCGCGATCGCACGGGCAGTGGCGCGGGCCAAGTCGGGCGACATGGACGCCATCCGCTTCCTCTACCTCCGCTACAAGGACAACGTCTACGGCTATGTGCTTAGCATCCTGCGCGATGCCCATGCGGCCGAGGACGTCACCCAGAATGTGTTCGTGAAGCTGATCTCGGTGATCCATCGAGTACGAGCCTCGCCAGGTTCCATTCTCTGCCTGGATCCTGCGGGTGGCGCACAACGTAGCGATCGATTCGCTGCGCCGCGCCGTCCGGTGCCCTGCGAAGAGGTGATCGAGAGCTGGCGTCCGGCAGATGACACGAGCGACGACCGCCCGTGGGGGCTCGAGCAGGCGCTCGGGACGCTGCCCAAGGATCAGCGCGACGTGGTCGTGCTGCGTCACTTGGTCGGCCTATCCCCGGGCGAGATCGCCGACCGCATGGGCCGCACCGAGTCCTCGATCCACGGGCTGCATCACCGCGCGCGCCGGGCCGTGCGGCGCGAGCTGATCCGGGCCGGTGCGCACCGACCACCAGTGGCCGACCTCTGCAGGCCGCTTAGCACCCGACCGGGGAACGCAACGACGCTGGCCCGGTCCGCAGTCTGAGAGAGGGACGCCGGCGCCGGCGGTGAAGGACGTCGGTGAGCCGTGTGCGGGAGAACTGCGCCGCCGTGCTGATCGAGGCCCTGCCGGTCCTCGACAGTGTCGGTTCGCTCAGCTGGGAGGCGGTTGTCGAGATCCGCGCCTCGGGTCAGAGTGCGGTCGCCTCGCGCGCCGCTTGGGTGTCAGCGACGCGCTCGTCGGCAAGGTCCGCCGCGGCGAGCTCTACAAGAGCCCGGAGGGGCGGCGGTCGCGCGAGACGGGGGACCGCGCCGGTTGGGGGCTCGCGTTCTACACGGGGATGCGGCGCGGGGGGATCGGACGGGCGCAATGGCGCACCTGTTCTGGGACGCGACGAGATCATGGTCGCCGAGATCTAAGAGCGACGCGGGGAGGGGCGGCGCGTGCCGATAGTTGGACCGCTGAAGCGATTCTGCGCGAGGAGTGGATGCGTCGTCGGCCGCCCGTCGACTGGCCCTCGTCAAGCGTTCCGTCGCATCTCGAGCAAGTGGCAGGCCTGCGCCGACAAGGCCTGGCAGCGGCCGGTCGCTGCGCGTGTGAGGCTGCACGAGGCGCGCCACACATACGCGAGCTTCCTGACGGCAGCCGGGTACAACCTCAAGCAGATCCAGGAGTACCTCGGCCACGCCGACCTCGTCACCACAGGCTGTTACATCAAGAACCTCCCGGTTCCTCGCGGCAGGACCGCGCGCGAGAAGCTCGAGGCCTATCTGGCAACAGAGCTCGGCGACGTCTGAGCCCCTGAATGTGGACACAGATCTGGCATTGTCAGCGCCGTTGTTGTTCGTAGGGGTTCGTCGGGCACCGATGCGATTCACGCAAATCCGCGGAAGCCCGCGAATTACAGGGACTTCCCGCTTACGCGAGATGCCGGAGGAGGGACTCGAACCCCCGACACGCGGATTATGATTCCGCTGCTCTAACCGACTGAGCTACTCCGGCGGGGCTTTACCTGCAGATGGGGGATTTTTGACCTAGCCGCCCCGTGGGCGGGCGAGCCTTCTGCCCTATTGCCCTTGTGCGGAGCGCCGGCCAGGGGCAAGGCTAGCCGAATGGCGCCCCAGCGGGCAGGGCGCTTTTGACGGGGCTACGCGGAAGAGCTGGCTAACCGTGACCGAGGAAGCCCGGGCTCGGCACCGGCGCGACCGGGATCCCGCCGCGCTGGACCTCATACGGGACCAGCGACACGCTCCCGAGCCCGCCGGCGCCGTCAGCCAGACTCCACTCGGCGATCGCGAGCGTGTTCTGGCCATCGGTGCGCAGCAGTCCCTGGGGCAGGTAGAACCGCGATTGCGGGCCGAGGTTGTTGATGTAGCGGCCGATCAGCCAGCCGTTGAGGTAGATCAGAGCCTGGAAGTTCTGCGCGCCGGAACCGGGCGAGCCGCCGCCCGGCGGCGTCAGCTGCAGGCCGATCGGCGCCCAGACGTCGGACGGGATGCGCAGCGAGAACTGCGTGCGATACCAGCCGACGCCCGCCGGAACGTCGCGCGAGGCCCACGAGTCGGGCAGGTTGACCCTCGTCCATGACCCGTCCGGGAACCCGGGCAGCGCCCACCCGGCATTGGAGCCGGCGAGACCGGCCGGGTTGGTCGGCCCGCGCACGGGGTCACGCTCGGCCTGCGTCGCCGAGGCGCCCTGCAAACGCCACGTGATCGCGGGCGCGGTTCCGGTCGAGACCGACAGGTTCGCGCTCTCGAGCCCGCGCGGCGTCTTGTTGGAATCGAGGCCGAGCGAGTTCTCGAATGACTCGTCCTGGCCCATGTTCTCGGTCAGGACCGAGATCACGTTGTCCTGGCCGGGCTTGAGGACTCCGGCCGGGACCGTGAAGGTCTGAGTTAACGGTGTGTCATCCATATTCGCGAACGGGTGCGTCGACGTCGGCGTGCTCGCCGACCCGAGCAAGGTCCCGTTCAGCCATACCGAGAACGACCCGAACGGCCCCCCGTCAGCCGTCAGCGTGATCGCGGTCTCGTTGCCGGTCGCCGTGAAGTGGCCCCGGTACCAGACGAAGCCGTGCTCGAAGCCGTAATCCTGGGCGTAGAGCACCGGGGCGCTCGTCGGCTGGATCGGGTTGTCGGTCGTCTGATGGTCGGCGATCGGCCAGTGGCTGTCATCAAAGCTCGGCAGGCGCTCGCCGGACTCGAAGTTGAACCGCCATCCGTCACTCAGCGACGGTAGGTCGATGCTCGCCGGCGGACCCGGCAACGTGGCGCTCAACTCACCGTTGACGCTGTCGGTGCTGAGGGTCTGGCCGTCCCACACGATCGTGCGCAGGTTGCCCGGGCCCCAGACGCCGAGCGGGCCCGCGGCGGAGGTGTCGCCGGTCAACGTCGCGTGGCTGCCTCTTACATCCGCCGTGCGGACGAGTGACGCGCCCTGGACGAGCATCGGCCCACGGGCGGTGTGCTCGACCCAGAACTGGCCCGCGGTGTCGGTGTCGGCGAGCAGAAGCAGCAGATGCGAGCTTCCCTCGTCGACCTGCACCTGGGCGAGCCCACTGTGGCTGTAGGTCAGCTGCAGGGTCTTCGAGCTCGCGTCCCAGGTGGATTGGATCGGCTGGCCCGACGGGTTTGAGAGCACCGTCACGGTCGGCTGGCTCGGATACGAGAGCGTCGTCTCCCCGGTCGATCCCTGGTCGCCGTCGAGCAGCGCGACGTCGCGACCGCCGGTGGTCATCTGCGTGACGAGCTCGGAGGTGGTCGAGACGAGATGCTGGCTGCCGAAGCTCGCATCGCTGACGAGGAACTTCGCCTCATGGGCGGGCACCGTGACGGTCGCGCTCGGGTCACTCGGGAGCGCGGTCGTCACCGGGCTCGTGCCGTCGTTACCCAGGTACAGGAATGTGGCACCGGTGTCCGGGTTGCGCTCCTCGAAGGTCGTCAGGCCCGGGATCGACGGCGGCGTCACCTGGTCGGTCTGCGTGAGGTCGGGGAGCGCCTGTGACATCTCGCCGACCAACTTGAGTTCGGGGTACTTGTCCGAAAGCGTCCCGGGCTCCGAGATCGGCGAGCCGTAGTCGTAGGACGTGTACATGAACGGCGCCGGGTTGAAACCCCAGTCGGTTCCGCCGACCGTCATGTAGATGCTCTGCATCGTCGCGCCCTGCGCGATGTAGTACTTGTAGAAGGTGTTCTCGAAGTTCGGACCGGTCAGCTGCGCGCAGCCGGGGTACCCGACGCCGCCCCACGAGTCGAACGACCCACCCTGGTACTCGGGCACCATCAGCGGGATGCGGGGCTCGTGTGCGCCGGTCAGGACGGGTGGACTGGCGAACACGTTCGGGTTCGAGCAGTCAAACCCCTCGGGATACTGGTCAGAGCCGATCAGATCGGGGGCGTTCGGGGCGCCGAACCAGCCGGTCGCAAATCCCCCGACGTTGTTGGTGTAGGTCGGGACGTCGATCCCGTCCTGCTTGGCCTGGGCCTCGAGGTTGCCGAAGTAGGCCTCGCCGGAGGGGTTGACGAACCCGTACTCGTTCTCGATCTGGTACATGATCACGTCGCCGCCGCGCGTTATCTGGTGCGCCGCGATGATCGGATCGATCTCCGAAAACCACTGGTCGGCGGCCGCCATGTACTGCGCGTTGTTGGTCCGCGACCCTGCCGGTTCGGACGCGAGC
Organism: uncultured Solirubrobacterales bacterium; assembly: GCA_963744695.1. Lineage (GTDB taxonomy): Bacteria > Actinomycetota > Thermoleophilia > Solirubrobacterales > Solirubrobacteraceae > Palsa-465. Next base: position 68,059 of record CAVUUT010000005.1, on the reverse strand, counting down.
CAGCCGGCCAGCCCGCCGGCATCCGTCTCGGCGTTGACGTACGGGCCCGGCCGCGCGATCACGTACAGGCCGACCTGCTGAGCGTCGTTGAGCAGCAGGTTGATGTCGCGCACGCCGCTGAAGTCGTACACGCCGGGGGCGGCCGAGTGGTAATCCCAGTCGAAGTAGATGCTGACCGCGTTGAAGCCGGCGGCCTTCATCTCCTCGAGCCGGTCAATCCAAAGTGACGGCGACGGCAGCCGGTAGTAGTCAAACTCGCCCGCCCACAGGAGCACGCGACGGCCGCCGATCGTGACCGAGTAGTGATCGAAGCCGACCTGTTGAGGCTTGCCGAGGAGCACGTTCCTGGGCGGGCTGATCGGCTCGGGCGTGACCGCGGCGGAGCTCGTCGAGGCGGCCGAGGTGCCCGCCGAGCTCATCGCCGTGACGGTGAACGTGACCCGCTTGCCGTTGGCCAGCGACGGGACGATCGCCCAGTGGTTGGGCTCGTTGGCGGTCATCGTCTGTCCGGTCGATGCCGTTACCTCAAACGAGCTGACGGGCGCGCCGTCGACCGTCGTCGGGCTGTCCCAGTGCACGGTGGCCGAGCCCGAGCCGGCGAGCGCGGTCACGTGCGTCGGCACATCGGCGGCGGCCGGATCCCGCGGCGCGGACGCGGTGCCGCTCGACGTCGTGGGACTCGACGCCGACGCGACCGCGGGCGCGCAGGCGATGGCGGCGGCACAGATCAGCAAGGCCGCGATGTGCGTGATGCACCGGTTCATGTGGGCCTCCCTGGCCGCCGCAGTGAAGTAGACGAGCTTGTTCGTGCCCGCCGGTCGAGCGGACCTGTACCCGTGCCCTCGCCGGGGAAAACGTGGTCTGTCAGTTTCGAGACAAGGCGGCGTGAGAAAGCCCGGCGACGACGTCGGCATCGGGAGGTCGGCGGGCGCGGCCGCCATATGATCAGGTACCCATGGCCGATCTGACCGCCGCCGTCGATGCCGTCATTCACCGCTGCCTGGCGATCAAGCCGGGCGAGGATGTGCTCGTAATCGTCGATCCCGCCTCGCGGCGGATCGGAGAAACGCTCCGGGTTGCGTCCACCGAGGCCGGCGCCGACGCGGTACTGGCGGTGATGGACGAGCGCGCGACCGACGGGACCGACCCGGCGCGCCCGATCGCGGCTGCGATGAGCGCCTGTGACGTGTTCATCGCGCCGACGAGCCGCTCGCTCAGTCACACGCCGGCGCGCAAGCGCGCGTCAGCCGGCGGCGCCCGCGGGGCCACGCTGCCGGGGATCACCGAAGACGCGCTCGCGCGCGTGATGGCGGTCGACTTCGAGGTCATGGCACGCCGTTCGCGCGCGGTGGCCGAACTGCTCGAGCACGCCAGCGAGGCGCGCGTGACCTGCCCGCGCGGCTCCGATCTGTGGCTCGACTTGACCGGCCGCGCCGGCCAGACCGATGACGGCAACCTGACCGAGCCCGGCACGTTCGGCAATCTCCCGGCCGGCGAGGGCTTCATCGCCCCGCTGGGGGGCGACGGCACGATCGTCGCGTCGAGTCTGGCGCCGCTCGGGATCAGCGACGAGCCCGCCCGGCTGACGGTCGAAGGCGGGCGGATCGTGGCCGCCGAGTCCGGCCTCGGTCCGGCGTATCTCGAGCGCCTGCGCGCGCATGGCGAGCTCGGGACCAATCTCGCCGAACTGGGGGTCGGAACCAACGACCGCGCGATCCTCACCGGGCGGGTGCTGGAGGACGAGAAGATCCTGGGCACGGTCCACGTCGCGTTTGGAGCGAGCGCGGGAATCGGCGGAACCGTCTCGGTCCCGATCCATCTCGATGCCGTAATCCTCGACGCCTCACTTCAGATCGGCGCTACCGCGGTGCTCGAGGCCGGCCGCTACCTGCTCGACTGACCGTCGCGGGCGGTGTGTGCGGTGACCACGCTGCTCGCCTATCCGAACATCTCCGAGGGGCGTGACCAGCAGGCGATCGGGCAGATCGCTGCGGCCTTCGGAGCGCACCTGCTCGACCTGCACTCAGACCCTGATCACAACCGCAGCGCCTTCACGCTCGCGGGCGGCCCGGACGACCTCGCCCGAGCGGTCGCCGACGGGGCGGCGCGGGCGCTGCGACTCGTCCAGCTCGCCAACCATCAGGGAGTGCATCCGTATGTCGGCGTTATCGACGTCGCGCCGATCGTCTATCTGCGGGCCGCCGACCGCGGAGCCGCGTGTGCCGAGGCGCTCGTGCTCGCCGATCTGCTCGCCGATGAACTTGGGCTCGCCGTGTTCCTGTACGGCGCGCTCGCGGGCGGCCGCAGCCGCGCCGAGCTGCGCCGCGGCGGTCCGCAGGAGCTCGCGCGACGGATCGCGCAAGGCGAGCTGGTGCCCGACTACGGTCCCCCGAGCCCGCACCCCACCGCGGGCGCCGTGCTGGTCGCCGCGCGACCGCCCCTGGTCGCGTTCAATGTCGAGCTCGCACCCCCCGCGACGCTCGAGGATGCGCGCGCGATTGCCGCGCTGATCCGCGAGGGCGGAGCCGAGGGACTGGCCGGGGTACGGGCGATCGGGCTGTGGCTCGAGCACCGTGGACTGGCACAGGTCTCGACCAACGTCGAGGACCACCGCGCGACGTCGCTCGCGACCGTCGTCGCGGCCGTTGCGCGCCACGCCCGGCCGGCCCGCGCCGAGCTCGTCGGACTCGCACCGCTGGCGGCGTTCGAGGACTTTCCTTCAGACATCCCGCTCGCCGGGTACGCGACGATCGAGGAGGCGCTGGCTCGACGCGCTCACACCGCGTAAGCTGCGTATTGCAATGGCACAGACCAAGCGCAAGCGCCGGACCAAGCACCGCGGCAACGCCGCCGGGACGGTCGAGGCCCGAGGCCGGACCGGGCGCCCACTGACCGCCGACGAGAAGAAGAAGCAGGCGCGCACGCAGGCCCGCGAGGCCCGGCTCGACAAGAAGCCGACCTGGAACAGCGCGACCAAGCGCGCCGGCCTGGCGTCCGCGTTCATGTTCTTGTTCCTGCTTGTGACGTCGCATGGGAACGTGCTCGCGGCGGTCCTGTTCGGCGTGTTCGCGTTCGCGCTGTATGTGCCGTCGGGGTACCACCTCGAGATGTACCTGTGGCGCCGCCGACAGCGCAAGAAGGAAGTGTCGCGATGATCGATGTGCGGATGTTCACCGTCGGTCAGGTGCAGGAGAACTGCTACTTCGTCCGCTGCAAGGATTCAGACCGGGCGGTGATCGTCGATCCCGGTGACGAGGCGCCGCGGCTTCTGCAGGCGGTCGAGGCGCTCGGCATCGAGCGCGTCGAGGCGATCCTTCTCACCCACACCCACTTCGACCACATCGGCGCGGTCGCTCCGGTGGCCGCGGCGACCGGAGCGCCCGTCTACTGTCCTGAGCTCGAGACGCAGGTCCTCGCCAACATCATGGACTACGTGCCGTGGCCGGGATTCGGCCCGTTCGAGAGCTACGAGGCCGACCACACGGTCAAGGGGGGCGAGACCCTGGAGCTCGCCGGGCTGCGATTCGAGGTCACCTTCACGCCCGGACACAGCCCCGGCCACGTGAGCTACGCCGTCGCAGACGAGGGCTGTCTGTTCTCGGGCGACGTCCTCTTCGAGGGCTCGGTCGGTCGGGTCGATCTGCCCGGCGGCGACTGGCCGACGCTGCTCGCGTCGATCGACTCGCTGATCACCGAGTATCCGCCCGAGACGACCGTCTACGCCGGCCACATGGGGATCACGACGCTCGGCAAAGAGCGCGACACGAATCCTTTCCTGCGCGAACTCGCGCACCAAAACTAGCCTTACAAGCTCGATCTCATGAGCGTGATTCAGGCCCCCAGAGGCACGTTCGATGTGCTCCCCGCCGATGCGGCGCGTCGCACCGCGCTGCAGGCGCACGCCGCGCGGATCCTCGAGGGAGCGGGATATGGACGGATCGAGACGCCCACCTTCGAGGCGACCGAGCTCTTCTCGCGGGGGGTCGGCGAGGCGACCGACATCGTCCAGAAGGAGATGTACACGTTCGATGACGGCGCCGGGCGGTCGCTGACGCTGCGCCCCGAGGGGACGGCCCCGGTGTGCCGGGCGTACCTCGAGCACGGGATGCACAAGCTTCCGCAGCCGGTGAAACTGTGGTACCTGTCGAGCTTCTTCAGAGCGGAGGCGCCACAGCGAGGGCGCTACCGCCAGTTCTGGCAGATCGGGGCCGAGGTGATCGGCTCCGCGACGCCGGAAACCGACGCCGAGCTGATCTTGCTGCTGGCCGAGTTGCTCGAGTCGTTCGGGGTCCGCGAGCCGCGGCTGCTGCTCTCGAGCCTCGGGACGCCCCAGACGCGCGCGGCGTACCGCGAGGAGCTCGCGGCGTTCCTGCGCGCGCACGCGGATTCGCTGTCGCCCGACGTCGCCGCCCGGATCGAGCTGAACCCGCTGCGGGCGTTCGACGCCAAGGATCCGACGACGCAGGCGACGATGCGCTCGGCGCCGAAGCTGCTCGACCGGCTCGCGCCCGACGACGCCGAGCACTTCCAGCGTGTGCGCGAGATGCTCGACGACGCCGATCTGCGGTACGAGATCGAGCCGACGCTGGTGCGTGGCCTCGACTACTACGCGCGTACGGTCTACGAGTTCACCTCCGAAGCGCTCGGAGCCGCCCAGTCGACGATCGGAGGCGGCGGGCGATATGACGGCCTGATCGAGCAGCTCGGTGGACAGCCGACGCCGGCCTCGGGCTGGGCGGCGGGAGTTGAGCGCATCCTCCTCGGCGCCCCAGATCCGCCGGTCGCGCGGCGGTCAGTAGACCTGTACGTCGCGATCGCCGCGCCCGGCGCCGGGCGGGCCGCGTTTGACCTGGTCTCCGAGGCGCGGCGCGCAGGGCTGAGTGCGCAGCTCGAGCTCACCGGCCGGTCGCTCAAGGGCCAGCTCAAACAGGCCGACCGGCTCGGTGCCCGCTACGTGGCGCTGGTCGACGGTGACTCTGAGGTCGCGCTCAAGGAGATGGACTCCGGCGAGCAGACCGACCACGCGCGGGACGCTGTGATCCCGACCATCCTGCGTTCGAGCAGGCTCTGATAACGGATACATGAACCACAGTCCGAGACCGAACCGTTATCGCGACAGCTGGGCAGGGGAGCTCGATGCCCGCCGAGCGGGGACCGAGGCCCGGGTCTCTGGATGGGTCCACCGCCGCCGTGATCACGGCGGGCTGATCTTCATCGATCTGCGCGAGCGGTCCGGGATCGTGCAGCTCGTGTTCCACCCCGAGTCGGCGCCGGCCGCGCACGCCAGCGCGCACGCCTTGCGCTCCGAGGACGTGATCACCGCTGCCGGGACCGTCAACCGCAGGGCGCCCGAGAACGTCAACCCGAACCTGCCGACGGGCGAGATCGAGATCGCGGTCTCAGAGCTCGAGGTGCTCGCGGACTCGCAGACGCCGCCGTTCCCGCTCGATGAGGAGACGAACGTCGACGAGAACCTGCGCCTTCGCCACCGCTCGGTCGACCTGCGCCGCGCGCCGCTCCAGGAGGCGATTGCGCTTCGCCATCGGATCGCCCAGACGATGCGGGAGGTCCTTGACGAACACGACTTCCTCGAGATCGAGACGCCGTTCTTGACCCGCTCGACCCCCGAGGGAGCGCGCGACTTCCTCGTTCCGGCGCGCGTCGCCCCCGGCTCGTTCTACGCGCTGCCCCAGTCACCGCAGTTGTTCAAGCAGCTGCTGATGATCGGGGGCTTCGAGCGCTACTACCAGATCGTCCGCTGCTTCCGCGACGAGGACTCGCGCGCCGACCGCATGACCGAGTTCACCCAGCTCGATGTCGAGCTCGCATTCGTCACCGAGAACGACGTCCACGAGATCACCGAGGCGGTGATGGGGGCCGTGTTCGAGCGCGTCGGGTTCGACGTGGCGCCGCCGCCATGGCCGCGGATGACGCATGCCGAGGCGATGTCGCGGTTCGGCTCTGACCGCCCCGACACACGATTCGGACTCGAGCTGGTGGATCTGGGCGGCGAGCTGGCGGGCACCGGCTTCAAGGTGTTCGCCGACACGCTCGCCGGCGGCGGTGTCGTGCGCGGCATCAATGCAGGCGCGCGCGAGCTCCCGCGCTCCGAGCTCGACGCGCTCACCGAGACGGCAAAGCAGCACGGCGCCAAGGGGCTGGTCTGGGCGTTCGCCGAAGCGGCCGGCTGGCGTTCGCCGATCGCGAAATTCTTGACCGAGGTGGAAATCCGAGCGCTCACAAACCGGCTCGGCGCGCGGCCCGGAGACCTCCTGCTGATCGTCGCCGACGCGCCGGCGACCGCGGCCCACGTCCTCGGCGCGCTGCGGCTCGAGCTCGCGCGCCGCTTTGACCTCGTGCCTGCCGGTTCGCACGACATCCGCTGGATCGTCCAGTTCCCGATGTTCACCTGGCGGCCCGACGAGCAGCGCTGGGATGCCGAGCACCATCCCTTTACCGCTCCGGCGACGCCGGCCGGCGAGCCCGCGACGGCCGACGATTTGAGCGACCCGGGCGCGCTCCTGTCTCGTTCCTACGACCTCGTGGTCGACGGCAACGAGCTCGGCGGCGGGTCGATCCGTAACCACCGGATCGACGTGCAGCGACGGATCTTCGAGCTGATCGGGATCGACGAACGCGAGGCGCAGGCCAGGTTCGGCTTCCTGCTCGACGCGCTGCGCTACGGAGCCCCTCCCCACGGCGGGATCGCGTTCGGGCTCGACCGGATCGCGGCGTTGCTCGCCGGACGCGACAACATCCGCGAGGTGATCGCGTTCCCGAAGGCGACCAGCGGCGCCGACCCGATGACGGGCGCTCCCGCGCCGGTCCAGGCCGGCCAGCTGCGCGAGCTCGGACTGCGGCTCGTCTGAGGTCGCGATGGACCCGCTGGCCTTCGAGCACCATCTGACTTCGCCTCAGGGCCAGGGACGCGCGCCTGCGGACGGCGTCACCGTCACCGTCGGAGGCGGTTCCTGCTGTGACGAGATCTCAATCTCGCTGCGCGTCGACGGTGACCGGATCGGCGACGCGGGCTTCACCGCCCGCGGCTGCGGCGCCTCTACCGCGGCCGCCAGCGCGGCCGTCACGCTCGCGCGCGGGGCCGCGGTGCTCGACGCGGCTCGGATCGGCCCGCACGAGATCGCCGACGAGCTGGGCGGACTGAGCCCGGGCAAACTCCATGCGGCCGAGGTCGCGTCGGACGCGCTGGCGCGCTCGATTGGAACGGCGGTCCGCGCGCGCGGCGCGCTCGCGGCGCCGGCCGGCGGGCGCATCCTGGTCGCGATGAGCGGCGGCGTCGACAGCGCGGTCGCCGCGCACCTGATCGCCGCGGACGGCGACGCGGTCGCGGTTACGCTCGAGCTGTGGGCCGATGCCGAGAACGACGCCGAGCGCAGCTGCTGCTCGGCCTCGGCCGTCGCGCAAGCCCGGTCGCTCGCGCACTCGATGGGGATCGCGCACTTCACTATCGATCTGCGCCGCGAGTTCCGCGCCGGCGTTGTCGAGCCGTTCATCGCCGGCTACGCGGGCGGCGAGACTCCCAACCCATGTGTCGGCTGCAACGGTCACGTCAGGCTCGACGCGATGCTCGAGCTCGCCGACCGGCTCGGCGCGCATACGCTCGCCACCGGCCATTACGCGCGGATCGCGGAACCCGATCACGAACGCGGCCCGTTGCTACGGGTCGCCGCCGACGCCGCCAAGGACCAGACCTACATGCTGGCCGCGCTGCACCCGGCGTCGCTCGCGCGGCTGGCGTTCCCGCTCGGCGAGCTCGAGAAGCCCGAGGTCAGGCGGATCGCGGCTCGCGCGGGGCTGCCGGTCGCGAGCAAGGCCGACTCGCAGGACCTCTGCTTTCTCGCCGGCACGAGCCGCGCGCGGTTCCTCGCGCGCCACGGGGCGCTGGGGGATCGGCCCGGGACGATCGTCGACACCGCCGGCGCCGTCGTCGGCCACCATCTCGGCCAGCACCGCTTCACGGTCGGGCAGCGGCGCGGGATCGGCGTCAGCCGCGGCGAGCCGCTGTATGTGCTGCACAAGGAAGCCGAACGCGAGCGCGTCACGGTAGGGCCGCGCGCGGCGCTGCGGACCTCGCGGGTCGCGGTGCGCGGCGCGCGGCTGCACCGCGGCGGCTCGCGCGTCAACCAGGTCAAGCTCCGCTACCGCTCGCGGCCGCTGCGCGCGAAGGTCGCGGGCACGCCCGACGCCGGGCGCCACCGTACACTCTCGATCGAGTTAGGCGACGCGGTCGACGGCGCCGCCCCGGGCCAGCTCGCGTGCCTGATGGACGGTGATCTGGTGGTGGGCTGGGGCACGATCGCGCAGTCAGAACTGCGCGCCGGGGCGGAGTCGCCGCTTGCTGTCTGATCGGTCTGCGGACCGGGTCCGCGCATACACTGGGGCGTTCGTATGACTTCCGACGAGATCCGCAAGACGTTCATCGAGTTCTTCGAGCAACGCGGCCATCGCCGGCTGCCGTCGGCCTCACTGATCCCCGCGGAGTTCGATCCCTCGGTGCTGTTCACGATCGCCGGGATGGTCCCGCTCAAACCGTACTTCCTCGGCGTCGAGCCGCCCCCGAATTCGCGCCTGACAACGTGCCAGAAGACGTTTCGCACGCCCGATATCGAGATCATCGGTACGACCACCCGCCACCTGACGTTCTTCGAGATGCTCGGCAACTTCTCGCTCGGGGACTACTTCAAACGCGGCGCGGCCGAGTTCGCGTGGGAGCTTTCGCGAGAGGGGTTCTCGTTCCCCGCGCAGGACATCTGGATCACGGTGTTCGCGGGCGACGACGAGCTCGGCCTCGGCCCCGACGAGGAGGCGATCGAGGCGTGGATGGAGATCGGCGTTCCCCGCGAGCGGATCGTCGAGTGTGACCGCGACGAGAACTTCTGGCAGATGGGGCCGACCGGCCCCTGCGGCCCGTGCTCGGAGCTGTATCTCGACCGCGGGCTGGAGTTCGGCAAGCCCGATGACCTGCCGGGCGGCGACAACGAGCGCTTTCTCGAGTACTGGAACCTGGTGTTCATGGAGTTCGACCAGAACCCCGAAGGGGTCCTGACGCCGCTCCCGGCCAAGAACATCGACACTGGACTGGGTCTCAACCGCCTCGCTTCGATTCTGCAAGACCAGCCGAGCGTGTTCGAGACCGATCAGTTCGCGCCGCTGATCACGCTCGGCGAGGAGCTCTCCGGCCGCCGCTACGGAAGTGAGGAGCCGACCGATAAGGCGCTGCGGGTCCTGGCCGATCACTCGCGATCGATCTCGTTCTTGCTCGCCGACGGCGTCGTCCCGTCGAACGAGGACCGCGGCTATGTGCTGCGGCGCGTCATCCGGCGAGCGATCCGGCATGGGCGCGGCCTCGGGCTCGATCCCGGCTTTCTGATCCCCTATGCCGACCGCGTGACCGAGCTGATGGGGTCCGAGTACCCCGAGCTGCGCGACCAGCACGAGCTGATCGCAAAGTGGCTCACGGCTGAGGAGGAGGGCTTCGAGCACACGCTCGAGCTCGGGCTCAAGCGGCTCGAGGAGCTGATCGAGCGCGCGCACGATTCCAACGCCGAGGGAATCTCCGCCGCCGACGCGTTCCAGCTGCACGACACGTTCGGGTTCCCGTTCGACCTGACGCTCGAGGTCGTCGCCGAGCACGGGCTCGGCGTCGACGAGGCCGGGTTCGAGACGCTGATGAATCAGCAGCGTGATCGCGCGCGTGCCGGCTCGAACCGCACGCGCGGCGGCGAGGGGCTGCGCGAACGGGCGCTGGAGTTCGCCGGCGGGGCCGATTTCCAGACCGAGTTCGTCGGTTATGAGACGACCGATGCCGACACGACGATCGGGGCGGTCACCGAGAACGATGGGCGGCTGCTCGTCAAGCTCGTCGAGTCTCCGTTCTACGCGACGGGCGGCGGGCAGGTGGCCGACTCCGGCACGATCGAGTGCCCCGGCGGTGGCTGCTTGGCCACGGTCACAGACGTCGTGCGGCTCGGCAACGATCAGGTGCTCGCGCTCGCGCCCGAGCACGGCCGCTTTGAGCCGGGCGAACGGGTCCACGCTCGAGTCGACCGCGCGACACGCCACGCGACCGAGTGCAATCACTCGGCGACCCACCTGCTCCACGCCGCGCTGCGAAATCGACTGGGCAGCCACGTCCGCCAGGCAGGGTCATACGTCGGCCCCGACAAGCTGCGGTTCGACTTCACCCACGGCGCCGCGCTCAGCCCCGACGAGGTGCAGGCCGTCCAGGATGACGTCAACCGCTGGATCCTCGAGAGCCAGCCGGTGCGGGCGATCTCGACCACGCTCGACGAGGCCAAGGCGCTCGGCGCGATGGCGCTGTTCGGCGAGAAGTACGGCGACGTCGTGCGGATGGTCGAGGTTGGCGACGGCTCGTTCTCGCGCGAACTGTGCGGCGGTACTCACGTGCGGACCACCTCCGAGATCGGGCTGTTCCGGATCCTGTCGGAGTCCTCGAACGCCGCCAACGTCCGCCGGATCGAAGCGATCACAGGCCCCGAGGCGGTCCGCTTCGTCGGCGACCGCGACCGCGAGCTCGAGCGGACCGCGGCGGTGCTGCGCGTTCCCCCCGAGCACGTGGCCGCGTCGGTCAAGACGCTCAATGATCACGTGCGCGAGCTCGAGCGCGCCGCGCGGCAAGGTCCGGCGGCCAACGGTGCGATCGACATCGACGCGCTCGCCTCGCGTGCCGTCGAGGCGTCGGGAGCGAACGTGCTGACCGAGGCCGTCGACGTCGCGGACGGGCAGGCGCTGCTGGAGATCGTGGACCGCCTCAAGGGCAGGCTCCCAGATGCCGCGATCGTGCTCGGAAGCGCCGGCGACGGGCGGGTCGACCTCGTCGCGAGCGTCGCGCCGGCACTCGTGCAGCGCGGGGTCCGGGCGGGCGAGATCGTCAAGCTGGCGGCGCGCGAGGTCGGCGGCGGCGGCGGCGGGCGCGACACGCTCGCGCGCGCCGGTGGCCGCGACCCCGAGAAGCTCCCGGCCGCGATCAGCGCCGCGCGGGCGGCGATCGAGGCGGCGCTGGACGGTTGAGCATGAGGGTGCTCGCGCTCGACTACGGCCGCGCCCGCTGCGGATGCGCGGTCAGTGATCCGACTGGAACCGTCGCGACGCCGCTCGAGCCTGTGCCGACGCCCGCCTCGCGACGTGGCATCGGGCGCCTGCGCGCGCTCGTCGCCGAGCTCGGTGCCGAGCGCGTGATCGTCGGGCTGCCACTGTCGTTGTCGGGCGAGGACTCCGCCCAGACCGCCGAGGCACGCGCGTTCGCCGATCGCCTCGCGCAGGCCCTGCCGGTTGCGGTCGAATTGTTCGACGAACGCTTCACGACCGCGCTCGCGCAGCGCTCGGGTGGGCGCGCCAGCGAGGACTCGCGTGCCGCGGCGCATCTGCTCGCGGGGTGGCTCGCACGCCGTGAGGCGGCCGGGGTCGCGCATGGCTGAACGGACTCCCGAGGAGCGCGAGGCCGCGCGACTGGCGCGCGAGCGCCGTCGCGCAGAGCGCAACGGCGACGGGGTCGGCGAGCCGCCGGCGCCCGCCGAGCCCGCCGCCACGGTCAACAAGCCCCCGCCGCCCGCCGAGCGTCCGGCGCCTGCCGGGACCGAGCCGCCCCCGGCCGAGTCCCAGGCAGCCGCGAGCCCGGTCGCGCCGGCGCCCGAATCGGTCACGGCGCACAGGGAGGTGCTGGCAGCCGAGTCCGCCGGGAACGGGCCCGTGCCGTCGCGGAACCTCACGCCCGAAGACGACCATGATGATGAGGTCGACGGCGACGGCGACGGCGTCGACGGCGCCAGCGTCGACGGCGATCTCGGCGACGCGACCGACGAGCACGAGGTCCCGTCGGGAACGCGCCGCGTCAGCCATTTCGAAAAGGTCGCCGCCAAGCCGAAGGGCAAACAGCGCCGGCCCAAGCCGGTCCGCCGCGCCCCCCGCCGACCCAGGAAGAAGCACTCCTGGTGGGTACGGGGCGCATCGCTGCTGGCGCTCGTGCTCGCCGGCGCACTGATCTGGTTTTTGGTCGAACTCTTCCAACCGTTGCACGGTTCGCCGCACGGGCGGGTGACGGTCGTGATCCCGCGGCACGCCACCTCGAGTCAGATCGGTGATCAGCTGGCCAAGGCCGGCATCGTCTCGTCGGGCTTCTTCTTCGATCTGCGAGCGACCCTCGCCGGCGAGCGCGGCGACCTGCGCGCCGGCCTTTACCACCTCCAGCACGGGATGAGCTACAGCGCGGCGCTCGACGCGCTGACGAAAGCTCCGGCGGCCGCCAAGGTCACCAACCTGACCGTCACCGAGGGTCGGACCAGGCATGAGGTCAACGACCTGCTGAAGGCCCAGCACGTGCGCGGGAGCTATCTCGCCGCGACCCGCAGCTCGCCGCTGCTCAACGCCCGGCAGTACGGGCTCAAGCATCCCCCGAAGACGCTCGAGGGCTTCCTCTTTCCCGATACCTACCAGCTCGTCGAGCCGATCAAGCTCTCGGCGCTCGTGGCCGATCAGGTCAGGGCGTTCAAGCAGCACTTCTCGAAACTCGACCTGTCGTACGCGCGCAGCCGCCACCTGACGCCGTACGACGTGCTGATCATCGCCTCGCTGATCGAGGGCGAGGCGGCGACCAAGCACGACCGACCGCTGGTCGCATCGGTGATCTACAACCGGCTCGCCGACGGGATGGCGCTCCAGCTCGACGCGACTACCCGCTTCGCGACCGGCAACTACACCAAGCCGCTGACGATTTCACAGTTGCACTCCCCGTCGCCGTACAACACACGGACCCACAGCGGCCTGCCGCCCGGACCGATCGACAGCCCGGGGATGGCGGCGCTGCAGGCGGCGGCCCATCCAGCCCACAGCCACTACCTGTTCTTCTTCACGAAGCCGTGCACCCACAACGCGGTGTTCGCGAGCACCTACGCCCAGTTCCTGGCTCAGGGCAGCCAGCACCTGAACAAGCGTTGCTGAGCTCCGGCCGCGATGCCGCAGGAGAGCGGCCGCGGACACGCCTCGGCGTGCTCGGTTGGCCGGTCGCGCATAGCCGCTCGCCCGCGATCCAGAACGCCGCCCTGCACGCCGCGGGGCTGAGCGACTGGCGCTATCAGCTGCTGCCGGTGGCCCCCGAACTGTTCGCCGAGCTCGTGCGGGCGCTGCCGGATGCCGGGTTCCGCGGCGCGAACGCGACGATCCCGCACAAACCGGCCGCGCTGGCGCTCGCCACGCGGCCGACCGAGCGCGCCGCAGCAATCGGCGCCGCCAACACGCTCGTGTTCGAGTCCGACGGTGGAGTTGTGGCCGACAACACCGACGCGCCCGCCCTGGTCGGAGCGGTCGGGCTCGAACTGGCGGGCGCATCGGCGCTCGTGCTCGGCGCCGGCGGGACCGCGCGGGCGGCGGTCTGGGCGCTCAACGACGCCGGAGCGGAGACTCGCGTCTGGAACCGGACGCCGGCGCGCGCGCGTGCGCTCTGCGCAGAGCTCGGCGGCACGCCGGTCAACCGCGGCGAGCCGGCCGATCTGCTCGTCAACTGCACCTCGGTCGGCCTCGACGGGTCGGACTCGCTCGAATGGCTCCCATTCGCGGCCGCCGACCTGACGGGCTTCGGCGCCGTCGTCGACTTCGTCTACACCAGCGCCGGCACGGCCCTCATCCGAGCCGCCGCCAAGCTCGGCATGCCGACCGTCGACGGGCTCGAGTTGCTCGTCCGGCAGGGCGCGCTCAGCTTCGAGCTGTTCACCGGGCGCCCGGCGTCGCTCGAGGCGATGCGCGGGGCCGTCGGGCGCGGACGTCGCTCCTCGCGACCGGCCGGATAAGGTTGGGGCCGATGATCGTCACCGATGCCAGCGGCTGAACCGATGAAGGCACACCGCGCATGAGTCCCGCAGTGGGCGAAGCGTCAACGCCCGATGTCTGCACGCCCTGTCGCGGGACCGGGCGGCTGATCTCGGGACTGGGCGGTACTCCGCACGAGGTCACCTGTCCGTGGTGTCGCGGCACCGGCGAGCGGGTCCCGGGGATCGATGCGCAGGAGTCCCCGGCCGAATCCGGCGCCGCTCCGGCGACGGACTGACGGCGACGCCCCCGCTCGGCCGAGATCCGCACGTAACCTAGTCAGCACCATGACGCTTCAGCTGACCACCGCTGGCGAGTCGCACGGACCTGGGCTGACCTGCATCATCGAGGGTCTCCCGGCCGGGCTCGAGCTCGATCGCGAGGCGATCGATCGTGACCTCGGGCGCCGCCAACTCGGCCATGGCCGCGGCGGTCGGATGAAGATCGAACACGACAAGGTGCAGGTCAAGGGCGGCGTTCGCCACGGACGCACGCTCGGGGGCCCGATCGCGCTCGAGGTGATCAACCGCGATTACGCCAACTGGGAGGAGCGGATGAACCCGTGGCCGGTCGACGGCGCGGTCACCGAGGTCCACCTCCCGCGGCCGGGTCACGCCGACCTCGTCGGGACGCAGAAGTTCGGCCTCTCCGACGTCCGCGATGTGCTCGAGCGCGCCAGCGCTCGCGAGACCGCTGCGCGGGTCGCGGGTGGCGCGATCGCGAAGGCGTTCCTCGATGCGCTCGGCGTCGAGGTCTACTCGCACGTGATCCAGATCACCGGTGTCAGCGCGCCGCGCCGCGACGACCTGACGCCGGTCGACTTCGCCGCCGTCGACGATTCGCCGGTGCGGTGCCTCGATCCCGACGCGAGCCGCGCGATGGTCGCCGAGATCGACCGCTTGCGCAAGGCCAACGAGTCGCTCGGGGGCGTGTTCGAGGTGCGGGCCTTCGGACTGGTCCCGGGCCTCGGCTCGCATGTCTCGTGGCGCGAACGTCTGGACGGTTCGCTCGGGCAGGCCGTGCTCTCGATCCAAGCCGTCAAGGCGGTCTCGATCGGCGACGGGCTCGAGGTCGCGGGCCTCCCCGGCTCACAGGCACACGACGAGATCTTCTACGACGAACAGCGCGGGTTCTGGCGCGAGACCAACCGGGCGGGTGGGCTCGAAGGCGGGATGACGACCGGCGAGCCGCTCGTCGTACGCGGCGCGATGAAGCCGCTTCCGACCCTGACCAAGCCGCTGCGTTCGGTCGACATCGCCACCCATGAGCCGGCCGAAGCGCTGCGCGAGCGGACCGACTCGTGCACGGTCCCGGCGGCCGGCGTCGTCGCCGAGGCGATGGTCGCGTTCGTGCTCGCCGACGCCTACCGCCGCAAGTTCGGCGGCGACCACATCGATGACGTGCTCGAGGCACTGCGCGCGTATGAGAAGCGAATCGGATGGCGGCGGGCATAGAGCGTGTCGCAGCGCCGGCCGGCGATCGCCGGGTCGTGGCGATGATCGGGTTCATGGGCGCCGGCAAGTCGACCGCCGCCAGGGCCGCAGCGCAGGCGCTCGGGACGATCGCGCTCGACGTCGATCAGGTGATCGCCGACCGGCTCTGCAAGCCGATCCCCGAGGTGTTCGCCACCGACGGCGAGGCCGCGTTCAGGGCGAACGAGGAGCGCGTGACGCTCGAGCTGCTCGGCGATCCCAGAACGCGCGTCCTGGCGCTCGGGGGCGGCGCGGTCGGCTCGGCAGCGGTGCGTGAGGCGCTCGGGCGGCATCTCGTCGTATGGATCGACGTGGACGTCGAGACGGCCTGGGCGCGCTGCCGGGGCAGCGGCCGGCCACTGGCCGCCGACCGAGAGGCGTTTGAACGCCTGCACGCCGAACGTGAACCGCTGTATGACGCGCTCGCGGACGTCGTCGTGCCCCACGAGCGCTCGCATCGGATGAGCGATGTCCTTGACGCCGCGCAGCGCCTTCCCCCGGGGGCGCTGATGCTGTGGGCGACGACCGCCGCCAAGGACTACCCGGCCTACATCGGTCCGGGCCTGCTCGGCGAGCGCGCGTTCTGGCCGGCGACCGTCCCCGGCCGGCGCTTCTTGGTCACCGACGGCGCCGTCGGGAGGCTGTACGGAGCGAGCGACGCGCTCGCGCCGCTCGATGGCCGGGTCGCGATCATGCCGGGCGAGCAGTCAAAGACGATCGCCCATGCGGAGATAGTCTGGTCCGAGCTCGCACGCGGCGGGATGACCCGCGGGGACCTGGTTGTGGCGCTCGGTGGGGGCGTCGTCGGGGACCTCGCGGGCTTCTGCGCCGCCACGTACCAGCGCGGGGTCCGCTACGTGCAGGTCCCGACGACGCTGGTCGCGCAGTCCGACTCCGCCTACGGGGGCAAAACCGGCGTCGATCTCGAACAGGCCAAGAACTACGTCGGCGCCTACCACCACCCCGAGGCGGTGATCGCTGACCCGGACACGCTCGCGACGCTGCCCGACGCCGAGCTCGCAGCCGGCTACGCGGAGGTCGTCAAGACGGCGCTGATCGCCGGTGGACGCCTGTGGGAGACCGTTCGCTCAGGCGCCGAGCCTACCGATCCGCGCGTGATCGCCGCCTGCGTTCGCTGCAAGTTGTCGGTCGTCGCCCGGGACGAGCGCGACGCCGGCCTCAGGCAGGTCCTGAACCTAGGCCACACGGTCGCGCACGCGATCGAGACCGTGACCGGGTACGCGACGTATCGCCACGGCGAGGCGGTCGGGCTCGGCCTGCTGGCGGCGCTGCGGCTGTCCGGCCATGGGGCGCTGCGCGACGAGGTCGCCGATCTCCTGCGGGCGCGGGGACTGCCGACGTCGATGCGCGATGTCGACCCCGATGCCGTCGTGATGGCGACGGCGCGGGACAAGAAGCGAGTCGGGGAGGGCCCGGTGCCGTTCGTGCTGTTGCCCGAACCCGGCGACCCCCGGCCCGGCAGCACGGTCGCGCCGCGCGAGCTGATCGCCGCGGTACGGGAGCTCGGGCGCTGATGTCGGTCGGGGCCCGCAATCGGGTCGAGGTCATGCACGGCGTCAACCTCGACCAGCTGGGCCGGCGCGACATCTCCCACTACGGAAGCCTGACCTTGACCGAGCTCGAAGTGCAGATCTCCGATGCGGCGGCCGAGCTCGGGCTCAAGACGCGCTTCTTTGCGACCAACCACGAAGGGCAATTCATCGAGCACCTGCACCAGCTCGAGGGGCTGGCCGATGCGATCTTGCTCAACCCCGGCGCCTGGACGCATTACTCCTACGCGATCCGCGACGCGCTGGAAGTGACCGGGCTGCCCGCGGTCGAGGTTCACATTTCGAACGTGGACGCGCGCGAGCCGTGGCGGCGCCACTCGGTGATCAGGGAGCTGTGCATGGGTCGCGTGGTCGGCAAAGGGGCGGCCGGTTACCGTGATGCGCTGCAACTGATACGAAAGGAACTGCTTTAGATGAGCGATCGCGCAGACCTGCTGGTCGAGCTCCTGCCCTCGCGTGACATCGATCTGCTGCTGATCACGGCGCTGGTCAACGTCCGCTACATGACCGGCTATACCGGCAGCAACGGGCTCGCGCTCGTGGGACCGCAGACGCGCGTGTTCGTGACCGACTTTCGCTACGTCGAGCAGGCCAGCGCCGAGGTGCAGAGCAGCTTCGAGCGCAAGCGAGACCAGCTCGAGCTCTATGAGGGGATCATCGACTCGCTTCCCGCGGGCGGCGCGATCAAGGTCGGATTCGACGACGCCAACATCACGGTGCGCCAGCACGCGCGGCTGCGCGAGCTGCTGCCCGACCGCGTCCAGCTGTTCGCGGCGGGCGGGCTCGTCGAGGAGCTGCGGGCGGTCAAGGAGCCCAACGAGATCGAGCTGATCCGCCAGGCGGCGCGCGCGGCCGATGCCGGGCTCGCGCGCGTGCTCGAAGGGGGCCTGATCGGCCGGACCGAGCGCGAAATCGCGGACGCGCTCGAGCTCGCGATGCGCGAAAGCGGTGCCGATCGGCCCGGCTTTGAATTGATCGTCGCCGCGGGCCCGCACGGCGCGCTTCCGCACGCCGCGCCGCGCGACGTGGCGGTCAAGCGTGGCGACATGGTCGTGATCGACTGGGGCGCCGAGGTCGGCGGGTACCGTTCGGACTGCACCCGGACGATCGCCGCCGGCGAGCCGTCGGATGAGGCGCGGGAGGTCTACGAGCTCGTGCTCGCGGCCGAGCTGACCGGCGTCCAGGCGGTCCGGGCCGGCACCGGTGGCCGCGAGGTCGACGCGACCGCCCGGGCGGTGATCGAGGCCGGCGGCCACGGCGATCACTTCGGACACGGGCTCGGGCACGGGGTCGGAATCGAGATCCACGAGGCGCCACGGCTCTCGATGCACTCCGACAACGAGCTCGTGAGCGGAAATGTCGTCACCGTCGAGCCGGGGATCTACCTCCCGGGCCAGTTCGGGGTACGGATCGAGGACCTGGTGGTGGTCGACGACGGCGGCTGCGAGGTCCTGACCTCGCTCGATAAGCAGCTGATGGTCATCGACTAGCGGCGATCCCGTTCTAGACTGGCTCGCTGGCCATGCTCTCCACGAACCAGTTTCGCAACGGGAACCACATCGACGTCGACGGGACGATCTTCAAGATCGTCGAGTTCCAGCACGTCAAGCCCGGCAAGGGTGGAGCGTTCGTTCGCACCAAGCTGCGGCGCGCGAGTGACGGTGCCGTGATCGATCGCACGTTCAGGGCGGGGGAGAAGTTCCGGTCGGTGCGCACCGAGGTCCGGCGGATGCAGTACCTCTACCGCGACGGCAGCGACGCGCACTTCATGGACACCCAGAGCTACGAGCAGCTCACGATTCCCGAGCAGACCCTGGCCGACGCGCTGCGCTTCATGAAGGAATCCGAAGAGATCGAGCTGCTCTACATCGACAACGAGCCGTCGGATGTTCAGCTTCCGAGCGCGATCGACCTGGCGGTGGCCGAGACCGAGCCCGGAGTCCGTGGCGATACCGCCTCGGGCGGTGGGACGAAGCCCGCCGTGCTCGAGACCGGCGCCAGGATCCAAGTGCCCCTGTTCGTCAATGTCGGCGATTCCGTGCGGGTCGACACCAGGTCTGGCGAATACGTCTCGCGTGCCTGACGCGACTCGACCTCGCTTCGAACATGCGTAGGACCGATCAGCGGCGGGCGGCAGTATGGGCGCTCTACCAGAGCGATCTGCTCGGGCGCGACCTCGACCAGACGTTCTCGACCGACACCCGTGGCTTCACCCGGGCGCTCGCGGAGCTCGTCCGCAGCCACCGGGCCGAGCTCGACGAGCTGATCCGCGGCCACGCGAGCGGCTGGCCGCTGGAGCGGATCGCGCCACTCGAGCGATCGATCCTGCGCGTCGGGCTCGCCGAGATGCTCCACGGCGACGAGCTGCCCGGCGATCACGCGATCCCGCCCGAGGGGGCGATCGACGAGGCGGTCGAGACCGCGAAGCGGTTCTGCGGCTCCGACGCGCCCGGGTTCGTCAACGGGATCCTCGGCGCTGTCCTGCGGGAACGCATAAGTCCTACGTAGGAATCCGCCGCTGCGTCGCTTCCGAGCGGCAACAATCGAGCGATGAGACTGCTGGTCGTGGACGACGACCGTGCGCTGCGCGACGTTCTGCGGCGCACCCTGTCACTGTCGGGCTACGAGGTCAGGCTCGCCGAGAATGGCTCCGGCGCGCTCTTTGAGGCGGCGAGCATCGTCCCCGATGCGATGGTGCTCGACATCGGGCTGCCCGACATCGATGGGCTCGAGGTCTGCCGCCTGCTGCGTCGCGAGGGAAACAGGCTTCCGATCCTGATGCTGACCGCGCGCGACGCCGTTTCGGACCGGATCGACGGTCTCGACGCGGGTGCAGACGACTATCTCGTCAAGCCGTTCGATATCGACGAGCTCCAGGCGAGGATCCGCGCGCTGCTGCGGCGGTCCGGCGGTGATCTCGAGGGTGGCCTCTCGTTCGCCGAGCTGAGGCTCGATCCGGCGCGCCACGGCGTCGTGGTCCACCGGACGTTCGTCGAGCTGACACGGACCGAGTTCCAGCTGCTCGAGCTGTTGATGCTCAACCCGCGGCACGTGCTCCCACACACGCTCATCTACGACCGCGTCTGGGGCTATGACTTCGGGCCGACATCGAACGCCCTGCGCGTGTACATCGGCTACCTACGGCGCAAGCTCGAGGACGCGGGCTCGCGGCCGCTGGTCCACACGGTCCGCGGCGTGGGCTACGCGCTCAGGGAGCCATCGGATTGAGCCTGCGCGCGAGGATGGCGCTTGCTGCCGGGGTCGCGGTCGCGTTGGCGGTGGTCGCGGTCGCGTTCTCGGCCTACGAGGGATCGCGCTCGCAGTTGCAGGGCCAGCTCGATCAGTCGCTACACAACCTGACACGTTCCGTGTTCGCCGGCGCTGGACTGTCGGTCGGCGGCCGGGCTCGCGGACCGGGGCCCCGACCGGGATCGATCGGTGCGGCCGGTCCGGGTCCGGGCGCTGGGCAGCCGCCCCGGCCGGCGGCCAATCGGGACGCCAATCCCGACCCCGATGACCATGATGAAGGGCTGGGTCTCGACGACCGGCCAGGTCCGGCGTTCGGCGGCCCCGCCGGGTCGGTGACGATCGTCCATCGCGACGGGACGGGATACGCGCCGCCCGGCCAGAGACGGATTCCGGTCGATGCGCACGCGAAGGCGCTCGCGGCCAGAGGCACGGGCCACTACTTCACGGACATGACCGTCGGCGGCACGCACATTCGCGTGCTCGCGACCGGGATCAGGTGGCGCGGGGCGCTGCTTGTCGCGCTGCCGTTGACCGACGTCGACGGCGCTCTCTCGAGCCAGTTGCTGCTGCTCACCCTGATCTGTGCCGGCGGGATCCTGCTGGCGGGCGTCCTAGGCCTGCTCGTGTCACGGACGGCGCTGGCGCCGATCGGACGGTTCACGCGCCAGACCGAGGCGATTGCGGCCAATCCCGAGCGGATCGAGCACGAACGGCTCGACGTCCACGGCGGCGACGAGCTCGCGCGCCTGGCCCAGACCTTCAACCGCACGCTCGACGCGCTCGAGCGGTCCGTCGCCGCACAGCGAAACCTGGTCGCCGACGCCTCCCATGAGCTACGGACCCCGATCGCGACGATCAAGGCAAACCTCCAGCTGATGGCCGAAGAGCAGCGGCTCACACCCGAGGATCGCCAGGCGCTGAGGGTCGACGTGATCGACGAGCTCGATGAGCTGACGGCGCTGGTCAGCGATGTGGTCGAGCTCGCCCGCGGGAGCAAGCGAAACGGCGAATCCGGCGACGTGCAGCTCGACGCGATCGTCTCGGAGATCGTCGATCGGGCCTGCCGCCGCACGCCGCAGCTGCTGATCAGGACGGCGATCGAGCCGACGCTCGTCGTGGGCGAAGCCGATCGGATCGCGCGCGGGGTCGCCAACCTGCTCGACAACGCCGTCAAATGGAGCCCGGCCGGTCAGCCGATCGAGGTCGAGCTTCGCGATGGGACGCTGACGGTCCGCGACCAAGGGCCGGGCTTCCATGAGGAGGATCTGCCGTTCGTGTTTGACCGCTTCCACCGGGCCGTGGACGCCCGCTCGCAGCCTGGCTCGGGGCTCGGACTCGCGATCGTCCGCCAGGCCGCCGAGGCACACGGAGGCTTCGCTCAGGCTCAGAACGCGCCCGGCGGCGGCGCGCTGATGCGGGTCTCGTTCGGGCCCCCGCTCGAGCTGGTCATGGCGCCGCAACCGGCAGATCGAGCTCGCTCAGCCAGCTCGTGATCGCCACACCGACCGCGGCGAGGTCGGTCCGCAGGCTGTGATCGCCCGCCACCTGGATCACGACCCGGTTGGCGGCCGCCGGCGGCATCCCGAACCGGTCCCCGGTCCCCTGGACGACCAGCGTCGGGACGCTTACCGCGTCGAGCTCGGACAGCCGGCTCTCCGGTGGCTTGGCCGCTGCGGCGCGGCGCGGCGGCAGCAGCGGAAACGCGAGGCACAGAACGGCGATCGCGCCACCCTCGGTCGCGGTCCGGCAGGCGACGCGGGCGCCGGACGAGCGCCCGCCGAAGATCAGCGGCAGGCCGGCGAGCTCGCGCTCGGCGAGCCGCGCGGTCACGGCGAGCCAGGCGGCGTCGAGCTGCCGCGCCGGCGCGGCCGAGCGTCGGCCCGCGACCCGGTAGGGCTGCTCGACGAGCGCGACCGAGAAACCCTGCTCGCGCGCGGTCGCGCCCGCGGTCTGCAGATCCCGGGCTGCCACTCCGCCGCCCGCGCCGTGACCGAGGATCAGCGCTCCGCGAGCATCGGGCATCGGCTCGAGATGTGCCCGTGCCGGGCCGTGCGGGGTCTCGATCTCGACCTGCTCCACGGTCTGGATCCTGTCAGCTTCCGGCGCGGCTGCACGCGCGGGGCTCGCGGTAGCGTGTGGTCGGTGCCATCCGTCGACTACGATCGCCACGGTCACACGTACTCCGAGCACGGCCAGCTCCGCGAGCGTGCCAGCTTTGACGGTTCGCTGCGGCTCGTGATCGCCGAGCTCGACGTGGAAGACTGACGAGGAAATGAGCGCCACGATCGAGGCGGCCGGGCGGGCGGTGAAGATCTCGCGACCCGACAAGGCCCTGTTCCCATGCGGGATCACGAAGCTGGACCTCGTCCGCCACTACGAGGCAGTCGCCGCCGCGATGCTGCCGCACATCGCCGAGCGCCCCTTGACGCTCGAGCGATATCCGGACGGGATCGAGTCCGAGCGGATCATGCAAAAGCGCGCGGGCAAGTACTTCCCGGGCTGGATCGCCCGGGTGACAGTCCCGAAGAAGGGGGGCTCGGTCGAGCACGTCCGCGCCACCGACGCCGCCACGCTCGTGTATCTCGCCAACCAGGCCTGCATCACGCTGCACGCCGCGCTCAGCCGGCGCGACGATCTGCAGCGACCCGATCGCCTCGTGCTTGACCTCGATCCGAGCGTCGATCGGCCCGCCGAGGTGCGCAGAGCGGCACGCCTGATCGGCGACCTCCTGCGCGAGCTCGGGCTGGACCCGTGGGCGATGACCACCGGCTCGCGGGGCTACCACGTGGTCGTGCCGCTTCAGCGCCGGCTCGGCTTCGACGACGTACGCGCCTTCGCGCGTGACCTCGGCGCGGTGGCCGTGCGCCGGGAGCCGAAGCTGTTCACGATCGAGCAGCGCAAGGCCAACCGCGGCGAGCGCGTGCTGATCGACGTAATGCGCAACGGATACGCCCAGACCTCGGTCGCTCCGTACGCCGTCCGTGCCCGGCCCGGAGCACCGGTGGCGACGCCGCTGCACTGGGACGAGCTGTCCGACAGACGCACCCGCGCCGACCGCTGGACGATCAAGACGATCGGCCGGCGGCTCGACGTCGACGGCGACCCGTGGAAGGAGATCGCCGCCCGGCCCGCGACCTTGACCCAGGCGCGTCGGCGGCTCGCGCGCGATGATCCTTGACGGCCGGGTGCCGGGTGTAGAGGATCTGCCAGGTTCGAATTCGTTCTGTCCAAGGAGATCGCGCGGATGTTCAACAAAGTCGTATGGGCGACCGACGGGTCGGAGTCAGCCGATCGGACGCTGGTGGACGCCAAGGGGCTCGTGGGTGCGGACGGCGGCAGCCTGACGGTCGTTCACTGCGAGGAGTACACGCTGCCCGGTAAGGGGGGCGGAAGCCTGCCTCTGCATGCCGGCGAGGACACGCTGATCCAGAAGATCGAAGGTCAAGTGGCCGAATTGTCGAAGGCGGGCGTGCCGGCCGAGCTGAAGGTGGTCAAGGCGTCCGTCGGCGGCGCTGCCCACGTGATCGCGGACGTCGCGCGAGCGGAAAACGCCGACGTGATCGTGGTTGGCACCAGAGGCCATACACCGCTCGGCGGGTTGTTGCTCGGCAGCGTCACGCACCGGCTACTGCACGTCGCGCCGTGCCCGGTGCTGGCGGTCCCGACCCGCGAAAAGGACGCCGCCTGAGGCCGGGGTCAGACGAGCCCGGACTGCTCGATCAGGCGAGCGGCCTGCTGGTCGTTGCCGAGCCTGACCGGGCCGAGCGTCGCGGGCGCGAGCGCGCTCAACGGCCGTAGGGCGGGGTTGGGCTTGACGCCCGGCCGCGCCGGATACTCGAAGTCGGCGCTGTGGGCGAGGATCTCCTGCGCCGCCCGGCTGACGAGAAACGCGACGAACCGCTGCGCGTCGCGCTTGTGCTTGCTCGACGCCAGCACGGCCGCGCCGGAGATGTTCTCGATCGAGCCGACGTCGTGGTCGGGGAAGTAGTAGACGCTGCTGTGCATCGCCGTCGCCCCGATCTCGAGCCGCAGCCGGTACCAGTAGTAGTGGTTGATCAAGCCGATCGCGACGTCGCCGCGATTGACGGCCGCGACCACCGCCTCGTCGGTCTGGAATATCTGCGCGTTGCGCTTGAGCCCGACGAGCCACTGCAGCGCGACCTTGGTGCCGTAGGTCGCGATCACCGCGCCGACGAGCGGCGGGAAATCCGAGTCGGCCGGGGCGATCGCGATCTTGCCCTTCCACCGCGGCGCGGCGAGCGCCAGGATCGACCGCGGTAGGGCGGCCGCCGAGACCAATGACGGGTCGTACGCGAGGCCGCTGACGCGCAACGCGACCCCGGCCCAGTCGCCGGTCGGCGCGCGGTCCGCGGCCGGGACTTGGGCGAGCGTCGAGGCGTCGAGCTTGGCGAGCAGGTGGTGCTGGTCGAGCGTGACGAGCTCCGGCGAGTTCTCCGTCAGGTAGACGTCGGCCGGCGAGTCGCTGCCCTCCTGCAGGAGCTGATCGGCGAGCACGATGCCGTCGTTGGTGCGCTGCTGCACCTGGATCCCGGTCCGCTTGGTGAACGCGGTCACCAGCGCGGTCGTCAGCTGTGGATGCTGTCCGTTGTAGAGGACGATCGACGGCCCGCCCGGGTCCGCGCCACAGCCGAGCGCCGGGAGCGAGACCGCGAGCGCCGCCAGCGCTGCGACCCCCCACGCGAGCGGCCTGTGGGGTCGGCGGATCACGCGGCGCCGCCCGCGGAGTAGACGACGACCTCCCCGCCCACGGTCAGCGCGACGCGCTCGCCGACGGCGGGGACCTCTCGCTCGAGCGTCCTGGCTCTGATCACCGCCGCGCCCGCGCCGTCGAGTCGCAGCCACAGCACCGTGTCTGGGCCGTAATAGGTGTGGTCGACGACCGTCGCGGTCGCTTGCGGCCCGTCGTCGGCGCCGGTGGCTTGCAGCCGGCACACCAGGATCTGCTCGGGACGGATCATCGCCTGGACATCGCCTGCGAGCTGCGGTCCGGCGATCGGCAACCGACCCAGGGGGCACGAGACCACACCTCCGCGGGCGCTGCCATCCAGCAGCACCGCATCGCCGACGAACCGCGCCACATCGGCATCGGCGGGGCCGCGGTAGAGCTCGGCCGGGGAGGCGCTCTGGACGAGGCGACCGTCGCGAAGCACGGCGACCTCGTTGCCCATTGACAGCGCCTCGCCCTGGTCATGGGTCACGAGCAGCGCGGTCGTCGCGTCGCGCGCAAGGGCGTTCAGCACGGCGCTGCGCGTCTCGCCGCGCAGCGCCGCGTCGAGGCCGGAGAACGGCTCGTCGAGCAGCACCAGCCGCGGCCGCGGCGCGAGCGCTCGCGCGAGCGCGACCCGGCGCTGCTCGCCGCCCGACAGCTCGTGGGGCCGGCGGCGCGAGTAGCCGCCACTGAGCCCGACGAGCTCGAGCACCTCGGCGATCCGCCCGCCCCGCTTGCGCTGTCCGCGCGCAAGGCCGAAGCCGACATTCTCGCCGGCGGTCAGGTGCGGGAACAGCGCGCCCTCCTGGGCGACGTATCCGATCGCGCGCTTGTCCGCCGGCAAGTGCACGCGGCCGGCGTCGGCGACGGTCGTGTCGCCGACGGTGACGGTCCCGGCGTCCGCCTCGATGAAGCCCATGATCACCCGGAGGAGCGTGGTCTTGCCGCTCCCCGACGCGCCGAGGATCGCGGTCAGGGTGCCGCTCGCCACGCGCAGGTCAACGTCGGCGAGCACCGGGCGCCGGCCGTAGGACTTCGCGAGGCGATTGCAGCGCAGCTCGGCCATCGTCACCGTGTCGCCAGCCCGCGGACCTTGCCGAAGCGGCTCATCAGGACATACGCGCACACCATCGAGAGCAGCGTCAGAGTCGCCGCGAACGGCGCCGCGGCGGCAAACGCGACCGTCGATGCGTTGGCGGCAAACGCGGTCCCGAGCGTGTAGAGGTTCGGCGGCAGCAGGATCTGGGTCGTCGACAGGTCCCCGAGCACGAACGCGAACACGAGCATCCCCGCGGCGGCCAGACCCGGACGGGCGATCGGGAGCACGACCCGCGTCAGCGTGCCCAGCCCGCCGGCGCCGAGCGACCGCGCCACGTCCTCGAACGCCGGCTCCATTTGGCCGATCGTCGCCCGGATCGCGACGACCGCGAACGGGACGAACAGGATCGCGTCCGCGAACACCAGCAGCGTCACGCTCCCGTACAAGGCCCGCACGTAGTGGCTCGCCGCGTACGCGATCGCGATCGCGGCGACGAGATCAGGGAGCGCGAACGAGAGATAGCTGACGCGCTCGATCGCGGTCGCGAGCGGGCCCGTGCTGCGCACCGCGAGGATCGCGATCGGAACCGCGAACACGAGCGCCAGGATCGCCGAGCCGGCGGCGAGGCCCACCGAGGTCAGGGTCGCGGGCCACAGGTAGTGGAGGTTGTCGGTCGCGTAGACGAACCCGAGGTGGGTGCTCTGGGTGAACCAGTAGACCAGCACGCCGACCGGAATCCCGAGTCCGATCGCCACGACCAGCGCGACCGCGGCGAGCGCCGGCGCGGTCGCACGGCCGAGCCGGTAGCGAGTGGGTGCGCGTCGGGCGCCGTGGCTGACGCGGGTGTAGTTCGCGCCGCCGCGCAGCCGCAGCTCGACGAGCAGCAGGACCACGCACAGGACGAGCGAGATCATCGACAGCGCCGCCGCGCCCGACGAGCTGAAGCTGAGCTGGTACTGCGCGTAGATGTGGATCGTGAAGGTCTGGAACTTCAACGCCACGAACGCGTCGAACTCGACCAGCGTGTCGAGCGCGACCAGCAGGACGCCGCCCAGAATCGCCGGCCGCAGCTGCGGCAGCACGACGCGCCAGAACGTTCGCCGCGCGCTGAGGCCGAGCGAGCGCGCGGTGTCCTCGAGTGCCGGATCGATCCCCCGCAGCGAGACGATCGTCAGCAGGAACACGACCGGGTAGTAGGAGAACGCGATGATTCCGGCGGCGCCGACGAATCCCTGCAGCGCCCCGCCCAGCGTCGCCCACGCATAGCTGGTCACGAACAGCGGCATCGTCAGCGGCGCCACGAGCAACAGCGTCCAGAGGCGGCGGCCAGGCAGCGTCGTGCGCTCGACCAGCCAGGCGGTGCCGACACCGAGCACCGCGCAGACCGGCGCGGAGACCGCGGTCACGAGCAGCGAGTTGCAGCAGCAGCGCGCGCGGCGAGCTGTCGGTGACCGCATTGACCGCGGTCGAGAGACCGCCCTGCAGCGCCTGCACGACCGTCACGATCACCGGCAGCGCGACGAGCAGCGCGGCGATCACGCCGAGGATCACCAGCCCCCGCGGTCGCGGCGGTCGCGCAGCGCGCATCTCCGCGCGCGCCGGTCGCCTTCCGGCAGCTGTCGCTGGGACACTTGACACCAGGTCGCCTCAACTCAGAGACGCCCGGGCGGTGCGAACCTTCCGTGTTTGAGCGGGGCTTTAAGAGGTCAGTCGAGCTGCGGGGTGACCTCGGCCGCGAGCCGCTCCATCTGTTCGGAGTCGTCGAACAGAGTGTTGAGCTGGATCAGCTCGGCGCCGGCGCCGGCCACCTCGCGCAGCCCGCGGACGCACTCGTCAGGTGCTCCCGTGACCGCGACGGCGGCCAGACCCGAGCGCCCGTAATGATGCTCGAGCGCCGCATCGGTGCGCGTGCGCGCCCGCTCCGGATCGTCGTCGATCGTGACGTACACGCGCTTGGCAATCGCAAAGCCGGCCGGGTCGCGTCCGGCTTCTGCGAGCGCCCCGCGGACGGTGCGCACGTGCTCGGCGAACTGCTCGGTCGTCGACGAGCCGGCGCCGAAGAAGCCGTCCCCGTAGCGCACGGCGCGCCGCAGGGCGGCCGGGTGGCTGCCGCCGAACCAGATCGGCGGATGCGGCTTCTGGAACGGCTTCGGTTCCATCGCGGCGCCGTGCACCTGCCAGAAATCGCCGTCGAACCTGATCGTGGACTCGGTCCAGCAGGCCCTCATCAGCGCCAGACCCTCGTTGAAGCGAGCGACGAAGCGCTCCCGCTCGACGCCGAAGGCCGAGAACATCCTGCCGGCGCCGCCGGTGCCGATCCCGACCTCGATCCGCCCCCGGCTCAGCTGATCGAGCGTGCTGATGCTCTTGGCCAGGTGGACCGGGCTGTGCAGCGGCGTGACGTACACGGCGCACCCGAGCCGCAGCCGGTCCGTGCACGCGGCGGCGTACGCGAGCGTCTCGTTGGGCGCGATCGACGGCGAGCTGCCGAGCGTGCTCTCCTGCGTCCACGCGCTCTCGAAGCCCAGCGCCTCCGCCCGCCGCAGGTGCTCGCGAAACCCGTCGGGATCGAACTCGCCGTCGCCGACGCCCTGGGGAATCGAGATCGCGAAGCGCATCGCGCGCACTCTACGCCCGAACCGGCGCCCGAGGCGTTAGGCTGTCACCCAATGGGGAGCGGCGTTGGTCGGGTGTTGCTGGGGGTAGCGGCGTGCTGTGCGATAGCCGCGCCAGCCGGCCGGTGCGCACACCCGCGTCCTCGCCCACTGGAAGGTGACGATCACCGGCAGCGTCCGGCATACGTGGTCGCTGCCGGATTCCGAACCGTGCCAGGCCAGCGGCGATGGCTCACTGTCCGCGACGTTCGCGAGCACGCACGCCAAGCGGATCACGATCGCCAACAACGGCTTCGGCCCCGCTGACATCTTGTGGAACGGGGTCTTTAACAACATCACCGGCACAATCACCGCCGTCGACGGCCGGACCCGCAACCCGCCGGCCGACGGCCAGGACTGCGACACGGCCGTGCCGGTCCCGGATAAGCGCGCGTGCGGCACGCGTCACTTCCACACCGGGCTTGCCGTGTTGATGCCGCTGCGGACCGTCCGCCGCTCATACGTGCTGACCGATTCCGGCAGCTTCACGACGCCGGCGCTGAACGCGCCCCACGGTGTCGCCGATTGCGAGCTCGACGGCTTTGACAGCTTCGCGTTCATCGGCACCGACGCCAAACCCGGCGCCGAGGACCTGCGGCTCCCCGGATACCCGAGCGCCGCGCGGCTGGGCTCGAGTCACCGCCGGCGAATCGTCGTGTCGGTGTCGCAGAGCCACCGCTGGGTCCACTCGGCGGTCACCGTCCGGAAGGTCAAGCTGATCTTCAAACGCGTCCGCTGACTCTGAGTCAGAAAATGCCCGCTACGGGCCCTTTTTGACTCAGAGTCCGGCGTCAGCCTGGTGGTCGCTGTCGAGGTGGCGTCGTTGCCGTCGATGACCTTAGTCGCTCCGTTTCGAGGTGAGCCGTGTCACCCTCCGCAGCGTCGCCTAGCCGCGACGCAGTCGGCAACTATGGCCATGCCACCGGCCGTCCTCAGCGTGGAAGGATCGCTGCGCCAGTGGCGTCTTGCCAGGAACTGAGTGGCAATCAGACGTGTGATGCCTTGATCCGTATCACCGTCTAGCCACCGGGACCACATTTACCGTATATCCGAGCGGAGGGAACTCCCACAATGAAACGCACCACGATCGTGGCGGTGGCGCTGGTCGCCCTGGCCGTCCTGACAGCCGGCGCAGGCGCCGCGAGCCGCTTCGCTATCACCAACATCGGCCAGATCAAACCGTCGGTCCGCGCCGACTTGCGTGGCCACCACGGCCCCCGAGGTTTCACCGGCCCGCAAGGGCCGCCAGGTGTGCGGGGCCCGCAGGGCATCCAGGGAGCGCAGGGAGTACCGGGAGTACCGGGAGCACCGGGAGCACCGGGAGTACCGGGAGCGCAGGGGGCACCCGGGAGCGCTCGCGCCGTCGCCGTCGTGAACGCGAACGGCACCCTCGTGCGAGGAGTCGACTTTCCGAGGGGGGTGACCGAGGTCCGCCACGCCACCAAGCGCGGGGTCTACTGCGTCGGCTTGGCTGACGGGATCGCCCCTACCGATGCGATCGTATCGCTCGCTGCCCCGGGTGCCGCCAGCGGCGTGTTCACTGTGCCCAGCAGCACAAACTGTAGATCCGCGGAGGTCGAGGTCGACACGTTCAGCCTGGTTCAGGGCGACACGAACACCCCGGGCTCGCCGCTGCAGAGCGTACTGGTCGACGGAGGCTTCACCGTGATCGTGCCCTAGTGATCAGTCCCACTGTGCTGGCGCTCTTCACGCGCGTCCGCTGACTCGGAGTCAAAAAGTGCCCGCAGCGCACGTTTTTTGACTCCGAGTCGTGGGCGCGTCGGCGTTCGGTCGGGCTCGAACTGCCCAGATGGTTTACCGCTCGCGCTTCGACCCGGGGCGGCCTTGGAGGCTTTCGCGAGAGCGGCTGAAGGGGCTCGAACCCTCGACCTTCTGCATGGCAAGCAGACGCTCTAGCCAACTGAGCTACAGCCGCGCGGGCGCCGAGTATACCCCGCTCGCTGGTCTGAACCGGCTCGCTCGGCGGTCTGCGGGCGGGGAGGCTCCCGGCACAGATCGCTGGGCTGCGCGCGCGTCGATCCAGCCGGGAGCCGGGCTCCCGGCTGCGCCACGCGACGTCAGTTGACCACGACTCCGGCGGGCATCGCCCCGGGCGCAAGCGCCGTCGGCGATGAGCGCAGTTCGGTCAGCCTGCCGCCGCTCACCGAGAAGCCGCTGACGGCGTCGAGACCGGAGTCGACCACCCCACAGGGTGCTCCCGTCGGGGCTCAGGCGCGCGTCCTCGGGGGCGAGGCCCGTCTGATCGCGCAAGGGAGTGCTCCCGAGCAGCGTCAGCGAACCGCCGCGCGTGATCCAGTAGCTCGAGATCGTCGCCGACGCCGTATTGACCGTGAACAGGTATCTCCCGTCATGGCTGATCTCGACCCAGCACGGTGCCGTCTGCTGATCGGCGAAAGGCGAGCCACCGATCGCGTCCAGGGTCCCGTCCCAAGCGACGCTGAATGCGGACACCCCCGCAGCAATCCGTCGCGAACTGCGAAGCGCATTGCTTTCTCCCTTATGAATTGGCGGTTGGCCTGCCCTCGCGCTGCGTGACCCGCAGGGCCGAGGCGCCGGCAACTCTTCGCGACTCCGGAGCGAGACGAGCAAGCGCATTCGAGCACGGGCCCGAGCGCGCGTCAACGGCTGAAAGTGAATGGTAAGAACAGCGGAATGACACGTTAAGAGATGGCCCGTAGCCCGGCCCAGACGAGGTTCTCGAGCGCCGATGCCGACCGAGTCTTGAGCGTTCGTCAACGTGAGATCGGGCGCGCCGGCGCCACGCCGATTACAGTTTGTCCATGGCAGAGATGACCACCGCCGAATCGCAGCCCAGCGACGGGGCGGAGCTGGCGCGGGGAGCGGGGGATCCGGCGCCTTCTGAAGCACAGCAGGGCCCGCACGCTCGGCCTCCTGCGGGGCAGGGCACCGCAGCGCCGGGCGGGCAGGACGTTGCCGGGCCAAGCGATCTGGAGGTCGAGCGCCAGGAGGATCTCACGTGGCTCGAGCCGCGCCGGTTCGAGCTTCCGGATGAGCTGGTCGAGGCTTTCGCGACGGGGCAGATCGCGGTGATCGCTGGCGCTGGAGTCAGTACCGAGACGCCGCTGATCGGTCCGATGACCCTCGTCGAACAGCTCGCCGCCGAGCTTGGCATCGACCCGAGGACGTCGTCCGGTCCCCTGGTCCTGGGCGCATACGAGGAGCGCCACGGTCGGGCGGAGCTCCTTCAGAGCATCAGAGAACGGCTCGAGTACGTTCGCGCTGTTCGCGAGCTCGATGACGTCGCGACCGCGTTTCACCACCAGCTGTCGACCATCTACACCGTCGACAGCATCTTGACGACGAACTGGGACACATCATTCGAGGACGTCTGCGGTGCGCGCCCGATCGTCGTCGCGGAGGATTACGCGTTCTTGGACGCCCCCGGCCGCAAGGTTGTCAAGCTTCACGGTTCGATCTCGAACTGGGGAACGATGGTGGCCACTGAGGCAGACTACGACCGTTGCTACCGCCGGCTCGGTGAGCGCGCGATGGGGGAACCACTGATGCGCTTTCTCGCCGGCAAACGCCTGGTGTTTGTCGGTCACTCGCTGACCGACGCGGACTTCGTGAACATTTATGGGATGGTCCACCGACACCCTGCTGACACGCCGAGGCGGTCCTATATCGTCACACTCGACGATCGGATCAACAGTGACACTCACCCGGGCGCGAAGGTGATCCTGACGAGTGGCGATCGGTTCCTGGCCCGGATCAAGGAACAGTTCGTCGCCGAGCGGTACATGCTCGCGGATGACCGTTACGATGCCGTCGCGATCGAGCTACGGGATGTCGCGCGTGCGCGTGACGAGCTGGCAACGGTAAACATGCGCGAGCACCCCGAGGTCATCTACGCCCACTCCTACCAGGATGGCTTGCTGCACGCCTTCGAGCGCGTCCTCGCCCGATTCAAGACCGGCGAGTACTCGGATCCGACTCGCATCGAAGCGCTGATCGGTGCGTACGAGCCGATCCGCGAATCCAAGCTGCGCGAGGGCGCCTACTGGGACGTCGCCTATATCAACGGGTATACGAATGCGCTCGCCTGGTTGGTATCTCCCGAGGAAGATCGCGCCGGCTTGCCGACTTTCTTCGTGTTCGGGGAGGAGGCGCTGTTCACATTTGAGCAATACAAGGCGGCGGCATCGAGGGCCAAGCGGCTGCACGAATCCGCCTATGGCGTCGCGCGGGGGCTTGCCTCGCGCTATCAGGACCGAGCCACGGCGCTCCATCACACGCCCTGGATTGGCTGAACCGCGCCGCCGGATTGCGCCTTGCAGTGCAACTCGCAGGGTTTCTCTTCGTGTCGGGTTGACAATCTGTTCACACAAAAGTGAACCAATTCCCCGACCGTTGCACCGAAATGTCGCGTCGCCCTCGGGCGTGTAGAGTCCAACTCATGGCTGACCCGACTGGCCGGTGGATCACCGAGACGAGCTGGCAGTGCCCGGTGTGCGGTACCGTCAACAGCGCCGACCGCGAGCGGTGCGGCAATTGCGGGAACAGCGTACGCCCGTCCGATGACGAGCCGATCAGGCCGGTGGATCCGCTCGATGTCATCGGCCGCAGTAAGCGGTCTGACGACGCCGCCGAGGATTAGGCCCGCGACGCGACAGCCGCCGGCCCGCGGGCCGGTTAGGCTGGGAACGCGCAGCGCGCCTGTTGACAGCTGCTCGACGACCTAGTCTGCCCGGAAGGAGAAGCGATGGCCGACAAAACCGCCAGCCACGCGCGTACCGATGAGCCAAAGATTCCGCGCAAGGTCTACGAGCGGGAGCTGGCGAAGCTCGAACTCGAGCTCGTGAAGATGCTCCATTGGATCCGTGAGAGCGGTCACCGGCTGGTCGTCATCTTCGAGGGCCGTGACGCAGCGGGCAAGGGCGGCACGATCAAACGTGTCTCGGATCCTCTCAACCCCCGTTTCTGTCGCGTCGTCGCGCTCGCCGCGCCGACCGAACGCGAGCGAACGCAGTGGTACTTCCAGCGCTACGTGAGCGAGCTCCCTGCCGCGGGTGAGATGATCCTGTTCGACCGGTCCTGGTACAACCGCGCCGGGGTCGAGCGTGTGATGGGCTTCTGCACGGACGCCGAGTATTGGGAGTTTCTGCGCACCGTCCCCGGGTTCGAGGGCATGCTCGTCGGGTCCGGCATCCAGGTCGTCAAGTACTGGTTCTCGGTCAGCGATGAAGAGCAGGAGCGGCGCTTTCAGGGGCGCATCGATGATCCGCTGCGGCGCTGGAAGATCTCGCCGATGGATCTCGAATCCCGCAAGCGCTGGGTCGAGTACTCGAAGGCCAAGGACCTGATGATCGAGCACACCTCGACGCCGACGTGTCAGTGGTGGGAAGTGGCGGGTGACGACAAACGCAGAGCTCGGCTGAACTGCATCTCGCATCTGTTGTCGCTCGTCGACTACCAGGATGTCCGCTACCAGCAAATCGAGCTGCCGCCGCGCGAGAGCGACCACGGCTACCGGCGCCCGCCGATCGATCAGCTCAACTGGATCCCCACGCCGTATTGATCCCGCGCCGTCGTCGAGCGGGGCTTGCAAGAGTCACGACCTCGATGGCGGCCTGCGGATGCTGCGCATGGGAGTCGACACGCACCTGATCACAAATGCGAAGGCGATGCCGATGCTGCTGCGTGACGGCGGTGGGCTGGTCATCGCCGTCGGCGTCACGCCCGGTTGGCTGCGCTCCGAACCGATGCTCGAGCACAGGTGCTGACCTCTCGGCGGCTGGCCGACACCTACGGGGTGACCGACACCGATGGCTCCCGGCCCGACTGCTGGGCGCTGGTCGACGCGCGTGGGTTCGATCACGGGGCCGCCGATGACATCGACGAGTACCGCTGACGAGGACTGGGTCGGGCGGCCATCAGCCGTGGACGTGAGCGTGCCGGCGGCCGGCCCCGCCTTCGCCCCCATGCAGATGGGCGTCGGGGTCGGCCAGGAACGCGTGCATGCAGTCCGCCGAGCAGAAGTGGTAGGTCTGCTCGCCGACCTGGGCGATCAGCGCCTTGTCGCGGTCGACCTTCATCCCGCATCTTGGATCGGTCGCTCCCCGCCGCGCTGTCAGCCAGAACAGGGCCGCGAAGATCACGAACCCCGCGACGTTGAGCGCGAGCTTGTAGTTCACCTGAATTTGTCCGAAGATGTCGCCGCGGGTCGGCCGGGGCCCGGTGGGGATCAGCCCCACTGCGCTGAAGATCAGGTCGACGACGAGTGCTGCGATCACCATCGTGACGAACATCAGCGCCGTGACCCGCACGGTGAACCTGCCGCCGTAGTACTTGCGGTAGATCAGCACGATCGGGAGCACGATCAGGTCGGCGAACAGGAACGCGAGCACACCGCCGAACGAGATCCCGCCCGACCACAGGACGGCGGCCAAGGGGACGTTGCCGACTGAGCAGACGAAGCTGATCACGGCGATGATCGGGCCGATGATCACGTTCTCGATCGTCGGCAAGGGCGCCGGCGCGTCGCGGATGAACAGGTGCTCGAAGAAGCCGTTGCCCAACTGGGCGATGAACCCGGCGAGCACGAATCCGAGCGTGATCTCCTTCCACAGCATCTGCCAGTCGCCGCGGAAGTTGTGTGCGACATCGGACCACGCTCTGACGGACGTCAGGCGCTGGCGCCATGGCAGCTGCTCGGCGGCAGTGTGGTGCTGGTGACCGCTGTCAGCCTCCCGGGCGTGCTCGCGCGCCTCCTCTTCCAGGCGGCGGTCTATGAACAATCGCAGCAGCACCGTCATCAGCACGATCATCACGATCCCGCCGACGTATTCCGCGACCGTGAACTGCCAACCGATCAGCACCCAGAGCACGAGCCCCAGTTCCCAGACGAGGTTCGTCGACGCGAACTGGAAGGCGAGCGCCGACGCCGCGCTGGCGCCCTTCTGAAACAGCGACTTCGCAATCGCGATCGCGGCATAGGAGCACGACGATGAGGCGGCGCCCAGGCCGGTCGCCCAGCCGACCGGGCGCGCACCGGAGCCGCTCATCAGGCGCTCGATCCGCTCGCGCGGCACCCAAGCCTGCACGATCGCCGAGATCGTGAAGCCGAGCACCAGCGCCCACCAGACCTCCCACGCCATCAGGAACGAGTCCTTGAGGCCATGCCAGATCACGTTCACGTTCACACCGTATCAAATACCCCTAGGGGGTAGGAGTAAATGCTACGATTACGGACATGCCGAACACAGGGACCCCCACCAGGGGCTACACCGCAACGAAGGACCAGCTACTCGCGCGCCTCCGTCGCATCGAGGGACAGATCCGCGGAATCGAGGGCATGGTGCAAGACGACCGCTACTGCATCGACATCCTCACCCAGATCAGCGCAGCCCAGGCTGCGCTCGACAAGGTTGCGCTGGGCCTGCTCGATGGGCACGCTCATACGTGCGTGATCGGCGCGGAGCCAGACCAGCAGGACGAGCGGACCGAAGAGATGATGGCCGCCGTCGGCCGGCTCCTGCGGCGCGGCTGACGAGCATCCGGGGCGGGGCTCCGCTGAGCGCCCCCGGCGGGGCGTCGGCAGGCGCTTGGGGCCCGGTGGTGTGACGGCGGCGCGTCGTGCGTGGGCGGCTAGGGTGCGGTTCACATGACGGCGGCACTGTCGGCCAACGACCTGTTG
Source organism: uncultured Solirubrobacterales bacterium (assembly GCA_963744695.1). Lineage (GTDB taxonomy): Bacteria > Actinomycetota > Thermoleophilia > Solirubrobacterales > Solirubrobacteraceae > Palsa-465. The sequence continues at coordinate 31,828 of CAVUUT010000005.1, read as the reverse complement.
CTCGGGATCGGGCTGGTTCTCGTTTTGGCGGTGGGCTCGCAACTGCTGGCGAGAGTGCTGGCGCTGCCGGCGATCGTGGTGCTGCTGCCAGTCGGATTCATCGCGGGCATCCTCAGCAAGGACGTGCGGCCGGGCGATCTGCTCGGGGCGCTCTACCAGCCGTTCGTGTCGGTCGCGGTCGGGGTGATTCTGTTCGAGGCGGGGCTGAGGCTCTCGTTTCGCGATGTCACCCCCAGGGTCCGGCCCGTGGTCCTCCGACTCGTCTCGGTCGGCGCGCTCCTGACATGGCTTGCGATCACCGCCGCCGTGGCGCTGCTGTTCGGCGGGTTGGGTTCCGACCTGCCGCTCTTGATCGGCGCGATCCTCGTCGTCTCGGGCCCGACGGTGGTGCTGCCGCTGCTCGCGTTCATCCGCCCCGCGCGCGACGTCCGCTCGGTATTGAAGTGGGAGGGGGTCGTGATCGATCCGCTCGGCGCGCTGCTCGGGGTCGTCGTGTTCCAGGTCGCCCAGACCGGAGGCGCGAGCGGCTGGCACCCGGGGGAGCTGCTGCTGAGCATCATCGTCGGCACGCTCGTCGGCGCCGCCGGCGCCGCCGTGCTATGGGGGCTGTTGCCACGCCTGCAACGGCTCGCGCCTCGCCAGATGGTGGCTGCGACGCTCGCCGCCACGGTCGCGGCACTCGTGGCCTCCGACCTGATCCGCGACGACACGGGCTTCCTCGCGACGCTGCTGATGGGGGCGTTCCTCGCCAACCAGCGCTCGATCGATGTGCGTCAGGCCGTCGAGTTTCACGAGACGCTCGTGCAACTGCTGGTCGGAGTCCTGTTCGTGATGATCGCCGCGTCGGTCTCGCCCAGCGATGTCAATCATGTGCTGTCTGGATCGATCGGGCTTGTCCTGATCATGATCCTCGTTGTTCGTCCGGCCGTCGTCGCGCTCAGCGCCTGGCGCTCGAGCCTCAACATGCGCGAGCGCGCGTTCGTCGCCTGGATGGCGCCGCGCGGAATCGTCGCGGGCGCGACTGCGTCGGCGTTCGGACTTCAGCTTGCGGGGGCCGGGATCGAGGGCGCCGACGAGATCCTGCCGATCGTGTTCGTGGTGATCTTCGCCTCGGTCGTCGTCTACGGTCTGAGCGGGTCACTCGTGGGACGACGGCTTGGCGTCGCGGGCGCGCAGCGAACGCTGGTGTTGATCGTCGGCGGCCACGAGCCGGCGCGGGCGATCGGCGCCGCCTTGCGGGACGCCGGGGTCGGCGTGCGGCTCTGGGCCGGGCCGTCGTCGCAGCCGGCTGCACGCGCGGCCGGCCTCGACGCCGACAGCGGCCGGATGCTGGTCGATTCGATCAGTCGGGAGACAGAACTCGAGGAGGTCAGCGACGCGCTGCTTCTCTCGCGTAGCGATGACTTCAACGCGCTCGCCGCCGCCGAACTGCGTACGGAACTGGGCCACGGCCACGTCTACCGGATCGCCCCCGGTCCGGACGAGGCCGACCTGTTGCCCTCGCCGACCGCAGCGGACATTCTCGGCCCGGCGGCGCTGACGCTGACCGAGCTCACGCGTCGACTCGCGGACGGGGCGCGGTTCGTCCAGACGACCGTCGATGACGACAGCGACACCGAGCTCATGACTGACTCTGAGCTGCTGTTCGTTGTCGGTGCCAGTGGGGACCTCCGGGCCGCGATCGAGCACGGCAGCCCCAGCGCGCGAGCTGGAGACACCGTGGTCCGGCTGGTAGATGCTCGCCAGCGCGGGTGATGACCGGCCCCGGCACTCGTCGATCACGGTATTTGCGGGCTTGGCGTCGCCGGTGGTCTTGCCGGTCTGGCGGTTGCGTCGTACGTTGTGGGCCGGGCGCGAGCCGATGACGTAGCGAAGCGCAGACGTCAGGAGCTTGTGGTCTGCCGCGCAGCTTGTCCTCTTTGAGTGACTAAACCCATGCGCGCTCCAGTGTCACGCTCGCGCCCGCTTTTCTCGGTGACGCACTGGCCCTAGAGGCGACGACCGGAATCGAACCGGTGTACACGGCTTTGCAGGCAACGACAGGGGGGTCAGGATGGCTCTATACCCCGTCATTAGAGTTGCTCAGTTCTTCTGAGTTTCGCTCTGTGTCCCGAGTTGGGGACACAAACGGGGACACAGAATCGCCTCCGAACGCCGCCGCGAGACGCTGCGCGTCGTCCTTGCCGGGCCGGTGGTGGACGTAGCGCATCGTCGTGGTGATGTGGGCGTGGCCGAGCATGGCCTGGACGTCAGAGAGCGGGAACGCCTTGACCGCGGTCGAACCGAACGCATGGCGCAGATCGTGAAAGCGGACGCGGGGAAGACCGGCATCCTCCAGCGCCCGGTAGTAGTGCCGTCGCAGCAGCGTGTCGTTCTCGACCTCGCCGACCTGATTGGGGAACACGAGATCGTCAAGACCGGCGAACTGCTCGCGCTGCCCGAGCCTCGCCAACGCGGTCGCGATCTGGGGGACCATCGGCACCGAGCGGACGCGTCCGGACTTGGGCGTCTTGATGGTCGCGTCGGCCCCGACCGTCGCGCTGCGCCGGACGTGGATACGGTCAGCGGCGAAATCGACGTCTGCCCAGCGCAACGCCCGCAGCTCCCCCTGGCGCTGCCCGGTCTGGGCGGCGGTCAGGTAGAGCGCGGCGTCCTGAGTATCGGCGGCGGCACGGATCAGCGCGGCGAGTTGCTCGGTGTCCAGCGTCCGGAACTCGCCGCTGTAGCGAACGGTCGGACGGTCTACGAGACCAGCGCTTGCCGGGTTGCGGGCGAGCCCGTACCTGCGCATCGCATATTTGAACACCCCGTGGGCGACGGTAAGATGCCGGACCACGGTCCGGGGGGACACGTCGCTGGCGACCAGTTCGTCCCGGAGCGCCTCGACGTCGTTGACGCGGATCGCATCCACGGGCCACTCTCCCCAGCGCGGGACGAGGTAGTTGTTCACCGATCCGCGATAGTCGCTGAGGGTGGCGCGCTCGCGGCCACGGACATGCTCGATGTAATGCAGGTATCCGGCGGCAGCGTCGGCGAACGTCGCACCCAGGTGGTCGTAGGCACATTTCACAAATTACCTGCATATCCACCATATTCTGAAAAAGCGCTCCCGAATCCGCTCGGGGTAACAGTCCAATTTCGGTCCAATTTTCTCGTTACGGTTTGCCCAGGCAGCCGATGAGCGCCTGGACGGCCGGTTGGAGCTGAACCCTCCCTCGTCGGCGGAGCCAATCGTGCGCCGCGCGCCGACCGCCGCGATCCCCCTGGTCGCCATAGGTGTCGCCGATGTGTGGCTTGGCGGGACGATTGCTCTCGTGGCATTCCAATCGCCGGGCTCGAGCGTGTCGTCCAGGCGAAGCGATCGCCAGTTCGTCGTTAGCCTTCCAGGTATCTGAGCACGGCCAGCACCCGCCGGTGATCAGTCGCCGAGGTCGGGAGGTTGAGCTTGAAGAAGATGTTCGCGATGTGCTTCTCGACGGCGCCTTCGGACACGACCAGCGCGGAGGCTATTGCGCCGTTGGTGCGCCCCTCGGCCATCAACTCGAGGACGTCGCGTTCCCGGGGGGTCAGTTGGTCGAGTGAGTCAGAGCGGCGTGAGGCGCCGAGCAGCTGGGTGACGACCTCTGGGTCAAGTGCGGTGCCGCCGGCGCTGATGCGCACGAGCGCGTCGACAAACTCACTGACGTCGGCCACGCGGTCTTTGAGCAGGTATCCGATGCCGGCGGAGCCGCCGGCCAGCAGGTCTGCGGCATAGCGAGTTTCGACGTGCTGGGAGAACAGAAGGATCCCAAGTGAGGGGTGGTCGTGACGAAGCGCGATCGCGGTGCGCAGGCCTTCATCGGTGAAGGTCGGTGGCATGCGGATGTCACAGACGACTACGTCTGGGAGTTCTTCCCGGATCGCGGCTGTGAGACTCGTCCCGTCAGCAACGGCCGCGATGACGCTGAAGCCGCGGTCGCCGAGTAGCTGCACGAGCCCGTCGCGAAGGATCGCTGAGTCTTCGGCGATCGCCACTCGGATCGGGGCGGTGGCCGTCACAGGCACGATTCTAGGTCTGGGAGGGAAGGTCGATGGTGACCGACGTCGGGCCGCCGTTCGGGCTGGCGATGCTGATCTGCCCGTCAACTGCACTCACACGGTCAGCCAGCCCCGCGAGGCCGCTGGAGGAGCTGCCGTCACGTTTGATGTCGGCGCCTCCGCGGCCGTTGTCGCGCACCACCAGCCGCAGCCACGGGCCATGTTGGCTGCAGCTCAACGACGCGTGCGTCGCGTGGGAGTGCTGGGCGACGTTGGCGAGCAGCTCAGCGGCACAGAAATAGCCGATCGCCTCGATCGAGGCGGACGGCCGCTGATCGATCGCGACCGCGACATCAGTCGGGACAGAACTCCGCGCACCAAGTGTCAACAGCGAGTTCTCGAGGCCGGTGTCAAGTGAAGGGGGATGGATCCCGCGGGCAACATCACGCAGGTCGGCGATCGCCTCCTTGACGCCGCGATGGGCCTCCTCAACGAGCTCGCGTGCGGAGGCGAGCTGCCCGTCGTTGGCGGGCGCGTCGATCGCGGCCAGCTTCTCCTTGGCCTGGCCGAGCTGCATTGCCAGTGCGACGAGCTGCGCCTGGGTGCCGTCGTGGAGATCGCGCTCGATTCGCCGCAGCGTCGCACTAGCGGCATCGACGGTCTTGGCGCGCGAGACTTCGAGCGTTCGCACCCGCGCAGTTAACGGGTCGGGGCCCAACAGGATGCGCATCAGCCGCCGGTCGACCTCGGTCACCAGTCGCATCGGCCACGGCGCCAGCAGCAGCAGGACCCCCCCGAGCAGAAGCAGGCCGAGACGGGCGTCCCACGTCGACGGTCCCGGTTCACTGTTACCAGAGCCGAGCAGAGTTCCCAGGATCCCCCACCCGCCCACGTGATAGAGCCCTTTCCCGATGACCGCCGAGAGCAGGCTCGCAAGCGCCCTAAACCAGATGCTCAGCGCGAACCAGGCGCCGAACAGCCCCAGCGGAACCTTGGCGATCAGGTAGAACACGTTGCGCCAAGCGGTGGTGTCCAACAACACGGCGCGCAGCCACGGGAAAAAGCCTGGCGGCGGGCTGAACGGATCGGGCGAGGGGATCGCCTCGCCGACCATCGCCTCTGCGAGCGCCCGTTGGGTGCGCCCGACGGCACGGGCGGCGCGCAGGCCGCCCGCGACAATCAGCAACCCGACGAACACGATCGTCAGCAGCGCGCCGATCAAACCGATGAAGCCGAGTGCGATCAGCCAGGCGTAGGCCCAGGCGCAGCTAACAACGAAGAACGCCAGCTCGCCCCAGGCCCGCGCGCGGAACGGCTCGCCCGCGATCACCAGCGCCAGCCGACGCAGCTCTTGGCGCTGCTGATCGGAGATCGGGAGCCGCATGGTGTCGGCAGTGTCGCTCACGCGTCGCGCTTGAGGAACAGCACGGAACCGATCACCAGCGGGATCAAGGCATAAACGGCCAGCATCCCGAGACCGGCGCCTGCCGGCAGCGGTGCGCCTGGACCGCCGCCGTTGGGCAGCGTGGCGTTCAGTGACTGCCCCAGGATGTTCGGCGGCATGTACGGCACGCCGTTCTCCCAGAAGTTGCGGACGGTCAGCGGCAGCACGAATATCACCCCGACGAACGAGGCGATCGCGCCGGCGGTGCTGCGGAAGATCAGCCCGAAGCCGAAGGCCATCAGCGCCATCAGCGGTACGCCCAGGCCGGTAAAGACTACGGCCCGTAGTGCGTCGTGGCTGGCCAGCGTGGCCGACGGCGCGTCGGCACTGGAGAGGATCGCCTCACCAACGAAGAACACCGCGAAGCTGAGCAGCTCACAGACGCCGATCAGCGCGACAGCGGTGACGCCGAGCTTGGCCACGAGCAGCAGCGGCCGGCGCGGCAGCGCGGTGAGGGTCGCGCGGATCGTGCCGCTGGCGTATTCACCGGTGATCAACAGCGCGCCGAACACGCCGCCGGTCAGCACCGCGGCGATCATCCCGGTCAGCACCTGGTGGGTCGGATCAAAGCCGGTTTCGTGGTAGTAGGCGGCGGGTTTGTGCAGCGAACTGGTGGCGGACAGGATCGAGATCAGGAGCGTGAACACGAGCGTGACGCCGAGCGTGATCAGGGACGAGCGCAGCGAGGTGAGCTTCAGCACCTCCGAGCGGACCGCGTGTGAGAGGCGGTAGTGGCCCGCACGACTTGGGGGATTGAGGGTGGTCATCAGAGTCCTTTCAGGCTGCGGTCAGCTCGGCCGGGCGGAACTCGACGTCGCCCTTGGTCAGTTCCATGAATGCGTCTTCCAGTGATGCGGTGATCGGGCTGAGCTCGTGGATGCGCAGTCCGTTACGGGCGGCTAGGTCCCCGATTTGCGGGGCTTTTAGCCCCCCAACCGTCAGCGTGCCGGGCTCGGTTGACGTGACGTCGGCACCGGCCGCGAGCAGCGCCACCGCAAACTCGCGAGCGTCGGGGGTGAGCAGCTTGACCCTGGCGCCCCTGCTGCGCGACGTGAAGTCGGCCACCGTGGTCTCCGCGATCAGGCGGCCGCGGCCGATCACGACGAAGCGGTCAGCGGTCAGAGCCATCTCACTGATCAGGTGGCTAGAGACGAACACCGTGCGTCCCTCCGCCGCCAGCGACTTCAGCAGGTCACGCACCCAGCGGATCCCTTCGGGGTCCAGGCCATTGACGGGCTCGTCAAACAACAGCACGCCCGGGTCGCCGAGCAGAGCCGCAGCGATGCCGAGCCGCTGGCCCATACCCAGTGAGAACTTGCCGGCGCGTCGGTTAGCGACGGACATCAGTCCGACCTGATCAAGCACCTCGTCCACACGCTTGGTGGGGATGTCATTGGCCAGCGCGAGCTGGCGCAGATGGTTGCGCGCGGTGCGGGACGGGTGAAATGCCTTAGCGTCGAGCAGGCTGCCGACCTCGCGCAGCGGCCATGCCAGTTCGGAGAAGTGCCTGCCGTCAATCAGAGCCGTCCCGGAGTTCGGCACGTCAAGCCCGAGGATCATGCGCATGGTCGTCGACTTACCGGAGCCGTTGGGACCGAGGAACCCCGTGACTACACCTGCGGGAGCCTCAAAAGTAAGTCCATCGACTGCCGTCGCCGAGCCATAGCGCTTGGTGAGTGCATGTGCGGTGATCATGCCTCGCAGCCTCCCAAGCGCGGCCGTTCAGCGGAATATGGCCAGTCGGCGTCTTCAGGCTGGGGTTAGCACCATGACCACCGCTCTAACAAACCGCCCCCAAGCAGCCGGCACCGCCTTCGGAAACCAAACACAGACCAAGCCGTGTTGATCCGCAACGACCGACGCTCTGACTTTGAGTGGAGGCCGCGGCCCCCTGGTACCGGCGCAGGACGGGCGCGCCTGGTGGCAGTCACGAGCGACGAGCGGGCGATCGCTTTGCCCGGCACACACGCTCGAGCCCGGCGAGTGGAATGCCACGATCTGGATCGTCAGCTCGCTCGCCTGGTCGGCATTCCCGGCTGTCAACGGCCATCTGTTTCTCCCCATCCGCGGCCATGGTTTCTCCCCACTGGCGGCCATGGTTTTTCCCCACTGGCGGCCATCGAAACTCCCCACTTCGTGGGTGCCGTCAGGGTCAGGTCAGGGGCTTCACCCCCTTGCCGGCTGTGGCTTGGGCGAGCCGGTAGCTGTCTTGGCCGTCGGTGACGATCACGTGCGCGTGGTGCAGTAGCCGGTCGACGGTCGCGGTCGCCATCGTTTTGGGCATCAGCTCGTCGAACCCGGCTGGGTGGATGTTTGAGCTGATCGCGATCGAGCGTTTCTCGTAGGCGGCGTCGACGACTCGGAACAGCGCCTCGGCCGCCTCTGGGGAGACGGGGAGCAGTCCGACGTCATCGATCAGGATCAGGTCTGAGCGGATCAGCTTGGTGGTCGCCTTGGTGATGCTGTCGTCGGCGCGGTGGCGGCGGAACAGGGCGGCGAGCGTCTCGAGTGTGTGCCAGGCGACGGTCTTGCCTTTGTCGATCGCGAGGTGGCCGAGCGCTTCGATGAAGTGCGACTTGCCGGTACCGCTCGGGCCGCAGATCGCCAGCACCTCGGCGCGGTTGATCCACTCCAGCGTCTTGAGCGCGTTCTGGGTGGGCTTGGGGATCGCGGAGGCTTTCTCTTCCCAGGCGTCGAACGTCTTGCCGGCCGGGAGCCCGGACGCTTTTCGTCGCATGTTGATCGTCGCCTGGTCGCGGCCGGCGGCTTCTTCTGCGGTCAGCACGCGCAGCACTTCGGCGTGTTCCCAGCGCTGCGCGTTGGCGGTCGCGATCACCTCCGGCGCCGCCCGGCGCACGTATGGCAGGCGCAGCCGCCGCAGCAGCCGGTCGAGCTCGTCGGGCAAGGGTGGCGGGTCGGGTGCTTTGACGGTCATCGCCCGAACCCCTCCCAGCTGCGGGTCGAGGCCTGCAACGAGGAGTCCTCCGAAGCGCGCACGGGCAGCGGGATCACCGTCGCCGTCCGCTGCTGGTGGGCGAGGATCGCTTCCAGATCGCGGTCGGCGAACCGGCCCGCCTGCGCGCACGTCGCCAATGCCCGGTCGACCTGCTCTTGGCCGTGGAGCTTGGCCAGATCGATCGCTTCGGTCATCTTGCGCCTGACGCGCCCGGCGCCGGTGGCGGCCGCGGCGATCAGCCACCGCTCGGCGCCCTCGCCGAGCGCGAGGAACGCGCGCTCCTCCACCGAGCGGGCCCTGGGCTTGCGTTCGAGCGCGCCGGCCGGCTTGGGCGGATAGTGCTCATCGTTGATCGCAGGACGACCGGGTGTCGTGAGCCGGTGCCGCGCGACCTCCTTGGGTCCTCCCTGCCCGTCGGCGTGCACGACGATCAGTTGCGGCCCGTCGACCCGTGCCCACACCCGCTGATCAACGAGCTCTGAGGGAACCGAGTACAAGGCGCCGCCGACACTGATCGTCGACTGCCAGCCGACGCGACGGGTCTGCCCGAAGCACAGCGTGTGCGGCAACCTCGGCAGCCGGTGCAGATGTTCGTGTTCCTCGGCGAGCATCTCGATCGGCGCCCGCCGGGTGACCCGGTGCGCTCGCGTGTTGATCTCGGCCATGAACTGCTCGCACGCCGCCTCCAACTGCGCGAAGTCCACGTATTCATCGCGGAGGTTGTGATCGGTCGGGACCAGATCTGCCTTCGCCACCTTCACGGTCGCCTCCGAGCCGCCCTTGCTCTGAGGATCGGCGGGCTCGCACGTCGCGATCGTCAACCCGTAATGGCGGGAGACCTCCACGATCGTGCGGGTTGCGGACGGCGATCCCGCACACATGATCGACCGTCACCGTCCGCTCGTTATCGGTCAACGCATACGTGGGGACGCCATCGAACCGGCGCAACGCTCTGTCCAGCCCGATCACCACCGACGGCAGCCCCTTATCGCGCAAAGGAACCACAACCCGATACCGCGACCACGCCAACCAAGCGCAGAACAACACCGTCCGAGAGCCCTGAACGACCGGCCCCTCACCATAGTCCCACTGCAGCCACAACCCCGGCTCAGGGATCCACGGTCTGGTGCGGCGCCCGTGCTTCTGACGCCAGCGGCGCTTCGCCTCAGACACCGCCCGCCGGGTCGTCCGCTCCGATCCCTGATACCCCATCGCCACAAGCTTGCGATGCGCGTGATCGGCACCGATCCGACCGCGCGAACGGTCGACCAGCTCATCGATCTTCGCGGCGAACGGGTCGATCAATGGCCGCCGCCGCTCGCGCTCGGGCAACCCGCCGCCGGCCGCCTCGCGCGCTGCGACCAGCCGCGCGACCGTCTTGTGATCACACCCCGCCAGCGTCGCCGCCTTCCGCAACGACCCAGTCAGGTCATACGCCTCAAGAATCTCCATCGCTTCCTCCGGTTTCTTCACGGCCGGCCTCCGAGCGCGCGTTGACAATCAACACCCGCCGGACTACCGACGCCTCAGGACAGAACCGTGGGGAGATCCGATGGCCACCCATAGGGAGAAACCGTGGCCGCCAATGGGGAAATTCAGTGGCCGCCTACGAGGAGGTTTTCATGGCCGCCCTCACCCGTCGGCGACAACTGGATGACCCGGAGACGTCGTGGCTGATCGTTGTCCGCAACCCCAGCCTCTCAAGCAGCTGGTTGGACGGGGGGCAGCTATGTGTGCTCACGTCAGGCGAGCTTCGCGTGGTTTGACTACGCGAGCTTGCTGCTTCTCGCGAGGAGCGGCAGTCTCGAGGAGAATGCCCCAACGGCGACAAAGCGGCACTCAAATCGCTCTAACTGCCGGCCGACGGTGGTGGAAGTAGAGCGCTACGGACAGACGCCAGGCTCGCTCGCGAGCGCTCGCGACCGCGAGGCAATCGGGCATGCGTTGCCCTTCGCGTCGAGCACTGGCCGCCAGTCGCCGTCGACGCGGTGATAGATCGCGGTGATGGTTCCGTCGTTCCGACCGCAGGCGCTCACGCGGTTGTAGACGACCCGCGCGTAGGACGGGTCGGCCGGCGCGATCGTGACGCGGAGGCATCCAAGTGGATCTCCGTAGACGGCCGCGACGCTCGCCGGCCCCGACTCGCGCGCGGCCGACGGGCTGGTGTGAAGGTTCCGTGTTAGGGCCGACTCGGCGGGGGACGGCTCAACGGTGGCCAGCTTGGCGGGCGCCGACTTCGCCGTGGCCGGCTTCGCCGGCGCGTTGCGGTGGTCGCCGCCCGCGACGGTGGTGACCACGATCACCAGCAGCGCTGCGACGAGCAACGCGGTGATCGTCGCTAGAACGATGCCGTTGCCACTCGAATCCTGCGTGCCGTCGTGACCGTGCGGCTCGCCGATCACCCTGACCTCAACCAGCCGCGCCTCGCCCGCTGGCCGATCGGGGTCACGTGGCCGCTCACGCCTGGCCATGGTGCGCAGTATCGCGCAGTCGCCAAGAGCCGCAGCAGGGACTCAGGACGGAGATCGCCGTAGCCTGGCGCTTGCTCGGCAAGGAAATCGTGGCTGGCGCGAGCTGCGGGGCGTGCTCGCGGATGCTCAGACCAAGCCGCGCTGAGGTATTCAGGACGAACGCGCGGCATTCCGGCGGGCGTCCGAGGCGCCGGCCCTAGACCTCCCTAGACGTGGCCCGCAGGCTTCTGCAACTACGAGCGCCGGGCGTGCGTTCGGCGGCATTGTGCCGCGCGTCTCAATGCTGCTTCCTGCCGCGCCGGACCTGAAGCAGAAGGCGGCCCCCCGCGCCCGCGTCGGCGACATTGGGGCACCGGTGCTCGCGCAGACGGACACGTGTACGAGCTCGCTGGTCGCGCTGGTGCTCTCCTGATCGCGATCGACGGGTACTGACCGCGGCGTCGTGCGGATCGATCGTTTCTTCTCGCGCGGGAGCCGATGTGAGACGGCGCCACCCCGTCGCTTGGCGGGGACGCTCCATCGACCAGTGGCGGCCGGGCTTGAGAAACGGAAACGATCACGTCGGTTCGCGCCGTGAGAGGATGACCGCGAGCGTGTGGGCCTCGGGACCGCTTCAGGTGTCAGAGAGTCGCGACGGCGACGGTGTGCTTCGGATCGCGCTCGAAGGACAGTTGGACTTGGTACGGGTCGACGAGGTTGCGTCTCGCTTGCGCCAGTTGCGCAGCGAACGCCGGCGCGTGCGCCTGGATTTGTCTGGGGTCGATTTCATCGACAGCAGCGGCGTCCGGATGCTTGTCGTGGCGGTGCGCAACGGGCGCTGGAGTGGCTATCGGCTGTTGGAGGTCGCGCCTGAGGTCACCCCAGCCGTGGGCAAGGTGCTCGAGCTTCTCGGTCTGGGGCCTTTTCTTTGGCCTAGGAGCAACGGTCTGAGATGACCTCGCGGGGAGGCGGACGGTCCGTCCGGCGCTGCGGGCTAGACGGCCGCCCGTCTCCCGGTCGCATTGACGCGCGCCGGCGTTAGCTTCAGCGGCGGGGGCCGTGCGATACCGGCTGGTGCGCCGCGCGACCGGGGAGCATGATCGGCGTTTTGCGGACCGCCTAAACACCGACAGTCAGATTCCGGACTCTTGAAGTACAGAAGATCCGAGCTTTGATGCCGATGGGATCCGGGGTTGGCCGAACCGACGAGCAACAGCTGGCAGGGCGGCCAATGGGGTGTGATGCTCGGACGCCTACGGGTGCTGCAAAAGGTGGGGACGCGGGAGCCGGTGATCGCCCTCGTCATGTAGAGCTTGGGGAACCAGGGCTACGGAGGTCTATCGCGATTGCCTGGGTGGACCGCGTCGACCGTCCACCTGTCCGACGAGCGAGGATTGTTTCGCCCCGGACAAGCCGCGAGGCGCGATTCGCATGCGCGTATCCTCCTATCCGAGGGTTCTCTCGGTTTGGCAGGCCAACGCAGTGAGGGTTGATCACGGCACGCACGCACCACCGTCCGCGGCGCAAAATCTCACCCAGGCGCGTATGGCTACTCAAAGCATCGGGGTTCCGCTACTCCAACAGGCGTAAGGCCTACGTCCTGCGCATCGTCGGCGGTCGGATCGGTCCGGTCTTCCAAGAGCAACCGGCGACGCCGGTGCTGGACCACGACGTAGCCGGCCCATAAGCACGCGTCGGAAAGGCAGCGGGCCCGCAGCCTCCGACCGTACCCGAGCTCAGATCCGAGGAACACGTTGTTAGCGCGGGACGCATGAATTGCCGGCTCGCCGACCGCGCTGGTCCCGCACTCGGACCTCGCCGGCGGTCCGTACGAGAAGTTGCCCACGGTCGCGGCACCCGGGGTCGCCGCCGTTGCAGTGCGCGATCGATCAGGGCACGGTGCTGGTCGCGGAAACCCGCCACCCCAGCCGGCCGACCTCGATCAGCCTGCTCGCGAACTCGGGACAGCGCCGTCCTTTGACGCAGTTGGGCCCCTGTTCGAGAAGGACCACGCCGTGCCATTCGCCGGGGCACCACCCCGCCGACCGGGCTCGGAAAAGGACCTGCAGGCGCTGACCGGCCTTGCCACGATTGATCGTCGCCGCTGCCTCGCGCTCACAACCCGGCTCGGTCGGCCCGGTCGCCGCGACGCGGTTCACGGCGCTGACCACTCCGTGTGCGCCGAGGCGCGTGCGAGCTGTCAGCCGAATAGCGAAGGTGGTGTGCGTGCCCCCGAGCGATGGAGTGATGGTCGGTGGGTTTGCTCGGCGGGCGCCGCGCCTAGCGCGGGGCTCGTGCCGGTCACGGTCGATCCGATACTGCTCGCGGTCACGGTACCGGCGGTGCCGGTGACAGCGGTCGAGACGGCCGCGGACGTGGTGGTGACGGCGCTAGTAGTGTCGCTCGCTCCCGATCTTGACCTTAGCCCGCAGCCAGACAAGCCCAACAGGCAGCACAGCCCTCCGAGCGCGATCCGGCGACTCACCACACCAACACTACGCGGCAGCGAGCGAATCGTCACGACGTCGGGGGAAGCAGCGCCCGGCGCCATGCGGGTCATGGTCGGCGTCGCAGCCCAGGCTCCACACGGCCTATCGCCCCGGGGGCCCTCCGGCTCTGCGCAGCGCTCGAATCAGCTGGCGCTCAAGCGGATGGCCGTTGTGCCGCGCTTGCACGCCGGCCTAGACCTAGACCATGCCCGCTCTACGGCCTGAACACCCACACCATCGACGGACCCAGTTCCTCGAGGAGATCGGTCACCTGCTCGGCTCGCGCGACGGTCTGGCGCACGAGCGGCTGCGGCAGCTCGCGCTATTGAAACTCCCCAAGCTCGACGACCTGATCGCTCGCGCCACGTCCGTGCGCCGCGTGCTGAAGATGTGCAGCCGCTGCAACTGCAAATCAATCGACGTCTGCCGAATGTTCGACGAACGCGTGCTGCCGCTTCGCCAGCGCACCGTGGTGCGCCCGCGCCGGTCTAGACGGCGCGTCATCGCGTTGGTTTGACTTCGACCTCGGTTGAAGTGGAACAGTCCCGCGCGATGGCGCACGTCGAACCCGTCACGGGCAATCTCTCGCTGATTACAGCTGACCGGCGATCATGAAAGCCCATCAACGGCGGCTCCGCCACATCGCGGGCGGCCTGATCGCGGCGAGCGTCGCCGCCGGACTGCTCGCGATTGGCGTGCGTGCTGGCTGGGGCGGATCGCCCGCACGGGCGCTAGAAGCAACGACCTTGTTTTTGGCCGCGACCGCGTACATCGCTCACGTACTCGCGCACCACGACACCCTCGGTGAGCTGTTGACGCGTTCGATTCTGGGGAGCGCATTTGCGCTCTGGGGAGTCGTCCAGCTCGCGCCTGGGCTACCCGGAAACGCGGTCCTCAACGACATTGTAATCGTGCTGTTCGTGGTCGACCTGGCAGTCCTCGTAGGCCCTTGGCTCTAAGTCCCTGGCGCCGTCGCCGAGCCTGTCGCCTCGGGCTACACCGAGCCGTGAGGCGCCGACGAGCTGAGCCTGCTCAGGTCACGAACGCCCGATCACGTCGAGCTTCCTGGCGCCGGCGATCAACGCTTCCGCTTCGACCGAGCGGACAGCGAGAGCGGCAGCCTCGCGACGAGACCCGTCTTGGCGAGAAAGGGGGAGCCGCGCGGGCGGACGGTATGACGGCAACAGTGAGACGCACGGCCGGGGCCGGGGGCCGGTGCCGTCGCCACGAGCTGGGATCAGCTGGTACGGCGTGAGACGCGGACCGGTATTCGTTCGGTCCGCGCCTCTGCGACCTGGCCGGGCGGCCGGCTCGCTGCCCAGCGCTATCTATGGCACGACGTAGTTGACCGAGGTTCCCCAGTTGGCGAAACCGTCGCGGGTCCCGCCGCAGGTCCCGATCGTCAGCGTGAACGCCTTTCCGGTGCAGTTCGGCGACTGGATGTACTCGTTGGCGAAGTACAACCGTTTGCTGCCGTTGGGGAGGAAGATCCCCCAGCTGTAATCGCCCCACCGGGGTCGGGTCAGGCCGGGGTAGCCCTGGTACTCGCTGAACCCGTCCTGGGGTGACTGTCCGGCGTCCGCGATGTTGATCCTGGAGTCGCTCAGGCCCAGCGACGTGGCGGTCATCCGGCCGTAGGCGGTGCTCGGGAAGAAGCCCGCGCTCGTTTTCGCCGTCGGCCCACCGTTGCCGCTCAGCGTGAACAGCATGATCGCTTTGCCGTTGCCGCCGGTGCCTTCGGCGGCGATCGCCGGCATGTTCAGGTCTTCGTGGGCCGCCGAGGCGTACCCCTGGTTGGTGATAGTGAACTGGCCGGTCTGATCAAACGAGCCGGTGTCGACCACCCAGTAGACCGCGCCCATGTGCAACTCCGAGCTGGTCCCGAACGTCTGGTTGACCTGGGTCGACATCGCGGCCCACACCTGGCCCTGGGCCTGCGACGCCTGCGTCATGAAGTCACCGTTGGTGTTAAGGCCGTTTTCGGGACAGGATTTGGGCGGCGGGCTCCCCGTGCTCAGGCCGGCGGCACCGCATTCGTCACCGAGCGGTATCGGCCCGACTTTCTGGGGAGCGAGGATCCCATCTCCGACCGCGTTTTCTGGGTTGTAGTAAGGGGTCGTGCCGGTGAACAGCTCGCCGCCGAACCGGACGCCGCTGCAGCCAGCGCAGCCACTGCTGTTGAGGTTGCTGAGCCCGGTCCAAGCCCACGTCGCCATCCGGTTATCGCCCCCTGAGGACAACGTGGCGAAGCTGTCGAAGTCCAGGCCGCCGATCATGAACCCAGACCCGCCATTGTGGTTGTCGTACTGGCCGGCGTCGGCCGGCTGCGCCGGGATCACCGCCACCCAGCAGGTGACGCCCGCCGTACCGCCCCTAGTACCGTCGCAGTTCCCGTCTGGGGTGCGCAGCAGGCCCATGTTCTGGTGCGCCACGTTGAAGTTGGGGTTTGGTTGACCTTTTGACCTGACGGGACGCCCCTGCTCGAGCGCGTTCTTGTCAAAGGCGAACTCCTGCGCGCCGTTGAAGAACCCGCCGCCGAACCCGGGCCGAGAGCTCTTGAGCGGAAACTCGTCGTAGAACAGCAAAAACGCGTCCCGGGTCACGCTGATCTTGGCAAAGTCGTTGAGCAGGGAGGGATAACCCGGCTCGGCGGGGTTGTAGTCAGCGTTCAGGAAATACACGTTGTAGGGACCGAACGGACTCGACCCCTGGCTCACGGCGATGCCCTCAAGGCACTCCCTCGCCACGCCCGCGAAGCAGCCGGTGAAGGCACCGCCCGCGGCCTCGGGACTGGCCGAGACGATCTGGGTGAAGAACCAGTGCCCTCCGTTGCTCGAGTCAAACTCGCAGGACGGGTCACCGCCGCTGCTATATCCCCGGGCCGTGAGTCCCATCACCGTGTCGAGGGGGATCGGAGCGGATTGACGGTGGAGCGCCGTGTTATAGACCAGGATCTCGCCAACGTTGTTCGTCTCGACCACGGAGCCGTTGCCGGCGCACAGACCCTGATCGGGCGGCTCAATGTCGCCGTTGGGATTGGTGGCAAGCGAGGCGCTGTCGACCGCGTTCAGGCCCTTCACGCCGGTCGCACCACCCGCCGACGCGCTGATGCTGTCGCAACCCGCGCCCAGCGGCTGGCACCTGACCGTAGGGATCACCGGCGTGGGTGCTGCCGCGGCGTCCGCCTGCGCCGCCCCGAAGCCAAACGACGTCAGCGCCAAGCTCCCGGTTGTCGGGCCAGGCATGGCATGCGGACGCGACAACACGGTCGCGGCTTTCAGTCTGGCCGCCGCAAGGCTCGATGATGAGGCCGATGCCGTTGAGGCCGTGATAAACGGCCCAGTCAACAGCGAGCAGCCGCTCGCGCAACCCGTCGCGGCGGGTCCAACGAACGTCGGCGCCGTCTGGGGGTAGATCGTGTTGGCGCTGGCCACCCCCGCTCCCGCAAGAACGCCGACCATCACCGACAGCGACAAGGACAGCACCAACAACCGGTTACGCATGCCGCAAACCTCCCTCCAAGCGTTCCCCGGTGCCCGCTCGACATCTATTTTCGGTGGCGCAAAACCTATTCCCACCCGGGCGCCCGTGTCAACCACCCAAACGCGTTCGCATTCAGACCATGATCCCGGCAATGAGCACCTGCCTGCCCGGCTCGGGCCGCCAACCCCCCTGGACGAAGTGTCTGATGCGCTGATGCTCACCGACGTGCTGAGCAACAGGACCACGGACCGGTGGTGTTCGGCGCCGGCGCCTGAAAGGCGATGGGGCAGCTGCGGCGTCCCGCCGGGCACGGTGCAGAAGGGATCGACAAGCCTGCTCGCCGCCGGGGATGACCGCATGCAGCAGACGCAGTTCCTCGGCGGCGACCTCTGGGGAGCGCTCGACACGTCGGTCACGATTCCGAACGACCCAACGGCGCCCGCCGGCGCTGCATGGTTCGACGTGCGACCAACCGTCAGCGACAGCGCAACGGTGTCATCACCGCCGCGCCGATTCACCGCCAGGGATACGTCGATGTCGCCGGCAACTACCTGCTGTATCCCGCGATCGAGGCGGCGCCGTCGGGCAGGGCAGCGATCGTGGTGACGCTCTCGGGCGAGCGCCACTTCCCCAGCGCCGCCTGCTCGGTGCTGCCGAAGGGCGCGACCGCATTCGGTGACGTCACGATCGCCGCCGATGAAAAGACGAACTACGATCCCGCCGCGACACGGTGGGGCGACTACTCGTGGGCGATCCTCGACCCGTCGGGCAACTCCGTCTGGATAGCGAGTACATACCGCCAAAAGGCGAGTCAGATCCCCGACGGGCTTCGGAACTGGGGCACCCGGGTGCAAACCTGTCGCTCTAGCTGAGACCGCGGGGTCCGGCCCCTACCGGATCCCGCTGTCGTAGCGAACCGTGATCGCGGTAAACGTGGTGCGATCGATCGAGACCGTCTGCGAGTGTGCGCGCGGGTACGGGCGACCGTTCTGCGGCATGAGAAGATATGAGCCGGGGGCGAGGTATACCGTGAACCGGCCGCCGGCTCGCGAGCGTACGCGTGTGACCAGCGTCCCGGTGTGCTCGCGTCTGATCGCGATCGTCGCTTGGTACGGACGCTCGCAGCTGCGGCCGGGACGCTGCACCGGACACGTCGGCCCATACAGAACGCGCCCGTGGATTCCCGAGTCCAGATGCCGCGTCGCAGCGCTCGCGGTTCCGAGCGCCAGCAGAATGACCGCCGCCACTGCCGATCCGCTGATCCAGAGAGCTCGCATCTCAACATGGTGCACTCGCGCGCCGCCCAGCGCAACCACGTCCGCCACGGATCGGCCGTGGGGCTGCGCGCGTCGTCGCAACCCGACCGGCGAGGTCAAGGCGCCTTGCTCACGGCTAGACACGACCAGCCGGCGCGGACGGCGAAAAAAGCGCCGAAACGACTGCCAGCGATCGCCGCCCGCAGGTAGGAGCCGATGGAGCGTCCCGGCGACGTATAGCTCGCAACCGAAGCTTCGGTCTGTGGCAAGCGCGGGCGGGAGCCGCAAGGATGCGGCGCATGCTGCGACGCGATCAGCACGTCTGCGAGGCGATCCGATGGTGCGGCATATCGGTCGCCTGGGCGGCGATCGTCGGAGCGACTGCGATCATCGCGGGTTGGGCGGCAGGGGCGATCGCGCTGATCGGGTTCGGCGCGGACTCGATCACCGACGGGCTTGCATCCGCGGTCCTGGTCTGGCGCTTTGGCCACGAACGAGCAGGGCCCGACGACGTCGAGCTGATCGAGCGGCGTGCCGCGCGAGCAATCGGCGCGATCCTGATCGCGATTGGGGTGTATCTGAGCATCAGCGCGATCGCGGCGCTCGCCGTTCACTCGACGCCGGACCACTCGCCCATAGGCGTCGCGCTGACCGGGGTGTCCGTGCTCGTCCTGCCGGTGCTCGCCCAAGCCAAGCTCCGTCTCGCCGACGCCCTGCAGAGCTCCGCGCTGCGCGGCGATGGCATCCTCAGCCTCGCCGGTGCCGTGCTGGCCGCTGTCACGCTCGCCAGCCTCGTGCTCGACGCTACGCTTGGCTGGTGGTGGTCTGACGCGATAGCCGCCCTCCTGATCGCCACCTTCCTGCTCCGCGAGGGCTGGCGAACGGCTAATCGCTCCGGCCAGGAGCCGGACAGCCTGAGCGCTTCCAAATCGGCCTCGATCCGGACGTGGCGCTCCCGTTAGGCGAGCTGGTTTATCCCGAGTTGCGGCATGCGCGTCAGGTTGTCCTCCACCCCGAAACGCGCCGACGAGCTTGCCGTCCTTGATTTCAAAGATGTAGATCTCATCGACGTTCTCAAACCGGCGGCCCGTGCCCGGGACGCCAAGCCACTCCCCGCGGTGCGTGCCCGAGCACCGGAAGGGACCGACGGCACTTCTCGTCATCGGCGATCAGCTGCACGGTCTCGATCTCAAAATCCGGGAAAGCGCTCTGAAACGGGCGGACCCGGCGCTTGGCGACCTGCGCGAGCTCGCCCGCCGCGAGCTCGTCGAGGACATCGAGCTTGCGCTTACCCACGGCCTCGTCGATCAGCCGGCGCACCAACCGCTTGTTCTGCTCACTAGACATCGTTTAGCTCCCTCCAGCATGCCCCTCATCCTCCACCAGAACAAGCGTCGCACTCGAGGCCGCGATCGTCTTTGACTCCTGCCAAGCGTGGCGGGCTTCCCGTGATCCGTACACGACCAGCGCCAGCGCGGCAACCGGGATCAGCCCACCACCAATCGACAGCAGCGTTCAACACCACCCCGACGAGCAAGACGACCGCGAGCGCTCCATCAACCAGGGTAATACGCGCCTCCGTGCGCAGGACGGGATTCTCAAGCCGCCTCCCGGTATCGGCCTTCCCGTAGGCGAGCCCGAACATTGCGGCCGCGGTGACCGCGAGCCACGCCGCGCCCGCGATAGACCGCCGGGGATGATCGGCGCCCGCTAGCACCACCGCGGATTGCGCCGCGATGTAGACCGCAAGCAGCGCGAACGCGACCGCGATGATCCGAAGCGCCCGGCACGTTCGTGACCTTGTGTCGGTGCCGCGCAGCTGCCACACCACCACGATCGAGGCGAGGATCTCGATCAGCGAGTCAATCCCAAATCCCGCCAACGCCACGGAGGCTCGGCGGCGGTCGAAGAAGGAGCGGTCCGAAGGTGGCTGTCAGGGTGAGGAGCGAGCAGTGCCGAAGGCATCTTTTGGTCATACGCTGCGTGTTTGGTAGGCTGCCTGCTGGGCCAGCTTTTTTGGGGTCTTTGAGGGTGGGGTGCGCGGGGCACGCCGACCGCGCCGGGAGTCGGTGCTGATTTGGGGGTAGGACGATGACGGATCGGGCGTTACGACCACGGCGGAGCTTCCGCATGCTCGCAGGACTGTTTGCCTTTGCCGTGATGCTGTTCGCGGTTACGGTGGGCTCATCGTTGGCGGCGGGATCGAGCCACCCCGGTGCGCCTTCGTCCAAGTCGGCGTTCAAGCTCGGGGGGCCTGTCTTTGTCCCGCGGCCCCAACTGGCCGCCGGCCGCGGGTCGGGGTTCGCGGGCGAGCCATCCCAGGGTACAGCGCCGCCGATCAACGGCACGGATGTCTCCAAGCGGGTGGTCGGTGGCCGCAAACCGGCCCGGGCTTACAAGCCCGCACCGGCGCTGAAGCCGAGGATCGGCAAGGTGCTCTCAAACCCGCCTTCGTCTGTGCTGATCACGAACAAGGCCGAGCTGAACGGCCGGGTTCATTTGGGTCCGCGCCACTCCGGGGCGGGGCGGTTACTGGTTCCGGCGCCGCCGGCCAATCATCCGAGCAAGGCCAAGGGCTTTTCGCCGAGCACAGCGTATAGCTCGACCCAGTTGGACAATTTCAGCGCGAACTGCGGGTTTGGCGTCAACGAGACCACGATCGCGCAGAGCACGGCCAATCCGAACCTGCTCGTCGCGGGCGCAAACACGTATTACGACAACAGCGGCAACTGCCAGGATTCGCATGCCGGGGTGTACCACTCCTCCGATGGTGGGCAGCACTGGGCCTTTGAGGTGATGCCGGGTCTGCTGTTCCCTGCCTCGGGCGATCCCGGCGTGACCTACGACCCGGTGGCGCAGGTGTTCGTCTATTCGTTTGTCGAGTTCAACCGCAGCGACGACACGCAGGGGCGGATCGGCGTGGAGGTGTCCTCGGATGGGGTCAACTGGTCGCGGAACACGACGCTTGACTCCAGCAACAGCAGTTACGGCACCGACAAGCCCAGCATCACCGTGGACCAGAATCCGGGCAGCCCGCATTACGGGCGGGTCGTCGTGACGTGGACGCAGTTCTTCGGCAACAACGCCGTGTACCAGGACGACTACACCGACGACGGAGGGTCGACTTGGCACACCGACACCTCCTCGATCAACTTCACTAGCCACGAGTGCGGCAACGGCACGTCCGCGGCGTTCAACGCCAACGGCGAGCTGATGGTGGCGTGGGCGGACTGCAGCGGCGGCGTGAACTCCATGTACGAGGAGGTCTCGGCCGACGGCGGCGCCAACTGGACCGCCTCGTCCGACACGCAGATCACGACGACCAGCCCGATCGAGGGCGCCGAACAGAATACGGCGGCCAACTGCCTGCTGGACAACGGGGGCAGCGCGTTCCGGTGCAACAGCTTCCCATCGTTGGCCGGTGACCCCAACTCCAGCGACGCCGGGGGAACGGCCTTCTTCATCGTCTGGGCGAACGTGGACTCAACGACGCAGACCTCGCAGACGGCCAACGTCTCGCAGCTGCACGGTCTCTCGACGACCGACGACGGGTCGACCTGGAATAACGGCTCGTTCTCGTTCGCGTTCATGGCCTTCGACAACTTCGGCGATAAGTTCTTCCCCGCGGCGAGCTTCAGCCCCAGCGGGCGGCTGACGGTCAGCTACAGCGATCGTGAGGACGATGCCAGCTCCGGGAACCCGAACGGGAAGCAGTTCGACGAGCATCAGACCGAGGCCAGCAGCCTGACCAACCTGCGGGCCAACTCGTATGTCAGCTACACGACCGACGGGACGCTGGGTGATCCAGGGAGCCTCTCGTTCATCGGAGACTATTCGGGCAATTCGAGTCTCGATGAGAACTTCGACACGTTCCCGATCTGGACCGACGTGCGCAGCGGCCGCCCGGCGGCCCGCACCCAGGATCTGTGTTACGCCGACTGCTTCACGTTCCTCACGCCGTCGAGCAGCTTGTTCGTGTCGAGGACAGCCGGTTCGACGTTCAACGACTTGTTCTCGTTGAGCATGGATCCAACCACGGGGTCAGGAGACGACTTCTGGAACGTCGTCGCCGTCCGACCGGCATCGACATCGATCGACGACGACACATTCGTGGCCCCGAACCGCTACTACAACTCTAGCCTGGCATCCAGCGCCTTCGGCGCGGGGACCGTTGACTACACGCTGGTGAACGGGAACCTAGGCCATGCGCCGAACACGGCCTATTTCCCGCAGGTGCACAACTTCTCCGGCAATGGCGGCTCCTACTCGATCCAGTGGGACGCGGGGCATATCGTTCTCGGGACCTCGCTCGCCGACAGCATGGTTTCCGGCGACGTGGCGCGCGTGTACGACTCGTTCCTGACCACGGGTACGACGTACTTCTTCGGTTTGCGGCCGGACGCCGGGAACACCTCGGTCTACAACCTGGACTTGCATTCGGCAAATGACGGCGCCGAGCAGGGACGCCCGTCAGCGGTTGCGAGTTCCGGAAACGCGGCGGCTGGAACCCCTGCATTCCTTCAGTACAGCACCGGTGCGGATCCGTCGGCGTTCGATGGATTGGTGGCGGTGAACACGAACAGCGGCTCCGGTAGTTACACGCTGTATCGGGATACGGCTGCGCCTAGCGGGACGGTCAGCATCAACGGGGGGCAGCGTCGACGAATAGCACCACGTTGCACCTGGCTCTTTCGGCGACGAATCCGACTTCTGGCGATCCGGTGTTGGATATGGCGATCTCGGTGAACGGCGGCGCGTTCAGCGCCTTCCAGCCCTATTCAACGAGCACGACGATCTCCGTACCGGCTGGGGACGGGACTAAGACGGTGGCGGTTGAGTATCGAAACGGTGCGGGCGCTGTGAGCACGTCGACGAGTGATTCTATTTATCTCGTGCAGCACGCGCCGACGGTGACCAGCGTGGTGCCGGGCGGCGGTTCGACGGCCGGGGGGAACACGGTGACGATCAACGGGACGCACATGGCGCCCGGCGCGACGGTGAAGTTCGGGACCAGCGCGGCGATGTCGGTGAGTTTCGTGTCGCCGAGCAAGCTGACCGTCCATGGGCCAGCGCACGCCGCCGGGACAGTCGACGTCACCGTCCAGACTCCGGCGGGGACGAGCCCGACGTCCAGTGCGGACCGGTACGTCTACGGCATTCCGACGGTTACGAGCGTCGTGCCGCACGGCGGCGCGACAGCGGGTGGCAACACCGTGACGATCAACGGCACCGGGTTCGTTCCCGGGGCGACGGTGAAGTTCAGTACGTCGGCGTCGTTGACGGTTACGTTCGTGTCGGCCACGCAGCTGACGGCGAAGGCGCCGGCGCATGCGGCGGGCACCGTGCATGTGCTGGTGACGACGCCGGCTGGGACGAGCGCGGCAACCAACGCGGATCTGTACGCGTACGGCAAGCCGACGGTCAGCTCGGTGAGTCCGCGTGCTGGTTCTACCGCGGGTGGGAATACCGTGACGATCAACGGCACCGGGTTCGTTCCCGGGGCGACGGTGAAGTTCAGTACGGCTGGAGCGCCGTTACCGGCTACGTTCGTGTCGGCCACGCGACTGACGGCGAAGGCGCCGGCGCATGCAGCGGGCACCGTGCATGTGCTGGTGACGACGCCGGCTGGGACGAGCGCGGCAACCAACGCGGATCTGTACGCGTACGGCAAGCCGACGGTCAGCTCGGTGAGTCCGCGTGCTGGTTCTACCGCGGGTGGGAATACCGTGACGATCAACGGCACCGGGTTCGTTCCCGGGGCGACGGTGAAGTTCAGTACGGTTGGAGCGTCGTTGCCGGCTACGTTCGTGTCGGCCACGCGACTGACGGCGAAGGCGCCAGCGCATGCGGCCGGCACCGTGCATGTGCTGGTGACGACGCCGGCTGGGACGAGCGCGGCAACCAACGCGGATCTGTACGCCTACGGTGCGCCGACGATCAGCTCTCTCAGCCCGACCAGCGGTTCGACGGCGGGTGGGAATACCGTGACGATCAACGGCAACGGGTTCGTCCCTGGCGCGACCGTCAAGTTCGGGACCACGGCGTCGCCGTTAGTCACATTAGTGTCCAGCACGCAGGTCAAGGCGACCGCGCCTGCGCACGCGGGAGGCACCGTCGACGTCCGGGTGACGACGCCAGCCGGCACGAGCACAGCCACGAGCGCGGACCACTACACCTACTAGAGGCATCTTGTCGAAGCGCTCAACGTACAAAAGCGACCGCGGCGAGTCGAGGGCTTTCCGCGCGTAGTCCTTTTCGAGTCGCAGCGGGAGCCAGACGGGCTCGCCGATCCCCCGACGTGGCGGTGAAGCACCGTCGCTGGAGCCTCATCCCATCACCGACGAGGATCGCGTCGCGCCCCTTGGTACTCGAGCTCGCAACCCTAGAGGCGCAATCACCAGAATCAGGGCCACGGATCGAGGTCAAGGGCCAAGACGACGTGTCCAACGTCAACGTCCTGCAAGACCAGCTGACCCTGACCTCGCTGCGCGAATGGACCGCCGGCAGACGCGACAGCACCGGCGAGAACACCTACCGGCAATGGCCGCCATATGACGTGCAGACCGAGCCGCTGAACTTCTTCGCGTTGCTCAACGAGGGCCTCAAACACAACCCACCCGCCGGACAGGACCTCGCGATCCTGGGGCTGTTTGAAAGCCTCGGCATCGGACCGAACAAGACGTTTGAGCCCGAAACGCTTGACCCCGCGACCGCGTCCGGGCTCAGACGCGCAGTACAGATCGGACCCAGTTGCTGACCGACGATTTCAACGCCCGGCTGGGACAGCTGATCGACGGGTGGCAGATCACGACTGACCTCGGCAGCTGGCAGACCCCGGACACCGGCCAGCTTGACTTCCTGCTGCGCTCGGCGATCGCCAAGGAAGCCCAACCCGGACAGAACGCCTCAGAAGCGATCTACCCATTCGCGTTCACCACCGCCAGCGGCCAGCCACTGACCGGCGCGCACCGCTACACACTGACCTTCGCCCCCGGTTCGCTGCCGCCCGTCAACGCGTTCTGGTCAGTCGCGCTCTACGACGCCGACGAGTACGCGATCGAGAACCCGATCGATCGAACCCAGATCGGGACCTACAACGACCTCACCCCCAACCCCGACGGGTCAGTCACGATCTACATCCAGCACGACCCCCCCGACCCAGACCACCAACCCAACTGGCTACCCGCCCCCGACGGACCATTCAACCTCACGCTCCGACTCTACAACCCCGACCCGGCCGCGCTCACGCTGGACTGGACCCCACCCGGAGTCCAACGCACCGACTGAGACCCGGCGTGGCGCCTCGGTCCCGACTACGAGGTCATCAGCCGAACCCCGCCGGCCTACCGAGCTTGAACCGGCGCGGTGCCGCTCGCGCGAAAGCTCAGTCTCGTCGACTGCGGGGCCGAGGTCACGCCCCGGCTGCTGCTCGTGGTCTGCGCTCAGTCGAAGCGGCAGCGTTGAGCTTGTGGCCGGGTTGGCGACAGACCGGCAGTATTGGTGAGCTTCCCAGTTCGGATGGCGTGGGAGGGCGATCTGATCCTCGGGACGGGCCGGTCACGCACACCGTGCCGTCGCATTGTGCGCCCAGCCCGGAGGGCTGACGATAAGGGGAGCGACGACAACCTCTCGGTGTTCGTCGCCGAGCTCGCTAGTCTCGGCCGCCCCGCGGATGGCTGCCTCGCGGCGCTGCCGGTTCCGATCCCGCGTAGGTCTGAGCAACCGTAATGTCGTGGGGTGTGCCGGACATTGAACATCATGCGGCACGCCGGGCTGGAGGAGCAGAAGACTGAGCAATTCGACGATTGCTTTCGCGCCCACTACGCGCGAGTGCTCAGCTTCGCCCGCCGGCGACTGTCTGACCGCGCGGCGGCTGAGGACATTGCCGCTCAGACCTTCGTGGTCGCCTGGCGGCGGCTTGACGACGCGCCCGCCGACGTATTGCCCTGGTTGCTCGCGATCGCGCGGGGCATGATCCTCAACGAACTGCGCGCCGGCCGGCGTCGGGACCGGCTCCTCGCCCGCACCGCCGCTGAGCCGGACGATGCTCGGGCAAGCCTCAACGACCATCCCGCCACCGAGGCCCCCTCGACCGGCGAGGCGGAGGCCTCCCGAGTGGTGGCCGCGCTCGCGAAGCTCAGCGAAACGGACCGCGAGGCGCTGCTGCTCGCCGCGTGGGACGCACTCGATCACCGCCGTGCCGCCGAAGTGCTCGGATGCTCGCGCGGCGCATACACGGTTCGGCTGCACCGCGCCCGAGCGCGGCTCGCGCGCGAGCTCGCAATACCGGCGCGCGGGCACCCCGATCAACCGGAGGAGCGACGATGAGACCCGACGACGACGTGCTGGCGCTGCTGCGAGCGGCGGACCCTATGGCTGGCGAGGAGGTGCTCGCGCCAGGTGACCTGGACGCGGCCCACGACCGTGTCCGCGCGATGCTCGTCACCGAACCATCCCGTGGCACCTTGAACCGGCGGCGCGGGCGTGGCGGCCGCCACGCCCGCTGGGGTCGAGTGCTCCCGGGCCTCGTCGCGGCAGCAGCGATGGCGGCCTTGGTGGCAACGATCGGGTTCGCGCCCCGCGGCAAGGGCACCAGCCCGCTCGAGGCGGCAGCCGCGGTCGCCGCCCAGCAGCCGACCACGATCGCGCCGCCGGGCGAGTACTACCACATGGCGTGGACCCAGAAGATGCCGGGTGCCAAGATGACGAACACCGAGCAATGGTGGGTGGCCGCCGACGGATCGGGGCGATACCTCCAGCGGATGACCGGCGGCTCTTGGGGCAACATCGACATACGGTTTGGACCGGGGCGGTTCACCGCCATGTGGGCGAAGTACTTTTACGACACTCTCGGGATCGACAATCCAGCTGCGCTGCCGAGCGACCCGACGGCGCTCAAAGCCCACCTCGAGGGCGTGCTCACCCGGGCCGAGCGCCGCGATCCATCGCACTGGGGCTCAGCAGCGAACGAACCAAGCGCAGACCAGCTGGTGCCCGAGATCGGCGCCGCGCTGGCCGATCCGCTTGACACCCCGGCGTTGCGCAGCGCGCTGTTCAAGGTCGCCGACTCCCTGTCCGGGGTCTCGGTCACACGCCACGTCGCAGACCCGCTGGGGCGCTTTGGCACCGCCATCACCGTCGTGGCCGCAAGCCCAATCCCTCAGCCGACGGCGGACTGGGCGCGGTACCGGTTGATCTACGACCCTCGGACCTCACAGATCCTGGCGTGGGAGCTCATCCCACGCAGCGCGGGTTCGTTCGAGACGTTCGCGGTCAGCCACCTGGTCAGATCAGATCGCCCGTGAGAGCGCTCGCGCTGCCTCTGATGTACTTGCCGGCACGCGCTTACCCGACAGGATGACGCCGACATTGCGACCAACCGCGCTAGCTAGCTGTAGGACCCGAGCAGGTTGTTCAGCTCGTTGAGGCGAGCGATGGGTGGCTTGTGGCTGAGGGCGCCGTGTGGTCGTCGTGTGTTGTACCAGTCAAGCCAGCCGTCGAGGGCGGCGGTGCGTTCGGTGCTTGAGCGGTAGATCGCGCCGTAGGCCCAGCCGGCGAGTGAGGGTGCGGATGAAGCGTTCGGCTTTGCCGTTGGTCATCGCTGTCGACTGCGCCTGATCCTGTTTGTGGGCAGCGAGCGGTTCGGGTAACGCATCCGTTTCATCCGTGGCTGGGCCGGGAGTTCGTGTTCGTGGCCGCCCGGCAGACGTGGGGCGAGGATCGTGTGTTCTTCTTCGCCGATGATGGGACGCAGAAGTCGTTGCCGCGGGCGTGGACGGACATGGCTGATCCAGATCCGTTTGTGACGCTTGCCGGGGGGCGGTGCGCGTTCAGGATCGTGGATCTGTTGCGGCTCGCTGATGTGCTGGATGGCCTGGGCGGCGGGGACCGAGACAACGATGCGTAAAGCGGATTATGCCGTAACTGTAAAGGCGATTGTGCCGCGTAGCTCTGCCGTAGCCGGGGGTGGATGGATGGCTTCGGGGCCAGGAGTGGTTGATAGTTGGGCCGGTAGGCGCCGGAGCGCGCTCTATTCCGTCCGAGGTGGCGGCATAATCTATCTGACAGTGGTTGAGAGGATGCGTGATGGCGCGGCGTGGTGAGGATCCGAAGGTCGAGCGGTTGCGGGCGGAGCGGTGCTTGAACCCTCGCCCGGAGGCGGTGCGCGACGAGCGGTTTCGCAGTTCGGAGTTCTTTGACCCTCGGGATCTGGTGCAGGTGAAATACGAGATGGTGCGCCGCGCGCGGGTGGATGGGGAGCCGGTTGCGCACGCGGCGGAGGAGTTCGGGTTCTCGCGCCCGTCGTTTTATGCGGCGGCGGCTGCGCTGGACGAGGACGGGCTGGCCGGATTGGTGTCGGCTCGGCCGGGACCGCGTCGGGGGCACAAGCTGACCGAGGAGATCGTCGCCTTCGCGGCCGCTCGTCGAGAGGCGGATCCGTCGCTGCGGGCGGCTGAGCTTGTGGAGGTGATCGCGGAGCGGTTCGGCGTGCGGGTGCATCCTCGCTCGGTCGAGCGGGCGTTCGCTCGCGCCGCCCGCCCCAAAAGTGCCGGCGGAGCCGCGCGGTGAGGACACTGATGGTGCGCCCGAGGTCGAGCGCTATGAGCAGCTGCGTGCCCGCGCGCTGTCGGGCTCACCGGACGGGTGGCGGCTGGGGCTGGCGATGCTCGAGCGCCGCGGGATGGCCGCCTGGGCACGGGCATGGCGAACGAGCGTGCCAGCCCCACGGTCTCCGTCCCGGCTGGGGGTCGAGGTGCCGGCGGACGCTTCGCAGATCGTCGCTGTGCTCGCGACGATGGCGCTCGCGTGCGCGGCTGCGGGGTGAGCGGCGGTGAACGTGATCACTGCGGGCGTGTCCTCGAAAGTGCGGGCGTCGCATCTGGAGCGGACCGCGTATCTGTATGTGCGCCAATCGACGCTGCGCCAGGTGATTAACAACACCGAGTCCGCTCAGCGCCAATACGCGCTCAGGCAACGGGCGATCGCGCTCGGCTGGGAGATCGAGCAGATCGTCGTGATCGACACCGACCAGGGCAGTCCGGCGCCTAGGCCGCCGACCGCGAGGGATTCCAGCGGCTGGTGGCCGAGGTCGGGATGGGAAGGCCGGGATCGTGCTCGGCCTCGAGGTCTCCCGGCTCGCGCGCAACAACGCCGACTGGCACCGGCTCTTGGAGATCTGCGCGATGACGGACACGCTGATCCTCGACGAGGACGGGCTCTATGAGCCGGGCGAGTTCAACGACCGGCTGCTGCTCGGGCTTAAGGGCACGATGTCCGAAGCCGAGCTGCACTTCATCCGCGCCCGCCTGCAGGGCGGGATCCTGTCCAAGGCTCGCCGCGGTGAGCTGCAGACACCACTCCCGGTCGGCCTGGTCTATGACCCGGCGGGACGGGTCGTGCTCGATCCCGACACCGGCGTGCAGCACGCGCTGCGTCACCTGTTCGACACGTTTCAGCGGACCGGCTCGGCCCGCGCGGTCGTGCAGGCGTTCGCCAGCAACGAGCTGCTGTTCCCCGCCCGGGTGCGCGCCGGCGAGCGCAAAGGGGAGGTGGTGTGGATGGCGCTGCGTCACTGGCGAGTGCTGCGCACCTTGCACAACCCACGGTATGCCGGCGCGTTCGTCTATGCCCGGCGCAAGCAGAGCAGCACCCCGGACGGGAAAGTCACGCTGCACGAGCTCCCGCGCGAACAGTGGATCGCGCTGATCCCCGACAGCCACCCGGGATACATCACCTTCGAACAGTTCGAGACCAACCAGCTGACGCTCGCCGCACAACGCCCACGCGCACGGCACCGACCGCGCTGCCGGGCCCGGCGCGCGAAGGGCCGGCGCTGCTGCAAGGGATGGTCATCTGCGGACGCTGCGGCAAACGGATGACCGTCCGCTATCACCACCGCCGCGGCGTCGAGCTGCCTGACTATCAATGCGTCGGCGAATCGATCCAGGCTGGCAGCAGTCGCTGCCTCGCCGTTCCCGGCCACGGCGTCGACCAGGCGATCGCCCAGCTGCTGCTCAAGACCGTCACCCCGCTCGCGCTCGAGGTCGCGCTCACCGTCCAGGCCGAGCTCGAAGCCCACGCCGACCAAGGCCGACCAGCTCCGCCGCAGCCACGTCGAACGTGCCCGCCAACGCTCAGAGCTCGCCCGCCGCCGATACCTCGCCGTCGACCCCGACAACCGGCTCGTCGCCGACACGCTCGAGGCCGACTGGAACGACGCGCTGCGCGACCACCAAGCCGCCCAAGACGAATACGAGCAAGCCACGGCCGCCGCTCACGCCGCACTCGATGACGAGCGCAAACAACGGATCTATCAGCTCGCCACCAACTTCCCGAGGCTGTGGTCAGACCCAGCAACTCCGCAACGGGAACGCAAACGGATCACCCGGTTGTTGATCGAGGACGTCACCCTCAACAAGACCGACCAGATCCACATCCACGTCCGCTTCCGCGGCGGCCAGACGACCAGCCTCACGACCCCGATCCCGCTCAACTCCTGGCAAGCACGCCAGACCGACCCCGACACACTCGCGATGCTCGACCGCCTACTCGACGATCACACCGACGCCGAAACCGCCGCGCAGCTCAACGCCGCCGGCCGGCGCACCGGCATGACCAAGCCATTCACCAGACCCATCGTGGTCCACCTACGCCGCGCCCACAATCTCCCCAGCCACGCCGACCGACTCCAAGCCCGCGGCCTACTCACGATCGACCAGACCGCCGAACGACTCGGCGTGCACACCAGCACGATCAAAGCCTGGCACCGCGCCGGCCTGCTCACCTCCCACAAAGCCAACGACAAGAACGAGCGGCTCTTCGACCCGCCCAACCCCAACGACCCACGCCTCACAGTGCGCCAAGGCTGGCGCCTCAAAGACCGAGAACACACCCCACCAACCCGACGAGGTGCACTATGAAACCAACGCCTTGGTCTGGGGCCGGTAGGCGCGGGTGCGGAGATGGCGGATCCCGAGGGCGCGGCACGCGATCGCGTGGACGTGGAGCGGTAGGCGCCGCCGTTGTCGGTGATCAGCCGCTCGACGGTGATGCCGTAGCTGGCGAAGTGCGTCGACGGCGCGGCGCAGGAACCCGACGGCGGTGATCGCCTTCTCGTCGGTGAGGACCTCGACGTACGCCAGGCGGGTGGCGTCATCGATCGCGACGTGTACGAACTCCCAGCCGAGGTGGTAGCGCCAGAGGTGGTGAGCCTCGCGCGCTGCTGGCTTGCCCAAGGGCCGTCCGGTGACCGGCAGCCGGCCCGCCTGGATCCGCCCGAGCTTCTTGACGTCGATGTGGATCAGCTCCCCGGCGCGCTCGCGCTCGTAGCGCTGACCGCCGGCTCAGACCGAGCCGGCCGAGCTTGCCCATCCCGATCCGGGTCAGGATCCCCGACACGGTCGAGAGCGCCATGTCGAGGCGCTCGGCGATCTCCGCGCCGGTCATCCGCAACCGTCTCAGCGCAGCGATCACCTCGACGCGCCGCTCCTCGGTGCGGTTCGCGACGACCGACGGTGCCGAAGAACGGTCCAGCAGCCCGTCAGGACCCTCGGCCTGATGGCGGGCGATCCACTTGCGCGCGGTGCGGTCACTGATCCCGGCCGCCTCGGCGGCCGCGCTCAGCGACCACCCCGCATCCTCAACGCGATCGACCAGCAGCTCGCGACCCTTCCGACTGAGCCTGGCGTTAGCGTGCAGCTTCATCCGGTGTCCTCCTTGGGACTGACTGGCTT
>CAVUUT010000004.1:0-44787 GCA_963744695.1 uncultured Solirubrobacterales bacterium | reverse complement strand
CGACGAGCCCCACAAACCCCGATTCCGGACGACGGATCGGTCGCGTCGATCTCCCCGAGGCCGTTAGGCGGGCTTACAACGCGTCGCGTCTCGACCCTCACCGTCGATTTCGCCGCCCCGGCCCCCAACTCTCCCCACAACGCCCTCCAGCTTCCAACCGATCCCGCTCAGGCCGCGACAGGCGCTGGTCAACCGACGAAAGGCAACCCGTGGCCTCTCCGACCCGTAGTCACAGAACAAGCTCACTGATACAACAACAATCAACTACAACAGCCAAGACGTGTCGTCCAAACCGGGGACGGTCCAGCCTCCGGCGCTGACCCCTCTTCTTCTTCCGGACACCTTCAGTTTCACCGACGAAGCGCGGCACGACTATCTGTTGTGCGCCCTCGTCGTCGGTGTACTGGCTGACCTCGATGCCGAGCACGTCGATGTCCCTGTGCTCGCTTAGGAACTCGATGATCCGTCGCAGGCTTGGGGGGATCTGGTCTGAGACGAAGACGAGCCGGAACTGCTCGGCGTCGAGGTTGGTCGCGACCGTGGCCCAGTAGCTGGCAGGGTCCTCGACGTCGAGCGGCTCAGCCAACAGTGCCTCGGCGGTCGTGCCGCGGCGGTTCGCCTCATCGGGAACTCGCGCTTGCGCACCTCAGCCACGTAGTCGGCGACTGCGTGATCGATGGCGATGCGCTCGGCGGCTGGAAACGCTTGCGCATCTCGGACAAGCGTTCGGAGAGAGCTTGCCTCTGCGCTGACGCTGTCCGCTGCGCTGGTATAGCCGGTGTACAAGTTTGACGACCACGAACGCAAGCACGAGTGCGAACAGCGTCATCGCCATCGCCACGACCCCGACGATTGTCTGCGAGGATTGCACGTCCCGCCATCCCGACAAAAATCGCCCGACCAGCAGCGATCCCACGAGCGCGACAGCGATCGAGAGGCCGATCAGCAATAGCCCCAGCACCCGGTCCGGAAGATGATTAAGGAGATCTCTTCCCAAGTCGGCCACCGCTCGCGAGCCCACTCAAAGAAGCTGGCGCGTCCAGCCTCTCTACCTGATCGTGAGTGCCTTCTTCATGAGCCGGATTGCTCTCGCGACCGCACGGTTCAGGTCGTAGAGCATCGCGCCAGCCGCGAATCCGCGCCTTTTCGCGGCATTCGCGTCCGCGCGCGCTCCGCCGGCATAGGCGGCCCAGGCCTCGACAAGCGGATTCGTGGCGTGGTACGCGGCAGCTTCCTTGCTACCAAGCCTTTCGCTAAGACCCGCACGCTGTTCCCATAGCCCCGATAGGTGAAAGAGACTCTGCGGACGAGGGCGGCATCGTGCGTTATTGCCAAGTCCAGCCCGAGCATCTGCTTGTGCAACCGCTCGAGCTGCGAGGCCAGCGATTCAGACTGTGGAACCAACCTCCAACCCTTGAGGATCATCTCCTGATCCCGCGGCGCGCCCCGCCCGCGAGGTCGTAGCCCCGGTACTAAACCGTGTCACGTGTTGGGACCAGGCGGTGATCGGGCCGCTCCCTTGTGCGCTCCTAGCGGTGGGGCGCATTGCGAGGGGTGGGTGTCTTGTGTTCTGCATTCCACGCCTCGGTTCAGCGTTCGAAGCTACGCAAACCATCGCCCTGCGCACAGTTGCACGCCTGCGCGGCCCAGCCCCGCGCTCGAGCTGAGCAGGTCCTACACGCCCGCCAATCACGTCGGCGGCGTGGACTGGCCCTCGGAGTTAGCGCCCCAGCAGACGACTGCGTCATTCGTCCGGAGAGCGCAATTGTGGTCGGGTCCCGCGCTGATCGCCTTGAAGGCGCCCGAAGGCGGCGTGGGGTGGCCGGTGACGTGTAATCCCCAGCAGGCGATCGCGTCATCCGTCCGGATGCCACAGGTGTGGACGGTGCCCGCGCTGATCGCCTTGAACGTGCCCGAGGGCGGCGAGGCCTGGCCGTGCGAGTTGTTGCCCCAGCAGGCGACGGTGTCGTCCGTCCGGATGCCACAGTTCGCTCTGCCCGCGCTGACCGCCCTGAAGTGGCCTTCAGGGGCGAAGGACTCACCGTTGACGTTCAATCCCCAGCAGGCGACGGTGTCGTCCATCCGGATACCGCAGGTGTGAGACTGACCTGCGCTGACCGCCTTGAAGTGGCCCGAAAGCGGCGAGGCCTCACGATAATTGTTGCCGCCCCAGCAGGCGACGGTGTCGTCCGTCCGGATGGCGCAGGCATGTCCATATCCAGCGCTGATCGCCTTGAAGGCGCCCGAAGGCGGGGAGGACTGGCCGGAGACGTTTGATCCCCAGCAGGCGACGGTGTCATCCGTGCGGATACCACAGCTGTTGAAGCCGCCCGCGCTGATCGCCTTGAACGTGCCCGAAGGCGGGGAGGACTGGCCGTTGGAGTTGTCGCCCCAGCAGGCGACGGTCCCCTCCGTCGTGAGCGCGCAGGTGTGAAAGAAGCCCGCGCTGACCGCCTTGTATGTCGGGTGCGCTGGCACCACGCGCGCGGAGTAGTAGGAGGTTTGCGGTTGCGGCGCGGTCAGTGAGTCGACCCTGATGTAGTCGATCTGCTCAGACAGCGTGCAGAGCCCGTTGGCGACGCAGGTCGACGGGACCACCGCGCTGCCGTCGACAACGCTCAGGAACTTATAGCTGCCGTCCGCCTGCCGGACGAGCCACGCCGTTCGACCCTGCTGGTCCCACCCCACGTAGTGAATCGACAGGTTCTGCGAGCCCGGCGTCGCCGTCACCGTCGGGGCCGGATTGCCAGTCGCGTCAGTGGTGTGGGTGACGAACCAGTGGCCACTCAGCCGGGCGGTGTCCTGGGCGGTGAGCGACACCGAGCCGGCACTGATCCGGTCAGTCCACGAGAGGGTGTCGGACCGGGTGGCTTGGGCCGCGCCTTTCGGGGTGATCAAGAACCGGGGGTCGTCCGCGGCCCGCGCCGGGATCGGCGGCGCATTCAAACACGGCCCGGGCGCGATCGCAGCTGGGGCGAGCACGATGGCCTGGCTGTCGCAGGCCTTCAGCGACGGGGTGGGCAGCGCGGCTCCGGTGAACACCGCGAACAGGCCGCCCAGCTTTTGCGGGTCGGCCACCATCGCCTTCAGGTCCGGTGTGCCGCTGGCCGCGTTGGTGATCAGCGACGATAGCTGCCCGGGCACCTTGGCGGCGTGGACCACCCGGATGCCCTCGACCGTCGCGATCGCCGCGGCAACGATCACAGCTGCTACGACCGCGCCCGCCACCGCCACCGCCGCGGCGGCAGCGGCCGATATCCCGCCGCCGCCGGCGGCTACGGGGAGTAGGGAGGGGGCGACTGCGGACAGGGTCGAAGCGACCGACCCCGCGCCGATCGAGGTCGGGATCGCCACCCCCGCGCCGACCGCGGCGACGCCATACACCAGCGCCCTGAGCTGCTGCGCGGTCAGCACGGCCAACTCCGTGTGGTTAGCTAGGCCGTTCTCGACGTCGGCGGCCCCGTACTTTACGAACTCGTCATAGGACGGCTGGTTGTCGTTGCAGCCGAGCACGCTGACGCAGCGGTAGGGCGGGTAGCACCAGCTCTGCGCGGTGCTCTTGCTGGGGGGCGTGGACACGTTGCCGGTGTACTCGGCCTGGAACGGCGACGGGGGCTGCCACTTGCAGAAGCCGCTCGTCTGGGTCGTGTCGTACTGGAGGGGTGTCAGCGCACCGCTGTCAACCTTGTCGAGCCTGTCCACCACGGTGCTCTGGGCGGGGATGGGGGCGTTGCCCGGCAGCAGCCCGGCCCACTTGAGATACTCCCACCCGGCGTGGTCCGCTTCGGCCTTGGCTCGGCGGTGCATCACCGCGGTCAGCCAGGCCACCACCTCCCGCTGGTCCGGGGTCGGGTTAGAAGCCTGGATCGCGTGCACCACCAGCCCCCACAGTTCGGCCAGGGCGTCTGCCCGACCCCAGGACCGCATCGCTGCGGTGTCACTAGCTGGAAGCTGGTGTTCGTCCAGCGCATCCTTGACCGCCTTGTGCTCGAACGCCTGCAGCGCCGCCAGCTCCGCAGGGGTGGCCGCGTAAGGTCGCTCGGGTCCCACCCGAGAGTTGATCAGCTGGGTGTTGTTGAGCAGCGGCGGCGGAGTGCAGTTCGGGATGCTCGACGTGCACGTCGGGATCGGCTCCGGCGAGGTGGCCGACGCCCGGCCCACCGCCAACCCCAAGCACACCAACGCCACCACGACCACGACACCGACCGCGCGTCGCCCTGCTCTCCACCTCCCGCCTGCTCGCCACGGCCCCCGGTGCCCCGTCGCTTCCACCGAATGAAGCAACTCGGGCGCTTGGACCGGTCCGCTCACGCGCCAGCCGGTAGCGAACACGCGGGCGCCCTGGGCACACCAACCCCGGCCAGCTCCGCGGTCACCCAACCGCGCCACGAACACGGACCACACGGCCAGCGTTCGCGACTGCCGCGAGGGGTGGGCCTCTTTGTTTCGATCCGCACGCGACGTCACTCGCTTTGCGTTCTGATCGATCAGATGACGCGCGGCCATTTGCTGCCCCCTCTTGACTCCCGATCGAAACCCGGGTGCGGGCTCTCACCCGATCGACCCTTACCGAACCTCGGCCCAGCGAGTCTAGTGGCCGGCGTGAGGTCGCGCAAGGGAGCTAGACACGTGGCGATTGAGGGGCCGGTAGGTGACAGAAAAACCGACCGTTGCGGCAGCCGTCCGGTCCAGGTAGGGTTACCTTGTGGGCAGGCTTTGTGCACGCGCGCTGCTGGTGGCGGTGGTCGCGGCCAGTTGGTTAGCTGGTTACTCGGGCGCCGCCAGCGGCTCGGTGCGCCGTCCGAAGCTTCTGAGAGAAGACGCCAGCTCGGCGTTTGCCGTTCGCCCAGCGACGATGATTTTTGGGGACGGCGAGTTCTTCATCACCGGTCCCCGCGTGAGTCAGCATGATCTGCGAGCACGACTAGACGGCCGCATCCGCTGGTCGTCGTGGACGCAGACGCGGGCGACAGGGAGAGGACGTGCCTGGGTCAACAACTGCCTCCCCAGCTGCACGCATTCCACAAGCTACTCATTCAGCTCCGTCTCAATCAAGGCCAGCCGCGTGAGGTCAGGTCGCTACACCCGCCTGCGGGTCAGGTATCGCCTCCGGGGCAAAAGGATCGTGGACCACGGCAGGCTTCGATCGCTAGGACGAGGCGTCTATTACTGGG
Organism: uncultured Solirubrobacterales bacterium; assembly: GCA_963744695.1. GTDB lineage: Bacteria > Actinomycetota > Thermoleophilia > Solirubrobacterales > Solirubrobacteraceae > Palsa-465. The sequence continues at coordinate 39,613 of CAVUUT010000004.1, read as the reverse complement.
GCTGAGATCTCGAACCGGCCGCGCCACGACGCGCCGCGGACACAAAGGCAGGGCGGGTATGCGGCGGAGGCGAGAGACCCGAGATTAGCCACGAGCGGGGAAGTAGACGCGGAGCCGCATGCGGTTGTTCGTCGCGGGGCTGCATAGGTAGACGCGTGTGGCCACTCGTTCCCAGGGTCGGCCCCACTCGTCGGTGGTACGAAACGAGCGTCTGCCGGTCAGGAAGCTCACTTCTCGTTCCACGAATCAGGGGCTCCGTCGCCGCCGTATCCGCGACGTTCCAGGACTTCTGCTCCCAGTCGCCGGCCGACGGAAGTGGCAGGGGCGGTCTTGTAGCCCGAACGGCGACCAAGAGCAGGATTGTTGCTCTGGAAGTTCGGGGCGCTCCTCGCGACGCTGATTGGAGCGGAGGACGACACTGCTCCTATTAGCTGCTGTGCCCGCACGGCGGGCTCTCTCGGGCCGATGGAAGGCTGACTTTCCCTGTCAGCCCGTTGCGGCATCCTCGGGGTTGGCCGGAGTGCTGTTCGGGATCGGAGACTCGACAGCGCCGGGTTTGAGGGGTGTCTTGGCCCTTTGTCGCTGACCGCGAGTGTCGCCGATCGCGACGTCCTGCGCTCGCGCCGCGAGGGGCGGGGCAGCACCCCGCCCCTCGCGACAAGCCGCAGGTGTTAGCTGGTCTGGGTGTTGCCTTTGACGGTGTTGCCCGACACGACCGCGGGCGGGGTGTTGTGCTGGCTTTGCAGGTTGCCGCGGACCGTGTTGTCCTCGATCGTCGCGGCCGGGCCGCTGTAGCCCGACGGCATCGTGTTGTTCTGGACCTGGAGGTTGCCGCCGACCTGGTTGCCCTGACAGCCTGGCCCGCCGATCGTGACCGGCGCGCTGTTGTTCTGCCACTGCAGGTTGCCGTTGATCGTGGCGCCGCAAACGGAGTCGATGCTGGTGCTCGGGGCGAGCTGCTGGACCTGGAGGTTGCCGCCGATCGTCACGCCGCCGGTGATCGAGACCGGGCCGCCGCCCTGGACTTGGACGTTGCCCTTGATCGTCGTCGAGGACCCATCGATCGTCAAAGAGCCCCCCTGGCTCTGGACGTTGCCGGTCACGACCGTCCCTGACACCAGCGTGCAGCTCGCGCCCGCGGGGACCGTCACGTTCTTCGCGCTGCCACCGAAGGCGCCGTTGCAGATCGCGTTGCCACCACCCAATGCGGCGTTCACCGGCGTGTACAGCTCCGCGCTCGCCAGCGCGAAGGCGCTCGGCCCCTCGCCGCCGGCGACCAGCACCTCCCCGTTCTGAAGCAGCGTCGCCGTCTGGTCGTTGCGGGCGGTGCTCAGCGACCCGGTCGCGCTCCAGGTCCCGGTCGCGGGGTCATAAAGCTCCGCGCTCGACGCGGCGCTGCTCGACCCCAGACCGCCGGCGACGAGCACCTTCCCTTTCTGAAGCAACGTCGCCGTGTCAAGCGAGCGGGCGGTGTTCATCGACCCGGTCGCGGTCCACATCCCCGTCGAGGGGTCATACAGCTCCGCGCTCGCCAGCGCCAAGCCGGCCGATTGGCCGCCGGTGACCAGCACCTCCCGTTCCCAAGCAACGTCGCCGTCTGGTTGGCGCGGGCGTTGCCCATCGGCCCCGTCACGGTCCACTGCCCGGTCGAGGGGTCATACAGCTCCGCGCTCGCCATGGTGCCGCTCGACCCCTGGCCGCCTGCGACGAGCACCTTCCCGTTTTGAAGCAACGTCGCCGTCTGAAGCTCGCGGCCGGCGTTCAGTGACCCGGTCGCGGTCCAGGTCCCACTCGCAGGGTCATACAGCTCCGCGCTCGACGTGCTCGACCCCTCACCGCCGGCGACCAGCACCTCCCCGTTCCCAAGATACGTCGCCGTCTGGTTGGCGCGGGCGTTGCCCATCGGCCCCGTCACGATCCGCTGCCCGGTCGAGGGGTCATACAGCTCCGCGCTCGCCAGGGGGCCGCTCGACCCGAAGCCGCCGGCGACCAGCACGTCCCCGTTCTCAAGCAACGTCGCCGTATCCTGGTTGCGGCCGGTGCTCATCGACTGGGTCGCGACCCACGTCCCCGCCGCCAGCGCAGGCGCGGCCAACACCCCCACCACCAACAAACACCCCGCCAGCCCAACCAGCCACCGCCCGCCCACACGCAACAACCCCCGCCGCCCGCGCGCCGCCAACGATGCGCCTCTACGCGCTCGAACATCCAACATGCCCACCACCCCATCCGTGATCGACGCGCCCTTGACCACCAAAACTTGACCACGCGTCGTCAAGCGCGCGGGAAAGGCGGTCAGCCTCGCCGCCGAAAGCTCCCGCTTTGCAGCAACTTCCCGATGGAGCTAGCCGGGCTCGAACCGGCGACCTCCTGGGTGCGATCCAGGCGCTCTCCCAACTGAGCTATAGCCCCGTGCGGCGGCATTGGGCCGCGCGGTCGGCCTAGTTTAGCCCCGCGCCCCGCCGCGGTTGGCCCGGCCGGATGGTGGATGTTTTGCACGCAAGCTTGTCGCGGTCGGACGAGACGCCGATACTCTCCACGGCTCCCCCGAATGAGAGATGAGCTTCCGCCTTCGCCTAATCAGCTTCTTTTTGCTGATCGTCGTGATCCCGATGGCCGTGCTGGCCTTCCTGGTCTTCGGACTCATCAACGAAAGCCAGCAGGGCAGGGCCGGTGCGCGCCTGAATGGAGTTGCGAGCACCGCCGCGAGCGTCTACGAGCAAGCTAGCCAGTCCGCGAGTCTCGAAGCGAGCACCGCGGCGCGGGCGCTCGAGGGCCGCGGTCGTGGTGCCCTTGACGCGCGGCTGAAAGTGCTCGCGCGCCGGATCGGCGCCGCGCGCATCGTCGTGAGGAGCGACGGCACGACCGTCGCCGACTATGGCGATCCAACGGCTATCGCTCCGGGTGTGGCGATCGTCCGGCGCGTCGGATCATCCCGGACGCGGTCGGTAATCGTCTCGGCGCTGAATGCGTCCGAATACGCGCGCCAGATCAGCGGCCGCGGGACCGCCGTGGTCGTGCGGCGGGGGGATCGCGTACTCGGCTCCACCTTGACGGTGACCGACTCCCCGGCCGTCCCCCGGTCCGGTGAGGTCAAGCTCGGCGGGGCGACGTACAGAGCGGAGACGCTGCGCTTCAGCGAGGTCGGGCCGAGCACGGTTGCGGTGACGGTGCTCTCAGACACCGGCGCCGCCGGCAGCACGGTCGGGACTGACCGGCTCCTGGCGGGGCTGCTCATCCTGGGCTTCCTCGGCCTCGCTGTCTGCTTCACGCTCCTGATGTCCCGAACCCTCCAGGGCCAGCTGGATCGTTTCCTGCAGGCCGCCCGCCGCCTCGGGGCCGGCGATTTCTCAGCGGCGATCGAGACGCATGGCAACGACGAGTTCGCCGCGCTCGGGGCCGAGTTCAACAGCATGTCGATGCAGCTCGCCGGCCGTCTTGACGACCTCGAACGTGAACAGGCACGAGTGCGCCGATCGATCCGTCACATCGGCGATGCATTTGCGGCCAATCTCGATCGCACGGGCCTGCTCGAACTCGCGCTCGAGACGGCGATCGACGCGACCGCGGCCGACCGCGGTCGGATCACGGCGCGCGGCGAGGCCGGCGAGCGGCTCGTCGAGGTCAGTCATCTCGGCCGTCTCGAGGGGCTCGCGGCGCCGATCCGGGAATCGGAGCGCGCGGCGCTCGGCGGTGGCCGGATCGGCCAGGTCGCCGCGGATCGGTTCAGCATCGCGACCGTCGCGTTGGGGCCGATCTCCCCCGGCGGGCCGACCCACGGGCTGATCACGGTCGCCCGCGAGGACGGCAGCTTCGGCGAGGACGATCTCGAGCTGCTGCGCTCGCTCGCATCGCGGGCGACACTGGCGCTGGCGAACGTGAACCTCCATTTCGACGTCAAGCGCCAGGCAATCACCGACGACCTGACCGGTCTTGCGACCCACGGCCACTTCCAGCAGCTGCTCGCGGCCGAGCTGGACGGCGCTCGACGATACGGCTATCACGTCGGCCTCGTGATGCTCGACATCGACGATTTCAAGTCGATCAACGACCTTCACGGCCATCAGCAGGGCGACGTCGTCCTGCGTCATGTCGCCGGGGTTCTGGGCGAGAGCTCGCGCGACGTCGACGTCGCCGCGCGCTACGGCGGCGAGGAGCTTGCGTTGATCCTGCCGCACACCGACCTCGGCGGCTCTTACGTGATCGCTGAGCGCGCGCGGCGCGCGATCGAGCAACTGCGGATCCCGGGGCTCGACGGCAGCACAACGACTCAGATCACCGCCAGCGTTGGCGTCGCTGCGTCGGCCCAAGCGGGCAAGGACGAGCTGATCGCGGCGGCCGATAACGCCCTCTACGTCGCTAAGCGCGAGGGCAAGAACCGGACTGTTAAGGCGCGTGAAGAAACCGCCAACGTAGTCGGCGGCCAGTAGGCTTTGCGCTATGGGCCTTCTTGATGACGCGATCCGTGAGCACCTTGATCTAAAGCGCCGACGTGGCGCCGACCCGCTCGAAGTGGAGCGTGACGAGCGCGAGGCTCTCGGGCCTGTGAGGCGGGCTCCCGAGGCGCCGCCGAGCGACGAACCAGAGGCAGATCAGGCGGCATCGCCGTTCGCATACGACCAGGAGCGCGACGAGGACGGTTGGAGTCACGACGACCCCCTCGATGACGAGCCGGAAGCCTCCGATCTGGAGGACGGCGACCTGGAGCCGGACGACGAGCAATTCGGGCCTGACGTACCCGAGTTCGACCCCCGCGCCCGCACGGCGACCGACGGCGACGACGAACCCACGCCGCCCTCCCACCACTCGGGAGACGAGACGATCGAGTACGACGTCGACGACGCGCTCGGGTCAGAGCAGGATGATGCCGAGCCGCGCGGCGACGACGACGTACTCGAGGAGACGCCGGAGTTCCTCCAGGACACGCCTGACCACGACCGACTGTGGTTTGAGCAGCGTCCACCGAAGGACTTCGACTTCGACGGCTAGGGCGGCGCCCCGCCCGCGGGAGCGTCGGGCGGTGTCGGCGCGCGACGCGCGAAATTGACGCAAACCCGAGCGGGTTTCGCCATTGACGCGGCTCGTATTCTCGTAATCAGATACTGCACTCATTTGGTGCGGTTTGATCGAGAAAGGGGCTCCGTCCTTGTTCTTTCGCCAGATTCTCTACGGGGACCTCGGGTGTGCGTCTTACTTCATCGCCTGCGGCGGCCAGGCCGTGGTCGTGGACCCGCGGTGGGACATCAATGTCTATCTCGAGCTGGCGCGCAAGGAGCGTTTCCGGATCGCGAACGTGATCGAGACGCACAACCATGCCGATCACGTGTCGGGCAGGCAGCGCCTGGTCGCCGCGACCGGCGCGAGGGCGTACCGCCCCGATTTGGAGCCCGAGGACCGGCCGGACGCGATCGTGGCGGGCGACGTGATCACGATCGGCAAGGTCGACATACGGGCTATTGCGACGCCCGGCCATCGCCCTGAGCACCTCTCCTACGAGGTCGTCGACCGCAAGCGCAGTGATTCGCCATGGATGGTCCTGACCGGCGACACGCTGCTCGTCGGAGACATCGCCCGCCCGGACCTCGCGTATGAGGCCAAGGACGGCGCCGAGGCGCTGCACCGAACGCTTGGGCGATTGACGGCGTTCGATGATCACGTCGAGGTCTGGCCCGCGCACGTCGGTGGCTCGCTTTGCGGCGGCGCCGGGCTGAGCGGCAAGACGAGCTCGACCGTCGGCTTCGAGCGCCGTGTCAACGCGCTCCTGACGATGGAATTGCCGCAGTTCATCGACGAGCTCACGCGCACGCTTCCGACGCGACCGCCCAACGTGGATCGGATCGTCGCGTTGAACCGATGCTCACAACTGGAGCCGCTAGCCGAGCCACGAGCGCTGCGCAGCGACGAGATCAACGAGCTGCTCGCCGCCGATGCGACGGTCCTCGACAGCCGTGCGCCAGAGCTGTTCGACGGCGGCCACCTCGTTGGATCAATCAATCTCCCGATCGACTACTCGGGCGCCGGCACCCGAGCCGGCTGGGCGTTGGACCCCGATCGGCGGATCGCGATCGTCGCCCAGGATCGTCCGCAGGCGCTGGCGCTTACGAGCGCGCTGCAGGCGGTCGCCTTCTCCGACATCGCGGGCCACATCGTCGTCGACCGCGACCGCTGGGAGCGCGACGCGTTGCCCGTCGCGGAGTCCAGCTCCTGGGATCTGGGCCGGCTGGCCGCGGGTCTGCGCGCGGACACCGTCGACCTGATCGACGTGCGCGAGCCGTCGGAGTGGGTCAACGGACACGTGCACGGCTCGCACCACGTGCCATTGCACCGGCTGCGCGACGTCACCGCGGTGCCGGTCTCGAGCGACGGTCGGACAACCGTAGTCGCGTGCGCGGCCGGGGGAAGGGCGGCGTTTGCGGCGAGCCTTTTGCGCCGGGCGGGGCGCGACGCCGTGCGGCTGGCGAGCGGCGGGGTTCCGGACCTCAGCGCACACGGGATCGAGCTCGAGTCGGGCGCGGGCTCCCGCGCGGGCGCCGGTTCCTACATCCTGAAGACGCCGTAGCGCACCTCGGCCAGCGGCGCGTTGGCGGCTGCCGCCAGCCCGAGCCCGAGGACGTCACGCGTGTCACGCGGATCGATCACCCCGTCGTCCCAGAGGCGCGCCGTCGCGTAGTACGGGTGCCCTTGGCGTTCGTACTGTTCGCGCAGGGCGGCGCCGGTCTCGGGCTGGCCGACCTCACTCATCACGGTCGCGGCCTGCTCGCCGCCCATCACCGAGATCCGGGCGCCCGGCCACATCCACAGCAGGCGCGGCGAGTAGGCACGGCCGCACATCCCGTAGTTGCCCGCGCCGAAGGAGCCGCCGACGATCACCGTGAACTTCGGCACGCGCGCGGTCGAGACCGCGGTCACCATCTTCGCCCCGTGCTTCGCGATGCCGCCAGCCTCGTAGTCGCGGCCGACCATGAACCCGGTGATGTTCTGCAAGAACACGAGCGGGATCCGGCGCTGGTCGCAGAGCTCGATGAAGTGGGCCCCCTTCACCGCGCTCTCGGAGAACAGGATTCCGTTATTTGCGAGGATTCCGACCGGGTGGCCGTGAATATGGGCAAATCCGGTCACGAGCGTGGAGCCGTAGAGCTCCTTGAACTCCTGCAGCCGCGAGCCGTCGACGATCCGGGCGATGATTTCCCGCGCGTCATACGGTTTGCGCACGTCCGTCGGTATCGCGCCGAGCAGCGTTTCGGGATCGACGGCTGGCGGCTGCACCGGGACGCGCTCCCACGGCGGCGGTGGCTTGGGCGCGAGCGTCGCGACGATCTCGCGGACGATCTGCAGCGCGTGCCGGTCGTCCTGCGCCAGGTAGTCGGTGACGCCTGATTTGCGCGAGTGCAGGTCACCGCCGCCGAGCTCCTCAGCTGTGACCTCCTCGCCGGTCGCGGCCTTCACGAGCGGTGGGCCGCCGAGAAAGATCGTGCCCTGGTTGCGGACGATCACGGTCTCGTCGCTCATTGCGGGCACGTACGCGCCGCCGGCCGTACACGAGCCGAGCACGGCGGCGAGCTGCGGGATCTCGGCGGCTGACATCGTCGCCTGGTTAAAGAAGATCCGTCCGAAGTGCTCGCGATCGGGGAACACCTCGTCCTGGCGCGGCAGGAACGCCCCGCCCGAATCCACGAGGTAGATGCACGGCAGCCGGTTCTGGAGTGCGATCTCCTGCGCGCGCAGGTGTTTCTTGACCGTCATCGGGTAATACGTGCCTCCCTTGACGGTCGCGTCGTTGGCGACGATCACGCATTCGCGCCCGCTGACAACGCCAACTCCGGTGATGATCCCGGCGCCCGGGGCCTCGTCGTCATAGAGGTCGTGTGCCGCCATCGGCGACAGCTCGAGGAACGGCGAGCCCGGATCGAGCAGCTGATCGACGCGATCGCGGGGCAGTAGCTTCCCGCGGGCGACGTGGCGCTCTCGGGCGCGCTCGCCGCCACCGAGCGCAACGCGGTCCAGTTGCTCGCGCAAGTCCGCGACCAGCGCCTGGTTGGCGCGCATGTTGTCGCGAAACTCATCCGAGCCGGGGTTGAGCTTGGACCGCAGGATCACGTCGCCGCCTCCACCCGCGCCAGCGGCTGGTCGACGGCGACCTTCTCGCCGGCGGCGACGTTCAGCTCTGTGACCAGCCCGTCGACCGGCGCAGCTATCACCAGTTCCATCTTCATCGATTCGAGCACTACGACCGGGTCGCCGGCCCGAACTCGATCGCCGACCGTCGTGGGCACGAGCAGTACCTGTCCGGGCATCGGGGCGCGCAGATCGCCGTCGGCGTTGTCCTGCGCTGCCTCCGCGCCGATCTGGCTGTGCACCGGCCACGCCCAGCCGTCGGTGCCGACCCACAACGTGTCGCCGTCAGGCGCGTAGGACCAGACGCTTCGCTCGCCGGCGATCGTGAGTGCGAACGTGTCGGGTCCGGTCCGTTGCGGATCGTGTGTCGCGCCGTCTCGAAGCTCGAGGTCGATCGGCTCTCCTGACCCAATCGACAAACGCCACCATGAGCTCGCTCGGCGACCCGCGAGCCGCCAACCATCTACGCGGGCGAACGGGTCGTCGCCGCCGCGCTCGCGCATCAGCTCGAGCGAGATCAGCGCCGCCGCGAGTGCGACGCTGTCGGCCCTCGGTCCGCTGGCCAGCGGTTGCACGCGGCCGATGAGGCCGGTGTCGAGCCGTCCTGCGCGCACGTCGGGGGTCGCGATCAGCGAGCGCAGGAAGCCGGTGGTGGTCGTGACGCCGAGCAGCGTCGTGTGAGCGAGCGCGCGATCGAGCTCGGCGAGCGCCGTCGCCCGGTCCGGGCCGTGGACGATCACCTTGGCGAGCATCGAGTCGTACGTGGTATCGACCTCGGAGCCCGGCTCGATCGCATCGTCGACCCGGGCGCTGCTGGGGCGGCAGTAGCTGAGCACGCGGCCGGCCGTCGGCAGGAAGTCGCGCATCGCGTCCTCGGCATTGATCCGAGCCTCGATCGCGTGACCATCCAGCCGTACGTCGAGCTGCCCGAATGCGAGCTGCTCGCCGGCCGCGATCCGCAGTTGCTGCTCGACGAGGTCGAGGCCGGTGACGAACTCGGTCACCGGGTGCTCGACCTGCAGCCGCGCGTTCATCTCGAGGAAGTAATGCTCGCCGGGGTTGTGGGCGTCGGCGATGAACTCGACGGTGCCCGCGTTGACGTAGCCGGCGGCCTTGGTCACGGCGGTTGCCTCCTGACCGAGATGTGATCGGAGCGTCTCGTCCACCGCGGGCGACGGTGACTCTTCGATCACCTTCTGATGGCGACGCTGCAGCGAGCACTCGCGCTCGCCGAGATGGACCACGTTGCCGTGCGCGTCGGCGAGCACCTGGACCTCGATGTGGCGCGCCCGGGGCAAAAATCGCTCGATGAACACCCGCTCGTCGGCAAACCCAGCCTTGGCCTCACGCCGGGCGGACTCGAGGGCGGCTCCGAGATCCGCCGCGGACTCCACGACCCTCATCCCGCGGCCGCCACCGCCCGCCGCGGCCTTGACGAGCAACGGATACTGCATGCCCGGCGCGCCTGCCTCGGCCTCCGTGTAGCTCGGGACGACCGGCACTCCGACCCGCGCGGCGACCTCCTTGGCGCGGAGCTTGTCGCCCATCAGCTCGCTCGCCGCGGGGGGCGGGCCGACGAATGTGACGCTCGCCGCGGCGCACGCCCGCGCGAGTGCGGGGTTCTCTGACAGAAAGCCGTAACCCGGATGCAGTGCATCGGCGCCGCCGCGCGTGCAGGCGGCGATCACCTCCTCGATCTCGAGGTACGACGAGACCGGCACCGCCTCGTCGGCCTCCCGGACATGGGGTGCGTGGCGGTCGGCCGGCGCGTAAACCGCGATCGACCGTATCCCGAGCCGGTCGAGCGTCCTGATCACGCGACGCGCGATCTCGCCCCGGTTGGCGATCAGCACGCGTTCGAACATCAGCGGTGCCAGTCGACCGGGCCCGCGATCAGCGTGTGGCTGCCGAGTGGCCGGCCGAGGCGACGCTGTAGCAACCGGGTGCACTCGATCAGCGCTGGGAGATCGACTCCGGTCTGTACCCCGATCTCGTGCAGCATCGAGACGAGGTCCTCGGTCGCGATGTTGCCGGTGGCGCCGGGCGGGACCGGGCAGCCGCCGAGCTCGCCGAAGCTCGACTCGAATGACGAGACCCCGGCCTCGAGCGCCGCATACACGTTCGCCAGCCCCTGACCGCGGGTGTTGTGGAAGTGCGCTGTCAGCTCGGCGTCGGGCAGTGTCGCGCGAGCCTGGTCGAAAAATGCGCGCACCTGGACGGGGTTGGCCATCCCGGTCGTGTCGCCGAAGCCGATCTCCTGCGCCCCGGCTGCCGCGAGCCGTTCGGCGATCGCGAACACGCGCCCGGGCTCGACCCGGCCCTCGTAAGGACAGCCGAACGAGACGCTGATCACCCCTTCGCACCGCAGTCCCGCCTCGCGCGCGCGAGCGAGCACGCGCTCGAGTCCGGCGAGCGACTCCTCGATCGAGCGGTTGACGTTCTTGCGGTTGTGGGTCTCGGACGCCGACAGGAAGACGTTGATCTCGTCGAATCGATCACGGACGGTGAGCGCGTTCTCGAGCCCGCGTTCGTTCGGGATCAAGACGCTGCGGCTGACGCCTGCCGGGACATCGATCTGCTCGAGCACGGCGGTGCCGTCGGCCAGCTGCGGGATCACGTCAGGGCGGACGAAGCTCGTGACCTCGAGCCTCCGCAGGCCCGTGCGGGCGAGCGCGTTGATCAGCTCGACCTTGACGTCGGTGGGGAGGACCTCGGGCTCGTTCTGGAATCCGTCACGCGGCCCGACTTCGCGAATGCGCGCTTGCGTCACCGGTGGCGTTGCGGAGCCGTTCATCGCAGCGCTCTCCCGATTATGCGCCGAGCGCTCTGGCGATCACCATCTGCTGCACCTCGTCGGTGCCTTCGCCAATCGTCAGGATCTTGGCATCGCGGTAGAAGCGGCAGACCGGGTACTCCTCGATGAAGCCATAGCCACCGTGAATTTGGACCGCCTCCTCGGTGGCACGGACCGCAAGGCGCCCGGTTTTCAGCTTCGCCTGCGCGGCCGTGAGCCCGAACGGGCGGCCCTGGTCCTTCAGCCAGGCGCACTTGTAGGTCAGCAGACGCGCGGCTTCGATCTCGGTCGCGAGGTCGGCGAGCTTTGCCTGGATCGTCTGGAATTTCGAGATCGGCTTGCCGAACGCGCGGCGCTCCTTCGCGTACGCGAGTGCCTCGTCGAGCGCGCCCTGCGCGAGTCCGACACCCATCGCGGCGACGCCGATCCGGCCGATGTCGAGCACCTGGAGGAACTGCCTGAACCCCTGGCCGAGGTGACCGAGCAGGTTGTCGGCGGGCACGCGGCAGTCGGTGAACGTCAGCGGGCGCGTGTCGGACGCGTTCCAGCCCATCTTGCGATACGGCTCGGCCTGCTCATAGCCGGGCGTGCCGTTGGCCACGAGCAGGTTCGAGATCTCCTCCTCGCCGGTCCGCGCCGTGATGCTGACCACGCCGGAGATCTCGGTCCCGGCGTTGGTGATGAACTGCTTGGCGCCGTTGATCACCCATTCGCCGTCGACGAGCTCGGCCCGGGTGCGGGTGTTCCCGGCGTCCGAGCCGGCCTCGGGCTCGGTCAAACCGAACGCGCCGAGCAGCTCGCCCGCGCAGAGCCTCGGCAGCCACTCGCTCTTCTGAGCGTCCGAGCCGAACAGGTAGATCGGCTGGGTGCCGAGCGACGTGTGGGCACACATCGTGATCGCGACGCTCGAGTCAGCGCGTGTGAGCTCCTCGACCGCGATCGCGTACTGGAGCGTCGTCCCGCCCGCGCCGCCGACCGATTCGGGAAACGGAATCCCCATCCATCCCAGATCGGCCATCTTCGCGACGATCTCGTACGGGAACGACTTGGTCCGGTCGAGCTCGGCCGCGGCGGGCGCCACCTCGGCGCAGGCAAACTCCCGCACCGTGCGCTGGAGCAGCTGGGTGTCGTCATCCAGGTCGAACAGCATGCGTCCGATTCTACCGACCGGACATTCGGAGTTCGAACGCAGCTTCGGATAATCAGCGCCTCTTCCGTCTACCATTGCCGAATGCCAGGTCGCCCCACTCGCCCCGCCCTACAGGAGCGCTACGACCGCCGGCGCTCGGAGATGGTTTACGCCGCGGCGAAGGTGTTCGCCGATCGCGGTTATGACCAGACGACGATGCAGGACCTGGCCTCGTCAATGGGCCTCGCGACCGGCGCCGTGTACCACTACTTCGGCAGCAAGGAGCAGCTGCTGATCAACATCTGCGACCAGCTGATGGAGCCGCTGCTCGCGCGCGCCCGCGAGATCATGGTCGGCGACGAGCCGCCGCGCGACAAGCTCCGCGCCCTCGTGCGCCTATGGGTCGCGAATGTAATCGAGTACCGCAACCACATGCTCGTCTTCCAGCAGGAGCGCCACACGATCGAGTCAGGCGCCCAGTGGCGCGCCGTCCGTGACAGCCGCAAGGCCTTCGAGCGGCTCGTCGAGCATGCCCTCGAGGAGGCCGACGCGACCGGGCCACCAGGTCTCGACAAACGGCTCGCCTTGGTCGCGCTGCTCGGGATGGTCAACCACACCGCGCAGTGGTATCAGCCACGCGGGCGTTTGCGCCCGGACGAGATCGCCGACGGCTACCTCAGCCTGCTTCTTGCCGGACCCGCGCGCAGGCGACGTTAAACTCGACAACCCGCGGGGCCATAGCTCAGTTGGGAGAGCGCCTGCTTTGCAAGCAATCTCAGCAGGTCGCGGCGGGTATGCGCAGAGTCGGAATCGCGCGTAAACACTTAGGATTCCGCGACTCGCTCCCGCTGCGATCACCGCGCGTGGGTGCAAGGGTGTGCGTCAGATGTGCGTCGGCAACTGCAAGGCGATCTGCGGCTCGATCACGGCTAGCTGATGGCTCTCTCGATAGGCCGCGGCATCAGGTCGACGCCAGCGTAGGCGGTCGCCGCGTCGATGAACGCAGGCCAGAGTGCCTCGAACCTCTCGCCCGCGCCGACCAGCCGACGGTTGCGGTCGGACAGCCCGAACAGCTCTACGAACTTCGTCGCGCCGAAGACCTGGACCATCTCGTTAGCGCATGCGGCGAAGGTTGTCGTCACCTCGTGGCGAAGGCCGAAACGGATCGCGATCCGCTCTTTGAGCTGGTCGAGCGCGAGCCCGGCAAGACGGAGTGCTTCCCGTTTCTCCGGATTGGTGATGTCGCCGAGGATGTCGCGGCGGCGATGGTCGGCCTCGTGCAGCGCTCGTGCCGCGTCATCGAGCACTCCGCGCGCCTCGCGTAGATCGTCCTGGCGTCGCTCGTGTTCCAGCATGCGGGCCTGCTGCTCGCGGTCATGGTTCAGGTTGCTGGTGAGCTGGTCGCGCTGCTGCTCAAGGCTTGTGGTCTGCTCGGTGGCCTGCTGCGCCCTCGTCGCCGCCTGTTGCCTCCACCCGCCGATCAGCGCCAGCGCGGAGATCACTAGCGGGACCACGGCGATCACGATCGAGGCCCAGAGCGGCAACGTCACAGCGGCAGTAGCCAGCATCCCGGACGTGATCGTTCGACGTCCACTGGCGACAGTCCTGCTCGGACGGGCGGGTCCCGAGGTGTGGGGGCCATGACCCCCTGCCGATGACATCGTCAGGATCGGCAACGCGACGTCGAACGCGCGCGCGAAATTGGCCCTTTTTCCGTTTTCTGGCACCGCGCCCCCGCTGGCAGCTGCGTGCTGCTGCTTTTAGCCCACCCTTTGCGGAAGCGCGCGACGGCGTGATACTTAGGGACCAATGGACGACGATGCACCGTTCGCCGAGTCGCAAATCCTGCGGCTGGCGCAAGAGACGGCGCGTAGGTTGGGCGACCCCGCGCCGAGCCTCATTCAGCACGCCGTTGGCACACGGGAGGAAGCGAACCACGTCATGACGCACGGCGAGAACTGGGTGCCGGGAGACGATCGCTCCTACCTCATCGCCATCAAGGGGAGCTTCTCCAGCATCATGCCGACACCGCCGATGCATCGTAAAGACCCGCGAGAGATCCGGAGGTGGTCCGTGCAGATGCTGGTTGTTGATGCCGCCACTGGGCAAGTGACCGATTCGGGCGGCTCCAACGACTATCCGGACCTTGAATCCCTAGGCAGGGTGGTGACCGACGACCCCACCCCGACCGGAGGCGAGCTACCGCTGTCGGAATGATCGAATAGCGGCAGTGCTGCCGGGACGTTGTCGTACGGCGCGCGATACTTCCGGTGTGGAGCCGACGTTCACCGTCACCGCGATCGACCGTGAGACTGGCGAGCGTGTGACGTGCCCGATCACGGCGCCGGGCGTCGAGCAGGCGATGATCGTCGGCGACGAGCTTCCAGATCCGTACGACGAGCGAGAGGACGACGATGACGACTGACGGCGCGCCACAGCTCGACACCAGCGCTGCTGACGTCGCGAGCGCGTCGAGCGCGACTGATTCAGCTCCCGCGACAGGCGAGGGCTCAGAGCGCGACCCGTCGAGCTGGGAAAGCGAGATCAAGCAGCTGCGAGCCGAGGCCAAGCGACATCGTCTCGCGCAGCGTGCTGCCGAGTCTGAGCGCGATCAGCTGCGCACGCGCGTCGATCAGCATGACCGTGAGCATGTCGAGCGCATCGTTGGCGACCGCCTGCAGAATCCCTCCGATCTCTGGCTGACGACCGACCTGTCGTCGCTGCGCGACGAAGAGGGCGCGATCGACGCAGACAAGCTGTCAGAGCACGTCGAGCAGCTGACCGCCGACAAGCCGCACTGGCGCAAGAGCACGCCTGCTGATTTCTCAAGCGGCGCTCGTCAGCCGATCAAGCGCCCGGCGTCGATCGGCGAAGCGTTCAAGCGCTCGCTGCACGCCCGGTAGGCTTGCGGGCGAGCGCGACGTCGGTAGATCCGTAGCGCTCGACCCGATTCGCGCCTGAAGGCGCACACCGCAGCAGTCGACACCGCGCGGTGTGTCACTTCACTTCGACGTAGGAGGCGCGAATGGCGACCTCACCCGGCTTGTCAACCACCTGGGGCCAGGAGGACTGGTCATCCACACTGATCGAGGCACTGGTCCTCGCGTCGGCACTCTTGCGTGCCGGTGCGACACGTGTCACTACCGACGCGCGTGTCGTGCACTGCCCGCGCTTGAAGGTTCATCCCGCTGCCGCATGGGTGGCCGAGATGCAGCAGATCCCGTCAGACTCGGGCGACGCTGACACGCTCGTCCTTGTGCCGCGCAAGGTCGGCAACGTGCTCAATCTGAGCACTGAGTCGATCGAGGACGCTTCGATCGACGAACTCAATCGACTCGCATCGTGATCCTGGCAGTGACCGCGTCACTGGTGAACGCCGCATCCGCCGAGAACTCGACGCTGGCGTCTCTGCGGATCGCGAGCTGCACGTAGCGCGCCTCGGCGACGAGCGCATGACCGCCCGCGAGCCCGTTGGTCGGGATCAGAGCGCAGCCGCCGACACGCGTCGCCGGTGTGCCTTCGACGCTCGCCGCGTCAGGCGCGAGCAGATAGACGCCCTGCGTTGACTTGAGCTTGCGGATCGCGGTGATATCGGCCGGATTGGCAAACACGGTGTCAGGCTCGCCGCCGTGAGACTCGATCGCCCCGACCGCGTCGAGGATGCCGTCGATGTTGACGACGCCGCCCGCGCCGGTGCCCGGCAACGCGTAGGGACAAGAGGCCCGCAGGCACCGTCGACGTCGCGGCTGCGGAGCTGAACGCGGCAGCGTCGACCTGCGTCGCGACGCCCTTGACCATCGCGCCGCCGACTGCGGTCGATCGGCGATCCAAACGCGTTCTGGCTGATCTCGCCATGACGACGTACAAGGCGCTCGTCGATCTCGTCGTCGCAGGTAAGGGCGTCAAAGCAGGCTCGACGTTTGACACGAGCGCCGAGCAGGCCGCGCCAGCGGTCGCGTTCGGGCTCGCCGAGGTCGAGCACGAGCGCAAGCCGAAGCCGCAGGCGAAGCGCAGCTCGCGGAAGGCGAGCTGATGCCTGCTGGGTGGAGGGCGACGGTCGTGTCGCACTGGCCCGACCACGCACCCGGTCAGGTGTCAGTCGTGCAAGTGCTCGGACCTGACGCGCCCGACCCGAGCCACGCGCAGCTCGACGCGTTCGCGCAGACGTTCGCGAGGTATGGCGGCTACGCGACCGCTCGTGTCGTCGACACGGTTCTTGTTTGGCTACCCGATGCTGACGCCCGCAGCAGCAGCGAGCGCTGGCCGGGTTGCCGGCTACCAGACAGCGATGGCGCGCCGAGCTAGGGCGCGCCATCGCGACCGACATAGGAGACGGAGATGATGACCGATGCAGCAGATGGACGGGCACGAGCCCGACGTCGAAAACGGGATGCGCTTGGTCGCGCTTGCTGTTCAACAAGATCGCGCGAGCTTGAGGCCGCGGATCGAGCAGCTCGAAGCGCGAGACACGTCCGCCGTCGTCGGCAGGCAGCCTGAGCGCCTAACGATAAGCGGTCCCGGATGTTCTCCGGGACCGCTCTTGAAGCTCAGCCGCTCGGGCGTAGGCTTTGCGCTGTGAGTACGCGAGTCGGATCGTACCGATGACATCGGCGTCCGTCGAACGGGCTGAGAGCGCCCGCGACGAGCGCAATCGCCTGAGCGTCGACGACGATTGGAGCCGGCTCGAACAGGAGCGCGTCGGCCAGCTTCACCGTGGTGTGTTCCTGTTCGTGAGCGAGCATCCGGGCGTGCTGCGCGTCCGCGCGAGAGCACGCGAGCTGGCGCTCAGCGGCGACGTCGACGGCGCGCTCGCGCTGATCGACCGTCTCGCGGGCGGCTACACGGAGGATCTTGAACGGCGCCCCGTGCAAGCGCGACGGTTGCTCAGCACGTCCCAACCGTCCGACGCCGGACGGTTCCACGTTCGCGCGAGCACCCAGCTGGACGGCGCACCAGGCGCTCGTCGTCGTCAAGCGGCGACGACTCCTCCGGCTTAGCCGGCGACGACGACTCTGACCCGCCCGCTGGAGGCGGGCCGCTCTCCCCTGTCCGCGCACGCGGCCCTCCGTGCTGCCCGCGTGCGCGGTGGCGGTGACGACTGCGGTGGCGCACGCCTTTTCCTGTGAGAACTAACCGCGCCCCGGCTGACGAGCCGGGGCGCAGGAAAGGTCGCATTTTGAAGACCGGCGACACCAGCAAGCCTAACGGGACTCGAAGCGGCGAGCAGATCCTGCGCGGAGCGGAACCGCCGCCGCGCCGAGCGCCGCAAGAAGCGGCAACACGCACACAAGGTCGAGAGAGTCAAGGTCAGCCGTGGTCGTCTGCGGACGATCAAGTTCATCGAGCCGGCGCCTCGTGAGGTGAAGGCATCGAGAACGTGGTCACGGTGATAGGCCACACCAACGGGGGTGCCTTCGGGCACCCCCACACCACCTTGCAGGACGCAGCCATCACGTACGCCGAGATGGATTGGCCGATCTTCCCGATCTGGCCGATACGCGACGGCTGCTGCACCTGCCGCGATCCGAAGTGCAAGCCGGAGAACGCCGGCAAGCATCCGATCCCGTCCGGCTGGCAGCGGTCGATTGCCAGCGTGGAGGCGCACGCAGTATCTGGGCACCTCGCCTCGGGCCTCGCGGGATCGG
Organism: uncultured Solirubrobacterales bacterium; assembly: GCA_963744695.1. Lineage (GTDB taxonomy): Bacteria > Actinomycetota > Thermoleophilia > Solirubrobacterales > Solirubrobacteraceae > Palsa-465. Next base: position 21,930 of record CAVUUT010000004.1, on the reverse strand, counting down.
ACTGGTCTGCGGTGGGCTGGGCGTGTTCGTCCTGGACATCGACCGTCGGCATGGCGCAGATAAGGAGTTGCACGACCTCCTGGGCCACGAGCGCCTGCCCGAGACCGTGATCGGCAAGACCGGCGACGGCTGGCACGCTTACTTCCGCCAGCCCGAGTACCTCGACGTCCGCAACCAGTCACTGGGCCAGGACAGTCACCTGCACACCAGGGGCGTGGGCGGCTATGTGGTGCTGCCGCCGAGCCCCCACCGCTCCGGTGTCACCTATCGCTGGCTGCGAAGCCCGGTCGAGCACGAGATCGCCGATGCGCCTGGGTGGCTGCTCGACCGACTCCGCAGGCGCGCCGAGGCAAGGATCGTCCAGGGCGATGGCGACGGCTATCTGATCCCGCACGGCCAACGCCATGACCACCTTGTCCGCTTCGCGGGCCTGCTGCGCTCCTGCGGGGTGAACGAGGCCACGCTGGTGGCGTGCGGGCTCGCGTTCCTCGCTCACCAGTGTGAGCCCGACCCGCCGATGGACCTCGGCTATGCCGAGGCGCAGCTTCGCAAGATGGCGCGGGAGTGGCCCGGGACCTACACGCCTCGGGAGGAGAGGTGAGTCCGTACAACGTTCATGACGATTTCTCCGGGGAGGGCGTTGTGCTCTCCGAGGTCTCGTTCATTCCTGCCAGCGGCGTCACTCCTGAGAACTTCAGGTGGGTCTGGAACGGGTGGATTCCGGCTGGGATGTTGAGCCTCCTGCTCGGGCTGCCCGGTCGCGGCAAGACGACGCCAGCCGAGCTACTGGCGGCGGATGTGACCAGGGGAAGGCTCGCCGGGCACCTGCTCGGCAAGCCGGCGAACGTTCTGATCGTGTCCTACGAGGACGCCATCGCGCAGACCCTGGTGCCCCGGCTGATCGCAGCCGAAGCCGACCTCGACCGAGTCGACTTCGTGACCTGCAAGGACCCCGGCCAGATCCTCGACCTGACCCGCCACCTACCTGAGATCGAACGCGGCGCGGCTAACCGCGCGGTCAAGCTGCTGGTGATCGACCCGCTGGTGGCGGATTGCCTCGGCAGGAGGTCAACAGCCACCGCGACCAGGATGTCCGGTCGGTCCTCGCGCCCCTCGCCGCTCTCTCCGCTGGGCTTGACCTGGCGACGCTGGCCACAATGCATTTCAGCAAGAGCGCGGTCAGCGCCCTGCTGGGGGCAGGCGGGTCCATCGGATTCGTCGGCGCGGCGCGAAGCATCTTGGTCTTCGGCGTCGATCCCCGTGACGAGCAGGGAGCGGGAGGGCCGAAGCGGATCCTCGCCCACGCCAAGTGCAACGTGGGGCGCTTGATGAAATCGCGCGAGTTGTCGCTGACAGAGCACGTCATCGACCCGTTCGGTACCAACCCGATCATCACGTCGAGGGTCGAGGTTGGCGAGCAGTGCGATGTTGCGGCAGACGATCTGGTGCGCGACAGCGAGCAGAAGCTGTCACCGCGCGCCGAGGCCAAGCGGTTTCTGCGCGAGCTGTTGGTCGACGGGCCGCACCGTGCCACCGAGGTCGGCGAGCTGGCTGACGATGCCGACATCTCGCGCAACACGCTCAACCGGGCCAAGAAGGAGATGGGCATCGACAGCTTCCAGCGCAAGACCGAGGATGGGAAGCCGGAGTGGTGGTGGGTGCTGCCCGAGGAGGAGTCACCACCCGAGGAGGAGGAGCCGCCCGAGACACTGTTCGGGGGAGACGACGAATGACAAGCCACTCAGGTACCCAAATCCTCACATGGGAAAGTGGGCATCTGACCACCTGCCCCCAGGGCAAGGTGATCGAGCGGCCTGTTCGCGTGATCGCGAGCGCCCGGCGCGGGTGGAGAGGGCAACGGGACGAGCGCGCCGCTCCTCTACGTTCGGGACCGACGATCTCTACTGCCACATCTTCGTCGGGTCCCCGCCCTACCGCTACACGAGCTGTGGGCGGCGACTCAACCCTCCCGTCCCGGTCGAGCAAACGCACGCGAAGCCACCGTGCCCGAACGGAAACCCGCCGTGTCCGGACTGCGTGCGAGTTCGCGAGGAGGACGAGTCGGCGTGAGCGACCTGGCCCGCGCGCTGCTCGACGAGCTGGCCGATGACCCGGTCGCGCTCGCTCGGCTGCGCGAGCTGGTCGGCGGGGGCGAGGATCGCCCCATATCGAGTGCTTCGGCGTACACCACGAGGACACTCGCGGCCGAGCTGGACCGCACCGAACGGTCGATCCTGGCGGCGATCAATCGCGGCGAGCTGCATGCGGTCAGGCGCGGACGCGGCTACGTCATCTCGGCCGGTGCTGTCGCCGATTGGGCACGAGGCGAGGCTCGCCTGATGACCCGGCGTGCGGAGTCGTCTCGGCCGCGACGTCGACGCTCGAGGAAGGGACCGATGAGTAGAGCGCTCGCGCGCGATCGGGCGGGAGGACGACTACAGTCATGATCACGAAAAGCGCTCCCGCACCGCGTCAACGGCCGGGAGCATGGCCCAAAGGAGATCAAGTCCTATGAGCAACCTCAACGCTACCCAAGCGGTGCCGCGATGAGCATCCAGCAGACCCGCACCGGGCTGTGGGCGGTTCGCTGGCGCGACGGCGGGCGGATGCGCTCGAAGGCGTTTCACCGCAAGCGCGACGCCGAGCGCTACGACCTCACGATCAAGACCGCCAAGCAGAACGGCGCGCTCGCGCAGCTCGACGGCGGTCGCGAGACGCTCGACGAGTACGTCGAGAACACTTGGGCACCGATCCACGCGGCAGCGCTCGCGCCCAAGACGCAGCGCGCTCTACACCGCGCTCTACGACGGGCACGTGTCGCAGACGCTCGGCGGCTATCCGCTGCGCGAGTTGACGCCCGAGGTCATCGGTCGCTGGCAAGCAGATCGTCTTGCTGCCGGTGCCCCGGTCGAGTCGACGCGCAAGTCGCTCACGCTGCTCGGCGGGGTTCTGCAGCGCGCGCTCGAAGCCGGGCGCATCCCCAGCAACCCGCAGCGACTCGTCAGGAAAGCGCCGCCAGCGCCGACCGAGGAAGTGCGACCGCTCGCGCCTGTGACGATCGAGCGCGTGTGCGCGGTTCTACGGCCGCGCGACGCGATGTTCGTCTCGTTGCTCGCCTACGCCGGTTTGCGCCCGCAGGAAGCGCGAGCCTTGCGCTGGGGTCACGTCGGCGAGCGCACGCTCACAGTTCACGCGCCTAAGACCCGACGTCACAGCTCGCAGCCGCGATCGGTGCGGCTGCTCGTGCCGCTTGCGCAGGATCTGCGCGAGTGGCGTCTGCTGTCAGGACGACCCGAAGACGATCGGCCGGTCGTTTCCGCGCACAACGGCGGCGAGTGGACCGAGGTCGGATACGAGCAGTGGATCGCCCGCGTCTGGGCGACGGCGCTCGGCGACGCAGGGATCGCCTACCAGCGGCCCTACGACTGTCGCCACAGCTTCGCGTCGATGCTGCTGCACGAGGGACGCTCGGTGATCTACGTCGCGCGCCAGCTCGGACACTCGGCACAGCTGACGATGCGCACATACGGGCACGTGGTCGAGGAACTCGATGACGCCCCACGGCTCAGCGCCGAAGACGCGATCGCCGCTGCGCGCCGTGACAACGATGTGCGTCAGGAGTGCGTCGAGGCCGACTGACGTGCGTCGGCGAAACGTCAGATCGCTAGTGTTCATCGTGCATACGGGGCCATAGCTCAGTTGGGAGAGCGCCTGCTTTGCAAGCAGGAGGTCGCCGGTTCGATCCCGGCTGGCTCCACTGTAGGAAGGTGCTGCAAATACTCACTTTCTCGCCTTTGGGGATCAGGGGCGACGACGGTTCCGGTGGTGGTCCAGGGTGCATGAGGGGTGCACTGGGATCTTGGCAGCGCTGCTCTGCGCTGCGCTTAGCCCCCGAGAGGAGGCTGCGCGTGCGCCTGAGAGTGCTGCTCCTGGCGAGTTGCGAGATGCAACCCGGTTCACAAGCGGAGCCCTGCCTTCGTGCTCGCACGCGTCTTGGGCGCCTGCGGGGGTCCGCGTGGCTGCCCGGATCGGACAGCGGTAGCGCACGACGCGGTGGCCGACGCAGAATCGGGGCGGGTTGGCTGTACCTCAATAAGTCGGTTGACAACAGGTCGATGAGCGACGTATTCTGTCGACATGATCCTTCGTTGTCCAAGCGCGGAACGGAAGTCAGCTCAGGCGTTGAGGAGCGGGCGTCGTCGTCGGCGATCGGCCGCGCTGCTCGCAGCTCTCGTCGCTCTTGGGCTCGGATTGGCGGGATGCGGGGGTGGGTCCGCCAATGCCTCGTCGAGCCTTGCGATCTCGGGCTGTTCGCCGTCGGGTTGTTCGAGTCCGGGTGCGTCAGCGTCAGCGGAGGCGCTGGCGGTGAAATTCTCGGTGTGCATGCGGTCGCACGGGGTCAGCGAGTTTCCCGACCCGACGGTCGGGTCCAACGGGCTGCCCAGCTTTGGGCCCACGCTCAATGTCACCGGGGGGGCGCCGGTGTACAACGCGGCTCAACGGATCTGCAAGAAGGAGCTGCCCAGCCTCGCGCCGCGCACGTCCGCCGAGAAGGCGACGGCCAACGCCGCGGCGCTGAAATACGCCACGTGCATGCGGTCAAACGGCGTGCCCAACTTCCCCGATCCCAACGGCCAAGGACTGATCCAGATCAACAACGCGACCGGCGTCCTCGAGCAGAGCTCGCCGGCGTTCCAGAAGGCCGAGGCGGCCTGTCAGAGTCTGGATAACGGCTTCGCTGAGAGCGCCGCCTCAGCCTCAGCCTCAGCCTCGTCCGCGTCGGGCGGCGCGGGAAGCGGTTCGTAAGGGCCGAGTGATGCGGTCCAACAGCTCGAGGAACGGCCGGGCCGCGGGCTTGACAATAGGTTGGCTATCGACATATCGTGTGGGTATGGAGCTTCGCCCACCAAGTTATTTCGCGCTAGCGGCGCTGATCGATGGTCCGTTGCACGGCTACGCGATCGCGCAGCGCGCCCGGGAGCTATCGGACGGGCGGGTGCGCGTCTCGACCGGCACGCTGTACGCGCTGCTGGAACGCGCGCTCTCAGAGTCGCTGGTGATCGCCGGTGAGCCGTATGTGGAGGGTGGCCGCCAGCGCCGCGATTACACCCTGACGCCGGCGGGCAGGGCGGTGCTGGCTGACGAGGCCGCGCGCCTGGAGCATGCCGCCAGAGCGGTCTCGGGCCGTCTGAGCGCAACCTCGAAGGCGGTGCTCACGTGATCCGCGAGCGGATCGGCCAGGCCGCGTTGCGGGCCTACCCGCCCGCCGTGCGCGAGCCGCGGGGACTGGAGATGCTGGGGATGCTGCTCGACGCCGGCGAGCAATCCAACCTGGCGCTTGTGCGGGAGAGCGGGTCGCTCGTCCTCGGCGGTTTGCGTGAGCGCCGGGCGCTCGCCGCGCGGGCGGGAACCCGCCGGCTGGTCGCCGACGCATGCTGCCAGGCAGTGCTGATCTTCTTGATGCTGTGGCTGATCAGCGCCCTGAACACGCCGGGCGGCGGTCCAAGCAGGCAATTGCTTGTCCAGGAAGTGGTGCTGGCGACGATCCTGGCGTGCGCGCTGATCGGGTATGAGCGAATCGCCGCGCTCAGCGGACTCGCGGCGCTCATTGTTTACGGCCCACTCGGCCCACACATGCAACTGGTGGGGCTGGCGAGGGTGCTCGTCCCGATCGCGTGCTTATTGGTCATGGTGCGCGCTCCCCGGCGACGGCCGCGTGATTCCCGCCAACTGCTCTGGCTCCTGCCAGTCTGCGGGCTTGCGGCGCTCCGCGCCCACACCGATGTCAGCCTGCCTGACGTTATCGCGGTCATGTCCGTCGGCGGACTGCTCCGACTCCTCGTCGACCCACGGTTAGCGATCGCGTGCAGCCTCGTCTGGATCACCCTCCTGTCGACCCACGTGGGCCGATCGGTCCCGGCAGGTCTGGGCTTGCGGGAGCTAGCCGCCGTCGCCGCCGGACTGATGCTCACCATCGTCGCTGGACCACTGTGGATCATGCGCCACCGCGCTCCGCAGTAGTCGGGGAATTCCTCGCCGGTGCCGCCGTTCCCGTCTCGCACAGCCTCGGCGGCCCCAGTCCTTACCGCGGCCTGCAGTGGGCAGCCGCCGAGCGGTGCGCCCGAAGAGCCGTCAACGTTCGATGATCGGGAACGGTTTGCCGCTCATGTCGCGCATGAGCTCCGCACGCCGATCACGCTTCAGCGCCTGCTGGTCCAGGTCGCGCTCGCTGATCCGGACGCGGACGCGGTGACGTTGCGCGCGATGGGCGAAGAGGTGCTGGCGAGCTGTGATGAGCTGCAGCGGTTGATCGAGGCGCTCCTCGATCTCGCCCGCAGCCGGCGCGGGGTCAGGCGTCACGAGCCGGTCGATATCGCAGCGATCGCGAACCAAGCGCTTCGCGCTCACGACCTGAGTGAGGTCGAGAGCTTCGTTGCGCTCGAGCCGGCCGCGACGACCGGCGACCCGGACCTCCTCGAGCGACTCGCAGCGAACCTGTTCTCCAACGCGATCCGGCACAACGTCACCGGCGGCCGAATCGAAGTCGCAACCCGTGCCGAGGGAGAACATGCCGTTCTCTCGGTAGCCAACACGGGCCGGCTCATCCCGGCCGACGAACTCCCGCGCCTCTTTCAGCCCTTTCAACGGCTCAGCCCGCAACCCAGAGGCTGCGCTGACGGTGTCGGGCTGGGCCTGGCGATCGTCCAGGCCATCGCCGACGCCCACGATGCGATCGTCGCCGCACACCCCCGAGCCGGCGGTGGCCTCAAAATCGACATCAGCTTTCCCGCGACCATCGACACGGTCGGCGCCCAGAGCGCCGAATAGGGAATAGCTGCGAACCACGACCAGGCCGTGATTCGGAGAGCGACAGGAAACGAACCCCGAGGCGCTCTCCAGCGCATGCGATCGTCTCGGCGTGACCGACCTGGTTTTGCGCCGCGCCGCACATCCCGCCGTGATCGCGGTGCGACCTGCCTCGCGCGGAAAACGAGGGAGCGCCCGGGAGGGCCGCTTCGATCGACGACCACCGGCTCTCTGCGCATGAGCTCCTCTCATCCCTTGTCCGAGATGAGCGCCTGAGCACACGCAGATCGGCTATTCGCGGCCTGGTTCGGCGGCAGCTAGGAAGTACGCCCGGTCCTTCGGTCTGTCGGCCGCACGCTTCGATTTGTGGATGTCGTCAAGGGCAGCCACGAGCACGGCGATGCGAGTGCCGGCGACAGTGAGACGCTCCGCCCGGGCCGCGAGTTCTCCGTAGCCGTCAGGGAAGCCGCTTGGAGCGAACGTGACGTCAAGCTGGCCGTGTCGCGTCGCCAGGTTCCAGACGGTGGCGGCGAGGAGGCTGCGAGGCGTGAAGTAGTCGGGTGGGAGCGGCACCCAGGCGGCTGTGTTCACGGGATTGGTGACGAGGCGACAGTCGAGCTGGTTCAGCGCGTCAGCAAGACGGCGCAGGTTGGCTTCGTCGCGATCGGGCGTGACATCGATATCGAGGGTGTCGTAGCGACGGCCATGCGACTGGATGCCGGCGCCGCCGATGACGACGAACTGCACGCCGTGATCGACCAGAGCCTTTAGGAGCGCCTCGCGCTCGGCGTCGATGGCAGGGCTCACGCGACCGGAGTCTGGTGGCTCAGCCATTCTGCAATCCGATCCCCCGCCGCCCGCTGATCGGCGGCGCCCGCGACCTCGCGCTCGCGTTGGACGTCGAGCACGGCTTGAAGTGCGAGTGAGTCGTGCCGTGCCGTGCGAGCGTCTGACGCGTCGGCGATCCTCAGCAGGTCGATAAGTCCGGCTGCCTCGAGGGGTCCGGCCGGTGTCTCGAACTCCACTCGGTTGCGGGTGAGGTCCGCTTCCCCTCCCGTGCCGGCGGGCGCCTCCACGACGACGACGCTCGCTCCGCCGGACACGATGTGCCTGCCGCTCCGGGTCCGTCGAGCGCCCATCTGTCGGAGGCGATAGCCGACGCCGTCGACAAACCCACATACCTCGATCGTCGACGAACCGAGCACGAGCGGCCAGCCATGCAGCGCCCCAGCTACCTCTCCGATGACGATCCCAAACACGCCCGCCGCGGCAAGCTCGGACAACCCCGCTGCGATGTCCGGAGCACCGGGAGGGGTGAGCCGCCGCACTCGCTCGAGCGGATCAAGTTCGAGCTGCATCGCGATCTGCGGCCACCAGCTGCGGTCCTCGACCAGGAGATGCGCGTCGAGCTGCAGGCCGCACGCGTGCGCGACTATCTCGACGTCGTCGAGGCTGACGCCGCGGTCGCCCCGTTCCCAGCGTGCGATCGTGGCCTGACGGAGGCCGAGGAGCTCGGCCAGCTGACGCTGCGTGAGCCCCGCGCGACGGCGGGCCATCATCACGTAGTCGCCGCCTCGCATACCAGAATGGTATCAGCGGTGTGTACCTAAGTGTGGACGGAAGTGTGGAATCCAATTCCACACTTGACGACCCGAAAAGCCCCGCCGCACAAGGAGATTTGAGGGGCGCTCGGGCCAGACTACCCGCCCCCCACGTAGGAAAATGCAATGCATGGGGTTCGGGTAGTCTGGCCCGAGCCTTGTCTCATTGTGTGCGGCGGGGCATACGGGGAGGCGGGCGCGGCGAGTACCGAGAAGGGTGAGGTCGCCGGAAGGTGCCGAGCAGGGTGGCATGCTGTTGGAAGTCAGACAGCGAGGAAGCAGTATGGAGATCCAGAGGCGGGTTCTGAAGGACGGGGCGGTGCGCTGGCGAGTGCGGTGGCGGCAGGGTGGGCGGTACCTGACGGCGGCCATGAAAACCTCCCCGTAGGCGGCCGCTGGGTTTCCCCACTGGCGGCCACCGTTTCTCCCTATGGGTGGCCATCGGATCTCCCCACCGTTCTGTCCTGAGGCGTCGGTAGTCCGGCTCGGTGTTGATTGTCAACGCGCGCTCGGAGGCCGGCCGTGAAGAAACCGGAGGAAGCGATGGAGATTCTTGAGGCGTATGACCTGACTGGGTCGCTGCGGAAGGCGGCGACGCTGGCGGGGTGTGATCACAAGACGGTCGCGCGGTTGGTCGCCGCGCGCGAGGCGGCGGGCGGCGGGCTGGCGAGCGCGAGCGGCGGCGGCCGCTGATCGACCCGTTCGACGCGAAGATCGATGAGCTGGTCGATCGGTCGCGTGGTCGGATCGGCGCCGATCACGCGCATCGCAAGCTTGTGGCGATGGGGTATCAGGGATCGGAGCGGACGACCAGGCGGGCGGTGTCTGAGGCGAAGCGCCGGTGGCGTCAGAAGCACGGGCGCCGCACCAGACCGTGGATCCCCGAGCCGGGGTTGTGGCTGCAGTGGGACTATGGTGAGGGGCCGGTCGTTCAGGGCTCTCGGACGGTGTTGTTCTGCGCGTGGTTGGCGTGGTCGCGGTATCGGGTCGTGGTCCCGTTGCGCGACAAGACGCTCCCGTCGGTGGTGATCGGGCTGGACCGCGCGTTGCGCCGGTTCGATGGCGTCCCGACGTATGCGTTGACCGATAACGAGAAGACGGTGACGGTCGAGCATGTGTGCGGGATCGCGGTCCGCAACCCCACGATCGTCGAGGTCTCCCGTCATTACGGGTTGACGATCGCGACGTGTGAGCCCGCGGACCCTCAGAGCAAGGGCGGCTCGGAGGCCACGGTCAAGATCGCGAAGGCGGATCTGGTCCCGACCGATCACAACCTCCGCGACGAATACTCGGACTTCTCGGCGCTCGAGGCCGCGTGCGAGAAGTTCATGGCCGAGGTCAACACGCGAGCGCACCGGGTCACCAGACGGGCGCCGATCGAGATGCTCGCTGAGGAGCACGAGCATCTGCACCGGCTCCCGCGGTTGCCGCACACGCTGTGCTTCGGGCAGACCCGTCGCGTCGGCTGGCAGTCGACGATCAGTGTCGGCGGCGCCTTGTACTCGGTTCCCTCAGAGCTCGTCGATGAGCGGGTGTGGGCTCGGGTCGACGGGCCGCAGCTGATCGTCGTGCACGCCGACGGGCCGGGAGGACCGAAGGAGGTCGCGCGGCACCAGCTCACGACTCCGGGCCGTCCTGCGATCCGCGATGAGCACTATCCGCCCAAGCCAGCCGGTGCGCTCGAACGCAAGCCCAGGGCCCGCTCGGTGGAGGAGCGCGCGTTCCTCGCGCTCGGCGAGGGCGCTGAGCGGTGGCTGATCGCCGCGGCCGCCGCCGGCGCCGGGCGCGTCAGGCGCAAGATGACCGAAGCGATCGATCTGGCCAAGCTCCACGGCCAAGAGCAGGTCGACCGGGCATTGGCGACGTGCGGGCAGGCGGGCCGGTTCGCCGACCGCGATCTGGAAGCGATCCTCGCCCACCAGCAGCGGACGGCGACGGTGATCCCGCTACCCGTGCGCGCCTCGGAGGACTCTTCGTTGCAGGCCTCGACCCGCAGCTGGGAGGGGTTCGGGCGATGACCGTCAAAGCACCCGACCCGCCACCCTTGCCCGACGAGCTCGACCGGCTGCTGCGGCGGCTGCGCCTGCCCTATGTCCGCCGCGCGGCGCCCGAGGTGATCGCGACCGCCAACGCGCAACGCTGGGAACACGCCGAAGTGCTGCGCGTGCTGACTCGCAGAAGAAGCCGCCGGCCGCGACCAGGCGACGATCAGCATGCGACGAAAAGCGTCCGGGCTCCCAGCCGGCAAAACGTTCGACGCCTGGGAAGAGAAAGCCTCCGCGATCCCGAAGCCCACCCAGAACGCGCTCCAGACGCTGGAATGGATCGACCGCGCCGAGGTGCTGGCGATCTGCGGCCCGAGCGGTACCGGCAAGAGGCACCTCATCGAAGCGCTCGGCCACCTCGCGATCGACCAAGGCAAGACCGTCGCCTGGCACACACTCGAGACGCTCGCCGCCCTGTTCCGCCGCCACCGCGCCGACGACAGCATCACCAAAGCGATCACCAAGCTGATCCGCGCCGACCTGATCCTGATCGATGACGTCGGCCTGCTCCCCGTCTCCCCAGACGCGGCCGAGGCGCTGTTCCGAGTCGTCGACGCCGCCTACGAGAAACGCTCGATCGCGATCAGCTCAAACATCCACCCAGCCGGGTTCGACGAGCTGATGCCCAAAACGATCGCCACCGCGACCGTCGACCGGCTACTGCACCACGCGCACGTGATCGTCACCGACAGCCAAGACAGCTACCGGCTCGCCCAAGCCACCGCCGGCAAGGGGGTGAAGCCCCTGACCTGACCCTGACGGCAACCCACAAGTGGGGAGTTTCGATGGCCGCCAGTGGGGAGAAAACCATGGCCGCCAGTGGGGAGAAAACATGGCCGCGATGGGGAGAAACAGATGGCCGTTGACAGTACCGGGTACAGACGTTCGACCGTAAGGGTGATGCGGTGACGTTCGGGGCTGAGCTCCGGCGCCGGCAGCAGCTCGGGACGCTCACCGAGATGGACATGGGTCGGGTGACGCTCGCCGACTACGTGGTCGGCACTTGGTGTGAGGCGTACGCATCCCAGCTCTCGCCGAAGACGTGGATGCACTACCGGCAACTTCTGAACAAGCACATCCTGCCGGCGCTCGGCCCGCTCGAACTCCGGGCGATCAGGCCGGAGACGATCGGCCGCTGGCAGGCGGAGCGGCTCGCCGCGGGCTACGGCCGCGTCTCGGTCAGGTACGCGCTCACCCTCCTCGGGGCGATCCTCCAGCGCGCGTTCGAGAACGGCCAGATCCAGTCGAACCCCGCGCGAGCGGTGCGGAAGGCGGCGCTGCCGCGCCGCGCCGAGGTTCGTCCGCTAGCTCCAGCGACGATCGAACGGATGCGTGCGGCGAGCCCTCCGCGCGACGCGACGTTGATCAGCGTCCTGGCGTACGCCGGCCTCAGACCGGGTGAGGCGCTAGCGCTCCAGTGGCGCGACATCCGCGAGCAGACGATCCTGGTCGAGCGCGCCATCTCTCTTGGCGAGGAGAAGGACACGAAGACGGCGGCTCATCGGACGGTGCGTGTGCTTCAGCCGCTCGCCGTCGACCTCCGAGAATGGCGGCTGAGAAGCGGCCGGCCATCGGAGAACTCGCTGATCTTCCCGTCCGCGACCGGCGCGCCGTGGACGCTTGCGGCGTACCAGTCGTGGCGCCGGCGAGCCTTCAAGCGCGCGATCGAGGCGGCGGGGCTCGCCCACGGTCGTCCGTACGACCTCAGGCACTCGTTCGCGTCGCTGCTGCTCCACGAGGGGCGCTCGGTGATCTACGTCGCCCGCCAGCTCGGCCACGACGCTCGACTCACGCTCAGCACCTACGGGCACGTGATGGACGAGTTCGAGGACATGCCGCGGCTCGACGCGCAGACGGCGATTGCCGAGGCGAGAGTCGCCCTGGACGGCGCGGCCACCTCCACCAGCTGACGCAGCCGGGCGCACGAACCTTCGACGGCTGCCCTGCTCCCAGCTGCCCAGACGCACGCCACGCTGAGGGTGCACCAGGGGTGCATCAGGTTGTCTCGCGCCGTCCTGTCGTGTCCTCCCGTGTCCAACAGAACAAGCAGATTTGCAGGGCTTTTCGAGACACCACGAGAAACGAGTGGACAAACTGGATCTGCTTTGCAAGCAGGAGGTCGCCGGTTCGATCCGGCGGATCTCCGCTTGCGCGAAATCCTCGAACGCGACGTCCGCGAGCGCCGGTCCACGCCACAGGGCAAGACCCTCGGCGAGCTCGTTGCGGGCTCGCACCCAATCCTCCGCACGTGACGCCTGAAGACCTGATGCCACGTCTCGTGCGAAGACGCCCGCGTCGAGCTCTTCGTCTGCCAGCTCCAGCCGGTAGCCGCCGCCGAAGTCCGCAGCTCGCACATGCCTTCCTCGGCCACCGGCTCAAGCGCCTGGCGAAGACGCGTGACCGTCATCTGCAACCGCTTGCGAGCGCCTGAAGCCGCGCCGTCGGTCGGCCACAGAGCGTCGATCAGCCTGTCGACGGATACGGCGTTGCCGGCGTTGACCACGAGCACCGCAAGCAGGGTCAGCTGACGGCCGCTCAACGCGAACGGTTGCTCGCCCGCCCATACCTCGACGGGCCCCAGAATCCGGACGCTGCTCAAGGCGACCATGTCCCCATCGCGGAGGCTACCGGCTGCTCACCCTCGACGCCAACACGTTCCTGAGCCTGGCTGTGACCAGATGTGACCAGGCTGTGGGCGCGCTCGCGGATCGTCTGCGCCACATCCCGCCGATCAACCAGGAGGTTGTCATGCACCCAGTCCTTCTCCACGATCTCGCCCGTTGTCACGCACAGGACGCCGCCCGCAGACGGTCAAACAACTCGTCCCGAACTCGGCGTCTCACGACCTGGAGCCGCCGGCCGCGACGGCGCCGCGCGCGCACCCGACTTGCCCTCACGGAGAGCCGTGGGTGATGTGGCGTCAGGAATTTCCCACCATCCCGATTCTGGCATGGTCAGAGTCGTCGGCCCGCGGCGTGACCGCAGGTGGTCGGTTTCTGACCGGGTGCTCCGATCCTGATGCACACATCCGGCCACACTGGTTGTGGCGCGACAAGCGCGACTTGTCGGCCTACGCTGGGCGCCGCACACCTGCTCCGCGTGCCCAGGCCGCCACTGCCGCTCCGGTCGGCCATAGCCTCGGAGTGGCAGTCGACAAACGCCCGGGCCTGCGACCGAGGTGGCCAGTAGCTCCTGGATCCGAAGCCAGCGCTCTCCTCAGCTTGGCATCGCGGGCGGGGGTCGCGGTTGCGCCGTGCGTCGGCGACGTCCGTCGCCGACGGCATTTTCGTTTACGCCACGAGAAGCGCCGACTGGTTTCCTGAGGCTTGGGATCGCGGGCCGTGGTGTGCTTGCGTGGCACACAACCCGGGCAACAGGTTCCCAATCCGCAGCGAGGTGCTCTGGCGAATGTCGGGCTCACGTTCGAGATCTGCTTGGCGCTCTTGTTCGTCGTAGCGATTTTCGTCGCAGCGATCGGCTCGTTCAGAAACCTCCGTTCGCGAAGCTCTTAAGTCGCGCGTCCTTCTTCGGCTGAGAGCCCTGCGACCGGGCAGCTTGCCCGGTCACACACCGCCGCCGTGTCGCTGCGTAGTCCCGAGAACAGTGCCGCAATGTCGCCGGCTGAGCACTCACGGGCGGACTGCCGCCCGGCTGGGTCGTCGGATGCGAGCAGCAGCGCGCCCTGCCACCGGGACCTGAAGCGCTAGCGTTGCGGGCGACGAGTTCGCGGCCTTTCACCTGGACTGCTGGAAGGCATCTGTCAGCTGCGCGTCGCGCTCGGCTGCGGCCTGCGCGGCTGCCGACTCTTTAGCTTCTTGCTCTGACACGCGAGCCGCTTGGGCTTTCTCCTGCTGTTGCTCGCGCGCGCGAGTGTCGACGGCGAGCCGATCGGCCTCTCGCACTGTTTCGTCGAGGAAGGCACGCAGCTTTTGAGCAGACTCGAGGCGCACGTCGCTGACGACGACGTCGCCGTGGGCCAACAGAATTCCGCCCCAGCCTTCGGGCCGGGGATGCGTGAGCGGATCTACGATCCCATCGAACTCGATCATGAACGCGAAATCAGGCGCCGGCTCGAGGCTCACGCGAAGCTTGCCATGCTCCACGCTGCTGGTGCTCCAGTCGATGTGACAGTCCATGGCTTGGGTCTCCGTTCAGGCTCGTGAGCGCGCTCTGCAGCGCGCAAAGGTGGGCTCGGGCGTCCACATCATCGATGATCTCGCTGTGGCGACACCTCCTGCCTCGCTCGCACGCGAGCAGGGCGCCAAGCTCGCCGAGGCCACTGATCGGCGAGGACGAGCGGGCGGGCGAGGGGCTAGGGCGGTCACGCTTCGATCGAACACCAGCTGTCTCCCGCGAGCCGACCAGACTTCCGTTCCGTCGAGACGGGTCTGGTCGCGACGCCGCTGCTCTGGGTATCGGCGAAGCCGGAGCGGAAGCCCTGGTCGCCGGCGCCGCGATGCCGATCGCTCGGAGTTGCGCGGCGAGGGCACGCATCGGGTACGGGTTGTCGTCGGCGGCCATCGCAGCGCGCATCAGAGCGGCCTCGCGGACGAACTGCGAGACGCTTGAGCCTTGGTGGTTCGCCGCTTCTCGAATCAGCTCCGTTCCCTCGCGGGTGAAGCGGTGCCGGGTCGGCCTATCCGACCCTTGCGATCACGAGATCGGCACTGTGCGCCGGCTGGCCGGAGGCCCGGAGCAGAAGCCGGGTTGCCGCTCGTCTCAGCGGACGACGTAACCGCTGATTCGGGGTGAAGCATCGCGCAACCCGAGGGTTGCGTTAGGATCGACCGGTGACGACACAGCTCCTGGTTCTCGGCGGGTCGGCATTCGTGGGCCGCGCCGTCGTGTCGGAGGGCCTCAGACGAGGCTGGGCGGTGACGACCTTTAACCGCGGGCAGACCGGAACGGCGGACCCGGCGGCGCGGTCGCTCGTCGGAGACAGGCTGAACCCGGCCACGCTTGAGCAGCTGGCCACCCGGCATTGGGACGTGGTCGTCGATACGTGGTCGGGCGCACCGCGGGCGGTTCGCTACAGCGCGCGAGCGTTGCGTCATTGCGTCGGCCACTATGCCTATGTCTCGAGCGAATCGGTCTACGAACCGCCGCCGCCTCGAGGCGCTCTGGAGAGCTCACCTACGGTGCAGGCCAGCCCCGACGGTATGGACGGGGCATATCCAGAGCTCAAGCGCGGGGCGGAACTCACCCTCGAACGGGATATGTCTGAACGTTCGCTGTTCGCGCGAGCGGGACTGATCCTTGGGCCTCACGAGAACGTGGGGCGGCTGACCTGGTGGCCCGCTCGGATGGCCCGGGGCGGCGAGGTCCTGTGCCCGGGCCCGAGCGATCTCCCGCTGCAGTGCGTGGACGCTCGGGACCTGGCCCGCTTCGTCATCACCGCCGCAGACGCTGGCGCTACCGGCCCGTTCAACGTCGCCTGCCGCCGAGGCAAGGTGACGATGGGAACGCTGCTTGAGGCCTGCCACGCCGTCGCCGGGGCCGATGACGCCACCCTCACATGGGTCAACCGGGAGGCGATCGAGGCGGCGAACATCGAGCCGTGGGAGGAACTGCCGATCTGGATTCCCGCCGATCACGAATACACCGGCATCCACGACGCAAACGTCGAGCGCGCTCACGAGGCGGGACTCGCGTGCAGACCTATCCAAACCACCGTTGCGGACACGTGGACGTGGATGTCCACACTCGCCGATCCCGTCCCCGTACGCGCCGATCTGCCCACACCCGGCCTCGACGCCGACCGGGAAAGCGCGGTCCTCAGCGCCTGGCACGAGACCCCTTAGCTGCGCAGCTGCTGCTCATCCTGGCAGCCACCGTCAGATCGCTCCCTGCTGCGGCCGCCGCCGAGCCCCAAGGAGAAGCCCGACCCTCCGGCGTCACGAAGCTCGACGCGGTAGGTCGTTCGACAGTGACGGCGGTCTTTGTTCGTCCGGCGCGAGCCTCGTCTCGGCCGTCTCAGCCCAAACCAGGCGATGGCAGGAGCGCCGGCGCTATAACGAAAGCGGCGGCCACCGGTCTGGCTCAGCGCGCTCTGGACGAATCCGCGGCGGCTCTGCGGCTGGGAAGTCGTCTGGCTTGGAGGTGTGTTTGGGATCGCCGTGATGTGCTGGTAGAGCGGTTTCTGGATACTTTGTCTCGCTTTGGTTGGGCTCGACCCGTCTCTGACTCCCGGGCGGGATCCAGTGCTGGATCCCGATGGCGCGTGGCGTCGACTTGTCGGCAGCTGCGAGATCGAGGGGTTACCCGAGTCTTTACATGAGGAACGATCAGTTTCAGTGGATACGGCCGCCGCCGCGGGCGAGGGTTGGCGCGAGCGCGTGCGTGGGGTGGCGGCCTATCCCGGGCTGGCGGCGGGTTCGGGCGTGGAGCAGCTTGAGATGTTTTTGACGGGGCGCGCGCCCGCTCCTCCGATCGCGCGGCTGACAGGGCGGCGGATCATCGAGGCGTCGCCGGGCTCCGTGGCTTACGGTTTGCCCGCGACGCGCTGGATGCTCGGCCCGCGGGGTTCCTTCCATCCAGGCGTGCTGGCGATGCTCGCGGATGGGGCGCTGGTAGCGAGCGTGGTCTCGGGGCTTCCCCCGCGGACGCTTTGCACGACTGCGGAGCTGTCGATCACCTTCCTAGGGAGGCTCTGCCCGGCGCGCGGCGAGGTAGTGGCCCAAGGGCGGCTCGTTTATCTCGATGCCGAGATGGGGCTGGCGGAGGCGTTTGTCTATGACGCCGACAACCGGCTTGTGGCGCATGGCACGTCGCGGTGTGCGGTATTTCCGCCGATCGGTGAGTCCGTCGAGCTGCTGCCTCCGGTACCGCCGGGTGGCGAGCCTGAACCTCGAAGTCCTGACCCCTGGCGCCGGCCGGTCCCGACGATGCCCGACGCCGGAAAGATCCTGAACGCAGGCGGGCTCGAGCTGCTCCAGGCCGAGCTACGAGGCGAGCGGCCCCCGCCTCCAATCGACCAGCTGATCGGGATGCGCCTTGTGGCGGCCGAGGAGGGTCGGACAGTGTTTGAGCTCGCGTCCCACCCGTGGCTGTCGAACGAGTGGGGAACAGTCTATGGCGGCGTAATCACGCTGCTGGCAAAGTCGGCGGCGGCAGCCGCGGTACAGAGCACGGCCGGCCCAGACACCGGTTTCGCCGCGCTTGACGTGAAGGTCAACTTCCTGCGCGCGGTGCCGGTCGATGGCCGCGAGCTGGTGGCCGTGGGAACCGTGCTGCACCGCGGCAAACGGTTGGCTGTTGCGACGTCCGAGGTCAGGCACGGAGATGAGATGGTGGCCATCGCGACGGGCACGACCGCGCTGACACCCCGCCAGCAGCGCGGCTGAACGAGAGCGCCGGACAACGCTCAGGGTGCCGGAACTCTCACCGCGGCGTCAGCGACAAGGCTCGGCGGAGGAACTCGACCTCGTCGGATGCGACGCCGTCGACGTGCTTGGGCCAGAAGCAGCCGAAGTGGTTGGGACGGAGTCGCACGACCGCCATCGGTGGTCGCGAAGGACGACCAGCAACTCCGCCACGCGGTTTCGCGGGACGAAATGGTGCGACGCTGCTGCTGTTAGCCTGACGCTGCGGCCTCGCCCCCCGGGGGCTAGCGGGCGAGCGGGGCGGTTGTGGCTATCGTCGAGGCTGGCTTGCAGGTCCCAACGGGCGAGCACGGCAAGGTTTGAGCATCCGAACACGGGACTAGCGGTCGGCCAGCCCCGTGGCGGCCCCGTCAGTTCGCTCCGGGGGTGTAGGTGTACCTGTCGCTGCCGTTGGTGC
The DNA here is from genome assembly GCA_963744695.1 of uncultured Solirubrobacterales bacterium. GTDB lineage: Bacteria > Actinomycetota > Thermoleophilia > Solirubrobacterales > Solirubrobacteraceae > Palsa-465. The sequence continues at coordinate 3,698 of CAVUUT010000004.1, read as the reverse complement.
CGCTCGTAGTCCCGCCTGAGGTCACGAACAGGTTAAACGAGCCCGGCTTGGCGTTACCCCCGGTGGTCGCCGTGATCTCCGTCGGGGACACCACGGTCACGTTCGTCGCCGCGATCGCGGTCAGACCGGCCCCGTCGCCCTGCCCGATCCGTACCGACGCTCCCGAGCCAAACCCGGTACCGGTGATCGTGATCGGCGTCCCGCCGGCTGCTGGCCCTGACGACGGACTGACCCCGGACACCACCGGCACGCTATAGGCAAACACGGCGCTCCCCGCCCGGCTGGTAATGCCGTTCTCGATCACAAACACGTGAAACGTTCCCCGCTTAGCCCCACCGCCGGTCGTCGCCGTGATCTCAGTCGGTGAGACCACAGTCACGTTCGTCGCCGCGATCGCCGTCGGACCGGCCCCGTCGCCCTGCCCGATCTGTACTGACGCGCCCGACACAAACTGCTGCCCGGTGATCGTGATCGACGTGCCCCCACTCACCGAGCCAGAAGCCGGGCTGATCGCAGACACCACCGGCACGGTGTAGGTAAACAGACCCGGCTGCGACGCTCGGCTCACAACCCCATCCGGACCGATCACGAACACGTGAAACGTTCCCCGCTTAGCCCCGCCACCCGTCGTCGCGGTGATCTCCTTTGGCGAGACCACGGTCACGTTCGTCGCCGGGATCGCCGACGGACCCGCGCCCTTGTCCCTGCGCGATCTCTACCGTGCTCCCGACGCGAACCCCGTACCCTGATCGTGATCGACGTGCCCCCCGACGACGGACCCGAGCCCGGACTCACCCCCGACACGCTCGGCACGACCGGCGTGTACAACTCCGCGCTCGCCAGGAGGGGAACCGACGTCACGTCCGTCGGCGGGCCGACGCCGCCGGCGACCAGCACCTTGCCGTTCTGAAGCAGCGTCGCGGTCTGAAACACGCGGGCGTTGCTCAGCGACGCGGTCGCGGCCCAGGTCCCGCTCGACGGACGATACAGCTCCGCGCTCGCCAGGACGGTGTTCCCCGACCCGTCCGGGCTCGGCCCGCCGTCGCCGCCGGCGACCAGCACCTTCCCGTTCTGAAGTAGCGTCGCCGTCTGAAATTCGCGGGCGGTGCTCAGCGACCCGGTCGCGGTCCAGGTCCCGGCCCCGGGGTCATACAGCTCCGCGCTCGCCAGGACGGTGTTAGGCCCGTCCGGGCTCGGCCCGCCGTCGCCGCCGGCGACCAGCACGTCGCCGTTCTGAAGCAGCGTCGCCGTCGGGTCATCGCGGGTGGTGCTCATCGACCCGGTCGCGCTCCAAATCCCGGCCGCGGGGTCATACACCTCCGCGCTCGCGAGGAAGTCGCCGGTCGGCCCGAAGCCGCCGGCGACCAGCACGTCCCCGTCCGGAAGCAACGTCGCCGTATCCTCTAAGCGGGCGGTGTTCAGCGACCCGGTCCCACGTCCAGGTCCCGGTCGAAGGGTCATACAGCTCCGCGCTCGCCAAGGGGGAAAACGGCCCGGTGCCGCCGGTGACCAGCACGTCCCCGTTCTGAAGCAGCGTAGCCGTCGCTTCCGCGCGGGCTTCGCTCATCGACCCAGTCGCGCTCCAGGTCCCAGTCGCGGGTCATACAGCTCGGCGCTGGCCGGGGGGTGAACGAGAACCCGTCCGCGCTCAACTGGTCACCGCCGGCGACCAGCACCTCCCGTCCGGAAGCAGCGTCGCCGTCTGAAACGCGCGGGCGGTGCCCATCGACCCGGTCGCGGCCCAGGTCCCAGTCGCGGGGTCATACAACTCCGCGCTCGCCAGCAAGCCGCCCGACACCTGGCCGCCGGCGACCAGCACGTCCCCGTCCGGAAGCAACGTCGCCGTAGCGTCCTCGCGGGCGGTGGCCAGCGACCCGGTCGTGGCCCACGACCCCGCCGCCAGCGCAGGCGCCGCCGACACCCCGACCACCACCAAGCAAGCCGCGAGCGCAACCAGCCACCGCACGCCCATCCGCACCGACCCCGGCGACACCCTGGTCGCAGTCACCTCATCAGAGAACATTCACACCACCCCATGCCCGGAAGACGCGCCCGACCACGTGCGTGCCGCGGGCCGCGTACTGCAGCGCCCACCCTACACCACCAGACACCCGGCAGACACCGGTTCTCCGAGACCCGGCGACCCTCAGAACGATCAAGACCCAGCAGCAGCCATAAGTCCCCGATCGCTCTCGGTCACGAGCTCGCGGATCTCCTCCCAGTCCCTGCCGTCGGTGAGCAGTACCCCGAGACGAGGACGGGCGGCTCGCGGAATGAAGTACGGTGGCCCAGGGACGACCGAGCCAAGCGATCGTCTCAGTCAGTGCGCCGAACACGCGTCGCAGGTCGGCTTGCCGGTCCGGTCGTTGGTCGCCACGAGCAAGCAGAAGGATCTGCGGCGGATGTCGAACGAATGTGCCGTCGATCATGCGTTGCTTCGGACTCGTCGACTCGCACCGTCACCTCCGGTAGCTCCAGGCAGAGCGTCACGATGGGACGGAAGGAGGTCGCCGGTGAACACGGGCGCGCTGTTTCCGCGAGCTGTTGGTGGCTCGGGAGCGGGTACTTCACTTCCAGCGCAAGCTGCACGAGTGGGCATCTGATGATGCCGAGTGCAGGTTCCACGATCTGTGGACCTGGTCTGCGATCCGGCCATGTTGGTGGTGGCCTGGTCGCGGGTGAGTCGTAATCGAGGGTCAAGGACCGCCGGGGTGGACCCGCCCACTAGCGTGATCGCGTGGCTCGGATCGGCCCTCAAGCTCGTCATGGAGCCGATCTCTGAACCCGGCTTCTACGCGTCGAGCTATGCCTACCGGCCCGGTCGCCGGACGCAGGACGCGATCGCCGAGATCCACCACTTCGCGAAAGCCCCCTCTAACTACGAGTAGGTCGTGGAGACCGGGCTGGGTTAACGACGCTTACTTAGGCTTCACTCACGTTGCAGACCGCGCGATCGCATCCGCCCCGCTTCGCACCCGACCTCTCGATCACGCACGAGGGCATCGCTACCAGGGACCCAGGCGTCTCCCCGGACCGGACTCACACCGGCAGGCCATCGTGAACTTATCGCTCCCCTACGTCATGCGGTCCTCCTTTCCTCATGGCGCCAGAGCAGTCCCGGCGCACTTCGCGGAACCAGAAGGGCGTTGAGGATCGGCGAGCCGATGGGCGTCGGCGCGGTCAGCCGACCCTGCACGACGGGTTGGTCGCTGTCAGCCGTCGCCGGTCTCGATCGCGGTGCTGGGCTGGGTCAGGCCGTTGTGGTCTAGTCGCTTTGTTAGGTTGCGGGCGTGGCCCCAGAGGGCTGAGGCGAGGCCGGGATCTGGAGGGTCGATGAGCAGATTGGCCGGGCCGCGGTCGGGCAGCAGGCTGACTGATGAGTGCGCTGGTCCAGAGCGGTAGGTTCCGGCCCAGGCTTCGTGCCTGGCGATGGCTAACGCTCCGTGAACCGGAAGCGAATGGTCGTCGCCGCACAACCTTCGGTGCCCTCGCTTCTGACAAGACCCAGACGCCCGTATCTAACACGGAACGCCCGGAGACGGGCATCTGCCAAGCCGTGGGTCGTGGTTTCAAGCCCCACCGGCGGCATAGAAAACGTGTCGCAAGTCGCGGCTCGTGATCGACGGCTCGGCTGCTGCGGCGACCTTGTAGGTCACGCTCGCCGTCCGGGTCTGACCATCGGTGCTGGTCGCGGTCAC
>CAVUUT010000003.1:0-388156 GCA_963744695.1 uncultured Solirubrobacterales bacterium | reverse complement strand
CAGCTCTGGACTGGACTCCGGCCGGGGTGAGCTCGGCGCGCTGGATGCGTCGATTGCTCGTCTCGCGCCAGCGCCGCACCAGACCGCGACGCGCGACGCGCCCGCGACGCGCGCCGGCAAACGCGTCGCTGCCGCCCTACCGGCCGTACGCGCCACGGATCCGGCGGCCGCCGGCGTGGGCGACCAAGCCCGATGTCTGGCTGCGGGCTATTCAGCTCGTTCAGGGAGCCGAGGAGCGCTTCCTCGAGGCCGCGATCTCGAGGCTCTGACTACGGGAGAATTACGCTCTCGCCTCGGCCCGCGTCTCCGGTCACCCGCGCGTCTAGGTCAGGCCGCCTGTCCGGAGAACGAAGCGGGCGGGAACGCCCCCGCCTGGGCGGTCCCGGAGATGCTCTGCCCGTCGACCGTCGCGTTGAACGTGACCGTCATCGCGAACGGCTGCTTGACATCGATCTTCCAGGTCGCGTTGTCGCCATCGACGCTGCCTTCGTAGATCTCGGTCTGCTGGCCTGAGCCGGACTGCGTGCCGGTCAGCGCGCCGCCGTCTGACTTGAGCTCGAGCTTGGACGACTGCGGCCCCATCGGCGTCTGCACGGTGATCTCCCAGCTGCCGTCGATGCTCACGTGCGCTCCTCTCGGTTGCATTCGGTCCTCGCCGCTCTCGCGACGCGTGTGCGGCAGTATGGTTGCACCATTCCGGAGCCGATCGACGCGCGAATGACGCCATGAGAACTCAGGTCGGGATCGTCGGTGGCGGTCCCGCGGGGCTGACGCTGGCGCTGCTGCTCGAGCGCGAGGGGATCGAGTTCGTGGTGCTCGAGAACCGGACGCGCGAATACGCCGAGCATCGCGTGCGTGCGGGTCTGCTCGAGCACAACACGGTCGAGCTGCTGCACGAACTCGGCGTCGGCGAGCGGCTCGCGTGCGAGGGCCTGCGGCATGGTGGGATCCACCTACGCAGGCAGGGACGCACCACGTATATCCCGATCACCGAGCTCACCGGCCGCCAGATCACGATCTACGGCCAGCAGGAGGTCGTCAAGGACCAGACGGCGGCGCTGCTCGAGCGCGGCGGCGAGCTTCACTTCGAGGTCGGCGATGTCACCGTCGGCGATCTCGAACGCGACCGGTCGGTGGTCGAGTACACGCGGGACGGCTCGCCCGAGCGGCTCGAGTGCGACCTGATCGCCGGCTGCGACGGCTTTCACGGGATCTGCCGCGCTGCGCTGCCCGACGGCGTGGCCACGCACTATGACTACGAGTACCCGTTCGGCTGGCTCGGGATCCTCGCCGAGGCAGCGCCCGCGACCGATGAGCTGATCTACGCGTGGCACGAGCGGGGCTTCGCGCTGTACACGATGCGCTCATCGAAGATCAGCCGCCTGTACATCCAGGTGCCCGCCGGCGAGCGGATCGAGGACTGGTCTGACGCGCGGATCTGGGAGGAGCTCCAGACGAGGCTGGCGAGTGACGGCTGGAACGTAAACGAGGGCCCGATCCTCGAGAAGGGCATCACGCCGATGCGGACCTTCGTGTGCGAGCCGATGCAGTTCGGCAACCTGTTCCTGCTCGGCGATGCCGCGCACATCGTCCCGCCGACCGGTGCCAAGGGGCTGAACCTCGCAATCAACGACGCGCGCCTATTCGCCGCGGCCGTGTCGAGCTTCTACGCGACCGGCTCGCGCAGCGGGCTCGACGCCTTCACCGAGACCGCGCTGCGCCGGGTGTGGCGTGCGCAGGACTTCTCCAACTACATGACCCAACTCCTGCACGACCTCGGTCACGGTCCTTTCGATCGCATGCTCCAACTCTCCCGGATCGACTACCTCGGGCAATCGACCGCCGCCGCCCACAGCCTTGCCGAGAACTACGCCGGCCTGCCTGCCACGCCCGATTTCTGACGCTCACTCAGCGGCTCAGGCGCCGTTGACCCGGTCGCCGAGCAGCCGCGCGAACACCTCGCCGAGCGTCCGCAGCTCGGCGTCCGTGAGGCGATCGAAGAACGCCGCCTGCACGTCGGCCAGGTGCGTCGCCTGCGCCTCATGGACGAGCGCGAGCCCGGCGGGCGTCAGACAGGCGTCGGTCGCGCGAGTGTCTCCGGGAAAGGGGCGGCGCTGCACGAGTCCTCGATCTTCGAGTGAGTCGATGATCCGCGACACGCGGCTGAGGCTGAGACCGACATCCTCGGCGAGCCGCGACAGGCGCCGCTTGTGCTGCTCGGACGCGGCGAGGCGTCCGAGCAGCTCGAGCGAGCTCAGCGACAGCCCGTAGCGTTCGTCGAGCGAGGCGTCGAGGTTGCGCGTCAGCTCTCGATGGACTCGCTGCAGCCCGAGCCACGCGCCGGCGTACATCTCGCGCAGACGCACGAGGCCGTCGTCCCCGATCACGTACGGGCACTGATCGGGGTCTTCGCGGGTGACCGTCACCGTACGCTCACAGGCCGTTCGCTCCGCGGACGCCCGTCAGCCAGCGGTGCGTGGCGACGATGTCGGCGTCGAGTACCTCGTGGCCGGTCTGCGCGAGCTCGAAGGTGACCTCGGCGCCTCCGTCGCGCAGCACCTGCACCAGCCGCTGCGTCGCGGCCGGACTCGTGAACGGGTCGCGAGCCCCGGCGGCGATCAGGACGCGCGTGCCGTCGAGCGCCGGCGCGCTGTCGGGCTCGTAGGGCAACGTCGGACGCCAGAGCGCGGCACCCGCGAGCAGCCCCGGCCGGCGCAACAGCATGCTGACGGCGATGTTGGCGCCGTTGGAGTACCCGAGCACGGTCACGCGGCCCGCGTCCAGGTCGTAGGCGGCGACCGCCGACTCGACGAACTGGGCGAGCTCGTCGGTGTGGACGAGCAGGTCCGGGATGTCGAGCTCGAGCGGGCTGTGCCGGGCGAAGAACCTTCGAATCACGCCGTTCTCGAGCACCTTGCCGCGCGGGCTGAGCAGCGTCGCTCCGGGCGCGAGCCGGCGCCCGAGGGCGACGAGCTGGTGCTCGTCGCCGCCGGTCGAGTGCAGCAGCAGGAGCGTGTCGCCGTCCGAGCCGGACTCGATCACGTGCTCGAAGCCGAGGTCCTGCCGCGGGGTGAGGATCGGTGAGGGGCTCATCGCTCGCTCCCCGAGACGGCGACGTCCGACTGCGCGGCCGGCTCGCGCGCCGGCCAGTCCGCGCGGGGATCGGGGAGCGGCGTCAGCCGCCGCTCGACGTCCTCGCGGCGCGACTCGAGCCACGGCGGCAGGATGATCCGCTTACCGAGGTCCTCGATCGAGCCGTCGACGGTGAAGCCGGGCTCTTCGGTCGCGAGCTCGAACAGGACCCCGCCCGGCTCGCGGAAGTAAACGGAGTGGAAGTAGTGGCGGTCGATGACCCCGCTGTTGGGGACGCCGGCCGCGTTGAGGCGCTCGAGCCACTCGCCCTGTTCGGCGTCGGTCGTGTACCACGCGATGTGGTGGACGACGCCCGCGCTCTGGCGCCCGCGCTCCTGCGGTGGCGTGTCGAGCGCGATCCAGCCGCCGCGCTTGTCACCGCGCAGCTCCCAGCCGTCGCCGTCGGCGCGGGGCGCGGCGCCCATCAGCTGCTCGAGCAGCGCCACCGTCGACTGCGGCGCGGCGCTGTACGCGCGCGCCCCCTCGAATCCCTGGAGCGCGAGCTGCGCCGGGATCTCGGGGTGATCGGCGATCAGCGCCTCGTCGCCACTGTGGTCGATGACGAGCTCGTGGCCCAGGCCCTCGAAGTCGGCGAACGTCAGGCTGCCTTCGCCTCGCTGCACGGCCGTGCCCTCGGCCTCGAGCCGCTGGGACCAGAAGTCGAGCGCCTGCTCTGATGCGACGCGCCAGACGATGCGGTGCACCATCCCCGCGCCGGCCCGGCCGGGGATCGCGAACGGATACTCGAAGAACGTCAGATCGGCGCCGGGCTGGGCAAGCTCGTCGCCGTAGAAGAGGTGGTAGACGCTCGGGTCGTCCTGGTTGACCGTCTTAGCGGTCAGCCGCAGACCGAGCACCCGCGTGTAGTAGTCAAGGTTGCGCGGGGCGTCGCCCGTGATCGCGGTGATGTGGTGGATGCCGTCGAACTTCATCTCAGCTCCCCTCCGGGGATTCGACACAGTTGCTAGAGCAAGGTTGCTATGGCAAGTGTACGGCGATGTGGTTGCGATGTCAACCACCGTGCCGGTCGTTCACCTGCCCCCCGTCGAGCGTCCGGCCATCAGCCGTAGGTCCCAAACCGCCGCCGAGCCGGGAAAAACACCTACGGCAACGAGCCGTAGGTCCCAAACCGCCGCCGAGCCGGGAAAAACACCTGCGGCAACGAGCCGTAGGTCCCAAACTGCCACATACGCGAGAACGGCGCCTACACCCCGGCCGACCGCGCGGCCGGCAAAGGCGGACACGGCGAGCGACCGGACGGCGAGCGCCGCCCGCCGACCCGCCACAACGCAGCTGACGCCGGTCCGGGGCCGAACACGACACAATGTGCGCGTGAGGGGCCTTGCAAAACCACTCCGTGCCGTCGTGGTGCTGTTGAGTGTCGCGATCGTCGCGGTCGTGGTCGTGCTCGTGACGCGCGGCTCCCACGAGGACTCGACGCCGGCGCTGGCGGCGGTGCGAGAGCCGGCGGCCAAGGGACCCGGCCCGGTTCTGACGCTCGGTCACAACACGACGGGGCCTCATCTGCCGCCGGGATTCGTCGGGTTCACGATCCGCTATCCGGTGCTCGAGCAGTACGTCGGGTCCAATCCGAAGGCACTCGACCCGCCGTTCCTCCAGCTGCTGAAGGACATCGCCCCCAACCAGCACCGCGTGCTGCGGATCGGCGGTGACAGCACCGACTGGACGTGGTGGCCGGTGCCGCACATGCGCAAGCCGCCCGGGATCAGGTTCACGCTCACGCCGCGTTGGATGAGTGTCGCCCACGCGCTCGCGTCGGATCTGGACGCGCAGCTGATCCTCGGGATCAACCTCGAGGCCAACAGCCGCCGCCTCGCCGATGCCGAGGCGAGGGCGCTGATCGCGCGCGTCGGACGTCCCGCGATTGACGCGTTCGAGATCGGCAACGAGCCCGAGCTGTACGGCAGCTTCGGCTGGTACCGGACCGCGAGCGGGCAGGAGATCCCCGGCCGGCCGCACGGCTACGACGAGTCGGATTTCATCCACGAGTTCCAGAGCTTCTCGCACTCGCTGCCGCGCGCACCGGTGGCCGGACCGAGCAGCGGCTCACTGACGTGGCTCGCCGAGCTCGGCACCTTCCTGCGCGACGATCCGCGAGTCGACCTCGCGACGATCCACGCCTACCCGCTCAAGCACTGCGGGACGACCCCGGTGACGACGTCCGAGCTGCTCTCGGATCAGTCGTCGCAGGGACTTGCGCAGGAGCTCGAGCCGTTCGTCCGGGCCGCCTATGCGCACCATCTCCCGACGCGCGTCGACGAGATCAATGGGGTCTCGTGCGGCGGGCAGCGCGGCGTCAGTGATGCGTTTTCATCGGCCCTCTGGGCGCTCGACACGCTGTTCGAGCTCGCGAAGATCGGCGTCCGCGGCGTCAACATCCAGACGGTTCCGAACACGATCAACGAAGTGCTCGGCACGAGCTTCTCCAAGCGGAAATGGCATGTCCGTGTGCATCCCGAGTACTACGGGCTGATGATGTTCGCGCAGGCCGCGCCGGCCGGGTCCTCGCTTCTACGGCTTACGGGCACTCCTCAGGTCGGCGTCAAGGTCTGGGCGACCAGGGCGAGCAACGGGCAAGTCCACGTGGTCGTGATCAACAAGCACCTGCGAAATGCGGAGACCGTGCGCCTGCGGATCCCTGGCGTCAAAGGCGCGGCGACCGTCGAGCAGCTGCGCGCGCCCGGTATGCAGGCGCGCCGCGGCGTCACGATCGGCGGCCAGACGTTCGGCGCGACGACGTCGACCGGAGAGCTGACCGGACGCGCGACGAGCACGACGCTGGCGCCGACCCGCGGCACATACGTCGTGCGCGTGCCCGGAGCGAGCGCGACCATGCTGACGCTGTCCTCGGGCTGAGCGGCTCCCGCCGGCGTCGTCTACATGCGCAGACGTTCCGCGCCGATCTGGGTCGTTCTCGTAACGCTCGCCGCACTCGCGGTCACGGCGCCGGTCGCCACCGCCCGTCGGCCGGCCGTGCCGCCGCAGAATCCGTTCCTCGCGCCGGACCCGTTCTCCAATATCCACAACGACTCCTGGATGAGCAACGCATACTCGATCGCGGGGCCGACCCGCGGCGCGACCCTCGTCCGCGGTGGCGACCCGGGGTGGCTATGCGGGAGCCTGACGTTCGATCGCGCCGGCCAGATCGTGTCGGTCTGCCTGACGGCGGCCGCCCCGCCGCAGGCGCGGCTGATCGATCCGACGACGCTCAAGGTGCTCGCTACCTACGAGCTGCCCACGGCGCCGACCCCGTCCGGCACCGCCCTCTTTCAAAACTTCGGCGGCGGGGGTTACTTCTTCCTTGACGAGCACGACCGCGTCTGGACGGCGACTAAGACGCGCCACATCGTTGTGCTCGCGATCCGCAAACGGCGTTTTGTCAAGGTCGCCGATTACGACCTGACCCGATTCCTCAATCCCGAGCAGGAGCTGACCTCGGCCCTGCCTGACTTCCGCGGCCACATCTGGTTCGTCTCCAAGCGCGGCGGGATCGTCGGCGTGCTCGACCCGCACACGGGACGCGTCCGGGTGACGCACGCCGACTCCGAGATCGAGAACTCGTTCGCGGTCGGTCGCGACGGCGTCTACATCGTCTCGGCGAGGTCGATGTATCGGTTCGCGCTCGGGCGGGGCGGACGACCGGTCGTCGTCTGGCGTGTCCGCTATCGCAACTCCGGGATCCACAAGCCCGGCCAGGTCGACGCCGGCTCGGGCACGACGCCGACGATCCTTCCGGGAGGCTACGTCGCGATCACCGACAATGCCGACCCGATGGATGTCGTCGTCTACCGGACGGCCGCCAAGCTCAGTCACGGCGCGCGGCGCGTCGTCTGCCAGGTGCCGGTCTTTCACCACGGCTCGAGCGACACGGAGAACTCGCTGATCGGCAGCGGTCGCTCGCTGATCGTCGAGAACAACTACGGCTACCTCGGGTTCACCGGGCCGGATGCGGACGCGCTCACGGCGCCGGGCTTTGCCCGCGTCTACATCGACCGCGACGGGCGCGGCTGCCACCGCGTCTGGCAGACGTTCAGCGCGCGTGCGCCGTCGGTGGTCCCCAAGCTCTCGACCCGGACCGGCCTGATCTACACCTACACCCGCAACCCCGGCAGCGATGCCCCCTGGACCTGGGCCGCGATCTCGCTGCGGACCGGCAAGACGGTGTTCACCGTGCCCGCCGGCACCGGCGTGCTCGCCAACAACAACTACGCCGGGATCGCGCTCGGGCCGAGCGGCGACGCGTACGTGGGGACGATTGGCGGGATCTCGGAGCTCCGGCGGCGATGAGGCAGCTGCGGAGATTTGCAGCCGCAGGCGCGGCGCTGGCCGTGCTCGTGATCCCACACGCGCTCGCGGGCGCGAGCCCGGCGGTGACGCCGGTCACGACCGCGAGGGCGACCGCGCTCGGACGGCAGGCGTTCCTGTACGGCTTTCCGCTGCTCGAGTTCCTGCGCGTGGAGAAGACCGAGACCAGCGTTCGCTGCCCCGACCAACAGGGTGACGCACCGATCAACTCGTTCAGTAATGCGCGGACGTTCGCTGACCCGAGCGATCGCACGGTCGTCGCCCCGAACGTCGACACGCTCTACTCGCTCGCGCACCTCGACCTCGGTCATGGGCCGGTAATGCTCAGCCATCCGGACATGGGCCATCGCTACTTCGTGTTCGAGCTCGTCGACCCGTACACGAACGTGATCGGCTACATCGGGTCGCGGACGACCGGAGCGAAGGCCGGCCGCTTCGAGATCGAGTGGACCGGACATCCGGGTCATCACGTTGCGGGCGCGCGTGCGATCCGCACGCGCTACCGGCGCGTGTGGGTGATCGGGCGCACGCTCGTCCACGGAGGCGCCGGTGACCGGCGCCGTGCCGTCGCGCTGATGCGCCGTTACCGACTGAGCCCACCCGGCGGCCCGCGACGCTTCGCGCGCAGGTGCCGCCCCGGTCGTCCGACGCGCGCCACGACGCCGACCGGCCTTGCGTTCCTCGAGGCACTCGACCGCGCGCTGAGCGCCAACCCGCCCCCCACCCGCGATCGCCCGCTTCTCGAGCGGCTGGCCCGCGTCGGGGTCGGTCCGGGGCTCAGCCCTCTGCGCGCGAACCTTCCCCCGGGCGTGCTCGAGGCGCTGGTTGCAAGCGTCGACTCGACCGGCTCCTCGCTGGAAACGGTCTCGAAGCTGGAGGTGCTCAAGGAGGCGGAGGCCGATCACGGGTGGGCGACGATCGGCAACAACATCGGCGCGTTCGGAACCGATTACACGTTCCGCGCCGTGGTCGCCGAGCTCGGGCTCGGCGCGAACACGCCCCAGGAGGCGCTGTACCCGACGGCGCTCACCGACGCCAACGGACAGCTGCTGACCGGCACCGACGACTACCGCCTCGTGTTCAAGCGCGGCCAAGCCCCGCCCAACCGCGCCTTCTGGTCACTGACGATGTACGACGGCTCCGGCTTCCTGGTCGCCAACGCGGCACGCCGCTACGCGATCGGCAGCAGCCATCCCCCGTTGCGCCGGGAGCCCAACGGGAGCATCGTCGTTCTGATCCAGCGCACGCGCCCGACGCAGCCCCACGCGAACTGGCTTCCGTCGCCGCGCGGCAACTTCAGGCTCAATCTGCGCATCTACTGGCCGACGCGCCGGGCGCTCGACGGGCGCTGGCAGCCGCCGCCGGTTCAGGCCGTAGCTCCCTGACCGCCAGCGGGACGCCGTCAGCCGGAGTGCACCGGCCCCGGCGCATCGCGGACGTGGGCGTCAAAGAACGTCAGGATCCGGCGCCAGGCATCCTCGGCGGAGGGATGGTGGTGGTTGAAGGCCGTGAATCGCAGCACCGAGCCGAGCAACGGCCCGGCGTTGATGCGGTTGAGGAAGCTATGGCCGGCGTCCGGGTACTCCTTGACGTCGTGCTCGATGTCGAGCTCGGCGAGTGCCGCCCGCAGGCGCTCGGCGCGTCCGGGCAGCGAACGGTCGCGGCGCCCATAACTGGCGACGATCGGGCACGCGCCCGCGAGACGTTGGACGGCGTCCTTGGGGACCTCGCCGTAGTTGACCGAGGACGCCGAGAACGGGTAGCGCGGCGCGCTCAGCAGCGCGAAACCGCCTCCCATGCAGAACCCGATCATGCCGATCTTCCCGGTGCAATCGTCGCGATCGGCGAGCCACCGGCGTGCTGACTCGATGTCCTCATACGCGGGCCCATGACCCGACCTCGATGCCCGTAGGGTGGCGATCACGCACCGCATCCCGCGGCCCGAGTAGAGGTCGGGAGCGAACGCGAGGTAGCCGGCGGCGGCGAGCTTGTCGGCCTGCTCGCGAATGTCGTCGCCGAGGCCGAGAGCGTCCATGATCACGACCACGCCCGGCCACGGCCCGGTCCCCCGCGGGAGCGCGAGGTAGGCGCTCAAGTCGCCCGAGCCGACTGCTGTATATCTGGTGTCTGGCATTGAAATCTCCCTCTCGGCCGCGTCGCAGCGCCAAATACTTCACTAATCGTCTCGATCGTGAGCGCGCAAGCCTCGCAGTCCGAGGCGCGTCGCCGCCTACTCGGCTGGGCCGGCGGGCCGCGACAGGCCACCGCCGTGCGCGCGGCGGATCATGACCGCCGCGCTGGGACGATCGGCGACTGCTAGACTTACTTGCTGGCAAGCAAGTATTTTACGTATGGTCGTTTCTAGCCCAATCCTCGATGAAGAGACCGCCGCGCGGCTGCGCGTCGCGATCGCGCGCCTCTCCAGGCGCCTGCGCCCGACCGCCGCAGGTGCCGCGGCGGGCCTGACGCCGACCGGCAGCTCGGTGCTGCTGACCGTCGTCCGCAAGGACCAGGTCCGCCTGTCGGAGCTCGCCGAAGCCGAGAACCTCAACCCGACGATGCTGTCGCGCGTGGTTTCCGACCTCGGCTCGGCCGGGCTCGTGGCGCGCCTCAGCGACCCTGGTGACAGGCGCGCAGCCTGGGTCAAGCCGACCTCGGCCGGACGCAAGCTGGCCGAGCGGATGCGGCGCGAACGCACGGCCGCGCTGAACGGCGCCCTCGAGGGCCTCGACGAGGACGATCGACGGGTGTTGGAGCGGGCGCTACCGGCGCTCGAAGGCCTCGCCGAACGGCTCAAGGAGCGAGGCGCGTGACGCGCGTCATGCGCGCCGGACGCGTCACGTTCGCATCACTCTCGGTTCCAAACTACCGCCGTTATTACGCAGGTCAGTCGATCTCGCTGATCGGCACGTGGATGCAGATGACCGCGCAGGCGTGGCTCGTCTGGAGCCTGACGGGCTCGAGCACCTGGCTCGGCGTGATCATCGCTCTGCAGACGGTGCCGGTGCTGCTGCTCGGCCCCTACGGGGGCGTGATCGCCGACCGCGTTGAGAAGCGCAAGCTGATGGTCGCGCTTCAGAGCGCGATGGGAGTGCAGGCGCTGGTGCTCGGCCTGCTGACCGTGACCGGCAGCGTGAGGCTCTGGGAGATCGGCCTGCTGGCCGCCTTGCTCGGACTCAACAACGCGTTCGAGAACCCCGCGCGCCAGTCATTCATGCTCGAGCTGGTCGGCCCCGAGCACCTGCGCAACGCGGTCACGCTCAACTCGGTGCTGGTGAACGTCGCGCGCGCGATCGGCCCCGCGGTCGCCGGGATCCTGATCGCGACCGCCGGTGCCGGCGTCTGCTTCTTGATCAACGCCGGCAGCTTCGTCGCCGTCGTCGCATCTTTGATCACGATGGACACGACTGCCCTGTCGCCGGTCACCCCTGCCCCACGGGCGCGGGGACAGCTGCGCGAGGGGCTGCGCTACGTCCGCCACACCCCCCAGCTCGCCGTGCCGCTGCTGATGATGGGTCTCGCTGGTTGCCTCACGTACGAGTTTCAGGTGACGCTGCCGGTGATGGCCGACCGCGCCCTCGACGCGGGCGCGACCGGCTTCGGCTTCATGACCGCCGCGATGGGCGTCGGGGCCGTGGTCGGCGGGCTGCTCGTCGCCGCTCGCGGGCGGACCGGCCTGCGCCCGCTGGTAATCGCCTCGTTCGGCTTTGCGGCCGCGATGACGATCGCGACCTTCGCCCCCTCGCTCGGCATCGCGGTCGTGGCGCTCGCACTCGCCGGCGCCGGGAGCATCTCGTTCATGGCGACTGGCAACTCGACCCTGCAGCTGAACTCGGAGCCCGAGATGCGCGGGCGCGTTATGTCTCTGTGGTTCGTCGCATTCCAGGGCTCGACGCCGATCGGCGGCCCGCTCGTCGGCTGGGTGATGGCCGTGATCGGCCCGCGCGCCGGACTCGGACTGGGTGCGCTGACGCTGATCGTGGTCGGGCTCGGCGGACTGGTCGCGATGCGACGCGTGCGGTTCCGGCGCGCGGGGATCCCGAGCCCGGTGCTGCGCACGGGCAGTGGCCTCAGCTGACGCCTCCCTTCCTGCACCGCCGAGGCCCCGTCCGCCCCCGTGTCGAAACCGCATTGCGTCGTTCGACGCTTCAACCTATGCACGCAATCAACAAGGGAGGATCGAGATGCGGAGAATCGTCGTCACCGAGTTCTTGTCGCTGGATGGCGTGATGGAAGATCCGGGCGGCGCCGAGGGCACCGAGTTCGGCGGCTGGACGTTCAAGTTCGATGACCCCGAGGGCATGAAGTACAAGCTCGACGAAGTCTCAGATCACGACGCGATGCTGCTCGGACGCGTCACCTACGAGGGGTTCGCGGCCGCCTGGCCGGGCATGACGGATGAGGTCGGCTTCGCCGACAAGATGAACGGGATGCCGAAGTACGTCGTCTCGGGGACGCTCGACAAGGCCGATTGGAACAACTCGACGGTGCTCTCCGGTGACCTGGCGACCGAGGTCTCGGCGCTCCGCGAGCAGGATGGCGGCGACATCCTCGTGGCCGGCAGCGGGACGCTCGTGCGCGGGCTGATCGGCGCGGACCTCGTCGATGAGTATCGGCTGATGGTGTTCCCGATCGTGCTCGGCAGGGGCAAGCGGCTGTTCGCCGACGCCCCGGGGACACCGGTGCTCAAGCTCATCGATGCCAAGCCGCTCGCGTCCGGGACCGTGATCCTCACCTACCACCGGACGTGACCCGTCGCGACCGGCGGGCGTGATCCTCACCCCCAACGGGCGTGAACGCCGAACGCGGCGCCGCGGGCGTCGCCCCGGCCGGTTAGGCTCGTCGCTGCATGGAAGCGCCCACGTTCGACCTCCAGAGCCACTCGGTCTACTCCGACGGCGGACTCGCGCCAGGCGACGTGGTACGGGCGGCGGCTGCCGCAGGTGTACAGCTGTTCTCGCTCAGCGACCATGACACGGCCGCCGGTGTCGCCGAGGCCGCGCAGGCCGCCGCCGACGAGGGGATCGCGCTCGTGCCGGCGACCGAGATCACCTCGATCTGGGAGGCAAGCCAGGATCTGCACGTGCTCGGCTACCTGATCGACCCCGACGATCCGACGCTCGTGAGCACGCTCGAGGGATCGCGCTCCGATCGCGAGCACCGGGCGTATGCGATGGCAGACGCGCTCCGCGATCTCGGGTACGAGCTCGATGACGCGGCGCTCGCGCGCCGTGCGGCGGAGGGCAAGTCGATCGGGCGCCCGCACCTCGCCCAAGCCGTCGTCACCGTCGAGGCCAACCACGAGCGGCTCGAGTCGGAGGGGCTGCTCGACCCGACGGCATTTCTGGTCGCCTACCTGATCGAGGGCCGCCCGGCCTTCAAGCCCCGCCAGGCGCCGAGCGTCGAGCAGGCGATCGACCTGATCCACGCTGCCGGGGGCGTCGCCGTCTGGGCGCATCCTTTCTGGGACGTGAAGGACCCGGCCGCGGTCCTCGCGGCGATCGACACCTTCCGGGCCGCAGGGCTCGACGGCGTGGAATCGTTCTATGTCACGCACACGCGCGAGCAGACCGAACTGCTCGTCGATTACTGCGCGAAGCTCGGTCTTTTGACCACCGGGTCGTCTGACTACCACGGCCCCGAGCATCAGACGTTCTCGAACTTCCGCGCCTTTGAGACCTACGGGCTGACGCCAGTCCTGGGCCCGATCGCCGCTTAGCGCCGGCCGCCGGCGGCGCGAGGGTTACGCCGGGATGCTGCGCTCCGATAGGTGTGCGCCGACCTTGCGCTTGACCCGCTGGAGGGCGTTGTCGACGGTCTTGCAGTCGCAGTCGAGGCGACGCGCGACCTCCTCATAGGAGTGGCCGTCCAGGTACAGCGCCAGCACGCGCGACTCGAGCTCGGAGAGCGCGGTCGAGATGCACGCCACGAGTGCCTGCAGTTCCTCGGACGAGATCACCTGGTTGACAGGATCGTGGACCGTCGGGCCCGGGAGCATCTCGTCGAGCGTCGGCTCGCTGTCTCCGAACGAGCCCGCGGGACTGCTCGAAAACGACACGTACTGGTTCAGCGGCGCGTGCTTGTTGCGCGTCGCAGTCTTGACCGCGGTGATGATCTGCCGCGTGATGCAGAGCTCGGCGAAGTTGCGGAAGCTCGATTCCCGGTCCGTCCGATAGTCACGAACGGCCTTGTAGAGGCCGACCAGACCCTCTTGGATCAGATCGTCGGCATCACCGCCGGCGAGGAAGTACGACGAGGCCTTGAGCCGGACAAATCCGTAGTAACGCCGGACGATCCGGTCATAGGCATCCGTGTTCCCCTGCTTGGCAAGGGCGATCAGATAACCGTCATCAACCCTAGGTTGAGCCTGAGAGTAAGCAGACAGTCGAGCCACGAGTACCTTCCTTGCTATCCCCGTCAGAGCGACGGGCGATCGGAATTTTCGTGGCGCGCTACCTCCCCTGGCGCCGCACCATTATGTCTTCCAGAAAAGCGGGCGTGAAGTTCACTCGCTCCCCGTCAACCCAGAGCCTAAAGCTCGAGTTGATCCTTATCTAGCGGCGCGAGCTTGACATAGCAACGCCCGCGTGTCAAGCGCCGTGCAAGTTTCCTTGCCGATCGCGAGCCGCGGCGAAGATCAGCACCGCCGCGGCCGCGCTCACGTTCAACGATTCGATCATCCCCTGGACGGGGATCGAGACGAGCACGTCGCACGCGCCCGCGACGCGCGTGCGCAGGCCGCGTCCCTCCGATCCGAGCACCAGCACGATCGGGCCCCCGAAGTCGACCGTCGCGTAGTCGACGGCGCCCGCCCGATCGGCGCCATAGCACCACAGACCGGCGCGCTTGGCGCTGACGAGGAAGTCGGCGAGGTTGCGGACCCTCGCGATCGGCAGGTGCTCGACGGCCCCGGCCGACGCTTTGCAGACCGCCGACGTGACCTCGGCCGAGCGCCGCTCGGGGATCACAAGCCCCGCCGCGCCGGCGCATTCCGCCGAGCGCGCGATCGCGCCGAGGTTGTGCGGATCCTGGACCTGATCGAGCGCGACGATCATCGGCTCGGGCAGCGCGAGCAGCTGATCGTCGCCGACATAGCGAAATGGCGACACCTCGGCGCACACTCCCTGGTGCTCGGCCGACCCCGACAGCCGCTCGAGCTCGTCGGCGCCGGCGACCGACGTGATCCGAGCCACGGCGGCCAGCCACGGTTCGCGCCTGGCGTTGGCGCTCGCCCAGACCCGGCTCACGGCCCGCGGGCCGCGGATCGCCTCGCGCACCGGATTGCGCCCGTAGACGATCACGGGCTAACGCTCATCGAGCGGGGCGCAGCTCGGGCCCGCCGGTTCCGTCTCGGACCTCCCAGCCGCGCGCCGCGATCTCGTCCCGGAGGGCGTCCGCGCGCTCGAAGTCCCGGTCTGCGCGCGCCCGCTCGCGACCGCGCGCGAGCTCGACGATCTCCTCCGGCACAGTTTCAAGCTCGGGCTCGACCAGGTTCGCGAGGCCGAACACGTCGAGCATCTCGCGCAGATCGCCGTTGCCCACGGTGGCGGGCGCGCCGCGGTTCGCCTCCCGGACCCAGTCGAACACCGCCGCGAGCGCCCGCGCCGCGTTGAAGTCGTCAGCCAGCGAGGCAGAGAACTCCTCGAGCAGCGGCGCCGACCACCGCGGACTCGGGCCATCGACGAGCCGACGCCCGGCCTCACGGATCCTCATGCACTGCGCGTCGGCCTCGGCGAGGCGCTGATCGTCGAACTCGATCGGCTGGCGGTAGTGGGCGCCGCAGAAGTACATCAGCAGCGCGTCGCGACCGAAGCGCTCGAGCGCGTTATGGAGCACGAACACGTTGCCGATCGACTTCGACATCTTCTCACTGTCGAGCCTGACCATCCCGTTGTGCATCCACAATCGCGCGAGCGGCTCGCCGCGCGCGGCTGACGTCTGCGCCGCCTCGTTCTCGTGGTGGGGGAACAGCAGGTCGCTGCCGCCACCGTGGATTTCGATCTCGAGCCCGAGTTGCTCCTCGGCCATCGCCGAGCACTCGATGTGCCAGCCGGGCCGCCCGCGCCCCCAGGGCGAGTCCCACGACGTGTCCTCGCCCTCCTTGAGGCCCTTCCAGAGCGCGAAATCGAGTGGATCGCGCTTGCGGGTGGCGCCCTGGACCCCTTCCCCCTGGTCCATCTGGTCGACGTCGCGATGGGATAATTCCCCGTAGTTGGGGTAATCGCGGACCGAAAAGTAGACATCTCCGTCAGCCGCATACGCGTGACCGTTATCGACCAGGCGCTCGATCAATCCGACGATCGGACCGATCGTCTCGCTCGCGAGCGGCTCGTCATCGGGCCGCCCGAGCCCGAGCGCGTCGGTGTCGGCGATGTACGCCTGCGTCATCTCGGCAGCCAGCTCGGCGCTGCCGACGCCCGCGCGGAGCGCCGCGGCGTAGATCTTGTCGTTGATGTCGGTGATGTTGGAGACGAACTGGACCGCGTAGCCCTCGCTGACCAGGAAGCGCTTGAGCTGCGAGAAGACGACGAACGGGCGCGCGTTGCCGACGTGGATCCGGCCGTAGACCGTCGGGCCGCAGGCGTAGATCCGGACCCGGCCGGCGACCACCGGATCGAGCGCGACCAGCGCTCCGGTTCTCGTGTCGTGCAGACAGACGGTGCGCACCGTGCGGCTACCCTAGCGGCCACAGGCGCAGGGGCCTGTCGAGCCCAGTAGGTTGCCGGAATGTCGCCCTGGTCGATCAACGCCGAGCGCCTCGCCGACGTCAAGCAGGGGTTTCGCACCCTCCCCGAGCGCTATCTGGGCGCCGACCCCGGATTCGACGTCACCTACCACGTGAAGCTCTGCGACCTCGGGCACACCTGGGAGGTGCGCTGCACGAGCCACGCCGCGCGAATCCGCCAGGGCGCGACCCGGCGCCGGCCCGACGTCACGATCACGACCGACGCCGATACCTGGCTGGCGCTCCGCGCGGGCACGATCTCGGGGATCGACGCGTTTGGGCAGCGGCGCCTGGCGGTTCGCGGCAACCTCGATTACGCGATCGGCTTCGAGGGGATGTTCCGGCTCGCCGGTGGCCGCCCGCCGCTGCTCCAGATCCACGACGTGCCCGTTGGTCGCCACCGCGTTTCCACCCTGACGATGGGCCACGGGCGCGACGTGCTGCTCCTGCACGGACTCGGGGGTACGCGCGCGTCGCTGCTCGAAACCGCGGCCGCACTGAGCCAGCACTACCGCGTCCACGCTCCTGACCTGCCCGGCTTCGGGTCATCGAGCAAGCCCGCGCGCGGCACCTATACCGCGAGCTGGTTCTCGGAGATCATGCTCGGCCTGATGGATGCGCTCGGGATCGAGAGCGCTCACCTGGTCGGCAACTCGATGGGCGGCCGCGTCGCGATCGAGATGGCGCTGACGGCGCCTGTGCGGGTCGGCGCGCTCGGACTGCTGTGTCCGGCAGTGGCCTGGATCAAGCGCGGCTTTCACCCGCTCGTCAGGCTCCTGCGGCCCGAGTTCGGCCTGTTGCCGCACGGCTTCTCCCGCGGGGCGGTCGCAGCCCAGTTCTGGAGCATGTTCTGCGACCGGGACCTGATCGATCCCGCCGTCGGCGATCTGATGGTCGACGAGTTTCGCCGCATCTACCACACGGCCGGGGCCCGATACGCGTTTCTCTCCTCGGCGCGCAACATCTACCTCGAGGCGCCGTTCGGGCCCAGCGGCTTCTACCCGCGCCTGACGGAGCTCCAAAGCCCGGCGCTGTTCGTGTGGGGAAGCCACGACCGGCTCGTCCCCGCTGCCTTCAGCCGCCACGTCGGCCGGTGGCTGCCGAGCGCCGAGCAGGTCACGCTTGACCGCTGCGGCCACGTCCCCCAGGTCGAGCGCCCGGCGCAGACCGCCGCGCTGCTGATCTCGTTGTTCGCCAAAGCCGACGGGCGCGTGGACGCGCTGCCCGGCGCCGGTGGGCTTGCGCAGGCTGGCGAGATCGGTTCGGAAGCGGCCTGAGCGGACGCCCCTCCTAGAATTCCCAGGGCATGGCCGTCGCCGACCAAGCCCGCAGCAACGGCAACGTCGAGGAGCGCTCGGGCGACGGGGACGCCGGCCGCGAGTCACGTGGATCGCTACTGAAGCGCGCGCTGGGGCAGCTCACCCGACAGGCCCGGCAGCGAATCCCGCGCGCTGACCTCGACGAACGCGACCCGGACTTCATCCGCGAGCGGCTGCCGCTGATGTGGCTGCTGGCGAGCCTCTGGTACCGCGGCGAGGTGCGCGGGCTGGGCAACATCCCCGATGCCGGCCCGGTGCTGTTGGTCGGCAATCACTCCGGCGGCAACATGACGCCCGACACGATCGTGTTCACGCTCGCGTTCAACACGTACTTCGGGGTCGAGCGCGCCTTCTACCAGCTCGCCCACAATCTCGTCCTGTCGATGCCGTGGCTCGGCTCGCTGAGGAAATTTGGGACCGTCGCCGCCTCGCCCGAGAACGCCCGCAAGGCGCTTGACTCGGGCGCCGCGCTGCTCGTCTATCCCGGCGGCGACTACGAGGTCCACCGGCCCGTCTGGGAACGCAACCGGGTCGACTTCAACCGTCGCAAGGGCTTTATCCGCCTAGCGCTCCAGCAGGACGTCCCGATCGTCCCGGTCGTCTCGATCGGGGGTCAGGAGACCGCCCTGTTCTTGACCCGAGGAGAGCGCCTCGCGCACCTGCTCGCGCTCGATCGGTTGTTCCGCCTCAAGGTGCTGCCGATCTCGGTTGCGATTCCGTGGGTGATAAACGTCGGCGACATGTTCGGCCACGTGCCGTTGCCGGCGAAGATCACGATCGAGGCACTGCCGCCGATCGACGTGCGCAAGGAGTTCGGACCCGATCCCGACGTCGAGGTCGTCTATGACCATCTGGTCACCGTGATGCAGGAGACGCTTGATGCGCTCGCGGCCGAGCGCCGTTTGCCGGTGATCGGATGAGGGAGAGCGCGCAGACGGTCGTCTCTGCCCCAATGGAGAACGTCTGGGAGCTCGTCTCCGACCCCGAGCGCGCGCTCACTTTCATGTCCGGCGTGACCCGCTGGGAAGTCGATTCCGAGCAACCGACCGGCCTCGGGGCCCGCTACCGGATGCTGATGCGCGTCGGCTCGGCCGAGGTCGGCGGGCTGATCGAGGTCGTCGAGTTCGATCCCCCGCGCGATCTCGCATGGACGTCGGTGACCGGCATCGACCAGCGGGGGCGCTGGCGATTGCGGCCCGCCCCCGGCGGCCGGACGCGGGTCGAGATCAGGCTCGCCTACGGGGTCGCCGGAGCCGGCCTTTCGGGCTGGCTCGCCGAGCGGATCGCGGCGCCGGCCGTGCGGACGCACCTGCAATCGACCGTCGGCCAGCTCACGCGACTGGTCGAGCACCAGCGGCTGCGGGAGCTCGCCGAGCAGCGGCTCAGGCAGCGAGCAGGCTGAAGCGCACGCGCGTGCCCTCGGCCCCGTCGGCCAGCCAGATGCGGCCGCCGTGGGCCTCGACGATCGCCCGCGAGACGGCGAGCCCGAGCCCGGCACCGTCGCCCGTCCGCGCCGCGTCGACGCCGGCGCGGTAGAAGGCCGTGAACACGCGTTCCCGGTCCGCGGGAGCGATTCCGTCACCGCTGTCGGCGATCTCGACCTCGATCCCGGACGCGACCGGCTCGGCGCGGACGACGACGCTGCCATCGGCCGGCGTGTGCCGGATCGCATTCTGGATCAGGTTGAACAGCACCCGCTGGAGCTGCTCGGGGTTGGCGCGCGCGGGCGCCAGCTCGTCGGGGACGCTGGCGACCACCGCGACGCCCTTCGCCTCCGCCTGGACGCGCATCGCCTCGACCGTCTCCTGGACGAGCTCGTGCAGCGGCACGCGCTCGAGCGACCAGCTGATGTCTCCCGCCTCGAGCCGCGAGAGCTCGAACAGGTCGTCGATCAGGGCGCTGAGGGCGTCAATGTGGGTGCGCATCCGGGTCAGGTAGACCCGGCGCGTCTCGGGGTCGACGACGATGTCGTCGCCGACCGCCTCGGCGAGCAGCCGCAGTGACGTGATCGGCGTCCGCAGGTCATGTGAGACGGCCGCGACCAGGTCGCGCCGGGCGCGGTCCGATTGGTCGCGCGCGGCCTCCTCGGCCCGCAGGTCGGAGATCATCGCGTTGGCCGCCTGCGCGAGCTCCGCGAGCTCGTCGCTCGCGGACGTCTCGATCGTGACCCTGCGCTCGCCGCGGCCGACCGCCCGCAGGCCGTCACGGACGGTCTCGACGTCGTGCAGGATCCCGTTCCCGACCACCTTTGCGCCCGCCGCCGCGAGCACCCCGGCGGCGATCACGATCGCCGCCACGAGCACGGCCTCGTGATCGGACAGCACCATCAGCGCCGAGACGATCACCAGCGCGACGAGCACCGGCGCGACCGCGACCGCGACCACGAGCGTGAACTGATGCGAGAGCGACCCGACGCCCGACCGCACGGTCGCCGCGATCCGCGTGGTCACGGGGTCCGAGGCCGGGACGTCGGTCGGAGGCTGCGCGTGCGGGACGTCGGTCATGGCGCGAACCGGTAGCCGACGCCCCACACGGTCTCGATGTGGCGCGGCTGTGCCGGGTCGAGCTCGATCTTGGCGCGCAACCGCCGGATGTGGACCGTGACCGTCGAGGTGTCGGTATAGAACGAGTACTGCCAGATCGCGTCCATCAGCTGATTGCGCGAGAACACCTGGCCGGGATGGCGAGCGAGGAACAGGAGCACGTCGAACTCGCGTTGCGTGAGCGCCACCTCCTCGCCCCGGACGTGGACCCGGCGCGACGTCGGGTCGATCGTCAGATCGCTGCAATGCAGCGGCTGGGCTCGATCCGGTGTCGTGTCGACGCGGCGCAGGACCGCATCGACGCGAGCTACCAGCTCGGCGGGCGAGAACGGCTTGACGACGTAATCGTCGGCGCCGAGGCGGAGGCCGACGACGCGGTCTGACTCCTCGCCCTTGGCGGTCAGCAGGATCGTCGCGATCCGGTGACTGCCCTGCTCGCGCATCCGCCGCATCACCTCGAGTCCGTCGATGCCCGGAAGCATCAGGTCGAGCACTACGAGGTCCGGGCGGTCTCTGGCGACCGCCGCCAGCGCCTGCACCCCGTCGCCCGCGACCTGGGTCCGGTAGCCGGCCCGCTCGAGATAGCGGGACACGACCTCCGCGATCGTCGGCTCATCATCGACGACCAGCACCGAACCCCGGGCATGAGCCTCCATGACGTGATTCTGGCAGCGATCACGCTCGCGACCGGCCGGTGACGAGCTAGTTCATCGCCTGTTCACCTTCCGGGGAGGGTCGCTACTCGCTCAGCACCTTGATCACGTCACCGGAGTGGGTGACCGGCAGCCGGTTGCCCTCGAGCTCGATCCGCGCGCCGCTGTCGTTATCGATCAGCTCGAGCACGCGCACGTTGACGCGCTGGTGCACCTTCGCGGTCAGCTGCGAGCGATCGACCTTGAACACGAGCCCCTTCGGCGGCTTGCGTCGCGAGCGCTCCTCGAACCCGTAGACGACGCTCGCCGATACCCCGACGAGCATCCGCGACGGGAGGCCCGATGCGGCGTCGGCGGCGCGCGTGCCCGCCAGCGACCCGGCACCGAAGCCGATGGCGCCACCGAGGCCGCCGGCCAGATCCCCGATATCGCCCCCGATCATGCCGCCGGCGAACAGCCCGCCCGTGTGCCCGCGCGGGTAGAACTCCCCGACGGCAATTATCTCGTCCTCGACCCCGGCCGCCCGCAGCGCGTCTTGGACGACTTCGACCATCGTCTCCTCAGACATAGGCACCCCTCCCTCAGTTGCCCTCACTTACGATCGTCATCATAGGTCAAGTGAGGGCCACCCTGTCCGCGTCCCTGTACCGCGCGTGGCCGCCCCGCGGCTGATCGCCGAGCAGGCCGACATGGTCGCGACCGCGTGGTCGGCGCCCGGCTCGCCGCCGTCGTGGCAGCTCACGGCGGCGCAGTTTGCGATCCTGCGCGACGACCAGGAGCTGCTCGCGCTCGCGGCGGCGATCCCCGCCGACCGGCTGCCGCCGCTGCTGTTCTCGGCCGCCGCGACATCGCTGATCCTGGCGCTGGAGCCCGAGCCGCTCCGCGGATCGTTCCCTGCGCTCGGCGAGCCCCAGCCGCGCCTCGATCGGGCGTTTGCGGGTCGCTACCGCGCTTTCTGCCTCGAGCACTCCGACGATCTGCTCGATCTCTGCGCTCGCCACCGCTACCAGATGAACGAGGTGGGGCGCTGCGGTGACTTCGTGCCGCCGCTGACTGAGGCGGCGGACCAGCGACGCGACGTGGTGCTCGTGGACATCGGGACCGGCGCCGGACTGGCGCTGAACTTCGACCGCTACCGGTACGCGTATCGCCTGCCCGGCGGCGAGGCGCTGCACGTGGGAATGCCGGCCTCGCCGGTGACGCTCGAGGTACAACTGGCGGGATCGCTGACGCCGCGCCTGCCGGCGGAGCTGCCGACCGTCGCGGATCGGATCGGAATCGACGTCGAGCCACTCGACCTCGCCGATCCAGACGTCCACGCGTGGCTCGCGGCCTGCGTGCCCCAGGAGATCGGTGCCGTGACGCGCTTTCATCAGGCCGCCCGGGTCGCGCTCGACAACCCGGCGCGCGCGCTGCGCGGTGACGCCTGCGAGCTGCTGCCCGAGGTCCTCGACGCGATCGAGCCCGGACCGCTCGTGTACCTCGTCGATACCTACGTCACCGTCTTCTTCTCGGCCACCGAGCTCGAGCGCTTCAGGGAGATCGTCGATCGCGCCGGTCGGCGCCGCGACCTCGACTGGGTATCCACCGACCCGCTGGTACCGATGGGTCCATCGGCGACGTCGACCGTGACCGGCATCCAGGCGCCCGCCGAGTTGCTCGCGCGCAATCGGCACGGCGGCGTGTTCGGCGTCATCAGCCGGCGTTCCTACCGGGACGGGCAGATGACCGAGCAGATCCTCGGCGTGGCTCATCCGAGCGCGCTGTGGCTGGAGTGGCTGGACCGCGGGACGTCGGCCCGGTGACGGCCGGCGATCCTCAGCCGCGCGTGTGACGGGCGGCCACCCTCAGCCGCGTGTCGCCACGGTCGCGACCGCGATCGCCGCTACTCCCTCCTCGCGCCCCACGAAACCCATCCCCTCGCCACGAGTCGCCTTCACGCTCACGTGCGGAAGGTCGAGATCGAGCGCGTGCGCGAGGGCGGTCCGAATCTGCTCGCGTACGGGCGACAGCTTCGGGCGCTCGATCACCACCGTCGCGTCGACGTGCAGCACCTCGAATCCCGCCTCCTGCACACGCGTCACCGCCGTGCGCAGGAGCTCGATCGAGTCGGCCCCGGCGAACCGCGGGTCGGTGTCGGGGAAGTGCTCGCCGATGTCGCCCAGCGCGCACGCCCCGAGGACCGCATCGATCACGGCGTGCGTCAGCACGTCGGCATCCGAATGGCCCTCGAGCCCCAACTCGTGCTCGAGCTCGACGCCTCCGATCACGAGTCGCCGTCCCGGGACGAGCCGGTGCGAGTCGTAGCCGATGCCGGTCGTTGTGCTCATCGGGCGCGCTGCGCGAGCAGCAGCTCGGCGATCCGCAGATCCTCGCGGGTGGTGATCTTCATATTGCCGCAGCCTGCACCGACGACGTGCACGACGCCCCCTCCCCGTTCGACCAGCCACGCGTCGTCGGTCGCGCGCGCGAGCTCCTCGTCCGACGCGTTGAGCGCGTGCTCGAGCGCGGCGCGGCGGAAGACCTGCGGGGTCTGAACCGCCCACAGCAGCCGCCGATCGAGCGTCCGCTGGACCGTTCGGCCATCGGCGGCGACCTCCTTGATCGTGTCCGCGACGGGCGCGGCGGCCACCACGGCGTCGGCCCCGTGACGCTCCAGGGCGGCGAGCGCGAGTTCGAACAGCTCCGGGGGCGCGAACGGACGCGCGGCGTCGTGGACGATCACCGGATCGCCATCCCCGCTGCGCTCGAGCGCGGCGCGAACCGAGTGCGAACGGTGCGCGCCGCCGGCGACGGCGACCGTCCCCGGTGGAGCTTCGCCGAGCGCCTCCGGCGGCAATGCGACGACGATCCGCTCGACCGACGCGACGGCGCGCAGCGCACGCACGCTGTACTCGAGCATCGGCCGCCCAGATAGTGTGACGAGCGCCTTGGGGCGGTCGGACCCAAGGCGCTCGCCACGTCCCGCGGCCACGATCAGCGCGACCGCCACGGCGAGGTTCTATTCGGCGGCGACGGTCACCTTGCCGTTGCCATTCGCGCCGGCACCGGCGGTCGCGCGGCCGTTGCCGTTAGCGCGGCCGTTGCCGTTGCCATTGCCGTTGGATTTTCCAGCCCCATGACCGTTTGAGTCATTGAGCAGACCGTAGAGATGCACCTCGATCTCCTGCTCGTCCATCTCGAGCGCGTACATCAGCTCGGAGGCGAGAATCTTCTTGGCGCGGGTGAACATCTGCTTCTCGCCTGTCGACAGGCCTTTCTCGGCCTCCCGGATCGCAAGATTTCGGACCACCTCGGCGAGTTCGTAGATGTCGCCTGTCTTGATCTTGTCGCGGTTGTGCTTGAAGCGACGATTCCAGTTCTTCGGCATTTCCGAGCACTCGTCGGACAGCACCGCGAGCACCTTCTGGACCGTCTCCTCGTCGATCACCCGTCGCAGGCCGGCCAGCGCTGCGTTCTCCGTCGGCACCATGACCGTCATGTCGTTGTGCAGGATCTTGATCGTGAGGTACTCGCGGCTCTCGCCGAGGACCTCTTTTTCCTCCTTGCGAAGGACCTTGCCCGCGCCGTGATGCGGGTACACGACGCTGTCGCCGATCTCGAATTCGATATGCGGGAGCGGTTCTGCGGGCTCAAGATCATCCAGCTGCTCTTCCGTTAGCTCTGTGATGGTGTCCTCCTCTGTCGGGGGCCGGGCAGGGCGTTGCCCGCTCGCGGGTTGCTACGTCTGCAGGTAGCGATCAACCAGGTTGATCTCCTGCTGTCGGCGAAGGCCCTCGCGGATGTCCTTCGCCCGGATCTCGCCGACACCGTCGACGGTCTCCAGCTCACCATCCGATGCGGCGAGCAATTCCTCGAAGCCTCCGAACTCCGTCACGATCCGTTGCACGACCAGTCTCGGCAGCCTGGGTATGCGACCCAGAATCCGGAACCCGCGTGGAGAAACGGGGTAATCGAGGGTGTTCAGTTTCCGGTCGTAGCCGAGCAATTCGGCAAGCCGACCGAAGTCCAGTAAGTCCTGGTGGGGAAGTCTCACGAGCTGGTCGACGACGATCGCGAAGCCGTCGTCGGTGTCGTCGACCAGATAGTCGTGTACGAGCGCCGCCTTGTCGGCGGCGACGCCGACCATCGTCTCATCGAGCTGCATCTCGATCAGCCGACCTTCGGTCCCGAGCTCGACGATGTAGCGCTCGATTTCGACGGCCATCCGGGTCACGAGCTCGGCGCGCTGGAGCACCGTGAGGACATCGTGCAGCGTCACGCCGCCTTCGAATTCGAGCGCCGTGAGCCTGGTCGATACCTGGTCGAGGCGGCTGCGGTACTTGTCGAGCGTCGCGAGCGCCTGGTTGGCCTTCGCGAGCACGACCGGGATGTCCTCGAGGATGTACTTGACGCCGTCGACGTACAGAGAGACGACGTCGCGGCGCTCGGAGACGGCGATCACGATCGCATCGGTCTGCTTTGAGACGCGCTCGGCGGTCCGGTGGCGGGTGCCGGTCTCGAGCGTCAGGATCGTGGGATCCGGCGTCAGCTGCACGTTGACATGCGCGATCTTGGTCGCGTTCGAGCTCAGCACGATCGCTCCGTCCATCTTTGCCAGCTCGTAGAGAAACGCGGGTGAGTATTCGACATCGAGCTTGATTCCGCCGGAAAATAGGAACGCGAGCTCCTCGATGTCGCCGATTACGATCAGCGCGCCGGTACGGGCATCGACGATGTTGTCGATCCCCTCGCGCAGCAACGTCCCAGGCGCGACCATCTCGAGCGCCCTCATGATCCGGGACTCTTGTCGAGACTCGAGCTCTTCTTTGAGCTCTTCCCCGGAACGCGGCGGCATCAATGCAGATTTTAGCCGTAATGTTGCCGACAGGTTGCGTGACCGCACACGGTTGCAGTCGGGCCCGTGTGGCGCGCCGCGGACACTTGTGCGCTGCCCGCACTTTGGGGACGCAGGCCTAAATAAGGTGCGTTCAGGCTGCCGCGGCCGCCTGGGCCGGGGACTCGAGCGCGCTGCCGAGCGCGGCCCGCAGCGAACGGTGGGAACCGGGCTCGAGCACCGGCCCGAGCCCGAACCGCTGCGCCTCGGCCAGACGGCGATCCGTGTGGGCGACCGTCCGCAGCTCGCCGGTCAGCCCGAGCTCCCCAAAGCACGCCAGCGGCCGGCCATCGGCGCCCGCGAGCGCGACGCGCCTGGCGGCGCTCGCGACCGCCAGTGCGACCGCCAGGTCTGACCCTGGCTCGTCGACGCGCACCCCGCCGACGACGTTGACGAACACATCGGCGGCGCCGAGCCCGACGCCGCCGTGCCGTCCGAGCACCGCGAGCACGAGCGCGACCCGGTTGCGGTCAAGCCCGGCGACCACCCGGCGCGGCGGGACGAGCTCGGACGCGTGGACCAGCGCCTGGACCTCGACCAGCAGCGGCCGCGATCCCTCCATCGAGCACAGGACGACGCTCCCTGGCGAGCGCGTCGCCTCGGCGAGGAATCGCGCCGACGCGTCGAGCACCTCGACCAGACCGTGGTCGTGCATTTCGAACACGCCGGCCTCGTTGGTGGATCCGAACCGGTTCTTGATCGCTCGCACCGTTCGGTAGGTGCGCTCGCGCTCGCCCTCGAACTGGAGCACGCAGTCGACCAGGTGCTCGAGCACACGCGGTCCGGCGAGCGCTCCCTCCTTGGTCACGTGGCCGACGAGCAGCACCGCGATTCGCTCGCGCTTGGCGAGCTGCATTATTTCGCCGGCGACCTCGCGGACCTGGGCCACCGAGCCCGCCGCGCTCGACAGATCGGCGCTGTGAAGCGTCTGGACCGAGTCGATCACGCAGACCTCAGGACGCTCCTGCTCGAGCGTCGCCAGAACGGTCTGCAAATCGGTCTCGGCGATCACGGGGACCGCGAGCGCCTCGCCAGTCCCGAGCCGTTGAGCGCGAAGACGGATCTGCGCCGCTGACTCCTCGGCCGAGACGTACAGCGTCCGGCGCCCCTGCGCGACAAGGTTCGCGAGCACCATCGTCGTCAGTGTCGACTTGCCGATCCCGGGCGCACCCCCGAGCAGCACCAACGAGCCCGGCACGATCCCCCCGCCAAGCACGCTGTCGAGCTCGCCGATTCCGGTGCTCAGCCGGCGGTGGTCGTCGGCGGCGACGTCGCGCAGCGTGACCGGCTTCACGGCGGCCGCGTTCGCCCCGTGGCGCCGACGGCCGGCGCCGGCGCCCGCGGCGCGCTCCGCGGGCGGACGGACTTGCTCGGTGAGCGTGTTCCACTCGCCGCAGCCCGGACAGCGCCCAGCCCACCGCGCGGTGTCATGCCCGCAATCCGAGCACACGTAGATCGAGGCCGATCGAGGCACGGTCCGAGCCTACGCCCCGAGCCCGACGACACCGTGAATCGAGCCCCTTTTGTCACAAACAGCCCACATCAGACCGAGCGCGAAGTAACTCCACCCGGCGCCTACACCCTCAGGCTCCAAGCCACCAACGCCGCCAGCCAGCAGCGATCGCGAACCGCGAGGCTGCCGTTCACGATCGCGAAGTAGCGCTGGACTGCTGGCTAGTCGCCGTCGGCTGGCGCGTCGGGCGCGTCTGACACCGAAGCGTCAGGGCCGGGCTCGTCGTCGTCATCGGGCGAGCCACCCTCCGCCCCGACGCCGACCGGGGTCGGCTTCGGCGCCGGCTCAATCACCGTCAGCTTGACCTCGGGCTCGTCGCTGCCTTCGACATCGCCGGGCTCGACCAGGACGGTCGATCCAGACGGGACCTGCGAGCGCAGGACGAAGTCGGCGAGCGGATCCTCGATGAAGCGCTGGATCGCACGGCGCAGCGGCCGTGCACCCATCGCGGGATCCCAGCCCTTCTCGACGAGCAGATCCTTGGCTGACTCCGAGAGCTCGAGTTGCAGCTCGCGCTCGGCCATCGACTCGCGGATCCTCGTCAGCAGCAGCTCGACGATCTCCTTGATCTCGTCCTTGGCGAGCTTGTGGAAGACGATCACCTCGTCGATCCGGTTCAGGAACTCGGGCCGGAAGACCTTCTTCAGCTCGCCCATGATCCGGTTCTTCATGTCGTCGTAGGTGATCCCGGTCTCGTCGTCGGAGACGGCGAATCCGAGCGGTGTGTTGCGCGCGATCTCCGAAGCTCCGATGTTCGAGGTCATGATCACGATGCAGTGGCGGAAGTCGACCGTCCGTCCCTGAGCGTCGGTCAGGCGGCCGTCCTCGAGGATCTGCAACAGGATGTTGAAGACGTCGGGGTGGGCCTTCTCGATCTCGTCGAGCAGCAGCACGCTGTAGGGCTTGCGACGCACGGCCTCGGTCAGCTGGCCGCCCTCGTCATAGCCGATGTAGCCCGGGGGCGAACCGACCAGGCGCGAGACCGCGTGCTTCTCCATGTACTCGGACATGTCGATCCGGATCATCGTGTCCTCGTCGCCGAACAGGAACTCGGCGAGCGTCCGCGCGAGCTCGGTCTTTCCGACGCCGGACGGCCCCAGGAAGATGAACGAACCGGTCGGACGCTTGGGGTCCTTGAGGCCCGCCCGCGAGCGCCGGATCGCCTTGGAGACGACCTCGATCGCGGGATGCTGTCCGATCACGCGCTTGTGGAGCTCGTCCTCCATCCGCATCAGCTTCTGGGTCTCAGCCTCGGTCAGCTTGAAGACCGGGATCCCGGTCCACATCGAGACGATGTCCGCGATCTCCTCCTCGCCGATCGACGGGCGCTCGGTCGACTCGCCGGCCTCCCACTGCTCGGCGAGCTCGCGCTTCTTCTGCGCCAGGCGGCGCTCGTCGTCGCGCAGGCTCGCGGCCTTCTCGAACTCCTGGTTCTCGATCGCCTCTTCCTTGGCCCGGCGCGTCTCGGTGATCTCGTCCTCGAGCTCGCGGTAGACGGGCGGCGAGGTCATCGACTTGATCCGCATCCGCGACGCGGCCTCGTCGATCAGATCGATCGCCTTGTCGGGCAGGAAACGGTCGGAGATGTAACGGTCGGCGAGATCCGCCGCCGCCTCGAGCGCCTCGTCGGTGATGTTGACCTTGTGATGCTGCTCGTAGCGGTCGCGCAGACCCTTGAGGATCTGGACCGTCTCCTCGGTGGTCGGCTGGTCGACGGTGATCTTCTGGAAGCGCCGCTCGAGCGCCGAGTCGCGCTCGAGGTACTTGCGGTACTCCTCGAGCGTCGTCGCGCCGACCGTCTGCAGCTCGCCGCGCGCGAGCGCGGGCTTGAGGATCGACGCCGCGTCGATCGCGCCCTCGGCGGCGCCCGCGCCGACGAGGTTGTGCAGCTCGTCGATGAACAGGATGATGTCACCGCGCTGGGTGATCTCCTTCATCACCTTCTTGAGGCGCTCCTCAAATTCTCCGCGGTACTTGGACCCCGCGACGAGCGCCGCCAGGTCGAGCGTGTAGATCTGCTTGCCCTTCAGGAGCTCGGGGACATCTGCGTTGGTGATCCGCTGTGCGAGCCCCTCGACGACGGCCGTCTTGCCGACGCCCGGCTCGCCGACGAGCACGGGGTTGTTCTTCGTGCGACGAGACAGGATCTGCATGATCCGCTCGATCTCGTTCTCGCGGCCGACGACCGGGTCGAGCTTGCCCTCGGAGGCGAGCTTGGTCAGGTTGCGGCCGAACTGGTCAAGCAGCTTCGAGGACTTCTTGCCCTCGCCCGGGCCGGGGGCGCCCTGAGCGCCGCTGCCGGAGCCACGCTGGCGGCTCCCGGGACCCGAGAGCATCCGGATGACCTCGTTGCGGATCTTCTCTGAGTCGGCGTCGAAGTCGAGCAGGATGCGCGCCGCGACGCCCTCGTTTTCGCGCACCAGGCCGAGCAGGATGTGCTCGGTGCCGATGTAGTTGTGGCCGAGGCTCAGCGCCTCGCGCAGCGCCAGCTCGAGCACCTTCTTCGCACGCGGCGTGAAGGGGATCTGGCCCGAGGTGACTTCCTCACCGGAGCCGACGATCCGGACGACCTGGGCCCGGACGCGCTCGACGGTGATATCCAACGACTCGAGCACCCGAGCCGCCAGGCCCTCCTCCTCGCGGAGCAGCCCCAGCAGAATGTGCTCGGTGCCGATGTAGTTGTGCTTTAGGGTCCGCGCCTCTTCTTGCGCCAGGACGACCACCTGGCGGGCTCGTTCTGTGAATCGCTCGAACATTGGCTTCCTGAAATCTCGTTGTCGCCGTTACTTCGAAAGTAGTCGGTCGCGGAGTGGTCCTGGGTTCGATCGAGGGTTTTCTTAGCTTGACGGACTTTGGGGACGCCGACGATCCCGTCTCACTTATCTAATCGGCTCGCAGCGCCAAAGAGATGAGTGGCAACGGTTCTCTATCGGGCCATACCTCAGTCTAACAGCCGTCCTCCGGTACCCAATCGCACAAATCAGCGCTACGTGCCGCAGTTTAGGCGGCGCTCGAGCGGGCCGTTTGCCGTTCCCCATCGCCATGCGCACGATCCGCCTGTGACGGTGCCGCGCGCCCGATCGAGCGCAGCCGCGGCGGGATCCGCCCGCCCGTCGACAGCCACGAGCCCGTCAGGATCAGCAGCAGTCCCGCCAGCGCGCCGGGGCCGGGACGCTCGCCGAGCAAGGTCACGCCCAGCGCGACCGCGACCAACGGGTTGATGTAGGTGATGATCGTCGCGCGGCCCGTGCCCGCCTCGCGGATCAGCAGCGTGTAGACGACGAACGCGACCGCCGTGCAGAGCACCCCCAGCGCCCCGACGGCGGCGAACGCCCCAACCGTCGGTGTCCGGCTGGGCGTGTTGAGCGCCGCGAACGGCGCCAGAATGACCGTCGCGACGACGAGCGAGGCGCCCATCATCGCGCGCGAGTCGAGTCCTTCCATGCCGAGCTTGACGATCATCGGCCCGATCGCGTAGCCGATCGCGGCGACGAAGATCGCCAGCGCGCCAAGCAGCTCGGCGGTGCTCCCCGCGACGTCGATCCCGACCAGCGCGATCACGCCGCTGAAGCCGATCGCCAGCCCGGCCGCACGCGCCCGCGTCGGGCGCTCGGAGGGGTCGAAGCGCAGTGACAGCACCGTGACGATCAACGGCACCGAGGCGATGATGATCGCCGCCAGCGACGAGGCGATGTGAACCTCGCCGACCGCGATCAGCGGGAACGGGATCGAGATCTCGGCGACGGCGAAGGCGACGATCAGGACCCATCTCCCACGCAGGGACGCGAACTGCCGCCACGCCACGACGACCAGCAGCACCGCCGCGATCGCGACCCGCAGCCAGGCGACGTCCGGAGCGGTCATGCCGCCGTTGATCGCGATCTTGATCAGTAGATAGGAGCCGCCCCAGACGACCGACATGAATGCGAACGCCCACCAGGCGCGTCGCGTCATGAGCGCATCGCCGGGAACAGCACCACCTCGCGGATCGAGCGCGTGCCGGTCATGATCATCACCAGCCGGTCGATTCCGATCCCGATCCCGCCCGTCGGCGGCATCCCCTGCTCGAGCGCCTCGACGAAGTCCTCGTCGTAGGGCTGCGCCTCCTCGTCGCCCGCCGCGGCGAGCCGCCGCTGGGCCTCGAACCGACGGCGCTGCTCGTCGGGATCGTTGAGCTCGGTGAACGCATTCGCGAGCTCGATGCCGCCGATGAACAGCTCGAAGCGCTCCACCAGCCCTGGCTGCTCGCGGTGATCCTTGGCCAGCGGGGAGATCTCGATCGGGTAGTCGAGCAGGAAGGTGGGCTGGATCAGCGTCGGCTCGACGTGCTTTGAGACGAGCTCGTCGACGAGCTGCGGCCACGTGTCCTGCTCGGGCGCGTGGAAGCCGTCGGCCCGCATCGAGGCCGCGAGCGCGTCGCGGTCGCGGTCGGCGAGGATGTCGATCCCGGTTCGGTCGAGGATCGAGCCGGCGAGCGTCTCGCGGTGCCAGGGCGAACTGAAGTCGATCGGGCCGTCGTACTGGACCGCCTGCGCGACGGCCTGAAAGAGACGCTCGCAGCGCGCGGCGACGTCGAGGTAGTCGGCATACGCCTCGTACCACTCGAGCATCGTGAACTCGGGGTTGTGGGTCGTGTCGACGCCCTCGTTGCGGAAGTCCTTGCCGAGCTCGTAGACGCGCTCGAGGCCGCCGACGATCAGCCGCTTGAGGTACAGCTCGGTCGCGATCCGCAAGTACAGATCACGGTCGAGCGCGTTGTGGTGGGTCGTGAACGGCCGCGCCATCGCGCCTCCGTACAGGGGCTGCAGCACCGGCGTCTCGACCTCGATGAACCCCTCGTCGTCGAGGAACCGGCGGACGCTCGAGATCACCCGCGCGCGGGTGATGAACAGCTTGCGCGCCTCCTCGCTCGAGAGCAGGTCGAGCTCGCGGTGGCGAAAGCGCGTCTCGACATCGGACAGGCCGTGATGCTTCTCGGGTGGCGAACGCAGTGACTTGGCGAGCAGCTCAAAGCGCTTGATCCGCAGCGTCAGCTCGCCGCGGCGGGAGCTGAACGCGACCCCGTCGACCCCGAGCAGATCGCCGAGGTCGAACCCCAGCAGGCGCTCCATCCCATCGGGCCCGAGCTCGTCGACGCGCGCCTGGAGCTGGATCCGCCCCGAGCGGTCGACGAGGTCCAGGAACGCCATCTTGCCCTGTCCGCGGCGCGCCGCCAGGCGCCCGGCGACCCGGTGCTCGGTCGTCGTCTCCTCCCCGGCCTGCAGTGCCTGATGCGCGGCGCGGACGTCACCGATCGGTTCGACGCCGTCGAACTCGTGCGGGAACGGGTCGACCCCGGCGTCACGCAGCGACTGCAGCTTGTCTCGGCGCGCCGTGAGCAGGTCTGAGGAGCCGGCGGGATCGTCGCCCACGGCCGGCTCCCGCTATCTGCTGCCGACGTCGATCTTGGTGATCTTCAGCTTGCGCTCGCCGCGCGGGGTCGAGATCTCGACCTCCTCGCCGCGCTTGCGACCGAGCAGCGCCTTGCCGACCGGCGATTCGTTCGAGAGCTTGGCGTCGGCTGGATTGGCCTCGGCGGAGCCGACGATCGTGTACTTGGTCGACTTGCCCCCCGCGTCCTTGACGTGCACGATCGAACCGACTCGGACCACGTCGGTCCCGAGGTCCGAGGCATCGACCACCGTCGCCGAGCGCAGCTTGTCCTCGAGGGCGGCGATCCGCGCCTCGAGCATCGCCTGCTCGTTCTTGGCGTCGTCGTACTCCGCGTTCTCGGTGATGTCACCGAACTCGCGTGCCTCCTTGATCCGGGACGCGACTTCGCGTCGGCGTGTGGTCGACAGGCGGTCGAGCTCCGCCTTCAGCGTGGTAAGACCTTCCTGCGTGAGGATGACGTCCTTGGGCATAACCGTTTTAACCTGGTATTGGGAACATTCTGGACGAGAAAAACCCGCCTGGTGGGCGGGGGATGCCACGCTCTACCGCCCGCGTGGGCGCATGAGTATAGACACCCGCTATCGCCCTTTTGGGGTATTGGGCGATCGGGACGCTCAATGGGGTCGCAACCCCATGGTCACCGGTGCGCGCTGCCGGGATCGTTTGCCACCCAATGCACTTTCGATCACCGGGAGTTCTGATGACCTCGCGCACCGCACCACCGCTCAGCAGTTCGTCGCCGGCGGCTCGCCGGCTTGACCGAGGCGTGCTGCTGACCCCGGGCCGGCCGGAGTGGGACCGGGCGCGATCGGCGTGGAACCTCGCGGTCGACCAGCGGCCCGCAGCGATCGGCGTGCCGCGCACGACCGACGATCTCGTCTCGCTCGTGCGCTTCGCGCGCGAGCAGGGCCTGCGGGTCGCGCCGCAGGCCACCGGTCACCAGGCGTCGTGCCTCGGTCCGCTCGACGGCTCGCTGCTGCTCAAGACCGCATCGATGTCGAGCGTGCTCGTCGATCCCCGGGCACGGACCGCGCGTGCCGAGGCGGGCGCCCTGTGGCGGGACGTCGTCGGGCTCGCGCAGGCGCACGGGCTCGCGCCCCTGGCCGGCTCCGCTCCCGATGTGGGCGTGGTCGGTTACACCCTCGGCGGCGGGCTGAGCTGGCTCTCGCGTCGCTACGGCCTGGCGGTCAACGGCGTGCGCCGCCTCGAGGTGGTGACCGCTGACGGCGGACTGCTCACGATCGACGCCGATAACGAGCCAGACCTGTTCTGGGCGTTGCGTGGCGGGGGCGGCAGCTACGCGATCGTGACCGCACTCGAGTTCGAGCTGCATCCGGTCAGCGCCGTCTACGGCGGCGCGCTGCTATGGCCCATGGCTCGAGCCTCCGAGGTCCTGGTCGCGTGGCAGCTGTGGCTCGCTCAGGCGCCCGACGAGGTCACGTCGCTGGCGCGGCTGCTGCGGATCCCGGAGCTGCCCGACATCCCGCCCCCACTCCAGGGCCGCCAGCTGGTCGCGATCGAGGCGGCGTTCATCGGCGACGCGGACGCCGGTGCGAAGCTCTTTGCGCCGTTGCGAGCGCTGGCGCCGGAGATCGACACGTTCGCGATGCTGACGCCCGAGCAGCTCGGTGGCCTGCACATGGACCCACCCAACCCGGTGCCGGCGCTCGGCGACGGGATGCTGCTGACCGAGCTCCCGGTTGCGGCGATCGAGAACCTGCTCGACGTCGCCGGGCCGTACGTCCGCTCGCCGCTGCTGACCGTCGACGTGCGCCACCTCGGTGCAGCGATCGGACGCGCGCCGGGCGACGGTGGGGCCGTGTCCTCGATCGACGCCGAGTTCGCGGCGTTCGCGGTCGGGATGGCCCCCAGCCCCGAGGTCGGTGACGGCGTCGCCAGCCATATCGATGCCGTGCAGGACGCGCTCTCCGGCTGGGGAGCCGGGCGCTCGTTCGCGAACTTCGCCGACCGGCCGACGCCGGCCGACGAGCTGTACGGCGAGACAGCGCACGCGCGCCTGAGCGCCATCAAGCGCGCGTATGACCCCGACGACGTGATTCACGCCAACCACGCAGTGGCGCCGGCGTGACGGCGACAGCAAGGAGGATTGAAATGATCAACGGCGTGGCGCAATCCAGGTCGCCGCGTCGCCT
The DNA here is from genome assembly GCA_963744695.1 of uncultured Solirubrobacterales bacterium. Classification (GTDB taxonomy): domain Bacteria; phylum Actinomycetota; class Thermoleophilia; order Solirubrobacterales; family Solirubrobacteraceae; genus Palsa-465. Next base: position 353,483 of record CAVUUT010000003.1, on the reverse strand, counting down.
CGCCCGGGCCGCCCCGATCGATTCCGGGGCGACGGCGATCCGGTGCATCGTGGTCGACGACCATCCCGCGGTCCGCCTCGGCGTTCGCGAGCTGCTCGCGATCGAGCCGGACTTCGAGGTGCTCGAGGCGCACGCGACCGCGGAGGCGGCGCTCGCGTTCGCCCAGCGCGCAAGCTTCGAGGTCGCGGTCGTCGATTATCAGCTCGGGAGCCACTCGGGGCTCTGGCTGAGCCGAAAGCTCAAGCGTCTGCCGGAGCCGCCGGCGGTGGTCGTCTATTCGGCCTATTCCGACTACGTGCTCGCCGCCGCATGCGTGGTTGCCGAGGCGAACGCGCTGGTCAGCAAGGCCGCGCTCGGCGGTCAGCTGTGCGAGCAGATCCGCGATGCTGCACACGGAGAGACACATCTTCCGATCGTGCCGCCATCATTGGCGGACAGCATGCGACGGCGGCTTGACCCAGAGGAGCAGGCGATCTTCGGGATGATGTTGGCCGGCATCTCGAACGTGGACATAGGCCATACGCTGTCGCTGAGCCAGAGCGAGCTCGACGCACGCCAATGGGCGATGCTGCGAAAGCTCGAAAGGCTCGATGCGCAGCGCTGAATGGATCTGAGCAAGCGTCCCGTCAGGCGGAAGTACGTGCCCCTCGCCTATCGCGTCGCGGCGATGAACGCGGTCCTGCTGATCACGGCCGTGGTCGTCACGCTGCTGGTCCTCGAGCCACGGAAGTTCTCGTCGGTCGCGATCGACGAAGCGGTCGTCCTCGCGATCGCGCTGGCACTTGTCGCATTCGTCAACCTGATGGTGCTGCGCCGCGTCGTACGCCCGCTCGAGGCGCTGACGGCGCTCGCGCGCCGCGTCGACCTCGCGCGGCCGGGCGAACGGATGCCGGGCGCGGAACCCACCTCGGAGGCGGGTGAGCTCGCGCTGACGTTCAACGAGATGCTCGATCGACTCGAGACCGAGCGACGGGAGGCCACCGGACGCGTGCTCGAAGGCCAGGAGGCCGAACGGCTGCGGATCGCCCAGGAGCTCCACGACCAGGTCGGCCAGGAGCTCACGGCCGTCCTGCTCGGGCTCGCGCGGGTCCAGTCGCGGGTGCAGCCGGCGCTGCACGACGAGGTCTCGGTCGTCCAGGAAGGCGTCCGCTCGAGCCTCGAGGACGTCCGCCGGATCTCGCTCGAGCTCCGTCCCGAGGCGCTCGACGATCTCGGGCTCATCAGTGCCCTGGCGGTCCTGTGCGAGCGCTTTGCCCAGGCGTCCGGCCTCGGCGTGAGCCAGAAGATCGACGATCACCTCCCCGAACTCGATCCCGCGTCCGAGCTGGTCATCTACCGCGTCGCGCAGGAGGCGCTGACCAACGTCGCGCGCCATTCCGGCAGCGCGCACGCCCACCTCTCGCTCCGGGTCCACGGAGCCGACCTTGTGATGGCCGTCTCAGACCACGGCGGCGGGCTGTCAGGTGACGGAGAGGCCGGCGCCGGAATCCGCGGGATGCGCGAGCGCGCGGCCTTGATCGGCGCCAAACTGGAGATACGCTCCAACGACGACGGCGGCTGCACCGTCGTCCTAACGGTCCGCCCCGAAACCGCACGAACGGGCCCGTGACCCCACTCAAAACCCGCATCCTCCTGGTCGACGATCACGCCGTCGTTCGCCGCGGCCTGAGGCTGGTCCTCGATGCCGAGCCCGACCTCGAGGTCGTGGCCGAGGCCGGGGACGGCGCCGAGGCGATCAAGCTCGCCTCCGACCCCGAGGTCGACCTCGCGATCATCGACATCTCGATGCCGCGCATGACGGGGCTGCAGGCGGTCGCCGAGCTGCGCCGCCGGCGGCCCGAGCTGCGGACGCTGATCCTGTCGATGCACGACAACGAGCGCTACCTGTACGAGGCGCTCAAGGCGGGCGCGTCGGGATACGTGCTGAAGACCGTCGTCGACCGTGACCTGGTCGAGGCGTGCCGGGCGGCGATGCGGGGCGAGGCGTTCATCTACCCGGGCGCGATGACCGACCTGATCCGCGACTACCTCCGCCAGGCTCACGACGAGGAGGCGATCCGAGAGGATCCGCTCACGCCCCGCGAGCAGGAGGTCGTCAAGCTGATCGCCGAGAGCTACAGCACCAGGCAGATCGCGGATGCGCTCGTGATCAGCGAGAAGACGGTCGATCGCCACCGCGCGAACATCCTCGACAAGCTCGGGATGCACGACCGTGTCGAGCTGACCCGGTACGCGATCAGGCGCGGGCTCGTCCAGCCCTGACCGGCGGCTAAGCGCGGTCAGCGCCGCCGGCCGGCCGGATGTTCTGGTTGTGCGCGAACAGGTTCGTCGGGTCGTACTTCGCCTTCACCGCCGCGAGCCGCTCGTAGTTGCTGCCGTAGGCCTGCCTGACTCGGGCCTCACCCTCGTCGCCCAGGCCGTTGACGTACACGCCCGCGGCGAAGAACGGCGCCAGCGCCTCGAACAGCTCTCGCGTCCAGCGCACGTTCGCGACCGAGACATCCGGATCGGGCCACTGCGAGAGGATCAGGCAGTCGAAATGGGCTTCGCGGTGCGCATAGGCGGTCGCCTCGCGTCCGACGCGCGCCGCCGCCCCATGCATGTGCTGCAGGCCGACGCCGGAGGCGAGCGACGGCATCACACCGACGAACTCGAGCAGCACGTCGATCAGCTCGTCGCTGACCTCGGTCACGTTCCCCGAACGCCAGTAGTGCTGCTGCCCGGACGGAAACGCGCCGTCCGGAAGGCGCTGCAGCTCGCGATAGGGGATCCGCGCGACGGTCTCGGCCTCGGGCCCAAGCGCTCGCAGCGGCGCGAGCAGGCGGTGCCCGGCGCAGCTTGAATGTGAACGCGGTCACGACGCCGAAATTGCCGCCGCCACCGCGCAGGCCCCAGAACAGGTCCGGCTGGCGCTCGGGACCGACGGTCTCGAGCTCGCCGCTCGCGGTCGCGACTTCGGCGGCGAGGAGGTTGTCGCAGGTGAGGCCGTAGCTGCCGTTGAGCCACCCCAGGCCGCCGCCGAGCGCGAGTCCGGAGAGACCGGTGCCCGACATGATCCCGGTCGGCGTCGCGAGCCCGAACGGTTCCGTCGCGCGGTCGAGATCACCGAGCGTCAGTCCGGGCTGCGCCGTGACCACGCACCGGCCCGAATCGACGCGAGCCAGTTTCATCGGCGCCAGGTCGAGCATCAGGCCTCCGTCGCACACGGCGTGGCCCGCGACGCCGTGGCCACCGCCCTTGACCGCCAGCGGCAGCTCATTGGCGCGCGCAAACGTGATCCCCCGGATCACGTCGTCCGCGCCCTCGCAGCGGATGATCAGAGCCGGATAGCGATCGATCATCGCGTTGAAGACTCGGCGAGCGTCGTCATAGCCGGGTTGCGAGGGACCTAACACCTAGCCGCGCACGCCCGACTCGAGCGCTCTGAGTGCCGCGCCTGGAACGAACGACTCGCGCGCGCGCTCGTGCCCGTTGTCGTCTGTCCAGCGCCCGTTGGCGCCGGTCGCCCGTTCGACGGTCATCAACAGCTCCAGGATTCGGGATCGCCAGCGAGGATCGCGGACGCCGATGCGGTCGGCAATGGGGTCCGGGCACCATTCGCCAGATTGGGGTGTTGACCCCATTTGCCCGCGGGCCTGCGCCGAGCATGCTTGCGCCATGAGCCCAGACCACCAAGCGCACACTCCGCGTAACGAGCGCGCGACACCGGCGCTGACCGTAGACGACCACCCCGCGGTCAGAGCCGGAGTTCGCGCGCCGTGCAGCCGGCAGCCCGACATGCTGCGGACCCGCGGAGAGGGGCAGTACGTGCACGGGGGTCACGGCGGTCCAGTCCCCGCCGTTCGTTGCGGTCGCCGGCGATCACCCCGGCGACCGCAACGGGCTCATCCACCGGTTCCGCGCCGGGACCGCGCATTTCGCCTCGGCGATCGTCACGACCGACGATGAACGCCGGCGGGCTGATCGCGGCCGCCGTGATCGCGGCGGTCGCTGCGCGCCGATGGCGCGAGCTGCCCGTGGCCCTGCGGGTGCTCGCGGTCACGGCCGTCGTCGGCCTGCTCGCCTACGGCAGCGGCCTCGTCAACCCGCCTAGCACCGAGACCGAGATCCGCCACCTGGCGGCGACGCTGGGTCCCTACATCTATGTCCTGGTCGGGGTCCTCGCGCTGCTCGAAACCGGCGCCGGCCTGGGCTTCATCGTCCCCGGCGAGATCGCGGTCGTGCTCGGCGGCGTGAGCGCCGGACAACATGAAATTGCGCTCGTCCCCCTGATCGCGATCGTCTGGGCGTGCGCCCTGACCGGGGACCTGATCTCATTCGCCCTCGGCCGGCGCCTGGGACAGGGCTTCCTGCTCCAGCACGGCCCGAAACTGGGCATCAGCCGCCTGCGAATCGAGCAGGCGGAGCGGTTCTACGCCGCGCACGGCGGCAAGACGCTGATCCTCGGCCGTTTCATCGGCTTCGTGCGCCCGCTGTCACCGTTCATCGCCGGCGCCTCGAACATGTCCGTGCGCTGGTTCGTGCCCTGCACCACCGCCGCCGCGGGGATCTGGGCTGTGACCTTCTCGGTGCTCGGCTACGTCTTCTCGCAGTCACTCGACGAGGTGATCTCGATCACCGAGCGAGGCACGCTCGCGCTGTCCGCCGTGTTTGTCGTCTCGATCGCCGCGATCGCCCTCTATTCGCGCGCCCGCGCTCGCCGGCCCAAGCGCGGACGGCGACACCGCGGGGCTCCCGCCCCGGCCGAGGGAGACTGAACTGAGCGCATCGACCTGGGCATTGACGATCGCGGTCGTCGTCGCCCTGTTCGCCGTCGACCTGATCGTGGGCTCGCGGCGACCCGACGACGGCCGCTTCCGCGTGGCCGCGGCGTGGTCGCTGTTCTACGTCGGGGTCGCGCTCGCCTTCGGACTCGTCCTCGGCCTGCTGTCGGGCTGGAAGCTGGGCGGGCAGTATTTCGCCGGCTTCCTGGTCGAGAAGAGCCTCTCGATCGACAACCTGTTCGTGTTCGTGATCATCGTCGGCACGTTCGCGGTGCCAGCCGAGCATCAGTCACGCGCTCTGACCACCGGCATCGTGCTCGCGCTGGTGCTGCGGGCGATCTTCATCGCGCTCGGGGCGACGCTGCTCGACGCGTTCTCGTTCATGTTCCTGGTCTTCGGACTGGTGCTGCTTGGCACCGCGGTGCAGCTCTTTCGCCACCGAGACGAGGACCCGAAGATCGAGGACAATCGGATCGTCTCGGCCGCCGAGCGGGCGCTTCCGATCACGCCCGAGTACGACGGCGGCAAGTTCGTGACCGTCCACCGCGGACGCCGGATGCTGACGCCGATGTTCCTGGTCCTGGTCGCGATCGGCACCACCGATCTGCTGTTTGCACTCGACTCGATCCCCGCCGTGTTCGGGGTCACGACCAGTGCGTACGTCGTCTTCTGCGCCAACGCATTTGCGCTGCTGGGGCTGCGGCCGCTGTTCGCACTCGTCTCCGGCCTGCTGCGCCGGCTCGTCTACCTGGCCGTCGGCCTGTCGGCGATCCTCGGCTTGATCGGGGTCAAGCTCGTCCTGCACTTCGCCCACCTGCAACACGACGGGGTGCCGGAGATCTCGACCGGCGCCTCGCTCGGGGCGATCGCAGTGATCCTGCTCGCGACCACCGTCGCCAGCTTGCACAGGACGCGCCGCGAGCCCCGTTTGCGCGCCCACGCGGGCGCGCTCGGCTCGGGCCACCGCTCGGCCCCGGCGCTGCCGCAGCGTCCGGGCACCCCGGCATCCGGCGTCCCGCGCGGTCGCTGACCGCCGAGTAGGCCCTAGGTCGGGAGCTCAGCCGGCGATCGGCACCGCAGGCGCCGCCGTGTGCAGGAGCTCCCGCGCCTGCTCGAGCGTCGGTGCTCGCTGCAGCTCGTCCTGGAGCGCTCGGTCGGCGCCGAGCCGCTCGAGGTACCAGGGGTAGAACTTGCGCAGGTAGCGCGTCGCCCGTTCGGTCCCGAGGTGCTCGCAGGCGCGCTCGATCACCCAATCGAGCTCGGCCAGGACCTCCTCGCGGCTGGGCTGCACCGTGCGCGTCCCGACGAGCTCTTCGAACAGCCACGGGTTTCCGAGTGAGCCCCGCGCGAGCAGCACCCCGGCCGCACCGGTGCGCTCGAACGCCTCGCGGGCGCGATCGGCGCTGCTCAGCCCGCCCGAGATCAGAACCGGCACGGGGAGCTCCTCGACCAGCGCGCGCGCGAGCTCGTAATCGGGCTGACCCTTGTGACGTTGGGATGCGTGACGCGGGTGAATCGAGATTCCGGCCACGCCCGCCTCGTCGACCAGCCGGCGCGCGACCTCGACCCCGCTCGCGTCACCGGGGCGCGCGCCCGAGCGCAGCTTGACCGTGACGGGCAGCCCGCTACCGCGAGCCGCGGCCCTCGCGAGCGCGACGGCGCGGTCGGGATCGGTCAGCAGCGCGGCGCCGGCGCCCGTCTTGCAGACCTTGGGGACCGGGCAGCCCATGTTGAGGTCGATCACGTCGGCGCCCGCATCGGCGACCCGCTCGGCCGCCGAGGCCATCACGTCGGGATCGTGGCCGAAGAGCTGCATCGACACCGGATGCTCGTCGGGATGGATCCGCAGCAGCTCGCGGCAGGTGCGCTCGTTGCGGTAGTGGACCGCGAAGCTCGACACCATCTCGGACACCACCAGCCCGGCGCCGTGGCGCTTGGCCTGCAAACGGACGAACCAATTGCCGATCCCCGCCAGGGGCGCGAGCACGACTCGGTTCGGGATCGTGATCCCGCCCAGGTTCCACGCGTCGGTCAGGTTGTCGGCCATGGATTCATGGTACGAATGAAGGCCATGGACCTCCCAGCTCTCGTGCAGCCGTGGTTTGAGTTGATGCGTGAGCAGGTCCAGGGGCTCGAGCTGTTTGACGCCCACACGCATCTCGGCCGCAACGATCCCGACGGGATGAAACAGACCCCCGAGGAGCTGCTCGCGATGCTCGGCGCGGCGGACGCGCGCGGCGCGTTCGTGTTCCCGATGCACGAGCCCGACGGCTACCCGCCGGCCAACGACATGGTGCTCGAGGCCGCCCGCACCTCCGACGGCCTCTTGGTCGCGTTCTGCCGCGTCAAGCCGGGCGACGGCGCGATCGCCGAGGCCGAGCGCGCGCTCGCCGCCGGCGCCCACGGGATCAAGCTCCACCCGCGCGCCGAGCAGTTCACGCTCGATCACCCGGACGTGCGCTCGCTGGCCGCGCTCGCCGATGAGCGCGGGCTGCCGATGCTGATTCACGCGGGGCGCGGAATCCCCGCGCTCGGCGCCCACGCCGTGCAGCTCGTCGACGCGTTCCCGAACATGCGCTTGATCCTCGCCCACGCGGCGATCTGCGACCTGTCCTGGATCTGGCGCGTCGCGGCCGACTACCCCAACCTCCTGTTCGACACCGCCTGGTGGATGCCCGCCGACCTCGAGGCGCTGTTCTCGCTGGTGCCCGCCGGGCAGATCCTGTTCGCGAGCGACTCCCCCTACGGAGCGACGGCGATGTCGAGCGTGTTCCAGTTGCGGATGGCACACCAGGTGGGGCTCAACGATGACCAGATCCGCAGCATCGCATCGGGCCAGGCGCTCCGGATCGCCGCGGGCGAGCCGCTGGCTGCGCTCGGGCCGGCGGTCGGCGAGCGCGAACAGGCCTCTCACGTGCTGCTCGATCGCGTGTCCGCGTTCCTGATGCTCGGCGCGATCGCGACGATGCGCGGCAACGAGGGCGGCCCCGAGATGCTCGCGCTCGCGCGCCTGGCGTGCGACGTGCCCGATGAGATCGACGACGCGCCGCTGTTCGCGGTGATCCGCAATCTGCTCGATCACTTCGACCGCGCGACCGCCGAGCAGCCGACCGACCGGCGCCGGCTGGCGTTCCTGATCATGGCCTCGATCGTCGCGCGGACGCCCGACGTCCCGGTCCCGGGCATCGTCGCGGTGGCCTGAGCCGCTAGCCGGCGTTGCGCTCCCAGATCAGCCGCAGCCCAACCAACGTCAGCAGATCATCGACCTCGTCGATCGTCTCCTGAACGGCCGGGACGAGCGCCCCGGCGAGGCCGCCCGTCGCCAGGACCTTGGTCTGCGAGCCGAGCTCTTCGCGCAGTCGGCGCACGATCCCGTCGACCTGGGCGGCGAACCCGAACACGATCCCGCTGCGGATCGCATCGACGGTCGACTTGCCGATCAGCGAGCGCGGCTGGGCGACCTCGACCTTCGGGAGCTTGGCGGCGCGCTCATAGAGCGCGTCGATCGAGATCTCGGCTCCCGGGGTGATGATCCCGCCGAGGTACTCGCCGGCCGACGAAACGACGTCGTAGGTGATCGCGGTCCCGAAGTCGACCACGACGCACGTGTCTCGAATCCGGTCGTAGGCCGCGACCGCGTTCACGAGCCGGTCGGCGCCGACCTCGCGTGGGTTGTCGATCCTGATCGCCATCCCGGTCCGGATCGAGGGCCCGACGACCAGCATCTCGTGTCCGAGGTAGCGCTTGGACATCTCGGTCCACTGCTCGGAGAGCTGCGGGACGGTCGAGGAGACGATCGAAGCGTCGACGTCGCCGAACCCCAGTCCGCGGAGCGCGAGCAGGTTCGACAGCTGGGCGCCGAGCTCGTCCTGGGTCGACTCGCGCACGGTCGCAAAGCGCCAGTGCTCGGTCAGCCGGTCGGTGCCGGCCTCGAACACGCCGAAGTGCGTCTGGGTGTTGCCGACGTCGACTACGAGCAGCATCGGCGCAATTACACCAGCGGCGCGCCCGCGCGGCTTACCGCCTCGCCCTCGCCGAGCGCGGCGAGCTTGTCCGCGAGGCGCTCGCCGGAAGGGAGCGCCAGGTCCGGATCGAGCTCGAGCAGCGGCACGAGCACGAAGCGCCGCGAGCTGACCTCGGGATGTGGGAGCGTCAGCCGCGGCGAGCTGCATTCGAGCTCGCCGAGCAGCAGCAGGTCGACGTCGATCACGCGCGGTCCGTGGCGGACGCCCCCGGGCTCACGGCCGATCGCCCGCTCGACCTGCTTGCACGCATCGAGCAGCGGCTCGGGCTCGAGCTCGGTCTCGACCTGCAGGCAGGCGTTGTAGAACTCGCGCTGGTCGAGCACCAGTCCGACCGGCTCGGTCTCGTACACCGACGAGGACGCGAGCACCGCGACGCCGTACTCGGCGAGCGTCGTGACGGCCGCTTCGAGGTGCGCCCTCCGGTCACCGATATTCGAGCCGAGCCCGAGGAAACCGGGCTGCCTCAACCGGCCGCCTCGCGCCAAACCTCGACCGACACCTCGCTGACCGGGAGTGCCAGCGGTGGCTCGGGCTTGGCGGCCTTGACCCACACGGCGCTCGCTTCGTAGCGCTCGAGCAGCTGCTCGGCGATCGCGGCGCAGAGGCGCTCGAGTGTCTTGTAGGTGCGCTGGTGCGCGATCAGGTTCGCCTGCTCGCACACCTGGCCGTAATCGATCGTGTCCTCGATCCGGTCGGTGATCGTCGCGTCACACTCGCCGACGTCGATCCGGATGTCGATCAGCAGACGCTGGCCTACCTCGCGCTCGGCAGCCGTGACGCCGAGATGGGTATACAGCGAGAGCCCGCTGATCTCGATCGTGACCTCGGGCTCGGAGCCCTCCTCGTCGTCGTCGTCTACGTCGTCGAGGTCGTCGAACTCGTCGGCGTCGTGCTCGCCCATGGGCGCTTGACCGTAGCAGCCATGATCGCAAGCGCGTCATGGACCGGGGCGACGTCGTGGACGCGGAACACGCGCGCCCCGCGGGTGTACGCGAACACGTTGGTCGCGATCGTCGCGGCGATCCGATCCTCGACCGGCTTGGCGGTGATCTTCCCGAGAAACGACTTGCGCGAGGTACCGATCGCGACCGGGCGCCCGAGCGCGACGATCTCGTCGAGACGCCGGAGCAGCTCGAGGTTGTGCTCGGTCGTCTTGCCGAACCCGATCCCCGGGTCGAGCAGGATCCGCTGCTCGGACACGCCGCGCGCGACGGCGAACTCGAGCCGCTGCTCGAGGAACGCCTTCACCTCGGAGACGACGTCGCCGTAGCGAGGGTCCTGCTGCATCGTGCGCGGCTCGCCGAGCATGTGCATCAGGCAGCAGTCGACCTGCGCGGCTGCGACGACCTCGACCATCGTCGGATCGCTGCGCAGTGCGGTGACGTCGTTGACCAGCGTCGCGCCGGCGGCGATCGCCGTGGCCGCCACGGCGGACTTCGACGTGTCGATCGAGACCTGGGCCCGTGTCCCGGCCTCGCGCAGCCCCTCGAGCACCGGCACGACGCGCCGCAGTTCCTCCGCCTCGCGGACCGGCTTGGCCCCGGGGCGGGTCGATTCGCCGCCGACGTCGAGGATCGAGGCGCCGGTGCGTTCGAGCTCGCGCGCGTGGTCGATCGCGGCGCGCGAATCGAGGTACAGGCCTCCGTCCGAGAACGAGTCGGGGGTCACGTTGACCACCCCCATGACCGCAAATTCCCCGGCCGCGGCCGCCGCGATCGCGCTGCGCATCAGGGCTCCTCGTCGGGCCAGTAGCCGTGGACGTCGAAGAATTCCCGCGCCCGCTCCTCTTCCTCGCGGTCCCGATTGCTCTCGACGCTCATCCTGAACATCCAGTTGATCATCCACACGATCACCGCCGCGATCAAGAGCGCGACCCCGGCGCCCGACTCGAGCGTGCGGTTGTTGGTCTGGTCAGACACGCTCGCGTGGCCGAGGACGATCAGCACGACCCCGGCCGCGGCGATCCCGAGCGGCAGCCACACGCGCGTCAGGGAGAGCAGGATCCGGCTGAAGGTCTGCGGCGCATCGGGCTTCATGTGACGATCACGTTATCGCCGGCTCGACCGCGGCCGGGAACTGCGCTGAGGCGCCCCGTCAGTTGATATACACCGCGGCCCATGCACGCACCCGCAACCAACGTCACCCGCCGCACATTGCTCCGCGGCGCCGCCGGAGGCGCCGCCCTGCTGGCGTCGAGCCGGCTGCCCGCCTGGGCCAAGCCGATCGCGGCCGCGGCCCCCGGCATCCGCCGGCCCGACAGCCTCCCCTTCCCGCACCTCCCGATCGGCCATCCGAGCATGCCCAAGGTCGAGCACATCGTCGTGTTGATGATGGAGAACCACTCGTTCGACAACCTGCTCGGGATGGTCCCGTATCAGGTGCCCGGCCGGGAGCACGTAGACGGGCTCACGCGGCGCAGGGGGCGGGTCACCAACTTCAACCCGGCTGCGGGGGGCGAGCGGATCATCGCCACACACCTCCCGTCGCCGTGCCAGCTGACGGGCGCCCCGGGACAGAACTGGAACGCATCGCACATCTCGTACGCGAACGGCAAGAACTCGGGCTTCGTGGCTGCGAGCGGACCGATCGCGATGGTGTACTGGGACAAGACCGATCTGCCGTTCACCTACTCGCTCGCCAAGCACTTCCCGCTCGGCGAGCGCTATTTCTGCTCGATGCTCGGGCAGACCGACCCGAACCGCCGCTACCTGTTCTCCGGGACGTCCTCGGGCCTTGTCGCCACCAACACGGTCCAGTCGATCACGACGCCAGCTGCGAACGGGACGATCTTCGAGCGGCTGAGCGCACAGGGCATCGACTGGGGCGTCTACTTCCAGGAGGTTGCGAGCTACCTGCTGATCCCGGCCGAGGCCAACGCCGCGCGCCAGCACCCGATGGCCCAGTTCTACACCGACGCCGCGGCCGGGAAGCTCCCCGCGTTCACGATGCTCGACCCGAACTACACGACGACCTCGGAGGAGGATCCGCAGGACATCCAGGTGGGCGAGGAGTTCGTCGCCAACGTCGTGCACGCGCTGATGAAGGCCCCGACCTGGAAGAGCACAGCGCTGTTCATCAACTACGACGAGCACGGCGGCTACTACGACCACGTCCCACCGCCGCCCGCGATCGCGCCCGACTCGATCCCGCCGATCCCGCCGCCTGGGAATACGACGCCGCTCCTCCCGGGTGGCTTCAACCGCTACGGATTCCGGGTGCCGCTGTTCGTCGTCTCGCCGTGGGCGAAGCGCAACTACGTCTCGCGCGTGATCCAGGATCACACGTCCGTGACCGCCTTCATCGAACGCAAGTGGAACCTCCCCGCGATGACCTTCCGCGACGCCAACGCGCACCCGATGACCGATTACTTCGACTTCCGCAAGCCGGCGTTCATGAAGCCGCCCAAGCTCCACCCGGCGCCGGGCCTCAAGGCCGGCCTCGCGAGGTGCCGCGCCGATGGGCTGAACCCGCCGCTGCCGGGCACGCCGTCGGTAGGCGACGATCTCGCGCGCGCCTCTCGCAAGCTCTGACCGCGCTGTCGTAGGTCCGGGCCGGGGCCGGCGCCCGGGCCGGGGCCGGCGCTGGCGCCGGTGAGACCCGGGACCGCCGCTGCGCGCTTCGTGGAAAATCCGGCCGCCGCGGATCGGATTTTCCACAGAACGCAGCCTCAGTGCGACAGGCGTGGAAAATCCGCGGGACGGCGACGGATTTTCCACGGATTGCCGCGGTCGGCGCCGCACCGCGCGGCGGGCGAGGCATCGGGTCGCCGCCGGCCGTCCGCGGGGCCGGTGGCGAAGCCTTGTCAAGCGTGGGCTACTCGGCGGTGCCGCCGGCGAGCCCGGGTCGCGGGAGCGGCCGGGGAGAATCGGGGCGGGCGCGCTCGGGTGTGCCGGTGACGGCGGGGAGCTCGGGCGGCGTCGGGGGGGCCTCGGAGCCGAACACGTCGGCCTCGCTCTGCCCGTCGAGGAGCGCCTCGAACTGCTCCTTCTCGATCGTCTCGCGCTTGATCAGGATCTCGGACAGCTTCTCGAGCGACGCGCGCTTGGTGGTGAGGATCTCGCGCGCCTGGACGTGGGCAGTCTCGATGATCCGTCGGACCTCGTCATCGATCTCCCGCGCGATCTCATCCGAGTAATCGGGCTCGGCGCTGAACTCGCGCCCCAGGAACGGCTGGCCGTGGTCATGACCGAACACGCGCGGACCGAGCTTCTCGGACATCCCGAATCGCATCACCATCTGCTTGGCGGTCGCGGTCACCTTCTCGAGGTCGTTCGACGCGCCGGTCGTGATCTCACTGAAGCAGATCTCCTCCGCCGCACGGCCGCCGAGCGTCATCGACAGCGTGTCCTGAAGCTCCGCGCGTGTGGTGAGGAACTTGTCCTCGCCGGGCAGCGAGATCGTGTAGCCGAGCGCCTGACCGCGTGAGATCACCGAGATCTTGTGGATCGGGTCGGAGTTCGGCAAAAAGTGACCGACGATCGCGTGACCCATCTCGTGATAGGCGGTGATCTTGCGCTCCTTCTCGCTCATCACGCGGGTCTTCTTCTCCGGACCTGCGATCACCCGCATGATCCCTTCCTCGAGCTCGACCTGCGTGATCTCGCGCTTGCCGTTGCGCGCGGCGAGCAGCGCGGCCTCGTTGACGAGGTTCGACAGATCAGCGCCGGTGAAGCCCGGGGTCTGGCCGGCGAGCGCGTCGACGTCGATCTCCCGCGCGAGCGGCTTGCCGCGCGTGTGGACCTCGAGGATCTTCTTGCGGCCGAGGCGGTCGGGCCGGTCGACGACGATCTGGCGATCGAAGCGGCCCGGGCGCAGCAGCGCCGGGTCGAGGATGTCGGGCCGGTTGGTGGCGGCGATCAAGATGATGTTGTCCTTCATCTCAAAGCCGTCCATCTCGACCAGCAGCTGGTTGAGCGTCTGCTCGCGCTCGTCGTGACCGCCGCCGAGGCCGGCGCCACGGTGACGGCCGACGGCGTCGATCTCGTCCATGAAGATGATGCAGGGGCTGTTCTGCTTTGCCTGCTCGAACAGGTCACGCACGCGCGAGGCGCCGACGCCGACGAACATCTCGACGAAGTCCGAGCCCGAGATCGAGAAGAACGGCACGCCGGCCTCGCCGGCGACCGCGCGGGCGAGCAGCGTCTTACCGGTACCGGGCGGCCCGTACAGCAGCACGCCCTTCGGGATCCGCGCGCCGAGCGCCTGGAACTTCTTCGGGTTCTCGAGGAACTCCTTGATCTCGTGCAGCTCCTCGACGGCCTCATCGACCCCCGCTACGTCGCGGAACGTGATCTTCGGCGAGTCGACCGACATCCGCTTCGCCCTCGATTTACCGAACGACATCACCTTCGAGCCGCCGCCCTGGACCTGGTTCATGAGGAAGATCCAGAAGCCGATGAAGAGCAGGAACGGGAGCACGTAGGTCAGCAGCGACAGCCATCCGTTGGAAGATTTGCTCTCGACGTTGACCGTCTGGCCGCCACCGGGGTCCTTGATCGCGTCGTTGATCAGCGTGTTCGCGTAGCTGTCGGGATATCCGACCGAGTACTTCTGGCCGTTGTCGAGCGTGACCGAGGCGCTGTTCTGCTTTTGGTCGAGCTCCAGGCTCTTGACCTCGCCGCTCTGGATCTGAGTGACGAGCTGCCCGAACGTGTAGCTCGGCGACTTGCTCGAGCTCCCGATCAGCTTCTGCGCGAAGAACGCAAGTACGACGACAATCAGAATCGGAAATGCGGCGCTCTTGAAGAACCTGCTCATGAAGTGATCCCGTTGCTGTTTCCGGAAGCGCGCATTTCATCGATGGGCGTTGGACCGGGGATTTGCAAGCGTAGCACCTGGGTTTGGGCCTTAAGTCCAGATAAGGACGGCTGAAGCAGGGCTTTCACTCCTTCAACGCAGCGACGTAGGGAAGGTTGCGGTAGCGCTCGGCGTGGTCGAGTCCATATCCGATCGCAAACCGGTTCGGAATCTCAAAGCCGACATACTTGGTTTTTAACTCGACCTTTCGGCGCTCGGGCTTGATCAGCAGAGCGCAGACCTCCAGCGAGGCCGGATTGCGGCCCTGGAGGTTACGCAGCAGGTACTGGAGCGTGAGGCCCGAGTCGACGATGTCCTCGACGATCAGGACATCGCGGCCCTCGATCGCGGCGTCGAGGTCCTTGAGGATCCGCACCACGCCCGAGGACTTGGTCGCCGAGCCGTATGAGGCGACGGCCATGAAATCGACCTCGACCGGGATCTCGAGGTGGCGCATCAGGTCAGAGACGAAGAACACCGCACCCTTCAAGACGCCGATCAGCAGCAGGTCCTTGTCCGCGTAATCGCGCGAGATCTCGGCACCCAGCTCGCGCACGCGGAGCTTGAGCTCCTCGGCACCGACGAGGGTGTCCCCGATCGCTCCATCATCGCTCACGGATCCAGTCTAAGTGGCCGCGGCGTGCGCCCGAACCGCAGCACCCCCGCGTGCGCCGTCGCCCGGACCCCGTGCGGCAGGTCAAGCGACGCCGTCCCGTGCTCGGACAGCGCCGCGATCTCGTCCGCGCGCCGCGCGACCCCGGCCGCCGGCTCGCCGGCGGCATCGTCGGCGAGCCGCTGCACGACCAGCCGTCGCAGCGCGGGAGCGAGCTCGCGCAGCTGCGCGAGCGCGATCTCCCGGCGCCCGTCGAGGACCGACCCGACGAGCTCGTCGAGCACGTCACCCTCCGCACGGAGGATCTCGGCGAGCGCCAGCACATTGGCCTGCGCGGCCGGGTGCGCGCGCTCGAGCGCGGGCACGAGCTCGCGCCGGATCCGGTTGCGCGCGTAGGCCGCTGACTCGTTGCTCTCGTCATCGCGCCAGCGCAGACCACGCGCGCGACAGTACGTGCCGATCTCCTCGCGCGTGAAACCGAGCAGCGGCCGGATCAGCCGCCCGTCGCGCGGACGCATCCCCAGCAGCGCGCGCCGACTCGGGGACGAGGCGAGCCGATACAGGATCGTCTCGACCTGATCAGATCGCGTATGCCCGGCGGCGACGTCAGCGCCACGGGCGAGCGCGAGCTCGGTGGCCGCGCCATAGCGTTCGTCTCGCGCCCAGGATTGAAAGTTCCCGCCCCCGTCGGGACGGACCGGGCGCCGCACGTCGAGCTGGACCCCGAGCCGCTCACACAGCTCGGCGCAGTGGCGCTCATCGGCGTCGGCGGCGGCGCGCAACCCGTAGTTCGTGTGCACGGCGCTGACCGCCTCGGCGCCCGCGATCCGGACGGCGACGTCGAGCAGGCAGGTCGAGTCCCGTCCGCCCGAGTACATGACGACGACCGGCCGGCCCGGCTCGAGCAGCCCTTCCGCACGCACGCGGGAAACCAAGGCCGCCGCGCTGGTGATCGGATCCTCAGGCCCGTCCGTCGACGTCCGCGTCATCGACAGGCCCTAATCAGTCGGCGGCGGGGTCTCGGTGAGGACGAGGCCCCGCCGCCCGCGGGACTAACGGCCCGCTGCGTCGGTCGTCGGCGCTCGTCACGTTTCCGGCGGCGCCTCGCGGTCGCGCGCGGAGGCGCGCCCACGATCCGACCTATTGCCTTGCCTGATGTTCTAGGTCTACCCGGCATCGGGCGTTCTGTCAATCGCCCGGTTGGAAATACGGCTCTTTCCGTGATCAGAGCTCGAGGTGGGGATAGTCGACCGCGACCATCTCGCGGTAGCGCTCGAACAGCGGCTTGGTGATCGGGATCAACGCGAGTGCCGCCTTGACGTCACCGCCGGTCTTGATCCGGCGCCTGGCGATCGCGATCGCGACGTTCTCCTTGCCCTGGAAGTAGCGGTTGGCGGTCTCCGAGTTCATCGTCATCTGCACCTTTGGCTCCCATGCGACGTCGTCAGACCACTCCCAGTGGAGGTTCGGCTCGCCCTCGCCCCCCGCGCGGATGTTGACGACGAGGTCCAGGTCGGTGAACTCGAACCGTTGTGGCGTGTCGGCATCCCGGAGCTTGGGCCCCATCGCGGCGTCGTCGCTCATCAGGGTGAAGGTCCGATCCATAACCTCCCGGAACTCCTTCGGGGATCTGAATTCGCCCATTCGCGGGCCAGTGTATCCCCGGCCGACGGCGATCAAACGCGTGCCCGGCCAGACGAATAACTTCCCCGTCCGTGACCGATCCGATCCATCTTCACCCGACCGCCCCGCTGGCACAGCGGGTCCTGCTCCCGGGTGACCCGGGACGCGCGCTGTTGCTCGCCCAGGCCGTGCTTTCAGGACCGAAGATGTTCAACCACAACCGCGGCCTGTGGGGCTACTCGGGCACCGGCGCCGACGGCGCCCCGCTGACAGTCCAGAGCACCGGGATGGGCGGGCCGAGCGCCGCAATCGTGATCAGCGAACTCGACGATCTCGGCGCGCGGACGCTGCTGCGAACCGGAACCTGTGGCGCGCTCGATCCGGCGCTCGAGCTCGGACAGTTGTTGATCGTCACCGAGGCGATCGCCGAGGACGGCACGAGCCGCGCGCTCGGCGCCGCGACGCGCGTGGCCGCCGACGCTGGACTCGTGCAGCGGCTGATCGCCGCCGGCGGCGGACAGCTGCCGACCGGGCCTGTCGTCTCGACCGACCTCTTCTACGACACGCCCGAGGGAGCCGAGCGGCGCTGGCTCGGCAGCGGGGCGCGAGCAGTTGAGATGGAGGCCGCGACGCTGTTCACGGTCGCGGCTCGCCGCGGTCTTCGCGCGGCGGCACTGTTGATCGTGACCGACATCCTGCTGCCCGAGCGCCGCCGGATCGACGCCGAGGCGCTCCACGCCGCCGAGCTGCGCCTTGGAGACGTGGGCGCCGCGGCACTGCGGTCAATCGAAGCCTCGGACCGTTAGCCGGCGGTCAATCCAAGGCTCGGACGCTCGGGCGGCGGTCAGTCGACCGACGCCGGCCGCTCGCTGCCGGCGTTCTGGGCCTCGAGCCGCTCGAGCGCGGCCTCGATCCGCGCGAGGCGCTCCTCGAGGTCTTGCGTCCTGCCGGCACGCTCGAGCCGGGCCTCGACCCGGTCAAGGCCATCCTCGATGCCCTCGAGACGCTGCGAGACGCTGCGGACCCGGCGGGTCAGCCGTTCGACGTCGGCCGCCGAGGGGATATTGAGCGCGCCCATCGCCGCCTCCTGGGCGCGGAGTGCGCGCTCGCGCGTCTCAAAGGCGGCCGACAGCGCCCCGCTCACGACCTTGTTCTCGAGCAGGTCCTGGGCGAGCTTGCCGATCGCCTCCTCGCTCTGTTTGGTCACTCGGACCTTGAAAGAGTCCTCGTCGCTCATCTGGCCGGACTCTACCGCGGCTGCGCGGGCGCAGCTGAGGGCCGTGCGGGGCAGGGCCCAACGGCTCATGTCTGAGCCGCGAGATGCCGACAAATGAACAGCTAGGCGAGGAGTCGTGCGGCTCTGGAGCGAGTGCCGGCCAACTCTGAACCTAAACTCGAGCCTTGGTGTCCAGAATTGCGTTTTTCTGGCTGCCGAGGCGGGAATGCACTCAGAACAGCGGGATTCCACAGCGCCACGGCACGGTCCGGGATGTCGGTGCGTGGGGCCCCGGGCCAGGAGCAGTTCGGCGTTGCAAACAAACCGACCAGTCAGTAGCTTCCCACGCACACGCGGTTGCCGAACCGCTGTGTTAGCAGCTGCGCCCAGGCATGATCACGGATAGGAGAAGGCTGCAAAGTGCCGATTAGGGGGAAACTGCTGTTCTTGGTGGCGGTCTTGGGAACCGCGTTGGCGACCATGTTCACCGTCGCCTCCCCGATCGCGTCGGCTGACCCCTGCACGGTCACAGTGACAGTTTTGGGCGGGCAGACGTACACGTTCAATGTCGATGTCGCGCCCGGCACCCCGGTCTCGAGTCTCAACCTGCCGGTTTCGGGCACGGTCGTCTCCGAGAGCGAGACGTGTGCTCCGGCTTCGAGCTCCACCACGACCCCCCCGAGCTCGACGACGACCACCACGCCGACGTCGAGCTCCAGCTCCACGACTTCGAGCTCGCCGTCGTCGACCTCGAACTCAACCTCAAGCTCTACTTCAACCTCGTCGTCGACTTCGACCTCAACCTCGACGACCACGAGCTCGACCAGCACCTCATCGCTGAAGCCCTCCAAGCCGAGCCGCAAGCAGCGCCAGTCGAGCCATCAGCAGCCGCCGAGCTCGAGCTCCACCTCGGAGCAGAAATCGGCCACGCACAAGTCGAAGTCCAAGCAGAAGAAGAAGAAGACGAAGGCGAAGTCCAAGAAGAAGGCGAAGTCGAACCTGCCGACCGGCCCCGGCGTCCCGGCGGCCACGAATCCGACCTTCTCGCTGTCGACGCCCGGCCCGGCGCCGGTCGGCGTCCCCAACTTCTTCATCGACAACTTCCAGATCCCGCCGTTCCTGATCCCGATCTACCAGGCCGCCGGAATCGAGTACCAGGTGCCGTGGCAGGTGCTCGCCGCGATCAACGAGATTGAGACTGATTACGGCCGCAACCTGTCGGTCTCATCGGCGGGCGCGGTCGGTTGGATGCAGTTCCTGCCGTCGACCTGGAAGCGCTGGGCCGTCGACGCCAACGGCGACGGTGTGGCCGACCCCTACAACCCCGTTGACGCGATCTTCACCGCCGCCCGGTACCTGCACGCCGCCGGCGCCTCGACGAACCTGTCTCAGGCGATCTTCGCCTACAACCACGCTGAGTGGTACGTGCAGTCGGTCCTGCTGCGCGCGAAGCTGATCGGCGGGATTCCGTCCCAGCTGATCGGCGCCCTGACCGGCCTCGTCCAGGGTCACTTCCCGGTCGCGGCGCCCGCCAAGTACGCCGACGACTCGGTGCTGCGCCTCGCCAAGGAGCGGGCGCAGGGCTCCAACGCCGCCGTCCCGATCAGCACCAATCCATCGAGCACCGGCACTTCGATCTTCGCCAAAACCGGCTCGCCGGTGATCGCCGTCAACGACGGCAAGATCCTCAAGGTCGGCGACAACGCCCAACTCGGTCACTACATCGTGCTCCAGGACGCGACCGGCAACGTCTACACGTACTCGCAGCTCGGCTCGGTCTCGCGCAAGTACCCGGTGCCCAAGGCCGTCAAGCTCAACCCGAGCGACATCGCCAAGGAGCTGTCGGCGCCGGCGGGCAAGCCGCCCACCTCGGCCGCGAGCGCCGGCTCGCAGGCGACCAAGCTCACCTCGACGCCCGCGGCCAAGGCTGCGCCCGCGACCAACACGACGAGCGCCGCGAGCCCCACGACCAGCACGCCGCAGTCGACGAAGGCCACCTCGGGGACCCAGACGACGTCGCTCGCGACGCCGATGGTCAAGGAGCGCCTGTTCGCCAACCCGGCGCGCCCTGGCTCGTACGCCGCCGGCGGCGATCTCCAGCTCAAGAGCTCGGCCCAGATGGTCTCGAGCTTCCGCAACTACTTCTCCGACACGCTGCACCTGGGCCGCAACCAGTACACGCTCCAGCCGTTGAAGGCCGGCTCGATCGTCGTCGCCGGCACGATCCTCGGTCGGATCGGAGGCCCGTCGCAGGGCGTCTCGCCGCACGTCTACTTCCAGGTCCGCCCGGCCGGCAAGAACGCCCCGCTGATCGACCCCAAGCCGATCCTCGACGGATGGAAGCTGCTCGAGGCGACCGCCGTCTATCGCGCCGCCGGCGTCGACCCGTTCTTCGGCCCCGGCGCCAAGAACGCGTCCGTCGGCCAGGTGCTGCTGATGTCCAAGCAGCAGCTGACCGAGCGGGTCCTCGCCGATCCGCACGTCCAGATCTACAACTGCGGGCGGCGTGACATCGAGGCCGGCCTGATCGACCGGCGCGTGCTCGCGACGATCGAGTTCCTGTCGGCGTCAGGCCTCGATCCATACGTCTCGGGGCTCGACTGCGGCCATAGCATCAACGCTTCGACCGGCGTCGACGAGCAGGGTGCCACCGGCGCGAGCGTCGACATCTCGAAGATCAACAACATTCCGATCGAGGGCCACCAAGGCCCCGGCTCGATCACCGACATCGCGATCCGCCGGCTCCTGACGCTCCAGGGCAGCATGGCGCCGGACCAGATCATCAGCGACGTGTCCTACAAGGGCCAGCCCTCGACGCTGGCGCTTGCCGATCACAAGAATCGGATCCAGATCACGTTCACGCCGGACTTCGGGACCAACCAGAAGCTCGCGACGCAGGTCAAGACCCTGCTCCAGCCTGGCCAGTGGGTGCAGCTGATCAACCACATCAGCCAGATCCCCGAGCCGGTCGTTCCGATCGCGCCAAGCAAGTACGCGATCAAAGTCGCAAGCAACTGAGCGGCGGGTCGGTCGTGGCGCGGCCGTGAGCGCCCCCTCGTCTCTGTTCCGCTTCGTGCAGGTCGAGCTGCCGTGGCATTTCGGCCCTCCCGACGGGCGCTATCTGCTGCGCCCGCCCGACGAGCCCGAGGCGCCCGCCGAGCACGTGATCGTGTTTGCGACGCTCGGCGCCCCGGAGCGCCGCCGGCTCGCGCAGATGCGCAAGCAGCGTGAAGCTCCACCTGAGCCCGAGCCTACGCCGGTCAGTACCGGCCGCGCGACCGTCGTCGACGTCGGCAGGCCGCTGGCCGGGCCGCAAGAGGCGAGCGCCTGGCTCGAGCAGGCCGACGACGACGACCTCGACCGGGGGATCGAGGTCCTCAACCGGGCGCTGCATGCCTTCCGGGTCGTTACCGCCGACCCGTACGTCCACGCGGTGACGCGACGCCAGGCGATCGTCGCACGGGTCGGGTTCGGCGCCGGCGAGCAGGTCGCCGATGGGCTCTGGACCGACGCCCGGGAGCTCGTGCAGGCCGAGGGCCGGCAGCGGCGCGCACGCGTCCTGACTCCGCAGGTGCGGCTCGCCGCGGTGCTCGGCGCGCGCGAACGCCCGCTCGTCTGCGAGGAGCTCGCGCTCCGGGCCCGGCTCGACCTCGACCACGGCCGGGACCGCGAGGCCGCGCTCCAGGTGCTCGTCGCACTCGACGCCGCGCTCGCGGAGCTGCCGTCGGAGCCGGGCGCCGCGGAGCTGGCCGACCGGCTTGCCGAGCTCCGCGCCCAGCGCAAGCCGGTCGCGGTCGCGGCCCAGGCCGCCCTCGCCGGTAGGCTCGGCGACGCCGAGCTGCAGTCGGTCGCGTTCACGCTGCAGCGGATCGAGGCCGCCCTGCGCGCCCGCGCCGTACAGCGTGCCTAGCTCCGGTGCCGCGGATCAGAGGCCGAGGAGTGCCACTACTGCCTCGAGCTCGTCGACGACGTCGCCGTCGCAGCGGACCGCGGCCCGCGCGTCAAACGGCGTCGTGCCGCGCGTCACGATCGCGATCCTGCCGCCGGCCATGAGCGTCGTCGCCGGCAGCTCGGCGACCGGGTAGACCTCGAGCGAGGAGCCGACGCACAGCATCAGGTCGGCCCCCGCGGCGAGCTGTTCGGCGCGCCGCAAGGCGCGGTCGGGGAGCAGCTCGCCGAACAGGACCACGTCGGGCTTCAGCGGCCGCCCGCAGTCGCAGCGTGGCACGCCGCCGCCGTCGGCAAGCTGACGCGCGCGAACGTCGGCGAGCGGATAGCGCGCCGCGCAGGACAGGCACGAGGAGTGGTCGATCGTCCCGTGGACCTCGATCAGCTCGCGCGTCCCTGCCTTGGCGTGCAGGCGATCGATGTTCTGCGTGATCACCGCGTCCAGCAGGCCGGCCCGCTCGAGCGTCGCGAGCGCCACGTGGGCCCCGTTTGGCTGCTTGTCCTCGAGCGTCTGAAAACGCTGCCCGTAGAAGCTCCAGAACTCCGCCGGGTCGCGATGGAATGCGTCGATGTGGGCGACCTTCATCGGATCGACGTTCTCCCACAGGCCCGAGCCCGGGGAGCGGAAATCGGGAATCCCGGACGGCACCGAGATCCCGGCGCCGGTCAGCGCCACGACCGAGCCCGATTCATGGATCAGCTCCGCGAGCCGGGGCGCGCCCGGCCCGAGGGCGCTCAACTGCCCTCCCGTGCGGCCGCGAGCTCGGCCCCGAAGCGACTGACGGTGACCGCCAGCGACGCCGCCATCGCGCGTTTGATGAACAGCAGGTCGACCACCGGCGTAACGATCGAGCGCCGCAGGAGCTCGTACTCGAGCGTCAGCGTCACCTCGACGCCCGGCGTGGTGGGGGCGAACGCGACGCGCTGGCGGCCACGGATCGAGCTGTCCTGCACCTCGAGCGCCTGGCCCTCCAGCGGCTCGTGGGCGATTACGCGCTCGACCACCGTGCCGCGGCCGGCCGGGCCCGACTGCCACGTGACGGTCGCTCCCGCGTCGGGCCAGGTGCCGTCGACCTCGACGACGCGGTCAAGCCCGTCGACCCAGAGGTGCCAGCGGCGCGTGTCATACCAGCACCGTTCGGCCTCGGCGACCGTGCCTTCGAAGGTTTGCGATACGCGCGCGGTTCGCACCGCCGGATTCTCCCTACTTTGCGCGCTGCGGGAGTACGCTCAGCATCGATGGCCACGCACGACAACCTGCCGCTCGTCCTCGACGCTTATCCCGAGATTTCGCCGAGGGCGTACGAGCACCCCGCGGACCGCGCCGCGACGACGGCGCTGAAGTCGGTCCCGATGCTCGACACGGTCGTGCGCCGGCTGGTCGAGTTCCGCTACGAGCGCGCCCTGCGCCAGCTCTACCTCGGCAACTCGGTCAAGGTCTCAGATCGGCAGCTGCCTGAGCTGTGGACGTCGTTCGAGGGCGTCTGCAAGATCCTCGACATGCCGGCGACGTACGGCCTCTACGTCAGCTCATCGCCGTGGGGCAACGCCCACACGATCGGCTCCAGGGACCCGATCGTGGTTGTCGACTCGAGCCTCTTGCAGCAACTCAGCCCCGGCGAGCAGCGGGGCGTGCTCGCCCACGAGCTCGGTCACATCCTGTCCGACCACGTGCTCTACCTGACGGCGCTCGACATTCTCCTGCGCGCCGGCTCGAGCCTCCCGATGATCGCCGGCATCCCGCTCCGTGCGGTGCGGGCGGTGTTGCTCGAATGGTGCCGCGCCGCCGAGCTCAGCGCCGACAGAGCGGCGGTCCTCGCCGTGCGAGATCCCCGGATCGTGTGCCGCACGCTGATGGTCGCGACGAGCGGCATGCCGGCCGAGCAGCTCAACCTGGACGCGTTCATGGCGCAGGCGATGGAGTACGAGAACTGGGATGCAAAGTCCGACCGCGTACAGCGCTTCCTGCTCGAGATCGGCGCCACGCACTCGTACGCCGTCCGTCGCGTGTCCGAGGTCATGCGCTGGGTTCAGAGCGGCGAATATGACCGCATCACGCGCGGTGAGTACCGGCGCCGCGGCGACGAGCGCCCCGCCCGCGAGGAGGCCGGCGACGCGGTCGAGTTCTACCGCGAGCGCTTCAAGGCCTTCTTCCGCGAGCTCGGCGACAACGTCACGAACCTCGGCTCGCAGGTCGACGACGTCAGTCAGCGCCTCGCGGACTGGGTCCGCAGCCGCAACGCCTCGCGCGACTGACGCCGCTCGGGCCGGGCTACGCGCGTCGGAACGCTGGGGGCGGCTGGTCGGTGCACGCGCGCCCTCTTGACAAACGACCAGTACCGATATATCGTTGACGCATCGTTATACATCGCCCAAACAGAGGAGGACCCGGTATGACTGGCGATTCATTTGCACAACAATGGCCCGGGCAGTGGTCCAGGCCCAGGAAGACAGATCGCCGGCGGGCGAAGAAGAACTGGATGTTCGCCCGCGGCGAGGAGGGCGGCCCCGGCGCGTGGGTGTTTGCCCGCGAGCACGGCAGGGGTCGGCACGGTCGGCCGAGCGATGAGGAGCTCGAAGACCTGATCGCCATGCGGCGCATGCGCGGCGGCCCTTGGGGCGGCGGTCCATGGGGCGGTGGCGGCGGTCCTTGGGGCGGTGGTCCTCGCGGTCGTGGCCGCGGACGCGCGCGGCGCGGCGACGTGCGGCTCGCGCTCCTGCGCCTGCTCGCCGAGGAGCCCCGCAACGGCTACCAGCTGATGCAGACGATCGAGGAGCGCAGCGACGGGCGCTGGCGCCCGAGCCCGGGCTCGGTCTACCCCACGCTCGCCCAGCTCGAGGACGAGGGGCTCGTCCGCTCGAGCGAGTCAGAGGGCGCGCGCCACTTCGAGATCACCGACGCGGGGCGCGAGCACCTCGAAACGCGCGCCGACGAGCCGGCGCCATGGGATTCCGGCGATGAGGGCCTCGGTCCGCTCGCGGACATCGGGCCGCTCGTGATCGCGATCGGCAAGGCAGCCTGGCAGGTGGCGACGGTCGGAGATGAGTCTCAGCGCCAGCAGGCGATCGAGACGCTCACCGAAACCCGCCGCTCGCTCTACCGGATCCTCGCCGAGGACAATGAGGACTGAGGTCGTGCTAAGACCGACGGCGTAAGTTATCCAGAGCAAGATGCCGCACGCCGAAGCCAACGGAAGCTCCGAAACCCCCGCGATCGCCGTCCACGACCTCGTCAAGAACTTCGACCAGGTGCGGGCGGTGCGGGGGGTGAACTTCGAGGTCGCGATCGGCGAGGTGTTCGGCTTCCTCGGTCCGAACGGCGCCGGCAAGACGACCACGATCAACATGCTCTGCACGCTCGCTAAACCCACCTCGGGCGAGGCGCGCGTCGCCGGACATGACGTCGTCACCGAGCGCGACGACGTACGGCGCAACATCGGGCTCGTGTTCCAGGACCCGACGCTCGACGGCTACCTGACCGCGGCCCAGAACCTCGAGCTGCATGCGGAGCTCTACGGCGTCCAGTCCGACCTCGTCCAGCTGCGCATGCGGCAGGTGATGGAGATGGTCGGGCTCTGGGAGCGCAAGGACTCGCCGGTGGCGACGTTCTCGGGCGGGATGCGGCGGCGGCTCGAGATCGCCCGCGGGTTGATGCACTCGCCGCGGGTGCTCTTCCTCGACGAGCCGACGATCGGGCTCGATCCCCAGACGCGCCGTTCGATCTGGTCCTATATCCGCGAGCTCAAGGAGCGCGAGGAGATCACGATCTTCATGACCACCCATTACATGGACGAGGCCGAGTGGTGCGATCGGATCGCGATCATGGACCACGGTCAGATCGTCGCGCTCGACAGTCCCGAAACGCTCAAGGCCGGGGTCGGGAAGGACCGCGTCACGATCCACACCGACGACGACGAGGCCGCGATCGCCGCGCTCGGCGAGCGGTTCGGGATCGAAGCCCGCCCGTCCGAAGGGGCCGTCACGTTCGGAGTCGAGTCCGGCGAGGCATTTGTCCCGCGGCTGTTCGCCGAGTCCGGGATCGCGATCCGCTCGGTCAGCGTCTCGCGGCCGACGCTCGACGACGTGTTCATGTCCTACACGGGCACGACGATCCGCGACGCCGAAGAGGACTCCTCCAAGCACCGCAACCGCGTGATGATGCAGATGATGTCAGGGGCTAGGCGATGAGTACGACCGTTGACCGCCTCCAGGAGTCGGGACGGCCACCGTCAGAGCACGAGATCGTCCGCGTCAGCGTCCCGCAGCGCAGCCTGCGGTCCGAGCTGCGGGCGATCAAGGTCGTCTGGCGCCGGGAGCTGATCCGCTACCGAAGTGACCGGCTGCGGATGGTGACGACGCTCGTGCAGCCGCTGCTGTTCCTGTTCGTGCTCGGCTCGGGACTCCAGCAGCTGTCGGCGGCGAGCACCCACGGGGTCAACCTCAAGACGTTCATCTACCCGGGCATCCTGTGCATCTCCGTGATGTTCACGGCGATGTTCTCGGCCGCCTCGATCGTCTGGGACCGGGAGTTCGGGTTCCTGCGCGAGATGATGGTCGCGCCGATCCGCCGCAGCTCGATCGTGATCGGCAAGTGCTTCGGCGGCGCGACCGTGGCGAGCATGCAAGGCGTGATCGTCCTCGCGCTCGCAGGGCTCGTCGGCGTCCCCTACGACCCGGTGATGATCATCGGGGTGTTCTTCCTACAGCTGCTGCTGGCCTTCTCGATCACGGCCTTCGGCGTGATGATCGCGGTCCGGATCAAGCAGATGCAGTCGTTCATGGGCGTGATGCAGATGATCATCACGCCGATGTTCTTCATCTCCGGTGCGCTGTTCCCGGTCGCCGGCCTGCCGCTCTGGCTGACCGTCCTCAACCGGCTCGACCCGCTCACCTACGCCGTCGACCCGATGCGCAACCTCGTGTTCAGCCACCTCTCCCTTTCGCCCGCCGCCCAGCACGCGCTGAACCCCGGTGTCACGTGGTTCGGCTGGCGCGTGCCGCCGCTGCTCGAGGCGGCGGTCGTCCTGATCCTGGGTCTGATCATGCTCGCGATCGCGATCTGGGAATTCAGCGCGACCGAATAGGCACGCGCCCGTTACATCTCGTTAACACCGGGCCGATCGGCTGATGGGAGGCTGCGCGCCACATGGCAACGACGTTCGTACTCGTCCTCGTAGTCATCATGGGATTCGCGTTCGACTTCACGAACGGCTTCCACGACACCGCCAACGCGATGGCGACCTCAATCGCGACCGGGGCCCTGAAGCCCAAGGTCGCGGTGATCATCTCGGCGTGCTTGAACTTCGCCGGCGCGTTCATCTCGATCAGCGTCGCCGCCACGATCGCCAAGGGAATCGTCAACCCCGACGTTCTCGTCGGTGGCACCGCGCTTGACCTCGTGCTCGCGGCCCTGATCGGGGCGATGATCTGGAACCTGATCACGTGGTACTTCACGATCCCGTCGAGTTCGAGTCACGCGCTGATCGGCGGCGTGATCGGCGCCACGATCGTCGCCACCAGCTCCGGCGAGGTCGATTGGCACGACCTGATCCAGTCAGTCATCGTGCCGGCGGTGCTGTCGCCGTTCATCGCCGGCGGCGTCGCGGCGCTCGGGGTCTTCTTCGCCTACCGGCTGATCCGCCGCCTCGGGCAGAAGGAGGCCCGGACCGGCTATCGCTATGGCCAGGTGTTCTCGGCGTCGCTCGTCTCGCTCGCGCACGGTACGAACGACGCGCAGAAGACCATGGGCGTGATCTCGCTCGCGCTGATCGCTCACGGTGACATCAGCGCGACCAACTTCTCAGTCCCGCTCTGGGTCAAGCTCGGCTGCGCGCTCTCGATCGCGCTCGGGACGGCCACCGGCGGCTGGCGGATCATCAACACGATGGGCAACCGGATCACGAACGTCGAGTCCCCCCAGGGGTTCGCCGCCGAGTCGGCGAGCGCCGCGGTGATCCTCGCATCCTCCTACTACGGCTACCCGCTCTCGACGACCCAGGTCGTATCCGGGGGCGTGACGGGGTCTGGCCTCGGCAAGAAGGCGCCCGTGCACTGGGGCGTGATCGGCCAGATGGTATCGGCGTGGGTCGTGACGATGCCGGGTGCGGGCCTGCTCGGCGGCACCGCCTGGGCGGTCTCGAACATCTTTTCGCCTAACGTCGGCGCGGCCGTGATCGTCGCGCTCGCCGCGGTCGCGGCATTCGTGCTCTGGAGCCTCGCGCAGCGCAACAAGATCACCGCCGCCGACCTCGACCGCACGAACGTGAGCGTCGTCGACGAGGCCGAGGCCGCCGGGGTCCCGGCCGCGATCGCGACCACCTGAGTCGGGTGCAATGAGTCTTCTCGCCGCCGCCAGTACCCCGTTCATCAACTGGACCGCACTCTGGAGGATCGTCGTCGCGGCGCTGATCGGCGGCGCGGGCGTCGTGTTTCTGTTCGGGATCCTGCTGTACGGCGTCAAGATGGCGAACGAAGCCAAGAGCGAGGGAAGGCGGATCGGCGCCTACGCGGTGAGCGGGGTATGTGGCGTGATCTGCATCGGGATCGTGGTGATCGGGATCTACGCGATGGCGCATAAGCCGTCCTCGAAGCCCGCCCCGACCAGCAAGTCCAAATCGGCGGCGGTGTACCGGCCAGCCACCTCGAGCACGAAGCTGATCGCCTCGCTGCCGTGAGCCCGGTCCCGCCGTCGGGCGATGGCCTGGCGGTGCCGTTCCTGGTCGATCCCGAGCACGAAGACGTTGCCGAGCACGTCGCGCACGAGCGGTTCTTTTGGCTCGACCTCCAGGGCCCAACGGAGAGGCAACTCGAAAAGCTCGCGAAACTGTTCGAGCTGCACCCGCTGACGATCGAAGACGCAAGAAAGTTCGGCGAGCGCCCAAAGCTCGAGGAGTACGACAACTACGTCTTCATGGTCGCCTACGGCGTCGATCCCGGGACGAGCTCGGGCGGGCCGCTGCTGCGCGAAGTCCACCTGATCGTCTCAGGCCGCTACGTCGTCACGATCCACCGCCGCCCGTTCAAGGCGCTCGAGGAGCTGCGCGAGCGCTATGACGCCCATCGGGTCCGCAGCGAGCAGTTCCTCGTCTACAAGATCCTCGACGCGGTCACGGCGACCTTCTTCCCGGTGCTCGCCCGGATCGATGACGACATCGACGCGATCGAGGAGGAGATCGTGCAGGACCCCAACGAGGAGATCCTGCGGCGCATCTTCTCGATCAAGCGCGACCTGGTCGAGATGCGCCAGGTCGTCTCGCCCCAGCGCGACGTGTTCGCGCGCGACGCCGAGCGGATCGGGGACCTGCGCGGGATGGAAGCCGACGACCGGCTTTCTTCGGCCAGAACTTCAAATACCTGGTCACGAACTGGATCAACACGGACTGGTCCTTCTGGGTCTTCGGCGTCGGCCTGCTGGTCGTCTCGATCATCGGCTTCCTCGTCTACTTCCGTCACCGGCGCTGGATGTAGGCGAGCGATCACGTCGGGGACCGTTGGTAGCTTGCGCGGGTGAGCTCCGGCGATGCCGCCCACAGCGAACGGGCGCCTCTGCGAGTTTCGTGTCTCTCCAATCCGACGCACGACGAGCTCGTCCTCCACCTCAAGGACCAGAAGTTCGTGTGGATCGATCTCGTCAATCCGGGCGACGACGAGATCGCGCGAATCGGGAAGCTGATCGCGCTTCACCCGATCACGGTGCAGAACGCCAACAACTTCGGGCAGCGGCCGAAGCTCGAGTGGTACGAGGGCTACATGTTCCTGGTGATGTTCGGGGTCGATCCCGAGACCGCGTCGGGCGACCCCCTGCTGCGCGAGGTGAACATGATCATCTCGGGCGAGTACGTGTTCACGATTCATAGGCGCCCGCTCCCGTCGCTGATCGAGCTCCGCGAGCGCTACAACGACGAGCACGTGCGCAGCGAGCAGTTCTTCGTCTACGAGATCCTCGACGCGATCACATCGACCTTCACCACCGTGTTGACGCGGGTCGACGACGACATCGACCAGATCGAGGAGGAGGTCATCGACGACGCCTCGACCGAGCACCTGCAGAGGATCTTCTCGCTCAAGCGCGACCTGATCGCGCTGCGCCGCGTGATCACGCCGATGCGCGACCTGTTCGCGCGCGAAGCGGAGCGGATCAACGACCTGCCCGGGCTCGATACCGATGACCGTCTCTACTACCGTGACCTCCACGACAGCCTGATCCGAACCTCCGAGCTGGTCGACTCCTATCGCGACCTGCTCAGCGGCGCGACCGACATGTACCTCTCGACGGTCGCCAACCGCCAGGGCGAGATCAACAAGCAGCTGACGGTGATCGCGACGATCTTCCTGCCCCTGACCTTCCTGACCGGCTTCTTCGGCCAGAACTTCAAATACCTGGTCACGAACTTGATCAGCTCGACCTGGTCGTTCTACGTCTTCGGCCTCGGACTGCTGGCCGTCTCGGTGATCGGCTTCTGGATCTACTTCCGCCGCAAGCGCTGGGCCTAGCCAGCGCCTGCGGTCGCCATCGCCGGCTAGGCGTTCGCCGGCGCGGGCTCCTCGATGTGACGCGGAAGCAGCGTCTCGCGCGCGATCACGAGCCGCTGGATCTGCGCCGTGCCCTCGTAGAGCTGGAGGATCTTGGCGTCGCGCATCAGCTTCTCGACCGGATACTCCTTGATGAAGCCATAGCCGCCGTAGACCTGGACCGCGTCCGTGGTCACCTCCATCGCGGTGTCGGCCGCGAACCGCTTGGCGTGTGACGACTCGAGCGTGTTGCGCTTGCCCTGGTCGAGCAGGACCGCCGAGTTCCAGGTGGCCAGCCGTGAAAGGTGCACCTTGGTCGACATGTCGGCGATGATGAACTGGATCGCCTGATGCATCGCGATCGGGACGCCGAACTGGACGCGCTCCTTGGAGTAGTCGATCGCAAACTCCATCGCCGCGCGCGCGACCCCGGTCGCCATCGCGGCGACGCCCGGACGCGTGCGGTCGAGCGTCATCATCGCGATCTTGAAGCCCTTGTTCTCCTCGCCGACGAGGTGGTTGAGCGGGATCTCGACGTCGTTGAACGAGATCGTCGCGGTGTTGGACGCCCGCTGACCCATCTTGTCCTCGTGCTTGTCGACGACCACGCCGGCATCGCGCGGCACGATGAAGCACGAGATCCCGCGGTGTCCGGCCTCCCGGTCGGTCTTCGCGTAGACGGTGTAGTAGTTGGCGTACTCGCCGTTGGTGATGAAGCACTTGGAGCCGTTGATGACCCACTTGTCGCCCCGTCGAACAGCGGTCGTCTTCATGGCCGAGACGTCGGAGCCGGCGTCGGGCTCGGTCAGGCAGAAGGACGCGAGCAGCGGCGCCTCGGACAGGCGCCCGAGGTACTCCTTCTTGAGCTCATCGGAGGCCGCGAGCGAGATCGGGGCGGTCGCGAGCCCGTTGCACGACAGCGTCGTGCCGATCCCCGAGCAACCCCAGGCGATTTCCTCCTCGATCAGCACACCTTCGAAGTAGCCAAGGCCGGGGCCGCCGTATTCGGCCGGCAGGTGGCCGTTCATGAGGCCGAGCTCCCACGCCTTCTCGACGACGTCCTGCGGCCACGTGCTGTCGCGGTCGTATTCCCAGGCGACCGGCCGGATCTCCTTCTCGGCGAAATCGTGCGCGAGCTCTCGAATGCTCTTCTGCTCGTCTGTGAGCGTGAAATCAACCACTTTGGGTCTCCTTGAATATCCGATTGACTAGTCAGTCAATCCCATCTCTCAAGGTTACCTCAATGCGCAACACTTACCTACATGCAGAGCGCATTCGGCACCGTCCTGTGGGTGGTCTGCGGGGTGGGAATCGCTGGGGCGCTGCTCGCCCTGTTCTCGAGCCGCAAGACGTGGGACGACTACGGCAAGGATCGCCTGCTGCTCGACACCGACACATCCCACGGGTCGGCGCACGTGTCGACCGGGTCGGCGCACGTGTCGACCGGGTCGGCGCTCGAGCGCGACACCGAGATCCGCCAGCTGCTCGAGGCGCGCAATGCGCGCCGGCGCCGGCGCGGCGAGCCCGAGATCGACGTCGAGGAGGAGCTCACCCGGCTGACGGCGCCTGCGATCGACGCCGAACTGCGCGAGGAGATCCGCCAGCTCGTGATCGCGCGCAACCACCGGCGCGCGCGCCAGGGCAAGCCGCCGCTCGACGTCGAGGCCGAGATCAGGCGCGAGATCAAGGGGCTCAACAGCATGTGAGCACCTTCAGCGGCTCGGGGCGGTAGATTGCGCCCGATGGCAGACCCCCGCCGCGTAGAGCTCGACGACCTGATCAACCGTCCCGGGACGTACTTCAACCCTCAGACCGAGGTGCTGCTCGTCGTCGACGACTCGCCCTCGCTCGACACCGAGATCTTCAACCTCGAGGAGTTCGAGGGCGCCGACTGGGTGCTGATCTCCGATGAGACGCCGATCGAGGAGCATCAGCGCGACGAGCTGCTCGAGCGCTTCCAGATCCATTACCACGCCGGTGGAGCCGAGGACGACGAGGACGACGACCTCGACGAGCTCGAGGCCGACGAGCAAGAGCCCGGCCGCGAGGACTAACTAGAGCTGCGGTCAGCTAGCCGCCGCTGCCGTTGAGCAGGCTGGCGCACTTCTGCATCTTGGTCACGTCGCTGCCGGCGTTCTGGATGCACTTGGTGTACTTGTTGACCGGGCCCGCGCTGGTGGAGCCGGCGCCGCTGGCGCCCGACCCGACCGCACCGCCGGTCGCGCCCTGCACCTCGCCCAGGACGCCCTGGAGCTTTGACTCGAACTGGCTGAACGGCTTGACGTTGCTCGGCGCCGAGATTGTCTGCGGCTCGTTCAGATGGGCGTACTGAAGCGTCATCCCAAACCCGGCTGAGCTCATCCCGCCAAGTTCCGCCGATGCCTGGCCGGTGACCGGGATGCCGAGGTTCAGGGACAGGCGGCGAAGCGTGTGATCGCTGGTCCCGGTCCAGATATCGACGGTCGGATGCCTGACCTCGGAGGCGATCTTCGAACGGGTCGCGGCCGAGATCGAGGCGGGGATCTTCGAGCTCGCGCCGGTCGAGGACGCCTTGTGCAGGAAGGTGTTGATGTCGTTGAGCAACGCCGCGACGTTGACGGTCGCACGGATATGCGTGGTCGAGGTGCCGCCGACGTTCTCGCTCCCGACGATCGACGGGCTCGTGACCCAGTGCAGAGGCTCGATCCCGAGTTTCGCGAGACCGCCTCCGGTACCGCCGGTGCCGGCACTCGAGAAGCTCGAGGCGAGCTTGTGGAAGTCGGCTGCGGGCAGCCGATAAGCGGCGCCGTCGAGCGTCACGTAGCCGCTGCTCCCGGTCGAGACCAGACCGAGGTTGCCGCGGTGGCCGAGCGCGTCGAGCCCGATCGTGAAGTCCGATTGGGGCAGCTGCCCCGAGCCACGGCTCTGAAACGGCCCGCTCAGCGACAACGAGATCGGCCCGCTGACGCTGCTCGACCCTGACGGCGTCACCGTCAAGCTGAACGTCAACACGCCGCTCTTGACCGTGTGCGACCCGCTGAAGGTCTGCTTGAGCAGTTGCTGCGCGCTGGCAGACGTCGAAGCGGGACTGCTGCTCCCGCAGGCGGCGACCGAGGCCGCGAGCACGAGAGCTACAAATATGCCTGCAAATCGTCCGATTGTGCGCCGCTCAGCCATGCAACTTCCTCCTCAGTTGTGGCATCAGCACGAAGGCGAATGTAGCATCGGATTGGTGCGCAGGAGCCTGTTAGCCCTGCTCGCCGTTGCCGCCTTTCCAGCGACCGCAAGCGCCGCCCCGGTGCTCGTGCTCGGCCACGACGGCAGAGTCCGCATCAGGAACGACCCGTTCGTGACCGGGCCGGCGATCACACCTGCGCCGGCGACCACCACGCTGACGGCCTCCGCCGCGCGGCTGACGCACGCCGCCAAGCCACCCGCGAAGCGCAAACGTCCCCAGCGCACGGTCGCGAGCGAGCTGACGCGGATGCTCCGCGCGCAGACGATCACGCAGGCGGCCTACCGCGCCGACAACGCGAGCTACAACCGGGCGCTGAGGACCGAGAAGCACCTGGCGGGAACGCGACGCACCGAACTCACCGCGGTCACCGAGACGCTGCACCAGATCGCGGCATCGGGCAACCTGACCGCCTCGCGCCTGCCGGCCCTGTTTCTGACGCTGAAGCGCAACGTTCAGTGGTGGACCACGGGTTCGCTTCCCGCCAGCGGCCAGCGAATCGAGTTCCCGGGCTCGCCGTTGGTGTGGGAGTACTACCCCGGCCAGGGCATCCAGCTCCAGGTGCTCGGTACCTTCGGCGAAGCCGACGGGATGTTCACGGCGGGACCATCGCACTACGGGCAGCTCAAGCGGCTGCTCGCTCAGATGATCCCGCTCGCCGCCAAGCGTGCCGGTGGAATGACCTGGGAGTACTACTTCAACTTCGACGGCGGCTCGCCGCCATGGACGAGCGCGATGTCCCAGGCGACCGGCCTCGAGGCGCTCACGCGCGCGTTCAAGGCGAGCGGCAACGAGTACTACCTCAACATCGCCGGCAAGGCGCTCCCGGTGTTCCTACACCCACCTCCCGCCGGCGTGGCGATCAAGACTGGACTCGGCATCCGCTTTCTGCAGTACACGTTCGCGCCGAAGATCTCGATCATCAACGCGTTCCTACAGACGCTGATCGGCCTCGACGACTATGCGCTCGAGAGCGACAACCCGGTCGCGATGCGGCTGTTCGAGGCGGGCAACGCCGAGGCGATGGCCGAGGTCCCGCACTTCGACACCGGCGCCTGGTCGCTCTACCAGCCGGGCATCGAGGACGACCTCAGCTATCACGAGCTCGTGACGGGCTTTTTGGCGCAGCTCTGCACGATGACCTCGGCTCCGGTGTACTGCACGACGGCCAAGCACTTCAGGGCCTACGAGAAGACGCCCCCGACGCTTCAGCAGCTGACCACGAACGGCCGTGTCCGCAAGGCGATCACGCTCCGCTTTCGCCTGTCGAAGATCTCGCGCGTCGGGATCGTCGTCACGCAAGGCACCACGACCGCGTTCGAGACCAGCGCCACGTTCCCATACGGCGTCGACGACTTCACGATCCCGGCGCTCAAGCGCGCCGGTGTCTACACCGTCCGGCTGGCGGCGACTGACCTCGCCGGCAACTTCGCGCGGATCGTCGGGTCGCTGACGGTGGCCAAGTAGTGGTCGGCCGGCGGCATCGAGCCCAATCGCCGCGAGCAATAGACTCGGCTCGCGATGCGCCCGCGCACGGTCCTGTACACGGGTAAGGGGGGCGTCGGCAAGACGTCGGTTGCGGCGTGCACCGCGCGCCGCTGCGCGGCCGCCGGCCTCGAGACGCTCGTGATCTCGACCGATCCGGCCCACAGCCTGTCCGAGTCATTGTCGGCCGATCTCGGCGGCGAGCCGGTCGGAGTCGCCGATCACCTGTGGGGCCAGGAGGTCAAGGCGCAGGACGAGATGGAGCGCCACTGGTCCGGCGTCCAGGAGTGGCTCGGCGAGGTCCTCCAGGAGCGCGGCGTCGATCGGATCTCGGCCGAGGAGCTGACGGTCCCGCCCGGAATGGACGAGCTGTTCTCGCTGTTGCGCCTACAGGCCCACAACGAGTCGGGGCGCTGGGACGCGATCATCGTCGATTGCGCGCCGACAGGCGAGACCCTGCGGCTGCTGTCATTCCCCGATGTCGCCCGCTGGTGGATCGACAAGGTCTTTCCGCTCGAGCGCCAGATCCTCGCCGCCGCACGGCCGATCGCCCGCTCGCTGCTCGACATCTCGCTCCCGAGCCAAGCGGTGTTCGCCGACATCGAGCGGCTCTCGCAGAACCTGATCGCGATGAACGAGATCCTCCGCGACCGCGACCGCTGCACGATCCGGCTCGTGATGAACCCCGACAAGATGGTCATCGGCGAGGCGATGCGGACGTTCACGTACCTGAACCTGTACGGGTATCTGACCGACGCGGTGATCGTCAACCGCCTGTTCCCGGCCGGCGTCGGCGACTACTTCGCCGCCTGGCGCCGCGTCCAGGAGGAGCACCTCGAGCTCGTGCACTCGGCGTTCGCGCCAGTGCCGGTGCTGTGCGCGCCGTATTTCGAGCAGGAGGTCGTCGGGGCGGGAATGCTCGACCGGCTCGCGGACGCCTTGTTCTCGGATCTGGACCCGGCCGCGGTCCTGCACGAGCAGATCACGCAGCAGCTCGAGGTCGACGATCACGGCGCGCTGCTCAAGCTCGCACTGCCGTTCGCGAGCAAGGGCGACATCTCGCTCAAGCAGCTCGGCCTCGAGCTCGTCGTGCGGGTCGACGGCCAGAAGCGAACGATCATGCTCCCGCCGGCGCTGGCGGCGTTTCGCCCGACCGAGGCGACGTTCGAGGACGGCGCGCTCGAGGTCCGGTTCGATGGCTAGCGGCGATGACTCCCGCGCGACCGCGGGCCCGGGGACCGGCGGCGAGGCCGAACTGACGGCCGAGGCGCTGCGGCGGCTCGAGCAGCGGTTGGACCGTGCCTCCGCGGCGGCCGAGCGGCTGATCGCCGAGGCCACGGCGGCAGCCCTTCGCAAGCCACCGCCCGCGGGTTGGCAGGCACGCGACGCCCCGGCCGGCGACGAGCCGGAGTCGGGAACGCGGTCGGCGCCGGCGTCGTCGACGGAGATCGAACTGCTGCTCGATGCGGTCCGGGCGCTGCGAGACCGGATCCCGCCGGAGCTCGCGCGGCGGCTCGGCGAGGCCCTGCGCGAAGTGCTGCTCGCGCTGCGGGCCCTGATCGACTGGTACCTGGAGCGGACCGAACGGCGCCGCCGCGAGCCCGCCGAGATGCGCGACATCCCGATCGTCTGAGGCGCGATCGGTCGGCATTCGGACCGCCCCATCCGGCGGCCGGCCCGCCCGGGGCGACCCATACAATCGGGTCGTGGCCCGTAATTGGATTTCGATCGGGTCTTCGGACAAGCGAGGGACGTGAGCCAAACGCCCACCCCGTCCGACGGGCCCCGACAGGCGGGCGCGATGCCCGGCCGCATCGCCCGAGCGTGGCGCGGCTTGCCGTCGGAGCGCAAGCTCGCGGCCGGCGCGGCCTTCGGCCTGTTTCTGAGCCTGTTTACGCCCTGGTATCAGGAGACGGTGATCGCCAGCGGCGCGACGCCGGCGCTGCGGTCGGCGAGCGCGTCGCTGACGGGTTGGGGGGCGTTCTCGTTCGTCGAGGCGGCGGTGCTGCTGGTCGCGTTCGGCGTGCTCGTGCTCCTGTTCGTGCGCGCCGAGGGAAAGGCGTTCCACGTGCCCGGCGGCGACGGCGCGGTGATCACCGCGGCCGGCATCTGGACCGCGGTCCTGATCGTCTGGCGGATGTTCGACAAGGAGGGGACGACCGGCCACGGGCAGTACGCCACCACGGCCGGGATCGAGTGGGGGATCTTCGTCGCGCTCGCCGTCGCCGTGCTGCTCGCGTACGCCGGCACGCGGATCAAGGGCGCGCACGAGCCCGAGCCGCCGCTGCCGGGGGAACGCCGGCGCGACGGCGAGATGCCCGAGGCCGATCAACTGTGGGCAGACCGCCCCGCCGCAACGCGGCCGGCGCCCGCAGCGCGCGAGCGCTCGCCGGCGCAGGCACCTGCGACGCCGGATCGAACCCCGCCGCATGAGATCCGTCCGCACCGTGCGCGCGTCGCGCGCGATTCCCGGTCGGCCGCGGGCCTGAACTTCTCAGACCTCGATCAGATCACGTTCGACGAGCCGCCCGAGCCGCCGACGATCCGGCGCGCCTCGAGCGCGGACGATCAGGACGAAGCCCGGACGCGCCCCGTCCCCGACCCCGATGAGCAGCCGACGGTGAGGTTGCACCGGCTCGATTGAGCGGCGGTTGCGGGGCCCCGGGCGGTCAGCCGCCCGGCTGGAGCACGAACGAGAAGTACGCGGTCGACAGCCCGATGATCAGGATCCCGGTCAGGATCATCACCGGCGAGCTGATGATGTGGCCGAAGACCCCGACCGCGAGCCCGACGGCGAGAATCACGACGAATAGGGTCAGGTGGGACTGCTGGGTGGCGAGGAAGACGAGCAACAGTTGTAGGAACCCTATATTTGGGTGAGCCGGTGCATGCCGCATGGGGGCTTCGCGCCCGTGGAGCCCGGCGGCTGCCGCGCCCTTCAGCGAACGCTATCGATGCCCGAAACGATCACCGAACCGAGCTCAGTGGACGACGTCGCCGCCGGTCTGCGCGGCGCCGGCTACCTCCCGGGCTCGAGCACGGCGCTGGTCTCGTTCCTCGCGACCAAGCTCGGCAAGCCGGTGCTCGTCGAAGGGCCCGCCGGCGTTGGCAAGACCGAGCTCGCGAAGGCGCTCTCGCGGTACTTGGGCCGGACGCTCGTGCGGCTGCAGTGCTACGAGGGCCTCGACGAGGCCAAGGCGCTGTACGAGTGGAACTACAAGAAGCAACTGCTGCGGATCCAGACCGAGGCGGGCGAGGCCGGCTGGCGCGAGGTCCAGGACGACATCTTCGGCGAAGAGTTCCTGCTCCCACGCCCGCTGATGACCGCGATCGCGTCACCCGAGCCGGTCGTGCTCCTGATCGACGAGATCGACAAGACAGATCAGGAGTTCGAGGCGATGTTGCTCGAGCTGCTGTCGGACTTTCAGATCTCGATCCCCGAGCTGGGACGGATCGAGGCGCGTTCACAGCCGGTCGTGTTGCTGACATCGAACAACACGCGCGAGCTGACCGAGGCGCTCAAGCGCCGCTGCCTGTACCTGTGGCTCGACTACCCCGAGACCGAGCACGAGCTCGAGATCGTCCGCCTCCATTCGCCCGACCTCGACGAGACGCTCGCGCGCAAGCTGGTCGAGATCGTCCATCAGGTGCGCGAGCTCGACCTCAAGAAGCCGCCCAGCATCGCGGAGTCGATTGACTGGGCCCGCGCGCTGCTGCTGCTCGGCGCCGACGAGATCGACGGCGAGACGTTCAAGCAGACGATGAGCGTGATCGTCAAGCACCGCACAGACCTCGACACGGTCGCCGCCCGCGTCGGCGTCAAGCTCGAGCGGCCGGCGAGCGCCGACGGCCGACCCGCGGCCTGACCGCGTCCCGCCGCGCCTTGGCCGACCGCCGCGAACAGAGCAAGGTCTACGCCCGGATCCCCGATCGCGCGCTCGGCGGCTTCGACGGGCAGCTGCTCGCGTTCGCGGAGGAGCTGCGCGAGGAGGGCATGGCGCTCGGCACCTCGGAGCTGCTGGACGCGTTCGCCGCACTCGAGCAGGTCCCGTGGACCGCGCAGGACGACTTCAAGGGCGCCCTGTCGGCGACACTCGCCAAGTCACCCGACGACCGGCGCATGTTCGACCTGGTGTTTGACCGGTTCTTCTTTCGCGCCGCCGAGGCCGAGGCCGCCCGCAGGGAGATCAGCGAGGCGCCGTCCCGCGGCGACGTGTTCGACGTCGACCTCGAGGCGCTGCGCCAGCAGATCGCCGCCGCCCTGCGCGACGGCGACGAGGCGACGCTGCGCGATCTGGCGCGGCTCGCGATCGCGGCGTTCGGCACCGGCGAGGGCTCGGGCGTGCTCGGCGTCGACGTGCAGCGGATCCGGCGCGCGCTCGGGCTCCGGGCCGAACCGCAGCCTGACCTCCCCGAAGGCGATCCTCGGCGCGAGGGCGTCAGCCGCGACCAGCTGCGCCGCTTCGAGCAGCAGCTCCGCCGCGAGCTCGAGCGCGACCTGATCGAGCGGACCGCGAGCCTGCCGCCCAAGCGCCCGCTGACCGAGCTCGACCGGGCGCTGCCGACGGGGCCGATCCAGGACCTCGCCGCGGTCCACCGCGTCGTCGCGCAGCTCAAACGGCGGCTTGCGACCCAGGGACACGAGCTCAAGGGCAGCAAGCGCCACGCCCACGTCGACGTGCGCCGGACGATGCGGGCGTCGCTGCAGACCGGTGGCGTGCCGATCGAGCTCAAGTACCGTCCTCAGCGCCCGCGGCGCCCGGAGATCTTCGTGCTCTGCGACGTCTCGACGAGCGTGACCAGTGCGAGCACCTTCTTCTTGTCGGTCCTGCACGCGCTGCACGACGCGTTCCGCAAGCTGCGCTCGTTCGTGTTCATCGAACGGATCTCCGAGGTGACAGAGGTGTTCGAGCGTGAGCGCGACTTCCGCGCCGCGAGCGAGGCCGTCTCGCGCGACGCCGGCGTGGCCGACATCTCGGGCTACACCGACTACGGCCGCGTCTGGACCGAGCTGCTGGCGCTGATCGAGGACGAGCTGCACCCGCGCGCGACGGTGATCGTCCTCGGTGATGCCCGCACCAATGGCCGGCCGCCGCGCGATGACGTGTTCGCGGCGATCACGGCGCGCGCGGGCCGGACCTTCTGGCTCAATCCCGAGCCGCGCCTGTACTGGAACTACGGCGACTCGGTGATCGCCGCGTACGAGCAGCACTGCACGGCGTTCGAGTGCTGGCGCACGGACCAGCTCGAGGAGTTCGTCAAGGCGCTCACGCGCCCGATCGTGGTCTAGTGGGTCGACTGAACGTTTCCGGGAGCCCCACTAGCTAGCTAGTTCACGGCTCGTCGGTGAAGCGCGTCGTGACCGTGCGCGTGTCGCCGTTGGCGTCGTGCAGCACCCACCTGGCCCTGTAGGGACCCGGGGTCAGGGCGGGAACGTTGACGCCGCGCGCCGTGTCGACGTTGTTGGCGTGGAAGACCGAACGCCGGGACGCGGCCCGAGTGATCGTCAGCGCGACCGGAACGCCAGTCGCCCCAATAGAACCGTTCCGAGCCGGCAACCCGGTCTGGGCCGACGCGATGAACCGCCCGAACAGGGTCTCATCCTGGATCGGCGCCGTCGAACGGATCAACGGCACCGTGACGACCGTCTGGCCGCCGCTGAAGTCGTCGGTCTGGGCGATGTCCGTGGTCGAGAGCCCCTTCGCGCTGCCGCTCGGCGGGCACACGGTCCCGTTGCCGAATACCCCGTCGCCGACCTGGTCTGAGACCGGCGGCTTGCGCAGCGGCGGTCCGTAGAAGTCGCCCGCCTGGCAGGTCCCGGAGGCGATCCGGGTCTGGTTGCCGACGATGTGGACGCGCAGATGGGCGACGTGCAGCGTGGTCAGATGGCGGCCGGCGGCGTTGATCAGGGGCAGCGCCTCGCCGCCGCGGAGGTGCCTCGCGCGCACGGACAGCGTCCCGCCCAAGCCCGTGCGGACGCGGTGGTGGCCGAGCCGGTAGCGGGCGTCCGCGACGAGGCCCGTGCAACGCACCGACTCGGTGCGCAACAGCGCGGTGCACTGCGGGAAGCCCGTCGGCAGGAAGATCAGCCGGCTGTTGCCGACCGCCGGCACGCTCAGCGGCTCGCCGAGCGACACGGTGAGCTTGACGAGCGCTCCGTTGGGCTCGAGCAGTGACTCCGCCCGGTTGTCCTCGCTGCTCATCGTGGCGCGCGTTCCCCGACCGAGCCGCGGCGTCGAGACGAGCGCCGCGCCGGCCTCGGTGCTGCACAGCTGCGCGGGGGGCTCGGTGAGCTTGGAGCCGACCCGCAGGGTGAGCACGCCGGTCTGCCCGCACGGTCCGAGCGCGATGCTGTCGGCCCCGACCGCGAAGCCGTGATCGAGATCGAACCAGCCGGTGTAGCCGCCCTCGGCGAACGGGTTGCCGCCGTCGCCGGTCGCGATCAGATCGGCCGTCCGGTGCGCGCCCCCATAGACGACCACGACGCCCTCGCGATCATCGCCGACCGCATGCGGGGTTCCACGCGGCGAGCGCAGCTTCACCGGCCCCCAGCTGCCGTTCGCGCGCGTACGCGTCCGCGCCCCGGCGACTACGCGTCCGGCGCGGATCAGGCTGACGCTGACCGGCAGGCGCCTGTGGGCGCCGAGGCTGCCGCTCACGAACGGACTGAACTGGCGCAGCGAGATCGTGTGCAGCGGCAGCGGCGAGCCGGTCGCGGTCGAGCTCTGGACGCAGCCCGAGGCGGCGTTTGACCACATGTCCTGAAACAGGTATTCGTGACCGTTGATCAGCTGGTTGTACGGCGACCCGTCGGGGGCGAACCCGAGCGGGGTCCCCTGCTCGCCGCCGAACTCGCACTTGTCGGCGACCTCGAAGCCGTTGGGATCCATCCAGCCGGTCCCGTACGGGTCGGTGATCGCCTCCTCGGTCTCGTGCGCCATCGTGTCGATCGTCGATTCGGCCTCCGGGTTGCCCTCGGGGTCCGAGCCGGGGGACGGCGTGGCCTCGACCAGCGGGTCGGGGATCGGCACGTAGATCGTCGGCCCGTGGCCGAGGTCGAACTCCGAGTGATAGCCCGCGAACGCGGTCGTCGCGCACTGCCCCTGCTGGACGCAGGTGTCGACATCCGGCGGCAGGAGGATGAACCAGATGTTGTGCAGGCCGCGGCCGCCCGGGTCCTTGGGGCCGATCACGTGGTCGACCTCGCGCTCGAGCTGGAGGTCGGTGATGCAGGTCGCGATGCTCGTCGGCGACGCGCACTGACGCTTGAGCGCCGGAAACGGCGCGTTCAGATCGATCGAGTCGGTCGCCGGGTCATAGGAGATGTGCGTGCTGCCCGGCCCGTGCCCGTCGTGGTACTGGACCAGCGTCGAGAAGGCGTTATCAGGGTCGCTCGAGTCGTGCGCGACGTCGACGAGGAACTGCTTGATCAGCGCCTCGTAGCCGAATGTCGTGCTCGACGGCGGCGCGTCGAAGTGATAGCCGGGCGGCGCCCAGAAGATCGTGTGCAGGGTGACGTTGCGCATCACGACGCCGCCGTGGTAGACGACCGGCTCGTTGCGCGCCGAGACGAGCTCGGGGATGCCGAGCCGGGGCAGCAACCCCATCGCGTGACCGATCCGCGGCTTGAAGG
Source organism: uncultured Solirubrobacterales bacterium (assembly GCA_963744695.1). Classification (GTDB taxonomy): domain Bacteria; phylum Actinomycetota; class Thermoleophilia; order Solirubrobacterales; family Solirubrobacteraceae; genus Palsa-465. Next base: position 310,656 of record CAVUUT010000003.1, on the reverse strand, counting down.
TGGGTTGCCGGGGCCTGGTCGGAGCGTGGGTCCGCGTCGGAGCGGCCGCCGTCGCGCCCGCGAACACCAGCGCACCGGCAACGAACGCCGCAACCAGTACCGCGATCAACTGCGCAACCGGCTTCGCCCGCCCCATTGCGCTGCACGTTATCGCAGCCGATCACACGCGGTAGCATCTCCGGTCAGCATCTGAAAACCCAGGGGGGCTGGCGGGAAAGCCGGCTGAGATAGCGCCCCCTCGCACGTGCTGTGGCCTGGCGCTGACCCTTCGAACCTGTGGGGTAATGCCCGCGGAGGGAGCGATACGAGTAATGATCGAGGCTCCGACACAGGAGCCTCGCGAGCTTGATGACAGCGTTGGTGTACGCGTCGAGCTCGTGAGCCGGACGTTCGCCACCAGGCGCGGTCCCGTGCAGGCGCTTTCGGGCATGTCCCTGCGCGCATCGCCGAAGGAAATCGTGGCCGTGGTCGGGCCGAGCGGGTGCGGCAAGACGACCCTGCTCGAGCTGATCTGCGGCCTTCAGCGACCGGACCGTGGCACGGTCGACAGCGCGCCGGCCGCGCTGATGCCCCAGCGCGACCTGCTGCTGCCGTGGCTGGGGACGCTCGACAACGCGGCGCTCGCGCTGCGCGCCCGCGGCGTCGCACGCGACCGGGCGCGGGCGACCGCCGCGCCGTGGCTCGTGCGCTTCGGTCTCGAGGGCTTCGAGGATTCCAAGCCGGCCGCCCTGTCGGGAGGGATGCGCCAGCGGGTCTCGTTCCTGCGCTCGCTGCTGGCCGGCAAGCCGGTGCTCGCCCTCGATGAGCCGTTCGCGGCGCTCGACGCGATCACCCGCGCCGAAATGCAGGGCTGGCTCGGGCATGTGCTCGAGACCGAGCCGCGGACGGTCGTGCTCGTCACCCACGACGTCGAGGAGGCGGTTGTGCTCGGCGACCGCGTGATCGTGATGTCGGCGCGCCCGGGGCACGCGGTGGCCGAGGTCGAGGTCGGACTCGAGCGGCCGCGGCGCCGCACCGATCCCCAGGTCGTGATCCTGCGCGAGCACGTCTACGAGGCGCTCGGGGTGCCGCAATGAAACGTCTGCTGGGCGCCTGGCGAGCGGCGCTGGTGCTGCTTGCGCTGCTGGGGATCTGGGAGCTGTACGTCGATCTGGGCGGCGCCGACCCACTGATCCTGCCCGCGCCGCACGCGATCGCGCAGTCGCTGTACGACGACCGCTCGTTGCTGTGGAGCAACTTCGTCGTCACCGCCGAGGAGGTCCTGCTTGGAATCATCGTCGCGGCGGTAGCCGCGGTGGCGCTGGCGATCGCGATCCACTTCTCGCGGACGCTGCGCCAGGCGATCTACCCGTTGCTGGTCGCCTCGCAGGCGATCCCGGTTCCGATCATTGCGCCCCTGCTGGTGGTGTGGCTCGGGTTCGGGATCGCGCCGAAGCTGGTCGTGATCGCACTCGTCTCGTTTTTCCCGATCGTCGTCACGACGCTCGCCGGGCTCGCCGGTGTCGACAATGAGCTCCTCAAGCTGATGCGCAGCTTCGACGCGCCGCGCCGGCGCACGTTCTGGCACGTCGAGTTCCCCTCGGCGCTACCCGGCGTACTGACCGGCGCCAAGATCGCCGCCGCGGTGGCCGTGATCGCCGCCGTGATCGCCGAGCTGTCGGGGGCGAACTCGGGGCTCGGCTACCTGTTCCAGCAGTCCGAGGCGCAGCTGCTGATGCCCCGCGCGTACGCCGCCGTCCTGATCCTGTGCGTGTTCGCGATCGCGCTGTTCTGGCTGTTGACGCTCGCCGAGCGGTTCGCCGTGCCGTGGGCGTACAAACCACTGACTGGAGACGCAACTTGATGAAACGACCCCTGCGGCTGCTCGCCGCCGCACTCGTCACGGCACTGCTGCTGGCCGCGTGCGGCTCCAAGCAGGACAAGCTGACCGCGGCGGGCGCGCCGGTGCAATCGCTGTCGCTGATGCTCGACTGGTTCCCCAACGCCGATCACGTCGGGCTCTACCGTGCGCTGTCGGAGGGCGACTTCAGCAAGGCCGGCCTCGACGTGCACGTCCAGATCCCGTCCAATCCGGCGACGCCGCTGCAGCTGCTCGCCGCGGGCAAGGTCGACCTCGCGATCTCCTACGAGCCCGAGCTGATGCTCGCCCGTGACAAGGGCGAGCCGCTGGTCGCGATCGCGGCGCTCGTGCAGCGGCCGTTGACGTCGATCGTGTCGCTGGCGTCCAAGCACATCACCAAGCCGTCGCAGCTGCGCGGCAAGACGGTCGGCGACGCCGGGATCGCCTACCAGCACTCATACCTGGACACGATCCTCCAACAGGCGCACGTGCCGGTCAGCTCCGTCCACGAGATCAACGTCGGCTCGAACCTGGTCCCGGCGATGCTCTCCGGGCGCGTCGATGCGACGCTGGGCGCCTACTGGAACTACGAGGCGATTCAGCTGCGCCAGATGGGCAAGCCCGCGAACGTGATCCACGTCGAGAACGCCGGCGTTCCGACCTACGACGAGCTGGTGCTGGTCGCCCGCGAGAACGAGATCGCCAACCGCACCAACATCCTGCGGCGCTTCGTGCAGGCGCTCGGCCGGGGTTATGAGTCGGTGCGGCGCGATCCCGCCGCCGGGGTCGACGCGCTCGTGCGCGCGAACCCGTCGCTGAGCCGCAAGCTCCAGCTCGCGAGCGTCACCGCGACGCTGCCGTACTACTTCCCGCCGGCGAGCTCGAACCTGCCGTGGGGATGGCAGGACCACAAGCAGTGGACGGCCTACGGCGAGTGGATGCTCGGCCACCACCTCGTCTCCAACCCGGTGGCGTTCGCGAACGCGTCGACGAACCAGCTGCTCGCCGGCCAGGGGCCTTAGACCGAGGCGCCGGGGTCTCCGGCACCGCCCACGCAAGCCCGGTTCGGCCCGACCCCTACTAGGCGGCGAGCCGCATCGCACCGGCGCTGCCCGCGCCCTTGAGCGCGTGCAGCCCGGCGAGTCCGGACCACGGCGCGAAGCGCTCGAAGAAGTGGGCGACCTCCTCCTCCGATGCGCGAGCGTACGGATGACCGTCGCGCAGCCGCCCAACGAGCTTCATGTAGGCGAGATCGCCCGCCGGCAGCTGGTCGAGCCGGCCCTGGCCCGTGAACGCGAGCGTCTGGACCGTCCAGCTGCCGACCCCGCTGATCGCGCGCAGCCGCCGCCAGCCGCGCTCGTGGTCGGGGTCCAGCAGGTCGACGCGGCCGCTGGCGACCTCGCGGGCGGCGCGGATCAGCGTCAGCGCCCGCGCGGGAGCGAGGTCGAACGACGCGAGCAGCGCCGGCGCCTGCGCCGCGAGCACCGCCGCCGGGGGCGAGTCCCGCAGCCCGCTCTCCGAGCAGTGGCGGCCGAGCCGGTTCACGATCCGCCGCTGGATCGCCGCCGCGCGTTCGTACTCGATCAGTTGCTCGCACACGGTCCACGCGAGCGCCTCGAACGGCTCGGGACGGCCGGCGGCGCGGAGGCCGGGATCGGCGCGCACGGCCGGTCCGATCAGCGGATCGGACCGGAAGCGGTCATAGAACGCGCGCAGGTCCTGGTCGATCCCGAGCGCGTGGCGCATCCGCTCGATCCCCCACTCGGCGGCCGCCCGCTCCTGCGCGCGGGCGCCGAACAGGACCCGACCGCCGGACACCTGGGCGACGCGGATCCAGACGGGCTCATCGCCGGCATGCAGCAACCGGTGCAGCACGCCGTTGCGGATCCGGCTCAGCCCGTCGAGCCCGACCCGCCGTGAGAGACGGTAGGGCCACCGCGGCCGGACCTCGATCCGGACCTCAACGGCGCCGTCGAAGCTCAATCCCCCGGCTTTGCGATCAGATGGACGTCAACCAGGAACGAGCGTGTCCCGGCGATCGTCAGGCCGTTGGCGAGGCGGCGGTTGTTCGCGTTGGCGCGCGCGAGCCGGCGCGCGCTGCGGCGCCTGACGAGCGCGATCGTCGCCGCGCCGGCGACGAATCCGGTCGCGGCCGCGGCAGCTGCCTGAACGGCCGGCAGGGACGGCGGAGTGGCGGGCTCGAGCGTGCGGACGTCGGCGAGGACCGGCAGGCCGTCGACGACCTCCTCGCCCGCTTCGGTCTCGATATCGCTCGCGTTTTGCATCAGCTGCACATGGTGACAGCGCGGACGGTCACGTTCAAAGCCACGTCCGCCGGACGCTCTCGAACGGCAGCCTAATGGTCAGAAGCCGTAGGATGCGTTTGCCGCACATGCCGACCTCGATCGACGTCTTCGCCAAGGCTCGCGAGCACGAGCGTCTTGAGCAGCTTCGCCTCGCCCGTGAGCTCGATGCGGTCCCCTACTTCCGCGTGCTCGAGGGACCGACGCTGCCCGTCGTCACGATGGAGGGCCAGCGACGGATCATGCTGGGGTCCAACAATTACCTGGGCCTGACGGGCGACGAGCGGGTGCGGCAGGGAGCGCTCGACGCGGTCATCAAGTACGGCACCGGGCTGACCGGATCGCGATTTCTCAACGGGACGATCGACCTGCACCTCGAGCTCGAGGACGAGCTGGCCGACTGGCTCGGCACCGAAGCCGCGCTCGTCTTCACCACCGGACACCAGGCGAACCTGGGAGCGCTCGGGACGATCCTCGGCCCGGCGGACACCGTGATCGCCGACTCTGGTGACCACGCCTCGATCCTCGACGGGTGCATCTTGTCGCGCGCGAAGCTGCGGCCGTTCCGCCACAACCGGCTTGACCGGCTCGAGCACGCGCTGCAGCGGGCCGCCGACGATCCCGGCGGGGTGCTGGTGGTCGTCGACGGGGTCTTCTCGATGGAGGGCGACGTCGCGCCGCTCCCCGAGATCACCGAGCTGTGCGGGCGCTACGGGGCGCGGCTGATGGTCGACGAGGCGCACGCGCTCGGCGTCCTCGGGGCCCGGGGCGCCGGGGCCTCGGAGCTGTTCGGCGTCGAGGATCGCGTCGATCTGCGGATGGCGACGTTCTCGAAGTCGCTCGCGTCGTGCGGCGGCGTGATCGCCGGCCCGGCCGACGTAGTCGAGTTCCTGCGGATCCAGTCGCGGCCGTTCATGTTCACGGCGGCCGGCGTCCCGGCGGCGATCGGCGCGACGCTCGCCGCGGTCAGGATCTGCCGCTCCGCTGAGGGCCGGACGCTGTTCGCCCGGGTGTTGGACAACGCGCGCTACCTGCATTCCGGCCTGAGCGAACTCGGGTTGAAGGTCGTCAAGCCAACCCGCCTCGCGGACGGAACCGAGGTCGTCACCCCGGTCGTGCCGGTCGTCGTCGGCGACGACTGGAAGGCTGCGTTTTTGTGGAAGGCGCTCTACGAGGCGGGCGTGTTCGTCAATACGGCCTTGCATCCGGCCGTCCCGCCCGCGGGAGCGCTGCTGCGCACGAGCGTGATGGCGACCCACGATCACGAGACGCTCGACGCCGCGATCGAGATCTTCGATCGCGTCAAGCGCGAGTTCGAGGCCGAGCACGGACCCCTCCCGACCGGCTGACCGCGGTCGGCTCGAACATCCGTCGGCGGCCGGCGCACGGCCCGACTTGTCCACTCCTGCACAAGAGCTCCGGGTCAAAAAAAATGCGCTCTAAGCGCATGCGCATGACTTGTGGCGTTGCTGTGACCCTCGTGTTGTTCTAGGTTTTCCAGTGTCGAACGGTGGTGGTCGGCCGGGCGGCAAAGTGCCCACCGGGTGGGGTGATTTGGCCCCCGGAGCCAGACCTAAAAACCGGAGCCAGAGCGGCCCCGCATACCCAGTCGCAGGTCCGGCCGGACTGCTGATGCCCGTTGCTCAGCCCTGCCGGTAAACGTCAATGTCCGCTCTCGAGCGGCACTCAACAGCAGTAGGGAGTGAGAAAGCCACATGACGCAGCCGATCGCCAGGACGACCGCCGAGCCGCAGCGGCTTGCAGCCCTCGAGCGCGCGAACCACGTTCGCCTCGCGCGCGCGAGCCTGAAGCGCCGCATCGCTCTCGGCGAGGTCGCCGCAGCGGATGTGCTCCTCACCTGCCCTCCCGAGACGAGCAGCTGGCCGATCGGCGAGTTGCTCGTCAGTCAGCGACGCTGGGGCACCAGCAGGTGCCGCAAGTTCCTCGCTCACAACCAGCTGGTCGAGACCAAGCAGATCGGAACACTCACCGAGCGCCAGCGCAGGATGCTCGCTACGTCTCTGAGCAGGCCGGTCGGGATGCCGGTCCCCGCGTCGACCTCGACCGATGCTGCACACGATCGGGAGATGGTGCTCGCAGTTGCCTAACTGCGTCCGGGGCGCCAGCCCCCGACGCACCCCGGTGATCAGCCGTGAGTGCCCCGCAAGCAGGCGGGGCACGTCACGGCCTCAGATCTGGACGCCGATCGGGACCGGACTCGCGCCGGCGATGAACAGAAACCAGATCGCGAAGATCGTCAAGGTCAGGCCGGCGCTGACGACCAGCACCGCCTCGAGCACCGTGTGTCCCGGGTCGGTGTGGCCCCGGGCGACGCAGTTGCCGCGGTAGACATCGCTCAGCTTCGCGAGCACCGAGGCCAGGAACGTGATCGTGATGATGACGCCGACGAACATCGCGCCGAGCGCGGCGCCGAGCGATTCGGTCGCGCCCTGGATCTGCGACCCGACCCACAGCCACAGCAGCGGCGTCCCGACCCACAGGCCGAGGCTTCCGATGAACATGATCAGCACCACCAGGATCGCGCCGGTGCCGTTTCTGAGCAGCGTGCGCACGGTGATCAAACGATAGTCCCGGTGACGGGGACGGTCAGCGATTCGCGCCGTCCAAGGGTGCCGTGCGAACGATGTGGACGCCAGAGTTGGCCGAGCGGGTCACGGACACGCGTCCGTGACCCCGGGCTAACGGACAGCCGGAGGAAAGCTTGACCTGCCACCAGCCCATCAGCATGCCGATCAGACCCATCCGCGGCCTGACCTGCCAGGCGCCGCACCCCGGCTCGCCGAGTTCGCTGCGATGGATGCGAACGAACCGGTACGCGCCCGGATCGAGCAGCATCCGCTCGAGCATGACGCGCTTGGCCTCCTGCTCGTCGGCTCGCCGAGCGATCGTCGTACGAGCCTCGTGCAGGCGCTCGGCGAGATCGTCGCGGACCCGCTCGAGCTCGCCGAGGCTGAGGAGCTTCGGCTGCGACGCGTATGCCGGCGGCTGCTGCAGGCCGCCCATCGCGAACGCGGTCACGAATGCGTCGGACAGCTCACGCTCGAGGCGAGCGATCTGCGTCCGCAGCGTGCGACGCGCGGCGCGCTCGTCGGGCGCGACCGTGCGGCCGCGCAGCGTCCCGGTCGATGCTGGGGGCAGAGCCTGAGTAGCGATGTACGTCTGCCTTCCTCCCATCGCGGGCCAGATTAGCAACTAACGTCGCTCCAGACGAGGGTTTGCTGCTCTCAGCTCACCAGTTCGGCGCAGATCCAGAGCGCCTCTTCGACGTGGATCGCCGGCACGCCGTCGACCGCGAGCGCGAACAGCATCACCCGCTCGGTCCGCGACCCGATCCCATGGCCGCGCAGCGGTTCGGCGAACAGCAGCGCGTGGATCGTGGCCGCGTCGGCGATCACGAGCGTGCCCGGCTCGACGACAAGCTGGTCCGAGCGATCTGCGTCGGAAGCGGTCCGGATCCCGAGGCCGCCGGCGGCGACGCCGTCGGCGTCGAGTGCCCAGACCGGGACCCCGGTCTCGACCAGCGCAACCAGGCAGGCATCTTCGATCAGCCCGACCGACCGGAAGCCGCCGTGCATCAGACGGGTGACCGCGACCTCCTCGCTCGGGATCCGCTCGACGTCCGGATCGAGCCCGATCTGCCGGAAGAACGCCCGGTAGGCGTGCGGGATCGGCTTCGTCCGCAGGGCGATGACACCGGCACCTCGGTAGCGGCTCGAGAGCTCGCGCAGCTGGTGCTGGAGCGAGGCTGGGCTGGGCCCCCGGCGGGCGTCGCGGGTGATCCAGTGCAGGCGCAGGCCGGGGAACTCGTCGCGGACCTGGGGCTCGACGAACCCCTCGGCGGGCCGCAGCTCGACAGTGTCGTTCATTTTTGGCTCGAGACCAACGCCTGCACCCGTGGCGCGAGCGACGCGCTCGTCTCAAAGCGGTCTCCGATCAGCCGGTCCTTCACGATCCCGCCACGATAGGCGAGCTCGGCCATCGGACACACGGCGACGTCATAGAGCCTGGCGACCACGCCGCCGGTGTCGATCGCGACCGGGATCGTCCAATGGTGCGAGCGGATCAGCGACCGGGTCGTGGAACGGCTGCCGTTGACGGCCACGGCCGCGAACTGCACCGCGCCCGGCGGGTAGCGGCGCGAGAGCGTTTGGAGCGAGTCAACCTGGCTCACGCACTGGCTCGAGTCGGGGTCAAACAACGACAGCACCAGCGGACGCCTGCGCGAGATCAGGCACACGTTGAGCACGCGCGGGTCGTGGTGCGCGCGCGTGCACGGCGGGTTCGGGTTCGGCGAGCCGGTCAGGTCGCTGTTCGCGAGCGCAGCGGAGAAGAGCTGCAGCGGCTTGCCGGGCGGGATCCCGGCCGTGCCGACGCCGTTGTGAAGGAACTGGTAGATCGAGACGACGATCACCAGCGTCAGGCCGAAGATCCCGATCATCCACCGGTAGCGGCGCGTGTCGATCACCGGTGACGGAAGGATCGAGCGCGGCAGCTCCTCGGTGCCGAACGGGGTCAGCGGCTCCTCTTCGCCGGCCGAGCCCTCCTGTGCGCCGGCCGGCGGCGCTTGTTCGCCTGCCTGTCGCGCTCGTTCGCCTCCCGGCGGCGTCTGCCGCTGGGCGCTGGCGCGCTCGGGGTCAAGGCGACGCAGGAGGTCGGCCGCCTCCGGACCACCGTGCTCTGCGGCGGGCGGGCGATCACCCGGGTCGTCGCTCCCGCCGCCGCCCCGCGGCGGATCGCCGGACTCGTCGCTCACGCTACCCGCGGCCGGCGCTTGAGCCGCGACAAACCCGCTCCCGCCGCGCCCGCCAGCGCGCGCACCCGCGCCGGCACGCCGCCGCGCTCGGAGAGCGCGATCACGGCCGGCAGCACGAGCATCACGCCGCCCAGCGAGACCGACAGATCGACGATCGTCACGAAGCCGAAATCGCGCAACATCGTGATGTCGGACACGACCAGGACGCCGAAGCCGACGATCGCCGTGATTCCCGACGCGAGCACAGCGGCGCCCGTCGACCGGTAGGTGCGCGCAAGCGCGGCCTGCAGGTCATGACCCGCGGCGCGCTCCTGTCGGAAGCGCTCGGACAACAGGACGCTGAATTCGGTCGAGATCGCGATCACGAGCGTGCCGAGGGTCGCCGACATCGGGTTCAGTGGGATCCCGATCAAGAACAGGATCAGCGCCGACCATCCGGTCGCGAATGCGATCGGGACCATCGGCACGACCGCGCGACGGAGTCCACGGAAAACGATCACGAGCACGAGCCCGACCGCGAGCAGCCCGGCGAGCAGGGTCAGAAGCCGGCGACTCGAGGACGACAGCGCGCCGTTCGCCTCCGCGGCGAGCACCGGCAATCCCGCGAGCGCGGCGTGCACTCCCGGCGGTGGGTGCAGCTGCGAGCGCATGTAGTCGATCACGCGCTGTTGGCGCCCGAGGGGCATCAGCCGGATCCCGAACGCGAGCGTCGCCTCGCGGTGATCGGGGGTGATCACGGCCTGCGAGAAATACGTCGGGACCGCGGCGAGTAGCTGGTTGATCTCGCTCTGGGTCAGCGCCGTCTGCTTGGTCGACTGGCTGCCGGTCGAGAACAGGTCGGGCAATGACAGGGCCGGGCAGAGCGTCGCGTGGGCGCAGCCGCGCTCCTCGACGTAGCCATAGTGGGTCAGCAGCTTGTTCTCGTAGCCGATCATCCAGCCGACGGTGGCCGGGGTCGCGACGTTGGCGCCGCGAACCGTGACGTCGATCTCCCCCGAGACCCCGGTGACCTTCTCGAGCGTGCGCAGATTGCGCAGCGCCGGCATGTTGGACGGGACGAGCTTGGTCACATCGGACTGCACCCCGGTCTGTGTGTCGGCGATCCAGCCCGCGAGCGCGAGCACCGCCGCGAGCGCGAGGACCCTCCCAGGATGACGCGTCATCGCGGCGATCAGGCGTCCGGAACGGCCGCCGTCGCCTCCTGCCGCCGCCGCGGCGGGCCGCGGGGGCCGAGCCGGCCGAGCCCGCGTGCGCGGTCCGGAGCCCGAGACGATCGCGCCGGCGCTGCGGAGCGGGCGCGCGAGGATCCCCTTCGCGCCTCTGAAGGCGTCGGCGAGAAGCCCCCCCGCGCCGCTGACCGCGCCGCGCATCAGCTTGCCCGCGCCTCGCAGGATCTCGCCCGCCTCCCGGAACGGAGCCGCGACGCGCTCGGGGACGCGCCCGGCGCCCGGCGCCCGCCGTCGCGCCCGGGCGCGGCGCCCCCGCTCGCTGAGCACCAGCGCCGCCGAGCCACCGGTCAGCGCGCAGAAGAATGCGACCGCGATCCCCGCGACGAGCAGCAACCCGAAGCCCTGCACCATCGGCACCGGCGAGAGCAGCAGCACGAGAAAGCCGGTCGCGGTCGCCAGGGCCGCGGTCGCGATCGTCGGCGCGGCGCGGCCGGCCGCCTGCGCGACTGCGCGCTCGGCGTTCGGCGGAGCGTCGCCGTCCCCCGCCGCCGCGTCACGCGCCTCCTGCGCGCGTGCCTGGAACTGGATTCCGTAGTCGACCGCGAGCCCGATCAGGATCGGCAGGACCGCGATCGACGCCAGCGTCAGCGTCGCCCCGAGCACGGCGAGCAGTCCGAACGTGATCCCGGCAGCGGCGAGCGCGATCGCCAGCGGCAGCAGCCGCGGGCGGCTCTTGAAGACGATCAGCAGCGTGATCGCCATCACGAGCAGGACCACGATCAGTAGCCGCGAGATCGAGCCCGAGATCGTGCTCGCCAGGTCGTTGGTCACGACCGGCACGCCGGTGACGGTGTAGGTGCCGCCGTACGCGGAGCGGAACATCGGCATCCTGATCGCCTGCCGGATCCACGAGATCGCCTGCGCCTGTTCGGCGTCGGAGAGCGAGGACCGCAGGCGGATCTGGATCAGCGCGTCGTTGGCGGTCGGGAACAGGTAGGCAAAGCGCGACTTGGGCTGATTGACGCCCCGGGTCTGGTCGAACACGATCTGGGGGATGAACTGCGGCGAGTCGATCGACGGCAGTGACGTGATCCCTGACTGGACCGCGAGCTGCTCGAGTGACTGCAACCGTTGCTGGTACTCGAGCTGACCGGCGGCGTTGGCGTCCTTGAGCGCCTGCGCGCGGCCCAGTCCGCGTCCGATCGCGAGCTTATACGCGCTGCGCTTGGCGTTTGAAACCGACGCGCTGACGCCCGACATCATCGCCTGGATCTGCGTGTTGACCGCCGCGACGGCGCGATTGAGGAACGTCCCCGGCCCGTAGACAGCCTGGACGGCGTTCGCGCGGGCGAGCTTGCCGCACGGGCTGCTGGTCCCGCCGTAGGGCGCGTGCGTGCCCGGCGCGGCGGGCGTGAACGCGCGCAGCTTCTGGTTGGCGACCACGTACTGGCCCGCGAAGCACGCCTCGAGCTGCGTCACGGTCGCGAGGTCCTTGGTCTCGACCAGATCCGTGAGCGGCTCGTGAATCAGCACGATCACGGCGTCATCGCCGAAGTGGCGCTGGTCGTCGGCGGTCGCCTTGTAGCTCGCCGACGACTTGCTCACGAACGTGTCGGTCCCCGCCGACGGCTTCAGGCCGAGCGCGAGCAATCCGCCGCCGAGCGCGAGCGCGAGCACGACCCCGATTGTCAGGACCGGCCTCCGTGCCGCGGCACCGGCAAGGCGCTCAAACCACTTCGCTACGGACATCGATTCAGGCTAGCCACGGGGGGCGGCGGCAGCGCCGATCGCGCATCCGGCGCCGTGCCGCACTAATCCATGGTCAGCGGGCCCTGGGATTCTCCTGACAGGAACTGCCGGATGAACGGATTGTCGGAGTTGAGCATATCCGCGGCGGGGCCGGCCTCGACGATCCGCCCCTTCCACAGGACGTTGATGTAGTCGCCGACGCGGCGGGCGCTCATGATGTCGTGGGTGATGACGCAGAAGGTCGGCAGGTGCGCCTTCTGCTTCTCCTTTGCCTCGTCCATCATGTCGCGGTGGATCTCGAGGATCAGCTCGCCGAGCAGCGCCGTGCGAACCGGGTCCAGGCCGGAGTCGGGCTCGTCGAACAGGACGATGTCGGGCTCGAGCACGAGCGCGCGGGCGAAGCCTGCCCGCTTGCGCATCCCGCCTGACAGCTCGTTGGGCATCCTGTTGCGCGCCGATCCGAGGCCGACCTCGTTGAGACGGCGCATGACGATGTGCTCGACCTCGTCCTCGCCCTTCTCGGTGTGCTGGCGGAGCGGGAAGGCGACGTTGTCATACAGGTTCATCGACCCGAACAGCGCGCCATCCTGGAACAGGAGACCGAACTTCTTGCGCATCTCGAAGAGGTCGTCGTCGCGCATGCTCGGGACCGACTCGCCGTGGACGAGCACGTCGCCATCGTCGGGATAGAGCAACCCGACCATGTGCTTGATACAGACCGATTTGCCGGTGCCGGACGGCCCGATGATCATCGACACCATGCCCTCGGGCAGGCCCATGTTCAATCCCCGAAGGATGTGAGCACGTCCGAACGACTTGTAGATGTCGATGAACTCGACCGCATCGGGACGGCCCGAGGGGTACACCTTGTAGCTGTGCCACTTGTACTCCTCTTCGGAGACCCCGCTTGGGGGGGCCGGGCGCGGGGGCGCCTCGTCGATGACCGAGACGCGCGAGCCGCCGCCGTCCGGGCCGACGCTCGTGACCTGGTCCTCGCGCTCGTCCGCCGACGTGCCCGTCTGGTCCTCGGCGTGCTCCGCCGGGCTCTGCTCGCCGTTGGCCTCGTGCGGCTCGGCGGCCGTGTGTCCGTCGTCCTCGAGGCGCGGCGAATCGTCCGACTCGTCGGCGCCTAGCGATTGCGGCGACTCGCGCTCGTCACCGTCTGAACTCATCTGTGCCATTTAGCCTCCGATTGGTGCGCGCGGATTCGCACCCCAGAATAGCTGCGTTCCCAGCATCCCGATCAGATGGACGGCGACGATGTTGAGCACCATCGACTTCGCGGTCGCGGTGCCGACGCCGACCGGGCCACCGCTCGCGTTGTAGCCGTAGTAGCAGCCGACGAGCACGATCACGATCGCCATGCTCATCGCCTTGATCAAGCTGTATAAGAGGTCAGGCGGGTTCTGGAATTGCCAGAAGATTAAGAAGAACCCTCCCGAGGACACGTAGCCGATCTGCTGGACGACCGCCAGGTAGCTGGCGAAGAAGCCGGCGCCGATCGAGCACAGGTAGACGAACGGGAGCACCATCAGCGCCGCCAGCAGCCGGGTGGCGCACAGGAAGGTCACGCCGCTGATCCCCATCACCTCGAGCGCGTCGATCTCGTCCGAGATCCGCATCGAGCCGAGCTCGGCGACGATCCCGGTCCCGACCTTCGCGGCCATCATGTAGCCGAACACGAGCGGCACGAGCTCGCGCAGGTCACACCAGGCGGCGAACACGCCCGAATACGCGGGCGTGCCCTCGCCGTAGGTGAAGTACGCCCCCTCGATCCCGCACTGCAAGCCGATGATGAACACCAGACCCCAGATCACGAGCGTCGAGGAGATGATCAGGATCCCGGCCTGGCGCAGCGCCTCGCCGAAGAAGCGGAACACGCGGAGCGTGAGGACCTCGCGCACGATCCGCGAGGTGAACTTGACGATCTCGCCAAAGGCCTCGATCCAGCCGCGCGGTGTTGCGATCAGGTCACCCAACGAAGCTCAGCTCACTTGATGATCGTCGTGATCTCGGGATGGGTGGCGAGCAGGGTCTGGGTGAACGCGTAGTTGAACGCGAACACGCCCAAAAACGCGATCACGACCGCCTGATTGACGGCGCGCCCCACCCCCTCGGCTCCGCCGGACGCGGTCATCCCCTTGTAACAGCAGACGATCGCGATGATCGCCCCGAACAGGGTCGTCTTCAGCACCGAGCCCCAGAGGTCGGTGGTCGACGCGTTGTTGAAGAAGGTCGCCCAGAACGGCCCCAGCGGCGCGTGGTTGACGAGCGTCGCGAGGATCCCGCCGAAGATCCCGAACAGCAGCGCGTAGATGTCGAACAGGCCGGTCAGCAGCATCAGCGCCAAAAAGCGCGGCACGACCAGGTTCTTGACCGGGTCGACGCCCAGCACCTGCAAGGCGTCGAGCTCCTCGCGGATCTTGCGGGCGCCGAGGTCGGCGGTGATCGCGGTCCCGGCCACGCCGGCGAGCACGATCGCGTCGACGAACGGGGCGAATTCCCTGATCGACGCGAGCACGAAGAAACCGCCGAGGCGGTCCAGCGCTCCGAACAGGACCAGGAAGTTGGCGGCCTGCAGGCCGGGCGCCTCGTAGCCGAACGCGATCGTCGAGATCAGCAGCGGAAACCAGCACAGCTTCATCGCGAACAGGAACTGGCCGACGAACTCGCTCCCGTATGGGTACGGCGGGCGCACCGCCGAGACGAGCGTCTTGCCCGTCAGGATCATCATGTTGCCGACCTCCTCGAGGACGTTCTTGGTCGGCAAGAACGCGCGGTCGGCGACTGGCTTGATGATCAAAAGATCTCTTCCTCCCGGAGGTGTTGAGCGCGCACTACGCTCCGCGCGGTAAGCCTACGGTACGTGTGACCCAAAATTCCAGTTTGAACCCGGGCTGCGGGGCGAACCGGCCGTTGGCGCGCGATCGCATGGTATGTTCGGCTCGCGTTGCAGGTCCTGATCAGGAGGAGCGGCCAGATACTCGCCGGCGCCGCCGCGTCGCTGGCGATAGTGGCGTGCGGCTCGGGCAGTCAGAACCAGGCCTCGAACGAGCCGAAGGGCAACTTCAAGGTCACGGTCGCGAGCGCGAGCTTCCCGGCCTCGCAGCGGCTCGCCCAGCGCACCCACCTCGTCATTTCGGTCCGCAACGCCGGCACCGAAGCGATCCCGAACCTGGCCGTGACGATCTGCAACGTCACCTGCGCCTATAACGCACCGAAAGGCCAGGGAACCAGCGCGCAGGCGTTCGCGCAGAACCTCAATCAGCCTTACCTCGCGAATCCGTCGCGGCCGATCTGGATCGTCGATCGACCCCCGGGCCCGTGCCTGTACAGCTGTCGCAACGGCGGCGCGGGCGCCTACGTGACGGCCTATTCGAACACGTGGGCGCTCGGCCACGAGCTCGAGCCCGGTCACACCGCGACCTTTGACTGGGGCGTGACCGCCGTCTCGGCCGGCAAGCACGTGGTCGCCTGGCAGGTCGCGGCCGGGCTCAACGGCAACGCCAAGGCCGTGCTCGCCGACGGCTCGCAGCCCGGCGGGACGTTCGCGGTCCACATCATGTCCGCGCCACAGCAGTCCTACGTCAACAGCGCCGGCAAGGTCGTCGTCAAGACCGGCTGACGCCTTGGCGTCGTCCGGGGCGCCATCGCCGACCGCGTTCAGCCCCCGGCCGGCGGTCAGCCGCTGCTTGACGAGGACCAGATGTTGAGGCTGCCGTCGACCGCGTAGCGGTCGATCTGCTCGAGCTCGTCGGGCTCGAAGTCAAGCCGTTGCAGCGCGGCGACGTTCTGCTCGAGCTGCGCGACGCTGCTGGCGCCGATCAGGGCCGAGGTCACGCGGTCGTCGCGCAGCACCCAGGCGAGCGCCAGCTGGGCAAGCGACTGGCCGCGGTCGGCCGCGATCGCGGCCAGCGCCCGGACCCGCTCGAGGTTCTGCTCGTTGACGATTCCCTCGTCGAAGGAGTCGCTGCGCCGGACGCGCGAGTCCTGCGGAATCCCGCCCAGATACCGGTCGGTCAGCAGCCCTTGGGCGAGCGGCGAGAACGCGATGCAGCCGATGCCCTCCTCGCCGAGCAACTCGAGCAGGCCGTCCTCGACCCAGCGGTTGAGCATCGAGTAGGAGGGCTGGTGGATCAGCAGCGGCGTGCCGAGCTCGCGCAGGATCTCGATCGCCTCCGCGGTGCGATGCGGGCTGTAGGACGAGATCCCGACGTACAGCGCCTTGCCCTGCCGGACGGCCGAATCGAGCGCGCCCATCGTCTCGTGCAGCGGCGTGTCGGGGTCAAAGCGGTGCGAGTAGAAGATGTCGACGTAGTCGAGCCGCATCCTGGTCAGACTCTGGTCGAGGCTCGAGAGCAGGTACTTGCGCGAGCCGTGCTCGCCGTACGGGCCGGGCCACATGTCGTACCCGGCCTTGGTCGAGATCACCACCTGATCGCGCAGCCGCGGGAAGTCCTCGGCGAAGATCCGCCCGAAATTGAGCTCCGCGCTCCCATACGGCGGGCCGTAGTTGTTGGCCAGATCGAAGTGCGTGATCCCGAGGTCGAACGCCCGTCGCACGATCGCGCGGCTGGTCTGCAGCGGTCGGTCGTCGCCGAAGTTCTGCCACAGCCCGAGCGAGATCGGGGGCAACATCAGCCCGCTCGCGCCGCAGCGGCGGTACTCGAGCTGCTCGTAGCGGTCCGCGGCCGGGGCGTACACGGAGGCGGGGCCGCGCTCGACGTCTTCGCTGCTCATCACGCCGAGTATTTCAATTCGCGCGCGAGGTCGGCCGTCACGCCGAGCAGCCGCGCGGCTCACATCCACCCGGGAGGCGCAAAGCGTGGAAAATCCGTCGCCGCCGCTCGGATTTTCCACCGAATGCGCGCTGACGAGGACAAACGTGGAAGATCCGCCGCGGCGCGTTGGATTTTCCACATACTGCGCGCGCTCGGTGGTGGGCGTCGCGGCGCGCGCCGGCAGGGCGCAAGACGCCGCTGTTTGCGGCGGTTTGGACATTGGGATAGTGACCCCCGCGCGCGCTTGACCTACATTTGGCGCTCAGTCTCTGACGCGAGACCGCACATCCACGCGCGCGCCCGGTGCCGCCGAGGGCGCAGATCAAAAGGAACCAGTAGAAGCATGCCTATCCGCTCGCAGAACGTCCTCGCCGCACAGTGGGCCCCGAACGGCGTGAGCCTCGGCGCCCCGGATCTCACGGTCCCCGACAACCAGATCTTCGGAGCCAACGTCTTCAGCTCGGCCGTCCAGCGCCAGCGCCTGCCAAGAGACGTCTTCAGCCGCCTGCAGCAGACGCTCGCGCAGGGACTGGCGCTCGACACGTCGCTCGCCGATGCCGTCGCGCTGGCGATGAAGGAGTGGGCGCTCGAACGCGGCGCGACCCACTACACCCACTGGTTTCAGCCGCTGACGGGGATGACCGCCGAGAAGCACGACAGCTTCTACGCGCCGACCGGCGAGGGCACCGCGCTGGCCGAGTTCACCGGCAGCGAGCTGATCCAGGGCGAGCCCGACGCGTCCTCGTTCCCGACCGGCGGCATTCGGGCGACGTTCGAGGCGCGCGGCTACACCGCCTGGGATCCGACCAGCCCCGCCTTCATCCTCGAGAACCCCAACGGCGCGCTGCTCTGCATTCCGACGGCATTCGCGTCGTGGACCGGCGAGGCGCTTGACCACAAGATCCCGCTGCTTCGTTCGATGGACGCGCTCTCGAAGTCTGCGATCCGGGCGCTGAAGCTGTTCGGCAACGCCGCCGCGACGCGCGTGTTCACGACCGTCGGTCCCGAGCAGGAGTACTTCCTGATCGACGAGCAGTACTACTTCGAACGCCCCGACCTCGTGACCACGGGCCGGACGCTGTTCGGCGCCAAGCCGGCCAAGGGCCACGAGCTCGACGACCATTACTTCGGCTCGATCCCCGAGCGGATCCTGGCCTGCATGCTCGACACCGAGCGCGAGCTCCAGAAGCTCGGGATCCCGGTCAAGACCCGCCACAACGAGGTCGCACCCAACCAGTACGAGCTCGCGCCGATCTTCGAGAACTCCAACGTCGGCGCCGACCACCAGCAGCTGACGATGCAGGTGATGCAGAACGTCGCCAGGCGCTACGGCCTCATCTGCCTCCTGCACGAGAAGCCGTTCGCGGGCGTCAACGGCTCGGGCAAGCACAACAACTGGTCGATGGGCACCGACGCCGGGGAGAACCTGCTCGAACCGGGCGCCACGCCGCACGACAACCTCCAGTTCCTGTTCTTCTGCGCGGCCGTGATCCAGGCGGTCAACAAGCACCAGGGCCTGCTGCGGGCGTCGATCGCCTCCCCCGGCCAGGACCACCGCCTGGGCGCCAACGAGGCGCCGCCGGCGATCATCTCGATCTTCCTCGGCGCCGAGCTCGAGCGCGTGTTCGGGGCGATCGAGCGCGGTGAAGTGGGCGAGTCGACGCCGGAGTCGTTCCTCGGCCTCGGGACCCCCGTGCTGCCGCCACTGCCGCTCCACGGCGGCGACCGCAACCGCACGAGCCCGTTCGCGTTCACCGGCAACAAGTTCGAGTTCCGGGCGCTCGGTTCGAGCATGTCACTGTCGCTCCCCAACACGGTGCTGAACACGATCGTCGCCGAGGCGATCGATCAGCAGGCAGAGGAACTCGAGGACGCGCTCCAGGACGGCACCGAGCTCGAGGCGGCGCTGCGGCCGATCCTCCAGCGCACCTACGCCGCCAACAAGCAGATCGTGTTCGGCGGCGATAACTACTCCGAGGACTGGCACTCCGAGGCCGAGCGGCGGGGTCTGCTCAACCTCCGGGCGACGCCCGACGCGCTGCCGTACCTGATCAGCGACGAGACCGAGGAGCTGTTCTCCAACTACGGCGTGCTCTCCGAGCGCGAACTCGAGTCGCGCTACGAGGTGTTCCTCGAGCAGTACGTGACCAAGCTCAACATCGAGGCCGAGGTGGCCGCGTCGATCGCCCGGACGCTGCTCGTTCCCGCCTCGGCGCGGTACATCGCGCTCCTCGTCAGCGCCCAGCTGCCGGACCTCGCGAGCGAGGTCGAGAGCGAGCTGTCGGCGTTCGTCGATGCGACCAGGGCGCTCGAGTCGGCCAACCTCGCCGAGAACCAGCCGCACGGCGACCCGCTCGGGCACGCCGAGTACATGCGCGATACGACGATCCCGGCGATGGCCGCTGTCCGCGAGTCGGCCGACAGGCTCGAGAAGCTGGTCGCCGATGACCTGTGGCCGTTGCCGAAGTACTCGGAGATCCTGTTCATCAAGTAGCCCCCCGGGCCAGATTCACGGTGCGCCCGGCGGCGGGTCAGCCGAGCTGGCGGTCGAGGTTCGTCGCGGCGCTGATCAGCGCCAGGTGGGTGAAAGCCTGGGGGAAGTTGCCGAGTTGCTCGCCCGTCGGGCCAATTTCCTCGGCGTAGAGGCCGAGGTGGTTGGCGTAAGTGAGCATCTTCTCGAATACGAGCCGGGCCTCATCTAGCCGCCCCGCGCGGGCGAGTGCTTCGACATACCAGAAGGTGCACATCGAGAACGTGCCCTCTTCGCCCCGCAGGCCGTCCGGGGATGCCTGGGGGTTGTAGCGCGCGACCAGGCTGTCGGAGACGAGCTCTTGGCCGATCTCGTCAAGTGTCGACAGCCAGCGCGGATCCGTCGGGGAGATGAACTTGACCAGCGGCATCAGCAGGATCGAGGCGTCCAGGACATCGGTCTCGTAGTGCTGCACGAACGCCCGCCTGCGCTCGTGCCACCCTCGCGACAGGATCTGCCGGTAGATCGTGTCACGCGCGGCCATCCAGCTGACGATGTCGCCGGGTAAGCCGCGCTGATTCGCAATCCGCACCGCGCGCTCCAGCGCGACCCAGCACATCAGCCGTGAGTAGGTGAAGTCCTTGCGCCCGCCGCGGGTCTCCCAGATGCCCTCGTCAGGTTGGTCCCAGTGCTCAGACAGCCACTCGACAATCCGAGACAGGTCGATCCACGCATCGTTGTAGATCGGCGTGCCGTACTTGTTGTAGAGGTAGACGGAGTCGATCAGCTCTCCGTAGATGTCGAGCTGGAGCTGGTTGGCGGCGCCGTTCCCGATCCTCACCGGGGCCGACCCACGGTAGCCCTCGAGATGAGTCAGTTCCTCCTCGGGCAGCTCGGAGCGTCCATCGATGCCATACATGATCTGCAACGGGCCCGATTCGCCCTGGCGGCAATCGCGAAACCGCTTCATCAGCCAACCCATGAAGGCCTCTGCTTCCTCGCCGAAGCCCAGACGCAGGAGCGCGTAGAGCGAAAACGCCGCGTCGCGGATCCAGGTGTGGCGGTAGTCCCAGTTGCGCTCGCCACCGAGCTGCTCAGGCAACGATGTCGTCGGCGCCGCGACGATCGCCCCAGTCGGCTGGTAGGTCAACAGCTTCAGCGTCAGCGCCGAGCGGTGAACCATCTCGCGCCATCGGCCCGTGTAGCGCGACTGCGACAGCCAGCGCCGCCAGTAGGCAACGGTTGCCTCGGCCAGCTCGCGCGTCTCGGACTCTGGATCGCCACGAGGCTCGAAGGCGCCGTCCACATGCTCGAGGACGAAGGTCGCGCTCTCCCCGTGCGAGAGGCCAAACGAAGCCCGCGCCGCGCCATCGCAGACGCGCAGCGGCATCCGCGTCCCCAACGCCACGGCGCAATCCGCCGAGCGGAACAGCACACCATGCTGATGGCGCTCGACCGAGTGTTCGGCGCGGCCGTAGTCAAAGCGCGGCGAGCACTCCAGCTCAAAGTTCACCTGACCGCGCACGGCGACGACCCGGCGCACCAATCGCTGGCGATGCGCGCCATCGTGCGTCTGCGCGACCGGCATGAAGTCCTCGACCTCGCCCACACCGTCAGGAGTCAGGAAGCGAGTGATCAGCACGTTTGTGTCAGGGAAATACAGCTGTTTCGAGGTCCAGCCCTGATCGGCCGGAGCTAGGCGATACGAGCCGCCCCGCCGCGCGTCGAGAATCGCGCCAAATACGCTTGGTGAATCGAAACGCGGACAGCAATACCAGTCGATCGTTCCATCGGTGCCCACCAGGGCAACGCTGTGCAAGTCGCCGATCAGCCCGTGCTCGGCGATCGGGAGATATGCGCTCACGCTCGCCTCAAGGGCCCGTCGTAGGCCGCGGCAGCGGTGGAGCATCCCAGGTTCATCAGGCTCTACTTCGCGATCCTCCCATAGTCCGACGACGGTGCGACGTTCTCGGCCTGGGCTGACCTCCCCGGCGCCGTCGAATCCGATCACGCCTTCGCTACCCGCCCTGAAGCACCGTGGCCTGCAGCCACTCGTTGCCAAACGCCCCGCGTGGGTCCAGCCGGGCGACCAGCGCCGCGAAATCGTCGACCCGCGGGTAGAGCGGCTGGATCTCGGGGGCTTGCATCAAGAACCGCTTGCCCCAATGCGGCCGCGCGTGAAACTCAGACAACGCCCGCTCGACCTCGAGCAGGGCGGCGTCCACCGCCGCGGGCTCGCGCTTGAACGTGAAGTGGATCGCGACGCTGTTGCGGCCGTACTCGGGGCTCATCCACAGTGTGTCGGCGGCGATCGTACGGATCTCGCTCACCAGGACGAGCGGGCGGAGCGTTGATGAGATGCGCCGGACCGCCTCGATCGCCGAGACCGCGTTCGTCCGCGCGACGATGTACTCAGACTGGATCTCGGCGCCGCTGCTGGGCTGAAAGCCCATCCGGAAATGGGGCAGGCGCTCGGACCATGGCCCGGGCACGCCGAGCTGGGGCGTGCTGTTGACCGGGTCCAGGCCTGGGATCGGGTGCAGGTCGGCGCTCGCCGGCGCGGCATCGAACAGCTCCTCGGGCAGCGGCTCCGGCGACCGGGCCTTGATCCAGACCTGGTCGACCGCCTCGCCCCAAAGCGTGAACGCGCTGACGCTGTAGCCGCTCGCCGTGATCGCGTCGAAGTGCTCGAACAGCGTCTCCCAGCGCAGCCGCTCGAACACCCGCTGGCGGACTTCGAACGCCGGCTCGACGTCGAGCACCACCCGCGTCATTACCGCGATCGCGCCGAGTCCGACCACGATCCCATCGAAGTCCGGCTCGCCCCGCCGGACCGTGATCAGCTCGCCGTCGGACCTGACGAGCTCGAGCGCGGCGACCGCCGTCGAGAGATTGCCGTTGCCGTCGCCCGAGCCGTGCGTCGCGGTTGAGATCGCGCCGGCGACCGAGATGTGCGGCAGCGAGGCGAGATTCGCGAGCGCCAGCCGCTCGCGCAGCAGCACCTCGGCGAGCTCGCCGTAACGCATCGCGCCGCCGACTCCAACCGACCACGCAGCGCGATCGATGACCACGTCCGGGGCCAGCCTCGCGAGGCTGACCAGCTCGTCGGAGTCGCCGATCGCGCTGAACGTGTGGCGCGAGCCGAGGACCTGGATGCGCCGCGCCCGAGCGACGATCTCCTGGAGCTGCTCGAGCGTCGACGGCGTGTGCACCGTCTGCGCCCGGTAGGTGTGGTTCTCCGCCCAGTTGCTGAGCGCCATCGCCGCACCGTACCGATCGGGCGCCGATCGACCGCGAAAGCGACCGCGTCGCGTGCGAGAGCGCAACTTGCGCTGCATGTCCGTGTTTTTCGCTACGGTGAGACTCCGTATGGTGGGAGGCCGCGGGGAGCGCGGTTATCGGAGAGCGGGGACGCGCCGGATGCGCACCGCTACGGCGACCCTGATCGCAGCGCTGAGCGTTGCGGCGGTATTCGCGTCGCCATCGGCCGCATCGGGCGGCGGCGGGACGTCGGTGGCGATCGCCAAGCGCGTCCAGGCAAAGCGCGCTCAGGCCAAGCGCGCCCAGGCAAAGCGCGCCCAGGCCAAGCGCGCCCAGGCGAGGCGCGGCGGGACAAACGCTCTGGCGCGCCGCGCGATGTGGATCTGGGAGCTTCAGTTCGTCCAGGGCGGCAACGTCAGGTCGATCATCTCGCAGGCGCACCGATGGGGGGTCGGAACGCTGATGATCAAGAGCAGTGACGGCACCGACTTCTGGTCTTCTCAGTTCACCCCCCCACTCGTCTCGGCGTTGCACCGCGGCGGGCTCAGAGTGTGCGCCTGGCAATACGTGTACGGCAACCACCCGGTGACCGAGGCCTACAAGGGGGCCGAGGCGGTCAAGGACGGCGCGGACTGCCTGGTGATCGATGCCGAGACCCAGTACGAGGGCAAGTACATCGCCGCCCAGACGTACATCAAGCGGCTGCGCGACCTGATCGGCCCGCGTTTCCCGGTCGCCCTCGCGAGCTTTCCGTATGTGGATTTCCACCCGGGGTTCCCATATTCGGTCTTCCTGGGGCCAGGCGGCGCCCAGTACAACGTGCCCCAGATGTACTGGAAGGACATCGGAACCAGTGTCGACAATGTGTTCGCGCACACCTACGTCTACAACACGATCTACCGCCGGCCGATCTATCCGCTCGGACAGGTCTACAACCGGCCTCCCGCGCCCCAGATCTTCCGTTTCCGGCAGCTCTCCCGCGCGTACGGCTCCCACGGCGTCAGCTGGTGGGACTGGCAGGAGGCGACCAATATCGGATGGAACGCCCTCTCTCGCCCGGCCGGCTCGCTGAGAGGCTACGTCCCCGATAAGACGATGGCGAGCATCAAGAAGGGCTCCCACGGCGATCTCGTCGTCTGGGCCCAGGAGCACCTGATCTCGGCTGGCTACACGATTGGCGTCGACGGCGGCTTCGGCGCCAGCACGCAGGCCGCCGTGGAGCAGTTCCAGACCGCGCACGGACTGACCGATGACGGGATCGTCGGACCCGAGACCTGGGGGGCACTGCTGCGCTATCGGCCTGCCGACGTCATGTTCGGCGCCACGGCCGACGTCCGCCACGCCGCGCTGGCCCGCGCATCGCGAGTGCGTGGCGCGGTCCTCCACGTGCCGGTTCCGGCGTCGGCCAAGCGGCCCGCGCGCCGCGACGAGGTTCGAGCAGCCGGCGGGGCCGGGCACCCGCGCCACCGCTGAGACCTCGATGCGCGGCGACGCGATAGACGCCACCAACCTGGGGTTGCTGCAGATCGACATCCTGCGCCGCCCTGGCTACGTCGTGCTCGCGCTGTCGGGCGAACTCGACATCTCGACCAGCGAGCTGCTCGGGGAAGGATTCCGGCGGGTCTCCTATCAGAGCGACGAGACGCGAGTACTGCTCGACCTCGAGCGGCTCGGGTTCATCGACTCGACGGGCCTGCACAAGATCGCCAAGCTCGCGCGGATCATGGGCGCGCGGCTGACCGTGCGGCCCGGACCCCAGCGCAAGCTGTTTGCGCTCACGGCGCTGGACCTGACGCTGCAGCTCGTGACCGAGCTGCCCGAACCCGAACCACTCGCCGCGGCGACGCGGAACGTCGGCTACGTCCGAGAGCTCTACAACCTGTGGTGGCTCTCGGGTCTGGAGGCGATGATCGCGCACGTCCCGAACGACGTCGAGTGGCAGCCATCGTCCGCCAACGGTCGCGTGCTGAGGGGCAGCGACGAGCTGCTCGCCTACTGGGAGGGGGCCGACCCCACGCCGGCCGCCATCTCGGCCTGGTTTGAGGCGATCGACGACGACGTGATGATCGAGACCGAGCACGAGCTCGAAGACGGCTCGCGCAAGCTGATCAACTCGCTCTACATGTTCAGCGGTCCGAGACTCGTGCGGGCGATCGCCGTGCAGGCGGTCGCCGTCGGCGAGCCGCACCCGTGATTGCTGCCTGACTGGCTGCTCAGGAGAGGCCGTGCTCGCGCGCGTAGGCGACCAGCTCGGCGCGTGAGCTTCGCTGCGTCTTGCGCTGGATGTTGGTCACACGGGAGATTCCAGCACGACCCCCGGCTCGATCCGAGTTGGCTGCGGTTCATCGAGCGTCACCGACCCGCGCACGACGATGCCGGCGCCGAACGTGACATCGCCGTGGATGACGAGGCGCTGGGCATCGCGCAGCGATGGCGGTCCGTCGGGGAAGCGGCGCTCGAAGTCGTCGATCAACCTGTAGAAGCGCCTGTCGAGCTCGACGAACGGAAGCCCGTCGGCGCGACCCGGAGTCGGCTCGACCTCGAGCTCGCCGGTGAGCTCATAGACGTCGGAGCGGAGCACGAGCAGGTCGTCGGTCGTCTTGACCGGCACGAACCGAGTCCGCGGCACGAGCAGCAGGCTGGCGCCGCTGAAGCTCTCGATCGCCGCGCCCATCGCGCTCTCGAGCTGGATCACCGGGGTCGAGTCGGGGTCGCGCGGGTCGACCGTCTTGCGGTTGACGATCAGCGGCAGCCCGAGCACGCCGTCGGCCCGCGCGAGCGTATCGGCGAGCGCCCGCAGGTCGATCCAGAGATTGTTGGTGTTGTAGTACCTCCAGCGCCGAAAGTCGCGAAATGATTCCTCGTCCTCGGGCGGCGTCTGGGCGGTCTCGCGCAGCACCAGCTTGCCGTCCGCGCGTCGACGCGCGATATGGCCGCCCTTGCGCTCGGCCTCGGTCCCCTCCACGACCTCCATCAGGAACGGGATCTCCCCGGAGGCGAGGTGAGCCGCGATCCGGGGATCTACGCGCGCGCCGAGGTTGTCGGAGTTGGAGATGAACGCGTAGCGGAACCCCTGCGCGAGCAGCGCGTCGAGCATGCCCGACCGCCGCAGCGCGCCGTAGACGTCGCCGTGTCCCGGCGGCGACCACTCCTGCGTGGAGTTGGCGGGCCAGCTGACCGGCTGCAGGCGCTCGGCGTCGAGCTTGGGGATCATGCTCTGCATGAAGTCGGGCGCGATGCCCTCGTGCTCGATCTCGGGGTAGCGCTCGAGCGCCCGCTCGGTCGCGGCGCGCGTCGCCTCGCTGTTCATCAGCACGAGCGGCAGCCGGACGCCGAGCCGGCGGCGGAGCGCGAGCGTCTGTCCGACGATGATCTCCAGAAACGTGCGGCCCTCGCGCGCCTGGACCAGCGACTTGGGCTCCTGGAGGCCCATCGTCGTCGCGAGGCCGCCGTTGAGCTTGATCACCGCCACATGTTCGAGCGCCCGAGCGCCATCGGCCGCGGGAAGGTCAACGAGCGCGGGCACCCCGGTCACCGGCTCGAGCTCGGAGCTCGGCAGCAGTGCTTCCTCGCCGGAAACGAGCCGCCGGTAACTGTTCTCAAATGCGCGGACCGCTTCGTCGTGGGCGCCCGCGGCGCGCATCTTGGCCTCGGCCGCTTTGATTCCGTCGTCGTTCATATGGTTGCCATTGTGACTCGCGATGCCCGTCCGAGGTTGTCCTGGTGTGGTCGCGGCAACGCCGGATCGCGTCCTCAGCCGAGGATCGCGTCGATCGCCGGGTCGAGCGTGCCCTGGCCCTCGAGGAAGTCGATCGTCGTGTAGCGCGCTCGGAGCCTGCTCGCGAAGTGAAACGTCGCCCGCAGGGTTCGCTCATCGATCTCGAGGTAGCCGGGTTGCGATGGGACGCCGAGCGCGTCGAGCGCGCCCGGCACGAGCTCGCCGAGCTCGAGCGCCGGCGCGAGCCGCGCTTTGCGCCGCGCCCACTTGTCCTCGTCGGGCGGCCAGTTCGCAGCCGAGCGTTCGATGAAGCGCCGCTTGTCGGCGACCGCGGCGACGATCTCGGCGGTCGGCTCCCCCAGCCACGCGCATGCGCTGCGGCCGAGCGGTTCAGCCGGGAGCGTCGGCAGGCGCAGGGGCGCCGCATCGGCGCCGAACGCGAATCGCTGCAGGCGGGCAGCGAAGCGCGTCGCGTATCCGACCTGGAGGCCGTGCGAGCCGTGCTCGCGCATGCCCCGCGCCGCGAGCAGGTCCCAGAAGTGAGACGCGTGATGCTCGCAGCCGCTCGCGGGACGCGAGCTGCCGGCGAGCGCGATCGCCGTACCCGACTGGATCAGGCCGTCCAGCAGCTGTGCGACCGGGCCGGGCTCGGAGGCCGCGATCGACCTCGCGTGCTCGGCCGCGAACCGCAGCGGCGCGAGCACCAGGTCGGCGGCCTCGACCAGGAAAGGCTCGCCATATAGCAGATGCGAGGCGAGCCAGTCGACCCGCGCGCTGGCCTTCGCGAGCAGATCACCCGCACCGGCGCGGGTCAGCGTCGCCGGCGCCGCCGCGCTCACGCGCGGATCGGCGAACACGGCCAGCGGCGGGCGCGCCGGGAGCGTCACCTTGACCCCGTTGACCGACAGCGCCGCGACGCCCGAGGCATAGCCGTCCATCGAGGCCGCGGTCGCGACGCACACGAAGTCGCGCTCGCGTGCGTGCGCGGCGTAGCGGACGATGTCGCAGATCACGCCCGAGCCGACGGCGATCGGGATCGCGTGCTCGCCGATGCGCTCCTGGACGCGGGCGATCTGCGCGGGCTCGGGATAGAGGCCCGAGCGCTGCTCGAAGACCAGCTCGTCGGCGCGTATCCTCGCGCCGCCGAGCTCTCCGACGACGTCTCGCCCCGCCGCCTCCTCGGTGTTGGCGTCCATCACGACCAGCGCCGCGCGCCACCCGGCGTCGCTCACAAACGCCGCCAGCCGGGCGTGCGCCCGCTCGCTTACGGCGACCTCGGGCGCCCTCAAGGCTGGCCGTAGTACGCGCGCGGTCCGTGCTTGCGCTCGAAATGCTTGGCGCGCAGCGCCGCCTGCAGCGGCCCCGCGTCGGGATCCAGGATCACGCTCAGCAGCGCCAGCCGCGCGACCTCCTCGAGCGTGACCGCGATCGCCACCGCGGCGCCCGGATCGCGTCCCCAGCAGAACGGCGCGTGGCCACGGACGAGCGCGCACGGAAGCTCGTCCGGCGCTCGGCCGGCGAGCGCCTGGACGATCACGGTCCCGGTGGCGCCCTCGTAGTCCCCCTCTATCTCCTCGGGAGTCAGCGCCCGCGTGACCGGGATCGGCTCCGCGGTGAGGTCCGCGTGGGTCGTCCCGAGCACCGGAATCTCGCGCTCGGCCTGCGCCCAGGCCGTCGCCCAAGTCGAGTGGGTATGCACGATCCCGCCGATCGCGCCGAACGCGCGATACAGCGCGAGGTGGGTCGGGGTGTCGGTCGACGGACGGCGCTCGCCCTCCACGACGGTGCCATCATCGAGGTCGATCAGCACGACATCATCCGCGGTCATCCGCTCGTAGGCGACGCCGCTGGCCTTGATCGCGATCACGCCGCTGGCGCGGTCAATCCCGCTCACGTTGCCCCACGTGAGCTTCACCAGACCGTGGGTCACGAGCGCCAGGTTGGCGGCGAGGACGTCTTCCCGTAACTCCTCGAGCACCGGCTAGATCTCCTCGTAGTCGAGCTCGAGCAGTTCCGCGAACCGCCGCCAACGGCCGGCGTGCTCGCCGAGGTTGGTGACGAAGTGGTGCGGTCCCGCGTACTGAAGCCACTCATCCATGAAGGCTTCCATTCCCTGTTCGGGACGGAAGTGGAAGTAGTGCATCTCGACGTTCGGCAGTTCGGGCGTATCGAGCACCTCGCCGTGCCCGACCAGCAGCCGGTAGTACTCGCCCTCGATCGGGATCAGCGCCGCTGTCGTCGCGGGCCCGGGGACGGCGGAGAAGACGGGCGTCGGCGGATTGTCGAGACCGCCGATTCCGAGCGCGCGGTCGATCAGGCGGATCGGGCGGTCCCGACGCGCGATCTTCCAGTTGCCCTCGCCCATGTGGCTGATCAGGACCGAGTCCAGCTCCCAGTCCATCGCGTACATCTCGCTGAAGTGCGCGTCGCCGATCAACGCCTGCGCGGCGGCCATCAGCAGCGCCGTGTTCGTGTCCCCCTCGGCCGCGTACGCATAGCCGGCGGCCATCAGGTCCGATGCGGCCAACAGTGGCAACTGCTCGAAGCGCCCGTCGCCGCCGATCGCGTCGAAGTGAAACGAGAATCCCGCATAGCCGCCGTCCTCGAGCATCAGCCGTAGCGCGGCCTCGAACCGCGCCGCGTACTGGTGACGCTCGGTCGGGAGCGCCGGGTCGATCTCGAACCGGTCCTCGTGTTCGGCCACGATCGTCTCGACGGCACCGTCGGACACCGCTCGGACGCGCTCGTACAGCACGCCCAGGTCCTCGTTGACGATCGTCGTCCCGAACCGCCTTACCATCGCCTCGGGGTCGTAACGGATGTCGCCCATCCCGTTCATCGGGTAGCCGAGCAGCGCCAGCCTCGCGCGGCGCAGCGCCGTCACCGCCTTCGCGGCCTGGGCCCAGTCGGCGAACGCCTCGGCGAATCGGTCCGAGCGCCACTCCCCGGTGATGATCGAGAACGGGACGTCGGCACGGACGAGGGCGTTGGCCTGATCCTGGGCGCCGTGGATGCCCTGGTTGTAGGTCAGGGTGTCCATGTTCCAGTCGGCCGTGACCGCGCGCTCGGGCTGGATGTTGGCGAGCAGCAGCGGCACCCGCAGCCCCGTCAGCGTGCGGATCGTCCGCATCGCCGGGCCGTAGGTGAGCATCACGATCATCACCCCGTCGACGCCGGAGGCCTCGAGCTCGGCGGCGATCGTCTCGATGTCGTGCTGGTTGCGCGCCGGCCGCGTGAAGGTCACCGTCGCCACGTCAGCCAGCCGCTGTGCGACGCTCGTCGCATACTGCGCCTGGTGCTCGGTGATCTGAGGGATCATGTCGTCGTAGAGCTCCTGCATGATGCCGAGCAGGCCGATCCTGGGCAGCTCGTTCACGTCGCCCTCCTTATCTCGGTCGCGATCGCCTTGAGCCCGTGCAGCAGCTGCACCTGCGAGGCGCCGAGCGTCTCATACAGGCTCCTGTAGATCTCATACACGCGGCCGTAGGTGCTCGCTGACGCCGCGTCGGGGGTATAGGTGCGCGCGTCGGCCGGGCGGGTCGCCGCCACCGCTGCGCCGATCCCGTCGAATACGCCGGCGGCGACGGCGCCGAACAGCGCCGCCCCGCGCGCGGGCACCTCGTTCGAATCAGGGACGCGGACGACGAGCCCGCTCGTGTCGGCGATCAGCTGCATCGTCAGCGGACTGCGATCCGCGATCCCGCCGCACGCCACGATCTCGTCGAGCGCGATCCCGTGCTCGTTGAAGTTCTCGATGATCCGCCGGTTGCCGAACGCGATCGATTCGAGCAGCGCGCGGTAGATCTGGGCCGGTGTCGACTGCAGCGTGAACCCGAGGATCGCGCCGGTCAGGTCGGCGTCGGCGAGGATCGAGCGGTTGCCGTTGAACCAGTCGAGCGCCACCAGCCCAGTCTCGCCCGGGGCGAACGCGGCCGCCTCGCGCTCGAGCTCCCCGAACGCGTCCGGGCCGCGGCCCAGCGTCCGCACGAACCACGCCAGCATGTCGCCGACGGCGACCTGCCCGGCCTCGTACCCGTACAGCCCCGGCAGGATCCCGTCCTGCGCGACGCCCGTGATCCCGGGCAGCCGGACTTCGTCGACGCCGAGCACCATGTCACATATCGAGGTCCCGATCACGGTCACGAACGTGCCCGGCGTGTGGACTCCGGCGCCCGGCACCGAGACGAACGAGTCGACGTTTCCGACCGCCACCGCCACGTCGTCGCCGAACGCCAGGCGCCGGGCCCAGCCGTCGGTGAGCGTTCCCGCCCTCGTGCCGAGCGGCACGAACCTCGTGCCGAGCTTGGCGTCGGGCCGGTCGAAGCCCGGATAGGCGGCCTCGAAGTAGGCGGTCGCCGGGAGTCCTTCGGTCGGCGACCACATCGCTTTATACGACGCGGTGCAGCTCTGGCGGCACTCGTGTCCGGTCAGCTGCCAGATGATCCAGTCGGTCGCCTCGATGAATGCCGCCGCAGCGTCGTAGACATCGCGGTCCTCGAGCCACAGCTCGATCAGCTTCGGGAAGTACCACTCCGAGGAGATCCTGCCGCCGTAGCGCTCGAGGAAGTCCTCGCCGCGCTCGAGCGCCACCTCGTTGAGCCGGTCGGCGACCGGCTGCGCGGAGTGATGCTTCCAGAGCTTGGGCCACGCGTGACGGTGGCCGCGCCAGCGCTGATCGCGACACAGGGGACCGCCATCCGCGGCGACCGGCAGCACCGTGCACGACGTGAAGTCGACCCCGATCCCGACCACCGACGCCGGATCGACGCGCGCCGTCGCGACGACCTCCGGGATCGCCGTCTCGAGCACCGCGACCCAGTCGTCGGGATCCTGGAGGGCCCAGTCGGGCGGCAGCCGCTCTGCGGTCCCCGGCAGCTCGGAGTCGATCACGGCACTCGCGTACGGCACGACGCTGACCGCGAGCGGCTCGCCGGTCCGCGCGTCGATCAGCAACGCACGACCGGACTCGGTGCCGAAGTCGACACCGATGCTGCAGACGCGCTCGCTCACCGCCGGTCGCCCGGTGGCGACGTCACGCGTCGGGCTGAGTGCCGGTGGCCTGCGGCCCGTCCGCGCCGGCGTCCGAGCCTTCGCTCGCGGCGGCGTCCGCCGGCGGCCCCGCCGTCTCAGACGGGGCGGCCGTCTCAGACGGGGCGGCCGTCCCAGAACTCTCGGCGGTCTGCGTCGTCTGAGCCGTCCGCGCCGGAGCCTGAGCGCCGTTGCCGCCGTCGCCGAGGTGCGCCTCCATCCGTGCGCGGCGGTACTCCTCGACCACGATCTCGGTCAGCTCCTCGACGGACGTCTCCGCGGTCGGCTTGTCGAGGCCGATCACGCCGTCCTGGATCAGGTTGACCCGGTCACACGCGGTCAGCACATGCACGTAGTTGTGCAGGATCATGATGATCGCGACGTTGCCCTCGTCCTTGAGGCGCTGGATCAGGTCGAGGATCATCGCGCCTTCCTTGGCGCCCATCGCCGCGAGCGGCTCGTCGAGCAGGATGATGTCGGCGTCGCCCGAGATCGTCCGCGCAACCGCGATCGCTTGGCGCTGGCCGCCCGAGAGCCTGGCAGCCGGCACGTCGATGTGCGGGATGTTGATCCCGATCTGATCGAGTGCCTTGCGCGCGTCGCGCTTCATCAGCGCGTTGTTGATGAATGGGATCGGGCGCCTTACCGGCTCGCGATGGAGGAACAGGTTCTGAAAGACGCTCAGCTCACCGATCAGCGCCAGATCCTGGAATACGGTGTCGATCCCGTGCTGGCGCGCGTCATCGACGCTCTTGGGGGCGAAATCCTCGCCCTTGCACCACATCGTTCCGCTGTCCTGCTTCTGAAAGCCGCACAGGATCTTGATCAGCGTCGACTTGCCGGCGCCGTTATCGCCGAGCAGGCCCAGCACCTCGCCCTTGCGCAGGTGCAGGTTGATGTCGCGCAGCGCGATCGTCGGGCCGAAGCGCTTCGCGATGTGCTCGACGCGCAGCACATCGTCGTCGGCCGTGGTCGGCGCAACGATCCGCTCGCCGGCGATCGCCTCAGCCACGACCGGAGCGCAGCCGCACGCGCTGGATGTAGACGTTGACTGTCATCGCGATGATGATCGCGATCCCGAGGTAGAGATCGACGTAGGTGGAACTCACGTTCTTGAGGACGAGGCCGTCCATCAGGACGCCGAGGAAGATCGCCCCGATCAGGGCGCCGACAACGGTCCCAGAGCCGCCGGTCATCAGCGTGCCACCGATGATCACGGCCGATATCGCCTGCAGCAGGATGGTGTTCGAGCCAGACGGGTCCGGGGTCATGCTCGCCGTCCGGACCGCCTCGAGAATCCCAGCGAAGCCCGCCGTGAGCGCGCACAGCACGAAGTTGCGGACCAGCACGAAGCGGACGTTGATGCCCGCCTCGGCCGCGCCGAGCCGGTTTCCGCCCGCGGCAACCGTGTACACCCCCGAGCGGCTGAACGACAGCACAAGCTGTAAGACGATCACGATCCCGATCGCCCAGATGAGCTCCGAGTATGTACCCGCCCCGAACACCTGCGCGAAACTGGTCACGTTGACGACCGACGTCCCCGGGGTCGTGATCTCCTGCGAGTGGGAGATGATCAGCGTCAGCCCATCGAGGAAGAACAGCATCGCGAGCGTCACGACGAACGACGCGATGCCTATGTAGGCGATGAAGAAGCCGTTGACCGCCCCCAGCAACATCGCAGCGATCAACGCCACGATCACAGCCGGGACGAGCGGCAGCCCCGCCTCGGTCAGCTTCCAGTACACGAACGGCGTGAACAGCCACAGCGCCCCGATCGACAGATCGATCTCGCCGAGCGTCATCACAAACACCTGCCCCGCGGCCATGATCGCGAGGTAGGTGAAATACGGAAGCGCAGACTTGAAGTTGCCCCCGCTCAGGAAGTTGCTCGTCGTCGCCGCGAAGTAGATGATCGTGATCAGCGTGACCACGATGATGCTGCCCTCGCGGAGCGTCAGAAAGCGCTTCAGCAGGCTTGCCGCGCCACCGCCGCGCGACCGGCTCTGCGCCGGCGGCGACGGTGACGTATCAGCCTGGGTATCTGAGGTGACCGCCATCGCTTAAACGGAAACCTACCCCTTCTCGCTTAGCTCTACGAGCGATATTTATGCCTTCGCGACGCCGGGCGAGGTGCTGGTGCCCTCGTAGCGGCTCTTGGTCGAGCTGTACGGGACGACCGTCGTCTTATCGAGGAACTTCAGTCCGGTGTCCGTCTCGGCGATGCCGGACAGCCCCTGCGATGCGTTGTACATGTAGAGCTGCAGGATCGGCAAAAAGCCTTGCAGGTAGGGCTGCTGGTCGATCGTGAACTCGATGTACCCGGCGGCGAGCAGCTGCTCGGTGATCGGCGTCAGGTCATAGCCGCCGCCGACCCAGCCCTTGGACTTGAGGCCCTGCTTCTGGATCGTCTGGGCGACGCCCTGGGTGCTGCCCGCGTCGACGGCGAACATGCCCTTGGCGCTCGAGTGAGACTGGGCCCACGAGTTGATCACGGTCAGCTCGGCAGGCACCGCGGCGCCGGTCGCGACGACGTCGTACTTGATGTTCGGGTGACTCTTGAGCGTGTCCTTGGCGCCGTCGATCCGCGGCTGGATGTTGGCCGCGCCGGGGGTCGCGATGAACAGCGCGATTTCGCCGCCGTTGGGGAGCAGCTCGACGATGTGCTGGCCCATCTCCTGGCCGGAGACGAGCAGGTCCTGGCCGATGTAGGACAGGCGGCCGGTCTGGGGCTCGTCGGCGTTGTACGCGACCACCGGGATCTTGGCGGCCAGTGCCTGCTTGACAGGGGTGTTGAACGCGGTCGGCGAGATCAGCGTGGTCGCGATCCCGTTGGCCTTCCCCGAGACGGCGCTGTTGATCGAGTTGACCATCTCGCCGACGTTGCTGGTCGCCGACCCGGTCCACGTGTAGGAGCACCCGAGCAGCTTGCAGGCATCAGCCGCGCCGTTCTGGGTCGGCGTGAAGAACACGTTGGTCGTCACGTGGTTGACCATCGTGTAGTGCTGCGCGGTGCTGAAGCCGAAGATGCTCGACGCCGCGCCCGAGCTCGAGCCCGATGCGGCCGACGCGGTCGAGCTGGAGCTCGAGCTCGAGCCACACGCCTGGAGCATCATCCCCACGACGCCGGCCGCGCCTCCGGTGAGTGCCGCACGCCGGGTGACCTGGTGCCACTTGGTCTCTTTGGACTCGCCGTGGGCGTACTTGTGCTCGTCCTTGTTCTCATCCCACTCGAGCCGCTCTACGACGTCGTGGACGAGGTCTTCGTTTGCATCCGACATGGGGGGACTCCTCCTCTTCCTGGATAGCCGGGTCCGATTCCGAACCGTTTCAGACGACAGCCCGGCTGTCCACTCAAATTAACCGAGGGTAAATCTGCGGTGCGCTGATGGCATTTGATCCACTATGCGGCACCTGAGCCATCACCGGTGAACAATTGGTCGGCATTCGGACACGGTCTTCGACGACGCGTTCGCAAACCATGCCCGAAGAGCTTCCAACGAGGCCCTTCCCTCCTCTCTCTACCTTCGCGTGGCGCGATGTTAGCGATCACACAGAGCCCATGTCAACGCCTGACCGGCGCAACCGCGGTACTCGCGCGAACGATTAGCTGAGGCTCGACAAGCGACCGCGATGGGGCGCTGTCCCCCGCCTCGATCGTCCGCACGAGCAGGCGCAGGCTCCTGCTTCCAACCTCGATGAAGTCCTGGCGCACGGTCGTCAGCGGGGGCATGAAGTACGGCGATTCGGGAATGTCGTCGAAGCCGACGACGCTGACCTCGTCAGGGATCGCCCGTCCCGCCTCATGCAGCGCCCTGATCACGCCCAGCGCCATCTGGTCATTGGCGGCGAAGATCGCGGTTACGGCGGGGTCCGCGCTCAGCCGCCGGCCGTGGTCGTACCCGGCGCGGGCGCTCCAATCTCCGGCCAGCGGCGGGGGCGCGTCGGCTCCGGCGGCCTCGAGCGTCGTACGCCAGCCGTCGATCCGCTCGCGCGACTCGAGCCAGTCCGACGGCCCGGAGATGTGCCAGACGGACTCGTGGCCGAGATCAAGCAGGTGCCGGGTGGCGCTGACAGCGCCCGCATACTGATCCACCGCGACCACGGGGACGATGTCTGCGGGACCGGCCTCGACCGCCACGACGGGGACGTCGATCGGCGCGTGCCCGAGCGCGTCGGCGGCCTCGAGGTGCGGCGCGATCACGAGAATCCCGTCGACACCCTGCACTCGGAGGCGCTCGACGGCGAACGAGACCGATGACCGGTTCAGCGCCTTGAGGCTCGCGACGATCATCAGATAGCCGGATTCGTGGGCAGCACGCTCGATCCCGAACAGCACCGACGCCGGCCCGTAGAGGGTCGTGTCGAACCCGACCACGCCGAGCGTGTAGGTCCGCCCGGTGACGAGCGCCCGAGCGACGGTGTTGGGGCGGTAGTCGAGCTCACGCATCGCGGCGATCACGCGCCGGCGGGTCTCCGGGCGCACCTTCGGGCTGCCGTTGATCACGCGCGAGACGGTCTGGTGGGAGACGCCCGCGAGGCGGCCGACATCCGACATCACCGGCGGACGGCGCTGCCGTCCCGGGACCCTGGCCCCCCCGTCGTCATCCATTGGCCACTCCTCTCCCGAGGGACCTCTCCGAGCGCCCCTCGCTAGGGAGCGATGTTAGCGCTAACGTTCCGCCAATGTTAAAGACCAGCGTCGGTATCTGGGCGTTCGGGCCGATGATCACCCGGTTTGTGCCGGGCGGCTATCAACCAGGCCACGACTACGTCGCCGAGCCCGTGGCCGAGAAGGTCGCGCGGGCGGTGCAGGGCCTCGGCGATCTGATGGACGGCTACGAGTTTCACTACCCCAACGAGCTTTCGCACGACAACCTCGACGACGTTCGCGCGGCGCTCGACGGCCATGACATCTACTGCATCGCGGGCGGCCTGCATCTCGATCCGCGGTTCGCACACGGCGGGCTCGTCAACCCCGATCCGAACCTGCGTGGCCAGGCTCGCCGGATCGTCCGCGAGGCGGCCGAGTTCGCCGGCTCGCTCGGAGCGCACCTGATCATCTGGCCCGGCGGCGAGGGCTACAACTACCCCTTCCAGACCCCGTACGCCGACTCGTGGCGCTGGTTGATCGAGGGCATGGCGGAGGCGGCGCAGGAGTGCGAGCGCCACGGGATCAAGCTGCTGCTCGAGCACAAGAACTCCGAGCCGGCGATGAAGATCCTGATGCGCAACATCGGCATGTGCCTGTACGTCGTCCACAAGCTCAACCAGATGGGCCACAGCAACGTCCAGATCAACATGGATTGGCAGCACCTGCTGATGAACGGCGAGCACCTGCCCGAGTACGCGGCGCTGCTCGCGTCCGATGGGCTGCTCGGACACCTGCACGCCAACTCGGGCTGGGGCACGTTCGACGACGACAACATGGTCGGCACGACCGCGTTCATGGAGACGCTCGAGCTCGCGCTCGAGCTGCGCCGCTGCGGGTACGGAGACGGTGGCGAGCGGCTCGGCTTCGACCTCTACCCCTACACCGAGGATCAGGTCGCGGCCGTCAGGCGATCGGTCATGCAGTGGCGCTTCATCGACTCGGTCGCCGGCCGGATCGACGATGCCGCGCTGCGCGAGGCTCAGCAGCGCAAGGACGCGGTGCGCGCCTACGAGCTCGTCTACGCAGCGCTCGGTGAGTGAATCCGGTCGCGGTCGGGATTGACGTCGGCACGACCGCCGTCAAGGGAGTCGCGATCGACGAGGCCGGCGCGGTGTTGGCGGTCGCCGAGGCCGGCTACCCGTTCGCGACCCCGGCGCCGGGCTGGGTCGAGCAGGATCCCGAGGACTGGTGGCGGGCGACCGAGTCGGTCCTCGAACGGCTGCGTTGCGCCGCCGGTGCGCCAGCCGGGATCGGGCTCTCGGGGCAGATGCACGGTCTGGTCGCGCTCGACTCCGCCGACCGGGTGCTGCGACCCGCGATCCTCTGGAACGACCAGCGCACCGCGGCGCAGTGCGAGCAGATCGAGCGGACGATCGGCCTCGAGCGCCTCGTGGCGCTGACCGGGAACCGCGCGATCCCGGGCTTCACAGCCCCGAAGATGCTGTGGATGCGCGAATTCGAGCCGGACCTGTGGGCGCGCGCCACGCGCGTGATGCTGCCCAAGGACTACGTCCGGCTGCGCCTGTGCGGCACCCATGCCACCGATGTCAGCGACGCGTCGGGGACGCTGCTGCTCGATGTCGGCGCGCGCGAGTGGAGCGACGAGGTACTCGACGCGCTCGGGCTCGACGGTGAACTGCTGCCCGAAGTGCTCGAGAGCCCCGACGTGTCCGGAGCCTTGTCCGACGGGGCGCCCGTCGCCGCGGGCGCGGGTGACCAGGCCGCCGGGGCACTCGGAGTCGGCGTGGCACACCCCGGGCCGCTGTCGATCGTGATCGGCACCTCCGGGGTGGTGTTCGCCGCCTCGGACGAGTTCCGCAGCGACCCCCAGGGCCGCCTGCACGCCTTCTGCCACGCGCGACCGTCGGCCTGGCACGTGATGGGAGTGATGCTGTCCGCCGCCGGGTCACTCGGTTGGGCGCGTGACACGCTCGCGCCTGGCACCTCGTTCGACGAGCTGCTCGCGGGGGCCGAGCGCTGGCCCGCCGGAGTAGAGGGCCTGGTCTTCCTCCCCTACCTGGCCGGCGAGCGGACGCCCCATGTCGACCCGGACGCCCGCGCGGCGTTCGCGGGGATGGGGCTCCGTCACGACCGGGCGGCACTCGTCCGCGCCGTGCTCGAGGGAGTCGCGTTCGGGCTGCGCGACTGCCTGGACCTGATCTCAGAGCTCGGGATCGAGGCCACCGTCGGGCGCGTCTCGGGCGGCGGGGCACGCAGCCGGCTGTGGCTCGAGATCGTCGCCTCGGCGCTGGAGCTGCCGCTCGAGCAGGTCGCCGTCCAGGAGGGCGCCGCATTCGGCGCGGCGTTGCTCGGCGGCGTCGCGGCCGGCATCTGGGAGGACGTGGACGCGGCGGTCGCCGCGACCGTCAAGCCGGGGGCGACGATCGATCCCGTCAGCGAGTGGGTCGAGCCCTACCGCGAGTCGCTCGTGCACTTCCGCGCGCTGTATCCAGCGCTGCGCGGCGCGGCCGACGCCCGCTGATCTCTACCCGGTGCCAGGCTGGTCGAGCAGCCGCGCCCCCGGGCCCGGCTTCACCGTGAGCGAGCCGACAGGCGGCTCGGCGCCGGGCGCGAGCAGTCCGAGCACGTAGCCCCCGAAGCCACCCCCGATGATCCGCGCTCCGACGGCCCCGGCGTCCCGCAGCCGCTCGACGGTCGCCTCGACGGCGGGCGTCGAGATCGCAAAATCGTCGCGCAGGCTCACGTGCGAGGCGTCGAGCAGCTCGCCGACCCGCTCCAGCTCGCCGTCCCTGAGCGCGGCGACGGTCTCCTCGACGCGCTCGTTCTCCGTGATCACGTGGCGCGCGCGCGCGTCCAGCGGGGCCGGCAGCCCGGCCGCCATCTCGAGTGTCGCGTCGCGCAGGCTCGTCAGACCGAGCAGCTCGGTCGCGCGGCGGCACTCGGCGCGCCGCTGGTTGTAGCCCTCGACCTCGTCGCCGTCGCCACCGGCCCCGGCATGCGCGTGCCGCTCGCCCGAGTCGAGCGTCACGAGCCGGTACTCCCCGAGCGCCAGCGCCACGGTCGTCACCTCGAGCGAGCGGAAATCGATTCGCAGCGCCCGGTCCTGCTCGCCGAACAGCGAGGCGAGCTGATCGAGGAGGCCCGTCTCGGCTCCCACCCAGTCGTTCTCGATCCGCGAGCAGAGCTGGGCGAGCTGCATCTTTTCGGGCGCGGACGCGCCGCTCACGGCCAGCAGCGCGAGGCAGACCGCGACCTCGAGCGCGGCCGACGAGGACAGGCCCGAACCCCGCGGCACCGTCCCCGCGATATCGAGCTTGGACCCGGTCAGCGTGAACCCGGCCGCCTGCAGCTCGGCCACGGCGCCGCGCACGAACGCGCGCCAGCCGCGGATCGGGACGATGCTCGCGAGCCCGAACGAGTCGTGGCCCTTGACGTCGGACGCGACCGCGTCCACCCGCCCCGGACTCCCGCGCCGGGCGCGCACCGTGACGCCCTCGCTGATCGCGAACGGGAGCGCGAGACCTTCGTTGTAATCGGTGTGTTCGCCGATCAGGTTGACGCGTCCTGGGGCAAACGCCGTCACGCGGTCACACACGGTGTACTCTCATGAGGATGATCGGCGACATTCTGCAGCCAACCCATTTACTCCTGATTCTGGTCGTCGCGTTGGTCGTTCTCGGTCCGAAGCGGTTGCCCGAGGTCGGGCGCGCCGTGGGACGCAGCATCCACGACTTCAAGGGCGCGATCAACGGCGAGCATCACGACGAGCCCGAACCACAGATAACGAGCACCGAGGCCGCCGCGCCGGCCAAAGAACCTGCCGATCACGTCGCCTGAGTCGACTGCGAGCGGCAGAGTCGTGGCAGTGCAGTGGGGCCTCCTCTCCACGGCTCAGATAAACGACAAGTTCGTCACGGCCTGCGCCAACTCCGACGCGGCGTCAGTCGGCGCCGTCGCGAGCCGTGATTTGGAGCGTGCGGAGTCCTACGCGCGCGAGCAGGGGATCGAGCGCGCCTACGGGAGCTATGACGAGCTGCTCGCCGACCCTGAGCTCGAGGCGGTCTACATCTCGCTGCCCAACTCGCTTCACCTCGAGTGGACCGAGCGGGCGCTCCAGGCGCACAAACACGTGCTGTGCGAGAAGCCGCTCGGGACCGACGCGGAGACCGTCAACGCCGCCTTTGACCTCGCCGAGCGCGAGGGCCTGGTGCTGATGGAGGCCTTCATGTACCGCCACAACCCGCAAACCCTGCGCCTCGAGGAGCTCGTCCGCGAAGGCGCAATCGGGCAGCTGCGCCTGATCCGCAGCGCGTTCAGTTTCGCGACCACCGACCCCAGCAATATCCGGCTGGCGGCGGCCCTTGGCGGCGGTGCCCTGATG
The DNA here is from genome assembly GCA_963744695.1 of uncultured Solirubrobacterales bacterium. Taxonomy (GTDB): domain Bacteria; phylum Actinomycetota; class Thermoleophilia; order Solirubrobacterales; family Solirubrobacteraceae; genus Palsa-465. The sequence goes on along the minus strand of CAVUUT010000003.1, from coordinate 270,570 downwards.
GACGTCGGCTGTTACTGCGTCAACGGCACGCGAATGCTCGCCGGAGAGCCCGTCGCGGTCGCCGCCCAACAGGTGCTCGGCGGCGACGGCGTCGACGTCGTGTTCACCGCCACGATGTCGTTCGCCGATGAGGTCCTCGCCCATTTTGACTGCGGCCTCGCGCTCGCCGAGCGCGACGAGCTGGAGGTCGTCGGCGATCGGGGCGCGCTGTTTCTCGGCGACCCCTGGCACGCTCTGACGCCGGTCATCGAGCTGCGTACCGATTCGGGCACAGAGCGCATCGAGCTGCCCCGCGTCGACTCCTACATGCTCGAGGCCGAGAACATGGCCGCGGCGATCCGAGGCACGGCCGCGCCGTTGCTCGGCCGTGCGGACGCGGTCGGACAGGCGACGACGATGGGCGCGCTGTACGAGGCCGCGGCCGTCGCGACGACGCGATGAGCGAGGCGACCACGATCTCCAGCGCCGGCGCGCATCCAAAAGCGCGGACGCCCGACCGCTACGCGAGCGACTCGCGGCGCCGCGAAGTCCGCGTCCGTGGGCCGACGGCCCGCGAGCGCATCGCCGGAGCGGCGCGAGCTCGGGCGCGGTGGGCGTCCCTGAGGTCGAACCGCATCCGCACCTCGGTGCCGCCGCTCGAGCGAGGGACGATCGTCAGGTGGTCTGAGACCTGCGAGATCAGCCCGAGCCCGAGGCCGAGGCCAGGACGGCCGGCGCGGTGCTCGAGCCCACACCCGTCGTCGGAGACCAGAATCCAGAGTTCATCGGACACCAGCGCCGCGGTGATGTACACCTTCCCGGGCTCGTCGCGGTAGGCGTGCAGGACCGCGTTGGTGACGGCCTCCGACGAGGCGAGCCGAACGGCGTCGACCTGGTCGACGCTCGCCCCGACGTCGGACGCGAACTCCCGCAGCGCAGTTCGTGCGCGTGGAACCGAGTCCGGCTCAGCTCGGAACGTCAGGCTGAGCTCCTTCGCCGCGTTGCACATATCTTGTCTGTACCCGCTGGTCGGGCAGGTTACGCGTGAGCTAAGCACCTTGCGCACGCGCTGAGGGTCGCGCTGGGCGCCGTTTTTGGAGAGTTATCGCGACCGGGTGAGGACCGCACGCAAAGTGGGTAGCCGGTTTAGCGAGATGGCCTTCTTCAAATCGCTGCGCTTGCGCCGCATCCTCACGGAGCGTAGCCTCGCTCGGGCGCTCCCCGGGGTGACCCGCGAAGGTGCCCTTCCGGCGGCCGCAACCGAGCATTCCAACGAGGAGCAGGCGTGATGGCAGAGCGAAGGCAATCCGGAGCTTCGTCAGCCGGCGATCGGCGTTCCCGGAGTGGCGCGGGAGGAGAGCGTGGATCCGGATCTGAGGGCGGCCCCCGATCCCCGAGGACCAGGTTCGGGCGCTCTACGAGCAGGCCGAGTCGAGCAGTGCCCAGGCGTTCGAGGAATTCGTCGCCAAGCCGAGCTTCGGCTGGCTGCTGGCGCGCAGCGCCGAAAACGTCGCGGCCCTGTCCCGGATCGGCGCCGACTTCGGCGACCTCGTGTGGCGAACGTTTCGCGTCGCCAGCCGGGCGGACGTGACCCGTCTCGCACGGCAGCTGCACCGGACCGAGGACAAGCTCGAGCGGGTCCTGCAGGAGGTCGAGCAGCTGCACGACGAGCTCGGCGAGCGCGGCCAGCCCCGTCGCGCCAACGGCAGAAATCCGAAGGCGGATGATCGGGTGAAGGCGCGCCGTTGAGCACGCTCGGCCGGATCGTCCGCTCTCCCCTGCACGCACTCGAGTTCACCAACGTCCTGCTGACCACCGACGACGCGGTGCTCGGCGCGACCCCGCGGGACATTGTCTGGACGCACCGCGGCACCACCCTGTATCGCTACCGCTCCGACAACCGGGAGTATCCGGTGCCGCTGCTGCTCGTGTTCGCGCTGATCAACCGTCCGGAGATCTTTGACCTGCGCCCCGGCGGTTCGCTGATCGAGTATCTGCTCGCCGAGGGGTTTGACGTGTTTCTCGTCGACTGGGGGTCGCCCGACGAGGAGGACGCCGAGATGGGACTCGACGACTACGTCTGCGACGAGCTGCACTGGGCGATCCGAGAGACCCTCCGCACCAGCGGAGCGGACGAGCTGTCGCTGATGGGCTGGTGCATCGGCGCGACCCTGTGCGCGATGTACTGCGGGCTTGACGAGATCCCCCGCAACGGCGCGCTCGGGGCGGCGGCCAAGCGCAACGGCGCGTCGGACGGCGGCGCCGGGCCGGCCGCGATCCGCAACCTCGCGCTGCTGACGATGCCGGTCGACGCGCGTCAATCCACGTACGCGAGGTGGGTCGGGGACCCCGAGTTCGACGTCGAAGAAGTCGCCCAAGAGTGGCGCGTGATCCCGGGCGGCGCGATCGATTTCGCCAACAAGATGCTCAAGCCGGTGACCAACTACGTGACGACCTATCGCCGGCTCTGGCAGGGCGTCCAGGACGGCAACGCGCGGCGCGACGCCTATCAGCCGATGGCCAAGTGGGTCGCGAACAATCCCGCCTTTCCGGGCAGGGCCTGGTCGCAGTGGATCCGGATGATGTATCGCGATGGGACGCTGGTCGCCGGCCGCGCCCGGCTGCGGGGGCGGCGCGTCGACCTTGGGCGGATCGACCAGAACTTGCTGGTCGTCACCGCCGGGGCCGACCACATCGCCCCGCGGCCCGGGACGATGCCGATCTTCGAGCTGGTCGCGAGCGAGGACGTCACGCACATCGGCCGTCCCGGCGGCCATATCGGGCTGATCGCCGGCACCGCGGCGCGCAAGGAGATCTGGCCCGAGATGGCCGAGTGGCTTGCCGAGCGCTCGGAGCGCTGAGCGCACGATTCATCAACGAGAGGAGAGAAGATGTCCGCTGAGACCTCCACAACTCAGAGCGCGTCACAGCTAGCCCAGCTTCAGCGGCCACGGATGCACGGGCGCGTCGTGTTCGTGACCGGTGGCACGCGCGGGATCGGCGGCGCGATCTCCAGGAGCTTCGCGGGCCAGGGCGCGATCGTCGCCGCCGGATACGGACGCGACAGCGAGCACGCGAACAAGTTCCTGTCCGAGCTGCACGGGGACGACATCGACGCCAGCGTCCACCAGGGCAACGTCGGATCGGCCGATGACTGTCGTCGAGCGGTTGCCGAGGTGATCGAGCAGCACGGCCGGCTGGACGTGCTCGTCAATAACGCCGGGATCACGATCGACAAGACCGTCCTGAAGATGTCCGACGAGGACTGGTACCGCGTCATCGCCGTGAACCTGTCGGGCGCGTTCTTCATGTCCCAGGCGGTGCTTCCGCACATGATCGAGCGCGGGTCGGGACGGATCATCAACATTTCCTCGATCATCGGCGAGACCGGCAACATCGGGCAGGCGAATTACGCCGCCTCGAAGTCGGGACTGTTCGGGTTGACCAAGACGCTCGCGCTCGAGGCCACCTTCCAGCTCAAGCGCGCGGAGAAGCTCACAGACGACTCGATCGGCGTCACCGTGAACACCGTCGCCCCCGGCTTCATCGCGACCGAGATGCTCGATTCGGTGCCCGAGAAGGCGCTCGATCAGATCAAGGCCAAGATCCCGGTGGGACGGCTCGGGCAGCCGGACGAGATCGCGCGCGTGGTCCACTTCCTGGCTGCGGACCAGTCATCGTTCATCACCGGCGCCGTCTGGGCGGTGAACGGCGGCATGGACATGTAGCCCCGCAAGCCCCGGCTGGACATCTAGCCCGGCGGGCCGCCTCTATATTCAGGCGCGATGGCAAATCGTTCCGCGGTCGCACTTGGAGAGATCATCCGTCAGCAGCGCGAGCTGGCTGAGCTCTCGATGCGCCAATTCGCTCAGCTCGCGGGGATCTCGAACCCGTACCTGTCTCAGATCGAGCGCGGACTGCGCGCGCCCTCCGAGCAGGTGCTCGAGGGGATCGCGAACGCGCTCAAGCTCTCGTCGGAGGCCCTGTATCAGCAAGCCGGCGTGTCGCGACCCGGCGAGCAGGAGGAATCCAACGCGGTGCTCGAGGCCGTCGCCGCCGACACACGCCTGACCGCGCGCCAGCGCACCGCGCTGAAGGAGGTCTACGAAGCGTTCGTCGCCGCCTCCCCGCGCCAAGCACGCCGCCGCGCCGAGGCCGGCCAGGCCGAATGAGCGACCGGCGGGCAGCGCTCGTGACCGGCGCCGCGAGCGGGATCGGCCGCGCCGTTGCCACGCGCCTCGAACAGGATGGCCTCGACGTGCTCGCGGTCGACCGCACGCCCGACCCCGCCGGCCCCGGAGTCGCGTTCGAGGCCGACCTCACGACGCCGGAGGCGAACGCCGACGCGGTGAGCGCGGCGCTGGAGCGCTTCGGCCGCCTCGACCTCGTGATCCCCAACGCGGGCGTCCAGCACGTGGCGCCGATCGAGGAGTTCCCGGTCGAGCGCTGGGAGACGATCGTGTCGCTGTTGTTGAGCAGCCCGTTCCTGCTGGCCAAGCATGCGTGGCCGGCGCTCAAGGACTCCGGTGCCGGGCGCTTCATCGTGATCGCGTCGGTCCACGGGCTCGTCGCATCGCCGTTCAAGGCCGCGTACGTATCGGCCAAGCACGGCGTCATCGGGCTCGTCAAGACGCTCGCGCTCGAGGGCGCCGACGTGGGGATAACCGCCACCGCGGTCTGTCCGGGCTACGTCCGCACGCCGCTGGTCGAAAAGCAGATCGCCGACCAGGCGCGGGTGCACTCGGTGTCCGAGGACGAGGTGCTCGAGAAGGTGATCCTCGCTCCACACGCGGTCAAGCAGCTGATCGAACCCGCCGAAGTGGCCGAGGTGGTCGCGTTTCTCGCCGGTCCGGCCGGGCGGGCGTTCACCGGTGTGCCGGTGACGATGGATCAGGGCTGGAGCGCGCGCTAGCGCTGGGCCGGTTCGCGGCGCGGGCCGAGCCACGCGCCGCACCGGCTCGCGGACGCCTCGCCGCCTACGGCTGCACTTCGTCGATCACCTCGTAGACGCCCGAGACATGGTCGTTCTCGACGAACGCCGAGAGGCGATCCATGCGCTGGGTTTCCTCGGCGTCAGCCTCCTCGCGCCAGCGGTGGTACTCCTCCTGCGACATGTCGAAGATGCCGAACGAGATGATCTCGTCCTCATCACGGATGTTGCGGGCGTGATAGGCACGCTGCATCCCAGGCGGCGGGTCCTGGCCCGGATCCCAGGAGCGGCGGAACTGCTCCCAGGCTCCCGGCTTCAGACGGCGGGCGGAAAACATCACGATCATCGCGGACCTCCCGGTTGCTGATTTGGCGTTTCGCGCTGGGACCCTACCGCCGCGCCGGGCTCGAGCGCCTGACCGTCGCGGTCTGCGAGCGGCTCGCGACCTCGGCGAGCAGCGGCGGCCAGTGTTCAGCGAGCGCCTCGTGGCCCATGAACAGCCCAAGGTGGCCACCGGAGGTGATGCGCCGACGGACCTGCTCTGCGCGGCGTACGAACATGGTCGGCGAGCGCGAACACCTGGTCCGGCGGAGTGATGTGGTCCGTCGCCCCGGCGAGCAGGAAGAGCGGCATCTCGAGGCGCTCGAGCGCGACCTTGCGTCCGGCGACCTCGAGCTCGCCGGCGATCAGGGCATTGTCGGTGAACAGCCGCCGGACGATCCACAGATAGAAAGCTCCCGGGATGTCCTGCGTGTGCTTGAACCAGTCCTCGAACTCGTTGTAGCGCGCGATGTGCTGGGCGTCGCTGAGGTGATACAGCAGCTCGAGCTGGCGCGAGATCTCGGCGCCGGGCTGGATCATGATGAAGCCCGACAGCATGTGCCGGCCCTTGAGCACGCCGCCGCTCGCGTCGACGAGCGCCTCGTAGAAGCTCAGGTCGCCATTGGGCGCCAGCCAGCGGAGCACCTCGCCGATCACCGGCTCTCCGGCATGGAAGTCGATCGGCGCGCCGGCGATCGTCAGCGTGTTCACGCGCTCGGGCGCGAGCGCCGCGTAGATCGTCGCGAGCCAGCCTCCCTGGCAATCCCCGATCAGGTTCACGCGGCCGCCGCAGTGCTCGACGGCACGATCGACGACATCGAGGTAGTCCTCGATCGACGCCCGCGCGGTCTGCGCCGTGGCGGCGGCCCAGTCGAGCGTGTATGCGCGTCGCAACCCGGCCGCGACGATCGTCCGCATCTGGCTCTGGTCGCGCGAGTAGTCGACGATGCACGAGTCGTGGCCGGCCTGTGGCGGCAGCACCAGCGTCGGCACGACGCCGCGCGCCGGGCCCGAGGAGAAGTCGCGCAGCCGCGCGAGCGGCGTTTCGTAGACGAGCTCGTGCGGCGATGCCCATCCCGGACGGCGGCGCGAGCCCGTCACGGACAGCCAGCGGCCGACGTCGAGCGGCCATGGCGTCGAGCGCCAGCCCGCAGCGAGGCAGTCCGTGACGCCCTCCGCCGCCGCAGCCCAGCCGTCGAGCCAGCTGTCGAAAAGTCCCCCAGAGACCGGCGCAACGACCGGCGAACACGACGACACAGCAGTCATCCTGACCTCCTCACAAAAAATGGCACCGGCTGGAAACTCAGCCGGTGCCATGAATTCTGTCAGTTGTCGCCGTCGGCTCGTCGCAGCCGGCCGGCGTCAGGTTCTGCGCCTCTTACTTGAGGAACGTGCGCGCGGTGCTCGTGTAGGAGCTCGTGAGCTCGCGAGCGAAGTCGGCCTGGACCTCGATCAGGTTCTTGAGCCACTCCTGCTGGGTCGCGCCGGCGAACTTGAGCTCGAACTCGATCGCGCGGTCGACGGCCTTCTCGTAGGAGTCGAGGTACAGATTGCCGGCCTTGCGGCTCGCGGCGGCGAAGTGCTCGCTCGCCTCGGTCGCACGATCAAACGCGGCGTCAATCGTCGGGCCGTTGTTCTTGGTCTGGGTGGTTGCCATAGTTTTTGTGCTCCTGTGTTCAGATCTTGCTGGTGCTTGCAGGTTAGCAAACTGTCAGCAAGCGTGCAAGCACTCTGACTCGGGCCCGCGCAGGCGCTTGTACCGTCGCGCAAACCGCCGCCGCGCGCCTGGCCAGCCGCCACAAGCGTGGAAAATCCGGGGCACCCGACCCGATTTTCCACGGTTCGTTGCCCGGGCGCTCGTTCTGTGGAAAATCCGCCCGGCGGGTGCCGGATTTTCCACGTCGTGCAGCGGGAGGCCCCGCGACAGTTGCGGCGGGGCACGCCCCGGGCCAACCTTGCCACAACTCTGTCAAGGTTTAGTACCATGCCGCGGATGCGTGACTTCATCGCCGCGGCGCGCGAGCGAACGATCGTCTACGACGGCGGAATGGGCGCGACGCTGGAGCAGTTCGAACGGCTCTCGCTCGAACACGACTACCGGCTCCCCGGGCGCTGCCACGAGGTCCTGGTGCTCAACCGGCCCGATGTGATCGAGGGCGTCCACGCATCGATGCTCGAGGCCGGAGCCGACGTGCTCGAGACCGACAGCTTCCAGGCCTCGCGGCTCAAGCTCGCCGAGTGGGGCCTCGAGGAGCACACGTACGAGATCAACCTCAGGGCCGGGCAGATCGCCCGCAAGGCGGCGGGCGAGCACCGCTTCGTGGCGGGCGCGATCGGCCCGACGGGCTTCCTGCCCGCCAGCGACGACCCGACCCTCGGCAGGATCACGTTCGCCGAGCTCGTCGACGTGTTCGCCGAGCAGGCGACCGGACTGCTGGCCGGCGGCGTCGACCTGGTGATCATCGAGACGACGCAGGACATCCTCGAGCTCAAGGCCGCGGTGTTCGGGGTCCGGCGGGCGTTCGCTGACGGGGGCCGCACGGTCCCGATCCAGTGCAGCGTCTCGCTCCTGCCCCAGGGGGGCAAGATGCTGCTCGGAACCGACATCAGCGCCGCGCTGGCGACAATCGAGGCGCTCGACGTCGACGCGATCGGCCTCAACTGCTCGACCGGGCCCGAGGACATGCGCGACGCGATCCGCTTCCTGGGCGAATTCAGCTCGCTGCCGGTCCACTGCATCCCGAACGCCGGGATCCCGATCCAGGGACCCCAGGGCGAGACGATCTTCCCCGAACAGCCCGAGCCGCTCGCCAACGTGCTCGGCGAATTCGTCGACCGCTACGGCGTCAGCATCGTCGGCGGCTGCTGCGGGACGACGCCCGAGCACATCCGCGCGCTCGCCGAGCGCGTGAAGGGCTCGATCCCGCCCCCGCGTCCCGCCGCACGGCCGCCCCACACGAGCTCGATGATCGCCGCCACGCCGCTCGTCCAAGACCCGCGTCCGACTCTCGTCGGCGAGCGTGTCAACGCGCAGGGCTCGCGGAAGGCCAAAGAGCTGCTGCTCGCCGATGACTACGACGGCCTGCTCGTCGTAGCCGAGGACCAGGTCGCGGGCGGCGCGCACGTGCTCGACGTTTGCGTCGCGCTGACCGAGCGCCAGGACGAGGCCGACCAGATGTGCGAGATCGTCAAGAAGATCTCGCTCGCGCTCCCTGCGCCGATCCAGATCGACTCGACCGAGCCCGACGTGATCGAGGCCGCGCTCGAGCAGATCCCAGGCCGCGCGATCGTCAACTCGGTCAACCTCGAGGCCGGCCGCGCGAAGCTCGACCGGGTCGTCCCGCTGGCCAAGGCGCACGGCGCCGGACTGATTGCGCTGACGATCGACGAGGTGGGGATGGCGAAGACGGCCGAGCGCAAGCTCGAGGTCGCCCGCCGGATCACGCAGATGTGCTGCGACGAGCATGGGCTCGATCGGGAGGCGCTGATCTTCGACTGCCTGACGTTCACGCTCACGACCGGCGACCCCGAGTGGCGCCCGAGCGCGGTGCAGACGATCGAGGGGATCCGCCTCGTCAAGCAGGAGCTGCCGGGCGTCAAGACCTCGCTGGGCGTCAGCAACGTCAGCTTCGGCGTCGGGATGCCGGCGCGCTCGGTGCTAAACAGCGTCTTTCTGCACCATTGCGTGGAGGCGGGGCTCGACCTCGCGATGGTCAACCCCAACCACATCACGCCGTATGGCGAGATTCCCGAGCTCGAGCGCGAGCTCGCTGACGACCTCGCGTTCGACCGCCGCGATGATGCGCTCGAGCGGTTCATCGCGCACTTCGAGGCCAAGGGGCCGCAGGAGTCAGACGCGGGCGCGGCCGCAAACCCGACCGAGGGCATGGAGCCCGAGGCGGCGCTTCATTTCCATATCCTGCGCCGCAAGAAGGACGGAGTCGAGGAGTGGATCGATGCGAGCGTCGAGAAGATCGGCGCCGTCGAGACGCTCAACGAGGTCCTGTTGCCGGCGATGAAGGAGGTCGGCGACAAGTTCGGCGCCGGGGAGCTGATCCTCCCGTTCGTGCTCCAGTCCGCGGAGGTGATGAAGCGCGCGGTCGCTCAGCTCGAGCGCTACCTCGACAAGATCGAGGGCTATACGAAGGGGACCGTGGTGATCGCGACCGTGTTCGGCGACGTCCACGACATCGGCAAGTCGCTCGTCAACACGATCCTGACCAACAACGGCTACACGGTCGTCGACCTCGGCAAGCAGGTCCCGATTTCGACGATCCTCGATGCCGCCGTCGAGCACGACGCGACCGCGATCGGGCTCTCGGCGCTGCTCGTCTCGACCTCGAAGCAGATGCCCGCCTGCGTGCAGGAGCTGCACGAGCGCAAGCTGCCGTTCCCCGTCCTGATCGGCGGTGCGGCGATCAACCGCAACTTCGGGCTGCGGATCCTGTACCCGAACGGGGCCGAATCGGATGACACCTACGAGCCCGGCGTGTTCTACTGCAAGGACGCGTTCGAGGGGCTCGCGAGGATGGATCAGCTCGTCGACCCGGACGCACGCGACCGAATGCTCGCCAAGACGCGCGCCGCGGCACAGAAGCTTCGCGAACAGCCCGAGGCCGTCGACCACGACGCGCCACCCGTGACCGACGCGTCGGTGCGCAGCGGCGCCAGGACCGACAACCCGATCCCGCAGCCGCCGTTCTGGGGCGCGCGCGAGCTCGACGTCCCGCTTGACGAGGTCTACCGCCACCTCGACACCCATGTCCTGTTCAAGCTCCACTGGGGTGGGCGCGGCGTCAAGGGCGAGCAGTGGACGCAGCTGCTCCGCGATGACTTCCAGCCCCGTCTCGAGCGCATGTGGCGCGAGGCTACGGCTGGCCCCGACGGCCCGCGAGCCAACTACCTGAACCCGCGCGCGCTGCTCGGCTACTTCCCGTGCAACGGCGACGGCAACGAGCTGATCGTCTGGGACCCCGACGCGCCCGGCGAGCGCGAGCTCACCCGGCTCGTGTTCCCGCGCCAGCCCCGGCACGACCGGATCTGCCTCGCCGACTTCTACCGGCCGCTGGGCACCGAGCCCGACGTCGTCGCACTTCAGGCCGTCACCGCCGGCAGCGAGGTGACCGAGCTGATGGCCGCGCTCGAAGCCGAGGGCGAATTCGCCGAGCAGCTGTTCGTCCACGGGCTCGGGGTGCAGACCGCCGAGGGGATGGCCGAGTGGCTGCACGCTCACGTCCGCTCGCAGCTCGGGATCGCTCCGACGCAGGGCCGACGCTACTCGTGGGGCTACCCGTCGTGCCCGGAGCAGTCCGAGCTGACGAAGGTGTTCCCGCTGCTCGACGCGTCCTCGATCGGCCTGCACCTCTCGGGTGGTTACGCGATCGAGCCCGAGCAGTCGACGCTCGCGATCGTCGCCCACCACCCTCAGGCCGTCTACTTCGGGATGCGCTCCGGAATGCTGCCGCGGACGCCCACGCAGGCCGACGATGAGCTGATCGCCGGCACCGACAAGGATCCGACGCGTCTCGCGACGCTCAGCGACGACGAGCCGGTCGCCGCGTCAGACGACGCGCCGGCGATGGCCGGCGCTTAGCTCTCGACGTTGACGCTCGAGCCGCGCCGGGCGCTCGAGCGCGACGGGCGACTGGGCAGCTTGACCGGAGCGGCATGCATCGCGCGGAGTCGGACCTCGCGCCATGACGTGCCCTCCTTGACGAGCGCCGGCATCCCCATCAGAACTGCGGTCGACACCTCGACGGCCTGGAGGATCACGCCGTAGGCGACGCCGGCTCCGAAGCCGACGTGCCAGCCCGCGTGAAGGACCGCGGCGCACGCGGCCTGGAACACGCCCAAGTTCGCGGGGGTGGCCGGGAGCACGGCCGTGATGTTGACGGCGAACAGGACCGCGGCAGCCGCCGCGAGGCCGGCCTGCTCGTTGAGGCCGAGCGCGACCAGGAGCACGTAGCACGAGAACCACTGCAGCGCCCAGGCGGCGAACTGACACAGGGCCGCCGTGGCTCCAAGCCGTGGCCGGCGGAACACCGCGAGCCCGGCACGGACCCGCATCATCGCCTCGCGCGCCTGCATCAGCACCGTGTGCAGGCGTCCAAGACGCGAGCCTGGCTTCCCGTGACGGAGGATCACCGGCGCCAGCAGCACGACCACCAACAGCGTCAGCGGCGCGATCGCGGCAAGCATCAGCGCCTCCTGATGGCCGCTGAAGATATCGACGGACGAGAACATCACCGCGCCGAGCACCGCCAGCGCGACGATGTTGAGCAACGTCTGTGAGACGAGCGTCCCGAGCACGACCGGGAGGTTCTCGCGTGGACGTCCGGTGCGACGGGCGACCACGAGCGCCCGGGACGGCTCGCCGAGCCGCGCCGGGAGCGTCGACGACATCAGCACCCCGATAAACGTGCCCTGCATCGCATCGGCAAGCCTGATCGCCGATTTCGGCAACGCGGCCCGCAGGATCGCGTCCCAGGAGAAGGCGCGCATCACCATCGCGCCGCACATAAGCGCCAGGCCGAGCAGAACAAAGGACGGGCTCGAGTTGATCAGCGCGGAGGCGATGTGGTCGAGCCCGATCTTGTTCAGGGCGACGATCGCGAGCGCGATTCCGCCGAGCGAGACGGCCGCCATCGCCGCCCGGCGCGCAGCGGTCGCGATCGGTCCGTGACGGGGCCGGAGCACCGGCGGCTCGAGGCTCGGCAGGCGCTTGGGCTTCACGTGAGGCTTGAGGTCGGCGGGCCGGGCACCGATCGCGACAGCCGCCTTCTGGGCGAACCCGACCGGCTTTGGCGTCGCGATCGCGTCTTCGTAGGCGCCCAGCACCTGTTCGGCCACATGCGGCCAGGCGAACCGCTCGACGTCGCGAGCCGCAGCGCGCGCCATCTCGGCGCGGCGGGTTGGCTCCTCGTAGAGGTCGCGCACGGCCTCGGCCAGCGCCTGCGGATCGGCCGGCGGCACCAGCACGCCGTCGACGCCGTCGCGCACGACGTCACGGTAGCCGGCGATGTCCGATGCGACCACGGGTGTCCCGGCGGCGAATGCCTCCGTCAAGACCATGCCGAAGCTCTCGCCGCCCAGCGACGGCGCGCACAGCACATCGGCGCGCTCGAGCTCCTGGCGCTTGCGCTCGTCATCGACCTTTCCCAGCGCCCGGACCCCGCGGTCGTCGAGCATCATCGGCCCCAGCACCTCGGGCGACGGGCCGATCACCGTCAGCTCGGTCGGGATGTGCTCGCGCAGCGCCTCGAACGCACGCAGCAGCAGCGGCAGGCCCTTGCGCTCGACTGCCTGGCCGACGAACACGATCCGAAGCGTGTCCGACGGCTCGCGCGTGCCGGGGCGCAGCAGGACCTCCGGGTCGACGTGAACGCCGTTGGGGATCACCCGGTAATGGCCGCCGAAGTAACGCCGTCCGGTCCACGCTGCCGCCTCGGAGACCGCGATCCGGACGTGGAGGTGATTGAGCATCCGCCGTGCGCCGATCAGGTTCGCGAGCCCGTTCGAGACGAAACTCTCCGAATAGGAGTGAAACGTCCCGACGAGCGGCAGCCGCGTGAAGTCGGTCGCGACCCAACTCGCGAGCGGCACCACGGGTTCGTGGATGTGGACCACGTCGTAGCCGCCGGTGCGCAACTCGTTGTGCAGCGTCGCGACGCCATGCGGCGTGATCGAGATGTTCGAGACGGCGCCGTTGGCCTTGAAGCCGACGGTCCGGCCGAGCGAGACCAGGTAGTCGGGCGGCGTCAGCGTCTGCGGTCGCGCGCCGCGATGGAGGATCGCGGCGAACGTATCGGGCGGGTCGTACGGCGCGAGCACGCGCGCGTCATGGCCCGCTTCGATGAAGCGCTCGGCGAGCGCTTCGATGTGCCTTGTCACCCCTCCCGGATAAGTCCACGAATAGGGCGAAATCAGAGCGATCCGCATTCCCGACATAGTAGCTTCTACCCCATCTGGACGACCGAGTTTCGGCCGCCTTTATCATCGATGTCATACCCGTTCGACACTTCGTCAAATACACGTTCCTCAAGGTTGATCCCGCCTGGAGGCGATTCGACGACGAGCGTCGTGCCGCCGACAAGCGCGAGTTCATCGCGGCCTGCGAGGACTTCGCCGACGGACACCTGCTGCGCGCCTTCTCGCTCGTCGGGACGCGGGGCGACGCCGACCTGATGCTCCTCAGCCAGGCCCAGAATCTGGAGCGGGTCCACGAATTTCACGTCGTGCTCGCGCAAAGCGGCCTGATGAAGTGGTGTTCGGTGCCGTATTCGATGCTGGCCATGACAAAGCCATCGGAGTATTCCGATGAGTCCAGACTTGAGGTTCGACCGGCCCACGGCAAATACCTGTTCGTCTATCCGTTCGTAAAGACCCGCGACTGGTACCGGCTCGAGGCCGACGAGCGCTGGCGGATCATGCAGGAGCACATCAAGATCGGCCGCCAGTATCCGTCGGTGGACCTCAACACGAGCTACTCGTTCGGGCTCGACGACCAGGAGTTCGTGGTCGCGTTCGAGACCGACAACCCGGCCGACTTCCTCGACCTCGTGCAGCGGCTGCGCACCAGCGAGTCGAGCTCCTACACGCTCCGCGACACCCCCACCTTCACCTGCATCTCGTGCTCGGTCGAGCGCGCGCTCGGGGCGCTCGACGGCGTCGCGACGTCGCTGCCGGCGGGCGCGTAGGCCCGTTGCCGGCCGGGACCGCAGACGCGCAGTACGTCGAACGGGCGGCCGCCGAGTTGCGCGCCGCCGACCCGGTGATCGGCAAGCTGATCGACGCGTACGGGGTCGATGGTCTCGGTGACCGTCGCCGCGGTCGCCCCCGTGACCACTACGGGGTGCTCGTGCGCGCGATCATCGGTCAGCAGCTCTCGACCAGGGCCGCCGACGCGATCTACCGCCGGCTGACCGAGCGCTTCGGCGGCCGGCCGCCGACGCCCGAGGAGGTGCTAGCCGACGATCCCGACGAGCTGCGGACGTCAGCCGGTCTCTCGCACGCGAAGGTCGCCTACCTGCGCTCGCTGGCCGAGCACGTGCTCGATGGCTCGCTCAAGCTCGACAAGCTCGGTCGTATGTCCGACGACAAGGTGATCGCCGAGCTGGTCGCGGTCAAGGGAATCGGCGAGTGGTCGGCGCACATGTTCCTGATGTTTCACCTCCAGCGGCCCGATGTCGTGCCGGTCGGAGACCTGGGAATCCGCCGCGCGGTGATGCTCGCCTACGGGCTCGACGTGATGCCGACGCCGGCCGAGGTAGCCGCGCGTGCCGAGCGCTGGCGCCCGCACCGGACGCTCGCGTCCCTGTTTTTGTGGCGCTCGCTGCACGCCGAGCCGCTGTAGACCGCCTACGGCGTGTGCTGGTGCAGCAGGCCGAGCACGTCGGTGGTCTGGCTCGCCGGCGGGATCACCGCCGCGGGCTGGGGACCGTAGGCGACGAAGTCCATGAGTGTCGAGACGCGCGTCGTCTGGCCGGTCCCCGGCACCTTCAGCGCGTATGAGAGATCGATCTGGCGCACGCGATGTTGGGAATCGATCCAGACGTCGATCGGCATGCTCGTTGCACCGAACTTTGTCTGCAGCGCCTTGACAAGCTGCCTCACCGCCGCGCGCGACGCGGCCGGGACGGCATCCGGGAGCTTTGACGGCGAGAGGTCGGCCCGGTAGTGGGTGGTTGGCGTCCCGTTCACCGATGCCCGGCCTAGATCCTTGACCGTGCCGGCCGACGCCGCCCGCAGGTAGTCGAGGTACTGACCGGGATCGTTGAGCGACGAGGTGCCGTGCAGGAGCGAGGATAGGCCCGGGATTCTGGCCGAGCGCCCGGCAGCCGCGAGGTTGAGCTTCCACCACGGCTTGCCGCCGGGAAGCTGGCTCGTGATCGCCGCCGGCATCTTCATGTAGATCGTGCGGTGGGAAATGATCACCCGCAGATCGAGCCCGTTGCCCAACAGGGCGGACGCCATCCCGGGCACCGTCATGTGCATCGCGATCGAGCCCGAATGCGCCGCGGGCGAGAACGATCCGGATCCCTTCATCGTGATCCGTGTCGATCCGACCGTCTCCTGCACGCGCATCACGGCCCTGTATCCGGTCGCGCCGGTGGAGACATAGGCGGCACGCTTCAACGCGCTGACCGGCACTGTCGCGACCGACGGTTTGGACGACGATCCGCCACACGCGGCGAGCGGCAACGCCAACGCACACGCCGTGGCAGCCATCCGAGTCGCCGAAATGCCCCGCTTCATTGCGCGACGTAGCGTAGCGCCGTAGCGCCACGCGCAAGCCGCTAGCTAGACCGCGGAAACTTCTTCCTCGTCGGCGACGCGGAACGATGAGCCGCATCCGCAGGCCGCGATCACGTTCGGGTTCTCGACCTTGAAGCCGGCGCCTTGAAGTCCGTCGACGAAGTCGATCACCGACCCGCGCACGTAGGGGAGGCTGGGCGTGTCGACCAGCAGCCGAATGCCCTTGTCCTCGAACACCTCGTCCCCGTCACGCTGCTCGTCGAACGCGAGCGCATACTGAAAGCCCGAACAGCCGCCACCTCGGACGCCGACCCGCAGTCCGGACGTCTCCGCGATCGCGTTCTGCGACGTGAGAAACTCGCGGACCTTCTCGGCACCTTTATCCGTGAGGGTGATCATGCTTCATTCAGTATAGCGATGCGACCTCTGTACGCTAGAGGACGTGTCCGCCACTCCAGACGAGCTCAAATCCCGGATCGAAGCCGGCATCCCCGGCGCCGTCGCGACCGTCACCGGCGACGGACATCATTTCAACGCGATCGTCGCCGCGCCGGCGTTCGAGGGCATGCCACGACTCGCCCAGCACCGGCTCGTGTATGACGTGTTCGGCAATGAGCTGGGCGATCGTATCCATGCACTCTCGATCCAGACGCGGATGCTGACAACGGAGGACGCCAAATGAGCGATGCAGCTGCCAACCCAATGCGAGACGCGATTCAGGAGGCGATCTCCGAAAACCGCGTGATCCTGTTCATGAAGGGGACGCCCCAGGCCCCCGCGTGTGGCTTCTCGGCCCGCACGGTGGGGATCCTGCAGTCGCTCGGCACCGAATTCGCGGCCGTCGACATCCTCCCGGATCCCCGGATCCGCCAGGAGCTGTCCGAACTCTCGAACTGGCCCACGATCCCGCAGCTGTTCGTCGACGGCGATCTCGTCGGCGGTTGCGACATCGTCACCGAGATGTACGAGTCCGGCGAGCTCCAGCAGACGCTCGGCCTCGAGGAGGCCGCGGCGCCCGAGCAGGTTCCGGAGTCCGCCCCGGTCGAGTCGGCGCCGCTGACGATCGAGAACCGCCTCTAGGAGCGATCGGCGCCGCTGCGCGATCGAGGACCGCCGCTAGGACTTCAAACGGCGCTCGAACAGGATCGGGAGACGCGCTCGGCGCCGGCGGACGGCCCGGTCGTCGCGTTACGGTTTGCCGACCAGGCACTCTGGGCGCTCGATCAGACGCTGCTGCCGTGGCGTGAGGTCGAGCTCGAGCTGCGCAGCGCCGATGACGTGGCCGCCGCGATCAAGCGCCTCGCGATCCGCGGCGCGCCGCTGATCGGCGTCGCCGCGGCGTACGGGGTCGCACTCGAGCTGGCCCGAGACCGGGACGGCCTCGAGCGAGCCTGCGAGACGCTCGCGAGCGCGCGCCCGACTGCCGTCAACCTCGGTTACGCCGTCGCGCGCGTCCGTGCGGCCGTTGTCGCAGCCGACGGCGATGCACCGGCCGCGGCGGCGCGCGCCGAGGCCCAACTGATCGAGGCGGAGGAGAAAGCGGCGAGCGACGCGATCGCCGCGCGTGGCGCCGACGAGCTCGCCGGCCGCCGGCGGATCCTGACCCACTGCAATACCGGAGCGCTCGCGGCGCCCGGGCGCGGCACGGCGCTGGCGGTGGTCGCCGAGCTCGCCCAGCGCGGCTCGCTCGAATCCGTGTTGGCGTGCGAGTCTCGCCCCCTGCTCCAGGGCGCGCGGCTGACCGTCTACGAGCTGCGCCGGCTGGGAATCGCGCACGAGTTGCTCGTCGACGGCGCGGCGGCAGGCCTGATCGCGGCGGGCGAGGTGGACGCGGTGATCGTCGGTTGCGACCGGGTCGCGGCGAACGGGGACGTGGCGAACAAGGTCGGCACCTACCCGCACGCGCTCGCGGCGGCCGCCGCCGGGATCCCGTTCGTCGTCGCCGGCCCGACCTCGACGATCGACGCCGCCTGTCGCTCGGGCGCGCAGATCGTGATCGAGGAGCGTGGCGACGAGGAAGTCCGGGCCGTCCGCACCGGCCCCGGCGCCGAGCTCCACGAGCTTGCGTTCGCCGGCACGCCGTGCCGCAACCCGGCCTTCGACGTCACGCCGGCGTCGCTCGTTACGGCGCTCGTGACCGAGCGCGGCATCGCGCGTCCGGCGCGCGGCGAATCGGTGCTCGCTCTCGTGGGTCACTAGCTCAGAGCAGTTTCAGCGTGGGAGATGTTTGGCGCTATTCGCCGAAGATCCCCCACCGTCTTTCGCCGACCCCGCGGCGCGACGGAGCTCGAGCTGCTGCACGATCCGCCGCGAGTCGCAGATCACCTCGCCGTCGAGCACGAGCAGCGGCACCCGCTTCTGCCCACTCAGCGCGACGACCTCGGGCCGCCGCGAGCGCCGCTGTGGGACGACGACCACATCGAACTCGATCCCGTCGCGTCGTAGCGCACGCGCGACCCGTCCGCAGGGGCAGAGCCAGTTCGTCGGGGTGTTGCAGCGGTAGAGCGTCGCCACGCCGACCACGATACGGCTCACAACTCTTGACAAAGCATCAGATCTGATGTATCAATATTGATATGAATGCGGTTGCGCTTTACCTCCTGGGCCGGAAGCTGATGAAGATTGCCGAGGACGCGCTCCCCAAGTCAGCCGGTGGCGCGCCTCCGACGAGCGTTCGGATGATCGTGAGCGACGTCGCCGAGCATCCGGACAGCTCGATCGGAGAGATCACGGCGCGGACCGGGTTCCCCCAGAGCCACGTCTCCGCCTCGGTCGCGCGGTTACGCGAGCTCGGCGCGCTGACGACCTGGGTCGACCCGCGCGATCGCCGGCGGACGCTGACGCGGCTCTCCCCCGGGGTCCGCCAGCGCGCGCAGCGCGCGGCGGTGCCCGTCGATGCGCAGCTCGCCGCGGCCCTGCCCGGCGGCGACCCGGACGCAGTGCGGACGGTCATCGAAGCACTCGAGACGTTGTCGGCCCAGCTGGGACCGCCGCGCGGCGACGATCTCGAAGCGAGCCCAACCAGAGCGGAGGTCTGAACATGTTCTTCTTGGCACGCCACGGCGTCGGGCGGTGGAAGCTGATCTCGATCCAGCTTTCGCTGCTCGCGGTGTTGCTCGTCGCCACCTTTGCCTTCCACATCAGCGGCACGATGCTCGTCGAGCTGCGGATCGCGCGGCTGGTCGTGTTCGTCGCGATCGTGGTCGCCATCGGCTGGTTCTCGCGCCGTCGCGGCAGGCGCGCCGGCGTCGCGGGCGACGAGCGCTCGCAGAGCTAGCCGCGTGGCGCCCAGGTCGGCGTCGGCACGGACTCCGGTAGGGTGGCGCCGTCATGGGCGTCGCGATCGTGTCGGACACGTGTCACTACCTGCCCGACGAGCTCGTCTCCGAGAACTCGGTCCACGAGGTCAGCCTCTACGTCCACTGGCCCGAGGGCGCGCAGCGCGAGAGCGAGATCGACGACTACGACGCCTACTATCGCCGCCTCGGATCCGAGGCCGAGCTGCCGACCACCTCACAGCCGTCGATCGGCGACTTCCTCGAGGTCTACGAGCCGCTGCTCGATGCCGGCCACGAAATCGTCTCGATCCATCTCGCGGCCGGCATGTCGGGGACCGTTAGCGCCGCAGAGCAGGCGCGGGAGCGGCTCGGTGACCGGGCCGCGCGCGTGTTCGTGTTCGACTCGGCGACGGCCTGTGGCGGCGAGGGGCTGGTGATCATGGCCGCGGGCGCCGCGGTCCGTGCCGGCGCCAGCGGCGCCGAGGTCTACGAGCGCGCTCGCGCCGCGCGTGCTGGGCTCAAGATGTGGTTCGCGATCGACACGCTCGAATACCTCCGTCGCGGTGGCCGGATCGCCGGCGCACAGGCGTGGCTCGGGTCGGCGCTCAGGATCAAGCCGATCCTGACGGTCGAGTCCGAGATCACGCCGGTCGAGCGCGTGCGAACCTCGCGGCGCGCGTTCGAGCGTATGGTCGGCCTGCTGCGCTCCTGTCACGAGGCCGGTGCCGACGGGTGGATGGTCCAGCACATCCAGGCGCCAGACGAAGCCGCGAAGCTCGCGCGACGCGGG
Organism: uncultured Solirubrobacterales bacterium; assembly: GCA_963744695.1. GTDB lineage: Bacteria > Actinomycetota > Thermoleophilia > Solirubrobacterales > Solirubrobacteraceae > Palsa-465. The sequence goes on along the minus strand of CAVUUT010000003.1, from coordinate 251,018 downwards.
ACCGAGATCTTCGGCGTCCAGCCGCGCGTCGTGTCGGAGATCGGGCCGGTGATCGGCACCCACGTCGGGCCGGGGTTGCTCGGCGCGGGCGGGATTCCGAGCTCGTTGCTCGACTGAGCGCTGGCGCGCTCAGCAGCGGTTCGTTTCTCCCCGCGCGAGCTACGAAGACAGGCGAGCTGCGAGGACCGGCGAGCGACGAAGCTCAGCTGGCGCTAGCGAGCTTCTTGCGGCGCCGGCGCCCGAAGGTGAGCGCCCCGATCGCCGCAATGCCCCCGCCGAGCACGAATCCGGCGACCCCGGCTGCGATCAACACCGGTGGCTCGTTGTGGCGCAGCTGCGCGCGCCAGTCGGTCAGCCGGGCCACCTCGACGCGCAGCTTCTCGACCGCAGTCCCGAGCTCGACGCGATTCTGCTCGATCGAGGCCCGGATCTCCTCGGGCGTGCGGTTGACCGATGCGCCGGTTGCCATCAGAGCTCACCGCCCGGCGCGACCGTCTCGCGGATCTTCCTCGCCTCATCGATCGCGAGGTCCGGGGTCGGCGCGCCGACCTTGAGCTTGCGCCACGCGAACAGGAACGCGCCGGCGGCCAGCAGCAGCAGGAGGATGAACACAACCGCGAAGCCGTACCAGAGGCTCGAGAAGAGCGAATTCAGTCCCCACGCCAGCGTCAGCAGGCCGAACACGACGGCGAACACGCCGAACACGGCGCCCGCCGCCGCGGCCGCGGCGCCCCGGGCGATGCTCATCCCCTTCTGGGTGATCTCGAGCTTGGCGAGCTCGATCTCCTCGCGGACCAGAACCGAGACCCGCTCGGAGACCTCGGCTACGGCCGTCGCGAGATTGTCGGGATCAGCGGGCAAAGCGCTTGAGGATCAAGGCGAGGACCAGGCCGCCGGCGAACGCGGCCCCGACGGCGAGCTCGGGACGGCGCTCGAACACGCTCTCGCTCGCGGGCTCGGGAGGCGGTGACCATGCCGGCGCCGGGTCGATTGGCTCGGTGGTGTAGGTCGGGGAGTAGGCAAGCGGCGCCGGCTCTGGCACGGCCGTGACGGGCTCGGCCGCTGCCGGGTCGGCCACCGCCGTGTCAGCCGTTTCCGGCTCGGTCGCGCTCGCGTCAGCCGTTTCCGGCTCGGTCGCGCTCGTGTCAGCCGTTTCCGGCTCGGTCGCGCTCGCGTCAGCCGCAACCGCCTCGTCGGCCGGGGCCTCGGCCGGTTCAGGCTCAGCCGCGCTCTCGGGTGCCTGGACCTCGGTCGGCGGTCCCTCAGCGGGCACGGGCTCGCCCGCGGCCGGGGCGTCGGGCCCCACCGCCGCCGGCTCGTCGTCGGGGCGCGACTCGTCCGGTGCCGCCGCGTTCTCCGGCTGCTCGCTCACTCGGGTGGCTCTTCGCCGAATACCCGCATGTAGATCACCGCCGCCAGACGTGTGGACGCGATGCTCGCGAGGGCGCCGATTCCGGCGAGCAGGCCGGACCAGATCAATCGCTTAACCAGGGGACTCTCCGACATCGGGGGGATTCAATCAGACTCGTCGCTTCAAACGTCCTCGGGACCGCGCTGGCCGCGAGCGGTGTTGAGCCAGCTACCCGGGCGGCGGGCGCGGCTAACGCTCGATCCCGCGACAGATCATCTCGACGATCAGGGTCTTGGCGCGCTCGAGCTCGGCGTCGCCGACCGCGACGCTCTCGAAGATCCAGCCGGTCAGAACCTGCTCGATCGAGCCATAGAAAGCCTGGGCGGCGAACTCGGGCGTGACCTCGGAACGAAAGCTGCCGTCGGCCTGAGCGCGCGAGACGATCGCCGCGATCTTGGCGTATGCCTCGCGGATCTTTGCCAGATGCGTAAGGCCGAAGGTGTTCGCCGCCCGGGTTACCTCGACGATGATCACCTTCATCAGCTCGGGGTCATGGCGGTAGGAGTCGATGATGAAGGCGGCGATCGCGTACAGCTTCTCGCGCGGCGAGCGCCGCGAGGCGTCGGCCTCGTCGATCGCGGCGAGCATCACGTCCCAGCGCTCGAGAAACAGCGTGTCGAGGATCTCCTCCTTGGAGGAGAAGTAGTGGTAGACGAGGCCGTAGGCAACCCCCGCCTCGTCGGCGATGTCAGAAACGCGGCAGGTGTGAAAGCCCTGGCTCGCGAACACCCGCACGGCTGCGTCGAGGATCACGCGCCGCTTGTCGGTGGCGGCGGTCGTCACACGCGTTCCCAGTCGTACGCGCTCGGGCGGCGATGCTCGAAGACCGGCATCCGCCGCCGCACGTCATCGACGCGGTCGAAGTCGAGCTCGGCGACGATCGCGGTCTCGGCGTCGGGCGCACCGGCGAGCACCAGCCCCCACGGATCGACGATCAGCGACCGCCCGCCTGACCGCAGCCCACCGGGGTGCTCCCCGATCTGGTTGGGAGCGACCACGAAGCACTGGTTCTCGATCGCCCGCGCGCGAACGAGCGTCTCCCAGTGGTCGCGCGTGGTCGGCAGAGTGAACGCGGCCGGCACGGTGATGACGCGTGCCCCTCGGAGCGCGAGCGCCCTGTACAGCTCCGGGAAGCGAAGGTCGTAGCAGATCGTCAGGCCGATCCTGGTCCCGTCCGCGCATTCCGAGACGACGGTCTCGTCGCCCGGGCGCTCGGTCGACGACTCCGCGTAACGGGAACCGTCGCTGGTCACGTAATCGAACAGGTGGATCTTCCGATAGACCGCCTTGCACTCGCCGTCGGGACCGACGTGGACGCTCGTGTTCGCGCCGAGCTCATCGTCGGGGACGTCCTCGAACAGCGAGCCCGCGACGAGGTCGATGCCGAGCGCCAGCGCCGTCTCGCGGGCCCACCCGATCGCACGGCCATCGAGCGTCTCCGCGCCGGCCGCCATCTGCTCGCGCGTCCCGAGGACGGTCCATTTCTCGGGCAGCACGACGAGCTCGGCCCCCTGCGACGCGGCCTCGCGAACGAGCCGGTCGGCGGTCTCGAGGTTGCGATCGGTGTCGTCAGTTGCATTGAGTTGGATCGCGGCTGCGCGCAAGGGTCTCGCCTCTTCCCGATTGACTGGTCAGTCAGTTTGCCAGGTTTACTCGCGCCGGCTGCGTCTGCGGACCCGGCACGGCAAGATCAAGCGTACCCGTGTGATGAGCGTCCCCGTCCCCGCTTCGTTGCCGTTCCGCGGCCCCTTCGGTGCCGAGCGGCCCGGCGCGCTCGACGGCCTGCCGCTGCCGCCGGCGCCGATGCCGAGCCACCACCGCTCCCGCCCCCTGAAGGCATGGCGCTACGTGGGCGTGTTCGGTCCGGAGCTGATGGCGTGCGCCGCGCTCGTGCGCGTCGGTCGAGCCCGCCAGAGCTTCTGGGCCGTGTGGGATCGGCGCGAGCGGCGCCTCTATCAGGGCACGAGCATGGGCGCCGGCGGCGTCGCGCTGGCGCCGGGCTACGTCGGCGTCCATGACGCCCGGGTCGAGATCGAGCTCGAGCTGTCCGAGACCGCTGGGATCGAGGCCGTCTGCCGTAGTGGATCCAGCTACGCGTGGACACGCAAGCAGGGCGGCATCGCGGCGCGCGGCACGGTCACGATCGAGGGCGTCCCCCGGACGCTTGCCGCCCGGGCGGTGGTCGACGACACGGCCGGCTACTACGAGCGCCACACGAGCTGGTGCTGGAGCGCCGGCGTCGGGCTGCGAGACGACGGGCGCACGCTCGCCTGGAACCTCGTGCGCGGCGTGAACGACCCGCCCCGTGAAAGCGAGCGGACCGTGTGGATCGACGGCGAGCCGGTCGAGGCGCCCCCGGTGCGGTTCGCGAGCGATCTGACGGCGGTCGATGGGCTGCGCTTCAGTCCTGAGGCGACGCGCGAGCGACGCGAGAACCTGCTGCTGGTCCGAAGCAGCTACCGCCAGCCGTTCGGCACCTTCTCGGGCGAGCTGCCCGGCGGATTCGGCAAGCTCGCCGAAGGGTTCGGCGTGATGGAGCGCCACGAAGCCTGGTGGTGACCGGACGCCGCGAGGCGCGGCTCGAGCGCTACTCCGCCATCGTGGCAAGACCCCGGACAAGCACGTCGAGCCCGAACTCGAACCGCTCGTCGCCCTCAGACCCCGCCGTCAGCGGTCCAGCGAGTGACACGACGTTTGGGAAACGCTGCGGCGGTAGCGACGCGAAGTATCGGCGCATCTCGTCGATGTACTGCGCGAACTGCTCGGGTCCGATGTTCTCGCGCGCGTAGAGACTTTCCTCGTACGCGATCGCCGTCACGTACATCGGCAGCACGTCGCACGCGTACGCGATCACCTGATCGGGCAGGCCCCCGGCGCGGAGGGTGCGGATCAGCCACTCGCTGCCCCGCAGTGCGTTCTCACCCAGCGGGATCCGCGCGAATATCGCCCGAGCGAGGTCCCCGTGCGCGACCATCGCGGCGCGCATCTCACGCAGGCCCTGCTTGAGCTCCTGCTGCCATTGCCCGGGATCGGACTCGGCCGGAATCGCGACCTCGCCGATCACCCGGTCGATCACCAACTCGAGTAGCTCCTCCTTGCCCGCGACGTGCGCGTACAGCGACGCCGCGCCGGTGCCGAGTTTCTCGGCGACGCGGCGCATCGTCACGGCGTCGAGCCCCTCGCTGTCGACGATCTCCAGCGCGGTAGCCGCGATCGCCTCGCGCGAGAGGCTGCGCGCGCGCGGTGCACGCTGCTTGCCCGCCGGAGCGCGAGATGCCAGACGCGGCGCCGCAGGGAGGTCGGTGGAACTCATGGGATGAGTCTACTTGACAGAACGAACGCCGTTATGGAACACTGTTCGCGTTGTCCAGAACGTTGTTCGAGAATTTCGTTCGAGAACCTCGTTCCTGACCAACGACCAGTGTTCTACCTAATCCAGGAGATGGCAAATGCAGCTCCCCCACCCCAAGCGATGGCTGATCCTGTTCGTGATCCTCGCCGCCGAGTGCATGGACCTGCTCGACGGGACGGTCGTCAACGTCGCCGCGCCGACGATTCATCACGATCTGCACGCCTCCTCGACGAATCTTCAGTGGATCGTCGGCGGTTACCCGCTGGCGCTCGCCGTCGGTCTGCTGATCGGCGGCCGGCTCGGTGACATCTTCGGTCGCCGCCGGATGTTCTTGATCGGCGCCGCCGGATTCACCGCCGCGTCGACGTTGTGCGGCCTCGCCCCGACGACCGCTGTGCTGATCGCCGCCCGCCTCGCGCAGGGCCTGTTCGGCGCGCTGATGATCCCGCAGGGCCTGGGCGTGATCCGCGAGGTCTTCCCCGCGAATGAGCTGCCGAAGGCGTTCGGGCTGTTCGGCCCGGTGATGGGCTCGGCGGCGATGATCGGCCCAATCCTCGGCGGCGCGCTGATCGCGCTCGACCTGTTCGGGTCGGGCTGGCGACTGGTGTTCCTGATCAACCTCCCGCTCGGCATCGCGGCCGTGATCGGCGCCGCTTTGCTGCTGCCGCTCACGCGCACACGGCAGGCGAACAGTCTCGACCTCGGCGGTGCCGTGCTGGCTGCTGTCGGCGCGCTGGCGATCGTCTACCCGCTGATCCAGGGGCGCGAGCTCGGCTGGCCGGCATGGACGTACGCATCGATGGGCGCGAGCGTCGTGCTGTTCGCGCTGCTCGCGCTCCACCTCCGCCGTCGCAAGGCCGCCGGGCTCGACCCGCTGATCGAGCCGAGCATCTTCAGTCACCGCGGCTACTCGGCCGGCGCGCTGGTGCTGATGCTCTACTTCGGCGGGATGGTCGGCTCGATGCTCGCGCTGACCCTCTACATGCAGCTCGGCGAGGGCTTCAGCGCGATCCACGCCGGCCTGACGCTCGCTCCGTTCGCACTCGGCACGGCGATCACCGCACCTGTGTCGGCGCAGCTGATGGCCAAGATCGGCGGCCGCATTCTGATCCAGATCGGCGGGGTCGTTTCGCTGCTGGGCTACGTCTCGGTCGCGCTGATCGTGACCTCGGTCGGGCACGTCTCGACCTGGGCGCTGATCGGCCCGCTGCTCGTCGTCGGAATGGGCATGGGGCTGTTCGTCGTGCCGGTGTTCGACACGATCATCTCCGCGGTCACCGACCAGGAGACCGGCTCGGCGTCGGGCGTCCTGAACGCGGTTCAGCAGCTCGGCGGTGGAATCGGCGTGGCGGTCCTGGGGACGATCTTCTTCACCGTCCTCGGGCACGAGGGATTCGCGCCGGCGCTGACCCACACGATCTGGTGGCAGGTCGTGGTGCTCGGCGTGATGCTCGCGCTCTCGCCGCTGCTCCCGGCCCGCACCCGCGAGGCCGAGGTGGAGTCGACCGACGCCGCCAGCGAAGACCGGCTCCTGGAGCGGATCGCCGCATAACAGCAGCAGGCGCAGTCCCCGGTCGCGGCGATGGTCGCGGCCGGGGACTTCGCCGTCAAGAGGCGGTCAGCCCGCGGTGGCGGCGCAGCTCGGCGACCAGCAGCTTTGAGTGCATCGCGCCGACGAGCTCGCGCAGCGGCTGGGCGCCGGAGGAGATGATCGCAACCGCGCGGTCGACCTCGACCTCCTCATCGACGAGCCGGCGCAGGAGGATCTCGACCTCCTCCTGGACGAGCGGCTCGAGCGCCCTCCGGTAGCGGAGCGTGTCGTAGACGGTGAAACCGATCGCCTCTTCGTAGCCGCCGGCGCGAAAGCGCGAGATCGCCGCGATGATCGCGACGTCATCGGCGTCGTAGCCACGCGCGCTCGGCGTCAGTATCTCGAGCTCCTCGAGTCGTTGCAGGACGTTGCGCGGCACGTCGTAGGTCGCGTGCACCGAACTGCGCGAGACGCGTCGTGACTCGCCCGCCTCGATCGCCTGCTCGAGGATCCGGTCCTCGAGCTCGATCACGCGCTCGGCCCGCTGCGGGCCGTCGGCCATCACCTCGCGGATCACGCGCAGCGGCATGAAGCGCTCCTCCTGGAGGCGCTTGATCAGCCGGATTCGCCGCACGTACTCCTCCGGGTAGTAAGCCATGTTGCGGCTTGTACGCAGCACATCGTCGTCGGAACCGAGCAGCCCCTCGCGCAGATAATGCTTGATCGTTCCGGCACTGACGCCCGAGCGCTCGGCGAGCTCGGACATCTTCAGCCTGCCGGCGGTCGCCGCCATCTCAGCCGCCCATGAACGTCTGCCGCGCGAAGTCGCCGGAGCCTGCCACCGCGCCGGCCTCGAGCAGGGCCGCGATCTCCTCCTCGCTGAAGCCCGCCTGAGACAGCACCTCCTCGGTGTGCTCGCCGAGCGCAGGCGCGGGCGTTCGGCCAGGCTGCGCCGGGGTGCGGCCGAGCTTGATCGGCACGCCGAGCTGCCTCACGGGCTGCTCGCGGCCGGGCTGATCGACGGACACGATCATCTGTCGGGCGCGGACGAGCTCGGAGTGCAGCGCCTCGTCGAACTCGAGTACCGGCTCGAGACAGCAGTCGTGCTCGGACGCGAACGCGCGCCACTGCTCGCGCGTGCGCTGCCCGAAGATCTCGCTCACCGTCCGGTGGGCATCGGAGTCGGGAGGGTCGAGCTGGCTCGGGATCAGGTCGGGACGTCCGACGCCCTCGCACCATGCCTGCCAGAACTTCGGCTCCAGCGCTCCGAGCGAGACGTAGCCGTCGGCACACGCGTATGGGCGGTAGCAGATGTAGTGGCCCGCGAGCGGGAGCTCGCCGCGGCCCGACGCGTGGCCGGTCGCGAACGCATCGGCGGCGACCAACGCCAGCCACGCGAGCGAGCCGTCGAACATCGAACAGTCGACCAGCTGCCCCTCGCCCGAGCGCTCACGCTCGCGCAACGCGACGAGGATCCCGATCGCCGCCGTCAACGCGCCGCCGCCGATGTCAGCGATCTGCCCCGCCGCCTGGACGGGCGGACCGTCGCGCTCGCCGGTCAGGCCGAGCAGCCCGTTGAGCCCGAGGTAGTTCATGTCGTGGCCGGACCGGTCGCGGTTTGGGCCGTCCTGGCCGTAGCCGGTGATCGCGCAGTAGACGAGGCCCGGGTTGTCGGTCCGTAACCGCTCGTAGCCGACGCCGAGACGATCGAGCACCCCGGGCCTGAATGACTCGAGCAGGACGTCGGCGTCGCGTGCGAGGCGCAGCAGCACCTCCTTGCCCTGCTCGGACTTGAGGTTGATCCGAACCGAGCGCTTGCCGCGGTTGAGCGCCAGAAAGCGTGCGCTCTTGGCCGACTGTGGCGGCCCGTCGTAGTACGGCGGTGACCAGCGAACGTAGTCGCCCATCCCCATGTCCTCGACCTTGATCACGTCGGCGCCGAAGTCCGCCAGCAGCAGCGAGCAGAACGGCCCCGGCAAAAGCCTCGAGAGATCGAGGACCACCAATCCGTCGAGCGCGACGGGATTCACACGGCTACCTCGGTCTTGATCCCGAGCAGCTCGCGCGCCTCTTGCACGGTCGCGGGCCGGCGCCCGGCGTCCTCGGTCAGCTGCCGCGCCTTGGCGATCAGGTCCCCGTTGGAGCGGGCCATCTCTCCGTTGGGGAGGTAGAAGTTGTCCTCGAGCCCGACCCGGATCGAGCCGCCGAGCGTCAGCGCCGCGGCGACCAGCATCCACTGGTCGCGGCCGATCCCGATCACTCCCCAATGGTGGCGACCGGCGGGCATGTTGTCGGCCATCGCCGCCACGTTGCGGGCGCTCGCGGGCACGCCGCCCACGACCCCCATCACGAAGTCGGCGTGCAGCGGTGCCTCGAGCAATCCCATGTCGACCAGCGGCGCGAGCGAGCCGACGTGCCCGAGATCGAAGCATTCGTGCTCGGGCTTGATCTGCAGCCGGCGCATCGCCTCGAGCAACTCGATGATCTCGTCAAACGGGTTCGTGAACACGAACTTGAACACGAAGTCCTTCCGCGAGCGCGAGTACTTGGCGTAGTTCATCGAGCCCATGTTGAGCGCCGCGACCTCGGGCCGGCACGCCTCGAGATAGGCGATCCGCTTGGCTACCGGCACCCCCACGGTCCCGGTGGAGAAGTTGATGATCGCCCCGTCGCCGACCTCGTCGACGATCGCCTGCTTGATCGCGGCGAAGTCCTCGACCTCGTAGGACGGGGCGCCATCGGGCGAGCGGGCGTGGATGTGGATGTGGACGCCGCCCTCGTCGACGATCCGGCGCGCCTCCGAGGCGTACTCGGCGGACGTGTACGGGATCGCCGGGCACTGATCGCGGTTGGCGATCGCGCCCGAGATCGCACAGGTGATGATCGCGGGACTCGGCTCTTCGCCGGTAAGCCGGCGGCCTCGTTCGTCCGGCTCGACCGTCATACGGGCACGACGCCCGAGCGCTTGAACGGCCGCTCGATCCTCTTGCCGGCCGCCATCTCGAGCGCGCGGCAGATCGTCTTGCGCGTCTCGCGGGGATCGATCACGTCGTCGATCATGTCGTTGCCGGCGGCGACGTAGACGTCGATGATCTTGCGGAAGTTCTCGATCAGCTCCTTGCGCTTGGCGTCGGGATCGTCGGCCTCCTGGACCTGCTTTCGGAAGATGATCTCGACCGCGCCCTCGGCGCCCATCACGCTGATCTCGGCGCTCGGCCAGGCGACGATCAGGTCGGGTTCGTAGGCGCGCCCGCACATCACGTAGTAGCCGGCCCCGTACGCCTTGCGCAGCACGACCGTGACCTTGGGGACGGTCGCGTTGGCGGTCGCGTAGAGCATCTTGGCGCCGTGGCGGATGATCCCCTCCTGCTCGACCTTGGTCCCGACCATGAACCCGGGCACGTCCATCAGGTAGACGAGCGGGATCCCGTAGGCGTTGACCAGATTGATGAATCGCGCCGCCTTGTCGGCTGAGTCGTTGTCGAGGATTCCGCCGAGCTGCTTGGGCTGGTTGGCGACGATCCCCGCCGGCCGCCCGCCGAAGCGCGCCAGACAGGTGATGATCGTCTTGGCGAACTGGGGCTTGAGGTCGAAGTAGAAGCCGTCGTCGACGATCCGCCTGATCACCTCGTACATGTCGTAGGGCTTGCGGTTTGACTCCGGCAGCACGTCGAGTAGTTCCTCGTCACCGCGGTCGACCGGGTCGCTGATCGCGAGCGTCGGCGGTGGCTGCTCGCAGTTCTGCGGGAAGAAGCTGAGGTACTGCTTGATCGCCTCGATGCACTCGGGATCGTCGGCGACCTCGAGATCGCCGACGCCCGACTTGCGGCAGTGCACGCGCGAGCCGCCGAGCTCCTCCTGGGTGACGTCCTCGCCGACGGCGGCGCGCACGAGGTGCGGTCCGGCGAGCGCCATCGAGCCGCGCCCCTTGACCATCGGTACGAAGTCGGCCAGGCCTGGGATGTACGCGGTCCCGGCGGCACACGGTCCCATCAGCGCCGCGACCTGCGGGATCACGCCCGAGTTGATCACCTCTTCGCGGAACAGATGCCCGCTGCCGGCAAACAGCGATCCGACCGCCTCCTGGATCCGCGCGCCGGCCGAGTCGAGCAGCCACACGAATGGAATCCGCTTGGTCAGCGCGAGCTCGCGCAGGCGCGTGACCTTGAGCTCGCCGGTCATCCCCATCGAGCCGGCCATCACCGTGAAGTCATAGGCGGCGACGGCGGTCAGGCGGCCGTTGACCTTGCCGTAGCCCGTGATCACCCCGTCGGCCGGGGCCTCCCTGCCGTCCATCGCGCGCTGGGAGAAGTGCGGCCGCCCGTGGATCCCGAGCTCGACGAACGTCCCCGCGTCGATCAGCAGCGCCAGCCGTTCGCGCGCGGTCAGCTTGTCGGCCGCGTGCTGGGCGGCGACCTTCTCGGCCCCTCCCCCTGCTTGATCTGCTCCCGACGGGCCTGCAGGTCCGCCGCCAGCGGGCGCAGGAGACTCGAGGGAGGGGCGTCGGTGGCCAAAGCAAGAAGTGGGACGTGCTACTTCTCACTCTGCCAGGTGCACCGACGACCGTCAAGGGCCGCAGCAGGACTCTGGGAACCCTTTAACTCAAGCGTTCCAAGACCGACCGCCGCTATGTGGTCGGGATGATCAGGACCCCGCACTTGGCGTTGTGCGAGACGCTGTTGGGAACCGAGCCGAGCACGCGCCGGGCGCCGCTCATACCGCGGTTGCCGACGACGATCATCCCCGCGTCCTGATCGTCGGCGACCGTGAGCAGGGCCTGCGCGGGATCACCGCTGCAGACGTGTCCGTGCGCATCGACGCCGAGCGAGACCAGGTGGTCGCGCGCACGCTTGACGACCTCCTCGGCCTGGATCCGGGCGTCCTCGTCGCTGACCGGCTCGCCGACCGGGAATCCTCCGGCGGCGGCCATCCACGATGCCGCCGAGGTATCGCGGTAGGCGGTGACCACGTGGACCGTCGCCCCCAGCGCCAGGGCCAGCTTGCCCGCCTGCTCTACGGCCAGCTCGGCGCTGGCCGAGCCATCCGTTCCCGCAACGATGGACTGCGTCGACATTTACCTTGCCCCTCTCTTTCGTAAGCGCTCCGGTGGGCGAAATCGCGCGCCGTGCAGCGTTCGAATGTCGCGCCAGTCAAGATACCTCAGCAGCCCTCGTTCCGGCGCGCGCTCCTAACGCCCCTTCCATTCCGGCTCGCGCTTCTCGAAGAACGCCTTGACGCCCTCCTGGATGTCTTGCGTCGAAAACGCGATCGTCAGCTGAGCGCGCAGGTAGTCGATCGCGTCGGCGTAGGCCATGTCCTGCTGGCGGAAGATCGCGTCCTTGCCGAGCTTCATCAGCGCCGGCGACTTCGCGGCGAGCTTGCGCGACCACTCGTCGACGAGCGCGTCGAACTCGTCGGCCGGCACGACGCGGTTGACGATCCCGATCCGCTCGGCCTCGGCGGCCGAGATCTGCTCGCCGAGCAGCATCAGCTCGGCGGTCTTCTTGCGCCCGACGTTGCGGTAGATCAGCGCCATGATCATGAACGGGAATACGCCGACGTTGATCTCGGGCGTCCCGAAGCGTGCCTCCTCCTTGGCGATGATCAGGTCACACGCGAGCGCGAGCCCGAGCGCGCCGGCGAGCACGTGGCCGTTGGCGGCACAGATCGACGGTTTGCCGAGCTCGCCCAGCAGACGAAACACGCGCGGGAAGCGCTCGGTCGCGAAGTGCTTGTGGATCAGCGCCGCGTCGGCGGCGAAGCCGCCGAGGTTGGCGCCGCTCGAGAACACGCGCTCGTGGGTCGAGGTCAGCACGACGCAACGCACGGCGTCGTCGTCGCGTGCCTGCTCGAGCGCCGCGGTCAGCTCGCCGAGCAGCTCATCGGAGAGCGCGTTTCGCGTCTGCGGCTGGTCGAGCGCAATCGTCGCCACGCCCGTCGGCGCAACGTCATAGCGGAGTGTTTCGTAGCTCATCGGCGCTCAAGCCTACGCTCGCGGCGCGGCCTGGGCGTGTAACCGGCCATATGTTCCGGTTACACGCCCAGGCTGCCGGACTGAGCGGGAAGTGGGAAGTTCTACTGTTTACTCTCGCGCCGGGGGGCTGTAGCGTCTGCTGCCGACAGACCAACCCAGGAGACCCTTCCAAATGGCCACCGCCGACGTCCTCAAGCCCGATTACGCAGCCGAGCGCAAGCACTTCATCTTCACCGACGAGCACGAGCAGCTGCGCGAGTCGATCCGCCGCTTCGTGATCAAGGAGCTCCAGCCGCACGCCGAGGAGTGGGAGCAGACGACATTCCCCGACTGGGTGTTCGAGCGCATGGGCGAGCTCGGCTTCCTGGGACTCGACAAGCCCGAGGCCTACGGCGGCCAGGGCGGTGACTACTACACGAGCCTGGTACTCGCCGAGGAGATGGCGCACGCCCACTGCGGCGGGCTCGCGATGGGGATCGCGGTCCAGACCGACATGGCGATGCCCCCGATCCTCGCGTTCGGGAGCGAGGAGCAGAAGCAGCAGTGGGCCGCGGCGGCGATCGCCGGCAAGGCGATCCTCTGCATCGGGATCACCGAGCCCGACGCGGGCTCCGACGTGGCCGGGATCAAGACCCGCGCCGTGCGCGACGAGGCCAGCGGCGAGTACGTGATCAACGGCTCCAAGACCTACATCACCAACGGCCACCGGGCGCACGCGATCGTGCTCGTGACCAAGACCGATCCGGAGGCGGGACACGGAGGCCTAACCCTGTTCCTGGTGCCGATGGACGCCCCCGGCGTGATCCGCGAGAAGCGGCTGAAGAAGCTCGGCATGCACGCGTCCGACACGGCGCTGCTCGCCTTCCAGGACGTTCGCGTCCCCGAGTCGGCGATGCTCGGCGAGCTCGGCAAGGGCTTCTACCACATCTCCTGGGAGCTCCAGGGCGAGCGGCTGATCGGGGCCGCGGGGGCGGTCGCCGGCGCGCAGCACGTGTTTGACCGCACGCTCCAGTACGCCAAGGAGCGCAAGGCGTTCGGGCGTGAGATCGGCCACTTCCAGGTGATCCGCCACAAGTTCGCCGAGATGGCGACCAAGATCGAGACCGCCCGCCAGATGGTCTACACGACCGCCTGGCGCTTTCAGAACGGCGAGTACCCGGTGCGCGAGATCACGATGGCGAAGCTGTACTCGGCCCGGATCGCGGTCGAGGTCGCCGACGAGTGCATCCAGATCCACGGCGGCGCGGGCTACATGCAGGAGTACGGGATCGAGCGCTCCTGGCGCGATCTGCGACTGAACCGCATCGGAGCGGGGACCGACGAGATAATGCTCGAGGTGATCGGCCGCTCCTACGGACTGTGACCGAGCGGGCCGACCCGGGCCCGCAACCAGACCCGCAGTCCTCGGATCGCCCGGCAAACGACTGCATAATTCCGGAGATGCGCACTCAGGTGACGATCCGAGACGTCGCCAAGCTTGCGAGCGTCCACCCGGGGACCGTCTCGCGAGCGCTGAACGCCCAGACGCGCGCGCTCGTCAACCCCGAGACCGCTGAGCGCGTGATCCGCGCCGCCGAGGAACTCGGCTACCGGCCGAACCCGATCGCGCGTGGACTGAAGACGAACCGCTCCTACACGGTCGGAGTGCTGATCCCTGACCTCACGAATCCGCTCTTTCCGCCGATCATGCGCGGGGTCGAAGACCGGCTCGGTGAATCCGGCTACACGCTGCTGACGGTCAACACCGACAACGACGCCGACCGCGAGCGCAGCCACGTCGAGGCGCTGCTCGCGCGGCAGGTCGACGGCTTCATCGCGGCAACCGCGCGGCTCGACGTGACCCTGCTCACGGAGGTCGCCGCCGGCGGGGTCCCGGTGATCCTCGTCAACCGCAGCCTCGAGGACGGCTCGCTGCCGGCCGTGACGGTCGATGATCACCAGGGGATCGGGCTCGCGGTCGAGCACGTGATCGCGCTCGGCCACAGCCGCATCGGGCACGTCGCCGGTCCACAGAACGTGTCCACCGGGCACGGACGCCACCTCGGCTTCCTCGAAGCGATGAGCGCCGCAGGCCTCGAGGCGCCGGCCGATCGGATCACGTTCTCGGACGCCTACAGCGAGGCCGCGGGGGCGCGGGCCTGTGCGCAGCTGCTCGCACGCGAGCCGCAGATCACCGCGATCATCGCCGCCAATGACCGGCTCGCGATCGGGTGCTATGACTCGCTCGAGGCGAGCGGGCTCTCATGTCCCGACGACGTCTCGATCGTCGGCTTCAACGACATGCCGCTCGTCGACCGGCTGCGCCCGCCGCTGACGACGGTTCGGGTGCCCCAGCGCGAGATCGGCGAGGTCGCGGCCGACCTGCTGCTGACGAGCCTCGCCGATGGCTCGAGGCCGACCGACCAGATCCTGCTCGAGCCGACGCTCGTCGTCAGGGGCTCGACCAAAGCGCTGGCCGGGTAGCGGCGTCCGTGGAGACCGCCGAGCTCGCCGCGAAGGCTGGTGCCGGGACCGCCGCGCGCCCGCTCCCGCTGCCCCCGTTCACGGACGCTCATGAGCACTTGCGTGATGAAATCCGGGAGTTCGTGCTCGCGCGCCTGCAGCCGCGCGCCGACGAGTGGGAGGCCGCCGGCTGGTTTCCGAATGACGTCTTCGGATGGCTGGCCGACGCGGGCTACCTGGGTCTGAAGTTCCCGCGCGAGTACGGCGGCCGCGACGACACCGTCGCGGCGGCGGTGCTGGTCGAGGAGATGGCACGGTGCGGCTCGGGCGGCCTCGCCGCGGGCCTGGGCGCCCACACGGGCATCGCCCTGCCGCCGATCGCGACCTTCGGGACCGAAGCGCAGAAACAGCGCTACCTGGTGCCCGGGCTCAAGGGCGAGAAGATCGCCGCCCTCGCGATCACCGAGCCCGGCGCGGGCTCCGACGTCGCGGGGATCAGGACCCACGCGGCCAAGGTGCAGGACGGCTACGTCGTCAACGGCGCGAAGACGTTCATCACCGGCGGGGTGCGAGCCGATCTGCTCGTGACAGCGGTGAGGACAAAGCCAGAGGGCGGGCAGCACGATGACTCGGGCCACCGAGCGCGCGGCAGGCACGAGGGGATCTCGTTCCTGTTGATCGAGCGCGGCGAGGGCGTCAGCTCGAGCCCGCTGCGCAAGCTCGGCTGGCACGCGTCCGACACGGCCGAGATCGCGCTGCAAGACGTGTTCGTCCCCGACGAGAACCTGCTCGGTCCCGAGCACGGCGGCTTCTACCTGATCATGGCCAACTTCCAGTGGGAACGATTGCTGATGGCGCTCGGAGCCGTCGGTGCGATGCAGGTCAGCTTCGAGCGGACGCTCGCGTTCGTCGGCGCGCGCGAACGCCTCCGCGGCCAGGCGATTCGCCACCGGCTCGCGGAGATCGCGCTGACCCTCGAGGCGGGGCGCGATGTCACGTACGCTGCGCTGAGGCGGTTCGTCGCCGGCGAGGACGCCGTGCGCGAGGTCACGATCGCCAAGCTCGCGACGCAGCGGGCCGCGTTTGACGCGATCGACGCGTGCCTGCAGATCCACGGGCTCGACGCTCCGCCCGAGCTCGAGCGCGCCGCCCGGGACGCGCGGCTCGGGCCGATCGGCGGCGGTACTGACGAGATCATGAAGGAGATCCTGGGGCGCTCGCTCGGGCTGTGACGCGACGGTGAGCTACGCTCGCGACAGGATGGAATCGACGCGAGGCCAGCTGTTGATCGCAGGACCGAGCCTCGCGGATTCGAATTTCTTTCGCGCCGTCGTGCTGATGATCGAGCACAGCGACGACGGCGCACTTGGGCTGGTGCTCAACCGTCCCTCACAGACGACGGTCGGCGAAGCCGTAGCCGAGCTCGAACAGCTCCTCGACCTCGACGATCCGCTGTTCATCGGCGGGCCGGTGCAGACCTCGTCACTGATCGTGCTCGCGGAGTTCGAGGACGCCGGCGACGCCGCGCTGATCGCCTTTGACGACGTCGGTGTGCTCGCGACCGGCGCCTCGGTCGACGAGCCCTCGGGCGTGCGCCGCAGCCGCGCGTTCGTTGGCCACGCCGGCTGGGGACCGGGCCAGCTCGACGCCGAGATCGAACGCGGCGACTGGATCCTCGAGCCGGCGCTGCGCGAGGACGCGTTCGCCGACCAGCCGACCGACCTGTGGGAATCGGTTCTGACCCGCAAGGGGGGGAACTACAGGCTCGTGGCACGGATGCCCACGGACCCGTCGATGAACTGAGCCGCCCGGCACGCGCGATGGCCCACGACCACGCCCACTCGCACACGCCTGACCGATCGACCGAGCGCGCGGCGTTGAAGGCGGCGCTGATCCTGATCGTCGCGTTCCTGGTTGCCGAGGTCACGGCTGGCGTGATCGCCAAGTCGCTCGCGCTGCTGTCCGACGCCGTGCACATGCTGACCGACGCGGTCGCGCTCGCGATCGCGCTCGTCGCCGCGCGCCTCGCCGCCCGCCCGGCGAGCGGCACGATGACCTACGGCCTCGGCCGCGCCGAGATCCTCAGCGCGCAGGCCAACGGCGTCACGCTGCTCGTCCTGTCGGTGCTGATCGTGATCGAGGCGATCTCGCGCCTGATCTCGCCCCCGCACGTCCGCGGCGGACTGGTGCTGATCATCGCGATCGCGGGCGTCGCGGTAAACCTGCTCGCCGCGCGGATCCTGGCGCGGGGCTCGGGGCACGGGCGCAGCCTCAACGTGGAGGGGTCCTACCGTCACATCGTGACCGACCTGTACGGCTTCATTGCTACCGCCGCGGCGGCGATCGTGATCCTCGCCACCGGCTTCTCGCGGGCCGATGCGATCGCCTCGCTGATCATCGCCGGGATCCTGCTGTACGCCGCGTATGGCCTGCTCCTCGCCTCCGGCCGCGTGTTCATGGAGGCCGCTCCGGCGGGCCTCGATCCTGAGCAGATCGGACGCGAACTCGCCGCCCAGCCCGGCGTCGTCGAGGTCCACGACCTGCACGTCTGGGAGGTGACGTCGGGCTTTCCGGCACTCTCGGCGCACGTTGTCGTGCGCGCCGGCGATGACTGCCACGAGCGCCGCCGCAGTCTGCAGCAGGTCGTCGCCGAACGCTTCGGCGTCAAGCACACGACACTCCAGGTGGACCACGACGCAGCGCCCCAGCCCCCGCTTCAGATCGAGGTGCCCAGCCACGAGTAGACTCGCGCGGGATGAAGGTGATCAAGCCCGGAGAGGACCACTCGGTCCCTCGCGGAGTCGTCGGCGGCGCCGAGATCTCGCAGACGACCGCCGGTGCGCACAACATCTACATGGGGCGCTTCCGAGTCCCGCCGGGCGCCCGCTCGATGCCGCACTACCACGAGGGGTGCGAGAGCGCCGTCTACATGCTGTCCGGCGGCTTGCTGGTCCAGTGGGGTGACAAGCTCGACCACGAGCTCGAGCTCGAACCCGGCGACATGGTGTACGTCCCGCCGCGCGAGACGCACGTGCTCGTCAACGCGTCTGAGACGGACGCCGCCGAGTACGTCGTCGCCCGTGACTCACCGACCGAGGACGCGGTCGTCGTCCCGTGGGCGACCGAGGACACGTGAGGCACGCGACCGGCCTGCTGACCGGCGTCGGCGGCAGGCGGATCTTCTGGCAGAGCTGGACGTCCGG
Organism: uncultured Solirubrobacterales bacterium; assembly: GCA_963744695.1. Classification (GTDB taxonomy): domain Bacteria; phylum Actinomycetota; class Thermoleophilia; order Solirubrobacterales; family Solirubrobacteraceae; genus Palsa-465. The sequence continues at coordinate 233,105 of CAVUUT010000003.1, read as the reverse complement.
GGCCGAGCCTCGGGCGCTGGTCGTGATCGTCCACGGCGCCAGCGAGCACAGCGACCGTTACGTCCACGTGGCCGAGTCCCTCCGAGCCGACGGCTACGCGGTCTACGCGCTCGACCATCGCGGCCACGGCCGTTCCGATGGCCCGCGAGCCCTGATCGACCGGCTCGACAATGCCGTCGCCGATCTCGACCAGCTCGTCGACCAGGCGTCCGCGGAGCACCGATCGGCGCCCGTCTACATGCTCGGCCACAGCATGGGTGCGACGATCGCGCTCCGCTACGCGGTCTTGCATACTGAACGGCTCGCGGGGTTGATCCTGTCCGGCCCGCTGGCGGCGCTCGAGGCGGCGCCTGCCCCGCTGCGGGTGATCGGCAACGCGCTCTCGATGATCGCTCCACGGACGCCGCTGATCGCGATCGACGCATCGCTCGTCAGTCGCGACCCGGCGGTCGTCAACGCGTACGAGTCCGATCCGCTCGTCCACCACGGCAAGCTGCCCGCCCGGACGGCGGCCGAGCTGGCGTCGGCGGTCGACACCCTCCCGGACGCGGTTGGCGCGATCACCGTGCCGACGCTGATCCTCTACGGAACGGCGGACGGCCTGTGCCCGCCGGCGGGCAGTCAGATGCTCGGTGAGCGGATCGGCGCCGCGGACAAGACGGTCAAGGCCTACGACGGCCTTTTCCACGAGATCCTGAACGAACCCGAGCGCGGCGCGGTGCTTGCCGACATCCGCTCGTGGCTCGCCGAGCGGACCACGACCGGGCCAGTCGCGACCGGCGGCGCCGTCTCTTCGACGGCGGGCTCGATCACCTCGTAGCTGCCGTTATCGCACACGAACAGGCCGCCGTGCGCAAGCCAGTCGGGCGCGCGGTCCGGGCCGCTGAGCAGCGCGGCCTTGGCAAGTACCTCGGCCTCGGCCATCGTCGGCGCCAGAGCCGTCGCCTGGACGATGCCGGTGAACGCGGGCCTGCCGGTTCGCGGGTCGAGCAGGTGATGGGCCGGCCGGCCGTCGCTGTCGAGCCAGCTCCGCTGCCCGATCCCGCTCGTCGCGATCCCGCCGTCGGTCATTGCGAACGTGTGCAGGATCGAACTGTCGAACGGGCTCGAGACGTGCACGACACGCTCGGCGGCCGCCCGGCCCCCGAGTCGGACGTCGCCCGCGCAATCGACGGCGAACTCGTCAAAGCTTCCGAGCGCTCCGGCGAGCTGATCGGCGAACACGCCCTTGGCGAGGGCGCCCGGGTCGATGATCGTGCCCGGTGCACGGTGCACGGCCGACTCGATCGGGTCGAGCGTGATCTGGCGCCAGGCGCCATTGGCGCTCTGCCCGGCGGGGCACCTTGGCGGCGCCAGCGACAGCGCCTCGCGCAGTCCGATCCCGGGCCCGTCGAAGTGAGACCCGTACCCGGGGCGCGGCAGCTCGGCGCCGAGCGTCGCGTCGACCAGGCCGCCGGTCTCGCGTGCGGCCGCCAGCGCGAGCTCGATCAGCCGGCGCAGCATCCGACTGACCGGAACCTCGGTCCGCGGGTCGGCGTTGAACAGCGCCAGCTCGCTGGCCGGCTCAAAGCGCGAGAACCGGCCGTGCCAGCTCAGCAGCGAGCGCCGCGCGACCGCCGACCATTCGGCGGCGTAGGCGGGTCGTTGCGAGTCGGCCGCGATCACCGTGCAGCTGTCGCCGAAGCACGCGAAGGTGTGCCGGTGCTCGACCGGCCTGCGCGATGCCTCGATCGCACTTCTGCGGCTGCTCACGACTGTCCCGAAACGGCCGGTGCATGCGTCATGCACGCATCATCCCGACGGTCCGTAGCAGTCCCGTGAGAACTCGCTAAGAAGCTGATATGAACGCGCCCGGGGCGGCGATCGTGCCCAGCGCAAAGCGGCAACCGGTGAAGTAGCCGCCGGCGTCGGAGAGCAGGAAGCTGACGAGCGCCGCCAGCTCCGAGTCAGTCGTTTCGCCGCCGGGCCAGATCGCGACCGCGGTGATGCGATACCGGGCCCATTCGACCGACAGCGTCCGCGCGAGGTTCTCGAGCGCGGCCCGCGCCGCATCGGCGTAACCGCCGGCGTCGGAGCGCGGGGCAAGGAACAGCACCCTCCCGGCCGCGTCGGCGTCGATCAGCGCGCCGGTGGCGACGGCGCGCGCGGTGATCCAGGCCCGCTCCAGCGCCGCCGACAGTCCGCGCTCCCCGCCGGCGTCGAACCCCGTGGCCGCGTCGAACACGAGCGCCGTCAGCGGCACTCGCTCCGCCACCCAACCCCCGGCGGCCGCCTCGTCGGCCGCGGTCGCATCCGGGATGGACTCGACCGACGCGCCGAGCCGACACAGCTGATCGCCGATCGCGGTGCGCGTCTCCCCCGCGAACGCGACCCGGCGGCCGTTCAGGAGGCCGTTGCGGAACGTCACGCCACGGCCTGCGCACGGGCCGGCCGCAGTGCCCGCGCGCTACCGGCGCGTCGCAGCTCGCCGTGAAGCTCGCGGATCCGATCCAGGATCAAGTCCGCCGCCTGCTGCTGTTCCTCGCGGGTCGGATTCTCGATCACGTCGAAGCGCAGCGGTTCGCCATAGCTGACGCTGACGCGCGGGAACTGAAGACGCTTCCAGTTGCGCACCTGATAGGAGCCGAGGATCGCCACCGGCGCGACCGGCGCGCCGGACTCGAGCGCCAGCCGTCCGATCCCGGGCTTCGCCTGCTCGGCGAGCTGGCCGTTGCGCGAGCGACCACCTTCGCAGTACATGCCGATCGCCCCGCCGCGCTCGAGGATCTTGAACGCGCTCTCGAACGCCTCCTCGTCCTGGTAGCCACGCCGGACCGGGAACACGCCGCCGTGACTGAAGATCCACGAAAAGATCGGGCCGCTGAAGAGCTGCGACTTCGCCATGAACTGGACCCGCCGCCGGATGAATGCACCGGCGAAGAAGTGGTCCATGAACGACGCGTGGTTGGGCGCGATGATCAGCGGGCCGCCGGGCACCCGCTCGCTGCCGATCCCCCGCGCCCGGAACACGGTCAGCGCGCAGATGACGGTCGCGACCCGAACGACCTCGTAGACCTTCGCCTCGGGCTCTTGCGCGCGGACGCGTGCGTGAAACTGCTCGAAGTGCTCCTTCGGGCGTTGGTCCTTATAGCTCCGTGGCTTGAGCTCGACGTCTTGCATTCGATAACCGATACCCGTCAGCGGGCGAGACGTTGCGCGTCGTGAGCCCGACCGTCGCCGCCTACCCCTGCAGCGGCAGCACCAGGGTCGGCTTGTCGATCTGGTGCTCGGAGCTCGTCGAAACGACCGCGGTGCCGATCGCGAAGAACTCGATCACGTGCGAGCCCCACCCGTGGCTGCGTTCAATGATCCGCGCTCCGACGATGCCCTCGGACTGCAGTTCGTCGGCCTCGTTCTGCATCCGTTCCATCGCCAGCTCGCGCGCCTCATACAGCGCCTGGGTGAAGTTCGGCATCTCGACGTTGCGCCCGATCTGGCGCAGGGACTGGAGCATCCCCTGGCGGGCGACGTGGTAGACGCAGTTGCCCATCACCAGTCCGGCCGGACGGTAGCCGGCACGCAGCAGCGTCGCGAAGTCCTGGCCGCTCATATCGGATGTGAACGGCCGTCCGTTCGGAGCGCGATGAAGCTCACCGCCGGCGTGGCGGACGGCAGTCCCGACGGCGATGAACTCGGCAAGGTCTGCGCCCCAGTCATAGCGGCCGATGTCGAGTCGCACGCCGACGACGCCGTCGGCGCCGAGCGCGTCGGCCTCCTCCTCCATGCGCGTCATCGCGAGCTCCCGCGCGTGATACATCGCCTGCGTGAGGACGCCCATCTCCTGGTTCTGGTTCCACATCGCCTGCTGAAAGCCGATGTGGTAGATCGAGCTGCCGAGCACCAGGCCGAGCGGCTCGAAGCCCGACTGCTTGACGAGCAGGAACTCGTTGACCGACAGGTCGCTGGTGAAGAACCCGCGCGCGACATCCTGTTTCATCCGCGCGATTCGCTCGAGCCCCGACTCGGGGATCCCCGCGAGCGAGCCCGGCTCGTAAGTCGCCGCGTGCGGCGCCACATCGGCGCCAGCGGCCCGCTGAACCCCGCGCTGGGGCTGCTGGTCGCCGTCGTCGCGCTTGAGAAAACCCATCTCGCTCCTATCCGTTGAGCAGGCGCTCCAACGCCTGTCTGGTTGTCTGGCTGCGCTTCGCCTGCTCCGCCAGCGCCTCCCCGAGCTCCGTCAGCCATGTGTCGGTGTCAACGGCCTCGGTCTTGAGCACGATCCCGCCGGAGAGCCGAGAAGAGGTCGTCTCGATCCCGTCCCCGGAGCGGCGAAGCTCGAGTCGCCGACCGTCTGCGTCCACCGTGATCCGTCCTACCTGTTTGGCCCCGAACATGCGCCCACGCACGCGCGACACGCGCACCAAGCCCGGGATCGCGTCCTCGAGCTTGACCGCGAGCGCCTCGACGAACGTCGAGACATCGGTCGTGTCAGCCCGCAGCGACGCCGTGATCAGGTCGAGATCCTGCCCTCCGTCTGCGCCTTCGATCGCCATGACTCCGGCAGTCAGCCTACGCCTCGTCCCAGGCCCGCGCGCGATCGAGCGCCCGGCGCCAGGCGTGCAGGAGCTGCCCTCGTTCGTCGGCGCTCATGCGCGGCTCGTAGCGACGCTGCTCGCGCCACGAGCTCGCAACCTCGTCGATCGTCCACAGCCCGATGCCGACGCCGGCGAGATAGGCGGCGCCGAGCGCGGTCGTCTCGACGACCTCCGGAACGCTGACCGGAACGCCGAGGACATCGGCCTGAAACTGCATCAGCCAGTCGTTGCTGACCGCCCCGCCGTCGGCGCGCAGCTCGCTCAGCGCGGTGCCGCAGGCACGCTCGATCGCGCCGACGGCGTCGACCGTCTGATATGCGATCGCCTCGAGTGCCGCTCGCGCCAGGTGCGCACGGGTGCTGCCGCGAGTCAATCCGACGATCGTGCCCCGAGCGTACGGATCCCAGTGTGGCGAGCCGAGGCCGGTGAGCGCCGGCACGAAGTAGACGCCGTCGTTTGAGCGCAGCGATCCCGCGAGCTGCTCGGTGTCGGACGCCGATTCGATGATTCCCAGGCCGTCGCGCAGCCACTGCACCGCGGCGCCGGTGACGAAGATCGATGCTTCGAGGGCGTACGTGAGGCGATCGCCGATCCGCCAGGCGACCGTGCCGAGCAGTCCGTCAGCAACGGGCGGCGCCGTGTAACCGGCGTTCTGCAATACGAACGAGCCCGTGCCGTAGGTGTTCTTGCCGAGGCCGGGGTCGACGCACGCCTGCCCGAACAGCGCCGCCTGTTGATCGCCCGCGACGCCGGCGATCGGGACCTCGTGTCCGTGTAGCGCATCGGCATCCGTGATCGCGATCGGGCCGCAGCTGGCGGCGACCCGCGGCAGCGCAGGCCCGGGGATCCCGAACAGATCGAGCAGCGCGGGGTCCCAGTCGCCGGCCGTGATATCGAACATCATCGTCCGCGAGGCGTTCGAGGCGTCGGTCGCGCGCTCGCCGGTGAGCTTGTAGATCAACCACGCGTCGACGGTCCCGAACATCGCCCGCCCCGCGCGGGCGCGCTCGCGCAGTCCGTCGACCGAGCCAAGCAGCCATTCGATCTTGGTCGCGGAGAAATACGGGTCCAGGACGAGCCCCGTTCGCTCGCGCACGAACGGCTCGTGGCCCTGCTCGCGCAGCTCGTCGCAGCGGCTTGCCGTGCGCCGGTCCTGCCATACGATCGCCCGGTGCAGCGGTGCGCCGGTGTCGGGGTCCCAGACGCAGACCGTCTCGCGCTGGTTGCTGATCCCGACCGCGAGCAGCTCGCCCGGCCGCGTGACGCCGGCGTCGGCGAGCGCCTCGCCGGCGACGGCCTGCGTCACCTGCCAAATCTCCTCAGGATCGTGCTCGACCCAGCCCGGCCGCGGAAAGTGCTGCGTGAACTCCCGGTAGGAGCGTCCGATCAGCTCGGCCTGCTCATCGAACACCAGGCACGTCGTCCCGGTCGTGCCCTGGTCGATGGCGAGGATCATGCCGTCATATTTGCAGTGCGCCGACGCGCGGCGGCTGGCTCACCCGTGGGGCTTGCGGTGGACCGCGAACGAGACGTGCGCCCGGGCCAGCTGTTGCCCGGAGCCCTTCGCGACCAGGTAGGCACAAGCATGGTCGACGACTGCCGAGTTCGAGCTCCAGCCCGATGTCTTCGTGAAACGTCCGTTGACGTGGTAGTGGACGAACGACTTCTTCGGCGCCAGCTTGCGCTCGGCGGAGAACGACTTCGCGCAGCTCACGTACTCGAGGAACATCCATACCGTCGCCGCCCGAGGGGACGCGCCACGCAGCGTGATGTTGTAGGTCAGCCCGACGGTCGGGTCGGCGGAGACCCCGATCGCGATCCGGGGCGCGCTCGCTGCGAGTGCCGTTGCCGCGATCGACAACGCCCCCAGTACAGCGACCAGACACACGCCGCCTTTACGCATCCTCGCGCGAATTATCGGCGCCCTTGGCACGCATGTAAAGAAGTGTGTGCCTCGCGGGCATCGACGCGCGGGACGACCTCGCCGCGACGGCTTGGCCTTTATCCTCCGCGGGGTCCCGGGGCCGAACACCAGGAGAGCAAGTTGCCAGACGTCGAAGCGCACATCACCGGCACCGTGTGGAAGATCGAGGTCGAGGTCGGCGACAGCGTGCGGGAGGGCGATGCGGTCGTGATCCTCGAGTCGATGAAGATGGAGATGCCCGTCGAGGCGGAGGACCCCGGGGTCGTCAAGGAGATCCGCTGCACCGAGGGCCAATCGGTATCCGAGGGCGACACGCTCGTTGTCCTCGAGTAGCCCCGAGGGACGGCTGCTGCTCGACGAGCCCGCGCCGCACGTCGCGCGGCTCGTGATCTCAAACCCCGCCAAGCGCGGGGCGCTCGATCAAGCGATCCTCGACCGGTTCGCCGAGCTGATGCCGGCGCTCGAGGCGCGCTGCGTGATCATCACCGGCGAGGAACGGATCTTCTCGGCCGGGTACGACATCGGAGGGCTGCCCGAGCGCGCCCCAGCCGCCGACGCCGAGCAGCTCGTCGCCCATCCGTTCGCGGCGGCGCTCGACGCGATCGAGGCCTACCCGTATCCCACGATCGCCGCTCTCAACGGCCACACGATCGGCGGCGGGCTCGAGCTGGCGCTCACGTGCGACCTGCGGATCGCATCGGACGCGATCAAGCTCGCAATGCCGCCGGCCAAGCTCGGGCTCGTCTACTCGCACACGGGCCTCAAAAAGTTCATCGACGCGATCGGCGCGCCGCGGACCCGCGAGCTCTTCTTCCTCGGTAACGCCGTGGACGCCGACACCGCCTACGCCTGGGGTCTTGTCAATCGCGTCGTCGCGCCCGACCGGCTCGCCGCCGAGGCGCTCGCCGTCGCCGCCGAGATCGCGGCCAACGCCCCGCTCTCGCAACGCGGCAACAAACGCGTGATCGCCGCGCTGCTGCAAGCAGAGGGCGCGCTGCGCCCCGAACTCGAACGCGAGCTCATGCAGCTGCGCGCCGATGGCATCGCCTCGGACGATTTCCGCGAGGGCGTTCGTGCGTTCAGCGAGAAGCGGGCGCCGCGCTGGCAGGGACGGTGACGCTCGGGCACGGCGCCTGGGCTAGGCGCCCGACTTCGCCTTGGTCCACTGCGCCTTGTGGACGCGCTTGGCCGCCTGGTAATCGGCCAGCGCCTGGGACGAGTCGACGTCGCCGAGGGTCGGATGCCACGGGACGAGATCGGCGGCAGCCGCGACCCCGAACTGCTTGGCGAGCACCGAACCGAGCGCCTTGATCTTCATCTCGCCGAAGCCCGGTAGCGCTGCGAGGTTGGCGCGCAGCTGGTCTGAATCGGCGGCCGTCGTCCAGACGCGCGCGGCGTCGCCGTCGTACTCGTCGCGGATGTGGACCGCCAGGTCGTGGACCCGCCTGGCCATCGATCCCGGGAAGCGGTGGATCGCGGGCCGTTCGCGGAACACCGGCTCGAGATCGGCGTTCGCGAGCGTGTCCGCGTCGATCGATCCGAGACGCTCGCGGAGCGCGAGCGGCCCGTAGAACGCCTTCTGCACCTGTACCTGCTGGTCGAGCGCGAACCCGATCAGAAGCGCCATCGGGTCAGTCGCGATCAGCTCGTTGGCCTCATCGGAATCGGTGAAGTGGAGGCGATCCGGCACGGACGGATCATAGACCGCACCGAAACGTCCGACCCTGCGGCTAGCTTGCGCGACATGATCGACATCGAGGCGCGGTTGGCTGAGCTGCGGTCGCTCGGACTGAACCGCCGGATGCGCCTCGTCAGCGGTCCGCAGGGGCCGCACGTGGTGCTCGACGGCAAGCCGGTGCTGTTGCTGTGCTCGGACAATTGCCTCGGTTTCGCCGACAACCCGGCCGTCCGCCAGGCGGCGGCCGACGCGGCGATGCGTTGGGGTGTCGGCGCCGGGTCATCGCGGCTCGTGTCCGGCACGATGACGATCCACCGCCGGCTCGAGGAGCGTCTCGCCGCCTTTCACCGGCGCGAGAGCGCGCTCGTGTTCGGCTCGGGTTACCTGGCTAACGCCGGCTGCGTCGCCGCGCTCGCGAGGCAGGGCGAGGTCGTGTTCTCCGACGCGCGCAACCAGGCGTCGCTCGCCGACGGATGCGAACTCTCGCACGCCGAGGTGTTCGCCTATGACCACGGCGACACCGAGCACCTGCGCTGGGGGATCGAGCAGGCCGAGGGCCGTGGGGCGCTGATCGTGACCGAGAGCGTGTTCGCGAACGACGGCGACCTCGCGCCGCTCGAGGCGATCGTCGAACTCGCACAGCGCTTCGGCCTGCGCACGCTGGTCGACGAGAGCCACGCGACCGGTGTGCTCGGCCCCGGCGGTCGCGGCGCGCTGGCCGAGGCGGGGCTCGAGGATCAGGTCGACCTGATCGTCGGCACGCTCGCCAACGCGCTGGGCTCCGACGGCGCCTATGCCGCCTGCGACACGACGATGACCCACCACCTCGTCAACGCGGCGCGGATGTTCATCTTCTCGACCGCGCTGTCGCCGCCGGCTGCGGCCTCCGCGCTCGCGGCGCTCGATCTCCTGCGCGACCGTCCCCACCGGATCCGCAAGCTCGTGACCAACGCGACCGTCCTGCGAGACGAACTCGCCCATGAGGGTTTCGACGTCAAGGGCTCGCGAACCCAGATCGTGCCGTTGCACATAGGTGACCCGGACCGCACGCTGCAGATCTGTGACGCGGCGCTGTCCGCCGGCGTGTTCGCACAGGCGATCCGGCCGCCGGTCGTCGCGCCATCCGAGTCGCGCCTGCGGTTGGCCGTGATGGCGACCCATAACGAGGAGGAGCTCCGCGCCGCGGCCCGAGCGCTCGGCGCCGCCGCCCGCGCGGTCGGGGTCGACCCTCGCGCGCCGACCGTCGCGGTGACCGAGCGCGGGGCGAGCGAGCCCGAGCCCGGCGAACCCGACCGTCGAGAGGTCCGCCGGATCGCGACGCCCGAGCCGCAGCGGCCCAAGGTGTTTGACTTCGAGGCCGACGAGCCAGTCCGGCATGCGGCGTAACGGCGCGCGATGGCGACAACTGACGGGCTGACTGACGCCGAGCACGACCCGGACTGGCGTCGCGAGCTGCAGCCCGACGCCGCGACCGCTCCAAAGCACATCACCTATATCGACGGGCTCTCGTCGACCTGGTGCGACGCCCGTGGGCGCTGCCATCCCGCGATCGATGCCGCGATCCATGCGCAGCTTCAATCGGTCGTGCTCGACGCTCCGGCCGGGCTGGAACAGCCCGCGCGTGAGCTCGCACGGCGGCTGACAGCGATCGCTCCGCCCGGGCTCGATCGTGTCCTGTACGCCGACCGCGGCCAGGCGGCGGTCGCGCTCGCGATTGACGTGGCGCGCGACGCCTGTGTGCGCCGCGGTGACGCGCAGCGCAGGCAGATCATCGGTCCCGATGACGATTTCGAGGCTCGACTTGCGACCGACGGGCAACGGGTGGCGGCGGTCGTCGTCGAGCCGCTCGTCCGGGCCGCCGCGGGAGTCCGCGTCCAGCCACGCGGCCACCTGCGGCGGGTTCGCGACCTGTGCGACAAGCACGCCGTCTTGTTGATCTGCGACGAGACCGCTACGGGCTTCGGGCGCACCGGCGCGATGTTCGCCTGCGACCACGAACGCGTGGTCCCTGATCTGCTTTGTGTCGCGGGCGGGCTGACCGGCGATGTGCTGCCGCTCGCGGCGGCGCTCACGACTGGCCCAATCTCCGAGGGGCGCACCCCCGGGCGTCTGGCCGACCCGATCGCATGCGCGGCGACCGTCGCGACGCTTCAGACGTTCGACAACGACCACGCGATCGCCGGCCTGGCGTCCAAGATCGACCTGCTCGCGCAGCTCCTCGAACAGCGAATCGCGGTGCTCCCTGGCGTCGCCGAGGTACGGCAGTGCGGGATGCTGGTCGGGATCGAGCTCGTGATCCGGGCCGGAGACGAGCAGCTCGTGCGCCAAGCGGTGCTCGCGGCACGCCGCCGCGGTGCCGTGATTGGCTCGAGCGACGAGGCGATCGTGGTGACGCCCGCGCTCAGGATCTCCGGGCACGATCTCCGGCGACTCGTGGCGATCACCGCCTCGTCGATCGCCGAGGTTTACGTGAGACGCCTGACGGCGGCCGGCGTCACTCTTCGTAGGGCGTGAAGTCCCGCTTTCGGGCCCCGCACACCGGGCAGAACCAGGTGTCCGGAATGTCGGCGAACTCGGTCCCGGGCGGGATCCCACCATCGGGGTCGCCTTCTGCCGGGTCGTAGATGAACCCGCAGGATTCGCACATGTACTTCACGCGATCAAGGCTATCGCCAGCTGATTTGCGCAGCGGTCGACGGATCGCCGCCGAGCGGGCAGCGGAGTAGGGTCGCGGGTGTGCCGACGGATCGTCCCGAGCCAGGAGCGGAGCTGCACAGCGGGCCGGCTACCGTGCCGCGCCTCGCGGCGACGGTGATCCTCCTCCGTGGCGCCGACCAGCAGCTCGAGGTCCTACTCGCGCAGCGCACGCCAAAGGCCCGTTTCATGGGCGGGGCGTGGGTGTTCCCGGGCGGAGCCGTGGCCGAGCAGGACGGCGCCGGAGACGCCGCGTTGCGAGCGGCCGCGGTCCGCGAGCTCCGCGAGGAGGCCGGCATCACCCTCGGCGAGCCCGAGGAGCTGGTCCCGTTCTCGCGCTGGATCACGCCGGCCGTGGTCAAGATCCGCTACGACACGTGGTTCTTCCTGGCCCCTGTTCCGGATCGCGCCGAACCCGTGATCGACGGCGAGGAGATGGTCGACGCGCGCTGGTACGCGCCGGCCGACGCCCTCGCCGCCTCGCGCAACGGGGAGATCCTGCTCGTCTTCCCGACGATCAAACACCTCGAGCAGCTGTCGTCATTTCACTCGGCCGATCAGCTGCTGCGCCACGCGCGTTCGAGCACGGTTGCGCCCGTCGAGCCGCGCGTTATCCGCCAGGGCGAGACCGCGCGAATCGTGCTGCCGGGCGAGCCCGGCTACGACGCGTGACGGTGGCCCGGGCGCTCGGCCGCGACGCGCTCGCTCGCCGATCAGGTGTCGGCGTTGAAGTTCGGCAGCCCGACCGACTGCAGCCAGTTGCTGACCGTGATGTTGAGTTGCGTGAACTCCCCGGTCCAGATCAGCACCCCCATCGAGATCAGCACCGCGCCGCCGACCCCGATCACGATCGGGTAGTGGCGCTTGATGACCGCGAACGCGGACGTCGCAGTGCCGAACGCGAGCCCGGTGACGAGGAACGGCACGCCGAGGCCCGCGCAGTACGCGACCAGCAACACCGCACCGTGCGAGGCGGAGGCCGACGTCCCGGCAGCGGTGACGATCGCTCCGAGTGTGGGGCCGGTGCAGGGCGTCCAGGCGAGCGCGAACGCCGCGCCGGTCAGGGCGGGACCGCTGCGCCCCGCGCGCGCCATCAGCCTGTCCACATGCCATTCCCGGCTGAACGCGGGCACGAACGGCGCACAGATGAACACGACCCCCATCGCGATGATCAGCGCCCCGGAGATCTTCAGCGCCGCCGGACCGGTGAGCGCCGTCCGTAGCGCCCGTTGGCCGAGCAGGCCGAGCGTGATGAAGATGAACGAGAAACTGCCGACGAACACCAGGCTCGGGAGGATCACGCGGCTCGTCTTCGCCTGACCCGGGGTCACGCCCGCGACCGCGGAGATGTAGCCCGGTACCAGCGGCAGCACGCACGGCGACAGAAACGAGATCAATCCCGCCCCGAATGCCACTGGGATGCCGATGCCCGACGCCGCGTCCACCATTCTGGCTCCGAGGGTACCGCCGTCGATCGTGCCGGGTGACAGGTCCAATCGCGCCTCGGACGCCCACCGCGGTCCGCGGTGCCGACCCCGACGGCTGCGCCCCGATTCGTTACTTTCGCCGTGAGCAACCGTTAGCATGGTCGAGGGTCTATTAGTGGAAGCCACCGCACTCCCAGCATCGGTAGGCGTCGCGCGCGGCCGGATCGCGATCGGCGCGTCGCTGTTGCGGATCCGCTCCGACGAGCAGCTGGTCACGCTGTTCCGGGCCGGCCACGACGATGCGTTCCGCGTGATTCATGACCGCTACCGGCCGCGGCTGTTCGCCTATACGCGCCAGATGCTCAACGGGACCGGCCAGGATCCCGAGGATGCGGTCCAGGAGATCTTCATGCGCGCGTACTACGGGCTGCGCGCGAGTGAACGCGAGCTCGCGCTCCGGGCATGGCTGTACCGGATCGCCCACAACCGCTGCATCGACGAGCTCCGCCGTCCGCACCCGGTAGCCGTCGAGATGATCGACGGGCTGGTCACAAACCTCCAGGACCCGGTCGTCAAGGTCGAGCAGCGAGATGCGCTGCGCCGCCTGATCGCCGACGTCCAGCGGCTGCCAGAGCAGCAGCGCTCGGCGTTGTTGATGCGCGAGCTGTGCGGAATGACGTACTTCGACGTCGCCGGCGCGATGGGCGTTTCGGTTGCGGCCGTGAAGTCGCTGCTCGTACGGGCGCGAGTCAGCCTCGCCCAGGCCAGCGAGGCTCGCAACACGGCGTGCGCTGAGATTCGCGAGGATCTGATCGATGCCCATGACCGCGGTGTGCGCACCAGCGGCCTCGCGCGCAGGCACATGCGCGATTGCAACGACTGTCGTGAGTTCCGCACTCAGGTCCGTGGCGTCACGCGCAGCCTTGCGGCGCTGACACCGACGCTCGGGCCGCTCGGCGTGATCGCGAACCTGCTCGGCTGGGGCAGCGGCGCGGGTGGTGGCGCGGCCGCAAGCGGCGCCGCCGGTGGCGGGGCTGCGGCGGCCGGCGGAGCGGCCGGGAGTGGAGCGGCTGCATCGGCCGGGCTGCTCGCCGGCGGCACGACGCACGTCGTCACGCTGCTCGCGGCGGCGGTCGTCACGGGCGGCGCGGTTGAGCTGCAGAACAGCCTCGCATCGGCGCCTGTGCACAGGACCCATCACCATGCGGTCGCGGTCGCGCCCGCCGCGACGCCCCCGAAGCACCACGCCGCGACCCGGAGCGCCGCCGCTTCAGCGGGCACGACACACACGGCCAAGCACGCGGTCAAGGCACAAGCTGCCGCGAGCGCGACCCGGCGGCACGTCGCTGCACCCAAGCCTGCGGTCCAGCCGTCGACCGCGGTCACGCACGCGACTAACGCGACCGCTGCGACCGCTGCCGGCGCCAGCGCGCACAGGAGCCTCCCGATCTCAGAAGTGCTCGATCCCGACAACCTCTCGTATGCGACCAACAACCCGGCGAGCACCACGGCCGCGACCGGCAGCTCGACCGCCAACGACTCGACGTCGGCAACCGGGACCGCCACCGGCGGCTCACCGACGGGCGTGACTGCGCCCGGCGACGGCACCAGCCAGTCGACCACGGACACCGGGACAGGGACCCCCACCGGCAGCGCTACGACCACGACCACCGGGGCGGGTACGGGCGCCGCCACCGATCCGGCGAGCACGACTGGTGCCGACCCAAGCGCGTCGACGACGGGCACCGCGACAGTGCCTCCCGCCGGCAGCGCGTCGACCACCGCCGCCGCGACGGGCACGAGCAGTGGCACGAGCGCCGGCTCGACGACCAGCACGCAGACAGCGGCCGCCTCGGTCGGTGCCACCACGAGCAAGGTTACGAAGCGCAGGGTGATCAGCTTCGCGTCGAAGCGGCATTACCGGCACCGCCGGCGCCACGTCGCCGTCGGTGGGTTGACCTCGTCAATAGGCTGAGCCGACGGTCGAACGCTACCTCGAGACCCTCGAGCACGAGGAGCTTTACGTTCGCCGAGGCCGGCGATCCGGCCTCTACACCATCGTCGCAATCCACTCGACCGTCCGCGGACCGTCGCTCGGTGGGGTGCGAATGTGGTCCTATACCGATTCGCGCGCGGCGGTACGGGATGCGCTGCGGCTGTCACGTGCGATGACGCTCAAGGCCGCCGTCGCGAACCTCGATCTCGGCGGCGGCAAGGGCGTGATCATGCTTCCGACCGACGCGCCGCTTCCGTCCGCGCGTCGTCGCGCGGCGCTGCTGGACTTCGCCGACACCGTGGAGGCGCTCGAGGGCCGTTACATCACCGCCGAGGACGTCGGTACCTCGAGCCGCGACATGAGCGTGATCGCGCAGCGCACGAGGCACGTCGGCGGACTTGCGCGCAGCCGTGGCGGCTCGGGTGACCCGAGCCCGCTGACCGCGCTCGGCGTCGAAGCGGCGATCCTCGCGTCGTGCGAGCGAGCGTTCGCCGACCGCTCGTTGCGCGACCGCACGATCTGCGTGATCGGCCTCGGCCACGTGGGCTCGCGGGTTGCCAAACGCTGCGCTCGCGCGGGAGCGACGCTGCTCGTCGCGGATCTAGACGAGCGCAAGCGCCCGATCGCCGAGCAGCTCGACGCGCGCTGGACGAGTCCCGCCAACGCGCTGGTCAGTGACGTCGACGTACTCGTTCCGTGCGCCCTCGGAGGCATCTTCGACCACGAGTCAGCCCCGCGCCTGCGCTGCCGCGTCGTTGCCGGGGCGGCGAACAACCAGCTCGCTGACGATCGGGTCGCTGAGCTGCTCCAGGAGCGAGGTGTCCTATGGGCACCTGACTTCGTCGTCAACGCGGGCGGAGTGATCAACATCGCGGAGGAGATCGGCGGCTATGACCCGACCAGCGCCAGGCGCCGGGTGAGCTCGATCGGCGACACCCTGCGCGAGATCTACGCCCACGCCGATGCTGACCGGATGACGCCGCTGGCCGCCGCGTTGCAGCTCGCGGCGCGGCGGCTCGCGCAGTCAAACGGCCGCCCCCCGCTCAACGCCTGATCACGGCTGCCGCGGCACTGCCGGTGTCGGGCGCTGCACGCCCGCGGGGAGGCGATCCTCGCCGGCGAGCTTGTCCAGGTGGGCGGCGAGCGTCACGGCCGCGGCCGGCCGCAGCGGATCGGGGACGTCGGGCCACGCGGCATCGAGCAGCTCATCGACCGAACGGGCGCCGTCGGCGAGCGCCGCGAGCAGCCGCCGCTCGCGCTCGAGGCGGTGCGCGACGTACTCGTCGAGCTTCGCGGCCGGATCATCGACGGGCGGTCCGTGGCCGGGACAGAGAAGCCTCAGTGGGCGCCCGCGGAGCCTTGCGAGCCCGTCCAGATAGCCATTGAGCGCGCCCGGGTCCGGAGCGATGAACACGCTTCCCTCGCCCAGCACCGCATCACCGGTGAACGCGACGTCGCCGCTCACGAACGCGAAGTGGTCGGGCGCGTGTCCGGGCGTGAACACGGCTTGCAACGGACCGAACCGCTCTCCGTCGCCTAACACGACGTCCACGGCACCGCGCCCGGCGGCGACCGGAACCCCCGGCAGGCGCGCCTGGAGGCTCGCGACGGCGGCGCTGTGATCGGCATGATCGTGCGTCAGCGCAATGCCGCCGAGCCCTCCACGATTCCGCACCTCTGCGATCAATGCCTCGACGTGGTCGGGGAGATCGGGTCCAGGGTCGATCACCCATGCGGGCGCGCGCGAGACGATCCAGGAGTTCGTGCCCGTCAACGTGAACGGACCCGGATTGTCAGCCCGGACTCCGACTGCGTCTATTCCTTCAAGCTCAATTAGTGCCACTGCTTGAATAGTCAACCATGGCCGCCGCTGACGAACCGACGCGTAGTGGCCCGGACGGGACTCCCGACGACGCGGCGTGGCGGCGGAAGGAAGAGCCTGAGCGCAGTCTGTGGCGCGGGCTGATCTCCCTCGCGATCCTCGTCGCGATGGTTGTCGGTCTGCTGCTCGCGGTCCCCGGCCTGAAGGGCGTCGCGCACGCGGTCGGCAACATGAATCCGTGGTGGCTGGTGGGCGCCGTGATCCTCGAGATCCTCTCGTGCCTCGGTTATGTGCTTGCCTTCCTCCAGGTCTTCGATCGTGCTCCCGTGCGCTTTGGCGCGCGAGTCGCCCTCAGCGAGCTCGCGTTCGGTGCCGCGGTGTCGCTCGGCGGGGCCGGCAGCGTCGCGGTCGGGGCCTGGCTGCTCGTCGAGCGCGGAGGTGAGCCGACTCGGATCGCCGAGCGATCGGCGGTTCTTTTCCTGCTCACGAGCGCGATCAACGTGATCACGCTCGCGCTCGCCGGCCTGGGGCTGTTCTTCGGGATTTTGCCGGGACCCAGCGACCCGTGGCTGAGTCTTGTGCCGGGGATCGTCGGGACGGTCGTGTTCGTGTTCTTCTTGCTGCTGCCGCGGATCAGCGAGCGCCTCGCGACATCACGCTCGCCGGGAAAGCTGCGCACGCTGATGGTCGAGGTCGCGACGACGATCCGCCTCACCGAGCAGGTTCTGTTCACGCGCGACTGGCGGATCATCGGCGCGATCGCGTTCTTGTGGTGTGACATCGCGGTCCTCGCCATGTGCTTCGCGGCGGCCGGCGCCGTTCCGCCCGTGGCGGTGATCGTGCTCGCCTACCAGATCGGGTACCTCTCGAACCTGATCCCGATCCCCGGCAATATCGGCGTGCTCGATGGCAGCCTCGTCGGGATGTTCGTGCTCTACGGCGTCTCGGCGACGCTCGCGACCGCGGCGACGGTCGTCTACCACGCGATCGCGCTATGGGTGCCGGCGATGTGGGGCACGGTCGCGTTCCTGATCCTGCGCCGCACGCGTGACCGGCCGATCAACCTGCGGCCCCCGCGCGAGGTGCGGCGTCGTCTGCGTCGTGAGGCGCGCGAGCGGCGCGCCGGGCGCCACTGACAACTGCGCGCCTCGCTGCTCGGGCGGGCGCTAGCGAGCGAGCGCCGTCGCGACCGACACCGCGACGGCTTCGGAGGTGTAGCGCTCCACAACGCTCTCCGCGTCCGTGCCGTGCACCAGCGCCTCGATCTCCGCGGCTTGCGCGATCGACTTGCCGAGTGCTTTGGCGAGCGCGAGCACGGACGAGCCCTCCTCCTCGCGTACGTCCGACGTTGCCGGCGCCGGGCGCGCGGTCAACGCCGCTCGGGCCTCGCGGATCGAGCTGACGCCCAGCGCGAGGATCGCGGGCTCGTGGCGCGCGAGGCGGGCGAACAGAGCCGCCGTCGAATATGGGATCCCGACCCGCCGCACCGACTCCTGGTAGGCGCCGTGGCCACACCAAGCCTTGAGTTCCAGCAGCGCCCGGCCGACCGCGATCGCCGAGCGCAGCTCCTCGGCCTCACGCGCCTTCTTGTGCGCCGCGTAGGCGCCGATTACTTGTTCGAGAGGATCGCTCATGACAATTTCCTCGGCGGACGCTAGCGTGCGGATTAGGCGTTTTTACGAGACTCATCAGGAGGTCTTACGGGGCTCATCAGCGCCTCTTACAAGACTCATCGCCTGCTCTAACTGTTAGAGCTTGTGAGCATCAGACCGTTAGACACAGCCGGGTCTAACGCCTTTCCGGAAATATAAAAACCCTGCAAATCCGGCATTTTCTTGAACACGGTGAAGGCCGAGAGAGAAACACTCGTGTTCTTGTCACCCGGGTGATTCGCACGCGCGCGAGGACATGGCGATCGACGGTCGCGCACGGTCGTTGGGTTCAGAGCCGGAGGTGTGATGCGCCGTTGAGGTCGAGCACCGCTCCGCTCGTCAGCTCCGCCTGAGGTGAAGCGAGATAGACCACGGCGGCGGCCACCTCCTCGGCCGTCGCCACACGGCCAAGCGGACTCTCGGCTCGACGGGCGATGCCCGACTCGCCCTCGAGCTCATCCCCGGCCATGTCCGTCTCGACGAAGCCGGGCGCAACCGACGTCACGGCGATCCCGCGACGGCCGAGCGCCTGCGCGAGCGACTGGCCGAAGGCGATCAGCCCGGCCTTGCTCGCGCCATACGCGGGCTGCCCCGGTTCGCCGCGGAATGCTCCGCGCGAGGCGACGTTGACGATCCGGCCACCGCGCGGCATGTGCCGCACGGCGCACCACGTGACATTGGCGGGACCGACGAGGTTGACCCCAAGCGTGTGCGTCCACGCCTGCTGCCACGCCTCGTAGGTGCACTCGTCGATCGGATGCGCCTCGAATACGCCTGCGTTGTTGACCAGCACGTCAATTGCGCCGAACGCCTCGTGCACTTCCGCGACCATCCGCCGCACGGCGTCGGCATCGGCGACGTCGGCGCCGACGACGAAGTGCCCCTCGCCGGGCAGCGCTGCCAGGACGTCGAGCGCCTGCTCGCGCCGACGTCCGTAGTGGATCGCGACCCTCTCCCCGAGCTCCGCGAACGCCCGCGCGGTTGCCGCGCCGATCCCTCGAGAGGCGCCCGTCACGAGCACGCGCCTGCGGGTCGTCGCGGACACGGGCGTGACTGTAGACGCCCCGCGGTCAGCCGTGCCGTCCGCTCGCGGCGGCCCGGGCCGCCTTGCAAGCCCGGCGTTCGCGCTGCGGCGCCGGCGCGTGGGCAGCGGCGCCGGCGCGTGGGCAGCGGACCACGGTTGACGGCGGGCATTGGTCAGTGTAGACTTACCGTTCGTGGTGACTTACGAATCGAGCGCGTGGACGGCGCTCGGTGACCCGACACGGAAGGCCATCTTCGAGCTGTTGGTGGATCGCCCGCGAGCGGTGGGCGAACTCGCCGGCGAGCTGCCGGTCAGCCGCCCGGCGGTCTCACAGCACCTCAGGGTCCTCAAGGACGCTGGGCTGGTGGTGGACCAACCCGTGGGCACGCGCCGCATCTACCGGGTCGACCCGGACGGGTTGGCAGCGCTTCGTGCGGACCTTGAGCGGTTTTGGGGGAAGACGCTGGCCGCCTACAAGGCGACTGTCGAGCAACGAATGAAGGAGGACTGAATGAGCACCCACACTCAGGCAACGGGCACGACTGTCCGCTCCGCGATTGTCGTCGAGGCACCGATTGCGCGAGCGTTCCAGATCTTCACCGAGGACTTCGACCGCATCAAGCCGCGCGAGCACAACATGCTCGGGGTCGATATCGCCGAGACGGTGTTCGAGCCGCGCGTCGGCGGGCGGGTGTACGACCGCGGGGTCGACGACAGCGAGTTCCAGTGGGCGCGGGTTCTGAAATTCGAGCCCCCGGACCGGCTCGTGTTCAGCTGGGACCTGAGCCCGCAGTTCCAGATCGAGTCCGACCCCGACAAGACGAGCGAGGTCGAGGTGCGCTTCATCGCCGAGTCGGCCGAACGCACCCGGGTCGAGCTCGAGCACCGCAACCTCGACCGCCACGGCGATGGCTGGGAAGGCACGCGCGACGCGGTCAGTAGCGGGGGCGGTTGGCCCCTCTACCTCGAGCGGTTCGGAGCGCTCGTCGCCGAGCAGGGCTGAGCTCGCGATCCGTCAGGCCCGCCTGGCTCTCGCGCACCCGCGCACGCTACGCGCTCTCGCGCACCCGCGCGCGGCGGGCGCTCGCCTTGACGAATGGTGCTAAATAACTTAGTGTCTTAGGTGTGCTTCTGTTGGCAGCGCCGGAGACGAGCGCGTGAGCGACGGGCCCAGCGCAGTCCAGATCGATCCCTCGAGCCCGGTCGCGCTCCATGAGCAGGTGGCCGCGGCGATTCGGCGTGCGATCGCCGATGGCGAGGCCGGTCCGGGCAACAGGCTGCCGGCGGCCCGAGATCTTGCCGCCGTCCTCGGAGTCAACACCAACACGGTGTTGCGCGGCCTGCGGACGCTCCGCGACGAGGGCCTGTTGGAGTTTCGCCGGGGTCGGGGCGTCACGGTCACTGGCGCTGCACCGAGACGGAGCCTCGTGGTCGCCAAGGCGCGCGAGCTCGTCGCGCTGGGGCAAGAGCTGGGCTACCGTCGCGGCGAACTTGTCGAGATCCTCGACGAGGTCTCCTGAGGGGGGACGTTCGTGCCGATCACGCTTGAGCCGACGGTCGACTCCCCGCCCGAGGTGGAGATCGAGGCGCTGATCGAGGAGGCCAGGCGTCGTCAGCGCCACCGCAGGCTCGCCGTCGTCGCGGGCTTGCTCGCCGCCGCTCTGCTGGCGATCATCCTGGGCTCAGGCGGTGTCGTCTCGAGGTCGCGACCCTCGAGTTCGGGGTCGTGGCCATTTGCCGGTGCGGCCGCGATCGAGCCCGCGTCGGCGGTGTTCCTCCAGCCCCCGTCGATGGGTGTTGCGTGCCATATCGCGGACTCGGCGGGATGTGATCGCGTCGGACTCACGGTCTGGCTGGCGCGCCGTGCGAGCGTGATCGCGACGATTGCGGGGGCGCGCGTGCGCCTCAACGACCGGCACTGGAGCTACGCGGTCCATTACCGTGGCAAGACGCAGTACGTCTACACCGGTTTCCTCGCGCCGGCCGGCCTCACCACCCGCCTGCACGTCAAGCCCAACCCCCGCACGCGCAAGTGGTTCGGTCGCGGCGCCCCGTCGCCCGTCGTGCGCTTCAGGATCGACTTCGGCCTCGGGAACGTCGTCTTCACCCGCCAGCGCGTCCTGCTGCGCCCCGGCTGGGGGTAGCCAACGCCGGTCGTCTTCCAGAGGGGCCTTAGCAACCCCTCGTCTCAGTCAGTCGACGAATCCTCGCGCTCTTGCTGCGCACCTTCGACGCGGGGCGGCAGCGCGTCCGAGAACGCGGGAAGCGCATTCTGTCCAGGGAGTAGATCGGCATCCGAGCGCCATAGATCGTTGAGCGTCACCTGGACGTACGCCCACAGGCCGATCGAGATCACGAAGAAGAGGATCAAGCTGATCCACCCGTTGGGTGGCTCCGTGCCACCGACCCGCGCTGCTCCCTGGACCCGCTTGATGCCGCGCCAGTAGGTGATCAGCGCCGGCACGATGATGATCCCGCCGGGAAATAGCGCCAGCAACGAGGACGTCGGGCTCTGTCCCAGGTCGTACCCCTTGACGCGACCGTAGTCGCGCAACTCGCGGTTGATGCGGTACCACCACACGAGGTGATAGATGCCCAACGTGATGATCGGCAGCAGTGCCACCGCCCACGGACTGCGGATCTTTACCCGATCCTGGCTGCCCCTGAGCTGGAGCTCATGTGCCATGACGCCTCCTTTCCGGGCCCCCACAGGCCCACCGGTCAGTGCAACGCTAACCGACGCGCGAGCAACCTGCTGGATTGGCACCTCGGTCGGGCCGCCGCTGACCGATCCGATTCCCGCACCCTAGGGGCCGCTCCTATACTCGCCCTGTGGGGCTTCAGGTCGTCTCGCTGTCCGAGCTGCACCCGTTCACACTCGCTGAAGGTGTCCGCGCTCAGGCGTTGTTCGGCGAGGGAGCAATGCTCAACCTGGTCGAGCTGGCGCCCGCTGCGCTCGTCCCGCGCCACAGCCATCCACACGAGCAACTCGGCGTCGTTCTGCGCGGCGAGCTGAAGCTCGTGGTGGCCGACCATGAGTACGTTCTGCGCCCGATGGACGCGTTCGCGCTCCCCGGCGAGATCGAGCACCAGGCGCAGGCGGGATCCGACGGAGCGCTCGTACTCGACGTCTTCCAGCCGATCCGTGAGGACTACCGCGCGGCCGCGACCGCCGACTGATCGGCCCCCCGCACTCGACGCGTGCCCGATGAAGATCCTCGGAATCGATCATGTCCAGGTAGCGGCGCCGCCGGGCTGCGAGCCCAAGGCGCGGAGGTTCTACGGGGAGCTGCTTGGCCTCGAGGAGGTGCCCAAGCCGCGAACGCTGCCCGACGAGGCGGGTTGCTGGTTTCGCGCCGGCGCCCAGGAACTGCACGTCGGTGTCGAGCGATCGTTCACACCGGCGCGGAAGGCCCATCCGAGCTTCGTCGTGGACGACCTCGCGGCGCTTACCGCTCGCCTTCGCTCGAGCGGCACCGACGTGAGACCCGACGCGCGGCTGCCCGGGATCGAGCGCTGCCACATCATCGACCCGTTCGGCAACCGCCTCGAGCTACGCCAGGCCTGACCTCACCCCAGGCCCTGCGCGAACCCCTGCCGCCAGCTCGCGTAGTGTGGTCGCCAGCCGAGCTCGCGCTTCGCCTTTGCGTTTGAGGCGCCCCGCGCGTCGGTCATCATCAGCGTTGCCGCCTCACCGGCCAGCAGACGCGCGAGCCACCGTGGAATATGCCTCGGTGGCTTGGCACCGAGCGCGCTCGCGAGTACCGGCAGCCACTCCCGCACCGGCGCGGGCTCGTCGTCGACAACGTTGTAGATACCCGGCTGGCCGTGCTCGACCGCGACGACGGTCGCCGAGGCGGCGTCGTCGATGTGAACGTGCGAGAAGAAGCCACCGCCGTCGCCGACGATTGGGAATCGACGCTTGCGGATCGGCCCCGCCATCGGCGCATCCGGATCCCGGCTGATCGCGGTCCCTGGACCGTAGAAGCCGCCATAGCGCAACACGAGACCCTCGCCCCACTCAATCGTCGTAACCGCCTGCTCCACATGGAGGATGCCGACCAGCGCAGCACGCAGGACCGCCGGCGGGTCGGGATCGATGGGATCGGCCTCGGTCTGCACCGGGCCACCCGTGCGGGCCCATCGAAAAGCCCCGAAGCTCTGCGCCACGAACCGCCGTGCCCCCACGGCGCGGCCGGCTGCCAAGAGATGGTCCGTCCCCTCCGTACGCAGCCGGGTGGTCATGGTCGCCGCGGAGGAGCGGTCGGGATGCCGCATGTCCCGCGCGGACATCTTCCCGGACAGCGCCGTGAGCTCGTGCACGATCACCTCTGGCCCGGCGGACGCCACCGCCTGGGCGACAGCGTCGGGGTCGAGAGCATCGGCCACGACCGGGCGCGCTCCCAGGCTGCGCACCAGGTCCTGCTTCGAGGCGTTCCTGGTCATCCCGACCACCTCGTGGCCTCCCGTCACGAGTTGCGGGACGAGCGCTCTGCCGAGAACTCCCGTGGCGCCGGCAACGAAGATCTTCATGACTGGCTCCTCTCGTCTTATTGCACTTGTGAGACGAGATAGAGGGACCGCCTGTGACAGCCCGAGGCGGGAGGGCGAGCTGAACCTAGCGGCTATACGGGGGCTACGCGCGTCGGAGAACGACGAGATCTTGGTGACCGTTCAGCCCACGGACGATGTGATCGACCAAGTCGAAATGCTCGGTCCAGGCTTGGCGTGTGTAGCGCTTGGTCTGCAATGTCGTCCGGTAGTAGCCGGGCGGGGCGACGCCGTCCAAGTGCTCGTCCAAGTGCCCGTCAATGATCCCTGCGCGTTGAAGCCTGGCCACGCGCCGCACGGCCGCCGCACGCGTCACCAGCGACCCTGGCCGGTGAGCGTGGATTCGGGCCGAGCGGCCGAGGCGTGCCACGTTTGAGCCGGCCACCGACGCCAGCAGGAGCCCTCCCGGAGCGAGGACTCGCCTCGTTTCCCGCAGCCATTTCGTCTGGTTGTCGCGCGTGAGGTGCGTGAACACTGACGTGGCGATAACGACGTGCATGCTTTCGTTCTCATACGGGAGCGGCGGATCGATGTCCGTGAGCTGGAACGCGCCGGGTACGTGCGCCGAGCACCACGCGATCGCGTCCGCGTCGATGTCGCACCCGTGAAGATGTTGGACCCCGACCCGCGCGAGATTGCGGCTAACGCGACCGCAACCCGACCCCCAATCGAGGATGCGCAGCCGGTCCTGACCGATCGGGCAGTGCCGTAAGACCTGCTCCCAGAGATCGGTGAACGCCTTCAGGCCGGACAAGCGAAACGCGTCCGGACTGAGGTCCGAGACGCGCAACGTCAACTTTTCGGGCGGGAGCGGAACGAGGTCCAGATGTGGGGCGACGAACCTGGTTGCCAGGCGCGCGCGAGCGCGACCACGCCTGGCACCGATGAGCTCGAGAAGCCCATCGGCGTCATATTCAGGAACCGTGACCGCCACGCCAGCGTCCTGAACGCCTCGCAGCCAATAGACCTGGTCCAAGAGATCGCGGCGGTCGACGCGGATAGCCCGCCCAATGCTTTGGCCGTTCCAGCACGCGTGCACCGTGTCGAAGGCGCCGACGCCGGGCAGCAGCATCCAGCCGCTCATCCGCCAGCCGCCGGCTGCCTCGGCAGACCCGTCAAGCCACCCGGCCGGATGGTCCAGTCCAGGATCCGCCCAGCCGAGCCCTGTCCGCAGGCGCGCCGGCATGGCCGTGAAGTAGATCAGAGAGCTCACTCATGCCCGCGACCAGAGTTAGGCCGAGCGCAAGCGCGAGGTTGCGGGGCGGCCGGCTCGCGACGTTTGCCGCGCTGTCTAGAGTGCTCGATATCGATTGGCGGCGGTGCGTTCGCACCGCGCGAGCGGTGTGCTTGAAGGCGACGCGACGTCCGCGAGACTTTGAGGCCGCTGCTTTATGCACCCACGGATGAGGAGGCACTCAAGATGTCACCCCTGACGCCTGAGCGCGGACACGTTGCTCGACCCGATGACTGAAGGTTCGAGATCTCCTTCGTCGATGACGCGCCGGGATCTCGTCAAGGGCGCGGTCGCCTTGGCGACGCTCGGCGTAGGCTCGGTGGTCGCGGGTCGCGACGTTGGCGCAGCGGCTGCCTCGCCGAGCCGCCGGACCGGCAACGGCGGCCCGAGATCGGATCGACATCGCGTTGCCATCATCGGCGCGGGTGCGGGTGGCGTCGCTGCCGCCTACTTTCTTGCCGAGCGACACGACGTCGACCTGTTCGAGGCAAGATCCAAGATCGGCGGCCACTGCGATTCGCACGTGATCGACTATCAGAGCCGGCGCCTCACGGTCGATCTCGGCGCCCAGTTCTTTCACCCCGACACGCACCCGATTTACGTGACGTTGCTCGAGCAGCTGGGCCTCTACGATCCCGCCCACCCTGCCAGCGACGACACGCTGGTGGCGCCCGCCGGTCTGTGCATCTTTCCGACTGCCGGGGGACCGCCGACCTTTTCGTCGTCGAACCCGCTCGCGACGCCAGGCCGGGCGATCGAGTTCGTCCCATACACACAGCTCGCACGCCAGGCCGTTCTATCTGACATGCCGTGGGAGACGACCGTTGGGGCGTGGGTTCGCGGTCTGCCCGTCGACCAGTCGTTCAAGAACGACGTCGTGTATCCGTGGATCACGGCGTTGATCGGGTGTTCGCGGGCCGACGCTCTGCGGGCGTCGGCGCGATCGATTTTGCAGACCTTCGCGTTGGCCTTTCCGGCCGACGTCGCTCAGGGCGCGACCACATATAACTCGACGATCGGCCTGCAGGGCAATCTGCAACGCCTGCTGGACCGCAGCCGGACGGCGCAGGTGCACCTCGGCACGGCCGTGCACGCCCTGAAGCGTCAGCGCAACGGTTGGTTGTTGGAGACGCCAACCGGCCACCATGGCCCGTATCGCTTCGTCGTGGTGAACGCGCCGCCGCACGCCGGACGCGAACTGCTGCGCACGC
Source organism: uncultured Solirubrobacterales bacterium (assembly GCA_963744695.1). GTDB lineage: Bacteria > Actinomycetota > Thermoleophilia > Solirubrobacterales > Solirubrobacteraceae > Palsa-465. The sequence goes on along the minus strand of CAVUUT010000003.1, from coordinate 207,318 downwards.
TGCCCCACTTCACGCGCCTCACCGCGTTACTCGACGCGTACAAATACTTCGACTCGCGGATTTTGATTCACACCGATCCGGCATACGTGCAACGCGATCGAAGTAACTGGGCGACATACAACGCCGGGGTCGATGGTCGCCAATGCGAGGGGAGTGTCTGGTATGGCGCGCTGCACCAGAGACTTCCGTCGGGTGCGACGATCGACGTGTTCAAGTCATGGGCCGAGCGCCGACGCGCCGACCCGAAGCACATCCTGCTGGAACGGCGGTTCAAACACCCACTGATCAGGCGGTCGACGATCCAGGCTGCCCGCGCCTTGCATCCGCTGCAAGGACGCGCTGGCCTGTACTTCAGCGGCCAGTACACGACCGGCTTTGACTCACAGGAGTCAGCGGTCTACTCGGCGATGAAGGTAGCCGATTCCTTGGCCCCCACCAGCCAGACGCTCGCATCGCTGAAGAGGCGTTTGGCCGCACGGGGACTCGCCGGCATCTCGTATGACCTCTGATCTTCTGCCGCACGCGGGCGAAGGCTTCTGATCCTCATGGGTTCACCGCAACGTGGTTTCGAACAGTTCGGTCATGCGGCGCCAGGCGTCGTTCGCGGCTTCGGGACGGTAGGTGTCACGCCGGTCGCAGAGAAAGCCGTGGGGCGTGGCAGGGTAGGTGATGATCTCGTGCTCGACGCCCGCGTTGGTGAGCCGCGCGTCGATCTGCCCGAGGTCGGCGGTGGGCACGGCGTGGTCGGCGTCGCCACAAAGGATCAGTACTTTGCCGGTGATCCCGCGGGTCAGCTCGATCGTGGGTTCGGGGCGGCCAAGGCCGATGTCGGTGGTTGTCAGCCATCCGGGGTACAGCGCGGCGACGGCCTCGATCGGATGCGCGGTCGCGGCGAGGTAGGCGATGTGCCCGCCGAGGCTGAGGCCGAGGATCCCTAAGCCTGAGGCGCCGCCGGCATGGAGGTGCTCGATCGCGGCGCCGACGTCGGCGATCGCTTCGTCTCGACGGAGCTGATCGAGCAGCGCGAAGCCCTGTGTTCGCCCGGACTCTTCGTGTGGCAGCTCGGCTCGGGGGTCGGTGCGGTGGTAGAAGTCGGGCGCTAGCGCAGCGAACCCGTGGCTCGCGAGCCGCTCGCAGACATCGCGAACGTGCGCGGTGAGACCGAACAGCTCGTGCGCGACCACGATCCCGCCGGAGGGGAGGTCGTCACGGGGGCGGGCGTCGTAGGCGTCCATCGATCCGCCGTCTGTGACCGTCAGCTTCACGCGCTGGGTGAGCACGTCGGCCGGGGAAATCGTCACTTCGAGCTTCTTTCGGTCTCGGGCGCGGCAAACGAGAACCGATCGCCTGCCCACGCCTCCCGCGGCGCCGCCGCCTCCAGTCGCGCCATGTCACTCGGAGAGAGCACGAGTTCCGTGGCGGCGAGGTTCTCAGCCAGCCGACTCCGTCGCTTGGTTCCCGGGATCGGGACGACATCGTCGCCCTGAGCCAGCAGCCACGCGAGCGCCAGCTGCGGCGGGGTCGCGTCGTACTCGCGCGCAATCGCGGCCACCGCCTGTACGAGTTCGAGGTTGCGCTCAAGCGCCGGGCCGGCGAACCGTGGGTCACGGCTGCGCATGGCGGCATCGCCGACCGAGGCGGCGTCCACGGTGCCGGTGAGGAGCCCGCGCCCGAGCGGGCTGTACGGAACGAGTCCGATCCCGAGCCGTCGGGCGGTGGGGATCAGCTCGTCCTCGGACTCCCGCCACGTCAGCGACCACTCGATTTGAAGCGCCGCGATCGGGTGCTCCCGCGCCGCGCGTTCGAGCTCTTCGGCCGTTGTCTCGGAGACGCCAAGGTGCCCGACCTTGCCTTCGGCTACGAGCTCAGCCATCGCCCCGACGCTCTCCTCGATCGGCACGCCGGGGTCGACGCGATGGAGGTAGTAGAGGTCGACTCGCTCGACACCAAGTCGCGAGAGCGAGCCCTCCAGATACGAGCGCACGCGCTCCGGGCGCGCATCGACATGTACGCCGTCCGGTTCGCGGACGATCCCGAACTTGGTCGCCACCACGACCTCCGCGCGACGCGTAGCCAACACTCGGGCAAGCAATCGCTCGTTCGCGCCTGCCCCGTAGCTCATCGCCGTGTCAAGCAGCGTTACTCCCGCGTCCAGCGCGGCGTCCAATGTCGCCAGCGCCTCGGTCTCGTCGGCAGGCCCGTACCCCTGCGACATGCCCATGCATCCGAGCCCGACTGCCGACACCTCAGGACCCGCTCTACCTAGCCTTCGAAGCTGCATCGACGTCGAGGGTAGTCAAGCCCAAGACGACTATCCACAGCTCCTGGTTACTAGTATTGCCATTTCCAGGATGAGCGCTCAGACGTCCCCGCGTCGCCCGTTCGCCCGAGAGTTGGGCGAGTTGCTGCGCGCCCGCCGCGCCACCCTCACCCCCGCCGACCTCGGGCTCCCGGAGGGCCACCGGCGTCGCACGCCCGGCCTCCGGCGCGAGGAGGTCGCGCAGCTCGCCGCGATCTCGCCGACCTACTACGCGCTGCTCGAGCAAGGCCGCGCCGCCCACCCTTCGCGACAGGTACTCGACGGGCTCGCAACGGCTTTGCGCTTCCACGACGCCGAACGCGCCTACCTCCACACGCTCGCCAACGAGGACACCGCCTCGAAGGCCGACCTCGCTGCTGACGAAGCGCTCACGCCCGGCGTCGCCGACCTCGTCGATCGGCTCGACCCCCATCCGACCTACGTCACCGGCCGTCGGTGGGACATCCTCGCCGCCAACCAAGCCGCCCGGGAGCTGTGGACCGACTGGACCGCCCGACCGATCGGAGATCGCAATCTGCTGCTGTGGATGTTCGCCGACCCCGAGGCGCGCTCGGTCTTCGTCGAGTGGGACCGAGAGGCGGCCGCTCAGCTCGGCCGTTTCCGCGCCGCCGCCGCACGCCACCTCAACGAACCCGACTTCGAAGATCTCATCGACCGCCTCCACGCCTCCAGCCCGCAAGCGCGCAACTGGTGGGAACAACACCATGTCGCCCCGCTCGGGTCCGGCACGAAGCGCCTGCGCCACCCTGAGCTCGGCGTGCTCGTACTCCATCACGTCGTTCTCCAGGTCGCCGACAACCCCGAGCACAAGCTCGTCACCTTCGCCCCCAGCCCGCACGACGAGCGTCGCCTCGCCGACCTTATCGCCCGCTGAGCGCCGACCGGAGGCGACCGGCGCCGCACGCAGGCAGACGCCGCGGGACAACGACCGATCAGCGTCCCTGATCGATGGTCTCGCGGACCTGTGCCTCACGCGGTTGTGAGCCGAACCCGGTGAGGGCCCAGGTCGCCCCGGCGCTTTCCCATTCGGCGAGCTCGGTCCCGGGCGGGAGGTCGACGACGAGGTCGAACTCCGATCTGTCACCGTCGCGCAGGGCCCGGACCTCGTCGGCCAGGGTGGCGAGCGCCTCGGGGCCTGGGAGCTCGATCGGAAACAGTCCGTCCCAGCGTGCCGCGCGGCGCAGCGGACGCCGATTCGGCCATCTCGAGGCGACCCAGACAGGAATCCGGGGATGTTGCAGCGGGACTGGTTTGAACTCGCCCGCCCAAAACCCGGCCAGCCTCTCAAGGCGCTCGTCGAGCAGCTGGGCGCGCTGTCGCGGGTCGGCGACCTCTCCGAAAGGCTCGAGTTCGCCATTGCGTGAGCTGCCCAGGCCAACTCCAAAGGTCAGGCGTCCGTTGCTGAGGTGGTCGAGCGTTACGGTCTCGCGCGCGAGCTTTTGAACACGACGCCGCGAGAGCGGCGTGACGAGCGGTCCGAGCCGCATGCTTTCCGTGGCGGAGGCGATCGCCGCCAGCGCCACCCACGGATCCGCCACCGCCTGGACAGGCTCCTGGTAGCGGATGTGATCCCACAGGAAGAACCCGTCCCAACCCCGGGCCTCGGCGCTGCCGGCAAGCTCGGCCAACAGCCGAGGCTCCATCAACTCATCGAAGGGCGCTACGTAGATCCCCCGCTTCACGCTCATGCGCGGACTCTAGCTCGCGCGACCTGAGATCAGACCAACGCCCGACGAGGCCCTTTCTGGCGCGCTGACGTGCGCTGAACGACACAGCACACGGCTTCCGGTTCGGCGGCTACTGATCGGTGCTTGCGGGCGGGACGTGGCGCCGCACATCACCTGCTTAGGTGTTCGCGAGGTTGGCGGACTCGGAGCGAAAGGGAGCCGTCAGGTCCTCGTCGATGTGTTGCCCCTCGCGCCAGCGATACTCGCGGAACGTCTCGCAGTTCTGCACCCAGAACTCGGTGTAGAACTCGCCGGCGCGGTCCCATGCGGCCCGGTGGGCGGGATCGTCGCGCCACGCGTCGAGCGCCTTTCGGGTCTCGAAGCGGATCACTCCCAGCTCCTCACCCTCCTCGGAGGTGTAGAGGTGATAACCGATGAACCCGGGCTGCTCTCGGGCCCGAGCCATGAGGTCGTCGAAGAGTTCCGTCTCAGCTTCGGAGTCGGCGCCGTGGCGGCCCCGCAGACCGTAGAGGCAGATCACCATGACCGACCGCTGACTCTACCTGATCCAGATCGGTGCGAGTGACCGCTCGGGCCGCTTGCGCTCGGTCTCACACCAACCGCGAGGGTGCCCCCGCCTCTCGACCCGATGCAGCCCGTGACGCAGTCAATTTTCCCGCTGGCCGATGATCGCCAACAGCCCGTCGGGCAGCGTCTCAGCGCCGAACGACGCGTCGATCCGCGCGTCAATGCCCTGCTCGCTGAGGAGAGGCGGGATGTGTGCGACGTCGACGAGGACGTTCTCGTGGTGCTCGCTGTCACGCCGCCACGACCCGTCCTGATTGGGGAGGAAGGTCGTGATGTCACGGATAAACCGATCAGGCGACGGCATCGAAAACTCCGTGATGATCGCCCAACCAGGTTCAGCGCGGGCGAACGGCGCAGCGTCCTTGCGGGCACGGCCCCACTCCAGATCGCACACGTCAAACGCGATCACCCCGCCAGGACGCAGCGCCTGAGCAATCGCGATCACGGCCCGATCAAACGCGCGGAGATCTGCGAGGTAGTTGATCGGATGACCGACTGCGACGATCGCATCGGCCTCGGGTAGCGGGTCGTCAGGCAGCGTCAGTCGGCGAACCTCAGCGGCGTCGCCGATGACTTCGCGGGCGAGCTCGAGCATCGCATCTGAAGCATCGGTGGCAATCACGTCGTGTCCGGCGTCTACCAGCTCCCGGGTGAGCAAACCGCTGCCGCAGCCAAGCTCGAGGACCACTCCACGACGGGCTCGAACGGGCGCAAGCAAATCGAGAATCCCTGGGGCGCACGCGCCGGCGTGAAACCCGAACCCGCGGTGGTGGGCCAACGCCAAGTCGCGTCGATAGTAACCCGTCGGGTCAGCCACCCCCGCATCCTTTCACGCCAGCCAGCACCGCCTCCGTGTGCGCAGCGATTGATCCCGTGGCGCAGCGCGGCTGCTGGAGCAGTCCCAACGGCAGGCGCAGCGCGAGTTGGACTTCAGGTCGCCGTGGCTGACGCTGCTCGCGGGGTGGTGGCGTTGGTCGCCGTGTACGTGCTGATGGGAGCGCTGGCGCACGAGGGGGCGAGCGACGCGGCAGGAACGGGCCGGCGTCGCGAACCTCGGTGGCACTTACGCACCAGGGGCGCGCGGCGCTGAATACCTACACCGAAACTCTGCGCGGCATGCTCAACGGTCTATAGAGAGGCGCTAGCTTCTGGTGGCCCGGTGACGACACGACAGGATCGATGCCGTGATTGAACCTGAGATGAGCCGCCGGTTCTACGTGCAGGTCGCCGAGGACGACTTCACGGACACAAACGCAGAGAGCTGAACCGAGGTGGGCTCGAGCCGACGCCGGGAACCCGCGTATCCCACCGACGCGACCGCTGCATCGGCCTATTGCTCGCGGGCCGGGATGCGCTCAGCTAGCGCGGCGCGCCCGGGAGCCGCCGGGAAGGGGTCGGCGAAATACTGGGTCTCGTGCGTCACGAGGCCCTCGGCGATCTCCATCACGCTGACCGAATATGTCGGCACGCCGTCATAGGTGATCACGCATTCGCTTACCCAAGCGTCGCCGGCGCCCAGGATCCGGCGGACCGTGAAGTGGCGCTCGGCCGGGTGCCCGCCGCGTTGCGCTTGGATCTTCGACCGACCTCTGAAGCGCTCGCCGGACTGCGGGTAGTCCAGGATCGCATCCGCGGCGTAGATCGCGTGCTCAGCGTCGCCATCCCCGCGCTCAGAGGCCTCCCAATGCTCCCGGATCCGAGCCCGGATATCGGCGTCACGATCAATTGCGCTGTTCACGCGTCAGCCCTCATGACTGGTAAGAAATGTCGCTCGCTGGCACTAAAGATGCTATCCCAGGCCGGTGCTTCAGGCGCTAATCGACGGCCACGCTCATAGCCAGTTCTCTTGGGACGCGTCGGAGGGCTCGATGGCCGAAAGCTGCCGACGCGCGGCTGAGATGGGGCTCAGCGGGATCGCGTTCACCGAACACGCCGACCTCACGGACTGGACGATCCCGGCGGGAGCGTCGGTCGACCCGGACTTGGAGCCGTACCTCAGCGGCCAGACGGTCAAGCCTCCGGGGTTGGATGTTGAGGGCTACCTCGGTGCGGTCACAGAATGCCGACTGGGCTTTCCTGAGCTCAAGATCCTGACCGGCGTCGAGATCAGCGAGCCTCATTGGCACGCGACAGAGGTCGCAGCCCTACTTGCGCGAGGTCGGTTTGACCGCGTCCTCAGCTCGGTTCACGCAGGACGAGTCCCCGGCGGCGCCTGCGAGGTCTCCACGCTGTTTGGCGAACGCCCCGCGCGAGACGTCGTCTGCGACTACCTGGTCGAGGTCACCGACATGATCCGAGGGTCGGATGTGCAGGTCTTGGCCCACATCGACTACGCCGCGCGCTACTGGCCCGAGGCGGCCGGGCCTCACGACGTGCGAGAGTTCGAAGCGGAGTATCGGCACGCACTGGAGGCGCTCGCCGAGCGCGAAGGCGCGCTCGAGATCAACACGCGGATCCCCCTGGATCCGCAGCTCGTCGCGTGGTGGGTCGAGGCCGACGGGCGGGCGGTCACGTTCGGCAGCGACTCCCATACGCCGGACACCCTCGGACGCGGACTGCTCAACGCCGCGAAGCTAGCCGCGTCACTCGGCTTCGCGCCTTCGGCTGACCCCGCGGCGTCCTGGCAGCTGGCGTGACGTCAGGGTCGGCCGCTGTCCCGACGACGCGCCCGATCTATGACATGCTTCATGGTGAGCCGCCGGCGGGAAGGCCCGCTGGGCGTGGGCATCAACCACGTGCGGGGCGCCGGCTGATACCCAGCAAGGGGTGGAGTGATGAGCTGGTATCTCGCGGTACTAAAGAATTACACCGGCTTCAGCGGCCGGGCGAGCAGGACTGAGTACTGGATGTTCGCGCTGGTGAACTTCGTGATCGTGTTGGTCCTCTATCTTCTCTCTGCTGCCGCGCACGGAGTGCTGTTCCTGGTGATTATCTATGACCTCGGGGTCTTGCTCCCGAGCTTGGCGGTCGGCTTTCGCCGCCTCCACGACACCAACCGGACCGCCTGGTGGCTGCTGATCGGCCTGATCCCGCTGATCGGGACAATCGTGCTGCTGATCTTCTTCTGCATCGACAGCACGCCGGGCGATAACCAGTACGGCGCGAGCCCGAAGGGCCTCGCCCCCGCCTGATCGGCCGCTAGCTGGAGTCGAACAAGCGACACCCGGTCGGTGAGCGACGTATCAGCAGGTCGGTCAACGAGGGATCAGCGTAAGTGCAAGGGTCACCGCGATCGGCGTCCTGAGCGACGCGCCCAAACGCTCTCCGGAGTCGCGCTGAGAAACGCCGTCAGGTGTCCGGCTAGTCCGAGCGTCACGTAATCGAGCACGAACCAACTACGAGCGGGGTCGCTACTTCGGCTCAGTCGCACACCGGCCGGCGGGGCGCCGCGCCCGACGATCACGCGTCGTGATCGGTTGTCGCGCAGTGAGACACTGTGGCGAGTCACCATGCCTCAGCCTGAGTACATCTGGGCGGTGGCGCACGAGCCTCACTTCATCGGGCTGCGGAAGTGCGCACGTCACGCGTCTGCGGTCTCGCAGCGGATCCGCAATTTGGAGCGGGAGCTTGAGCCATGAGCACCATCTGTCATCACACGATCTCACTCGACGGATACATCGCAGGTCCGGATGACTCGATGGATTGGGCATTCGCCTATGGCGAGCCGACCGCGGTCGCCGAACAGACGATGGACCGTGTCGGCGCGGTTCTCGCCGGACGCCGCTGGTACGAGCTGGCCGAGGAGCGTTGGGATGGAATCGACGGGATCTACGGCGGGGCGTATGACGGACCCGTGTTCGTGCTGACCCACAGGCCGCCGAACCGCGGCGCGGACCCGAGGATCACCTTCATCGCGGACGGGATACAAGCAGCAGTGGCGACCGCCCAAGCTGCCGCCGGTGAGAGGGATGTGGGTCTTTTCGGTGCCAGTGTCAGTCGCCAATGCCTCAAGGCGGGGTTGCTCGACGAGATCGTGCTTCACCTGGCCCCGGTGTTGCTCGGCGGCGGCGTCCGGCTGTTCGGCGATGAGAGCGAGCGCGTCGAACTCGAGCGCGTCTCGGTCGGCGAGGCGGAGCGGCTTACCGATCTGCGGTTCCGTGTCGTGAATCGCCGGCAGACCTAAGTCTCGATGCCCGGCGATTCCGCCGTGTCACGAGCACCAACTCGATCACGTCTCTGTTCGTGGGACCGTTGTCGGACAAGGAGACGCCGTGACCAACGACCTCGAACCCCTCAAGAACACCAAGACGATCCTGCTCACGACCTTCAAGCGCGACGGCGCGCCCGTCGCGACCCCGGTCAGCATCGCCTTCGACCACGACCGGGCGTTCTTCCGCTCATTTGACAAGGCGTGGAAGACGAAGCGCCTGCGCAACAACAAGAGCGTCAATGTGGCCCCCGCCACGCTCCGTGGCAGGCCGACAGGCCCAACGGTGAACGCGCGGGCGTTGCTCCTTGCGGGCAGCCAGGCCACGATCGCCGCCAAGGCTCTGGCCCGCCGGCATCGGGTCCTGCAGGCGGTCGTGGTCCCCCTGGCGCACCGCCTCATGCACTACCGAACGCTCCACTACGAGCTGCAGCCGGAAGATCCCAAGTTCGAGGTATCGCGAGCCCTTGACAAGCTCGCCTGCTGACCGCGGCGACCGCGAGGACATCGCGCTCGTTCTCGAACGCAACACCGAGGTGATGCTGGCGGCGCTTCCACGGAGCGTCCCCGCTGGCTGTCCTGGTCGCCGCATGCACGGTCGCGGACACCGCCGACCAAGCGGTCCAAGCGCTCGTCCAGGACGCACGGCGCCCGGGCCATACGTGGCGTGAGATCGGCGAGCTGCTCGCGATCAGCCGCCAAGCGGCGCAGTAGCGCTTCGGCCGACCGGCGGCCGAAGGCGATCCCGATGAAGCTCGGATCGGCCGGCGCGCCGTGGCGATCGGCGAGCAGTCGCGCGACGCGACTGGGAGGGGGGCAAGCGCCGAGTGGGACGAGCGGATGCGCGCCAAGCTACCACTCAGCAAGCTCGCGGAGATCTGACGACAGATCATCGCCGACGCCGGAACGCTGACGACGATCGGGATCCGCCTGGTCATAACCGCGTCTGAATAGGACGGGCTGGGCCTCAAACTCCGCCGCCACGGGCTGCAACATCGGTGCCGCCGGACGCGTAGCTCCGTCGGTTCCTAATCCGACTACCATTGCCATAACGCGGCGATCGCTGTCGCTTGGATGGGGATGGGGTGTCCGACCTTACCAATCGGCGTGCTGGCCACGCCCGTCTTAGGAGTCATACGCAATGACAAACCGTTTGTCTCACGCTCGCCTGCGCACGCTGGGAGCCGGCGCTGTCGCAGCCGCCGCGTTGGCAGCGTCAGTCGCGGTCGCGACGTCCGCCACAGCGGCGACGAACGCGTCTTGCAAGGGCATCAGCTTCACAGTGCTGCACAACGATCAATCGGGCGGCGTGACCCTGCCCGGCGGCAAGTACACGGTCTCGAGCCCGAACCTCGTCTGCACGACAGCGTCGCACTTGTTCACGACGTTCCTGAACAAGTACAACCACGCGATCCCGGGCTGGAAGGGCATGGCGATCGCCAAGGGCTGGGGTACCTACACCAAGAACAACAGCAACACGCAGTTCACCGTGAAGTGGAGCAAGGCGAAGGGTGCTGCAGGCACCGGCTGCGCGACCTCGGCGCTGAAGGTGTCGCTCGGCAAGCCCAACGCCACCGCCGGCACGACGTTCTTCCCGCTGAAGTTCGTGAACAAGAGCAAGCGCAGCTGCACGATGAGCGGTTACCCGGGCGTATCCGCGGTTACGAAGAGCGGCAAGCAGATTGGCAAGGCCGCGAAGCGGATTCAGTCCAAGTTCAGGACCGTTACGCTGGCGCCGGGCAAGCAGCAGAGCTCATCGATCGGCATCGTCGATACGGGCAACTTCTCCCAGTCCCGCTGCAAGCCGGTCACGGCCGCGGGCCTGAAGGTGTTCCCGCCCAATCAGGCCAAGGCGGTGACGCTCAAGAAGAAGTTCTCAACCTGCTCGAGCAAGGCGTCGACCTCCTTGACGGTCCGGCCGGTCAAGTAGTCACAGGTGAGCGGGTGTGCGCGACTGCGCGTCGCGCACACCCAGCGCCCGTGATCAGACTTGCCGCCGCTGCTCGACCAGTGTCACGAGGGCGGAGGCGCTACGCCGTCAGGTGTGGGGATCTCGACCAGCGCCGCGCTGTAGGCGGGCACGTGCACATAGTAGGCACCCCTCCGCGGGGGCACGGATGTAGCGACTCTGTCGTGATACCAGAGGCCGTTGCTGCCGATCTGCTGTCCGGCAAGCGTGACGCCCGAGTCAGATTGCGGCGACGGCGCTTGTAGGCGCTCAACCTGGGCGGGCACGGTCGTCGTCCCCGCTGGAATAGCCACGTTGATCGACCGAGAGTCCTTGTCGATGAGTAGGACCCGGAGGGCGTGGCTGGATCTGACGGCCCAAGCCTTCACGTTCAGGTGGCGGGCATCATCGAGGCGTACCCCCACGAGCTGCGCCTCGGGTCCGAGCATCCGCGCAAACAGCGCCAGCCCGTACAGCTCGGGACGCGGGACGAGGCCATCGCTGCCCAGATGGAAGGGCGCGTTGATGTACGACGAACGGAGGTGCAGATTGATCCCGTCGACCCCGGCGGAGATCATCTCGAACAGTGCATCCGGGGCCCACAGCGCCGTGGCGAACGACTTCGCGACCGGCGCGACCGGCGCGTTGGCACACAGACTGACTGCGTTGGTCTCCGTGAAGTAGAAGGGAAGGTCATGTGCGCGCGCAAACTCGAGCGCGCCTCCGGCCGTAGTATCGAGGTCACCGACCGCGCTCGGAGCGAGCAGTCGCCGAACGGTTGGCGTCTCGGCCAGGCCCCAACAGGTCGAGGTGCCCGGGTGGTGAACCTCGATCGCTTGCGGTCCGTCATCACTTGGACCGGGAGCGCCTTGCACCCAGCCCGTCGCGAACGGAGGGACGTCAGGACCTGCGATCGGCACACCGGGCACTGCTGCGTGCAGTGCCTGCGCATAGACCTGAAAATCGCGCCAGTAATCGGCCGCCGAGTAGCCGACGGTCCAATCGGTCGGCGTTGACGCAAGCGTGGTGGCGATCCGTTCCTTCTCGTACTGAGGCTGCCCGTAGTAGAGGTCGGGCTCGTTACCGATCGCGAGTTCGGCGAGCCGTCCGGGGGGCAGTGCCCTTGACGCAGCCAGGGCAAACGCTGCCGCCATCGCCGGCGAGTGCACGGGGAGGTTCAGGTCGAGCATCAACTGCAGGTCGTCGCGTTCTGTCAGCTGCGCCAACCGCGTGAGCCATTCATGGCCGACCTCGAACACAATGCCTCGCGCCCGCCCCGGGGGCGTGTCCCAGTAGACCTCGTTCGCCGATCGCCCACCGATCCTCAGCGGCATCAGAGATTCATTCCCCGGGCGCATCAGCGACAGCGCTCGGTCAAACAGCGCGCCGTGGTCCTCGAACGCCGCGACCTCGTCGTACTCCATCGAGATCCCGAAGAACGACGTCGGGATCGGCTGACTCCCGCCGCTGAAAGTCAAAGTCGCAGGCGCGGGTGGGCGCGTCGACCCCGTCTGTGCCGCCCGGTGCTTCGTCGTCGCCTTGGCCGCGGCGCTGGCGTTGCCTCGGCCCAGCACCAGTGCCGCAGCGATGGCGGCAAGAACAACAAACGCGCCTACTTGAAAACCCGTCCGCCGTCCCCACAGAGGCGCCCGTGCGGGACCAACCCCGGCTCCTAGCACCCATCGACAATACCGCTCGGACGCTGATCTGCGCCGGTTGGTACGGCGATCCAATGGGGGGCTCAGCGGGCGCGGCCGCCCGGCCCCGGCTGGCACGCCCAACTCGTGGGGGCATGGGAGTTCCGGAGAAATGGCGGGAGTTCGCGCTGCGGCGACGATTCATGCCGGAGCGGGCGGCCGATCGCCATTGCGCACGCGGTCGGATCGGTCAGAATCTGGTGGTGGGGATCGTTCTGGTCAGCTTGCCGGATGGGCAGGGCGTCGTCCGGCAAAAGGACGGGACGACGCTCGTCACCGATGACGTTACGGGCGGTGGGGGCTCCTACGTGAGCGACGGCGATCGGTATCACCCGGTCAAGAGCTGGGTGGATGCTGCCCGGTCCGTCGTTGGCGGTCTGCTGCCGCCCGGGGCGGTCACTGTCGAGGTAATCGACGATCGCGGCACTTGCGTGAGCGCCGCGGTCGGTGACGGTGCCTACGTCGCGATGATCGAGCAGCCCAACGACGGTCGTGAGCCGATCGTCTGCTGCCGCGACGCGGCCGGAAGCCCGGTCCGTCGCCCGTTGCCGGCGGCGTATCCGAGCGTTCGGGTCTCCGACACCGATGAGCGGTGCCCTGCGTGCGGCGCGATCGACTACGAGGAGTACATGCCCACGGAGGACTGGCGAGCCGGGAGCGTTGGTCCCAACGGCAGCACGATCCCCAACCCTGTCGTCGTGTGCCGGGTGTGTGGCCACGAGGAAACGGAGGGGACCTTTTATGCTTCCATCGTCGCGTCAGAGGAGCCCGAGGACGACGCCGCGCGCCAAGCGCGTCTCGTCCGCGAGCGTGCGGAGATGCGCGTGCAGCGCTGGTATTCGAACGCACTTACGCTGCGCGCGGTCACTTTCCCGATCTACGCCGCGGACGGTTGGACGGCGCAGATCGGCGGCAGCGGCTCACACGGCGATCAGCTCACCGAGCTGACGATCCGTCATTACCACACGCCGGCTGCCGACCCCGATGGCCGGGACTCGCGGCGGCTCGAGATCACCACCTCCAGCGACGACTCATCCTTCGGCGATGAGGTCTGGCGCGCCCGACACTCGCTTGGGAGCTGGATTCGAAACGATGCAAGGCACGCACGCTGGCCCGCAGCGTCCCATGCCGCGATCACGCTCTGGCGTGCAACCCGAGACCGCGCGTCTCGCGCCCAAGTCCTGGCGGCCAGCCGCTCGGAGCGGCTGATCACCCTCGACGGAGCCCGTGAACCCTTTTGCGTGCTGACCGCGTCCGATGGAACATGGGTCGCCGTGCGCCGCCACGAGGACCTCACGATCACGATCGCCGCACGCGACCTGAGTCCACAGGCGATCACAGTCGCGCCGATCGCCGACCCTGCCACCCGTCTCCTTGGACCCAGGCCCAAGGACCCCTGACGAAGGGCAGTACGAGTTCGCCGATACCCGCATCCAGGACTTCGGGGTGCCAGCCGGGTCAGCCAGGGGTAACAGCGGCGTTGGCGGTGATCCAGCGGGATCGTCGAACGCGCGCCAGGGTCGGCCGGTGCGTGCCGGGCTTGTGGCGGGCGCAGCCGCGAGCGCCACTGGGCGCCGGCCAGGTAGGGTGCGGGTGATGGTCGAGGAGCCGGTGTGGATCTGCGCGACCTGTGGAGTCGAGCACGAGCGCGCGAACGGGGTGTGCGCGATCTGCGCCGACGAGCGCCAGTGGGTGCCCGCGGACGGACAGAAGTGGACGACGGTGGCCGAACTGGCGCAAAGCGGCCGGCGCGTCCGCGCGACCGAGGGCGTGCTGTTGGTCTCTGACACGATCCATGCCAATCCGGATCGGGCAACAGTCACGTTCTTGCGCAGCTATCCCAACCGAATCCCTTTGTCGGCAGCCGTTGTCGAGCGGCTGACCAGGGCGGTGCAGGATCTGGGCTTTGACCGGCTGTATGACAACTTCGGTCGCGCGATCGACCGCGACGCCGCCGCCGCCGTCCGCCGGTCGGCGGACCGCTACTGCGGCTGGGTGCGCGGCGACTTCGATCACCTCACCTGACGGGCCCCGGCGTGCGGGTCACGATTGAGATGTTCACCGATCCGGCGTGCCCGTTCGCGTTCTCGGCCGAACCGGTCCGCCAGCGGCTGCGCTGGCACTACGGCGATCGGCTGCAGTGGCAGGTGCGGATGATCGTGCTGACCCGAGAGCCCGGCGAGTCCGAGAAGCTCGCCGAGGGCGCGCCCGGGCTGCAGCGGCGCTACGGGATGCCGATCGACCCCGCCCCATATCCACGCCCGGCCTCATCAGAGCCCGCCTGCCGGGCCGTGGTTGCCGCGCGCCGGCATGCCCCCGACCGGGCACAGGCGCTCCTGCGACGTCTCCGAGTGCGGGTCATGCAGCGCGGCCTGCTCGATGACCCCGCGCTGATCGCCGCGGCCGCTACCGACGCCGGCCTGGACCCAACCGCGCTGGCGACCTGGGCCCAGTCCGACGCCGTGCGCGCCGATCTGGAGGCAGACGTCACCGCCGCCCGTCAGCCGTCGCCCGCCGCTCGCACGCTTGACCACAAGCTCGGAGGCCCCGCCGCGCAACGGCGCTATACGGCGCCGTCCTATCTCATCAACGGGTTTGTGATCCCCGGCTTTCAGCCGCTCGACACCTACGAAACCGCGATCGCCAACCAAGCCCCGTACCTCGCCCGTCGGCCGCCGCCCGCGTCGGTGACCGACCTGCTGCAGTGGGCAAGCGAGCCGCTGGCGACCGCGGAAGTAGCGCTGATCATGCAGACCGACATCGAGAGCGCCCGGGCGAAGCTGACCCGGGTCGCGCGGTTTGCACCGGCCGGCGCCGACGGGTACTGGACCAGAACGTGACCAGTCAGGCGCGGACAACGGCGATCCGGTGCCTCTATCGGGTCGCTTGGCCTAGCGCGAGCAAGTTGCCTTCGCTGTCGAAGAAGAACGCGCCTCGCTCGCCCGTGCCCCTGCTCGGGTAGTTGTCGGGCACAGCGACGATTTGGTCGGTCACCTCGAGGTCGCCCATGTCGAAGGACTCAAACCCAAGGCCGCGAGCCCGCAGGTCCGCGACGGCCCGGTCGATGTCCTCGACCTCGAAGCCGAGCTGGGTAGAGCGGCCCGACGCCGCGCCCGAGGACGCGAAGATGTGGAACTCCGTGCTTCCGCAGACGTACCGCAGCCCACCTTCGCGCTCCTCGATCGGCTCGAGGCCGAGTCGGTCGCTATAGAAGCGCCGAGCGCGGTCGAGGTTCTGTGCGGGGAGCTTGGTCACGACGCGCGCGCCGCCGAGTGGAGTGGTCATTACCGTGGCCTCTTTTCAGTTGGGTCCGCTGGTGTGGACCGGCCGCCAGACGGAAACTCATCGTGGCGCGGTCGGAACTACGCGAAGTTGCGTCCAAAACGCGGTCGGCACGCTCACGGACCTTGTTCTCGCGGTCCCGTTCAGGTAGGGCTTGGCCGTGCTGTTTGATCGGAGCTGTGACTGTGTGTCAGCCCGTGGGAGACCAACCAGGCGACGCCCGCAGCGGGAATCG
The DNA here is from genome assembly GCA_963744695.1 of uncultured Solirubrobacterales bacterium. GTDB lineage: Bacteria > Actinomycetota > Thermoleophilia > Solirubrobacterales > Solirubrobacteraceae > Palsa-465. The sequence continues at coordinate 191,434 of CAVUUT010000003.1, read as the reverse complement.
CGATCCCGAGGTTTGCGCATGCCTTCTTGGCTTTGATGACCGCGGGTGCCTCGATGTTCCAGTTGACCGGGAGGTTGTCGTCGACGCCGGAGCCGCCGGAGGCGAGCACGAGCGCGAGGTCCGATCGCATCCTGACGTCGTTGTCCGACCCGACCCATAACACGGCCGTAACGCCGTTATGGCCGTGTTAGGGCCCAGCACCTACAAACCGATCATGCGCCGCGCCAGGGTTGCCGCCTCGCTCGCCACCACGGTGACCTGTACGGCACTCGCTGCCTGTGGCGCTGCGGCAGGGTCGATCGGAAGCGGGGGCAACGGCACGCGCGGGCCGAACCTCGCCCTTCAGCACGCGCAGTGCATGCGCACGAACGGCGTCCCGAGCTTCCCGGACGGCCCGCTCACTTCACAGAGCGCCATCAATCTCCAGTCGCCTGCCTTCCGGAGCGCATCGAACGCGTGCAGGAAGTACCTGCACGCCTCGGGACACTCGCCGCCGGTACCGGCGAGCGTGCGGCGAGAGGAGATCGCGTTCGCGAACTGTATGCGTGCGAACGGCGTCCCTAACTTCCCCGACCCCGGTGCGAACGGCGCTATCCAGTTCCCCCTGGGGAGCCCCACCCCGCAGGCACCTGCCTTCCAGCAGGCACAGAACGGGCCGTGCAAGAAGTACCTCGCCCGCTGACGATGGCGGCGAACGAGCCCGCACTAGTCTCACCCGTTGGAGCGCTCGGCGTGGCAGTCTCACGATGCGGCGGGCCCACCATCGCGTCGAGCGCTCCGATCAGTCCGAGCCATCCGGAGAAGGGCTTCGGTGGCCGTTCGCCGTCGCGCACGTGGCCGCGGATCTCCTCGTCGGCAGCGCTGACGTCGAGCGCAATATGCACAATCTGGTCGCTCACCCGCGAAAGCATGCTGCCAGTTCGCGCGTTGCGCACCGTGGCAACCCCCTGCGTACCCCCCAAGATTTGGGCTCGCCCCAGCGACTCCAGCAGGTGTGGTTGATCTGGTCGACGCCCACCAGCCCTAGGCGACGGACTGGTCCAAGGACCTGCGCCCGATCTAACCGCGCTCGACGACCGGGGTAGTCTTGTTGACCGAGGGCCTTGGGCCAGCACCGCCGGGCACGGCTGGCCGCCATTGCAACCCGAAAGGGATCGGGATCATGAACTTGAGCGGTTTCACGGACCGAGCATCCGCGAGTGGGCGGACTGACCTGCGAATGGGGCATCGAGGACGCCAGCTCTCTGGGCTCTGCGCAGGGGTAGCCTCGCTGCTTGCCCTGGGTGCTTTCCTGCCTGCCGACGCGGCGGCGGCCTCGGTGACGACATCGGTCACATCCGTCGGTGAGACCCCGTTCATCGTCCCGGCGGGCGTCAGCAGCGTGAAGGTGGCGTTGGTCGGGGCGCCCGGAGGAGCCGGTTTCAACGAGTTCGGCTTCGACGCGGGCGGCGGCGCCGGCGGGTCGGTGCACGCCACGATCGGCGTCTTTCCGGGCCAAGTCCTGTTCGCCGAGGTGGGCTCTCCAGGCCTTCCCGGTAATGGCCTGGGTCCTGGCGCCGGTGGCGTCAACGGAGGCGGCAAGGGCGGCGGGCAGGCCCCAGCGGGAGGAGGCGGCGGCGCCACCGACGTCCGCGCCTGCTCGATCCATACCGCGTACGCACTGGATCCGACCCAGTGTGGCGGCCTGACTAGTCTTTCCTCACGACTGATCGTTGCTGGCGGCGGCGGCGGCGGCGGCGGCTCCGCATCGGCGGCCAGCACCACCTTCGGAGGCAGCGGTGGCGCGGCCGGAGCCGGCGGTGGCGGTGGCGGCCAGGGCTCGGCACCTGCCGGCGGCGGGGGAGGCGGTCCCGGCACTCAGATCGCCGGCGGCGGCGCGGGCGTGAACTCCGACTCCACTGCTGCGCATGCCGGCACCCGAGGATCGGGCGGCGCTGGCGGCAACGAGAGCGGCGACCTGTGGGGTGGCGGGGGCGGCGGCGGTGGCGGCCTCTACGGCGGCGGGGGCGGGGGCGGCGGCGAATGCGTTCCCGCTAGCACCAGCGTCTGTGGCGGCGGCGGCGGAGGCGGCGGGGGATTCTCAGGCGTGCCCACCGGGGTTACCGGCGTGACTGGTCTGTCCATCGGGATCGCCGGGCAGGTGGCGCCCTCGGCCAAGTTCACCTGGACGTTGCCGGCTCCGACCGTCATCACCGCTCCGGCGTCGAGTGTGACCGCGACCACGGCCACGCTCAACGGGGTCGTCGACCCCAACGGCTCGCAGGTCACGGCGTGTCACTTCGCCGTCACGCCCGCGCCGCCCAAGCCGGCGCAGGAGATGTGCTCGCCAATGCCGGCGACCGGCACCACCCCCGTGCTCGTGTCCGCCTCACTGACGGGGCTCGCTCACGCCACGACCTACAGCGTCCGCGTCACCGCGACCAGCGCTCAGGGCACTACGATCGGTGCCGTGAAGGCCTTTAAGACCTCGTCTTAGCTAGAGCTGCGCCGGTGGACGCGCCCACGAGCTTCGGAAAGGTTCGCCGCGTGAAAGCAGGTAGCCGGGTCACTTCGCCCTCCTCGTAGATGATGGATGGGCGAAACAGCGCAATCCCCCACGCGTCCAACGCAAACCTACCGCTCTCGCCGACCAGTGTCCACGAGTCTGCAACGGTTTAACCGCAGGTATGGTCGGCGCCGTGGCGCCGATTGTCGACTTTAAGTCCAGCTGCGTCTGTACGGACAGCCGCACAGCAGCCCGCGGGCGTCGGCGAGACCATGTTGCCGTGTCATCAACCGATTGGAGGCCAAGATGAGCGAAAGCGAGACCGCCAGCGCACCGGTGAAGGCCGGACAGGTGAGACTCGAGGTCGTGGTCGTGCCAGTTTCGGATGTCGATCGGGCCAAAGAGTTCTACGCAGGGCTCGGCTGGAGGCTTGACGCGGACGTCGCACGCGGTGACGACTTCCGGCTGGTCCAGTTCACGCCTCCCGGCTCGGGGTGCTCGATTCAATTTGGGACCGACCTCTCCTCGGCCGCACCGGGCTCAGCGCAGAGCATGTACCTGGCTGTCTCTGACCTCGAGGCCGTGCGCGACGAGCTGCGCGGGCGAGGGGTCGACGTGAGCGAGGTGTTTCACGAGGGCGCGCTTGGCGCTCGATTTCACCAGGCCGGCCGCGTAACCGGGCCGGCGCCTGACCAGAGCACGTACGGCTCGTTCGCGTCGTTCAGTGACCCGGACGGCAACGGCTGGCTGCTGCAGGAGATCACGACTCGGCTTCCGGGTCGATGAAACCAAGAGCCCGCGTCGCCCCGGCCCGCCGTAGTTCGCGACGGCCGGGGCGAGCGCGGGACCGTTCACGAAGGCAAGTCCGTCCCGGCCTGCTCGGCCACCATGTAGCCGGCGTACCAGTCAAGCCAGTTCTCGTCTTGGTCTGAGCGGTGGAACAGGTGCGAGCGCCCGGCGCGCTTCTCGTGCTCGCGGTGGGCGGCTTCGGCGCGACGGAGCGCGCCCTCCAGATCCGCCGCCGATACGTAGCCGGTCTCGGTGGCGCTCATCCGGCCGGGGCGCCGGGTCGTGACTTCTTGGACCAGCCACGTGTTGCTGTCGGGGTCGGTGAAGGAGAAGAACGATCCGTAGCTGGCGCGTTCGGGGTCGGGGCCGGGTTGGCGCGCCTGGACTGGGAACGGCGGGCCGTGCCAGATGTCGCTGACGTCGATCCCGCGGCTGGCGAGTTCGTCGTATGCCGCTTGAATGTCTGAGACGACGAGGCCTGCCTCGGCCGCGCCGGGCGCGGCGGTCGTGAGTCCGTGGCCGAACGTGATCGAGGTACCCGAGCCCGGGGGTGTGAACTGGACGATGCGAAGGCCTTGCATCGGGGCGACGTCGTCGTCGAGCCTCCATCCCAGGCGCTCATAGAACTCCTTGGCTCGGTCAACGTCGGACACTGGGATGACCTGGATCTCTAGCTTGATGTCGACCCGCCCGACGCTCGCGTCGTGACTTGTGGTGCCTTCTTCAATGGCGCTCATGGCTACTCCTGAGGTGTAGGGAAGACTTCAATCGGTCTTCATCGGGGTGATGCGATGAAGCGTGCGCTCCGCGCCTGTTCGTCGCGTCCGGCGAGCACCCGGGTTAGCACCCCCGGGGGTCCCCGATCCCGGGGTCACGGGACGTCGGCGCCCGGGTTGCCAATGCCGGGAGCCGCCCTTACGCTGGCGTGGCGATGTCGACTACGGTTTCCGCGCCGGTGCTGCTCGGCCGGCGCAGCGAGTGCGCGGCGCTGGATGAGCTGGTGATGAGCGTGCGGGCGGGTCAGAGCCGGGTGCTGGTGCTGCGCGGGGATGCCGGGGTTGGCAAGAGCGCGTTGCTGGGGTATCTGGCGCGGCACGCGTCGGGGTGCTGCGTCGCGCGGGCGGTCGGGGTCGAGTCAGAGATGGAGCTCGCGTACGCGGGGTTACAGCAGTTGTCGGCGCCGTTCGTGGATCGGCTGGAGCGTCTTCCCGGTCCGCAGCGTGATGCGCTTGGCACGGCGTTGGGTTTGCGTGATGGCGATCCGCCGGATCGGTTTCTCGTCGGCTTGGCGGTCTTGAGCCTGCTCTCCGAGGTCGCGGAGGAGCGGCCGCTGGTGTGCATCGTCGACGACGCGCAGTGGCTCGACCTGGCATCGGTAGTGGCGTTGGCGTTCGTCGCGCGGCGTCTCGGTGCAGAATCGGTCGGTCTCGTCTTCGCCCTGCGCGAGCCGAGCGGCGAGGGGTTTTTTGAGGGGTTGCCGGGTCTGGCCGTCGCCGGGCTGGATGAGCGTGATGCGCGGGAGTTGCTTGGGACGGTGGTCGCCGGGCCGCTTGACGAGCGCGTCGGTGATCGGATCGTGGCCGAGACGCGCGGTAATCCGCTGGCGCTGCTCGAGCTGCCGGGTGGCTGGACACCCGCCGAGCTCGCGGGCGGGTTTGGGCTGTCTGACGCTCCGGGGGCATTGTCGGGGCGGATCGAGCAGAGTTTCAGGGAGCGCCTGGCGCCGCTGGCGCCCGCGACGCGGCTGTTGCTGCTCGTCGCTGCGGCCGAGCCGGTCGGCGATCCGGTGTTGGTGTGGCGGGCGGCCGCCCAGCTCGGGATCGGCGCGGACGCGGCCGGGCCGGCCGTCGCCGCGGGACTGGTCGATTTCGCCGCGCAAGTGCGGTTCGGTCATCCGCTCGTGCGGTCGGCGGTCAAGCGCGCGGCGACACCGCAGGAGCGACAGCGCGTTCACCGAGCGCTCGCCGAAGCCACCGATGGCGACATCGATCCCGATCGCCGCGCCTGGCATCTCGCGCACGCGACAGCGGGGCTCGACGAGGACGTCGCCGCCGAGCTGGAACGCTCGGCCGGTCGAGCGCGCGCGCGGGGCGGCCTGGCGGCCGGGGCGGCGTTCTACGAGCGCGCCGTCGAGCTGACGCCCGATCCGAGGCGCCGGGCACAGCGTGCCCTGCTCGCCGCGACGCGCAAGCACCAGGCCGGCGCGGACGACGCGGCGCTGGGACTCCTGGCGCTCGCCAAGGCGGGACCCCTGGACGAGCTCGAGCAAGCGCGCGCCGATCTGTTGCACGCGCAGATCACGTTCATGATGACCCGCGGCCGCGACGCCCCGCCTCTGCTGCTCGAGGCGGCCAAGCGGCTCGAGCCGCTGGATCCCGCGCTCGCCCGCGAGACCTACCTCGACGCGTTCGCGGCGGCGCTCTCCGCCGACCGCCTCGTGAGCGAAGGCGATCCCCGCGCGGTCGCCGCCGCCGTTCTGGGCGCTGACTGGGAGCCCTCGACCCGCGCCTGCGACCTGCTGCTCGACGGGCTCGCCGTTTTCACCCGCGACGGGTACGTTGCCGGGGCGCCGGCGCTGAAGGTCGCGCTGCAGGCGTTCCGTGACCAGCGCCTCTCCGACGAGGACGGGCTGCGCTGGCTGTGGCTCGCCGGTCGCGTCGCCCGGGCGCTGGCAGATGATCAGGCGTGGGACGAGCTCACCGCGCGCCATCTCGAACTCGCGCGCCGCGCCGGCGCGTTCTCCGCGCTGCCCGTCGCGCTCACCGACCGCGTGCTCGTCGAGCTGTTCTCCGGGAGGATCGGCGTGGCTATGTCGCTCGCGGCCGAATCGGACGCCGTCGTCGAGGCAACCCGCAGTCACCTGATCCTGCGCACCTCGATCGTGCTGGCGAACTGGTGGGGACGTGACGACGACGCGCTGGCGCTCATCGAGGCGCGCCGACAGGACGTTCTACGTCGCGGCGAGGGACTCTGGCTCGCCGCCAACGACTGGGGAACCGCGATCCGCTACAACGGGCTCGGCCATTACGAGGATGCCCTCGCGGCGGCCGAGCGCGCTGCCGAGGACGCTCGCGGACTGGGGCCCTCGATCTTGCTGCTGGCGGAGCTGATCGAGGCCGCCACACGCAGCGGCCATGCGGAGCGCGCGACTGCTCCGGTCGCCCAACTCGCCCAGATTGCGCGTGCCGCCGGCACGGAGTGGGCGCTCGGGACTCATGCGCGTGCGGCGGCGATGCTCGCCGAGGGCGAAGCCGCGGAGCGGTTATATCGCGAGGCGATCGAACGGCTGTCACACGTCAAAACCCCCGCGACGCTCGCCCGCGCGCACCTCCTCTACGGCGAGTGGCTGCGACGCGAACACCGTCGCGTCGACGCCCGCGAGCAGCTACGCATCGCGCACACGATGCTCTCGGACATGGGCATGGAGGCATTCGCGGAGCGCGCCCGCCGCGAGCTGCTCGCAACGGGCGAGACGGTACGCAAGCGCACCGTCGAGACGCTCGACGAGCTGACCGCGCAGGAGGTCCAGGTCGCGCGCCTAGCCGCCGACGGGCAAACGAACCCTGAGATCGGCGCCCAGCTTTTCCTGAGCCCGCGCACGGTCGAGTGGCACCTGACCAAGGTGTTCGGCAAGCTCGGGATCAGCTCCCGCAAGCAGCTCCGTTCCGCGCTGTCCGACGTCAGGCAGCCGTCATCCGTCTCTAGCCGCCACAACGGCCCACCGTTCAAGCGGACGGCAACCGGTAGTCAAATGCGGCGGTGGGAAGACCCTTAGCCAAGCGCCCGTCTAGGGTAGTGCGCCAATGGGTACACCCTTGGTAGTCGCCCTCAACCTCGAGTGGGACGACCTCGGGCCCGAACGGCAGGCGCTCGCTGCCGTCGGAGCCGAACTCGTCACGCTCGATGAGCTTCGGGAGACGCAGCTTCCGAGCGTCGTCGCTCTGCTCTCGGAGGGCGCGACGTTAACTGCGAGTGATCTCCGTCGCTATCCGCAGCTGAAGGTCGTCTCGGAGTTCGGTACCGGCTACGACGGCATCGACGTGGAGGCCGCGCGCCGCGTCGGGGCGGCCGTCACCAACGTGGGGGGGTACTGCACAGAGGAGGTCGCCGACCACACGCTCGCGCTCGCGCTGAGTCTGGTACGGCGGCTCGGGTCGCTGAGCCGTCAGGCCAAGGGTGGCAGCTGGGCCCAGGTGGAGACGGATTCGGTCCGCCGCTGCGCGGACTCGTGCTGGGGGGTGATTGGATTCGGGCGCATCGGCCAAGCGGTCGCCCGTCGGGCACAGGGATTCGGTTTCTCCGTTTCGGCGTACGACCCATATCTCTCGGACCGAGCCATTCGCGACCACGGAGCGCGACCCACGCCACTTGAACAACTCCTCAGCGAAGCGGACGTCGTCAGCATCCACGCGGTCCGAACCGGACAGGATGACCAAATGCTCGACCGGCGGCGCCTATCACTGCTCAAGCCGACCGCCTATCTGATCAACGTCGCACGCGGAGCCTTCGTCGACGAGGAGGCGCTCGGAGATGCGCTCGATACGGGAACGCTCGCCGGCGCGGCGCTCGACGTCCTGACTGACGAACCCCCGGACCCGTCAAACCGGCTGCTGCGCCACCCGCGCACGCTCGTGACTCCACACGTCGCGTACTACTCGAACTCCGCCGAGGTCGAGCTTCGCGCGCGGGGAATCGCCGCCGTGGTCGACGTGCTCGCCGGCAGGACACCGGCCGACCTCGTGCCCGAGCTCGCACGCGGGTGATCCGGACTGCTGGCCGTCAGAATGGTGTCGTGAAGAAGGAGTCGGCGCTCGATCCTGTGCGTGCCGTGTTGCGCAGTCGGAGGACGCTCCTTGCTGACGTTGGTTTGGGCGAGGATGGGCTGGAGCGCGTCCTGTTGCGCAGCGACGTGAGCGGGACGGTGCAGGTCTATGAGCTTGCGTCGCGAGATCTCGTCGAGCTCACCGCGCTTCCCGAGCCGATCGCGAGCGCGCACTACGTCCCGGACGCCCGCCAGGCCGTGCTCGCCGTCGACGAGGGCGGAAATGAGCGCCATCAGCTCTACCTGATCGACCTCGACCGACGCGGCGGCCGCCACCGTGGCGGGGTTCGACCGTCTGCGAGCCCTGACGAGCGATGCGCGGTTCGGGCATCAGTTCGCGGGCGTCTCGCCGGACGGTCGCACGCTCGCGTATGTGTCCGATCGCTCCAACGGAGTCGACTTCGACCTGTGGCTATGCGACCTCGAGCGCGACGAGCACCGGCTACTCCACGCGGGGGGCGCGTGGTATCAGCCCGCGTCGGGATTCTCCCCCGGCGGGCGATTCGTGTCGCTGCTGCGCCCGGGGTCCCGACCACTCGACGTCGACCTCGTGCTCGTCGACACGACCTCGGGCGAAGCGCACACCCCGATCGCGCATCCGGGCGAAGCGGCGCTGATCGGGCCGCCGGCGTGGGTGAGCGATTCCGTCTTCTATGCCTCTTCAAACGCCGGCACGGACCTCGCCGCGGTCGTGCGACACGATCTTGAAACGGGCGAGACCGCGGCGATCTCAGGGACCGGCGAGCACTTCGACGCAGAGGTCGTGTCGGCAGGCGGAGCGGCGATCGTCGTGATCGAGAACCGCGACGGCGCAAGCGCGATGTGGCGCTATGACACGCAGACTGGCGAGCGCTGCGATCTCCCGCTGTCCGAGCCGGGCGTCACCAACGCGTGGTTTCTCGAGCCGCCGATTGCATCACCAGACGGAGCGCGGCTCTACTACACGCTGACCACCCCGCGCCTCGCGGGCGACGTCTACAGCTACGACGTCAGAGATCGCCCGACGCGTCGGCTCACTCACAGCCACGCCGAGCTGATGCCCGAGGCGCTGTCAACGCCCGAACTCGGCGAGGTCGAGAGCTTCGACGGCGAGCGCATCCCGCTGTTCATCTTCCGCCCCCGCTCGGCCGAGTCACGACCCGCGGTGGTGGTCGAAGTGCACGGCGGACCCGAAGCGCAGGCACTGCGATTGTTCGACCCCGAGGTCCAGGCTTTGGTCGCGGCCGGCTACGCGGTCGTGGTGCCCAACGTGCGCGGCTCGACCGGCTACGGCAAGCGGTACGCGTCGCTCGATGACACGACCAAGCGGCTTGACTCCGTGCGAGACCTGCACGCCGTTCACGGCGCGCTCGAATCGCTCGGCTTCGACCCAGCGCGGGCGGCGCTATGGGGCGGCTCGTACGGCGGCTACATGACGCTCGCAGGACTCGCGTTTCAACCCGGGCTCTGGGCCGCGGGCGTGGACATCGTCGGCATCTCCAACCTCGTCACGTTCCTCGAGAACACGTCCGAGTACCGTCGCGCACATCGTGAACTGGAATATGGGTCGCTTGCCAACGACCGGGACTTCCTGACCGAAGCGTCACCGCTGACCCACGTCGACGCGATTCGTGCGCCGCTGTTCGTGATCCACGGTCGCAACGATCCACGCGTGCCGCTCGGCGAGACACAGCAGCTCGCGGCCAGCCTCAAACAACGAGGCCTGCGTTGCGAGCTGCGCATCTACGACGACGAGGGACACGGCCTCGCGCGGCTCGCCAACCAGCTCGACGCGTACCCGCGCGCGATCGAATTCCTCGACGAAGTCCTCGAACGCTGAGCCCTCCCGGACCCGGCATGTGTTCGACCTCTGCCGAGCCCGGCGCCGAGGCCGACCCGCCGCGCAGCTGCGCGAGCTGCTCACCCGTCTGGGCGCTGGGTCAGGCTGGCGGGTCGATTCCAAGCTCCGCGATGATCGTCGTTGCGCGCCGGCCATCGCCGCGAACGCGCTCCGGGACGGTCGCGCCGGCCGCGAGCAGGAATCGGACGATCTCGGCGTAGGTCTCCTTCGGGATCTCGTCGACGGTCTGCATGGTTGGCCCGCCCTCGGGGTGCTGACAGTGGCGCGAGCCGCACGTGCCCCAGCAGACCCCCGTGAACGTGTGGCTCTCAGAACACGCGGGCTCGACCATAACGGAGCCGCAGGATCGTCTGGCGTGAAACGCTTAGCGCGACCCTCTCGTCCCGGTCGAGACCGAGGTCGCTTCGAGGTCAGCTAACTCATCGTCGGCGGTGTCGCGGGGAGGTCGCCGGCTGTTGTGTTTGGGGAGGCGTCCGGCCCGCCGTGCTTGGTCGGTGAGGAGGTATTCGATTTGCGCGTTGATGCTGCGAAGGTCATCGTCGGCCCAGCTCCGGAGCACTTCAAAGAGGCGGGGGTCGAGGCGAAGAAGGAACTTTTTGCTGTCTGGCATTCGCAGCTCGCGCTCAGGTGTAGAGGCTGCCGGTGTTGATCACGGGAGTGGGTGAGTGGTCGCCGGAGAGGACGACCATCAAGTTTGAGACCATCGCGGCCTTGCGCTCCGGGTCGAACTCAATGAGATCCGAGTCCGCGAGCTGCGCGATTGCCATCTGCACAAGGCTGACCGCGCCTTGGACCATCGTCTTGCGCGCGGCGAGGATCGCTTCGGCCTGCTGGCGGCGGAGCATCACCTCGGCGATCTCGGGCGCATACGCAAGGTGGGTCAGCCGGGTCTCGAGGATCTCGATGCCGGCAAGCCGCAGGCGGGTCTGAAGCTCGGCCTGGAGGGTGTCACTGACCTCGTCGGCGTTGCCGCGCAGGGAGGTGGCGTTTTGCTTGTAGTCGTCGTACGGGTACTGACTGGCGAGGTGGCGCAGCGCCGTTTCGGACTGGACAGTCACGAACTGCTCGTAGTCCTCAACGTCGAACACGGCCTTGGCGGTGTCGGTGACGCGCCACACCACCACGGCGGCGATCTGGATCGGGTTGCCGCTTGAATCGTTGACCTTGATCCGCTCGCTTTGGAAATTGCGGACTCGCAGCGACAGGGTGCGACGCTTGATCAGCGGGTTACACCACCAGAGGCCGGGGTCGGTCGCCGTCCCGACGTAGCGGCCGAACAGCACCAGCACCCGGGCTTCGTTGGGCGCCACCACGAACAGGCCGCCGAACAGCGGGCTTGCGAGCACCAGCACGACGACGCCTACGACCGTCAGCGCCGTGCCGTGCGTGGTGGAGCCGAGCACGATCAGCGCGACCGCGAGCGCGGTGGTGGCGATTACACCCGCCGCCGCCGGCAGGCCTTGGATGACCGGCGCGCGCCGTTGCTCGTGCGCCTGGCGAGAGGACGAGAGCCCCCGCTCCAGCGCCTCGCTGGCCCGATCCGCATCCGATATCACACTCATATTGTATCACCATCAGGCTCGTGATATCATGGCGCTATTGTCCGAGAGCAGCGAAAGGATCGACATGGGTCAAGCGTTGGGCATCCGAGGAGAGTCGAGACGGGCTCGCGCCGTGCCGCGACGGCGGCGAGCTGCACGAACGCGTCGGAGTGCAGCTGCCGCCTGGACGATCGCGTGCACCGTGATCGCCGCGCGGCGTTTTCGCTTGGAGTGAGGCGTCGGGCTATGGAGTGGTTTGCGGACAAGCTGGCGGTGGTGAGCGGCGGGGGCTCGGGCATGGGCCGTGAGCTGATCGGCCAACTGGCGGTGCGGGGGTGCTCGGTCGCGGTATGTGACTGGAACGCCGACGCCGTCGCCGACACCGCGGCGACGGCCCAGGCCGACGCCCCGGCAGGCGTGCTTGTCAGCGGCCATGTCTGCGACGTCTCGGACGAGCGGCAGGTGCAGCGGTTCCGCGACGAAATGCTGCAGCAGCACGCCGCCGATCACGTCGACCTGGTGTTCAGCAATGCCGGTATCGGCGGCGGCAGCAGCTTCGTCACCGGCAGCCGAGACGAGTGGGAGCGCACCTTCGCCGTCGACTGGTTCGGGGTGTATCACTGCGCCCGCACCTTCCTGCCGCTGCTGATCGCCAGCAGCGAGGGCGTGCTGATCAACACCAGCAGCGTGAACGGCTTCTGGGCGAGCCTCGGCCCGGGCATGCCGAACACCGCATACGCCAGCGCCAAGTTCGCCGTCAGAGGCTTCACCGAGGCGCTCATCGAAGATCTCCGCACTCATGCGCCACACGTCCGGGTCGTACTTGTGATGCCTGGGCACGTGGGCACCGACATCATCGCCAACAGCCGCCGCGTTCATGGCTTGCCCGAGCTACAGGACACCAGTGACACCCAACTCGAGGAGCTCATCCCCGCCGACATGAAGGCGGGGCTGATCCGCGCGGGCATGCTCTCCGAGGGCGCCTCTGCCGATGATCTGCGCCACCTGCTCGCGCGGCTCGAGGCCGACTTCCGAGACAAGGCGCCGCTCACGGCGGCCGACGCGGCCACGATCATCCTCGACGCGGTGCGATCGGGCGCCTGGCGGATCCTCATCGGCGAGGACGCCAAGACGCTTGACGCGGCGGTTCGCGCCAAGCCCGAGGCGGCCTACGACTACACCGAGCTGGCGAAAATGGCCGCCGAAGCGCACGCAGGTAGTCACGGCCCAAATACGACGCAGGCGCGACAGGCGCCGCAGCCCGGACCGCCCCCGGACCCCGGGCGTGGTCACGGCCAACGCAAATGAACGACAAGAACGCCACTGTTCGCAGCGGGGCCCGGCCACGACCCCGGCTGCTCGGAGGAGTCCTCTGCAGCGGCCTTGTCGTGGCGCTCGTGACGGCGGGCTGCTCCTCGGGGAGCCCGGCGACGGGCGCGTCGGGCGAGGTGCCGAGCGCTGGTTCGTGCCGGCACCAGCGGTGTCGCTCGCCGCGAGCTAAGTCAGCCCGAACCGGTTCCGCCGGCGGGCTCGGTATGGACCACGATATCGGCGAGGTCGGGGCGATCGCGACGGATCTCTTCTTCGAGCTCGCTTGCGGTCCGGTGGGCTTCGGCTAGCCCGATCCTGTCGTCGACGGCGACGGTGAGGAAGACGACGCGCCCACCCGTCGTTTCGAGGATCGAGAGCTGTCGCGGCGGGCGACCGGTACGCCGTGACACGAGCGCGCGAATCGCCGCCTCGTCCCCAACCGCGTCGGGTTGGGTGTCGGTTATCGGCAAGGGTTCTTCGAGTGGCTCCAGGTGCGTCTGCACGTCGCGTACGCCCGGCTGGGCGCGGAGCGCGGATTCGACGCGTTCGGCGACCTCATGCGCCGTCTCAAGGTCGGTTTCGGCCGGGAGCTTGAGGTGCACCGAGATGCTGACGTCGCTGTCGTGCTGGTAGAGCACGATGTCGTGGACCTCGCGAACCAGGGGTTCGGCCAGGGCGATCGCGAGCGCACGGTCGCGCAGGTCCAAGCCTTCCTGGCGAGGCTCGACGTGTACGACAACATCGCTGCCGGGCAGCGCATCGCGGACCGCGTTCTCGACGACGTCGGCGGTCGCGTGCCCCTCGACCACCGCCGCGCCGGGCGGGACAGCGACGACAGCGTCGGCGAAGTAGCGCCCACCCGATTCCCTGAGCCGCAGACGCCGCAACTCGACGCCATCACCGACGGCTTCGACCGCCTGTCGTGCCTGTTCACGCGCGTCGGCCGGCGAGGTGTCCATCAGCACGCGCGCGTTCTCGAGCATGAGCCGCGCCGCAGCAGCGAAGATGATCCCGGCCACCAGCAACGCCGCGACCGCGTCGCCCTGCGCGAACCCTGCGGAAACGGCGATCAACCCGCCCAGCACCGCGAGCGACCCGAGCATGTCCCCGGCAAAATGGAAGGCGTTGGATCGCAGCGCGGCCGAGTGATACTTGACCGACGAACGCAGCGAGATCGAGACGCGGCTCACATCGACCAGCAGCGCGACCGCGATCACCACGTACACGTACCAGCGCGGGGTCAACGCCGAGTGCCCGCCCGCGAGGCTGGAAACTGCCTCGCTCACGACGAAGATGCCGCCAGCAGCGAGGATCGCCGCCTCGCCCAGCGCGGCCAGGTTCTCGGCGCGGCGGTGACCATAGGGATGCTCGACGTCCGCGGGGCGGACCCCGAGCCGAATCGCGAAAAACGTCAGCACCGCGGCGACCACGTCGCCGCTTGACTCGATCCCCGCGGAGACGAGCCCGAGGCTGCCCGAGACGATGCCCGTGCCGAGCTTCAGCGCAACCAGCACGGCCGCCGCGGCGATCGACACCAACGCCGTACGCGCCTGGGCGTCACCGTCGGTCGTCTCCGCCCCACCGCCGGGCGTTGTGGAGCGGTCCCCGGTCACCGGCACGTAGACGATTGCGGCACGCCGACAACAATAGGCTCTGAGTAGTCCTTAACGGCCGCCAGCCCAAGTCCGCGCGGATCGCCACCAATCAGCGCGAATCCGCACGGATCGAGAAGCCGACAGCCCGCGCCGTTCTGTCCACGTCGGAGCGACGCGGACTTGAAGGATCGACCGTCCCGGGCTAATTGGTTCAGGACCGGTTCGGCGAGCTGGTGACCCTCGTGTCATCCGGCGGCCACGTGTCAACGTCCCAGTGCTGTTCGACCTCGGGCTTGGAGAAGAAGGCAACGATGCGCAGGTCTTCAGAACCGGTGTTGTGGAGGTCGTGCGAGGTGCCCTCGGTGAGGACGAAGACATCGCCCGGCTTGATCTGTTGGGCGCCGTTGTCGGTGAGCAGGTCGCCGCTGCCGGAGAGGATGTACTGCGTCTTCTCGGCGGTATCGACGTGCTTGCCGAGTCGATCGCCGGGCGCAATCGCGAAGTAGACGGTGCAGGACTGCTCGCGCCATTGCCTCTCCCCTCCTCCAGTGGTGTGGCCCGGGCTCTGGAAACCTCGGGCGCCGATCCGCACCGGCAGCTGACTATCTAGTGCCCCGTTGACATCGTCCGAGCTCCCAAGCTCGGCCGCTTCGTCGCACGTCGAGATGATAGGACCGAGCGGACGCACCCGAGGGTGGCTTTCGTTAGCCGACGCTGACCCAGATCAGGCCGTTGTCGAACGCGATGTCGCGAGGGCTGCCTCGCAGCTTGATTACCTTGAGAGTACGCAACGTCGCGGGATCGACTCGTGTCACGGTGTCCGCCGTGCCGTTGATCACCCAGACCGACCCCGCGCCGAGTGCGATGCCGGGCGCGCCGGGGCCCAAGCCGAGGTTGACACTCCTGGTGTCGCCGACCTGTACACGCCAGAGCGATTCCTGGCCACTGATCGTCCCGCGTGCTCCTTGGTCGTGGCCTGTGAACCACAGTGCCCCATAGCCGACGGTCGCTGCACCGATGTTCGCCGATGGCACGGTCATGTGGGTGGTGACCCTGTTGGTGCGGCTGCTGATCAGCGACAGGTAGCCGCGGTCTCCATCGGCGCCCACGGCCCACACCCCCGTCGGATCGAGCGCAACTGAGCCCGAGTGCAAGCCGCGGACGGTCGCGATGATCCGTCCGCTGCCTGGATCGATGTGATACACGGATCCGGTCGAACTGGCGACCCACACCGCGCCATTACCGGCGGCGAGCTTTCTCGCCCAGACCGCGTCGTTGCCCTCCTCATAGACGCTGTTCTGAGCGACGATCGGGAGCCTGACGTGTGTCGTTGCAAGGGTGCTGGTCGAGGGATTGATCTTCGCGAGATCCGCGAGGTCGGGGTTCAGGAGGTGCAGGAGGAGATTGCCGCGTGCGGTTCGAAACGGCGCATTGCTGCCTACCCATAGCGACCCGTCGCCATACGCGAGTCTCTTCGGGGCGACACCAGCCGAAAGCGTGTGGACGGTCCGCCTGGTCCGAGGATCGACCTCGGAGATCGTCTGGTCCTGGGCGTCCAGCACCCATATCGATCCGCCGCCAACCGCGATGTCGCCTGGCGAGCGGCCGACCACAACCCCGGCGACGGTCCGGTAACTGGCCGGATCGATCGCGACCACCGCGCCGGTCTGCCGGCTGACGATCGTGCTCGCCCCGCGGCCGCCACGGTCGATCGTCAGCAGCGCAGCGACCACGGCGAGCAGCAGCAACGACACCGCACCGGCGACGGCAGCCGCGCGGCGACGGGACAAACCGCCCTCGCGAGACGACCCGGACGAGTGCCGTTGGAGCGCCGGGTCGTGCGCGAGTATCGCGCGCTCGAGTTCCCTGAGCGCGGGTCCCGGTTCGATTCCGAGCTGCTCGACGAGCTCCCGACGCGTCTGCTGATAGCGCTCCAGCGCCTCCACCTGCCGACCCGACCGATAGAGGGCCAGCATCTGCTGCTCGTGAAAGCGCTCCCGGAGTGGATGCTGACGCCCGAGTGACTCGAGCTCGCCGACCAGAGCCGCGTGCCGTCCCGACGCAAGATCGGCCTCGATGCGATCTTCGAGCGCCGCTAGACGCTCCTCTTCCAGGCGAGCAGCTTCGCCTTGCGCGAAGGGCTCGTGCTCGAAGTCAGCAAGCGGCGGGCCGCGCCACATCGCTAACGCCTCACCAAGACGGCCACTGGCCTTGCGCGCATCGCCGGCTTGCAACGCGCCGCGGCCTTGCGATACCAGCATCCGGAAGCGGTCGAGGTCGACCTGACCGGATTCGATCGCAAGTTCATAGCCACGACCGTGGGTGACCACGACGCCGTCGCCGAGAACCTTGCGGAGGTTCGACACGTACACCTGCGCAGTCTTGGCCGCCGTCGCGGGCGCCCGCTCTCCCCACAGCTCGTCGATTAGGCGATCCAT
Source organism: uncultured Solirubrobacterales bacterium (assembly GCA_963744695.1). GTDB lineage: Bacteria > Actinomycetota > Thermoleophilia > Solirubrobacterales > Solirubrobacteraceae > Palsa-465. The sequence goes on along the minus strand of CAVUUT010000003.1, from coordinate 174,613 downwards.
GGACACCGTCTCGCCGCGACGCAGCAGCAACACGGCCAGCAGCGCCCGCTGCTTAGGACCCCCAAGCGCCAGCGGGCGGTCACCCTCAACCACCTCGAACCGCCCCAGGATCCGGATATCAAGCACGGTTTCGGTCCCGCTATCAACGCTAGCACCCCCGGATCGACGCGCGCACACGCGCGCCAGCGGAGTTTTTGCCCGCTTCCAGCCGTCTCCAACCGCCTCTTCGCCGCGGCCGGGCACCGTGCTCGCCGACGCAATCCAACGAGCACCCCGCTCGGCGAACCAAAGGAGACTCAGATGCCCACCAACCATCGAATCGTCAGGCAGATCACGCTCGCGATCGCGCTCGGCGCGGTCGCCGTCCCGACAGCGTCGGCGCAACCTAACTCAGAGCCCGGCGCGACGGCTCAAAGCCGGACCGCGGCCGTCAGCGTGGCGGTCCACCCCAACCCCGATCAGCAGACATACATGCCGAGCCTGGTTGTGCGGCCCAATCCCGATCAGCAGGTCGGGCAGTCAGGCGGTGGCGCGCCCTCGCACGTGACTCGCAACACTCCCCGCGGCGTCGCGATCGATACTGATCCACCGAAGCCGACGGTGAACGATCTCAGGGCGGACACCCGCACCTTCGCGCAAACGCACTCGGTTCTCGAGCACGGGCTCGGACGCCCGAATGGCCCCGGCGCGGATGGCGCCAGCCTGTCGACGCTGAAGACGATCGGCAACGCAGGCGCCGCCGAGGCAGCTGCGAGCGCGCCAGCGGCGATCACAGCACCGAGCGACGACTTTGACTACGGCGCCGCTGCCATCGGCGCGGGCATCACCGCAGCAATCGCGGTGTTGATCGCCGCCGGCACCCTCGGACTGCGCCGACCCGACCGACCTCGCCACCCCTAGACCGACCGCGCCTACCGCGTCAGCGTGCACCTTCGAAGCCTTCGGCACGCGGATGGCTTGAGCTCAGTTTCATGAAGGTCGCGCCGGCGTCGGCTCGCTCGAAGCTCACTCCTGCTCGTGCAGGTTTTGTTGCACGCGGCGCAGATGAAGTTGAACGTGGGCGAAGCCGTGTTAGCGTGCGGCCGCCCCGAGGCCACGGTCCGCCGCCGAGCCCGGCCAAGGCCCGCGGCTTCGCGCGACGGTGCACGCTCCGGCGCCGACCAGCTCATGTCAAGCGCAGCCAGAACATTCACCCGCCGCTTCGGCGCCGCGATCGTGCTCGCGCTGGCGGCCGCCGCTCTCGTGTGGCTGGGTGCGCGTTCACCGGCGGCGCGTGCCGCGGACCCGGGCGCGCTGGCGCACCAGATCAGCGCTGGCCAGGGCCGGGTCTCGGCCCTCTCCGGGACGGTCGGCGCTGATACAGACCGCCTGCGACAGGTGGATTCCAGCATCGCGGGGCTCGAACGCAAGATCGCTCACATCCAGTCCGACCTCGATGCCAAACGCGCCGAGCTGTTGCGGCTGCGCCGGGAGCTGAACGCCGCGAGGGTTAGGCTTGCCAGGCTGAAGGCCTACGAGCACAAAGCGAAGTACGTGCTCTCCCAGCAGCTGGTCGCCAGCTATGAGACCGATCAGCCGGACCTCGTCAGCGTGGTGCTCGACGCCGACAGCTTCTCGAACCTGCTTGACCGCCTGTCCTTCGCCCGGCGCGTCCGCAATCACGATCAGCAGATCGTCGCGTCGGTGATCCTGGCTCGCGATCGCGTCGCCACGCAGGCCGTGCGCCTCGCCGGGCTGGAAGGCCGCCAGCAAGATGTGACCGCACGAGTGCTGGCCGAACGAGACCAGCTCGACACGGCCAAGTTAGCGCTGCTCAAGCAACAGACATCGGTGACCCGGGCGCGCGACAGGCATCTCAGTCAGCTCAGCAACGCTCGCGGCCAAGTCGCCTCGCTGCGCCGACAGCTGGCACACCTACAGGCTGAGCAAGCCCAACAAGCCGCCCAAGCAGCGAGCACCCCAACCGCCCCCGCTACGGTGGCAGCGGTCGGCGCGAGCAGTATCCGGGCCGGATCAGATCCGATTCCCGGCTTCACGATCGGGCGCGACGACATGGGCGTCGACGCGACCGCTCCGACCGGCGCCGGGATCTACGCACCGCTCGCTTCCACGCTGGTGCTCGTACTGCCGGACTGGTACACAACCGAGCCGCTGTTGCTGTTCCACTTCGACAATCCCCCACCCGGGGCGCTATCGGACTACTGGTACATCGCCGAGCAGATCGACCCGGTGACGACCGCGGTCGGCACCAGCTTCCAGGCCGGCCAGAGGGTCGCCTCTTTTGCGCCCAGCGGCACCGGCATAGAGATCGGGTGGGGGTCGACCACCGCTGACACGCGCACTCTGGCGGGAGCGACGGACCCCGCGGCCGCAAACCCACCGGCCGGTTCGACCACCATCTGGGGCGAGTCCTTCAAGAGCGCCTTCGGAATCCCGTAGCTCTGGGTGGGCTCGGTCGGCCCGGCGGTTAGCCTGTTGACGGTGTGGGGGGTTATCGAGCATGTCTCCTACGACGGCCAGGGCAACCTCAGCCGGGCACTCAGTCGGGCTGGGCTGCGGTCGGTAACCCTCCGGCCGTTCTTGGGCGATGAGCTGCCCTCGGTCACTGATCTGTCGGGGTTGGTGTTGCTCGGGGCGCCAACCGGCTCGGCCGATGATGATCTCCCTGAGCACCTCCCGCACGAGCGATGCCTGATTGCCGACGCGGTGCAGCGCGGGCTGCCGGTCCTGGGTGTCTGCTTTGGCGCGCAGCTCGTCGCGGTCGCGCTGGGTGGAGGCGTGATCAAGAACGGCCCCGCCGAGCTGGGCATGGGCACCGCGCGCCTTACGCCTGCTGGCCAGCTCGACCCGGTCCTGGGCGCAGACGACCATGTCTTCGATGTTCTGCACTGGCATCGACACAGCTACACGCTGCCTCCGGGCGCGGTACGGCTGGCGATCAGCGGCCGCCGCGTTGAGCAGGCGTTTCGCTGGCACGAGAACGTCTACGGCCTGCAGTTTCACGTCGAGATCAACGTTCAGCTGGCCGGCATGATCGCTGAGCAGCTACCCGGCGGGGCGCTTGAGACCGCGACGGTCAGTCGAGCGAGTGCGTGGGGCAGCGGGGTACTTGACCGCTTCCTGGCGCTCGGTTGATCGCGCCGGCGGTTCGCGAGCGGTCCTCCGGTTGCGCCTATCCCGTCGGCTTCCTGGGCAGAGTGCTCACGTGGCGTTCGACACGGCGGTCAGGCACCAGCCACATCAGCGCCACGCCGACGTACACGGCGAGCGCGATCCAGCGATCGGCAAACGACAAACCGATCCCGAGGCAGTACAGCAGCGGCGAGATCTTGCCCTTCACGTCGGAACCGACGGCGGTGCGCAGCACGGAGTTCTCGCCTCCCGCGCGGAGCAGCATCGTCTGAAGGATGTAGTAGGCGATCGCGGCGCACAGCAGAACGATGCCGTAGACCGCAGTCGGGACCGACGGGAACCGATGCTCGCTCATCCACGCGGTGCTGAACGGAATCAAGGACAGCCAGAACAGGAGGTGCAGGTTCGCCCACATCGCTCCGCCGGTCACCCGCGAGGTCGCGGCCAGCATGTGGTGGTGGTTGTTCCAGTAGATCCCGAGGTACACGAAGCTGAGCGCGTAGGCCAGGAGCACCGGGAGCTCATGTCCTAACGCATGCCATGAGGTGCCGACCGGGGTCCGCAACTCAAGCACCATGATCGTGATCAGAATCGCGATCACTCCATCGCTGAACGCCTCCAGCCGTCCCTTAGGCACAACGGGAGCCTAGCCGTGGCACCGATGCACCCACTTCCGCACCGCCGCCGGACGCGGGAGGACGTCTCGTAGGCCTCGTGTTCTTGCCACGATGGGCCGCCGTCGTGAGATGACGCATGCCCCAGCCACCGGACCGCAATCCGCGCGAACCGCGGTTCACGATCGATCTCGAGCAGCTGGAGGTCGCTGCGGACGTGTTCGCCGACGAGGCTCTGCATGAGGGCGTGCGCCTGGACGGCGTCCGGTTCGCGCCGATCGAGGCCGAGAACGTGGAGTTCAAGAGGTTCGTTCTCACCGAGGTCGATCTCAGTGCGGCCAAGCTCGATCACCTCGATCTCGAGGATGGGTCGATCACGGGCTGTGACCTCGCCAACCTGCGGTCAGACAGCTGCACCTTCGAATGTGTCGTGATCGAGGCGTCCCGCCTCACCGGCGCGCAGCTGTCGCAGGGAAACTTCACCGGGTCGGCGTTCCGCGGCTGCCGGCTCGCGGGTGTCAACGGCTTCGAAGCGCTCAAAGGGGCACAGATGGCGTGGGAGGACGTCATGGAGCTCGCGACCGCGCTCGCCGCCGGGCTCGGGATCGAGGTTCGCGACGACATCTCGTGACCCGATCGAGCCGGGCGGGTCCTCCCCGGTTGATGCATGCCAATCGTTAGCGCGTGGCGGTATGCCTACCACCAGGGCCACGGACGCGAGAGCCGGGTGGGCGCCGCAAGGGGGTCGAATCTGCAGCGTGCGGACGCAGCGGCGATCCCGGGGCGCCGATAGTGACTGAGCGGGATCTGGCGACCCAAGGCCGGAAAATCACCCGCAATGGGCGTACGATGGGAGCGAGAGTGGGCATGACTGAGGAACCGGTCGGGGTTGCGGGCGGAGCTGCCGTGCGCCGGCGGCGACAGGCCGATGCGCGGGCCGCGCCGAACGGTCGGCGTTACCTGTCGGCCGCGGAGCGAGCAGCCGGGGGTAAGCGGGCTCGTAAAGAGGTCCCACGCTCGTCTCATGCGAGCTGGGAGCCGTCGGTCGGCAGACCCGATCCTGTCGAACTGCTCGAGCGGCAAGCGACGACGCGTGTTGCGGATCTGATCCCGATCCGACATGGCCGGATGCTCGTATCGCCTTTCTCGTACTTTCGGGGCGCGGCGCTACCGATGGCCGCTGATCTCGCCACGACGCCGAGCTCGGGGCTGGAGGTCCAACTCTGCGGTGACGCCCACCTGTCCAACTTCGGCATCTTTGGCTCGCCCGAGCGCCGCCTCGTCTTTGACATCAACGATTTTGACGAGACCACCCGCGGTCCTTGGGAGTGGGACGTGAAGCGACTCGCCGCGAGTCTTGAGGTGGCCGGTCGTGAGAGCGAGTTCAACGAACCGGATCGGTCACGCATCGTGGGCGGCGCGATTCGCTCGTACCGCGAAGCCATGCGCGAGCTAGCCCGAATGTCAATGCTCGAAGTCTGGTACCAGCACCTTGACGTCGACGAGTTGTCGCCCCGCTTTCGGTCACTCCTTGACCGCAAGAAGACGCCGAGCGTTTGGCGTGCGATCGCAAAGGCTCGCGCCCATGACAACCATCAAGCCTTTGACAAGCTCGCGTGCATCGTCGACGGGGAGTGCAGGATCGTCAGCGACCCTCCACTGATCGTGCCGGTCGAGGAACTCATAGCCGGGATGGATGGAGGCGCCGCATCTGAGGCGCTGGAGACGATCATCGAGTCCTACCGGCGGACGCTGCTGCCAAACCAACAGCACCTTCTCGAGCAGTACCGGCTCTCCCATCTGGCTCGCAAGGTGGTAGGTGTCGGCAGCGTCGGAACCGAGGCCTGGATTCTGCTGCTGATCGATGGTCGTGGCTCGCCGCTCTTCCTGCAGGTCAAGGAGGCCCAGGCGTCGGTGCTCGAGGAGTTCGTGACCAAAAGCGACTTCTCGCACCACGGCGAGAGGGTCGTAACCGGCCAGCGGCTGATTCAGGAAACGAGCGACATCTTCCTTGGCTGGGAGCGCTTCACGTGGCAGGGCCGCGAGCTTGATTTCTACATCCGACAGCTCAAGGACTGGAAAGGCTCCGCGGATATCGCCGGGATGACCCCCGCGGGCATGGCGCTGTGGGCGCAGATGTGCGGCTGGACTCTTGGCCGTGCTCACGCACGCACAGGCGATCGCATCGCAATCGCAGCCTACCTCGGGAGCTCGGACACCTTCGATGGTGCGATCGCTCGTTTCGCCGTCACTTACGCCGACCAAAACGAGCGCGACTACCGAGCGCTCAGGGATGCTGCGGCCAGCGGACGGCTCGCCGCCGAGACTGGACTGTGAAGCCGAGTGTCGGCCGCCAGAGCAGAATCCGTTACACGTTGCGGGGGGCAATACCTGCTCCCGGTCTCCTTGAGCACATGCGTCAGACGCCACACGATCGACGTCCTGACGCGCTCGAGTGTTCGTTTGCCGCGCTAGGCTCGGCCTGTGGTGGAGCGCGACTGGCGCGAGATCATGCGGCGGTGCGAGCGGTGGCTTGGTCAACGCCGTCCAGTTTCAGCTGCGGAGCTGCTCACGGCGGCGGCAGCGGCGCTTGGGCCCGACGCCTGGCCTGACCATTACGGCGAGGGTGAGTTCGTCGAGTCGTTTGAACGCCGCATCGCCGAGCTTCTCGGCACGCAAGCCGCGGCGTTGCTACCGAGCGGCACAATGGCGCAACAGATCGCCTTGCGAATTCACTGCGATCGGCGTGGGCTCAGTAGCGTCGCGTTTCACCCCACCTGCCATCTTGAGCTCCACGAGCATGGCGGCTACGCGCACCTGCACGGCCTCAAGGCGGAACTGATCGGCGATCGTGACCGGCTGATCGAACTCGAGGATCTCGAGGCGATCCACGCGCCGATCGGGGCGCTGCTCATCGAGCTACCGCAGCGGGAGATCGGTGGCCGGCTTCCTGAATGGGAGGATCTCCTGGCGCAGATCCAATGGGCGCGCGATACGGGCATCGCGACCCACCTCGATGGCGCTCGAATTTGGGAGTCGGCACCTTACTACGACCGTTCATACGCGGAGATCGGTGCGCTCTTCGACACCGTGTACGTCTCGTTGTACAAGGGACTCTGCGGGCTGGCCGGCTGTGTTCTGGCCGGGCCAGACGACGTCATCGCTGAGACGCGGGTTTGGCGACGCCGGCACGGCGGAGCGCTCTCGAGCCTGTTCCCATTTGCCGCCTCCGCACAGCGTGGGCTCGATGAGCTGATCCCGCAGATGCCGCGTTTTCTTGAGCACGCCCGCGCGCTCGCGGGTGCATTGAGCCAGCTACCTGGGATCGATGTGGTCCCTGATCCGCCGCAGACACCCCTGTTTCACATCCATCTCCGTGGGGATTCGCAGAACCTTCGGGAGCGCGCGCTTGACATAGCCGAACAGCGACGCGTCTGGTTGTTTCACCGTCTCGTTCCAAGCGTCATCCCGAATGTGAACATCATCGAGCTCACCGTTGGCGAACCCGCGCTTGAAGTCTCGCCGGTCGAGGCGGCGGAGCTCTTCCAGATCGTGACGTCCGCGTAACAACACCGTTGGTCGACCTCGATGGCCCTCGCGCGAAGGCACGCTCGCCAACGTTTGACTTCAGACAGCCTGCTACGGCATCCCGGAGATCAAGGCGGAAGCCCGGCCCGTAGTTATGCCCGTGTTATGACCGGTGCGTAAAACGAGGGTCGTTGCCGGCTGCGCGGTAGCGATTGCGGCTTGCGGCTCGTCCGGCCAGCAACCTGTCGTTGCTGGTACCGAAGACGATCGACGTCAACTCCCCCGCGTTCAAATAAGCCGCCACCGCGTGTGACTTTCACTGACGGGCGTTCAGCGCGCGGGCTGCAGTCTCAGCCATACGACCCTCTCGTCGCGCCGGTGCGATCAATGGATGGGAATTGAGCTTTTGGGAGTTGTGTCCAGCCCGTACTGGACACCGTGGAGTTGCATGTAGACCGCGTAGCCGATGTCGAGCGCGAAGAGGAAAACGATCGTCGCCGCGGCAAGTCGACGCTTGTCTCTGATCACCCAGGCTGCTGCGACATAGAAGACCGGGACCGCTAGGAAGATGATCCGCCCGGCGTCGTAGGAGACTGTCATCGCAATGACGCACTCGGCGATGAGGACGAGACCGCGGCGGGCGAATGACAGGCTGAGCAGCGCCCACGGCGCCACTAGCCACAGCGGGCCGTACGCATATGCGACGCGCCGCAACTCGACGCCGCTGAAGACCTGCCGGAAGACGGTCAGCCGGGCATGCAAGAACGACCCGCTGTCGTAGCCGGGTGCATAGTCATGTCCGATCGCCGAGATCGTTGTGTGTAGCGCGATGTAGACGATCACCGGGGCCACCGCGACGAGAGCCGTATCCCGGAGGGCAGCGCGGTCAAATAGCTGCCGCGCCCAGACCGCATAGGCGAACGGGATCAGCAACAGGCTTGTCTCCTTAACCGCAACGCCGATCAGCAGCGTGATCGCCAGCGAAAGCCGCCTCCGACGGACGATGAACAGCGTCCCTACGATCATCACCAGCGTGGTCGCCGGATCGATGCTGCGGCCATGGCGCAGCAGCACGACCAGGAGGTTCGGCGAGATCGCAAAACCGAGCGCCAGCAGCCACGCGATCCACTCCGGGATCGCAAATTCGCGCATGAGAGCACAGAGGGCTGCCCCAGCTGCGCCGATACACACAAGCGTCAGTAGTTGAAATGACGTGACCTGCGAGAAGGGCAGGACGTGAACGAGCCACGGAACCGCGATTCGGTAGGCATACGGAAAGCTGTGCGCGGCCCCAGGATGGGCCGCCATCCGCACGTAGAAGGGCTCATCGCCGCTGAGCCCGTGCTCGTGCTTGAGGAGCGCGTCAGCGAGCCCGGCGAGTGTCAGACATGACAGCCCGACCAGCCAAAGGGGCGTGCCCACCATGCCCAACCGCCGACCGAGGGGCAGGCCCGAGGCGTCTTGGCTAGCGGTACTCACCGGCCGGCCACGCTAACACCTGGGGTAGCTCCAGCGACACCACCTGAGATCGAAGCGATCCCGCTTGAATCGACCGCAACGCGCAGCCCCGCCGACGGGCGAACAGGCGCGACCGGAGATCGCGGATGTCTTCATCATCTCGCGTCAACGAGACAGTCTTCGCGAAGTTGCGTGCGCCCCGCACGACATATCGAGCGGGCCCTTGCTCTATGGCGACGATGCCGCGGGAGGAACGGAGCTTGGCATGAGTGCGGTTCCGCGAGGCGAAGGCTTGATCCGAGTGGGCTATAAGCGCGAGACGAGTTCGGCCACGATTTCCGCAGCGGGCTGTGGCTGTTTGGCGAGCGCAACGCTCTGTCCGGCCCAAAGCGATAACGCCTCGATCTCACCGGTCGTTCCAACCATCGGGGGCGCGGGGGAATATCGAATGATCGGGTCACCCGAAGCAAAGTGCGCTATCACCTCGCCCTCTCTCGGCCGGCTGCCCAGTGGCGGCCGGCCGGCGGCCTCCCACAGTTCGGCCGTGGAGTTGTGGATCGCGCGGTGCGGAGCGTCCGGCCAGCCCACGTCATAAAGGTCGGGGTACCACTCGGCATCGGTTTCGGTAGCGGCCATCAGGCGATGCCGGTACTCCTCGTGGATCGGCATTTCCTCAGCCAACAGGAACCGCGTGCCCAGCAAGGCGGCCTGGGCGCCGAGAGCGAGCACGGCCGCGACTCCTCGAGCATCGCCAACCCCACCTGCCGCGATGACCGGCACCGGTGCCACCGCGTCGACAACCGCTGGGACCAACGGGAGCGTTGCGACGCCTCCCCAGACGTGCCCCCCGGCCTCCCAGCCCTGCGCAACGATGATGTCAACTCCACATCCGGCTGCGTGCCGCGCTTCTTCCGCGCTGCCGACTGTGTGCATAACAAGGCCGCCGGCGTCATGCACCAAGTCGACATAGCTGCACGGATCGCCCCAGATGAGCGACACGACCCGCAGACCCGCCGAGAGGGCCTCCTCGACTCGACCGTGCTGATCGGTGAAGAGCACGAAGTTGCCGGCAAACGGCCGGTCGGTGAGGGCCGCCGTTTCACGAACCACATCTCCCGCGTCATCGGACCACGACAGGCCCAGGCTGCCGAGGCCGCCGGCATTTGAGACCGCGGCGGGCAGGCGGGGATCTACAGCCAGCGGCGCCTCGACGATCGGGCGTTCAATCCCCAGCAACTCGCACACAGGCGTCCGGGTACTCATAGGATGACCCTCTTTCTGGCGCCCGCGGCGCCGGTTGACTAAGCTCAAATGCGGACCCGAAGGGCTCCGATGGCGCCCGGGTTACGACTGGTCGACGCACGAGCCTGACCGGGGTCCGGGCCTGCGGACCACCGAGCGCGAGTGGACGGGACGTCGGCCATAGTTCTCGTCACTCCTCAACCAGGACAGGAGCAGATCATGCGAAGCGACATCGCCCCTGGCGGCACGTTCCCCGACTACGAGTTGCCCGATCACGAGAACCTTCCTCGGAAGCTCAGCGAGATCCAAGGCGACGACCCGTTGATCCTAACGCTCGCGCGCGGCAACTACTGCCCCAAGGAGCACCAGCAGCACCTCGAGCTCGCAGCCAACTACCCCAAGATCGCAGTGTCCTACACGCAGGTTGCCACGATTTCGACCGATACCCATCACTCGAGCCAGGAGTTCCGCGCGTCGACCGGCGCCCAGTGGCCCTTCCTCTCCGACCCGGAACGGACCGTCCAGAAGGACCTCGACATCCAGGAGTACACCGACCCCGAGCACGACCCGATGATCCCCCACACCCTCGTGCTCAAGCCCGGGCTGGTCATCCACAGCATCTACAACGGCTACTGGTTCTGGGGACGTCCCTCCTTCGTGGATCTCTGGCACGACCTACGGACCGTCACCCGCGAGATCCGCCCCGACTGGGATCTGAGCAAGCCCGGGTTGCGCGAAGCCTGGGATGCACCCGACTACTCGCAATTTCACGGATGGGACAAGCGCTCCCCTGAGTCGGTGCCGTCGTCTTACAACTCCTGACGCCGCGGTTGCTCACCGCTGCCGGCCACGGGCGATATCCAGCCGCGGGCGCACCGAGATTTGCCAATCGCGCTCTCGGACGTCCAAGGAGACCGGGCACCACGGGCGTCTGCTGAGTGAACGGCCGAGCGATCGCTGAGGCCGCACGGCTCAAGCTGACCGACCCAACATGGGCACCGCGGTCGTCGCAACATAGGTGAAGCCGCCGATGCGCGCCCCGGCGCCCCGGCTTAGGTTCATCTGGCACGCAAGAAGCCTCCACGATGAACCAGGGCTCAGAGGCGGGGCCCCCGTCATCGGTCCTGGCGATAGCTGCCAGACACCTGTCAGCAGCCGGTGTCTCGTGGTTCGGCTTTCTCGCTGCCGACCGGATCGCACGAAGCGATCCAACGAACAGGAGGCTGTCACATGACCCGTGTCAAGATCCATCGCGGCGCCGCCGGCGTGCGCCAGACAACGCGGGTCAGCGAGCGGCGGCTCGCGAAGTTGGCGGTCTTCGGTGAGCTCTCGCGGCTCCCCGAGCTGATCGATAAGCGCAGGCGACTGGTCAGTACCCGCAACCGTCGAAGGCTGGCTGACGGCCTGCGGCGAACCGCGGCCGCCGAGCAACCGCCACGTCGGTTTGATTGCTGCCCAGTCCTCGCGGACCGAGTCGCGGCCGCGCGCTATGACCTGCTCCTGCTCGCCGATGCGCTCGAGCACGCCACCGATCCCGACCCGGCGAGCGTCGCGCTCGTCCGCGAGCTGCTGACCAGCGGCTGCAGCCCGCTTTACAACGTCAACCTCCCAGCCGACGACCTTCACGCCAAGCTCGCCCACGCCAGCGCACGGATCGGCGCCGGATTGCCGGCCGACCGCTCCCCCACACGTCACGCTCGCCGATCAACCGAGAGCCACCTCAACACCCAACTCGAATCCCCAGGAGCGGTGACCCGCACCACCTCAGATGCGGGCCAGGGCGTCCCGTGGCACTCGCGCAAGCGCACGACCGACCATCAACGCCGCGCGCTCCTCAAGTGGCTGCGACGGACCGCCAACCACACCGACCGGTCCCATCGATTCCGCCGCCACGCGCTGCTGTCAGACCGAGCAGCCGGCGTGCGCAGCGAACTGCTCCAGATCGCCGCCATGCTCGAGCACACCCACGACCCGAACCCGACCAGCGTCATCGAACTGCACCAACTGCTCACAGACCACAGCAACAGCCCCTCTACAACCCCCATATTCACATCTCAGAGCTCCGCGCAACCGTGCACTACGTGCGCGCAGGACTCGCTACCTCGGACTGGAAGTGACGCTTGCCGCGAACCGGCCGTGGAATGAGAACGGGATGTGGTGTGGGACGTGCGCGCGCGCGAGTTCGGCGAGGTCCGCCGCGTCGAGCACAAGCAGGAATGAGGTGTTGCTTCGCCCGTCGAGGACGACCGAGAGCAGTACGCCGTCGTCTTCGTCGGTTGCGTCGGGAGGGCTCACGAAGACGGGCTCGCCGGGCCAGCAGCCGGGTTCATGCCAGGTGGTCGAGGTGCGCTTGAGGACGTCAGCGCGGACGATCCGGTCGATCCAGTGACCATCTTGCCCGACTCCCCACGCGTAGCGATAGGGACGCTCGTTATGGCGCGCGTAGTTGATTTGCGCGAGCTCGATCGGCTCGTCGATCAGCCGTTCGAAGGTGACGGTGCCAGCCGCCGGCCGTAGGTGGAAGCGGCGCAGTTCTGCGTGCTGATCTGGGGCTTTGGTTCGCAGCCGTTCGAGGTACAGGTCCTCGACGATCGAGGCGTCCGGGTAGACGCTTGCGTCTACGACGAGCTCATCGCCGTCCTCGTACGCGTTGACGTGGTGAAACGCAAAGCACGCGTCGGTCGTGAGGTCCTGGCGGATCTCGCCGGTGAGGCGGTTCACGACGATGAACCGGGTGCCCTGCTCGGGCCGCCATCGGTAGTTCTCAGCGTACGGTCGTCCTGACAGCGCAAGCCGGAGCGGGTTGACCTTCCAGGGGAACTCGGCCAGCACCCACCAGTTCTCAGTGAGCCCGAAGGAGTGCACATAGCCTGGCTCTTTGACCGGGACCGCGGCGAGCACCTCTGGGGTCATCGTCCCGGCGGGCACGCGATAGAAGCGATATGCGTTGCGCGGGCCGAGCTTGACAGCGAGGTTCAGCATCGCGCCGTCACGGCGGTCGCAGTGCGGGTGGGCAGTCGTGAGGTTGCCCGGCGGCGTGTAGGGAACGCCTGCCGACTTCAACGTCACCGGGTCGAACTCGATCGAGATCGGCGCCTCGGTCATCGACAGGAAGTGCTCGCCGAGCTTGACGACGTTGATGTTGGCGGAATCGCCGAACTCGGGTCCCCCTTTGAACAGCGTCTGCACGCGCTGGAACAGCGTGCGGCAGGGATCGGAGGCAAACTCCGGGAAGGCAATCCGGCCCTCCCGGCGCACGGCGTGCTCGGTGCGGCCCTCGAGGAAACGGTTGCCGTAAGACACGCGGCCGTCGCCGAAGGTGAAACGGTGCAACATTGCCAGTCCGTCAAACCAATGGTTGAACTGCCGCTCGCCTGCCTCGAACTTGGCCGGGCCAGTGCGCAGCAGCGAGCCGCTCAACCACGCGGGCAGCTCACCCGTGATCGGGAGCTGATCGACAGTGATCTCCTCCTCCAGGGTCTGAAAGCCCTTCGTGTACGTTGATGGCGCGGTACTCACTACCATGATGCCTCCCGAATGGTTCAAACCGTATGATGCAAAGCGTAGGTTATGATCGGGACCGATGTCAAGCGTCCGCCTGAGCACGACCAGCTACGTGGTCCTCGGTCTCGTGGAGGTCTGCCAGCCGGCAACGCCGTACGACATCAAACGCGTGGCGGAAGCCACCACCGCAAACTTCTGGACCGTGGCGCACACCCAGCTCTACAGCGAGTGCTCGCGCCTGGCAGGCGAGCATCTGCTCGAAGAACGCCAGGAGCAGAGCGGCCGCCGCCGTAAGCTCTACCGCCTGACCGAGGCCGGGCAGGCCAAGTTAGACGCGTGGCGCGCGGAGCCGATCAGCGAGTCGTTCGAGCTGCGCGACCCCGGGATATTGAAACTGTTCTTCGGCGCGGACCCTGCACAACTGGCACGGACTCAGCTGGCGCTGCATCAACAGCGGCTGGAACAGTACCGCGAGCAAACGAAAGTAGAGATGTCGGCTGGGATGCGGCTGGCGCTCGAATGCGGCCTCGGCCACGAGCGCGAGTACGTGCGCTACTGGAAAAGGCTCGCCGACTGAGAGCTAGACGCTCGACGGCGACATCCAAGAGCTTTCGCCGCAGGATTGTCAGCACGTGCCGTCACTGCCGCAGAGGCTGACGTCTGCTCCGTGCCGGAGCCGGATGTGAGCGCATGGCCATACGACGCCGGGTTGGCCGCCAGGCATGGGCCTGGGTCGACCGAGAACCCAGCCCGCGGCCTATGTGCCGGCGCTCAGGTCACGCGTTCGGGCCACGGCAGCGGGAACAGCTCGCGGTAGGGACGGGCCTCTTCGACGACGCGAGCGACGGACGATCGCGTCAATACCCGGTCAAAGTAGGCGGCCAGCGCGGGGTGCGCGTCGCGATCCAGCGGACGGAGGACGTCTGCGTAATGGAGGGCCGGCGCCGCGGCGCAGTCGGCGAGCGTGAAGTCGTCGCCGGCCAGCCAGCCGCCATGGTCGCGTCCGTCGAGTTGGCGGTCCAGGGTGGCGTAGGCGAGGTCGAGGGTGGCTTGGGCCTCGGAGACGCCGCGCGGGTCCTTGGCGTCGGCGGGTCGGAGTGCGTCGCCGACGATCCGTTGCACCGGCGTGGCGACATAGCCGTCGACCACGCGATCCCACAGTCGCGCCTGTAGCGCCGCGTCGGAGTCGGCGGGGATCAGGCGTGGCGCGTCGCCGTGGCGGTCGAGGTGCTCGACAATGATCGACGACTCGGAGACCACGATGCCGTCGTCGACGAGGAGGGGGATCGAGGCCGGTGGCCAGAGAGCCGCGAGCGCGGAGCGGTCGGCCTCGACGAGATCGGCCGTGAACGACACATCACGCTCGTAGAGGGCGATCAGCGCCTTCCAGCAGTACATCGCGAAGGGGTGCTCGTGTAGGACGAGGCTCACGCCGGCACCTCGTCGGCGAGGAAGGCCCCGAGCCCGTCGAGCAACAGGCCCGTGCCGTGCTCGCGGTCGGCCGGATCCTCGAGACCGTCGAGGAAGGCGCCGTGCTCTGTGAAGCTCAGGTGCGTGCCCCCGCCGGTGTCGGGGCGCAGCTCGATCGTCGTCAGCGACACGGAGGCCAGGCGGCCGTCGAGGCGCATGTCGTAGACAAAGACGATCCGCTTCCCGTCCACGATGTCGTGAAAGCGGCTCTCGAAGAGGTGGTAGGTACTGCCGCGGTCGCGCCCTGCGTTCAGCTCGCCGCCGCCGACGCGGAAGTCCAACGACCACTCGGTGTCGGTCCAGCTGTCGGGCAGCCGGAACCAGCGCTGCCGGAGCTCGGGGTCGGCGAACGCCTGAAACGTCTGCTCTGGACGCTGGCGGAAACGCCGTTCGATGGTGAAGTCGTGCTGACGGATGCTCACTGCTGCGGTGTCCCTTCGTGGTCGGGGAAGGCGTCGTCGAGAACTTCGCCCAACAGCTCGAGGCGACGTCCCCAGATGGCGCGGTGCTCGGCGATCCAGTGCTCGACCGAGCGCATCGCACCGGGTTCGAGCCGGCAGGTGCGGACTCGGCCGACCTTCTCGGAACGGACGAGCCCGCTGCGCTGGAGCACGTCGAGGTGCTGCATCACGGTCGGAAGCGACACATCCAGAGGCGCCGCGAGTTCGCTCACCGAGGCCGCACCGCCGGAGAGACGCGTGACGATCGCGCGGCGGTTGCCGTCAGACAGAGCATGGAACGCCTGATCGAGTTGCTGGGGCTCAGCTGTCGGCACGGCTGCGGACCGTACCACATCACTTAGGTGGTTGACTAAGTATTCGGAAGCCGCGCCCGTAGAGTCGCGTTACGGGCGCGTCCCACGGGATCCTGCCCTCGATGCCATGGCGTACTCCTTTCCAAGATCTAGACGTCGCGCGGACCCTGTGGCTACGGGGTCTCGTCGTCCCAGATGCTCCGGCTGGCCGTCGATCAGCTGTCAGGTTTGGTGCGTTGATGGACATTAAGGTCGGTGATGGCGGGCCGAGCTTGGTTTGAGCAGCTCTATCGGGCGCACGCTGGGGCGGTGCGTACTTACGCTCGGCGGCGGTCAGACGCGCAGATCGCCGAGGACGTTGTCGCGGATGTGTTCTTGGTCGCGTGGCGCAAGCTCGGTGAGGTGCCAGTGGGCGATCCGCTGCCGTGGCTGTTGGCAGTCGCGCGGCGCACGCTGGCTAACCGTCACCGCACGGTCGTGCGCGAGTCGGCGTTGCGTGGTCGGCTGCGGTTTGACCGATCCGCGCCGGTACGAGGGCCGCAGGCGAGAAGCGATTTCGACGAGGCGGTACTCGTGGCGCTCGGTCGGCTCAATGAGCAGGACCGGGAGACCTTGCTGTTGGTGGCTTGGGAGGGGCTGACCGCCGCGCAAGCCGCCGCGGTGGTCGGAGTCGCGCCCAATACGTTCTCGGCTCGCTTATCGCGCGCTCGACGGCGATTTGAGCGGGCGTTGGGAGCCCGACGGCCGATCACGGCGCCGGCGCCGAAACCCACGAGCACGGAGCCTCAGCGATGAGCGATGACACGATCGATCTGATCCGCGACGTCAACCCGTTCCCGGTCGAGTTGCCGGCACCGGCGATCGAGCCGCTCCTGGCGCTACTTGACGCCGAGCAGACGACCGCTTCGCGGGACCGCCCGCGCCGGCGTAACGGCGGGGTGATCCTGGGGGTGTGTGCGACCGCGGTCATGGTCGCGGTGACGCTCGCCGCGATCGTGCTACTCGGCCACGAACATCCGCGCCAGAGCGCCAGCCAGCATCCACAGCCGTCAGCGCAGGCGCGGGAGTTGACGTCGATCCTTGGCGTGCTGCGCCGTCCGCAGACGACGGCTGACCGCAATCCGGCGCTGATCCGCCAACTGCGCCGCGGGGCACGTGACAAGTACTCGCTTGCATTTGAGGGGCGGCCCGTGCTGTCGCTCATGCGCCTGGCGACGATCGCGCCGTGGGGCCAGCGGATCTACGTCGTCCCGTTCCTGGCCCCCACGGAGCAGGCCAAAAAACGACTACCGCGCAAAGACCAGCGGGTCACCGCGGCGACGACGGCCGCGCTGGCGACCTACCCGGTCACCGGAGGCAACGGTATTCCAGCCGAGATCGAGGGAGGACGCGATATCGG
Source organism: uncultured Solirubrobacterales bacterium (assembly GCA_963744695.1). Lineage (GTDB taxonomy): Bacteria > Actinomycetota > Thermoleophilia > Solirubrobacterales > Solirubrobacteraceae > Palsa-465. The sequence goes on along the minus strand of CAVUUT010000003.1, from coordinate 157,512 downwards.
CAACGGCGACTTCGCCCACGGCGAGAAACCGGGGTCGCGCTGGGTGATGGTCGTTCCCGACGGCGTCGCCAAGGTCGCGCTCTGGCCCGCGACCGGGTCAACGGCCCAGCATCCGCGTCACCCGACAACACCCGGATCCAAACCGATCATCGTCACCGTCAACAACAACATTGCCGCCTTTCGCGCGCCAGGATTTCGCGGACTCGGCCAGGAGATCTGGTATCGATCAAACGGCACCATCGTCAAGCGGATCGCCAACGCCAGCTCGTGCGGCCCCCCGCTCGGCAGCTGTGCCTAGAGGCATACGCCCGAACCAGGTGGGTTGCCGACCCGAAGCAGCAGCGCCGACCGGGCACGACCGAGCCGGGAAGATGCCCTTCCCAGCGGCGTACCGAGCAAGCCGCTGTCACGGGGGTTTGGGCGCTCATCCAGGCATCGTGCGCGCTGATGTGCTCGTTCGTTGTTTCGCGGCGGCCCGATCCGGGTAAGAGTGGGGCTGGACGTTGACGCGTGCACGCCCGGCGGGCGAGTCGTGTCGGGGTCCAAGGACAAGAAGGCGGATGGCGCGTCTGCAGCGGCCTGTCGGCGGCTCGCGGGGGTGTTGCAAAAAGCAACGCAGCTCCCGTTAGGAGTGAAAGTGCGGTACTCATCGCGCGCCGATCTGAGCCTGTCGTTCTGCATCTGTTGTGGCTCGGCGATGGGCTTGTGCCTTCAGATCGCGCTCGCTGCCGGCTTGAAGCCAACCCTTTGCGAAGCAGCCCGCGAGCTGGGACGCCGGCTTCCGGCGCGTCCGCCTGCTGCTCACAGGCCTAGCTCGCATTCTGAACTCCGAGGTCGCGCTGTGCTAGCAGTCAGACGGCGAATGGCAGCCGCTTCGGACGATCGCATCGTGGGGACTGGGGCCCCTCCACGAGCAGATCGCGCGATCACTCGACGGAGGGCTCGTCAGCCACGCGCTTGGGGCGAAGCGCGTGGCCCTCGGAGCGCTCAGTCGCGGCCGTCACGGTCTGGGGCGAGGGCCGCCGCATGACAGCGTCGGGGTCCCAGCCCCCGGGTTTGCGACGATCGATCTCGATCCGGATCCCGGGCGGTGACGATGCACCCACCCGGGCTCGCAGCTGGGTGCGCTCACGGCTCGAGGGCCAGATTCCTGCCAGCACGGCGTCAGATGCTGCGCTGCTCGTCAGTGAGCTCGTGACCAACAGCGTGGTCCACGCAAACGTCGGCCCTCACCGAGCGCTGACGGTCGAGGTGACGACGCTCGATGATCGACTTCGAATCGCCGTCACCGACCCAGGGTCACGGCTGCGGCCTTGCATGCTCGCGCCTGACCCCGAAACCCCAGGCGGCCTTGGGCTGGTGCTCGTCGACGAGCTCTGCGAGACATGGGGAGTCTCGCTCGATCTCGGCCTTACGTGTGTCTGGTGCGACCTGCTGCTCGATCAATTCCCGCGCTCGGTACTGACCGCTCCAGCGGCAAACGCACCTACGCCTACGGCTGTTCCAGCGCGATGCGCTCGCACCTCGTGACCGCAGTCCAGGTGTTCACGCTCGAGCCGACCGGGCAGACCCCCCGGCGATCTGCTCGGCGATCACGGCGGGCGATCCGGTGCCCGGATGACCGTCTCAGAGAACGAGACCGCGCCGCCATCGCTCGCAGATTCGATCTCAAGAAAGCGACCGTCAAAAGAAGTGGCCGCACCACACCAACTCCGTAGGCCGGCGGCTCGGGCCCAGAAGGCCCAGGCCCGCGTCACAGCCACTCGGGGTCACCCCGAGCGCCACATGCAAGCTCGCGGCGGGTATTTCCTGAACTGCCCGCGGTGCTGGCTGACCATCGCTCCCAGAGCTCCCTGGCTGTCGATCACCTACTGCCCACGATGCCTGGCGCGCAGCCACACCATCGTTGAGCTCGTCAGATCCCAACTGCCCGCGGAGACACTCCACGTCGAGACCACTCGCCCGCCGCCGACTAAGTGAGCGTCCGACCCTGACCCGCCGCCACTCGCCCGCACCCAGGTAGTTGCCTTTCTTTGTCGCCAGCGAAGAACTCGGCCGCGAGCTGCCGCTCGAGCCGGTCGCCGACCAGAGCGCGTGGTTGGCGGGCTAGTGTCGCCGGATCCTGCCGTCCCCGGCGCGCTCGTCACGGAGCCTGGCGGGGCTGGGTTGGGGGTTGTGACCGGCGAACGGAAGGCTCTGGACCAGGTTGCAGATCTCAAACACGCGCTGCACGGCGCGGGGACCGGGGATGATCACCAGGTGCGTCGCCTGCGCGGCGCAGCGGTTGTGGGCGTTGATCAGGACGTGAATGCCGGAGGAGTCGATGAAGCTCAGCTGGCTGAGGTCGAGCACGAGGCATGCCGGACGCCGGTCAAGCACCCGGGCGATCGCGTCGGTACTCGCGGCCTGTTGGGCGAGATCCCATTCTCCTTCGAGCTCGATCGTGCTCGTCGCGCCTTGCTCGCTCGCGCTGATTCGAAAGTCGAACGGCAGCTCTTCGGGGACGTTCGCGCTGGCGCTGGTCATGTAAACCTCCCGACGTAACTCGTCTTCAGTTTCGCCGAGTGCTCGCGCGCCTATCGACGCCCGCCGCCCTCTTACGTCCCTTCGCCAGCCCGACCGGGGCAAGCCCGCTGGACCGTGACAACAACTATAAGCGCTGCCGCCCGCGCCCCAGATTAAGCGCGCGGGCTGTGCAAGACTCCTAATCAGCGTTTCGATCGGCTGCTCGCGGTCAAGACGTGTCTCGCGCCCCGGCGGCTCGCCGCCTTTCCCTCTTCCGGCGCCAGATTTTCCTGCACTCAGGGAAAGGCGAGATCGGACGGCTGATGGCCGACCGGACCGAAGCAGAGCAGCCCGCCAGCGCGACGCTGCACGCGGCGATCTCCCACGCGGTCGTGGGGCTGTTGCGCGAATACACCGGACGGGGACCGATGAAGTCGCGGACAACGATCCGCGACAACGTCGTGCTCGTGATGCTCGACCAGACGCTGACCAAGGGCGAGCAGTCGCTCGTCAACAAAGGCCGCGGTGACAAGGTGATCGAGATCCGCCACGAGTTCCAAGAGGCGATGCGCGAGGAAAGCACGGCCAAAGTCGCACAGCTCACCGGCCGACGCGTGATCGCGATGTTGAGCGCCAACCACGTCGACCCCGACATCGGCGCCGAAATCTACGTGCTCGATGGACCACCCGATCACCAGCGGCTGTCCTTCGCCGAGGCGACCGACGGCACCCAAGGACCTGCGTCGGACGCCCACCAGGACACCGCCGCCGTCTGACGGTGTCGGCTCGCGCGACCGCTTCCACGCCGTGGACAGCGAGCGCGTGATCAGGTTGGCGACCGAGAAGTCGTCCGCCATATCAGACCCGGCTCGGACCGGCGCCGCGGGATCACATTCGCCCAGACTCGCCAGCCGTGGCTCCCACCGGCCCCGCCTCGTCGTTGGGGAGCTCGAAAGTTCTGCTCTGGTCGGGAGGTCGTCAGAGAGACGCGTGCTTGCGATCTACCGCAAGGGAGCGCGCGATGCAGGTCAGTCTGGTGAGCGCCGGAGAAACTCGTCGAACATCGGGACCGTGAAGGCAGTGTCGCCGTGCGCAGGGCTATAGATCATGCCTTTGCGGATCAGGGCGGACCGGCGAGGGGCGACGGTCTCCACCTGAACCCCAATTTGGGAGGCGATGTCACCGGAGCGGTGCGGTCCGGACCCGAGCTCCGCCATCGCCCGCAGATAGGTGGTCTCGGCCGGCGTCACACGATCCATGCGGACCCGAAAGAAGCTCTCATCGAGCTTGCGGCGGACCAGCGGGTCAGCTGTGTTGACGTCCTCGCGGGTGATCGGTGACCCGCTGGCTACGTTCCAGACCTCATAGCCCCACTCTTGAAGGAAGTAGGGGTAGCCCTGGGTCTGGTCGAGCAGCTCATCTAGAGCATCGGGCGTGAACTCGACCTTCTGCTCAGCTACCGGAAGCCGAAGGACGTCGCGGGCGTACTCGCCGTCAAGCGAGTCGATCCGTGGGAACTCGAACAGCCGCTCGGCGTAGGATTTCGCGTTGCCGGTCAGGCCGGGCAGCTGAGGTAGACCCGCGCCAATAAGCACGACTGGCAGGTTGAGCTGGACCGTCCGGTGAATCGCGCTGATCAGGGCGCCGAGCTCCTCTCTGGCCAGATACTGCACCTCGTCGATCGCAAGAACGATCCCCGTCTTGCGATCGCTAGCCGCATGCCCGGCTTCGACGAGCAGATCCGTGAGATCGTCGGACAGGTCCCCCGAGTCCGCGACGCCAGCAAGGGCATCAACATTGAGCGAAATCGACGAGCCGTCCGGCAGGTTGTACGTGAACGAGCCCAAAGCTCCCAACGCGCGCTTGGCGGCTCGCGAAACCTTGCCGGCCCGGTCGAGGTCGATCAGGATCTTGCGCAGACGCGTTGCGAGGAGCCTGCGTAGATCGCCTGTTTCGGGCGCCTCGATATACCCGACCTTGAGTCCTTGGTCCTCCGCGATCTCGTTGAAGGCGTTGAGCAACACGGTCTTGCCCACGCCGCGCAGCCCGATCGGCATGACGCTCTTGCCCGGTCGACCCTTTATCGCACGCCCGACGCTCAACCTGAACTTCGAGATCAGCTCATCGCGCCCGACAAGCGCGGGCGGCGGAGCTCCGGCGCCAGGGCGGAACGGGTTTTCGAGCTCATCCATCTAGATTGAGGTTACCGGACTTACCGAACTTACCACCAAATTCGGTAAGGTCGGTCAGGCGACCGCAGCCACTCGCGCCGCACGGCCTTTTCACGCTGTGATCCACAGCGGGCGACTGCTGCAACGTCGCCCGCTTGGGGGCTTGCCCATGCGGCTAGCGTTTGCGGCACGCAGCGGACTTCCCCACAACCTTCGTTGGTGGTGGACGCTCTGACCGTCGTCATTGCCTTGGGCACCTGCGCGGTCGCGGCAGCAGCGATGGTTCCCACGATGCTATGGCGTCGTCGCACAGCGTACGCTCGAGCAGGGCGACGTCGGAGGTCTCGAACGCGCGCATATAGGTCTCGAGCAGCGCGGCGGCCGCGGGCTCGTCGGCCTCGTGGAGGGGCTCGTCGATCGCCTCAAGCGCCGGGCGGGCGCGCTGGAGCAGGCTCTTGACCGCCGGGGCGCTGACCTCGAGCGCTTCACCGATCTCCGCGGCTGAGACGTCGAGCGCCGAAAGGAATCGGGAAGCACTTGCGCCCGCTTGACAAGACTTCTTGTGACAACTATTCTTGTGACAAGACAACTTGTGAGGAGGTGCACATGCTGAACCCAGCATTGACGGAGATGGCAGCCCGAGACCGGATCACCGAGATGCGACGAGCACGCGCGACCCGCCCATTGAGCACGCGGTCCTGCGCCACCTCCAATATCACCAGGTCCCACGCGTCCCCGTCTTCGATTCGAGATGCTCGCCCGATCGAGCCCAGGCGAGCGATCGGCTGGTTTTTGGTCAGCGTCGGCCTGCGCCTCGCGCTGCCTCGAGCGCGCAGCGGGTCAGCCCGATGACGGCCAAGAGACCCCGCCGGCCTACCAAGCGCGCTCGGGTGCCCGACGATGACGTCGTCAACGAGACAGCCCCTAGCGAAGGCCCCGCCGCGCGCAGGCTCATCTCCGACCCCCGGACCATGCGTGCCCTCGCTCACCCGGTCCGCCTGGCGCTTCTTGAAACGCTTGGTCGCGAGGGAGAACTGACCGCCAGTCGAGCCGCCGAAATGCTCGATGAGAGCCCGGGCAACATGTCGTGGCACCTTCAGACGCTCGCCAAGTACGGCTATGTCGAGGAGGCGGGAGGCGGCAAGGGCCGCAGCCGGCCGTGGCGGATCGCGTCGGTCTCGAACCGCTTCATGACGACCGCAGAAGATCCAGAGGCCGCGGCCGCCGGCGAGGCTCTCGAATCGATCGCGGCAGACCGCGCTTACTCGCGACTGCGCCAGTGGTGGGCCAGACGGGCCTCCTACCCCCAAGTGTGGCGTGATGCTGCGTTCGCTGCGGACTCGATCGGTTACCTGACAGCCGAGGAGATATCTGAGCTCGGCGACCAGATCGCTGAACTGTTCGACCGCTACCGAGACCGCGTTGTCGACAAGCGGCTGCGCCCAGCCGGGGCCGAGCCCGTCAAGCTCGTCGCCTACGCCCACCCAATCCCGCCGACTCCGTCCGGCAACTGACGAACCCAGCGCGCGGTCGGACGCGTCCTGCCTGTCAGCGAGCCCTAACGGGATACAAGTTGGCCGGGTCTCCCGCGCGTGTTCGTGACCCGTGCCGATACTGGCGACGATGCGGTTTGATCTCGCTGCAGCTCGGCGACTAGGATGCTTGCGCGCGGGCGCCGAGCTCTGGAATGGGACGAGCTGGGCGATTAACCCTGCTCTCACCCCCACCGGAGTCATCAGCAGCGGCCTGGGCGCGGTGTCATGTGTGTTGCCGAGCGCGTGCACCACCGTCGGCGACTACATCCCCGGCCCCGGCGCTCAGCTGACGGGGCCGCCAAGGTCTCAAAGGCTGGGATTGCGAGGGTATCCCTATCCTGCTCGAGGCCGGTGGGCGCGAGTTGTGTCGGCAAGCTGAAGCTGATCGTCACTGTCAAGACGAGCTCAAGGGCAGGCTTGAGAGGCCTCAAACTCCTCGACGCCGCCGCCCGCCACAAGCTGACGGCGAAGATCTCGGTGACCGCGAACTCGGGGGACCACGGACACCAAGACCGTGACGCTCACGGGCTCGCCCCCGACGAAGAAGACCAAGAAGAAGAAATAGCCAGGGTCGCGGCTTCGGCTCCCAATCCGCCCTGGTCAGCGAGGGCCCCGCCGTAGACGTTAGGTTTTCCGCATGCCGGGGAGGCGCCGTGCCGTTTAATCCGCTGGGCCTGCAGCCGACGATTCGCGATGGGATCAGCGGCGAGGGGCTCGTGACACGATCGGCGGCTGGCCCTGACAGTTCGGGCATCGGCGAGAAGAAAGGGTTTACGGGCGGCTATCGCCGCTTCACCGTGACGACACCGATGATCGTTCGCGTGTCCGGGCATCCGCCGTTTCATGTTTCGCCCCAACGGCTCGCGTCGCGCGAGAAGTACGCGGTCGTCGGGATGCGGCTCCCGCTCGTCGTCTCACGTGATCTGCGTCGGATCCGGATCGAATGGGATCAGGTGCCAACCGTCGACGAGCTGATCGCCCGCGGGGAGCGCATGTTTACCGATCCTGATTCGGTCGCGGCCGAGCTCGAGTCGGCCTGGATCGAGGTCGCGGCCCACGCGGGCGGCAGCCCGCCGCACCGCACGCCCCGCCCGGTGTTTGACCGTCCCACCGCTCGCGTCATCGCTGTCGGCCACGGCGCCAATGACCACGAGACGGGGATCGGCAAGTCGGAACTGCTGCTCTCGGTTGCGGTGCCGGGTCGTCCTCGGTTCGGCTACCGGTTCACCAAGCGGGTGCCCCGTAAGGCGCTCGTTCTCCCGGGGTCCGACATTCCCGTCGATGTCGACGAGGACGGCGTGCGCATCCCATGGGACCAGATCGGGTCGGTCGACAACTTCGTCTCGAGCCTCGCGTCGCTCGCACAGCCCCCCAGACACGCCTCGCCGGTCGTGTCCGTCGCGCCCGTGCAGCCGGCCGAGGACCATGGCGCGTCGGACCCGCTCGACGACCTCAACCGTTTGGGGAGCCTGCGCGACGCGGGCATCCTGACAGAGGCCGAGTTCGCCGCCGAGAAGGCCCGCGTGCTTGACCGAATCTGACGGGAGGTCGATGTTCGGCAAACGCAAACAGGAGCTGCTGGCAAAGATGGGACTCGATCGGGCGACGCTGCAGCAGGCGGCGGGACGGATCCAGGCGGTCACCACCGCCCAGGGACGAACTCAGGCGGCCTACCGGCTGGTCGTGCAACGCGTCGCTGCCGGAGCGGAGATGCCGGCGACGCTGCAGTCCTTCGCCGTCGGCGAGGCGCAGCCCCAGATGGGCGGCGTCAGCGTCTCGCTCGAGTTGCTGGTCGAGCCGCCCGGCGCCACGACATACGCGGCGACCGCTGACCAGGTGCTGCCCGAGGCGATCACGCAGACTCTCGCCGAAGGTCAGCGACTGACGGTCAAGGTCGCGCCAGACGATCGCCAGTGCGTGATGCTGTGGAACACGCCCAACGCCCCCGGCGGCGCCGACCCGGACAGCGGGCAGCCGCTGGATGCGACCGCTCCCACTGCGGCGAGCGACGATCGCATCGGACGGCTGGAGAAGCTCAGAGAGCTCCGCGACTCGGGCGTGCTAACCGAGGACGAGTTCCAAAGCTCAGAAGGCGAAGATCCTGGCCCGCTAAGCACGCGCATGACCGAGGTCTACTGGTCGGTGGACGAGTGACGAAGGTGGCGGCTCAGATCGCCGACGAGATCGGTTCGAACGCGCCGCTCCACAAAACACCAGCGCCCGCCACGACGCTCGAAGCGGTCAAAATATCGGCCGCTGACGATCGGCTGCAGCGCCAGGTCCGGGAGCGCTTGTAAGACCGTGAAGTACGAACGCGACGCCGCTGTGCCTTCATCCTCGTTGACCTCGATCGCGAGATTGGTGGTGACGTGCTTGGTGCGGGGCGTCCCGTCGTCATAGACGATTGCGTTGTCTCGAAGCATCTTCTCGATCGCGTCGCAGCCGCGTACCGCCCCAGCGCTGCCCGTAAACGTGGCGTCGGAGAGCAGACGACCCACGGCCGCGAAATCGCCGTCATCGACAAGCTCTGCATACGTTGCGATCAGGCGCTCGATCGCGCGGTAGCTCGATTCTTGACCACTCGGGTTCATTCAATCGCGAGCGTAAGCGAAGCCGAATGCGGCTGCGCGTGAAGGGCATCGCGCAACCGGCGTAGCGCGGCGCCGGCGATCGCCTGCGCCGAACTCGCGAGCTAGTCCGAGCCTGGCATCGGGGCGCCAGGTTCGGCCGCGGCGGCCTCGGCTTGCTCGCGGGCGCGCTGGGCGGCACGGGCTTCCTCGGATGCGGCCCCCGCCCGGTGGCGCGCCTCCTCGGCCTCCCGCTGGCGGTCCTCGGCCGTGAGCTCTAGCTCATCTGCGCGGCGCCGAGCCTGCTCGGCCTCGTCGCTCCGGCGCGCCAGCAGGCTCGCGCCAACCAGTGGGCCGCTCGACTGGCGCACTGCAAAAAGGGCACATACCGCGGCGCACTGCTCGGCGGTGAGCTCGTCCCCGACCGTCACGTCGGGCGCCCCGCCGAGCTGTTCGCCGGTGAAGGGAAGGCGAACGTAGTCGCGGCTCACGGCCGCGTCAGCGAGCGGCGCCAGCTTCACCTGATGGCCGAGCCTTCCGTGTTTGATCGAGATCAGCACCGGCGCGTCCCCGGCAGCGTCGTAGTACACCTCCTCGAGACGGCCGACCTTCTCGCCGGCGCTGTCGAGAACGTCCTGCCCGCGCCAGCTTTCGATCCTCTCAACGGTCGCCACGGTTCCTCCTAGTCGTATCGGGCGATGGTCGGGCTCGCGTCCGTGCGCCGGTGCCGCCGCTGGGCCGCGCTGATCGGCAACGCGCGACTCCCGCGGCGTTCGCAGCCTGTGACCGCATACCGCTCGGGAAGGAACTCGCCACCCGGAGCATGAACCGAGAATACTGCGCGGGCAGCGTCGCACCTCATGCCGGCACGGACCGCCGTCGATCCTCAGGCCTCGCGGGTGGGGACCTCGGACCCAAGACATTTCCGTCGATCGCGACGAGGCGCCACGGTGCTGTAGCCCAGCACCGTGGCATGATCGCGGTGTTCACCCAGGCATCCGATGAACTGGAGCACAGACCTGCGCCGGACAGCGATGCCATGCGGCCAAGCTCAGACGAAGGTGGATGCGATGAGCGCTATGCGCGAGACGATGGCGACGCAGCCCGAGGTGCTGCGGCGGATGCTCGACGATCAAACGGGGCTCGAGTCTGCGGCGCAGCGATTGGCCGGCCGGCGAGTCTTGGTCGTCGGGACTGGTACGAGCTGGCATGCCGCTAATCAGGGTGCATGGTGTTTACGAATGGGTGGCGTTGACGCGTGGGCCGTCCAGGCCGCTGATGCCGCCGCCGGTCATCCCTTTCCCGCGGATGGTGACGCGCTGCTCTTGCTCAGTCACCGGGGAACCAAGCGCTTTACGTCAGAAGTGCTCCAGCGCGCGAAAGCGGTGGGTGTTCCCACCGTCGTGATATCCAAGCGTGGAAATCCGGATGCTGACCTGGAGACGGTCTCGGAAGAGGTGTCCTCGGCGTTTACCGCGAGCCACCTCGCTGCGCTCATGCGGGTTGCGCAGCTCGCCGAGCGGCTGGGGTCCTCGCTGTCAGCGCTTGGCGACGTTCCAGACGCCGTGGCGCGAGAGCTCGACGCCGGCCCAGCGGGTGTGAAGCCACCCGCGCGGCTGCTGGAATTCGCGGGCGTGGGAATCAACGCGTGGACAGCCGCAGAGGGCGCGCTGAAGATCAGAGAGACTGCTCTGGTGGCCACCGAAGGACTCGCGTGCGAGGCCATCCTGCACGGGCCAGCCGTAGCGCTCGGTGCCGACGACACGCTTGTGTGCCTCGACAGCGGGAGCGGATCTGACCGCCTCAAAGAACTAGCCGATGTCTCGAGAGCACAGGGCACGACGGTAAACGAGTTCGCGCGTCCCGAACTTGGCGAGGTCCTGTCGATATTCCCGCTCACCGTGATCGTCCAGAAGATCGCGGCCGAGGGCGCCGAAACGCTAGGAACCAACCCCGACAGCTACGGACGCGACCTGCCGGGTCGAGACGCTGCTTGGAGCGCAATCAAGCTATAGGCGCGGTCCACTGCACGGGCGGTCAGCGATCGACCTCCTCGGCCTGAGGAAAGGTGGTAAGCTTTTACCCTAACAGGAGCCGCGGAGGTTCGCGTGCGGGGGTCGGAGCGATTGCGGACGCTGGCGCGGTCACCGACTACAGGATCGTGAAGGGCAACAAGGTTCTGATCCGTCGTGTTGTTGTCGGCAAGAACGGGATGATCACCTTCCTGGTCACCCTCAACGTGAGCGCCCCATCGACGGCGCTCGGACGTTGGACGATCACCTCCGCTACCAAGAGCTACGAAGGCTTGCATGGCAGCGGGAAACAAACCGTGGACAATTTCGAGAGCTCTCCGGCGACCTTCGCGCTTGCGGGCACCGTGACTCAGTAGACCCGCTTGACTGAAGATCAGCTCTGTGAGCGACTCCCGACGTTGCTGGTGCGGACCGTTACCTGCCGGTGCGGTCGCGGTGCTTGCACCCCGGCCAGCAGCAGGGCCGGCGCTGGCCTTCCTCCAGCTCCTCCCGGGTCCGCCGAATCCGGCGCTCTCGGGTGCGCTCCTGCTTGGCATCCTCGACCCAGCAGATGAACTCGTTGCGGGCCAAGGGCGTGATGTCCCTCCAGGCATCCAGTGCCGTGGCGTTGACGATCAGCGCCTGACGCAGGTCCGCGGGCAATTTGTGCACCACCCCACCGGGCACTCTCGGGCCACTCACAGGACCATCGTAGTGAGCCCTCAGGTCCGCCGGACTGCCCTGACCGAAAGCGGCCCGAACACGAGCAGCAGGCCACCAAGCCAGGCGAGCGTCCCGAGCGTCGGGACCAGCGCGTGAGCATGTCCGATCATGAGCGCCCTGGCGGCGTTGACGGTCAGGCTGACCGGGGTGACCTACGGCGGACAGCCCGGTGCCAAGCATCGAGCTCGGCCGTTGACCCTTATAGGCTCCACGTCGTCGTGAGCGATCGACCCGATCTTGGCGCCGCCCTGGCGATCGGTCTCGGGGGTGGGTTGCGCGCGCTCGCTCCAGCGGCGGCGCTCGCGGTCCACGGCCGCGGACCACTTGCCGGGCGCGCGCGTTTCGCCGTGTTCGGTGCCGCCGCCTTCGAACTGATCGCCGACAAGTTGCCGGGCACGCCCAGCCGCTGGTCGCCTCGCGGGATGTCCATGCGCCTGGTCTTCTCGGCGACAGGCGGACGTGTGCTCGGCGGTGGCCCCGGCGCCGTGATCGCCGTGGCGGCCGCGGTGGGCGCCGCGTTCGCGGGCTCACGGCTACGAGCGAAGGTGCACGGGCGCAGTCGGCAACTGGTGGCGGCGGCCGCCGAGGACGCGCTCAGCTACGTCCTGGTGCTGAGCGCGACCTCCTCGTTGGACTGACCTCAGATCTCGCTGCGGTCGGGCGTCTAGCTTCGCGCCCCTGGCTGGACCGGCCTAGGGAAGGATCTCGACGTATCCGTTGGTGCCATGCACACGGATCCGCTGTCCCTCCCGGATCAGCTGGGTAGCGTGCTCAACTCCCACGACCGCCGGCAAGCCGTACTCTCGTGCGATCACCGCGCCGTGGGTCATCAGGCCGCCGACCTCCGTCACCAGGCCTTTGATCGCGACGAACAGCGCCGCCCAACTGGGGTCGGTATAGGCGGTGACGAGGATGTCGCCCGCTTCGATGTCGGCGTCCGCGATGTCCAGGACGACGCGGGCCCGGCCCTCGACGGTTCCGGCGGAGACGGGCAGGCCGACCAGCGCACCGGCCGGGAAATCGTCACGCCGGTACGCCCCGGCGACGGCCTCGCCATCCGAGGTCAGCACTCGTGGTGGCGTGAGCGCCTGGTAAGACCGGAACGCGTCCTCGCGCTGACGGATGAGCTGGTGATCGACTTGATGGGTGCGCGTGACGTCGTGGAACTCCTGAAACGTGAGGTAGAAGCTGTCTTCCTTGTTACGAAGCAGGCCGCCCTGCACGAGGCGCTCGGCTTCCCGCAACAGGGCTTGCTTGTAGACGAAGTAGCGGCTGATGATCCCGTACTTCGGATACTCCCGATATCCGGCGAAGGTTCGGATCCGGTCGATCTTCTGCTTGACCTCGGCGGCCTTCTGCGCCCCGTGCGGCAGGACCCGCAGGCGCTCGAGCAGCTCCTGCTCCTTCTCCCTGGCCTCATGCCGGCCTTGCTCGACGCGTTGCTCACCAGCGCCAGGCCCGAAGTTCCTGACATTGCTGAGGATCAACGGCACGAGAGCGGCGGGCTCTTCGCTCCAACGCGGTCTTGTGATGTCGATTTCGCCGACGCACCGCATGCCGTACTCATGGAGGTAGGCCTCGATGGCGTCGCGTGCTTCTCGGCCGCCCTCGAGCGTTGCCAGCTCGTCCAGGAAGCCCGCGTCTTCCGCGTTCTCCAGAAATGCAACCACGTTCGCATGCGGGCGGATTACGTCCGCGACGTCCAGGAGTGCGAGTCCCATCTCAGAGGTGACGTTGCCGGAGATGGACTGCGCGAGCGTGTCGGCCGCGTTCTTCTCGCCCAGCCACTCCTCGAGGTGGTCATTGAGCCACCACGCGGCCGTCATCCCCGCCATGATCGCCTGATGGCTCAGCGGGTCGACCAGGAGCCGTTTGAGCTCTTGGAGGTCCTCCAGGATGAAGTCGAGCAGCGCCGATCCAGACTTCGTCTGGATGTCTCGCTTCAAGGCGGCGACGGAGGCCTCGTTGCGCGCGATCAGCTCGGCGACGATTGCAGGATCGGTCTCGATCGGGGCGGGCGGGCCGCCGGCCTCCGGCCCGGCGGCGGGAGGCTCGTCCTCGAGCGGTCCGATGAAGTCGCCGCGGTCAAGGATTGTCTGAAGCGCGTCCCCGATCAGCGGATCGGATTTCCCGAGGACCTCGAGCACGCCTGCGCGGGTCGCCGCTGACGCCAGCCTCGGGGCGACGTCGACAAACAGCCTTCCGCCGGCCTCGTACATCCGCGGCAAGGCCGTGAGCTGAAACAGGGAGAGCCCCAGCGGCTTCATGGGGTCGGTCATCATCTGCTGATGGCCGACTGACACGTACACGTGGTTCTCTCGGTCGTCTGCCGCGGGGATCGGAAACAGCGTGGTGATCGGTCGACTCTGAACGATCCAGATGTGATCGTCGGCCAGGCACCATTCGATGTCCTGGGGACGGCCGAAGTGCGCTTCGATCAGCCGGCCCAGCTGCGCGAGCTGCAACACCTGGGCATCGGTCAGTGCCGGTTGCCCCTGCCGCTCCCGGTCGATCGCCTGTTGCAGTGTCCCGCTCGCCGCCGAAGCCTGAATGGCAAGCTGCTTGGTGGCGACCGCCTTAGCGACGAGCTCGCCCTCCCGCACCTTATAGACGTCCGTGTTGACCAACCCGGAGACCACAGCCTCGCCAAGACCGAAGCTGGCCTCGACGGAAGCGACCTTCCGGTTGGAGGTGACGGGATCGGCCGTGAACAGGATGCCGGCCGCCTGTGGAAAGACCATCTGCTGCACGACCACGGCCATGCGGATCTCCCGGTGGTCGAAGCCGCTGCGCAGTCGGTAGGTCACTGCGCGCTCGGTGAAGAGCGAGGCCCAGCATCGGCTGACATGGCCCAGAATCGCCGCCTCGCCCACGACGTTCAGGTACGTGTCGTACTGACCCGCGAAGGATGCCGTCGGCAAGTCCTCCGCCGTCGCGCTCGATCGGACGGCGTAGGCGGCTTGCTCGCCGTGCCGGGCGAGCGCATCCGCGACCGCCGACACCAGATCCTTCGGCATAGCGACCCCTTCAAGCGCCAGACGAACCTCTCTGCTGAGCGCGCCTATCGCCTCCCAATCGCCCGGCTCCAGACGCGACAGCCGATCGAGCCGATCACTGATCGACGGCGTGTCCGCCAGCGTCGAATCAAAGACGTCCGTCGTCACGCAGAACCCGGGCGGCACACGGATGCCTTCGATCCGTGAAAGCTCTCCAAGGATCGCGCCTTTGCTGCCGACGACCGCGACCTGGGTCTGGTCGATCTCCTCGAAATCCAACACGAAGCCCATACGCTCACCTCCGAGGAGTGGAGCCTGTCAACTCCACTCCTGTCCGTTGATTGCAGCATGCGGCGGGCGATTATGGGGCACAAGTCAAGGCCTCATGAGGGCCTTCGATCCGGTATAAATTGATAGTGGAGGGGGCGCGGGTGGTTGCGATCTTGATGGCGGGCCGAAGGGGCTAGGCAGACACGATCCGGCCGCGCCTCGTGGTTGACTCTCGCCCAATGGCCGTCAGTCCACGTCGCCGATCCAAGTCGCTGCCCGGCGATCTCCCGGAGGTCGTGTCGGGTGAGGTGCTGGTCTGGACTGATGGGGCATGCCGGCGCAATCCCGGCCCCGGCGGTTGGGCGGCGGTCGTCTGTTGGGACGATGGTGTCGTTGAGGAGCACAGCGGTGGGTTGGCCCACGCGACGAACAACGTCATGGAGATGATCGCCGCACTGGAGGGCTTGCGCGCGCTGCCGTCGGGATCGCGGGCCTGTGTGGTGACCGACTCGCGTTATTTGCACGACGGCATGACCTCCTGGATGGCGGGCTGGAAGCGCAAGGGCTGGAAGACGGCTTCGGGTTACCCGGTCAAGAACAAGGAGATCTGGGTCCAGCTCGAGGCGGCAGCCTCAGACCACGAGCAGGTCCGCTGGCACTGGGTCAAGGGGCACATCGGCCACGCGCTCAACGAGCGAGCCGACTTGCTGGCGGTCGCCGCCACTCATAACGCCGCGGCGCGCGGCGGGCGGGATGCGCCGGCGCGGCCTCGTTCTCGCCGGCCGTACCGGGCCGATGCCCATCAGCCTGACGCCGGGACGCCGGCGCTTGCGTTGTCTGGATCCTCGAACTCGAGCGCGAGCGCGGACCAGGCGAAGTCCTCGGCACCCATGCCCCGGCCGTCGTGCGGATCGTAGAACTCGCGCAGTCCCTCCCGGGAGACCGTGGCGGTTATCGCCCGGGCGAGCGTGGCGGCCTGCTGCTCGTAACCGAGACGCACGAGGCCGCGCCACAACAGCCAGGCGCTGTTCACCCAAGTCGGCCCTCGCCAATATCGCCGCAGGCCATCGAAGTGCTCCTTGAGCGAGAAGGACGGCTCGTCGAGCGAGACGGAGGACGGCGGGACGGCCGTCCAGAACCGGTGCGCATCGAGTAGGTACTCCACGAGCCGATGTCCGATCGGCTCGGGAAGATCGGGCAGTGCGAGCGGGGAGAGCGCCGCCCAGGTGAGCGGAATCCGCTCCTCGATCGACGGTGCCGCCACCGGAAGGAACAGCCCGCTCGCTTCGTCGTGGCACCGGTCGATCAGCGCCGGCGTGATCGACGGAAGCCCCAGCGCCAGGCGCGAGAGCCCGTGAATGACGTTCGTCATCACCTCGCAGACGACCGGACCGCCGTCGGCGCGCACGGCATCGATGCGGAACCCGCGCTTTCGGTTGCGCCGAACGAGCTCGACGAAGCCGGGTAGGCCTTGGGCGCGGTCTCCCCAGATGGGGTCGAATTGAGGCGAGGCATCAAGGCCCGACTCGTCGGGCTGCAGAATCCAGAGCAGCCCGTCACCCTCCAAATCTCGCTGGGCCGTGATCGCCTCGTGGTGGGCCGCGATCCGGGGCTCGCGCGCCGGATCTCCGACGGCGATCGACCAGGCGAGCGCCAGCGCCGGCGGCTGGATCGTCGCCGTCATCGGGTCGCTGCGATGGATCACGTTGTAGAACAGCTCCCTCGCGCCGCTGACCGGGTGCTCCCAGAAGATCGTGTGCCCAATGAACCCGTCGGGCCGCGCCGCTGCGAGCAGCGTCTCGAGCTCGGCGCGGGACCTCGCCTGGTCGAAGTGACGCCAGGCGATCGCAGCAAAGCACGAGTCCCAGTACCACTGCCAGAGGTAGCGGCCAGGACTCGGGCGTGTGTACGCAAAGGGCGTGCCGTCGCGCTCACCCACCGTCCAGCTCTCATCGAGCACTTGACGGCAGTGCTGCCGAAGGCCGGTCACGCGTGGGAGCTTCGCAAAAAGGGGGCGCACGCGCGCTCGAAGTCGGCCCTGTCCCTGGTCGACGTCAAACCGAACGTCACCGGCGACGAAGGCTGTGGTGTGCGTTACTCGAACGCGTGCGAGCTATCGGCGTTGAGGATGGGGTGCAGACCCCATTGTCGCGAGTCTTTCTGACTTCTAGGGTCCTCTGGTAGCGATTGGGGCAGGGTGTGAGAACGGTGCCCGGCCGGGTGACGGCGTGCTTGGCACGAGTCTGTCCCGAGATCTGATCGTGACGGCGATCCCAGCGGTCGCCTGGACTGGGTGCTAGTGGCGGCTATGTAGACGGGGGGGACTATGGCGGCGCCGACCGAGCAGATCTTCGACATTCGCGTGTTTGCGGGCGCCCTCGCGTCTGATTCCGTTTCCGAACGACCTTCCTTCGATGCGGCGGATCGTCGCCGCCACCCGCTGGAGCGAGCGAGCCTTGCGGCGTTACTCGCTTAGGCTGAGTTACGTAGTACTGACCGTTCTGATCCTGGGCGTCGTCTCGGGTGATGTTGCGGTGGCCGGCACTGCGAAGCGATCGGTACCGCGACCGAGTACGTACCTGGCCGGGCCGTTTGGCCAGAAGACCGAGGATCGGTTTGTCAGGGATCTCGCGTCGGTGGGCATCGGCGTGTATCAGATGGGGGCCGCCAGACCGGTGCGCGCGGTGCACAAGCGCGGGTCGCCGCTGCGGTTGACGGTCGACCAGGCGCGCTCGCTCGCGCTTGGCGTTTGGTCGCATTCAGGTCAGAGCGGGCGCACCCTGGATGGCTTCGCGGGTCCAGTGAGGCTGTCGTCAAAACGCAGCCTTCGCGCGGGATTGCTGATTGCGGCGTGGGCCAAGCGGGCACGAACGCCGAGCGCTGTGCTCGCGCGGCGGATTCTCGGCCGCGTCAATTGGAAGCGATACCGCGACGTGGTGTTTCCAAACGCCGTGTCGTTGCTGTTCGCGTCAGATGTCGCCATGCACGTTCGTGGCGACGCGAGGGGGCGGCGCTCGGTCCTCGCCGTGGCTGCCACGGCCGGCCCGTGCACGGCCGTCGAGAGCTTCGTAACCCAGACGATCGACAACGTCTTCGACGCGATCGGTCATATCGGGACCAACAAGGCCGAGATCGATCGACTGTTCCACAAGGGTCTCTTCGCCGACATCGTCAAGGGCGTGGGCGACATCGTCTCGTTCGGCGTCAATACGGTGATCGATGTTGCACACAAGATCGTTCTCGGCGGAGTCAAGATTCCGACGATGGTGGTCGCCAATGCCCTGGCGGGTGTGGCCGCGGTGGTCAGTGTCGTCGGCTCGGTCGCCGCTGAACTGGTGCCGTGGACGGGCACGATCCGGGGATCGCCGAACCCGATCTCCAAGGGTGTCTCCGTCGGTGTGCCCGGCACCTTCAGTCTCGATGTCAGCGCGCCTGGCGGCAATCTGCAGTGGCCGGCGTTCATCACTGACTGCGCCCAGACATTGGGCATCACGCTCCCCACGCTCACGCCGCGCGACGCCGACGTGAAATGGGACATCTCCAGGCAGGATCCCGGCGGGCTGATTGTCCGCAAGAACGACACCGGCCCACTCGATGCCAACGGCACTGCCGAGTTCCACTTCGAGACGACGACGGAAACGCCCGAAGAGGCTCAAGGCGACCTGGTGATTGGCGCCGTCGTGGTGTACGCGACGGTACACCGCACGGACCTGGATCAACTCCGCGACCGTCTCACCCAGAACCTACTCGCTGGTCTACCCAAGATTCTTCAGGAGACGATCGGCCCCGGCCTCCGGGCGACGCTCACCCCGCTGATCAACGCCGCAACCGAGAAGATCACCACGATCCAAGACCTTGACGTCCCAGGCGTGGAAGCGGTCCGCTACCACGTCCCGAAAGCGCCGCGGAAGCCACCAAAGGGGAATAGCGGCTCCGTGTTCAGCCTCTCTATCCCGTGGCCCGGGAGCCAGGGCCGTGTTCCCCCCTTGCTTGACATCCACTCATGCAGCGGATTGCGCGGACCGTGGCGAGGGACGCTGAACAGCGGCGGTGCCACGAATGCCATGGTCCAGGCGATACGGCCGATCCATTTCACCCCGCCTGCCGTCCTGACCGGTAGCGCCAGCGGCCAAATCCCGGGCGGCGTCGTCGGAGAGGTCTTTAACCTCGACCTCAGCTGGACCATCCCGGTGCGCGTGTCGGCCGGCGCGCACCCGACGATGTCATTCCCCGGAGCGACCCGGCGCCTCGTGAACACTCTCTCGAGCCCAGGCAGGCCCGACGTCATCTTCGACAGCGGCGCTGTGAACTTCCAGCCGATAGCTGACCGTGCCTTTGCACTCAGTACGCGCAGCGCCGCCTGCAGGTAGGAGACGTACAACCGTGACGATAAGGCGTTGAGAGGATTGCTTGGCCCGTCGGCCTCGTCGAGTCATTGACCGTCTAACCGGCTGGGTCTATGATCCGCAACGGGCCGGGCCACATACTTGGAGGCCGCCAGATGATCCATCAACGGCGCGGAGAGTCGGCAGGTCGTAAAGCGCACACCGCCGGCTCCTCAGGTCCTGGCTGGGTTGGTGCCCAACGGGGCGGGCACGGTTACCGTGACCTTCAGCGGTGGCAGCTCCGTGACCGTGCCCGTTGCACACAACGGGTTTGAGGTCGGCACCAGCGGGAAGAGGCCGAGCGCGTTTACGTGGGCGTCTGCTGCGGCACGACTCACACCGAAAGGGTTGGATCGTGAGGCCCGCGATCTCCTACCGCCGGCCGACCAGTGTGCTGATGGGGCTGCTGGCGCTGCTGGCCGTCATCACCGCGGTCTTCGCGGTTCACGCGCTGGCCTACAACGGCGAGTTCTGCTATGGGATTCATCTCGACGTCCACAAAGACTGTTACAGCAACGTCGTGACCAAGATCCGCCGCGCGGTCGGGCACGGCAAGGACTACACGGGCATAAATGTCTCTAATTCCGCATCCGGCAGCCGGGGCTCGTACTGCTATTCAGACGGGTGCACTGCCGACACCGGCTACTTGGCCAAGGATGGAAAGGGGACCGGAGGCATCCTCAACAACGGTGATCCGTGTAACTGCGGCGGCGGCGACTATTACGGCTGGCTCTACCCGTAGGGCCGATCGCGACCGGCTGATGCTCTGGGGCGAGCGTCTTGCGCAGCTTTAGGAAAGCCGCGCTGCCGAGCAGGGCCGGCACCCAGAGCGCGATCGCGTGGTAGACGAGGACGGCTGCGGTGGCCTGGGCGACTGGCTGGTGGTAGAGCGCGAACGTGCCGACGAGTCCTCCTTCGATCCCGCCCAGTCCGCCGGGGATCGGCAGGTTGCCGCCGAGCTGGCCGATCAGATAGCCGAGCACCAGCACGCCGATCGGCGGCGAGCTGCCGAACGCCCGAAAGGACGCTCCAAGCACGGCGAGGTCGAAGGCCACCGTTCCGAGCGATCCCGCGATGACGCCGAGCGACCGCTGCCGAAGCAGCATCAGCCCGTCACGGACGCCCTCGGCCACCGAGTAGCGCAGGAGGCGCCGCACCGACGCGAGCTTGCCCGGCCGCGTCGTCCGCGGCCTTAGCAGTGACGGCTGCTCAAGGACGGTGGGGAGCACGAGCACGAGCGCGGTTGCGATCAGGGCCGCGACACCGAACGAGTAGGTCAGCGCGGGGTTGGGGTCGTGGCCGAGGACTCCGAGCCGATAGAGGAGAGCGAATGCGACCACGCCCGCGAGGTTGGCCATGCTGGTGAGAAGGAAGAACGCGGCTGTGCGGCGGGCGATGCGGTCGCGGCTCATGCCGAGTCGGCGGAGTGCCCATACGCCGACTGCCAGCCCACCGGCGCCGCTGGCCGACAGCAGCGAGTTGGCCGCCTGCTCCGCCATCCCGATCTGATAGCTCAGCCGCCAGCCCATCCGGGCGCAGAACACCGACCGAAAGATCACCACGTACGCGAGTGCTGAGAGCACCTCGAGCGCGACCCCGCCAGCGACCCAGGCCGGGGCGGCGTGCGCAAGGTGGCGGCGGAGGTCGTCCAGTCCAGGAAGCGCGAGGACCAGCGCGACCAGGACGAGCACAGCCGCCGCGAATTGGACCAGCCGCCGGCTGACCTGCCGCAGGCTCAGCGGCTCGACCGGGGCGGAGGATCCGCGCCCGGCGAGCTTGGCTGAGTGCTGCGGGGAGGGCATTGCATCGAGCGCTGCGTGGTGGTCAATGGGCCGTCGCCGGCGCGGCCGTCGCCTCGATCCTGAGTGCCTTTGTGCCGCGCTCGAACAACGCTGCTGCGATCACGGCGCCCGCCGCGAAGAACGCGGCGGCCCACGCGAACGCTGTCGTGTCGCCATGCAGAGCGGCATGCGCGAGCAGCAGCCGAGTGGGGTGCGCGTGGGCGCTCGCGATGTAGCCCGTCAGGGCGCTGGCGGCGATCGTCGACAGCAGCGCGGTGCCGAGCGAACCGCCGATCTGCTGGCAGGCCGACACGGTCGCGGAAGCGACGCCCGCGTCGGCGGGCCTGACACCGAGGGTGGCGCTGTTGATCGCGGTGGAGAAGACCAGGCCCATCCCGATGCCGAGCATCACCAGCGCCGGCAGGATGCCGGTGGCGTAGCTCGAGCCCAGGCTCAACCGGGTGAGGTAGAGCATCCCGGCGCCCCCCAGCAGCATCCCGGTCACGGCCAGCGGGCGCGGCCCGAGGCGGGGGCGGAGCTTGTTGGTGGCGATGATCGCGGCGAGCATGACCGTTGCGGATATCGGCAGGAACGCGACGCCGGTCCTGATCGGCGTGTAGCCGCGGACCTGCTGCAGGTAATAGGTCAAGAACAGGAACACGGCGAACACGGCCGCGCCGACGATCCCGATCGACAAAAACGATGCGCCCCGGTTACGGTCGGTGACGATCCGCAGCGGCAACAGCGGGTTGCGGCTGCGAGACTGGATCACCGCGAACACCGCTAGGAGCAGCACACCGGTGAACATGAACGCGGTCGTGGTGCGGTTGGCCCAGCTCGTCGTCTGCGCGTGCGAGAAGCCGTAGACGAGCGCGGACAGGCCGGCCGATACGGTCAGCACGCCGGGGAGGTCGAGCTTGGGCTTGACTGCGGGAGCCTGGTTGTGCAGCAGCGCCAGCGCGCCCGTGATCGCGATCGTCGCGAAGACGAGGTTGACGTACATGCTGTAGCGCCAGCTGAGCGTCTGCGTGAGCACGCCGCCGAGGATCAGACCGATCCCGGCGCCGCTGCCCGCGATCGCGCCCCAGATCCCGAACGCCTTGTTGCGCTCACCCGGGTCAGTGAAGGTGGTGGTCATCAGCGACAGCGCAGCCGGCGCGAGCAGCGCTGCGAATGCGCCCTGCGATGCGCGCGCGGCGGTCAGCATCTCGAAGGATTGGGCGGCACCGCCGACGGCGGAGGCCGTCGCGAACCCGGCCAGCCCGGCGACGAACGTCCATTTGCGGCCCACCAGGTCCGAGATCCGGCCGCCGAGCAGAAGCAGGCTCCCGAACGCAAGCGCGTAGGCGGTCACGATCCACTGCCGCTCCGAGCTGGCGAAATGCAGCGCCCGCTGCGCCGACGGCAAGGCGATGGTCACGATCGTCGCGTCAACGACGACCATCAGCTGCGCGATCGCGAGAATCGCCAGGATCGTCCAACGCCTGGCGTGATGGGGGTTGTCGGTAATCATTGGTTCGCTCCGTTGTCAAGGCTTGTGTCATGTAGCCGCTTTCAGTGGCTATCTACATAGACACGACAGCGAGCACGAACGTGACACGCGCGCCTCGGATCGCCTCGCGTGTGGGAGGAGCACTACCGCGCAGACGTAGTTCTGGCTTTCGCGCAGCGGCCCCAGCCACAGGCGCCTCAGTTGAGCTCAGCCGAGTTCGTCCGCACCGATGAGCGCGTGGCACGGCGCCAATGCCTGTCGGCTCGCGTCGGCGAGTTGGTCGACGACGATGCTGGCGCCGACGTAGCGAGCCCCTGACTGCGCGATAAGCGACTTCGCCGCCAGCGCCTGGCTGGCGGTCTGAATCCAATCGTCCACGAGCGCGACGGTGTCGCCGGGTCCGCATGCTGCGCGCTGCAGACGCAGAACGTTCTGTTGGCCGCGATAATCGGGCTCGGCCCGCGCGGTCAGCTTGGGTCCGGGGTACAGGCCGTCCTGCTTGCGGATCGCGACGAAGCCGGCACCGAGCCGGACTGCGACGGCCGCGCCGAGCAGGAAGCCGCGGGCTTCGACCCCCGCGATCTTCGAGACGCCATGTCGCAACGGCGCGGCGAGCGCTTCGATGACCTGGTTGAACAAGACGGGGTCATAGAACAGTGGCCACACGTCGGCGTGGCCGTCGGGGAACGTGATCCGCTGGCGCAACTCGGCGGTAAGTTCGCTGCTGCTGTCTATGCGCACCACGGTAGTCCTCGGCAGGCCCGGCGGCAGTTTCCGCCCGCTCGCGACGACGAGAGCGGTCGGGCCGAGTGCGGTGGTCGGGCCATATCGCAGGAACTGCGAGCGGTTCCGTCAGCTGGCGGAAGTCCAACGCAGTCTCGGCGATGAGTTTCGCCGGCGTGGCCGGTCTGCTTAGGTGTGGGCGAGTCTACGAGGAGGTAGAGATTGATGGCCGACCATCAGATCGCAACGAGCGAGCAATGGCAAATGGCGCGTGATGAGCTGGCGAAGCTCGAAGCCGAGCAGGCCGCACGCAACGAGGAGATCAATCGCAAACGACGCGAGTTGCCCTGGGTCAGGGTGGAGAAGGAGTACGTGTTCGACACCCAGGAGGGCAAGAAGACCCTTGCCGAGCTATTCGACGGCCGCTCCCAGCTGTTGGCCTACAACATCATGTACGGGCCTGACTACTCGGTCGGAGCCTGTCCAGGGTGCACGAACCTCGCCGACGGCTTTGACGCCACGACGCTGCTCCACCTGGGCAAGCGCGACGTGACGATGATCTGTTTCTCGCGCGCGCCAATCGACCGTCTGACCGCCTACAGACAGCGGATGGGCTGGCCGTTTCCATACGTCTCGACCTACGAGACCGAGTTCGCGTGGGACTTCGGGCTCGCGCTGCCCAAGGAGCGGGCCGAGCAGATTCCCGAGCTGAGGCAGATGGTCGAGAACCCGCCTGAATGGCTTACGTTCTGGGCTTCGCAGGTAGGCGCTGAGCTCAAGGACGGCCTGCGCGAGCAGCCGAGCTACATCGCATTCGCGAAGGAAGACGGGACCGTCTACCACACCTACACGGTGTCCGCGCCGGACCCGTTTGTCGCGCCGTACTTCAACTTTCTCCTAGACCGGACGCCCAAGAAAGAACCCGACGAGCCGCTCAACTACCGCAAGGACGAGTACCCGGCCTAACGAGCCCGGGCTGCCGCGCTCGGCCCACTTGCGCTCGCTGTGATCGAGACGCGCCGCCGGTTCCGCCGACGCGGCGCGTCGCTACCCCGGATCCGCCCTCCCTGTGTGTCGGGGTGGTTGGTGGCTTGGGCTCGAGGGTTTGAGGGGTTAGCGGTGGTCTGGTAGGAGCGTGACTAGGTGCGCGATCTCGGCGGCCAAGTGAGCGTTTTGGGTCGTGAGCTGGTCGATTTCGTGTTGTTGGTGGCGTAGTCGGGCGGCTGTGTTGGGCGGCGCGGTGGTCTGCGCCGCTGCGGTTTTTACGGTGGCGGTGCCGAGTTGTCCGTTCGCGTTGATCACGACGCTCTTGGTCGGTCCGGGGATCGTGACGCCGTTGACGCCGGCGAGAAACGCTGCGGTTTGGGTGCCTGGCGTTCCGATCCGGATCTTGCGCGCGTCCGCGGCGCCGCCGGCGTTGGCGATCTCGATGTTGCTCGTGCCGGTGGTCAGGTTGAGTCCCGCGCCGTTGCCGATCGCGACGTTGGAACTGCCGGTGGTGTTGTGGTTCAGCGCGTTGGTGCCGAGCGCGACGTTCGCGCTGCCGGTGTCGTCGAGCAGCGCGTGGTATCCGATCGCGGTGCCTGAGTTACCGCTGATGTTGTGCTGTAGCGCGTCGGTGCCGTCGGCGACGTTGTCGCTCCCGGTGGTGTTGGATAGCAGCGCGTTGCTGCCGGCGGCGTGGTTGTCATGCCCGGTTGTGTTCGCGTTCAGGGCCTTGGTACCGAGCGCGAGATTGTTGCTGGCCGTGGTGTTGGCGAACAGCGCATTGCTGCCGATCGCGAGGTTGTTGCTCGCGATCGTGTTGCTAAACAGCGCCTGGTAGCCGGCGGCGAGGTTGTCGTGTCCGGTCGTGTTCGAGAACAGCGCGTTGACGCCGTCGGCGACGTTAAAGCCGCCACTGGTGTTCGCCTGCAACGCCTCGCGGCCGCTGGCGGCGTTCGCGTTACCGGTCGTGTTGGAGGTCAACGCCTCAAAGCCATCCGCCAGGTTGTAACTACCGGTGCTCGCCATCAGCGCGTTCTCACCTACTGCGGTGTTCTGGATCCCGGTCTGGTTTGAGACGAGCGCTTCAGCTCCCACCGCGAGATTCCCGATGCCAGTCGTGTTGTTTGCCAGCGCATCGTTGCCAATTGCGGTCTCACTCGACGCCTGGCTGTGGTCGAGCGCAAAAAAGCCGACGGCTGTGTTGGAAGAACTGTGGCCGGTAGCTGACCCCAAGGCACACATTCCAGTTGCCGTGTTTTCGCCACCGATGGTCGTGCTCTGCAAAGCACAGTGGCCGGTCCCCGTGTTGGCCGTCCCGGTGGTGACGTCCTCGAGTGCCGTGTCCCCGAGCGCCGTATTGAAGAGGGCGCCGTCGGGTCCCAGCACGATCGAGGGAAACGGGTCCGGCGAGGTCGACAGGTTGTTCTCGGTGTCCCAGTAGACGCTGGTCGTGTTCGCCGTGGCCGCGGCCGTGCCAAATCCCAGCAGCAGCATGGCGACCACGGCCACAGCAGCGCACCTCGCCGCAGAGCGGCTACGGGTCACGGGTCGGCAGTGCTCTAGCGCCGTCATATTGCAACTCCCAGTTTCGATCGGCTGATCTGCGAAGTGTTTGCGGTGTCCTCTGCCTGAAGCTGAGGAGGTGGTGGTGGCTCGGCGAGTTGGGGTCGACGATCGCGTCGGCGGGCTGGGCGAGCCCCAAGCACCCGCGCAGACCGAGCACCGCCAGCTACGGCCCCGTTCCCCTCACGGGGTTCACGGTAGGGCGCCTGCGCTCCGGTTACATCGGGTGGTTCCCTACTCCTGTAACAGTTCTTTCGCGAGCGCCCCGAGCTCGGCCCGCGAGCCGATCCCCAATTTCCGATATACGCGGGACAAGTTCGACTCGACGGTCTTGGGGCTGAGGTACAGCTCGTCCGCGACCTGCCGGTTCGTCAACCCCTGCGCGGCAAGTCTCGCAACCCGCCGCTCGCCGGCCGTGAGCTCGTCGCTTGATGAGCGGCGCAGCCCGAGCCGGTCGAGCTCCTGTCGCGCCCTCGCGGCCCACAGCCGGGCGCCGGTCCGCTCAAAGATCTCCAGCGCCTGCTCGAAGGAGCGCTTCGCTTGCGCCCGTCTGCGCGCCCGCCGTTCCAGTACGCCTCTGACGAGCAGCGTGCGGGCCTGCTCGACCGGCATGTCGAGGCGAGCGTGGGCGCTCAGCGCTTGCTCGACCGCCACCTGTGCGCCCGCGCGGTCACCTCGGGCCGCGAGCAGCAGTGCCCGACAGCGCGCTCCGGTCGCGATCGCCCAGACGCGATCGAGCTCCTGCCCGCGGCGCTCGAACTGGTCGAGCAGCGGCTCGGCTCTGCCCAGCTCACCGCGGGCGATCAGGGCCTCGAGCGCGTCAGGCAGGAAGAAGGCCGGCACCGGCTCGCCGATGCCGTCGCGCTCGAGCGCCGCGAGCGGCCCCTCGCACGCGTCAAGTGCGGCCTGCGGGTCCGAGCGCGAGACCTCCAGCGTCGCGAGCGCCGCCGCGACCCAGACCGTGACCCATGCGTTGCCCATCCGCTCAAGTAGCAGGCAGGCCTCGGCGCAAAGGCGCTGCGTGTCGGCCACGTCACCGGTGAAGGCATGGACCAGCGCCCGCTGTGCGAGGCAGATCGCGCGTGTAGACTCGCTCCCCGTGAGCGCCGCGACCGACGCCGCCTCGTCTGACAGCGCCGCGGCCGGGCCGAAGTTCGCGGTGCGCGTCTCGAGCCATCCGAGCCACAGCAACACGAAGCCAAGGTCGCTCTCGTCGCCGCGCTCGCGGGCGGCAATAGAGACCGCGGTCAGCTTCTCACGCGCCTCCGAGAAGCGGTGCACGTAGAGCAGCAGGATCGCGGCGATCGTGCTGGGCCGCCACAGCAGCGGCATGATCGTGTCCGGCTCCTCGAGCTCGAGCGCGCGGTTGACGCGCTTCCAGTCGACGCCATGGCCGCCGAGATAATCGAAGATTGAGCACATCGCTAACGCCGATCCCAGCAGCGCCGGATCGCCGACCGATTCGGCCAACGCGAGCGCCTTGTGGGCGTGCGGGGCGCCGCTCCCCGGGTCGCCGCCGTGGCCGCTGAGATAGCCGAGGCCGAGCTCGATCGTCGCCGCCACGCGCTGGTCATCCGCGTAGCTCAGCGCCTCTAGAAAGCGGCGCCTCGCATCGGCGACGTTCTGGTCGTTGTAGCTGATCTCGGCCAGGAGACGGAGCGCATCGGCCCGCATCGGCCGCGACAACGGCTCGCTGAGGAGCGTCTCGGTCAGCCGGCGCGCCCGGGAGCGGTCACCGGCGTGGACATGGTGTTCGGCGGCTTGGATCCCGCGCCGTCGTGCGGCGTCGCCGCGGTCGGTCGGCGTCAGCTCACGGGCGCGCTCGAGCAGGTCGGCGGCGGCCTCCCACGCGCCGCGCTGGCGCGCCGCTGCCGAGGCACGCTCGAGCGCCTCGGCGACACGCTCATCGGGCTCGGTCACAGAGGCGGCCAGGTGGCGTGCTCGCTCCTCGGGGTCGCTGACGAGCTGTGCGAGCTGCGCGTGCATCTGACGTCGGCGCGCACGCGAGGCGGACTCGTAAACGGCCGATGCATAAAGCGGGTGAGCGAATACGATCCGCTGCCCGTCAAGCCAGATCAGGCCACTCTCCTCGGCCGCCGCCAGCCGCCGCGCCGACGATGCCCGTTCGACCAGCTCACTCGTCGGACGCGAGAGCGCAGCGGCTGCCAGCAGCGCCTCGCCCGCCTCCGGTGCCAGCTCGGGGACGCGCTCCGATAGCAGCTCGCGCAGCCCTGGGGGAACGGGGAGCTGTGTCCCAGGTTGGGCTGTCGCGCGTCGGTCGAGCTCGCGCGCGAGCTCGAGCGCGAACAGCGGGTTGCCGCCGGACGCGCTGTGGATCCGGACCAGAGCCGGGCGCGACAGGCTCGGCAACGCCCCGCCCGACAGCAGTTGTCGCAGCGCCGGGCGAGTCAGCGCGCGCAGCTGCACCCGCGTCAATGACTCCGCCGGTATGGCGCCGTCGGTCGCGAGGCGCGCGCGCTCGGGCACCCGCAGCGCGAACAGTCCTGCCAGCGAGGTCTCCGACAGACGCCGCAGCGCGAAATCGA
Organism: uncultured Solirubrobacterales bacterium; assembly: GCA_963744695.1. Lineage (GTDB taxonomy): Bacteria > Actinomycetota > Thermoleophilia > Solirubrobacterales > Solirubrobacteraceae > Palsa-465. Next base: position 129,256 of record CAVUUT010000003.1, on the reverse strand, counting down.
GCACCATTGCCGAGCTGGCGTCAAGCCATTGGATGTCATCGATCGCCACCAGCAACGGGCCGCCGACAGCCAGCCCGCCGAGCACCGATCGGACTCCGGTCGCCAGGGTCCGAGGGTCGAGCGCCTCGCCGTCGGGAGCCGCTCGCAGTAGCGCAATCTCGAGCGCCCGGCGCTGCGGCGCCGGCAACGATCCGAAGGCCTCGGTCGAAAGCGGCTCGAGCAAATCGGTCAGAGCCGAGAGCGCGAGCCGGGCCTCGGATTGCGCGGGGCGGCTTGAGAGGACCCGAAATCCCTTCAGCGCCGCGCGCCGCACGAGCTCGCGCCACAGGGTTGTCTTGCCGATCCCAGCCTCGCCCTCGAGCCGCATGACCCTGATCCGGTCTGAGCCGGCTTCCAGAAAGGCTTCCCCGAGAGCAAGCTCGCGCTCGCGCCCGAATATCGCAGCCGCCTCCACGGTCCCGAACAAATTCTCCCGCGTCGGTCAAGACGGGCCACCGACCGGCGCAGAATCGACCCCGCCCCGTGTGGGCAGAAGCAGCTCAGCCTGATCCGGAAGCGGATGCGAGGTCTCGTGTGATGGCCAGCGGGCTCAGGCGTAGTGTCAATGTGAATCGCAAGATCAGCCCCCATCCTCGCACCCGCGTGATCGTGGGCCTGGCTGCCGGGTTGGTGGTTGGCGCGGTCGTCGCCTTGTCTGCGTTGGCGGCTGCCAGGTCGGGCCTGCGCCGGCCGTATCTGGCCGAGAGACGAATCGTGCAAATCGCCGAGCGCGCCGCGGCCGCGGCCGGCGATCGTCGGCCGACGCTGATCCAGCACAGCGAAGGCACGCGCCAACGGGCCAACGCGATTGCGTCCGGCGATCGCGTTGATGGCAACCGGTGGTCCTATCTGATCGCCGAGCGTGGCTTGTTCGTGCTCAAGAGCGTGTCGGTCCCGCCTGGAGCGCGTGCTCCGCGAGGCAGCGTGCTCACGTTGGTCGTGGACGCAGCCACCAGCGCGGTGTCCGATCTGGGAGTGTCTGATCACTATCCGGATCTGGCGGCGCTTGGCGCTGTCAGCACGGATCTGCGTCAGCCGCCACCGGTTGTCTGCAGAAGGCACCCGGCCGCCTGCCGATCGAGGTCTCCTTCTCCTCCACGGCGGCCCCGGCGCGACCCACGAGTACCCGGAGAAGACGGCCGGGCTCGCCTACAGAGGGGTCAGCCGTGGGCGGAGTACGTCGCCGGCATCTTGAGTGTCACGCCCCGCCGGTCGATCGTCCCCTTCTCCGTGGCCGTGGCCGCGTTCTTGTCGGTCGACCATTCGATCCGCAGGTGCGCGCGCAGGCCGTGTGGCCCCGCGGCCGTGAGTTTCGCCTGCAGCATGGATGATTTCCTGTCCCAGGTTGCCGTCCCGGAAACGGCGAGGTCGGAGACGAAGCGGGTCGAGTGAAAGCGCAGCACGAGCGGCCTTTGGGAGTAGTAGCGGCCGTTGACGTCGAAGGTCCCGCCGTAGAGTCCGTGGCCGGTCCCGCCGGCGAGCAGGTTGTACCAGCGCTCGAGGGCATCGCCCACGGTCTCGGTCGTGACCCACGCGGTCTGCCGGTCGAGCTTGGTCGAGTGGTCCGAGCGGCCAGCGGGGACCGCCTGCGGGGCGTGCTCGAGGCTCGCTGGGAAGGCGGGCACCACGTACTGCGCTGGCACGCGTTTGGCGCAAGACGTGTCGCCGGCGGTGCCCTTGCCTAGGAATCGGCGCGCGATCGCCGACACACAATGAAGGAAGTCGGCCTGGGCGGTGACGTGATTGGTGTTGGCCACGCGGACGAAGGTCGCATCCGGCCAGGCCGCCGCCGCCCTGCTGGCGTCGCCGAGCGGGGTCGCCTGGTCGAGCAGCCCGTCGAGGACGAGCACCGGGACCCGAGGGAAGCGGACGCCGCCCCGGAACGGCGGGTCCGGCACGGTCGGCCGCGGCCAACGGAGGCACCCGTACACGAGTTCATTTTCGTCGAGCGACGACAGCCAGACCCGCTTGGAGAACGGGAAGAACACCCGGGTCCGCAGCCGTCTGACGGCGCGCGCGAGCTCCGCCGTTCGCCGGGCGAAGCTCGAGCTCGTGTCCCACGCGGTCGGGTAGTCGTGGCAGGACACCGCCTCGAGGTCGCCGGCGGAGTAGCCACTCGGCGCCCCGCCCGCGGCGTCGAAGCTCACGTCCTCGGCGGCGAGCCGCTCGATCGGGACGAGGTCGCCGTGCCGGGCTGCCAGCAGGGCGCTCGGCAGGTCACGGAAGAACGTGTAGCTGTAGGTCGCGTCGTTCACGAGCTGGGCAAAGGCGCCCGCCGTGAGGTCGAGGTGGCGCCGTGTGTGGGATTCGTCATCTGCCACGCCGACAATCGGATGGCGAGCCAGCCGCCGGTCGAACGAGGCGATGTCGCGCAAGAGGTCATCACGCTTGCAGCCCGGGAAGCTTCTGCACATCGTGTCCCACGCCCGGCGCAGCGCTGCCACTGCCTCGGGCTCGAGCGGGTCGAAGCGCTCGTCATAGGTGCCGTCGAGCACGAGGTCGCGCACGAAGCGCGGATAGCGGTCTGCGAAGACCTGGGCGGCATAGCTGCCGTAGGAGTCGCCGTAGAGGTCGATCTTGCTGACATGGAGCGCTCGGAGCACCGCCCGCAGGTCCTCGGCGACGGCTGCGCTGCCGTAGGCGTTGGCCCGTTCACCGAGCCTCCTCGCGCAGGCGGCGACCACCGCGGGGAAGTCACGCGGCCGGATCAGGCCGTCGTAGTGCTGCACGCCGGGACAGTCGATGGCACCGGAGGCGCCGGTGCCGCGCTGGTCCATCAGGATCAGGTCATGGCGCCGGTGCAGCGAGCCGATCATGAACAGATAGCTCGCCGCCGACCCGATCGAGGGGTACCCAGGCCCGCCCTCCATGGCAACGATCGGCTCCAGAGCGCGGCGCGAGGTGTCGGTGTGCCGGTACACCTTGAAGTGGACGTGGAGCCTCCCCCGTCGCGGGGCGCTCCAGTAGAGCGGGACCTCGATCGCGCCGCAGAGGACGCGCTTCGGTCCCGCGCAGGGTGAGACGACCGCGTCAGACGCCGGCTGGGCACGCCGAGCGCGAGCCTCCGCCCCGGTTGATGCGGCGGGCGCCAGCAGGCCGGCGACCAGCACGATCCCGAGCCCCAAGGCGTGAAACGTCTCGCGACGACCGCGCCGACGGTCGGACTGTGCCCTCACCCGCGTGTGAAACATCTCGGGCGAGAATACCGCGGACGACGAAATCTACGGCGTGCTTTTGAGACGCGACGGTGGCCCAGTCCGTCAGCGTGTGAGAGCCGCCGCCACGGGGAAGGCGCCGACCTTGATCGGCGCCGACGCGTGATGTGCGCGGGTGTCCACGAGTCTGACGGTGCCGGCGTAGGTGCCCAGCACGACCGCGGTACGACCGTCAGACGCGGGGATGATCTGGGTCGGGTACGCGTAGGTTCCAACGGAGATGGCTTTGCCAGCATGGCCACGGGCGACGTTGACCGGGGTGATCGTCCCGGAGATCGTGTTGACGACGTAGGCGGTGGCTCCCGAGTGGGAGAGCGCGACAGCCTCAGGCGCGATGCCGACGCGGGTGTAGTGGATGCGCCGGAGGGTGTTGGTGGCGATCGTCGTCAAGTGATCGGTGTCTCCGTCGACCACCAGGAGACGTGCACCGTTGCGCGAGAGCGCGAGCGCACTCGGTGCTTGACCGACTCTGGTCGGCGCGCCTGCGCGTTGATCAGCGGTATTGATCGGCGTGACGGTGTTTGTGCCGTAGTTCGCGACATAAGCGCGACGGCCGTCGTGACTGATCACGATCGACGACGGATATGCCCCGACGCCGATCGGCGTCAGCGGACGTTCGGTGCCGACGTCGATCGGCGTGACCGTCTGACCACCCCAGTTGAGCACGTACAGCGTCCGTCCGTTGGGGGTCATCGCCAGCCGGTGAGGGTCGGGACCGACCGGGATCGGCACGCCGGGAACGTCGCTGTGCAGATCGATGGGTGTGACCGTGTCCGAGCCGGCATTGGACACGAATGCGGTTCGCCCGTCGGGCGTGATCGCGATCGCCTGCGGGTCGCGACCGACCGGGATTGCGCGTTCGCGACGTCGTGGACCGGTCTCGATCGGGGTCACGCTGTCAGAGCCCGAGTTCACGACGTACGCCATCCGCTGGTCCGGGGACAGCGCGATCGCCTGCGGCTCCCGGCCCACCGCAATCGGGCGTCCGGCCCTGCGGTCCGCGAGCCCGACCGGTGTCACGGTATCGGCTCGAGAACTGACGACGAACGCGGTCGCCGGCCCCGCGGGCCCAGGACGCTGCGCCGCCGTCGGCGTCGGCGACGAGAGCGGCTTCGAAGCCACGTCGAAGCCGTGGTAGGGGGACGATGGCGGCTTCGCCGCCGTCGCGCCGAAGCGGAACACGTCGTTGACGGGCTGGGCGAAGCGGTCGTTGCGCGTCAAGGTCTTGAGACCGAGCGCGGCCTCGATCGTCCGCAGCAGGCTGTAATGCGTATACCGGACCTTCGACACATAGCCGTGGCGTACCCCGGTGGACGCAAGCATCAGCGTCGGTACGCGCTGCGCCGGCCGCTGGTGATCGGTGGCGTCCTCGTCGAAGGTGATGATCGCGAGCGAGCGCTGGGTTCGCCACGCCGGCGAGTGCATGATCTCCCCGAGTTGCTTGGCGAGGAATCGGTCGCCGGCGCGGATACCGCAGCCCTCCATGTCCTCGCAGTCGTTGATTCCGACCCAGGTGAAGTTGGGCGTGGTCGCAGCCCGGGAGAGATCGGTGGCCATCGACGTCAGGGGCACGTCATGAGCGGCGCAGTACGCGGGCCGATCGCGGATGTCGGCGAAGTACAGCATCGGCAGGTCGTCGTCCCAGTAGAAGCCGTGCACCGTGTCGTCGCACGGACCCGCCGAGCTCTGCTGGTAGTCCTTCCACGTTTCGCCGGCGGCGTCGATCCGATCGCCGATGTTCGCAGCGTGAATCGTGTACTGCGAGTTGATCTCCAACGGGTCGGTGAGCGGGATCCCGAACGTGCTGCCCCCCTCGAGCGCCAGGTAATTGCCGTCGCTCGGATGCTCCTCGGCATACATCTGCCCTAGCTCGCTTCCCTGGGAGAGCAGGCGGTTGTAGTACGGCGCTTGGCGGCGGTCGCCGACGATCGCCCGCACGTCCTGGTTCTCGAAATAGAACAGGAACACGTGGTCATACCGAGGCACGTGCGCGACCGGCGGTCGGAGTGGGCCGCGAGCGGGCAGGCGAGCACGCACGGCGAAGCGCAGATCATCAGCGACTGCCCGGTCATAGCCCACCTTCGGCGAGTACGGCCCATCGATGTTCTTCAGTGACGTCGACAGTCGCAACGTCACCTCGGCGCCGACAGCGCCGGCGGGCACCCGCCCGCGCAGCGACCGCAGGGACAGACGCCGTGCCGCTGACCGAGAGCGCCCGCTGACACCCGGCAGATCGCGACGACCGAGACGCCGCCCCTGCGAGGAGAGAAATGTGACGCTCGCGGTCGCGCGACTACTGGAACTCCCGCCCATGCGAGCGGAGAACTCGTACCGGACGCCAACAGCGGTCGGCGCGCCATCCTGCCCACGCAACGCCACTCGCTGCACGAGACGCGCGGTCCCGCCCGGACCCCCGGCGAACAACTGACCGCGCCGGAGTCCGCGGGGAAACCCCTTCGTCCCGTAGTGCACGACGGTCGGCAGCCCGGACACCACCTTCCAGCCGGGAATCGTGACGCTGTCCCAGCCGTAAGTCGACGCGGCGCCCGTCTGGGCACCCGGGTTGCGCAGCAAATTCGCTTGCGCGCTCGCGGGAGCCCCCAGGCAACCTGCAGCACCAGCCAGCACGCAGAGAGCCGGTAGAGATATGCGAGCAGCTATCACAATCGAGCCGCGGGCACCGCGTCGACAGAGCGACGGCCCCCGGGGCGCGCAGAACGATACAGCCGCTGAGCAAGGAGATGCGACGATCCGGCCGCGGGCAACCGATCTGTCGCAGGGCGCCCTCTGATAATTTCGCCGCGTGCGTTTGGGGCGGACAGCGACAGCGGTCGTGTTCTGCGTGACGGCGCTCGCGGTCACCGCGGGCGCGGCGGTGGCCAGCCAGCCGGTTGTGGTCGACTTCACAGCCCACGGCACCGCGCTGTTCAACGCTGAGATGAGCCCAGGCACCTGCAATGGCTCGGCGCGCGTCTACGCGACGATCACCGATGCGATCCCGTTCAGCTGAGTGGCGAGGTTCAACACGACGATCAACAACGACAACACGATCGCAAGTGAGCCCGGCTACCTAGTCGATCAGGAGCTCGGCAGCCAGTCGGCCACCATCGTTGGGAGCGGCGGCGACGGGAGCAGCGCCTGCAATCAGGCGATCGCAATCGCGATGCAATCCTGTCCGTCGGAGGTCCCGGTCGATCTGACCGGCGCGCACCCGCAGTTGACCGACGCCGAGGTCGCCGCCCACCAGCCCAGCCCGCCAGGCTACGAGGACGTCGACATCCAGGGCCCGGTCAACATCGGCCAGCTGAGCCCGACGTCGGTTGCCTCGATCGGCTGCGAGCTGGCGTTCAACGATGTCTCGATGCTCAACGCGTCATTGCCCGAGATGTTCACGGCGCATATCAGGCTGCCGCACGACATCTTCTTCGACCCCAGCACCGGCGAGACCCACGACAGCTGGAGCACGGACGTCAGGATGCCGACGACCTCTCCCGTCGACGGGTCAGCGTGCGCCGCCGGCAACAACTCAGTTCCCTACGTGTACTGCAGCAAGCACGTCGACTGGTCGGGCACGATCACGGTCACCCCGCGCGCCGACGACTGCACCGAGGGCATCACCGCCCCACCGACGGCCCCATGCCAGCCAGCGAAGCCGGTGGTTCCGTTCGCCGGCGTGACCGGCGTCACCGGGCCGAGCGGCAACTCCGCCACGACCGGAGCCGCGGCTGCCAACGGCGAGATCCCGATCTCGGTCTCGGTGTCTGGGCCCGGCATGGTCACCGGCTCGCTGTCAACCGGCGGCGCGACGAGCCGCGGTTCCCGCGGCTACGCGCATGCCCGCGCCGCCAAGGCAGCGGTGATCGCACGCGGCCGGGCCACGGCCCGCAGGGCGGGCAAGGTCAAGCTGAGGCTAAAACTCACTAAGGCGGGCAAGACGCTGTTGCGCTCGTGGCGCAAACCCACGCTTTCCGCCCACTTGTCGGTCACGATCGCGTCCACGGGCCACCACCGCAGCAACAGATCGCTGACACTCATACTCCGGCGGACGACCAAACGTAAGCCGAAGCGCGGGTAGAGCGCCGCGCGCTCAAGCAACAGCCTCGCGTGCACGAACGCATACCGGTTCCGAGCTTCCGGCTCGCTTCGTAAACAGGGAATTGTCCCCGGCGGCGTGTCTCGATCGTCTATGCCGGTGTGAGGGCCATCCGGGTCCTCGCCCGAACAAAGGAGCACAGATGCCCAATCCCGTTATCCACGCCGAGATCCGCTCTCAGGATCCCGACGCCACTCGGACGTTCTTCGGCCAGCTGTTTGGTTGGCAGGTGGCATCCGAGGGCGGGCTTCCCGGCTACACATTCATGGACACCGGCGTGGAGGGGGGACCGGCCGTGGCGATCAGTCCGCGCCAGGGCTCCGAGGACGAGGTCCTGTTCTTCGTCGCAGTCGACGATGTCGCCGCCACGCTGAGCCGCGCTGAGGAGCTTGGCGGCACGATCATTCAGCCCGCACAGCAGGTGCCCGGCGTGAGCTTCGGCGTCCTGGCCGACGCTGCCGGCCACCGCGTCGGCGTCGCCGCGACCTGATACTCGCTTCACCATCGGTCAGGCCAACCGACCCTCGGCGGCTCGATGGCATTGCGTCGTGCGTCGGGCGAGGACCGTGTTGCCCGACGCACGCCCGGCATCGTCTGCGCACGACGCACAGTTTTCGCGTTCGGCGCAACGTCCGGCCCAGCAGGGCTCAACCTTGACGCCGGGGACGCCGATAAAACCTCGGCGCGCCTCGGCGCAAGCTCCTCTGAGTGAGCGGCCGAGCCTGGGTGCTGGGGACGTGTCCCTGGAACTCGCGCGCCCGTGAACCACCCTGACCGCTGTGAGGCCATGAAACGTTGTTTGACATTCCTGCTGCTCGTATTGGCATTGGCAGCTCCTTCATGCGCGAATGCGACGACCTACGGGGCACAGGTCGCCGGCGATTTCGTCAACCAGGCGCGGGGCTGGTGGTCGTCAGGCCAGGTGCTGAGCTCACTCGACGCTCTCTATGCGGCCGGCGGTCGCGTGGGACGCGCCGACTCTGACTGGGCGGACGCCGAGCCGCACGCTCCCGTCCGTCGGCACCACGCGTACAACTGGGCTTATGACGACATGATCGTCGGCGAGATGGCGCAGGCTCATCTGCGCTGGGAGCCGACGCTGGAGGCCACGCCTAAGTGGGCGCAGGTACACCGGCCAGACGTGCTGCACTTGAAGAGCGGAAGGTTCATCACGCCGTTACCGCCGGCCAACAACAAGAACTTTGCCGCCTATGCAACCGCGTTCATGCGCCGTTACGGCGCCCGCGGCTCCTTCTGGGTCGCGAATCCGACCTTGCCCTACGTTCCCGTGAGCACCGTTGAGGTGTGGAACGAGCCTGACAACAACCACAACTGGGGGCCCCGCATCGACCTGCAGGAGTACGCGCGGATGTATGAGGCCGTCCGATCCGCCGTGCATCGTGTCAACCGGGGCACGCGGGTTGTTTCCGGCGGGCTTGCATGGACGCACAGCTCTCTGCCGCGGCTGCTGAAGGCGTTCAAGGGAAAGCGGCTCGACGCCGTGGCAGTCCACCCATACGCGTCCACGCCCAAGGCGACGGTCTCCCTGGTCCGCTATGCGCTTGCCGAACTGCGCAAGTACAAGCGGCGGTCAACGCCGTTACTGGTCAACGAGTACGGGTGGACGTCAACGGCCGGCACCTGGGGCTCGACCAACCCGCAGCGTGTAACTCGATATGTCTACGAGGCACTTGTCGGCCTTTCCAAGCTGAGAATTGCCCAGATCTTGCCGTTCGAGTGGACAAATCCGTCTTGGGGTCTCAGCGACGGCCCGTTTGCGCGTGCGGTCGCGCGCGTCACTCACGGCCGTCTTTGACACGCCTCACGGACGGGCGCCAAGCGCGATCGCGGTGCTGAGCGGCAGTCCGGGGCTGCCCGGGTCGCTTAGGTTGGGGCGCGCGGAGAGAACCCCCGTGTTTCTCTCCGCGCGCTGGGCTGGTTAGGGCGCGAACAGCGTGTGGCCGACCTGGCTTTCGTTGTTGAGCATGGAGTCGAGGTCCTCTCCGGCGCCGCCGAACAGCGACAGCGTGCTCCCGCCGCCGCTGCTGGTCGTGTTACTAAAGCCGCCGGCGATCAGCGAGTTGACTCCGGCCGCGGTGTTGTCGTTGCCGCCGGTCACGAACGATCCCAGGCCTCCTGAGGCGAGATTGAGGTAGCCGCCCGCGATCGAGTCAAAGTCGCCTGAGAAGTTTGCGCAGCCGGGGTCTGACGGCAGGGTCGGGCCGACCTCGTTCGCGCACCCTCCCAGGATCGCGCCAACAAGCTCAGCGGCTACGTTGCCGAAGCCGCCGGTGACTGAGCTGCCCCCGCCGGTGGCCTCGTTGTCTTCGCCGCCGCTGGTCGAGCTGAACGTGCCGCTGGCGGTGTTATTGGTGCCGCCGCTGGCCGTGCTATTGAATCCGTTGGCGATATCGTCGTCGCCGCCGACTGTGGTCATGTCGGCGTTGCCGCTGGTGCCGTTCCCGCCGCTGGGGAACGTGGCCTCGTCCTCGTCGCCTCCGAGCGCCGAGGCTTGGAGCCCGCTCGCGGTGTTCAGGGCGCCGCCGGCGGCGAAGGTCTGCAGCCCGCTCGCGAGATCCTGTGCGCCACCGCCGACCGCCTCGCCACCACTGGTGCTGCACTTCTCGCTCGGCCTGGTCCCGTGACCAGCGAGATTGTCGCAACCACCGCTCACTTCCGCGAACGAGTCGCTCGCGAGGTTGAACTGCCCGCCCGCGACCGATGACTGCGCGCCCGACGCCGCATTGCCATCCCCGCCCGACACCGACGAATTGCTCGCCTGCGCGGTATTTGCCGCCCCGCCCGAAACACTGCTCGACCCACCACTCGCCGCGTTGTCAAATCCACCGCTAACCGACGCTCCAGTCCCCGACGCCTTGTTCTTATTGCCGCCGGACACCGACGAGTCCGCGCCCGACGCCGTGTTGTTCTCCCCAAACGCGGTCGCAGACGCCCCCGACACCGTGTTTCCCGTCCCCCCCACGATCTCGCCGTACGAGCTCCAACCATTCCCCGACCCCACAACCAGATCATTGGACCCCGACTGCGCAAGCTTGCCCGGATCCTCCGCATAACCAACGATCAAATTCCCCACTCCGTTGGTCGGCGTCTTGCTCGTCGACCCCGACCCCGACACCACTTGCACATTCACAGTCGAAAACTCAACCGTCGCCTTCCCATCCACACCCGCCGACACATAGCTCGGCGCCAACACCGCCGTTGACCCCGACCCACACGACGGACTGGCGCCCTTCCCGCCCGACACGACCGCCTGACCCGCCGTCGCCGGCACACACTCCCACCCCGGCGACACCGCCCCAGCCACCGCGACCCCAACCACCAACAAACCCACCAACGCCGAACAACAACCCACGAACACGCGGACATAGAAACGCATCAGAACCACCCTCGAGTAATGCGCCGCCCCGAAGAGTCGCGACGCCATTAGATTGACTCTTCCCGAGCTCCTTCCTCTGCACGATCACGCCGACGAAACGACCCGCACGCAAACGGGCCCGATCCCGAGCACCACGATCCTGACACCCACGGGCACGACCCGCGTCCACCTCGAGGATGAACCTGCCGACAGCAGATCCCCCTCGCGGACGACGCGTCCCGCGACCGACCCCCCCAAGTCCGGGAAAGCCCGCTTTTCGCTTCTGTTTCGCCGCCGCACCAGCGCCGCCGCTGGGTCGGCTGGCAGCGGGCTGGAGGTCGTGGCTAGGAACAGTTCCCGAGCGGCGGCCCGCATGACGAGGCGTTGGCGATGCGCTTTATGACCTTGCCTGACGGTCCGTACCAAACCTCGTGACCGATGCTGGCGAGCCTCCGGGATCGAAACGCGGCGACGTTGTTGTGAACGGCCACGACCACCGGCTTTGAGCCTGGAGCTATAAGCGGATGCGGATGCGCGCGAATTGACCCAGTCGAGTTCCATAGCGCGACCTTGGCGACGCCGTCAGGAAGAACCATCGCGGCCTGATCGGAGTGGCCCGTCGCAGAGTTCGCCAGATCTCGCCCTCCCTCGATATCCGCCGCTGGCAGAAATCCGCTGGTGAGGCCGGTCCCGTAGATCCCGAGCGACATCTTCGTGGCGCTTGCCAGCACTTGCTGCTTGCGGGGTAGCTTGGCGATCGCCTGACGGGTAAGCGGCCGGTAGGGAACCAGGAAGATCTTCGCGCCCCAGGGTGCGATGGTCGCGAGACGGACGAGTGAGATCGCCGGCTTGCCGTCCAGCACCGAGAGGGACAGGTTTTGCGATTGCCGCCTGAGGGTGTCCAGCAGCGCCGGGTCGCGGTCGGCCTCGGTCTGCGGGCGGCGCAGGACGCCGAGGATCGAAAGCAGCGGCCGATACGCCGCCGGATGGGAGCCCACGGACGTCGTCGTCGCCGGCGCATCTGGCGTCTTGGCGGTGCGCGATCGGGTGTGGCCCAGCAGGACGAGCGCCAACACCGCGACGGCCACGGCCGTGACGACCGCGAGCGCGGCCATCACGCCGCCGAGGCTCGGCAGGCCCGGACGCCGCCGCGCGGAGTCCGGGACGGCAAGCTCCTGGTCTAGGCGCCGCAGCACCGGTTCGATCGGCGGAGCCGGCAGCCCGTCAGGAACGGGGTTGACACGGCGAATCAGCTCTGTCTCTCTGTTGCTCATCGCAGAACCTCGGCTTTCGGTGCTCGCCGTTGTGCATCTGACCGGCCCGACTCGACGGCCAGCGCGCGCGCGAACCGCCGCCGAGCGCGATACAGCCGCGCCGCAAACGTGATCGGACGCACCCCCAGTGCCCGTGCCGCCTGGGCGGGCTCAAGGCCCTCCCACCCGATCAACAACAACACCTCGCGGTCGCGCTCGCCCAACGCGCCCAGCGCGCGCAACACCGCCTCATCGGACTGCGAACGTGCTGGGACATTCGATGCCGAGCTCGTCTGCTCGGAGATCATCCGACCCCGCAACGCCTCATCGCGAGCGGCGCTACGGCGCTGATTTGCCAACACCCGCCGCGCAACCCCCAGCAGCCATGGCAGCGGATCATCAGGGACCTCGCCCAAGCGCCGCCACACCACCACGAACACATCTGCGACCACATCCTCCGCGATCCGCGCATCCGAGCGCCGGCGAGCGTAGGCACGAACCGCGCCGGCGTGTGCCCGATACAACGCCTCAAATCGGACCCGAGCATCCACTACCAGGTAAGTGTCCGCCGATCCTCCAGATATGACGGGCGCGAGAAGTCTGGTTGCCTACGGATGCCGCTCGGAACAGCTCACGGAGCGGGCTGCTGCTCATCGAGAAGCGCTCAACGACGCCGCGCACGACGACAGCCATCGTGTTGTCATCGAGCCGGGAGCAAGCGACCGATCGAGCAGGCAGGCGAGGACGACCGACCGGTGTCGCAGACGTGACTCAGAGGGACCTCAGAGCGCGGATCTCACATCGAGTCGAGGACCGGCGTTTCAGGGGTCGAGCCGTACCAAGACGATGCGGCCGGCACACAACGTCGAAAGGACACAGGCATGTCGGCGGAGGACAACAAGGCCATCGTTGGCCGCTGGTTCACCGAGTTCTGGGGGCCGGAATACAAATCGGATGTGATCGACGAGCTCGCAGCGCCGGACATCCGCTTCGAGTACTCCCTGCACGCCCCGCTGCGTGGCCGGGACGCCGTCCGTGAGTTCGCGACCAAGTTCCGTGCCGCGTTCCCGGACCTCGCGTTCGGCGGCACCGCAGCCCTCATCGCCGAGGGCGACTACGTCGTCGGGCAGTGGATCGGCGGCGGCACGCACACCGGGGAACCGATGACCGACCTACCCCTCGGCGGGCTCCCGGAGGCCAACACCGGCAAGACAATGCGGTTCGCCGGCACCACGATCCTCAGGGTCGAGGACGGCCTGATCACCGAGGAAGTCGGCCTGGACGACGGCGTCTCGGTCCTGGAGCAGCTCGGCCTGATCGCCAAGAGCTGACGCCAGACCCGGCACCGTCGGGACGGCTGCGGCCACGCGGACGAGGTGCCTGGCGTGGCCGTACGCCCCTCGGGCACCATAGGTCGGCTAACCGTCCGGCCAGGCGGGGACATGACGACCTCGCTGGGTCGGCCGTGACTCAGCTTGCCGGTCGAACAACGATGTCGTCTCTGGTGCTGTCGATGATCGCGAACAACTCCGACCGTTCCTGCTGCGGCACCTCGAACTTGTCAAGCGTCTGGCCGAGATCGTCGATAAACGCCCGCCACTCGTCCTCGGTGATGACGAGATCACGATGGGAGTCTTTCATTGAGCGACCCGTGTAGCGCTGTGGTCCCCCAGTCGCTTCGCCGACCTGTTCGGTCACGAGGTACTTAAAGCCAGGCGGGAGCACTCGGTGATGCGCCTCGTCGACGCGAGGGTTCGCGTTCAGCCTGCCATCAACCATGATCCGGTCGATGAAATCCTCGACCACCGTCGCGATGTTGTAGATGCCGCCGAGTCGCTCATACAGCGACGGTGATTGTGCGTTCATGTCTGCCTCCGTTGAACATGTTTAACGTGGAGTTCGATCAGGCGAGCGTGACGCTATCGCCGCGGTGGATGGCGCCGCCCGCGATCACATCGGCATAGACCCCCACGTCGGCGTGGTTGTGCTGCGCCGCGGCACGCAGAATGCCGGCGTCCCTTGGCAGGTCGCCCTGCGGCAGCGTGGTCATCACGCAACGAGGACACCCACCGGTGATCCGCAAGCGGACTTCGTCGCCGATCGCGAGCGTCCGGTCGACCCAGCCGTTCTCGATGAAACCGTGCTCATCCGGCCCCGTCGAGATGACGATGTTCGGCCGAAACCGTCGCACCTCGAAGCGCCCCCCGGGATACAGCTCACGGAGGCGGTCGATCGTCGCCGTCGTCAGCAAGTGCACGACAGCAAGATCAAAAAACGTCCCCGCCGGCAACTCCCATTCAGTCACCTCGTCCCTGAACTCGAGACCCTCCATGTCAGGCCAGTACTCCTCCGCCTGCGCGCTCGACGCCTCCTCAGCGCCACCCGCCTCGGCGAACGTCACCTCCCGGCCCAGCGCACCCGAGAGCACGCGCGTCAGATCAGCCTCGTCGCTGGTCACGACAGCCCCGTCGGGCAGCGTCACGCGGACCGCGGGCAGCTTTGATCCCCTCCGTGGAGGCTCGACATAGACGGCACGAAAGTCAAAGAAGTTGCCCCACTTGCGCGGATTCTTGGCGCCCGCCACCCGACCCGTCGACGGGTCGACGACGGCGAACTGTCGATCGCCAACGAGCCCCCGCTCCGTCACCTCGGTGGCGTTCAGCTCCTCCCCCATCATCGACTTCACCGGATAGCGCCAGAGCGCAGCAACCGAACCACCCTCAGAGTCAGCTACACCTAAGTGCGACGAGTCTGTTTGCATCGGGGCCCCTCTTCGCTCAACCATCGGTGCCACGGCTCACAGTGGCGCGACGGCGACCACCCCGAGTCAGGCCGAATCTGTGACGTGTCTTGGCGGAGGCTGCCAACGCGAGGCCCGCAGTAGCTGCGAGACACTTCGCTCGGATCGGGCCTTGGCGTGCGCGGCACTAAAACTCCCTGCTGCTGCAGTCCCCCACATGCCGCCATCGGCCGCCGCGAGCGCTTTTCGCTTGGCGCTGATGCCTGGCTGCCCCGCCCGCAGGCCGCGCAGCCAAACCTCAACGCGCCCGACACTACTCCGATCCCAACTGAATACAAGTGCCTCTAACAGACCTGTTTCGGGTACCCTCTGCAGGCGTTGACTCGAGCGGTGCGCGCTTCACGCACCATGCTCAACGACGAGGAATCTGTAACAGTGCGAAGCGCCCACGCCAGAGCACGACGAGGCCGGCTATGACAAACGCCGAGCCCCCCGATCCGGCCGATCGGCCGCTCGTCGGCGGCCGCCTGCTGTCCGAGATCACGAATCGGATTGTCGCGTTCATGCGCGAGCACTACGGACGCGGCCCAATCAAGGCCAAGACCTACGTGCTCGACAACCTGATCGTCTGCGTGCTGTCGGACGGGTTTACCGCAATCGAGCGAACGATGATGGAAGGCGGTGAGCCAGACCGAGTGCTCGAGATGCGCCGCGACTTCCAGCGGATGATGAAAGCGCGTTACAGCGAGATGATCGAGGAACTGACCGACCGCAAAGTGCTCGCGTTTCTCAGCCAGGCGCACGTCGAACCCGACCTCACAATCGAGATCTTCCTGATGGACGGACCACTCGCCGGGTTCGGCGCACTCGAGCTTGTCGACCCACCACCGAGCACCCCCGGCACGAGCGACATCTAACCGCGCAGATCCGTCTTGATTTAGGAAACGCTGGTGTGTACGGTGTGCCGCCCGATCGGAGCAGCGTGCATCGACCAAGGTTCGCGACGTTCGACAATCATCCGCAGCTGCCGCCCAGCAGGTCTAGGCTGGGCTTCCGCTTCGGGCGGGCGTGGCGAACGGCGGTAGGTCGATTCTGGTGACGGCGTGGGGCTGATCCGCCGGACGCTCATCGTCGCCGGTGTCGCGTGCGCCGCGCTCGGCGGCGTGATCGCCGGCGGCGCGGAGGGCGCTTCGACGGCGACGCTGTACGTCGACAACACCAACGCCCAGGCCACCAACACGGGCAACGACTGCCAGACGCAGTCGACCCCGTGCGCGACGATCTCGCACGCGGTCTCGCTCGCGAACAAGATGGGGTCGACCGCGACGACAGTCGATGTGCTCGCCGGCGCCTACGACGAGGCCGTCACGATCACCGACGAGCCGAGCACCTCGACGCTTACGATCACCGGCGGCCCAGGGGTGACGGTGACCGCGCCAGTCGGCGACAGCATCTTCACCGCTATCGGCACTGGCTTGACCACGCGCAACATCACGCTCTCGGACCTGACGATCACGGGCGCCCAAGCCACGGGCAACGGCGGCGGGCTGGAGGACAACTCCGCCGGCGTCAACCTGACGGACGACACGTTCTCGAACGACTCGGCGTCCAGCGGCGGCGCGCTTGACACCCAGGGCGGCAACGAGGTCGTTGACGACACGTTCGTGGGCGACTCGGCCACCAACGACGGCGGCGCGATCTCCAACAACGGCAGCTTCACCGCGACCAACGACACGTTCGTCGGCGATACGGCCGGCCGCGACGGCGGCGCGATCGTCACCGATACGGGCGCGATAATTGAAAACGACACCTTCTCGGGCGACAGCGCAGCGAGCGGAGGTGCCCTCTACAACGAATTCGACGCTACGATCGCCGGCGACATCTTCGACGATGGATCGGGCGCGGGGTCCAACTGCGTCGATGAGCCGATCAACGGCGGCAGTGGCGTGGCGGACGTCGGCTACAACGCGGCCGATAATTCTGACTGCGGCATGTCGACCGGCAGCCACGACATCATCAACGCCCCGGAGGTGGGCACCGGGGGCATTAACCTCGACCCGCTGGGGGACAACGGTGGTCCGACGCAGACGATGGCGCTCGGCACGGACAGCGTGGCGATCGACCACATTCCGTTCTCTACCGGCCTGTGCCCGTCGACCGACCAGCGCGGCTTTCTCCGTCCCGATAACGGCGAGAGCGCGTGTGACGTAGGATCATTTGAGTCGGGCTCGGGCCTGCCCGTCACCCTGACCGTCGTCACGGCGGGCAGCGGCAGCGGGACGGTTACGAGCAGCCCGGCCGGGATCGACTGTAGTCCGATTTGCTCCAGGTCGTTCAGTCAGGACACCGTCCTGACGCTAACCGCGACCCCCGCCGCCGGCTCGATCTTCACCGGCTGGTCCGGCGCGGGCTGCTCGGGCACCGGCGCCTGCCAGGTCACGATGAGCGCCGCCGAATCCGTGACCGCGACATTTGACCCCATCCCGACCGACACGCTCGCCGTGTCAGAGTCCGGCACCGGCTCAGGATCGGTCAAGAGCAGCCCAGCGGGGATCGACTGCGGCTCGACCTGCTCCGCGTTGTTCACTGGGGGCACGGTCGTAACGTTAACCGCGACCCCCGCCGCCGGCTCGACCTTCACCGGCTGGTCGGGCGCGGGCTGCTCGGGCACCGGCGCCTGCCAGCTGTCGCTCGGCTCTGACACGACCGTCACGGCGGCGTTCACGCGCTTGCCGCCGCCGCCGGTCACGCTAACGGTCGTCCGGGCGGGCAGCGGCGGCGGGACAGTGACCAGCAGCCCAGCGGGGATCGACTGCGGCTCGGCCTGCTCCGCCTCGTTCGGCGAGGGCACGGTCGTGACGCTAACCGCGACTCCCGCCGCCGGCTCGACCTTCGCCGGCTGGTCCGGGGGGGCTGCTCGGGCACCGGCGCCTGTCACGTGACGCTCGGCTCCGACACGACCGTCACGGCGACGTTCACGCGCTTGCCGCCGCCGCCGGTCACGCTAACGGTCGTCCGGGCGGGCAGCGGCAGCGGGACAGTGACCAGCAGCCCAGCGGGGATCGACTGCGGCTCGAGCTGTTCCGCGTCGTTCGGCGACGGCACGGTCGTGACGCTAACCGCGACCCCGGCCGGCCAATCGCGATTTGAGGGCTGGAGCGGCGCGTGTGCCGCCGCTTCTACCACCTGTACGGTGACGCTCGGCGAAGACAGCAGCGTGACCGCGACGTTCGTGGCGCTCCCCACGATCAGTCGGCTGTCGGTCTCGCCACGCACCTTCAAAGCCGCTGCCCACGACCCAAGCACGCTTCCGCTGAAGCACCGCGGCAAGCTCGGAACCGTCGTCAGCTACATCCTCAACCAGGCGGCGACCGTCCGGTTCAACGTCGAGCGGCTGCTCCCGGGCCGAGCCGTGAAGCGCGGCACGCACGTCCGCTGCGTCGCCCTGGCCAGACACAAGAACCACAAGGGCCCGCCCTGCACGCGGACCGTCGTGCTGCGCGGCAGCTTCAGACTGAACGGCACGGCTGGCAAGAACGCGTTCCGGTTCACCGGACGGCTCGCGGGAAAAAAACTCGCGCGTGGAAGCTATGTGCTCGTCGCAAGTCCAACCTCGGACGGGATCGCCGGCACGATCGTCAAGGTCGCGTTTCACGTCGGATCCTAGATCTAACCGGCGTCTCACACCGCGATCGGGCAGCAGCCGTCTCCCGCGAGCCGTGGCTTTCTAACCTCTCTGTTGAACTAGCTCAAAGGAGAGACGATGCCGCTACAGGGCGAATATGAGCCGAGCTCCGCAAAGTGGGTCCGAGACCAGGTCGCCGAGTACGAGAGCTCCGGTGGAACCGAGGGGACGAGGCTGCGCGGCGTTCCGGTGGTCGTGATCACGTCGCTTGGCGCCAGCTCCGGCAAGCTGCGCAAGAACCCCGTTATGCGGGTCGAGCACGACGGCGTGTATGCGGCGGTCGCATCCAAGGGTGGGGCCCCCGAGCATCCGGCGTGGTATCGCAATTTCGTAGAGCATCCGCTCGTTGAACTTCAGGACGAAGGCACCAAGGGTGACTACACCGCGCGCCAAGTCTCCGGCGAGGAGCGCGCCAGGTGGTGGAAACGCGCTGTGGCGGTCTGGCCGGACTATGCCGAGTACGAGACGAAGACCGACCGGGAGATCCCGGTGTTCGTGTTGGAACCTGCCGACTGATCGAACTGCAGGGTCTCACGGGACCCATTCCCTGGCGAGCAGGTCCGGGCGGCCGAGGCGCCTGGCCTGGCTGTGGCGCGGTCCGCCCTGGGTCGCTAAAGTCGAGGGGGTATGGATCTTTTGCTTCGCACCCTCGCCTCGGACGTCTGACCAACCGCCGCACGTACAGCGTGTGCGGCGGGCCTAGCGTCCTTTTCCCTGCGAAGTAGGAGTTCTCCAAGATGCAACATTCGTATGTCGGCGTTGACCGACGCACCGATCTCAACACCGAGTTGACCGCTCTCGGCCTGGGCTGCCTGACCGCGGGCCGCGTGCTCGCTCAATACACAGAGCGATGGTTAGTCGCGACGCCTGGCGAGCAGGAGCACGTCCGGCTCGTTCCGGCTCGCGGCCGGTTGCGGCGCGCGACCGAAGGTACGCCCATTACCGGCGACTGGGTCGCGCTTGACGGCGATGACGCGATCGTTGCCGTGTTGGAGCGGCGCGGCATGATCGTACGCCGGGCAGCTGGTCCCGCCAGCGACGCGCAAGTGCTCGCGGCCAACGTCGACCTCGCGCTCATCGTCGAGCCTCTCCCCAACCCGAACCCACGGCGGATCGAGCGTTTCGCCGCCCTGGGCGCGGCCGGAGGTGTCCCAGCCGCACTCATCCTCACCAAAGCAGATCTCGACCCTGACGCCTGGCAAGCGGCGACCCCGCTCGCGCGGCGGGTCGGCCTGATCGACGCGATCACCGTCAGCGCAACCACTGGTGAAGGGCTTGGCGCGCTGCGCTCGATCCTGACCTCCGGGGCCACCGCAGTCCTGTTGGGGCCGTCCGGAGCCGGCAAGTCGACGCTCGCCAACTCTCTGCTCGGCGCCGACCGGCAAGCCACCGGCGCGGTTCGGGCCTACGACGGCCGCGGACGACATACGACGGTCATCCGCGAGCTGCTTACCTTGCCGGGCGGCGCACTGCTGATCGACACGCCGGGGATCCGCGAGGTCGGTCTTTGGGACAGCGGCGATGGGGGCTTTGCCGATATCGAGGCCGCCGCCGTGAACTGCCGATTTGCCGATTGCGCGCACGACGCCGAGCCGGGCTGTGCAGTCCGGAGCGCCGTCGACCAGGAGCGAATCGCCGCGTGGCGAAAGCTCGCTCGCGAACAGGCATGGATCCAAGACCGGAAGGCCGCTACCCACGCCCGACGGCAGTTCGGACGCAAGCTCACCCGACAACAGCGCACGAAAGCGGACAGCCCGAGTCCCGGTGTCGGACGGCGACGCGACGAATAAGCGCCCATCCACGACCGGGAATGGTTCAGCCCGCGCCCCGGTTCGCGGAGTTAGGCGGGCAGCAGTTCGCGTTCGAGCATGCGGACGATGAGTTGTTCGGCGTCACGGCGGGTCCATCCGCGGCCCTCGGTCAAGGCTCTCAATGTGTCAGGGGACGCGATGGCGAAGACGATGTCGGCGACCCGGTCTGCTGTAAGTCCCGGCCGCCACGTCCCGGTGGGCACACCGTGGCCGAGCAGTTGGAGCGGCCCTTCGCGGCGTCCGTGCTCGATCTGCTCGAGGCAAGCGGCGACGTCTGGCTCAGCGGGAGCGGTCGCGCGCAGCACATCGATCAGCGGCGCGATCCGCGGGGTAACGTCACCGATCTGCTTGACGTAGCGGGCGAGTCTGGCGTGCGGGTCTGGCGCGGCCGCGACCTCGCGGGCCCACCGGCGCTCGGCGGGATGGGTGCCGGGATCTTCGGTACCGGCCACCAGCCGCGCCGCACACGCGGCCAGCAGCCCCGGTTTGGTCCCGTAGGCGAGGTAGATCGTCTGAACGTGGACTCCGGCCTGGGCTGCCACGGCCTGCATCGTTGTTGCCGTGTAGCCGTCGCGCGTGAACAGCAGGGCGGCGGCTTGCTCGATCCGCCGGCGTGTGTCCGAGCCACGTCTGCGTCGGTCTCGGCTCGTCGCAGCGTGCGCGGGTCCGGCCGCCTCTGATGCGTTTCCTGCAGTCACGTGTGTTCCCTCGTTTGACATTAACTAGAGTTCTACTATATAGTGAAACTATAGCAGACCGAACGAGAGGATTCCGATGCGAGTTTTGTGCAGTACTACGCCGATGGATGGAGTGTTTGGTCCGTTCATTCCGCTGGGGCGCGCGCTCGTGGACGCCGGACATGAGCTGGTCGTCGCAAGTGGCGCGAACCTACGATCGCGCGTCGAAGAGAATGGCCTGCAGTTCGCCGAGGCGGGCTTGCCTGCCATGGATGGCGCGATCGCCGCGATGGCCGACCCCGACGTGAAGGCGGCGGCGCCAGGCGACCGGATCAGCTTCCCGGCGGCAATGTTCGGCGCTGTGCACCCAGGCGCCAAGCTGCCGGCGCTGCGCGATCTGTCCGACTCGCGTCCGTTCGATCTGATCGTCCATCCGCCGGTTGATGCCTCAGGGCCACTTCTGGCCGCTGAGCTCGGCCTGCCATCGGCGTGCTACGGGTTCGGCCAGCCGTTCGATCCCGCCGTCGTAGCCGCGATGGCCGCGCGGTCGCGGCCCTTGTGGGAGCGAGCCGAACTGCAGCCCGACCCTTATGGCGGGATCTACCGCGGGCTCTACCTCGACCCTCGCCCGCCGATGCTCCGTGGCCCAGAGCCGATCCCCGCCGAGCATGGCACCCGCCCGATCCGCCCGGAGATCCCCGGGGATCCGGCCGCGGCATTGCCCGCGTGGGTGGACACGCTCGGCCAGCACCCGGTCGTGTATGTCTCGCTCGGGACCGCACCATTGTTCAACCAGCCGGAGAAGTTCGCCCCGCTCCTCGCCGGCCTCACCAGTGAGGCGGTCGACGTTGTCGTCACCGTGGGCGACCTCAACGATCCTGCGGCGTTTGGCGACTTGCCCCCGACGGTGCACGTCGAGAAATGGCTGGCGCTGTCGCCGCTGCTGCCACGCTGCGATGCCGTGCTCTGCCATGCCGGCACGGGCACTACCCTCGCCACGCTTGCCGCCGGCCTACCGCTCGTCCTAGCCCCGCAGGGCGCAGACCAATTCGACAACGCCCGCGCATGCGAACGGGCAGGCGTGGCACGAATCCTGATGCCGGACCACGTCACCCCGGACACCGTCCGCCACGCCGTGCGGACCGTGCTCCGCGATGATTCATCCGAACGAGCGGCTGCACGAACTCTCGCGGCGGAGATCGCCACGATGCCGTCGGCAGTCGAGGTCGTCAAGGAGCTGATATCGATCGCAGACCGTCCCGGAGCCACGGCATGACAGACAGGCTCAGACCTACAGACCAAGCGGCGAACGACCAGGCAACGAACATGTCACGACGACTCATGATTGCGGCCGCAGACTCTCGGCTCTACGCCGTCGACGCCCCCGGCGACACGCCTGCCCTGCTCTTTCTCAGCGGCGGCTTCGGCACCGTGCAGAACTGGAGCCGCGTCATCCGCAGTCTCGACGGGAAGTACCGCACGGTACAGTTCGACGCGCGGGCGCGCGGGAAGTCGAGCAGATCGGCCGACTACTCCGTGCGGGCGGCCGTCGACGACATCGGACGGATCATCGACGCGACCGTGATCGAACGCCCGATCCTCGTCGGGTGGTCTCACGGCGCCACGATCGCGGTGCGATATGCGGCTCAGCACCCCGGCCGGGTCGGCGGACTGGTGCTGATCGACGGTGCTTACCCGATCGCCATGTTCGACGAGGCCGGAAAGCGGAAGGTCCGCGCCCAGTTCCGTCGGTTGGGGTGGATCATGCGCATCATGGCTGCGCTCGGCCGCTCGGCCCGGATGTCTCCCGCCGAGTCCGCGGCCGTCGTGATCGAGATGGACACCGTCAACGGTGAACTCGGACCCGACTTCGCGGCGCTGGAATGCCCGACCGTGTTCGTCGTTGGCACTGGAGGCCACTCGGGCGCCAGCGAGGACGAGATGCGCACCGTGCGCGCTGCCGCCGCCGACGCCGAGAAGCGCAACAAGCGAGTGTCCGTCTTCGCCACGACTCCCTACAACCACACGCAGATCCTCAACAAGGCCCCCGACACCGTGGTCGCCGCGATCGAGGACGTCATCCGCCAGTCTTCCTGACTGGCGCTCAACCGCTCGCCGCATCATCCCGCAGAGGCACGGCGGGTGCACGGCTCAGGATTTAGCTTCATCTAAATCGCTTTGACCGGCGCCGACGCGCTGCGATGTTCCGGCGCATGGATGGATCACCGCTGGGTCCACTCCGACACGTCCAGGACTCGGAGCTCCGAGTCACGGGCGTACGCCCTCGGGGTGAAAGTGGTCGTATCAGATGAGGTCATGCAGCGCGAACGAATGATGCGGAGGTTGATCGACGTGCGGATGCTCATGCGGAACATCGCGACGGTGCTCGCGGCCGTCCTTGTGGCGGGCTTGGCCGGTGCTTGTGGCTCTTCAAGCAGTACCACGAACGGGGGCGCCAGCAGCGCCGGCAGCTCTGGGAGCTCGCCGGTGTCAACGCCGATCAGTGGCATCGGGCTGACACAACCGACGGCCCCGACCGGAACCAGGGTCTCGGGCGGGACGGTGTACTTCACTGAAGTCCCGGATCAAGTGCCCAACTACATCTTCCCGATGTATAGCCCACAGGTGTGCGGGACCCAGAACATCAACCAGCTGATGGACATGATGTACCGGCCGCTCTATTGGTATGGGAACAACTACCGCCCGACGATCGACTACGACTACTCGATCGGCAAGGCGCCGCGATTCTCCGACGCGAACAAAACCGTCACGATCAAGCTCAACTCGTGGAAGTGGGCCGACGGCGAGCACGTGACCTCGCGCGATCTCATGTTCTGGATGAACATGATGAAGGCCGATCCGGCGACGGAATGGTGCGGATATGTTCCGGGGTACTTCCCTGACGACGTGACGAGCTATTCGGCGCCCAATCCGTCGACCTTCGTGATGCACTTCAACAAGTCATACAACCCGACCTGGGTCACCTACAACGAGCTCTCGCAGCTCACCCCACTCCCGCTCGCCTGGGATCGGACCTCTCTGTCTCAGCCGGCGCCGACTTCCGATAACGGTCACCTGCCGGACACGACCAAGGCAGGCGCGGGGTCCGTGTACAAGTTCCTCAACGGACAGGCGAAGGACCTCGGCACGTGGACGACGTCGCCTCTCTGGAAGGTTGTCGACGGGCCGTTCAGGCTCCAGAACTTCACCAGCAACTCCCAGGTGACGCTGGTGCCGAACCCGGACTATTCCGGATCGCCGAAGCCGTCGATCTCCAAGCTGGAGCTGCTGCCGTTCACGAGCGAGTCGGCGCTGTACAACGAGGTCCGTTCGAGCGGCACGGGCGCGATCACGGTCGCCAACCTCCCGCAACAGTACGCGCCGCAGGTCCCGACTCTGACGGGCGAAGGCTACGACTACAACAAGGCCGCGAGCTATTCGGTCAACTATTTCCCGCTCAACCTGCACAATCCGAAGCTCGGGCCGATCTTCTCCCAGCTGTACTTCCGGCAGGCGTTCCAGCACCTGATCGACCAGCCGGGCTGGATCAGCGCCTTCCTCAGTCACACGGCCAACCCGACCTATGGCCCGGTCCCGCCGTCGCCGCCGAGCCCGCTCGCGGGCGGATCGGTCGGCTCGACCAATCCCTACCCCTTTTCGGTGTCCGCAGCGAAGGGGCTCCTTGCCAGCCACGGCTGGAAGGTGGTGCCCGGCGGCAACACCACCTGTCAGAACCCGACCCTCTGCGGCCCGGGGATCAGTAAGGGGGAAGGGATCTCGTTCAACATCGACTACGCGTCGGGCATCGTCGCGCTCCAGGACGAGATGAATGACCTGACCGCGCAGGCCAAAAAGGTCGGGATCGACATCAATTTGACGACGCACCCGTTCGTGACGGTGATCGATACCGCGATCGCATGTAAGCCCACCGAGCCCGACTGTAAATGGACGGCCGAGAACTGGGGTGCCGGGTGGATCTACGGCCCGTCGTACCTGCCCACCGGCGAGCAGCTGTTCGCTCCTGGGGCGGTGGCCAACTACGGCAGCTACAGCGATCCCGCCACCACCAAGCTGATCCGGGCTGTGCCGCTGGCATCGAATGCGACGCAGGCACTCGATGCATACGCCCAGAACGTCGCGCACATGTTGCCGGTCGTGTTCGGCCCCACCTCGATCGGAACATACTCGGGTGATGCGGGGGTTCTGGTCGACAAACACCTCGGGGGCTATGCGGCGAACGCGCTGGGCCTGATGAATCCCGAGGACTGGTACTTCACCAAGTAACGCCGGCCCGCCCGGAGCGGACCTGGATAGCTCGATGACCGGATTCATCATCCGAAGGCTGGGCCAGGCGATCATCGTGACGCTCGGCGTCACGGTGATCACCTTCGCCCTGCTGCACCTCCTCCCGGGCAGCCTGGCGCGCGATGTCGTCGGTCCACGAGCATCGCCGCAGGAGATCGCGCAGTTCACCCACCAGAATGGCCTGGACAAGCCGGTTTACGTCCAGTACTGGCTGTTCCTCGACAAGCTGATTCACGGCAACCTGGGCTACTCGTACCAGTACAACCGCACCGTGGATTCACTGCTCGCGAGCGAGCTGCCGCACGACCTCCTGCTCGGGGGGCTCGCGCTGCTCTTCTCGTTGGCGATCGCGATCCCGATCGGGGTGGCGCAGGCCGTTCGTCGCAACGGCCCGCTCGATTATGCCGGCACCGGGATCAGCTTCCTCCTGTACTCGATGCCGCAGTACGCGCTGGCGCTGTTGCTGATCCAGTTTCTCTCGATCAGCTTCCATGTGTTCCCCGCCGAGGCGCCACAGTCGAGCTCCGTGTTCGGGATGCTCGCGCATCCGGCCGGGCTGGTGCTCCCGGTTGCCAGTCTGACCCTGGTGACCTACGCGCAGTTCAGCCGCTACATGCGTTCCTCGGCGATCGACACCCTGGCGCAGGATTACATCCGCACGGCGCGTGCCAAGGGGCTGTCGGAGCGACTTGTCGTATCGCGCCATCTGCTCCGCAACTCGCTGGTCACGGTGGTCACGCTGGTGGGGCTTTCGATCCCGCTGGTGATCACCGGCACGCTGATCATCGAGCAGGTGTTCAACTACCCCGGGGTCGGGTTGGAGTACCTCCAGGCGTCGACCAGCAACGACTACGAGGTGATGCTCGGCATCACCGTGCTCGTCGGGGTTGTCACTGTGCTCGGAAACCTAATCGCTGATATTGGCTATGCGATCCTCGATCCGCGGATCAGATACTAAGCGCCCAATCGCGGACACCGGCGACCGCGCCCCGGTGGACGTCGAAGTGCTTCCCGAAGGGGGCACGGTAGTCGTGACCGGTAACCCCTGGGTGGCGGTAGCGAGGACCTTCGCCCAGAACCGGCTGGCGATCGTCGGCGTGGGCGTGGTCGTTGCCGTCACCCTGTTCAGCTTCTTCGGGCCGCTGGTTCATCACACCGACCAGGTGAACCCGAATCTCGTGAGCGTCAATCTACCTCCGGGGCATGGACATCTCCTGGGTACCGATTCCGAGGGCTTCGACATTCTGGGGCGGTTGATGGAGGGTGGTCAGAGCTCGATCGAGGTGGGGCTGGCGGTCGGGGTGATCGCCACCTTGCTCGGGTTGATCTACGGGGCCGTATCCGGGTTCGTCGGCGGCGCGCTTGACGGTGTCCTCATGCGCGTCGTCGACGTCGGTTACGCGATCCCGGTTGTGTTCCTGTTCATCTTTGTGGCCCGGATCTTCAAGCCCAGCTTGGCGCTGCTGATCGGACTGCTGGTGGCTGTGTCGTGGTTGATACCGGCGCGACTCGTTCGCGGAGAGACCCTCAGCCTGCGGACGCGTGAGTACGTGCAGGCGGTAAAAGGGATGGGCGGACGTTCGTGGCGCATCATCGCGCGCCACATGGTTCCGAACACGATCGGGACGATCATGGTGACGGTCACGCTTCAGATCGCCACGGCGATCCTGACTTTGGCGGTGCTTCAGTACCTCGGCTTCGGCCTGCCGCCGAGC
The DNA here is from genome assembly GCA_963744695.1 of uncultured Solirubrobacterales bacterium. Taxonomy (GTDB): domain Bacteria; phylum Actinomycetota; class Thermoleophilia; order Solirubrobacterales; family Solirubrobacteraceae; genus Palsa-465. The sequence goes on along the minus strand of CAVUUT010000003.1, from coordinate 102,347 downwards.
GTGCCGACGTGGGGATCGATGCTGTCCGAGGGAACCACGTACCTCCAGGACGGCTACTGGTGGGAGGTGTACCCGGCACTGGCGATGATCGTGATCACAGTCGTCGCGTTCAACTTCATCGGTGACGCGCTCCAGGACGCGTTCGACGTCCGGCTGCAGGAGAGGTAGCGGCCGTGACGCAGCTGCTCGAGCTGGACGAGCTCCAGACCCGGATCCGCCTGCGCAGTGGAACTGTGCGCGCGGTCGACGGGTTGAGCCTCGAGCTTGCGGCGGGCGAGACACTCGGGATCGTCGGCGAATCGGGGTGTGGCAAGACGATGACCGCGATGTCGATCATGCGTTTGTTGCCGAAGGGCGGATACATCGCCGGCGGCGAGATCCGCCTCGACGGCCGGGACCTGGTCGAGCTCTCAGACGCCGAGCTGCGCAAGGTGCGCGGCAACGAGATCGGGATGGTCTTCCAGGATCCGATGACCTCGCTAAACCCGACGATGACGATCGGCAGGCAGATAAGGGAGGCCGTGCTCGCTCACCGCAACGTATCGAGGGACAAGGCGATGGAGCGCGCGATCGCGGTGCTCGACATGGTCGGACTGCCCCGGCCCGCCGAGCGTGTACGTGCCTATCCCCATGAGCTGTCCGGCGGCCTGCGCCAGCGCGTCATGATCGCGATGGCGCTGGCGTGCGAGCCGAAGCTGCTAATCGCGGACGAGCCGACCACCGCGCTGGACGTGACGATTCAGGCACAGATCCTGGACCTGCTCGACCAGATTAAGCGCGAGCTGCGGATGGGGATCATCCTGATCACCCACGACATGGGAGTGATCGCCACGAGGGCCGACCGGGTTGCGGTGATGTATGCCGGCCGCAAGGTGGAGACCGCGGAGACCGTGCGCCTTTTCAAGCACGTCCGCCACCCCTATACGGAGGCGCTGCTGGCCTCGATCCCGCAGCTCGATCAGGATCGGACGCAGGAGCTCTACTCGATTCCGGGGATCCCGCCGGACCTGCGCCAGCCGCCGCTGGGGTGCCGGTTTGCCCCCCGCTGCGCGTTCGCTACCGAGCGCTGTCGCAGCGAGGATCCGCCGCTGGCCGGCGAGGACCCGGACCATCCATACGCGTGCTTTCACCCGCGCAACTCGACAGCCTCGGACATGGGCGAACTGGGGGCAACGCTGCTGGCCCACGCAGAGCAGAACAAGGCTCTCATGGCCTCGTTCGGCCGCGAGCTCGAGCTGCTCGAGAGCGCGTCTGAGCCGGAGTCGACACCGTCGGCCAAGGGCAACGGTGGCGTCGAGTCGATCCTCGAGTTCAGAGCAGTGACCAAGGAGTTCCCGGTGACCGCCGGGGCGATCTTGCGCAGGAAAATCGCGGCCGTCCATGCGGTCAGCGATGTGAACCTCGCCGTCAGGCCCGGCGAGACGTTCGGCCTGGTGGGCGAGTCGGGCTGCGGAAAGACCACGCTCGGCCGGATCGGCGTCGGCTTGGAGGCGCCAACCGAGGGTCAGGTCTTGTTCAACGGCATCGACCTCGGCACGCTCAAGCCGTCCGCATTCCGCAAGCTTCGCCGCGACTTCCAGTTCATGTTTCAGGACCCGTACTCGTCGCTCGACCCGCGGATGCGCGTGAAGGAGATCATCTCCGAGCCGCTCGACATCGCCCGCCGCGGCACCTCCAAGCAACGGACCGAGGCCGTCCGTCGCCTGCTCGACGACGTTGGTCTTGCCTACGACGCCATGGGTCGCTACCCACACGAGTTCTCCGGCGGACAGCGCCAGCGCCTCGGACTGGCACGGGCGCTGGCGCTGAATCCGAAGTTGATCGTGGCCGACGAGCCCGTGTCCGCGCTCGACGTCTCGATCCGATCGCAGATCCTCAACCTGATGCAACGGCTCCAGGCGGTCTATGGACTGACCTACATCGTGATCTCCCACGACCTCTCCGTCGTCAAGTACCTGGCCGACCGAATCGGCGTGATGTATCTCGGCAGGCTCGTCGAGGTGGGCGCGGCCGATCAGGTCTACGCCAATCCCGCCCATCCGTACACGGCCGGATTGCTCGACGCCATTCCCGTGCCGAATCCCGAGCTCACGAGGAGCAAGCAGGCGCGTGTCGCGGTTCGCGGCGAGCTTCCGTCGCCGGTCCACCCGCCCTCGGGCTGTCGGTTCCGCACCCGTTGCCCGCGCGCACAGGACAGGTGCGCCGAAGTCGTGCCGCCGCTGCGGCGGTTCGGCGAACAGCACCTCGCCGCCTGCCACTACCCGCTGCAGCCGCCGCTCCCCGAGGCCCGGACGCCTCTTGAACCCTCCGCGGCAGGCGGCCCGGAGAAGGCCCCCGAACGCGAAACAACACCGTGACCCCTGCGGCGTGCGGCCCGGCACGCGCGGCACGCCGGCGAAGCGCGGCGCTTGACCGATTCGCGCTGCCTTCACGCTGCCTCGAGGCCGCTGATGAGCCCCTCGCTCCGGGGCCCGGCGTGGCTGTCGCGTCTGAACAGCAGGTTGCCCGCCGTGGAGCGTCGGTATAGCACAACGCGCCCCACGCGCTGGCGCTCGATCAGCCCTGCATCGTGCAGCACGGCCAGATGTTGTGAAACGCTGCCCGGACACACCTCCAGCCGGCGCGCCAGTGCGGTCGTCGAGCACGGGACTTCCAGCGACGCCAGGACCACCGCGCGCCGTGGCCCGATCAGCGCGGCGAGCGACTCGGGAGGCGGACCCAGTGGCCCCCACACGAGCCCGCTACCCCGCGCCGGATAGACCAGAGTGGGCTGCCACCGTCCCGCGTTGACGATCGCCACCGAGATGAAGACGCTCGGCACGAGCAGCAGCCCTTGCCCACGCAGTTCGAGTGACGCGTCCTGAGTCCCGTCGATGATCAGCTGCCCGTCCGCGTAACGAACCGACTGATCGATGTCGTCGAACAGCGCTTGGATACCTCCGGCGGCCATCCGCACCGCCCGATAGAGCACATCGCCCTCGAGTACTGCCCGGATCCGCTCCCACCGTGCTGCCAGGACGCGCTGCCAATACGCCCGCAGGAGGTCGGCCAGGTCGCGCACGGCGGTGTCTGGTGTCTCAACGAACGCGCGGAGCGCGTCCGGCGCCCCTGCCGTGCGGCCACAGCCCGAGATCTCGTGCCTGACCTGCTCGGCGGGCGTCGCCACGATCCGAGCCAACTCGAGCTCGAGGTCACCGAACGAGCCGTCCGGCGGCGGATGCACGAAAGCGGGCCCGTGCCCCCGCGCCGGCTGGAGCGCGCAGAGAGCGTCGAAATCCAGATTGCCGATCGCGGCTCGAGCCTCGGCCGGCCACCAGCGGGGCAGTGCCTGAGCAACGGGGGCCTGCAGCGCACGCACGCTCTGCCAGAGCTCGATCAGCGGTGAGACGCTGAAGCGGACGCTGGCCAGGTCCGATGCGCCGAGCCTGATCGTCAGCATCTCGACGTCGCGGCGGTTCGTCGCACCTCAGTCCTCCTGGTGGCGGTCCCTCCTCCTGGACCCGGGCGCCGCCCGGGCACGGCGAGGCAGTATCCAGACAGCCCGTTACACGGCGCTGACAGCTCGCTGACAGCATCCGTCAGGACCAACGTTGCGCCGTCGCGGTGGTTTGCTGATAATCGGTGTCGGTGCGTGCCCAGGCAACCGCATCGGTGGAGTTCCGGATCCTCGGTCCGCTCGCCGCGTCGCGGAATGGCGAGACCGTGGCGCTGGGCGGCGAGCGACAGCGCGCGCTGCTCGCGGTCATGCTCGTCCACGCCAATGAGACGGTCCGCACCGAGCGGTTGATCGAACAGCTGTTCGGGCGCTCGGGCACGAGCAGCCCGCACAACGCCGTCCACGTCGCCGTGTCGCGGCTGCGCCGCACGCTCGGGGACGGCGCCGGCGAGATGCTCCGCACGCGCCCCGGCGGGTACATGCTCGAGCTCGAATCAGGGCAACTGGACGCGGCGACGTTCGAGCGCTTACTCGACGAGGGGCGAGAACTCCGGGAGCTGGACGAGCCGGCAGGGGCGTCGGCGCGGCTGCGTCAGGCGCTCCGCTTGTGGCGTGGCCCGCCACTCGCCGACCTGGCGGGGTTGGAGGATGTGCAACCCGAGGTCAGGCGCCTGGAGGAGCTCCGCCTGCTGGCGGAGATGGAGCGGATCGATGCTGAGCTGGCCCTCGGTCGCGCGGCCGAGGTGGTCGTCGATCTAGAGCGACTCACGGCCCAGGCTCCGTTGCAGGAGCGACTGCGCGCGCAGCTGATGCTGGCGCTCTATCGCTCCGGCCGGCAGGCCGATGCCCTCGCCGTCTACCGCGAGGCATGTTCGCTTCTCCGCGACGAGCTTGGCCTGGTTCCCGGCGCCGAGCTGCGGGCGGTCGAGCAGATGATCCTGCGCCACGACGCCGGGCTCGAGCCCGGTGGTGCGGCACCGCCGGAGCGGGCGCTCGTGTGCCCGTTCAAGGGACTGACCGCGTTCGAAAGCTCAGACGCCGAGTTCTTCTGCGGCCGCGATCGGGTCATCTCGGAGCTGATCGCACGGCTCGCCGAGTGGCCGCTCGTAGGCATCCTCGGGCCGTCCGGAGTCGGCAAGTCGTCGCTGTTGCGCGCCGGTGTGCTGCCCGCGCTCCGAGCCGGAGCGCTGCCAGCCAGCACCGGCTGGCGACAGGTGCTGGTCCGGCCGGGTAAGCACCCCTGCGAGGAGCTCGCGCGCATACTCGGTGGTGACCTCGAGGAGGTGATCGACGGTCTGGGCCCCGGCGAGCGGATCGTGGTCGCGGTCGACCAGCTCGAGGAGCTGTTCACGCTCTGCGATGACGAGCGACAGCGGCGCGCTTTCCTCGAGCGTCTGGTGGCCGCGGCGGGCGACCACGAACGCCGGGCCCTGCTGCTGTGCACTCTGCGGGCGGACTTCTACGGCCGGCTGAGCGCGTATCCCCGGTTCGCCGATCTGCTCAGCCGCAGCCATGCACTGGTGGGTCCGATGGACCGCGACCAGCTCCGCGAGGCGATCGAACAGCCGGCCGCGCGCGCGGGGCTCGACGCCGAGGACCGCCTGGTTGACGTCCTCGTCGCTGAGGTCGGGGACGAACCCGGCGGTCTGCCGCTTCTCTCCACCACGCTGCTCGAGCTCTGGCGGGCCGGTGACGGTCGCGTGCTGCGCCTGCAGGACTACCGCGCGATGGGTGGGGTTCGCAGTGCCGTGGCGCAGATCGCCGAAGCCGCCTATCGGCGGCTCTCGTTCAGCGATCGCAACACAGCTCGAGACCTTCTGCTGCGGCTAGCCGACGTCGGCGAGGGCTCTCCGGAACGCCGCCTCGTGCCGCTAGCGGAGCTACGGAGCGTCCCGGGCGCCGAGCGGGTGCTGTCGGAACTGACCGACGCTCGGCTCCTGACCGTTGGGGCGAGCGGGGTCGAGCTTTCGCACGAGGCGCTGCTGCGTGAATGGCCGCGCTACCGGGGCTGGCTCGAGGAGGATCGGGTCGGGCGCCAGCTGCAGGCGCACCTACGGGTGGCGGCGCGCGAGTGGGACGAGCGCGGGCGTGACGCGGCCGACCTCTATCGGGGCACGCGGCTCGCCGCCGCACTCGAGTTCCGAGCTCAACATCTCGATCGCATGGACGAGCTCGAACGTGACTTCGTCGCCGCCAGCCGGTTCGAAGCCGAACGCGAGGCGGGCCGCCAGCGAGCACAGAATCGAAGGCTGCGAACACTGCTGGTCGGGGTCGGCGTGCTATTGGTCGTCGCCGTGGTCGCCGGCGTCGTCGCCGTGGTCGGTCAGCAGCGAGCATCGAGCGCGGCCCGGCGGGCCAGCGCTGAGGCGCGTGTCGCGCTCGGGCGGCAGCTGGGAGTCGAGGCTCTCAGCGAGCCCAGGCTGGACATGGCCGCGCTCCTGGCGCGCGAGGCGGTGGCGCTCGACAGCTCGCCCCAGACCGAAGGGACGCTGCTGTCGACCGTGCTGCGCAGCCCTGACGTGCTCGGCACGTTCTCGCTCTCGACGAACTCCACTCCGCACGTGGCGATAAGTCCCGACGGAAGCACGCTTGCGGTGTCGGACACCGTCTCGGGCAGCCTGCATTTCTACGACACACGCACACACGTTCTCCAGCGGCAGGCCTTGAGCGACTATGTCGGCGATCAGCCGCCGCTCTACTCTCCCGACGGCTCGCTGCTCGTGTACTCCTCGGAGCCGTTTCTCGTCGTCCGCGACGCGCGGACGCTGGCGCTTCGCGCGCGGCTCCCGATTGGTCCGCCGTTCCGCAAGAAACTCGCATCGGATATTCCCGAGGGCAGTACTCTGGTGGCGCCTGACGAGCGCACCGTGTACTACGCGTACTGGCTGATGGGTCCCACGGGTCAGCCGGCCGGGGCATACCTTGCCAGCTGGGCACTTCCGAGCGGTCGGCGGCTCGCGACCGTTCGGCTCGGTGAGGGTCCGCTGCTGGCGGTGCGGCTGACCGACGGAGGCCGGCGACTGGTCGTGGTGAGCGCGCGCGACGTCACCACGTATGACACGGCAACGCTGCGGCGATCGGCCACGGTGGCGATCCGTCCGGCGCCGCTGCTGCCGACCGCCGCGGCGATCAGTCCGAATGGAGCGACGATCGTGATCGGATCCCAGAACGGGACGGTGTCGTTTGTCGACGCCGTCACCGGCGCTCTGCTGCGCGGCTCGGGCGGGCACGCGGCAGCCGTCGCGAGCGTTGTCTACGCCTCGGACAGCAGGACGGTGACGACCGTCGCTGACGACGGCAAGGTGACTCTCTGGGATTCTCGTGGCAGCGGAGCGCGGACCGTGCTGACCGGTCCGGCAGGGGACGTGGACGACGCGCAGGTCAGCTCCGATGGATCCACGCTCTACACCGCGGGCGTGGGGGGCGTCCTGCTTGCCTGGGACCTCACCGGTACGCGCGGTTTCGGCCGCTCCGCGCGTGTGGGTCGCCAACTGCCGTGCTGTGACTCGATCACTCCGCCCGCGCCGCCGCTGGCGCTGTCACCGCACGGGAGCGAGTTCGCAGCGCCGATTGGCGTCTCGACGGTCGGCGTGTTCTCGACCGCGACCCTGCGACGAGTGGCCTCGTTCACGATTCGCCCATCGAGTGACGCGATCACGGCACTCGCTTGGTCTCCGGTGAGCGGAACGCTCGCCGTCGGTGCGCACGACGGCGTCGTGCAGCTCTGGGATGTGAACGGCGCACCACGACTCGAACGCTCGCTCACGGGACTCTCGCCGTTCTTCGGACAGAACGAAGCGGTGCAGGCGCTCGCTTTCTCGCCGGACGGGCAACTGCTCGCAGCCAGCGACAAAAGCGAGGGGTCCGCGCTCGGACGCAACGTCATCTCGCCGATCGCGATGCTGGCGAGATGGAAGGTGAGCACCGGCGTCATGGCAGGCATGCCGGCCGCACTCGGCGCAGGCGGGAACGGATCAGACGTGCTGGCGTTTTCCCATGACGGCAAGCTGCTGGCAGCGAGCCTGCTCACCGGTGGCGTGCGCATCTTCGACCCCTCGAGCGGACACGTTCTGCGGACGTTCGCGGACCCCGGCGCGGACACGACCTCGCTTGCGTTCGCGCCGACGGGCACGCTGCTCGCCGCGGGGACGCTGCAGGGGACCGTCGAGATGTGGGACCCCGTCACCGGCAAGCTCCTCGCCCCACCACTGGTGGCCGACTCGTCGGGCATCGCCGACTTGACGTTTGATCCCAGCGGCCAGCGGTTTGCGACGACCGGCTCGCAGGACGGCGACCTCAAGGTGTGGATCACGGCGAGCTTGGAACGAGAGGGCCCTCCACTCGCCGCCGACTCCGGCGCCACGGCGGCGGGAGCCTTTGAACCCGGCGGCAGCGGACTGCTTGTGTTCGACGATCTCGGTGGCGCCTTCACCTGGCCAATGTCACTGCACACCTGGGAGCAGCGCGCGTGCTCGCTCGCCGACCGGGGCCTCACCCGGGCAGAGTGGACGCAGTTTGCCGCCGGCGGGCGCTACACGGCCGTCTGCCGGTGAAGTGCGATCAAAAGCCAGCGAACGCCACCAGGCTGGTGCTCAGTGGCCGGCGCGGGCGTCGGTAGGCAACGATGATGAGGCACGCGTTCACTCGCCTGCGCCGCGCTGGCGGTGTTCGTGCAGAGCGGCTGCAAGGTCCGTGCGGCTGACCCCGAGCTTTGTATAGACCTTGGTGAGATGCAGTTCGACGGTCTTCCGGGTGATGAATAGCGCTTGCGCGATCGCCCGATTCGTCATCCCGGCCGCGGCCATCTGTGCGACGCGCAGCACATCGACCACCTGCGACGCTTCCGGCAGCGGCCCGTCGACGCCCCGGTCGACCACCGACCGCCACGCCCCGGCGGCGTCGTCGCGCTCGACCGACGCCGACAGCAAGTGCGCGAAGCCGACGCCGATCCACGTCTCGCCTGCGGAGCGCACTGCTTCAGAGGCCAGCGCCGAAGCTTCGGCGAGCGCTCCGACGACCTCTGGCATCAGGGTCGCGTCGGCAGACCCCGCCAGCGCCTCGGGCGCTGTGATCGCTCGGCAGCACGGCACCGAGCGGCGGAGCTGGCCGCCAGCGGCGACTCAGGTCCGGCGTTGCGCGAGGATCGGTCGTTCGAGTGGATCAGGTCGGCGCTGCCTCTTTGGTGCTGGGTGCGTGTGCTGGGAGGAGGCTCGGTGGTCTCGCCCGCGGTCTGAAAGATAGGGAGTTCAACCCTGCAAGATGGGGGGCGCTCCCGATGCGCACGATCCCGCGCGCTCGTACGTTTGTGACCCTATGAGAAGGCCGGTCGATCAGAACGATGCGGGGGCACGGCCCGGCGGCGGCGAGGGCCGCTGGGCGATCGGGGCAGTCGCGATCGATCGTCACCCGGTCCCGGCGTTGATCCTCGCCTCGGCGATGTGGGGCGGCGCGGTCAGCGCCGTGAAGTTCGCGCTCGGCGGCTTTGACGCGCTGACGCTGCTGACGATCGAGCTGCTGGCCGCGACGACGGTTCTATGGGCAGCGCTGATCGCAGGTGGCTACCGGCCGCCGCGCTCGTGGACCGTCGCGGTCCTCCTGGGCGTGCTCGAGCCGGGTCTGTCATACCTACTCGAGGCCACAGGACTGACACAGACCGGCGCCGTCGACGGTTCGCTGATCTCCGGGCTCGAGCCGGCGCTCGTCGTACTGCTCGCGGCGCTCGTGCTACGCGAGGCGATCGGCATCTCGGCAGTGATGGCCGTGATCGTCGGACTCGGCGGCGTGGCGCTGATCATGGACTCGGGCGGTGCGGCGTCGGCGATCGGCGATCTGCTGCTCGCCGCCGGGGTGCTCGCCGCCAGCCTCTACAGCATCGTCGCCAAGCGCTTCGATGACGACTCAGACACGCTCGCTGTGACGGCTGGGCAGTTCACGGCCGCGTCGATCCTGTGCACGTCGATCCTCGCCGGCCGCACGGCCGTGACCGGCGCGATGCCGGACCTCACGGCCTCCTCGGGCTACTGGGTCGTCGCGGTCGCGGTCGGCGTGCTCGGCTTCGGTGCAAGCTTCCTGATCTACAACCGGGTGCTGTCCACCTGCGAGGCCGGCTGGACCGCGGTCGTCCTCAACCTGATCCCGGTGTTCGGCCTGCTCGCCGCGGTCGGGATCCTCGGCGAACGGCTCTCGCCTCGCTCGGGGCTGGGGGCACTGCTGCTCGGCGGCTCGGTGGGCGCCTTCTGCGTCCTCGAGCAGCGGCACGAGGCGGCCGAGCCGGTCACCGCGCCCGCGCCGGAGCCAGCGAGCGCACCTGTCTCCGTCGCCGAAGCGGGCACGAGACCACGTCTGCCGCTGCGCTCGGCGACTGCCTATGAGCGGTCGGTGAGCGTGTCCGTCTTGCCGCCGACGTGATCGCCCGTTCGTGATCGCGGGCGGCTCCGCGCCGATCCCGAGCAAGCTCACGTTGTGGTTGTTACAGCTTTGATCGGCAGCGGCTCTGCCAGCGGTGCGCATGCGGCGGCGGGGGACGATGAGTGCTTGAGCGTGTGACGTAACCGGATGAAGGCGATCGCCCCGATAACTGCGGGGACACCGAGCTGAAATAGCCGATATGCGAGCACGGCTGCGGCGGCCTGCGACAGCGAGCTGCCATAGAGCACCATCGCTCCGATTAGGCCACCGTCGGTGCCGCCGACACCGGCGGGGATCGGAATCAGACCGCCGAGCTGACCGATCACATAGGCGAAGATCAGCGGCGCCAGCGGCAGCCCTCCCCCGACGGCGGCAAAGGCGGCGATCAACGCGGCGATATCGAAACCCAAGTACCCGATCGCCCCGAGGATCGCCTGCCACTGACCGGAGCGCAGCAGGTGTCCCGTGTCACGGATCCCGTGGTCCAGCATGACCGCAGCAGAGCGCAGCCGACCGCCGACGCCGCCACCGGTGTTGGCTGGATTGATCCGAGCGAGCAACCGCGGGACCAGCGCGATCACAGCAGCCACACTCCACGCTGCGGCTGACAGGACCAGCGTCAGCACGAACGGGATATGACCCGAAAACAAGCCTGTCAGCAGCAGCGGCCCGAGCACGGCGGCGACCGCGAAGTTCGGGACGCTGGTGAGCACGAAGAAGGAGACGCTCCGGCGACCGATGTGCTCAGTGGACATCCCTCCCTGGTGTAGAGCCCAGGCTCCGAGGGCAAGTCCGCCCGCCCCTCCCGTTGGCACCAGCACGTTCGTCGCTTGCTCGGCCAGCGACAGCTGAGCGCTGAACCGCCAGCTCATCCGCGGGCAGAACACGTAACGAAACGCGACCACATTGGAAAGGCACGAGGCCAGCTTTAGAAGACCGACCAAGCCGAGAAGGGCGAGATCTGCTTGCGCAAAACGATTACGCAATGTTCCCAGCCCGGGAAGTGAGCTCACCGCCACCACAACGAGCACGACCAACACCACCAGTGCCACTAGCCGGCGGACCAGGTGCCTGGAGTCCAACTCGTCGGGCATCAGCGCCGGAGCCGGGCTGGGAACGGCCTCAGACGCGTTCGCGGCCATACACCAGCCTAGCCCGGTACGCCAAGACCGACAGCGAACAACCTGCGTCAGCCGGCCCGCTCGGCGGCCATGAGCCCCCGCCGGGCGAAGACGGCCAGGACGATCCCTGCTGCCGCCAGTCCGGCAAACGCGATCGCGACCTCGACCGGCGATCCCGCCAGAAGGCCGCGGCCGGCCTCAAGTACCGGGGTCACGGGATTGAACCTGGCAACAGCGTGAATCCAACCGGTGAGCAAGGACAAGGGGACGTACACGGGGGCCAGGAACAGGAGCACGAACACCGGCATCTGAATGAGGGCCCCGGCCTGTTCGGTGCGTAGGAACATGGCCAGTCCGCAGGCCCAGAGCGCGGCGACGAGATTCAGCGCGACGCCGAGTGCAAGCAGGCCGATCAACTGGACGCCGCTACCGTCCACATTCATCCCCGCGATGAGCGCGGCGATGGTCACGACGGTGCCGGTGAGCACCCAGCGCAGCAGCGCGCCGACGGTGTAGCCGACGATGATGCCGCCGCGCCGCGGCGCACTCAGCATCAATCGGCGCGCGAAGCCCGAGTCGAAGTCACGGGCAACGGCAAATCCGGTGAAGACACCACCGAACGCCGCCGATTGTAAGAAGACGAACACGAACTGGAAGGACGTGTAGCCGGGGGGATAATGGAAGTTGGGCACGTCGCCGATTCGCGACAGACCACCGGCGAACGCGATCAGGAAGAACAGCGGGAAGACGATCGAGGGCACGAGGATCGCCGGGTTGACGATCGTGTTGTGGATCGATCGCCAGGCGACACCCTGGACGACGCTGAGAAAGCGCTTCATCTCCGGGCCAGCCTTGTCTTCATCGCGGATCGCGAGAGCCCGAGCGAGACGACCAGGAGCGCGATCGCGAACCCGAACCCCAGCGATAGCGCCTGGGCATCCCAGCCGGTGATGACCAGGCTCCGAAGCCCCTCGAGGAGATACGAAACGGGGTTGTACGTCGCGACCTCACGAAACCAACTCGCCTTGATCAGGTTGCGCGGCAGGCTCGACGAGCTGAGAAACAGCGTCACGAACAGCAGCGGGAAGATCGCCTGCACGGCCTCACCGGTGCCGAACCGCAGCGCCAGGAACTCGCCAAGGCTGGCGAACGCGAACGAGATCAGGATCGAGAGCGTGAGGAGAACGAGCGCGCCCCCGACGCCACTGACGAGCGTGACGCCCGTGGCGAGTCCGAAGAGCAGGTAGATGACCGCCTGGATCACGCCGACCACCAGGGCGCCCCCGAGTTGGCCGACGAGCAGCGCCTCGCCACGCAGCGGCGTCATCGCGAGCCGGTTGAGGAAGCCGCTCTCGATGTCGCGGGCGAGATCGACGCCCGCCGTGATCGACACGAACATCGCTCCCTGGATGAAGGGCATCGCGATCAGGAAATCGCGATAGTTGTCGGTCGGAAAGCCCGGAATGTGCGTCGCCGGGCTGAGTGCCGAGCCGTTGATCACGAACAGGATCAACGGAAAGACCATCGGGAAGACCACGAGAGCGCGTTGGCGCACCGTCCGGAGGACCGCACGCCGGCCGAGCGCAATGCTCTGCTCGGCGAAGCTCGCCCCCCGCGTCGAGCTCGCGGCGCCAAGAGCGCTGTCGGTCGTCTCAACGGCCACGTCGCCTCCGGCCACGCCCGCTCGGTTGCTCCGCGGTCTCAGCCACGGCCCCGCCTCCGGACCCTTCCAGCTTTCGACCGGTCTTTGCCAGGAACACGTCGTCGAGCGAGGGCTGGTGGAGCTGGAGGGTCTGGACGTGCAGATCGGCGCGATCGAGAATCCGAATGATCTCGGCCAGCTCGGCCTCGCCGCCCGGCAGCTGCACGGTGACGCTGCCGCGGCCGTTGCGCCGCATCTCGCCGAAGCCGGCAAGTAACTCGCCGAGCCGATCCCCGGCATCGGGATCGGACGGCGTCACCTCGACGCTCGGACTGCCGATCTCAGCCTTGAGCTCCTCCGGCGTTCCTTCGGCGACGATCGATCCATGGTCGATGATTCCGATTCGGTCGGCGAGGATGTCGGCCTCCTCGAGATACTGAGTAGTAAGGAACACGGTCATGCCCTCGTCATGGGCCAGCCGCGCCACCTCCTCCCACAACGCTGTCCGGCTCTGCACGTCGAGACCGGTGGTCGGCTCATCGAGGAACAGGATTCTCGGGGAGTGCACGAGCGCCAGAGCGAGGTCCAGTCGGCGCTTCATGCCGCCCGAGTAGCCGCCGACGCGCCGGTCGGCTGCCTCGGTCAGCCCGACGCGCTCGAGCAGCACCTGGGCCTGCCGGCGCCGCTCGGCGCCGGGGAGACCCTGCAGCGTGGCCTGGAGGATGAGATGCTCGCGCCCGGTGAGAATCGCGTCGAGGGCGGCCTCCTGCAACGCTGCGCCGATGGTGGCCCGCACCTGCGCGCCCTGACGGACGATGTCGTATCCACCGACCGCCGCGCGCCCGCTCGTCGGCGGGAGCAGCGTGGTCAGCATCAATACCGTCGTTGACTTGCCGGCGCCATTGGGCCCAAGAAAGCCGTAGATCTCCCCCGGCGAGACGGTGAGATCGATCCCGTCGACGGCGCGCGGTCCCTTTCTAAACTCCCGAACCAGCTTCTCCACCTCGATCGCGGCCTGGGCGTTCATGATTGCCAATCTAGCAAGAGGTTGAGGTTGTCAACGATCGAGACTCTCAATAGAATGGCGGACGTGGAGACAACCGTGGACATCGGCCAGACGGAATCGCCGGCTGAGGTCTGGGGACTGTTTCGCACTCTCTTTGGACAGCACCGGCGCCGGTTTCTCATCGCCGCGGCTGAGCTTGACCTCCACCCGGCGCAGGCGGGAGCTCTTCTTCAACTGGACTCGCCGTTGCCGATGACCGACCTCGCCACGCTGCTCGCGTGCGACAACTCGAACGTCACCGGGCTCATTGACCGGCTCGAGGCGCGGGGACTCGTCGCCCGACAGCCGAGCTCCCAAGACCGTCGCGTGAAGCATGTCGTCCTGACTGCAGCCGGACGGCGGCTGCGCACACGGATGCTCGCCCGCGTTGGGCGACCGACCCGGGGCTTTGAGCGTCTCTCCGCTGACGAACAACGTCAGCTGGGTGACCTCCTACGCCAGGTGATCAGAGACGACGCGGCCGCATAGCATCCGGATCGCCTGTACCACGCGACCATGCCCAACGGGCACGCGAGTTCCTGCGCCGCGCCGCCGGACCCACCCTCTTGGCAGGTGACCCGGCTAATCGCTGCTGTCTGAGCGGTCGCGCCGCTCCCTGACGAACGCGAGCGACTGGCCCAAGAAGCTGAACGACGGCCCGCCCACGAGCTCCCAGGAGCGCGAGATGCCCAGCAGGAAGCAGACCACCACGAGGATCGCGATCGCCTGCGCCGCGCCGGTGTCGTGCCCATTGGCGACCAGCCGCAGCCCGTATCGAATCTGCAGGGCGAAGACCACGAGTTGCCCGAACAGGAACGTGGCGTCGCGCACAGCCGTGCGGTGCGCCTGGCGCTCGCGGAGCAGCGAGGCAAGCGAACCGGCTATGAACAGCACCCCCAAGACTCCGACGCTGACCGAAGCCCACGCGATCCCGCTGGTCGGGATCAGCGCGAACAGTGAGATCGTGAGCGCGTTCGTAAATGCTGTCAGCGCCGCGGCGGCGCGGACCTGGTGGATCGGGTCCGCGTTCTCTGAAGTCAGCCGGTCCTGAGCCACCGAGATCGCGACGAACAACAGCCCGATGAGCGCGCCGGCCACGCCGGCGGTCGCCACGAAGAAGTCTCGGAGGGACTCTGGCAACACCCGCGCATCGTGCCACTGCGATCGTCATCCACGCGTGGTGACCAGGAGCGCTGGGGATCGCCGACCGGCAGCCGTCTCGCGATCGGCGGTCTTAAGCATCCCTGAGCGAAGGGGTTGGCCAGCACGACCGAGGTCTCGATCTGACGATCAGAGATGGTCCAGTGAGTCTTGAGAAGACCCAAATCTAGGCCACGCCATGGCGTGAAACGGGCTTTTCCGGCCGGGGGGTGGAGACCGAGCGCCGGGTGTTAAACGCCACCCCTAGGGTGGCTAGACGCGCGCGCCCCGACGAGCGACGATTGACATCACAGCAGGGCGGGTTCACAGGGGAACGGGGGAAAGGCCATGAATCCCAGCGAAGCCACGACGTTCGAGATCGAGGCGCAGTCGGGGCAAAACATCAGCAATATCGGTGGCGACCAGACGATCTATTTCGGAGACCGTGGTCGAGCGACGCGTATCGGCAGGGTCCTAGCGACAGTCGGGCTGTTGCTCTCGCTGCTCGGCTTCGCCGTGCTGGTGCCGGTAGGCGTGACGACCGCGCACAGCGTGCTCCAGGACATCCACGGAACGCACGGGCTCCAGACGCCGTACCACTACCTGTCGTGGGTCTGGGCTGTGGCGGCCGGGTTGTTGGTGGGCGGCTTGGTGATCAAGCGGTTCGCGCGGATCTTGGTCGGGCGATGACAACGTTCAATATCGGCAGCCAGAATGCCGGGGCGATCCAAAACGTGGGCGGCGATATGGTGGTGCATGACGGGGTTCGCGGGACGGCGAACGTCCACGTAATCGAGCTCCGTGACCGACTGGCGCAACTGAGGGAAGAGATCGACGGGCTCGGATTGCCAGCCGAGAGTCACGCCGCCGCGAGCGAGGCGCTCGCCGAAGCTGAGGCCGAGGCAGCCGCTCCGGTCCCACGCTCGCAGCGGATCGGCGACAGCCTGCGGCGCGTGACCGACACGCTCAACGACGCAGGTGCCCTCACGAGCGCAGCCATGAGCGTCGCGCGTGTCCTTGCCAGTGCCGTATCCCTCGTAGCGCTACTCGTCTAATCCTCATTTCGGACGAGGACGCTGAAACGGTCTCCCGGCGGCCGGGGAGCCTCTACAGACCGGCGGCGTGAAACTGCCACTTCCATTCGACGCCCTTGAGCGCGCTGCTGAAATCGCCCGTCACTTCCGTGGCCTGTTCATTCGTCACCGGGAAGCTCCCGTCCGCGCTCGTGTCCAGATCGTCGAACGCGTCGGGGACCGTCCTGCTGAAGACTAGGCAGTTGACCAGCACCGTGTATGGGATGGAGACCGTCTGGACGAGCGCGTCGTAATAGCGGAAATCGCCTGAGATGTGCAGAAAGCCTGCCCACGGGGCCTTGCTGTCTGTCGATGACCCCGTCCCCGAGCACAGGCCGCCCGCATACACCATCGTGCTGGAGATCGATCCAGTCGGGAGGTAGACGTACACCGCTTTGGCATGGTCGTCGTAGGAGAACTCGAAGTGGAAGGAGCTGTGGGAGGACGTCGTTCTCGTGCCTTCTCCGGGCACCGTGACGATCGTGTCGAAATACGGCACGTCCCACTGGCGGGCGATCACCACGAAGTGCTCGCCCTTGAAGAAGTTGTTGTCCTCGTCAGACTCCTTGAACTGTTTGGTGAAGTTGGCGACGGCACCGAGCTGCGCGTAACCGAGCTTGGGCCTGGCGCCCGTCATATCCACGGTGAAGTGCCTCGAGTGAATCGAGAGCTTCAACTTCGGGACATGGATCTTCAGCTGAAAGTGTTGCCTGGAGCTGTCCTGGAAAAAGACGTCAAGAATCGATACAGGCGCGGTGGCGCGGCCCTGGTTCCTGATCCCAACGCGGACCGCTCGCACCTCTGAACGGTCACTCGGGCCAGTGCGCCCCGCTCGCCGCGCCGCTGGGCCACAACGTTGCCGCGGTCAGGTGCGGCATGAGGAAGGCGTGTTTCAGCGTCAAATTGCTGGCTGCAACGCTATGGTGCGGCCGCCGCGGCCGCCGCGGCCACGAGCGCAAGCTGCCGGGCTCTCGTTTTGGCTGCTCGGACCGCGTCGGTGAGAGCGTCGATGTCATACACACCGTAGTGGCGGCGGCCGTTGATGAAGAATGTCGGCGTGCCGGAGACGCCACTCTCGTCGGCGCTCGCGACGTCCTCACTTACGCGTGACGCATGTTCCCGCCGCCGCAGCTCGTCGCGGAAGCGCTCGACGTCCAGTCCAAGCTCGCTGGCATAGCGAGCGAGATCGCGCGGCCCCAACTCGGCCTGGTTGTCGAGCAGCGTGTCGTACATCTCCCAGAACTTGCCCTGGGCCGCCGCCGCCTCGGCCGCTTCGGCCGCTAGCTGCGCGCTGGGGTGGACGTCGTTGAGCGGTAGGTGGCGCCAGACGTAGCGCACGTCATCGCCATGCGAAGCGAGCAGCTCACGAATCACGCGTTCGGCCTGGCCGCAGTAAGAACACTCGAAGTCGCCGTACTCGACGAGCGTCACCGGCGCATCGTCGGGCCCGCGAATGTGGTCGCGATCAGAGTCGACATCATCGACCAGGTCGAGGATGTCGTCGGCGGTGCCCCCGATCTGGCGTGCTCGGACGGCGCTCGGCAAGCGATTGATGACGCGCGTGACGACCCATGCGACCGCCGGTGCTACCAGCACGGTGGCGAGCGCGCCCAGCCTCGCTTCGTCGAGTCGCTCGCCGGTGAACGCGAGACTCGAGACCAGAAGCGAGACGGTGAAGCCGATCCCCGCGCACACGCCGGCCGCGACGAGCACCGGTCCGCTGATCAGAGCCCGCGGTCCGCGGAGGGCGGGACGCGACGCGAGCCAGGAGCCGGTGAAGACGCCGATCGGCTTGCCGACCACGTACCCGATCAGGATCCCCAGCGTGATCGACGAGGAGGCGGCGTCGCTCACCAGCTTGCTTGTCAGATGGATCCCGGCATTGGCGAGCGCGAACAACGGCACGATCACGTAGCTCGTCCAAGGGTGCAGGTCGTACTGGAGCCGCTCGTTGGGCGAGATCGCCGACTGCAGGCTCTGCTGCGCCGAGCGCGCGAGCTCGGGCGTCGGTTGCTCGCGAAATGATCGGGTCAGCGCCGTTGCCCGCTCGAGGTCCTCGCGTGAGGGCGGGTAGGCGCTGGTCGCAAGTCCGATTCCCAATCCGGAGATGACCGGGTCAATTCCGGACTTGAGCATCGCGATCCAGACTGCGACCGCCACGCCGATGGAGATTGCGCGCCGCCCGAACGGCGCGTAACGCAACGCGATCAGCCCCACGAACAACGTGACCGCCACGCCCAACGCCACGAACGAGACATGCTCGGTGTACACGGTCGCGATCACCACCAGCGCCGCGAGATCGTCGACGACCGCCAGGGTCAGCAGAAAGACGCGGATCCGGGTAGCGGTCCGTGGAGTCACCAACGCCACGGCCCCGAGCGCGAACGCGGTATCGGTCGACATTGCCGCCGCCCAACCGTGGGCGCCGGACCCGCCGGCATTGAAGGCCAGGTAGATCAGAACCGGCACGGTGATCCCGCCGATCGCCGCAACCACCGGAATCGCGAGCCGCCGCCGCTCGCGCAGCTCGCCGAGATCGAGCTGACGCTTGGCCTCAAGACCCACGACGAGAAAGAACAACGTCATCAGTCCCTCGTTGACCCAGCTGCGAAGGTCCATCGAGATCCCCGCGCTCCCCACATGCACAGCCAACGTCGTCGTCCACGCCGATTCGTAGGAGTGCCACCACGGAGAGTTCGCCCACAGCAGGGCCGCGATCGCGGCCCCCAACATCGCCAATCCCCCGCCCGTCTCGGTGCTCAGAAAGCTTCGGACAGGGGCAGCCAGGTTCCGGGCCCACGCGGTCCGGCCGCCATACGTGATCGCGTCTGGACCGACGCTCATCGCCACGCGCAGATTACGCCGACTGTCGGAACACGGTTCGCCTCCGGGCGGCGGTCCGAACCCCGCGGCCGATCGTCACTCCTGAAGCGAGGCGAGCTGGTCCTTGAAGCGGGCAATCGCGTCCCGTTGCAGGAGCGGGCCCCAGCTCACGCGGGCCACGCCGAGTGCGGCCAGCTCGGCGACCGACGGCGCCCGTTGGAGGCGTGCGATGTTCATCGGGCCCCGGACACCCGACATGAAGCGGCGCAGCGCGTCCGCCTCCACAGGAGGATCGGGTTCACGCAGTCGACGCCGGCCTCGAGATAGGCGTTCGCGCGCTCGACCGCCTCGGCAACGGGCCTCCCCTGGCTCGCAGCCTCGTCAGCCTCGAAAGGAGCGACGAAGACGTCGAGCCGGGCGTTGATGACGAGCGGGTACCCCTCCGCCGTAGCGGCCTGGCGAACCGCCCTGAGCCACTCCCCGTGCTCGTCGGGATCGCGGAGGCGCCCGGCGATGTAGTCGGTGTCCTCGAGGTTGCGGCCCCCGGCCCCCGGCGCTCCGCAGCGTGGTGACGAGCTCGCCGGGCGCCATCCCGTAGCCGGCCTCCGGGTCGATCGTCACGGGCACCTCGACGTCCCTCGCAAGCACCGGGGTCGAGCCGGCCCGCATCAACGGGATCAGTTGGTGTGCGGCATCTCCCCGGGGGAGCCCGATCCTCCCCCGCGCCCGAGTCACCGGATCCTCCCGCGAGCGCGAGTCACCAGCGCCGGCGAAGTGCTCCGGGCGACGGATCGCTTCGCGATCTGAGCTCGATCAGGGCCGCGCGGGAGACGGTCTGCTCCTCGTAAACGGAGCTTCCGCGAGCGCGTTGGTGGCGCGAGCGACGTAACGGAGCGCGCGCCACTTCGAGCACGGTCCGAGAAAGCGAGCAAGCATTCTCCCGTCGGTCAGCTGAACCGCCCAGCCGTGGCGAATCGGCCTGATCATCATCGACAGAGCGGTCATCGCCGCGTCACTCCGGAGGCCTGGTTGTTGCTGTTCGAGTTTGAGGTCATTTCGAGAAGACCTTCCTGGATGCAGTTGAGCAATCAATTGTACTCCGGGAAGAACACCTGCCTCGCTCCAGCCAGATGCACGCAATCTGACCGGCGTCCACCGGCGTTGCGCGATCGGGAGCCGCGACGACCAGACTGCAGTCGTCAGCGAGCCGAACCATTCGCTGAGCGCCCAGGAACGCGACGTCGACCACGGTGGCGCTGATCGCCCAGGTGACGACGGGGCTGGAGTCGGCTCGAGCTCCTCGGGCCGCACCACGACGATCACCGCCGTTCGGTTTTGCAGATCGGGGCGCCCAGATTTGAACCGGGGACCTCACTGACCCAAATCATGGGCGAAATCCACCCCGCTGATGAAAGAGCCCTGCAAATCCGATGGTTGCAGTTCCTGTCTACCTCCTCTTGGATCCTCGGATATTGCGGCCGATTCCCGGGGCTGCAGGCGGCGAGATCGCCTTGCTGCCCAACATCGACACCGGCGACAGCGACTGGCCCGTCGGGTCCCCCCGGTCCTCGCGCCGAGCCTCCGCAACGGCGACAGCGCAGGCGCCGAACAGACGGCTCACCACGCTCGATTCGGTGCCGCCACACAAGCGGTCTTGGCCTAGTACTTCCGCATTGAGCCGACCGTTAGCAGCGACTGTGCAAGCATCGAGGCGCGGTTTTGGCGAGGAGCGGTACCAACCAGCGCTTGGATTCTGCGCCCTGGTTTGACGTCGGCACGGGCATCCGGGCTCGAGGCCTCCTTTGGCAGTTGGCGGATCGGAAGCGGTCGTTCTTGATGAGCTCCGCTGCGGCGGCGATGCGGCTGTCTTGGCAGCGAGCGCGGGGGACCGACCGGTAGCGGTTCCGGCGCCTCGTCCGGGCGCGGGTGGCGGCAGCGCCGTGCGCGCGCCAGTGGTGCGCAGTGTGGGCGTCGTCCGCGAGCGTGTGGGCGCCGGCAGGGCGAGGCGTCGCCGGCGCGGCGTTCGTCGCCAGGCTGCCGGTTCCGAGGTGGGTAGTACTTGAGAGGGATCCCGGGTCTGACCTTGTGGGAGGCGGTCCGCGAGCTCGTGGAGTACGTTCGATGCGTGAGCCGAATCGAACATCTCGCCCGCACGTACTGGTTCGACCTGCTGATCGCGCTGCTGGCGATCGTGGCGATGCTTAACGTGGTGCTCGGACGCGGCTCGTCCGGAGCTCCGACAACGACGCTGTGGTTCTGCCTTCCCGCGCTCGCGATCCTGGTGCTACCCGTGTTCGCGCGGCGATGGTTTCCGTTTGCCGGACCGGCGGCGTACTTCCTTTTGGCCGCGGGAATCTCGTTCGTCGACCCGCTGCTGATCCCGTACCCCGAGTCCCTCTTCCCGATGCAGCTGGCGGTCGCATTCCTGCTCGGGAACCTTCGGGACGTCCGGCGGGCCGTCCTCGGACTGGCGATCGTGGTCGGCGCTGTGGCGACCGTCGTCTACCTCATCCCCGGGCACTCGGTCTACGAGCTCGTCTTCATTCCCGTCGACTTCGCCGTCGCCTGGGTTGCAGGCCTTGCCGTCCGCGCGCGGGCCGAGCAGGCCGAGGTGGCGGAGTCACGTGCGACACAGGCCGAGCACGCCGTGTTCGAGGAGCGCGTGCGGATCGCGCG
The DNA here is from genome assembly GCA_963744695.1 of uncultured Solirubrobacterales bacterium. Classification (GTDB taxonomy): domain Bacteria; phylum Actinomycetota; class Thermoleophilia; order Solirubrobacterales; family Solirubrobacteraceae; genus Palsa-465. The sequence goes on along the minus strand of CAVUUT010000003.1, from coordinate 80,983 downwards.
GGAGCTGCATGACGTCGTCGCCCACCACGTGAGCATGATGGGCGTCCAGGCCGGCGCTGCCCGGGTCGTGATCGACAGTGACCGTGTCAAGGCGAAGGAGTCGTTGACCGCGATCGAGGTCTCGAGCCGACAGGCGGTGGGGGAGTTGCACCGCCTGCTCGGATTCCTGCGGCAGGCCGGCGACGAGGACGATCTGGCTCCGCGCCCTGGCCTGAGCCAGCTTCCGCGGCTGGCGGCGAGCATGAGTGAGTCCGGGCTCGCTGTCGCGGTCAGCATCGAAGGGGAGGAACGCTCGTTGCCGCCGATGATCGGCGTGTCGGCGTACCGCATCGTGCAGGAAGCGCTGACTAACACCCTCAAGCACGCGGCGGCGTCGCGCGCCGACGTGCGCGTGCGGTACTGGCCCGACGAGCTCGAGGTCGAGATCATCGATGACGGCCGCGGCGCGACGGCGCTATCAGGGACGAGCCCGGGCGGCCTGGGGTTGATCGGCATGCGCGAGCGTGCCGCCCTGCACGGCGGCCAACTGACGGCGGGGCCGGTATCCGGCGGCGGGTTCGCCGTGCGCGTCAAGCTGCCCACCTCGGACGGTGCGCTGTGAGCATCCGTGTGCTGCTGGCCGATGACCAGGCGATGGTTCGCGCCGGCTTTCGGATGATCCTTGAGTCCGATCCCGAGATCGAGGTGGTCGGCGAGGCGGCGAACGGCGAGCAGGCCATGGCCAGCACCCGGCGCCTGCGGCCCGACATCGTGTTGATGGACATCCAGATGCCCGACGGTGACGGACTCGAGGCCACGCGGCGGATTACCGAAGACGGCGAGCTGCACAGTCGTGTGGTGATCCTGACCACGTTCGAGCGTGACGAGTACGTGTTCGAGGCGCTGCGGTCGGGCGCCAGCGGCTTTCTGCTCAAGAACGCCCCACCCGAGGAGCTCCTGCACGCGGTGCACGTCGTGACTGCCGGCGAGGCGCTGCTCGCCCCGTCGGTCACGCGGCGCATCATCGAGCAGTTCGCACGCCGGCCGGTCAGGCCGGAGCTCGGCACGCGGCTGGACGCCTTGACGCAGCGCGAGCGCGAGGTGCTGAGGATGCTGGCGCACGGTAAGAGCAACGCCGAGCTGGCCGCCGAGCTGTTCGTCAGCGAGGGCACGATCAAGACCCACGTCTCCAGCCTGCTCGCCAAGCTCGGGCTCCGTGACCGCGTGCAGGCCGTCGTCCTCGCGTACGAGAGCGGGCTGGTCACGCCCGGCGCGTAGACGCGCCTCTGTCCTTCGACAGAGGCGCGAGCGGCAAAGATCTGCGCTGAGGAGGAGCGCAGACGCGCCCTGCGGGCGATGACAGGCACAGGCGGCGGTCCCAGACTGATCCCCAGGCAACTTGCACCAACCTGAGGAGCAGTGATGACGACCAACGGGAAAGAACGAACCGTGCATCCCTCGACCAGACGCTTCAGTCGCGGCCGGATCACCGGCCTGGCCCTGATCGCCGTCCTCACGCTCGGGCTCGGCTACCTCCACTTCGCCGGCAGTTCTACGGCCGTCTCCGTGCCTGCCGGCGCGCATGCAGGCCAGCTGACCATGCACCCGTGCACCTATTCCACCGAAAAGGGCGCCTCCGCCGCGGATTGCGGGACGCTCGTCGTGCCCGAGAACCGCCATGATCCGAACTCGCGCCTGATCGCGCTGCCGGTCATAGTGATTCGTGCCCATTCGGCCCATCCGGGTGTCCCGATCTTCCGCCTGCAAGGCGGCCCCGGCATCACCAACATGGTCTTCCCGGACGCGAGCCGTTTCACCGCCAACCACGACGTCGTGCTCGTCGGCTACCGCGGCGTCGACGGCTCCGTCCGGCTCGACTGCCCGGAGGTGAGCTCGGCAATGGAGGACTCAGGTGACCTCCTCAGCGAGCAGTCGTACCGCGCCGTCGCCGCGGCGTACCGGTCGTGCGCCGACCGGCTCCGCAGCGATGGTGTCGATCTCGCCGGCTATTCGATCCCCGAAGAAGTCGACGACCTCGACGCGGCCCGCCGCGCCCTCGGCTACCACCAGATCGACCTGGTGAGCGAAAGCGCGGGCACCCGGGTCGCGATGATCTATGCCTGGCGCTACCCGAAGAGCATCCATCGCTCGGTGATGATCGGCGTCAATCCACCCGGCAACTTCCTCTGGGACGCAAAGACGACCAACGAGCAGATCCAGCGCTATTCCGCGCTCTGCGCCCAGGCGGCGAGCTGTCGTAGCCGGACGCCGGATCTCGCCGCGTCGGTGAAGTCCTCGTTCGCTCACGTTCCCAGTCACTGGCTGTTCCTGCCGATCGAGAAGGGCGACTTCAAAGCCGCCGCGTTCTTCGGCCTGATCAACGAGACCTCCGCCGGCGGCAACTCGATCGCCGCGCCACTGACGATCAACTCACTCCTCTCCGCCGACAAGGGCGACGCAAGCGGCGCGTGGTTCCTGTCCGTGTTGGCACGGCTCACCTTTCCGAGCTCGTTCGTCTGGGGCGACCTGGCGGCGATCGGCCGCAGCGACGCCACCTACGCGAAGCACTTCTACGCGTCGGGAGCAAACCGTGGATCGCTGATCAGTGCTGCCGGCAACGACCTGTTGTGGGCCGGCGGCCTCCTCGTCAACGCCTGGCCGGCGAACCCGGACGAGAACGAGTACACCCACGTGCAAAACTCGAACGTTCCGACGTTGCTGATCGGCGGCAACCTCGACTTCGCAACGCCGCCCGAGATTGCGACCCGCGAGCTCCTGCCTCACCTCGCGAACGGCCGTGAGGTCGTGCTCTCGAACCTCGGCCACTCCGACGACTTCTGGCCCTACGAACCGGCAGCCGGCACCCGTCTGATCAACACCTACCTCGACACCGGCAAGGTCGACACGTCCCTCTACACCCACAACAAGGTCGACTTCAGCCCAAGCTCCAGCCAAGGCGCCTACGCCGAAGACGGCCTCGGCGCGATGACGGGCTTCGGACTCCTCACGATCCTGTCACTGCTACTGATGTGGCGCCGGGTGCACAAGCGCGGCGGCTTCGGGCGCAAGGCGAGCGCGATGCTGCGCTCCGTCTACCTGCTGGTGCTCGGCCTCGGCGGATGGTTCATCGGCCTGATCATCGTGCTGGTGGCTTTGCCGACAGTGCCCCTCGACAGCGAACTCATGGCTGTTCTCTCCATCGGCACGCCGATCGGCCTCGGCACCTACTGGGCCTGGGTCAACCGCGACCGGCCGGCCAGGGCCGCGAACCTCGGCATCTGGGTCGCGCTGACGGGCGCCCTCGTCGGCGCGCTGCTGGGGTTCAACGCAACAGCCGGGATCATGGCGGTCATCACCACGATCGTCGGAGCAGCTGCCGGTGCGAACCTCGGCCTGATCGCCCTCGACGTCGCACGAATCGGCGAGCGGCCGGAGACCGTTCCGGGCGAGCGCGCCGGAGACCGTTCCGCCCATCGCCATTCCAGCGGTCGAACACTGACCCCCGGAGTCCGTTCGCGCAGAGCATGTGGCGGTGTGCTGGTTGCCGCCACATGCTCTGCTGACGTACGTGCGCGCTCGGTGGTCTGCGACTTGGAAAGGACCGCTCATGCAAGCCGCAACCACCCGACCACTCACCACCTTTGAACCGGAGACAGGAGCCATGACTCCAGTGACGCTTCAGACGCGCGAGCTCGCCGCCCGCGAGAACGACGGCATCCACGTCCTGCTGCTCTGGCACCCCCGCCAGGACGCAGTGACCGTCTCGGTCGACGACACGCGGGGCGGCCACCGCTTCGACCTTGCCGTCGCGCGCGACCGCGCGCTAGAGGCCTTCTATCACCCATTCGCCTACGCCGCTGCAACCTCGGACGGTGCGCTGTGAGCATCCGTGTGCTGCTGGCCGATGACCAGGCGATGGTTCGCGCCGGCTTTCGGATGATCCTCGAGTCCGATCCCGAGATCGAGGTTGTCGGCGAGGCGGCGAACGGCGAGCAGGCCACGGCCAGCACCCGGCGCCTGCGGCCCGACATCGTGTTGATGGACATTCAGATGCCCGACGGTGACGGACTCGACGCCACGCGGCGGATTACCGAAGACGGCGAGCTGCACAGTCGCGTGGTGATCCTCACCACGTTCGAGCGTGACGAGTACGTGTTCGAGGCCCTGCGGTCGGGCGCCAGCGGCTTTTTGCTCAAGAACGCCCCACCCGAGGAGCTCCTGCACGCGGTGCACGTCGTGACTGCCGGCGAGGCGCTGCTCGCCCCGTCGGTCACGCGGCGTATCGTCGAGCAGTTCGCACGCCGGCCGGTCAGACCGGAGCTCGGCACGCGGCTGGACGCCTTGACGCAGCGCGAGCGCGAGGTGCTGAGGATGCTGGCGCACGGTAAGAGCAACGCCGAGCTGGCCGCCGAGCTGTTCGTCAGCGAGGGCACGATCAAGACCCACGTGTCCAGCCTGCTCGCCAAGCTCGGGCTCCGCGACCGCGTTCAGGCCGTCGTCCTCGCGTACGAGAGCGGGCTGGTCACGCCCGGCGCGTAGACGCGCCTCTGTCCTTCGACAGACGCGCGAGCGGCAAAGATCTGCGCTGAGGAGGAGCGCACACGCGCCCTGCGGGCGATGACAGGCACAGGCGGCGGTCCCAGACTGATCCCCAGGCAACTTGCACCAACCTGAGGAGCAGTGATGACCGCAACACACGCCGTACTTGAAGAAGTTCCCCTCGCTCGGAAAGCCGAAGAGCCCGGGCCTGGCCGCGGTCGCCGTCGGATCGGAGGGCCGATGGCCCCCGTCGAGATCCGCGATCTCTCCAAGCACTTCGGCGCCGTCGCCGCCGTCAATCACCTCTCGTTCGACATCGAGCCCGGTCGCGTCACGGGGTTCCTCGGACCGAACGGGGCCGGGAAGAGCACGACGTTGCGCGCGCTGCTCGGGCTGGTGCAGCCGTCGTCGGGGGCCGCCACGTTCGGCGGTCTGCGCTACGACGAGCTCGACGAGCCCAGCGCCCGTGTGGGCGCGGTGCTCGAGGACGCCTCGTTTCATCCGGGTCGCAGCGCACGAAACCACCTGCGGGTCCTGGCCATCACGGGAAACCATCCCCCCCACCGCGTCGAGGAGGTCCTGTCCGCGGTCGGGCTCAGCGACGCCGCCGACCGGCGTGTGAAGGGCTACTCGATGGGCATGCGTCAGCGGCTGGCGATCGCCGCAGCCCTGCTCGGCGACCCGCAAGTCCTGATCCTCGACGAGCCGAACAACGGCCTGGACCCGCCCGGGATCATCTGGCTGCGCGATCTGATGCGCGAGCAGGCGGCAGACGGGCGCACGGTGCTGATCTCCAGCCACGTCCTGGCCGAGGTCGCCCAGTCCGTCGACGACGTCGTCGTGATCGCCGACGGCGAGCTGCGCGCCCACGGGCCCCTGGAGCAGGTGCTCGGCGGCGACGACGGCCCCGCGACCACGGTCCGCGCACAGGACCCGGTCAGTTTGACCCGCGCGCTCGAGCGTCGCGGTCACCGCGTCGACCGCGACGGTGACGTGCTGAACGTCTCCGGCGCCACCCCGGAAGAGGTCGGCAAAATCGCCGGTGACGAGCAGCTGGCCGTGCTCGGCCTGGCCCCCCGAACGCGCTCCCTCGAAGAAGCGTTCATCGCCCTCACTGGCGTGCAGTCATGACCGCGCTCCTGCAAGCCGAGCTGCTCAAGCTCCGCACCACCCGCACCTTCGCCGCGGTCGTCGGCTGCGCCGCGGCGCTGTCGCTGATCCTCGTCGTCCTCGGCGCGGCCCTAGGGAAGGAAACCAAAGCGCACGCGCTGTTCACCAACAGCGCGATCACCTACATCATCGTGGTACTCGGTGCGATCGCGATGACGGGCGAGTGGCGTCATCGCACGATCACAGGCTCCGTGCTCGCCGCCCCCAACCGAGTGCGGCTGCTCGCCGCCAAGGCGATCTCCTACTCCGTGGCCGGCATCGCCCTCGCGATCATCGTGACGGTGCCGACCATCATCGTCGGCGAGCTGGTCCTGTCAGGCCGCGGGCTAGCAACGCTGGGCGCCGGCGGCATCGCCGACGTGCTGTGGCGCAACCTGGCCGTCGCTGCCCTGCTCGGCCCCCTCGGCGTCTGCGTCGGGGCGCTGGTACGCAACCAGGTCGTCACCGTCGTCGGGCTCGTCATCATCGCCGCGGCGATTGAGCCCGCCGTCTTCTCGGCGGTCCCGAAAGTAGGTCGCCTACTCCCGCTCTCCGGCGCTCCGGGCGGCGTCCTCGGCGGCACCCACGGGGCCCTGTCGCCCGGGCCCGCGCTCGCGGTCATGGTCGCCTGGACACTCACCATCTTCGCGGCAGCCGCCTGGCGCCTGCGTGCCCGCGACCTCGTCTGACGCAAACATCCCGACAAACGACCAACGGACCACCACCAACGGCGGCCGGGGGGCCCTGGTCCCCCGGCCGATCCGTCGGATCGGCCGCAAGGAAGGAAGCCCCATGTCAACGTCTGCCCCGCCCGTCCAGATTGAGTTCCACGCCGACCTTCACATCACCCGATGGCGCCCTCTAGTCCAATGGCTACTCGCGATCCCACACCTGATGATCGCCTCGGCGTTGCCCTCCCTGAGGGGGACCCTGACTCTGATCAGCCTCATAACCGTCTTTTCACGGAACAGATCCCGCGGCCGCTGTTCGACCTCATCGTCATGACCTACCGCTACGAGTGGCGGGCCATGACCTACGCCCTGTTCATGCACGAGGACTACCCGCCGTTCGACTTCACACTCTCCTCCGAGGACGACGGCCAAGAGCCCCACACTTCACTGCGCCTGGCCTACCCCGAGCAGCTCGAGCGCTGGAAGCCGCTGTACAAATGGTTCCTCGCGATCCCCCAATACTTCGTGCTCGCCGGACTATTCATCGCGGCGTGCCTGGGGATTATCGCTGGATTCTTCGTCGTGCTCCTCACCGGGGAGTACCCCGAGGCAATCCGCGACTTTCTCGTCAGCGCCTACCGCTACGCGCTTCGAGTGGAGGCCTACGTCGGCCTGCTCAGCGATCGCTACCCGCCGTTCAACCTCGCCGCCTGAAGCGATCGGCAACTCCTCGCGAGCCGCATCCCGGCGAGCAGTCCCCTCATACGGCCCCATCCCACTACACAATCGCGGCTGCTCGGCGACAGGAGCGGCTACGTCCGCCGGATCCCGCGCGCCGCCATCTTGGCGCATAGCAATCATGCACGCTCGATCTGAGAGGCCCGCATTCGAGAGACCTGCAATCGGCCTGCCGCGTGGCTAGGGGCTGTGCCGGTTGCGTCCCAGAACTGCTGTAAATCGCCGCGGTGCCGTCAGAGCGACGGCGTAGGTTCCCTCAAGTCCTGCAAGACGATGAAGGAGGCCTACGCCGTGAGACGTACCGTACCGCCATCAGCGGAGATACAAGCGGAGATCGACAAGCTGCTCGGGAGCGGGCTGGTCGACGATCCGCAGAAGATGTTGTCCGAGCTCGCCCGGCTCGGTGCCAGGTTGATCATCCAGCGGGCGGTCGAGGAGGAGTTCGACACCTGGTTGGGTCGCGCTCGTTATGAGCGCCGCCCGGAGCGCCAACGCGGCTTGCGCAACGGGTTTCGGCCCCGGCACTTGCAGACCGGGGAGGGTGAGCTGCGGATCGAGATCCCGCAGGCCCGCGAGGCGGCGATGCCGTTCGTCTCAAAGCTGTTCCCGAAGTGGCACTGCAAGCGGCTGTTGAGAACGGACCCGTTGAAGGCGCTGGTGATCGGCGGGTTCGTGCGTGGTCTGTCGATGCGCGATGTCGAGTCGCTATGTGAGGAGGCCGGGCTCGCGAAGATCTCAAAGTCGAGCGTGTCGAGGGTCTGCGCGGAGCTGCACGAGCGGTTCGAGGCGTTCTGTCGCCGCTCGCTCTACGACGTCAACCTGGTCGTGCTGTTCCTCGACGCGATCTATCTGCCGGTCCGTCCGAGCGGCCCGAAAGAGGGCGTGATCTGCGCCTGGGGGATCACCGAAACCGGTGCAAGAGCGCTGGTTTCCGTCCGGTTGGGGATGCGCGAGTCAACGGAGGATTGGCTCGAGCTCGGCCGCGACCTGACCAGCCGTGGACTCGCGGCACCCAGGCTTGTCGTTGCCGATGGCGCGCCCGGGCTGATCGGCGCGGTCGGGGAGATCTGGCCGCGCGCCGATCGCCAGCACTGCGCCGTTCACCGACTGCGCAACCTGCTGGCGAAGCTCCCGAAGTCAGAGCAGAACCGGATCCGTTTCAACTACTGGTCAGCGCTCACCGACGCAACCAGCGTCAAGGACGGCAAGCTCCGCCTCAAGGTCCTCATCAGCGAGCTCGAACACGGCGGCTACGAGTCGGCCGCCCGCTGCCTCGCAGACGACCTCGACGCGCTGGTCGTGCACCTGCGCTACCCGCTGAGGCACCGCGAACGCTGGCGGTCAACGAACCTGCTCGAACGCTCGCTCGGCGAGGTCCGCCGGCGCACAAAGGTGATGGGCCGCTTCCCCGGCGAGACCAGCTGCCTGTCACTCGTCTGGGCGGTACTCGACCTGTTCTTCAGCCACGCCAGCAACGGCGCAACGTTCACCGACGTCGACCGCCAACACCTCTACCGAATCAAGTACCAGCAAGCCGACCCCGACACCCTCGACGAGGAGATCACCGCCGCCTAGACTCACCAGCGGGAACCTGAACCGCGAGCGAATTTACAGCGGCAAAGGGACGCAACCGCTGTGCCGGACGGAGCCCTGGTATGCGCGGAATCCGAGCACGCATCGGTCCAAGTGCTAGCAGAGTCGCAGCTAACGATCGGCCAGAGCCAGAAGTCCGCAGAGCTGAGGGCTCGCTGCTCCAATGTCGCCGAGGGGGCTACGCTGACCTGGCTGTTGTTCCGGTGCCCGGGTCGCCGATCGTTGCGAAGCGACGCTCCTGGTGCTGTCAGCGCCCTGACGTTCGATCGCCGTTCGCCCCGAATCTGGATTGAAACGATGGGTCCGTTGCCGTAGGTTCGCGGTTTACCCGTCGAGGTGGCACTGTGGGAATTCGCCTCATCGCCATCACCCGGGGGAAAGGGGTCTAACGGGTGTCTCGAGATCAGAAGAGGGCGCGTTGGTTCGGCGTGCTCTTTCTCATCACGTTCGTCACGTCGATCCCAGCGCTGGCGCTTTACGAGACCGTGCTCCGACATCCGGAGCGCTACATCGCGGGTGCTGGGCACGACAAGCAGGTGTTGCTCGGGGCGCTGCTTGAGCTGCTGCTGATCATCGCGAACATCGGCACCGCTGTTGTGATCTTCCCGATCCTTAGACGCCAGAACGAGGAGCTGGCGCTCGGCTACGTCACCGCGCGCGTGGTCGAGTGCACGTTCATCCTCGTCGGCATCGTCTCCATGCTCGCGATCATCACGTTGCGAAACCAGGTTGCAGGTCCGGCTGAGGGGACGGTCGCGTACACGCTCGCGGCGATCAAGGACTGGACGTTCCTCCTCGGCCCGGGCTGGGTCGTCGGCTGGGGGAACGGGCTGATCCTCGGCTACCTGATGTACAGCTCGGGCTTGGTGCCGCGACGGGCAACGTGGCTCGGCCTGATTGGCGGACCGCTGATCATCGTGTCCGGGACGGTCATCATGTTCGGCGGCAACAATCCGAGCCACGCGCTGCACTCGCTGCAAGCGATCGTGACGATCCCGGAGTTCGCGTGGGAACTCTTCCTCGGCGTCTACTGCACGATCTGGGGTTTCAGGCCCGATGCCCCGATTCTTTCCGGCAGCGCCCGATGACGACTCAATCCGAACCGACTCCGCACGCCGCAGATGCCGCGACCGACGCTCTCGCACCGCCTGGCAGCGGTCCTTGCGTGTCCGGGTCGCGTTCGCCCGGCTCTTTGTCATCGGCTGGTTGACAAGCGGCGGCAATACGCCCCACTACACCTGTCGGCGAACCTTTAACCGGACCCGAACGGGGCCGTCAGGGCGCGTCGAGTTCAAGCTTCATTTCGCACATGTCGACCGACGCGCGGGTGCCCGGCGTCTCTGAGGGGTCCATCGCGCTGAACGCCTTAGCGCCGGTCTCCATGTCCTCTGCCGTGTTGAAGTACTGGAGCACCACGGCCGTGCCCTGGTCCTGGTCGAACATTATCTTCAGACCCGTGGTCGGCACCCCGGGCGGTGGCCCATCAGCAGCCTCGATATCTGCGACAAGCTGGTTGATCCGGTCCGCGTTCACATCGGTAAATCGGACGACACGCACATGCATCGAGCACCCCTTCTTGCGTCGCGTTGGCACCACCCGAGCAGTGGTAGGCGGCTAGCCTAACAGAGGTTGCGCAGCGCAACTGCATGCACGCCTGAGACTCGGCGATCAGGTCGAGCGCGACCTTCGTCACGGGAACGGACGGCCGGATGCGGCGCTCAGCCGAGGCGCTCGCAAATCGCGCGGCCAGACGTGTCACCACGCAGCGACACGTCGACCACCCGCGACCGAGCGCTGCTCCGGGCTAAATCCGACGGGGGCGGCCACGCCTTGAGGACGTGGGCGAGGCGCGGGCTCGAAGCCCGACCGACAGACCCGCTTTGTCGGGCGGTTTCAGGCTGCCGCTGCACCACCCGAGAGAGTCAGCGATTCGCTGACTAACGAGGTGAGGTGCGGAGATGCCGAGGGGTCACTATCTGACCGAGGCTGTGAAGGACGCGACCTGGGTGCTACGCGCGGAGGGGGTGAGCGAGGCCGAGATCAGCCGCCGGCTCGGTATGCCGCCGCTCATCGAACGCGCGTGCGGACGACGGCAACACTCATCGGCTGTCAACGGCCATCTGTTTCTCCCCATCCGCGGCCATGGTTTCTCCCCACTGGCGGCCATGGTTTTTCCCCACTGGCGGCCATCGAAACTCCCCACTTCGTGGGGTGCCGTCAGGGTCAGGTCAGGGGCTTCACCCCCTTGCCGGCTGTGGCTTGGGCGAGCCGGTAGCTGTCTTGGCCGTCGGTGACGATCACGTGCGCGTGGTGCAGTAGCCGGTCGACGGTCGCGGTCGCCATCGTTTTGGGCATCAGCTCGTCGAACCCGGCTGGGTGGATGTTTGAGCTGATCGCGATCGAGCGTTTCTCGTAGGCGGCGTCGACGACTCGGAACAGCGCCTCGGCCGCCTCTGGGGAGACGGGGAGCAGTCCGACGTCATCGATCAGGATCAGGTCTGAGCGGATCAGCTTGGTGGTCGCCTTGGTGATGCTGTCGTCGGCGCGGTGGCGGCGGAACAGGGCGGCGAGCGTCTCGAGTGTGTGCCAGGCGACGGTCTTGCCTTTGTCGATCGCGAGGTGGCCGAGCGCTTCGATGAAGTGCGACTTGCCGGTACCGCTCGGGCCGCAGATCGCCAGCACCTCGGCGCGGTTGATCCACTCCAGCGTCTTGAGCGCGTTCTGGGTGGGCTTGGGGATCGCGGAGGCTTTCTCTTCCCAGGCGTCGAACGTCTTGCCGGCCGGGAGCCCGGACGCTTTTCGTCGCATGTTGATCGTCGCCTGGTCGCGGCCGGCGGCTTCTTCTGCGGTCAGCACGCGCAGCACTTCGGCGTGTTCCCAGCGCTGCGCGTTGGCGGTCGCGATCACCTCCGGCGCCGCCCGGCGCACGTATGGCAGGCGCAGCCGCCGCAGCAGCCGGTCGAGCTCGTCGGGCAAGGGTGGCGGGTCGGGTGCTTTGACGGTCATCGCCCGAACCCCTCCCAGCTGCGGGTCGAGGCCTGCAACGAGGAGTCCTCCGAAGCGCGCACGGGCAGCGGGATCACCGTCGCCGTCCGCTGCTGGTGGGCGAGGATCGCTTCCAGATCGCGGTCGGCGAACCGGCCCGCCTGCGCGCACGTCGCCAATGCCCGGTCGACCTGCTCTTGGCCGTGGAGCTTGGCCAGATCGATCGCTTCGGTCATCTTGCGCCTGACGCGCCCGGCGCCGGTGGCGGCCGCGGCGATCAGCCACCGCTCGGCGCCCTCGCCGAGCGCGAGGAACGCGCGCTCCTCCACCGAGCGGGCCCTGGGCTTGCGTTCGAGCGCGCCGGCCGGCTTGGGCGGATAGTGCTCATCGTTGATCGCAGGACGACCGGGTGTCGTGAGCCGGTGCCGCGCGACCTCCTTGGGTCCTCCCTGCCCGTCGGCGTGCACGACGATCAGTTGCGGCCCGTCGACCCGTGCCCACACCCGCTCATCAACGAGCTCTGAGGGAACCGAGTACAAGGCGCCGCCGACACTGATCGTCGACTGCCAGCCGACGCGACGGGTCTGCCCGAAGCACAGCGTGTGCGGCAACCTCGGCAGCCGGTGCAGATGTTCGTGTTCCTCGGCGAGCATCTCGATCGGCGCCCGCCGGGTGACCCGGTGCGCTCGCGTGTTGATCTCGGCCATGAACTGCTCGCACGCCGCCTCCAACTGCGCGAAGTCCACGTATTCATCGCGGAGGTTGTGATCGGTCGGGACCAGATCTGCCTTCGCCACCTTCACGGTCGCCTCCGAGCCGCCCTTGCTCTGAGGATCGGCGGGCTCGCACGTCGCGATCGTCAACCCGTAATGGCGGGAGACCTCCACGATCGTCGGGTTGCGGACCGCGATCCCGCACACATGATCGACCGTCACCGTCCGCTCGTTATCGGTCAACGCATACGTGGGGACGCCATCGAACCGGCGCAACGCTCTGTCCAGCCCGATCACCACCGACGGCAGCCCCTTATCGCGCAAAGGAACCACAACCCGATACCGCGACCACGCCAACCAAGCGCAGAACAACACCGTCCGAGAGCCCTGAACGACCGGCCCCTCACCATAGTCCCACTGCAGCCACAACCCCGGCTCAGGGATCCACGGTCTGGTGCGGCGCCCGTGCTTCTGACGCCAGCGGCGCTTCGCCTCAGACACCGCCCGCCGGGTCGTCCGCTCCGATCCCTGATACCCCATCGCCACAAGCTTGCGATGCGCGTGATCGGCACCGATCCGACCGCGCGAACGGTCGACCAGCTCATCGATCTTCGCGGCGAACGGGTCGATCAATGGCCGCCGCCGCTCGCGCTCGGGCAACCCGCCGCCGGCCGCCTCGCGCGCTGCGACCAGCCGCGCGACCGTCTTGTGATCACACCCCGCCAGCGTCGCCGCCTTCCGCAACGACCCAGTCAGGTCATACGCCTCAAGAATCTCCATCGCTTCCTCCGGTTTCTTCACGGCCGGCCTCCGAGCGCGCGTTGACAATCAACACGCGCCGGACTACCGACGCCTCAGGACAGAACCGTGGGGAGATCCGATGGCCACCCATAGGGAGAAACCGTGGCCGCCAATGGGGAAATTCAGTGGCCGCCTACGAGGAGGTTTTCATGGCCGCCCTCAATCGGCGGTAAGGCAGCGAAGCGAACGATCACTCTGCAGCTGAAACCCGAGCACCATCGCCACCACTGACACGCAGATATTGGCGTCCGCATGTTGACGATCGGCCCGCACCTTGGCGGGATACCACGCTTCCGGATCCCGGGACGTCAGAAAGCCGCGGGCACAAAGCGCAACACGGTGAGACGATCAGCACCAGCAGTGTCCCGCGTGCTGATCAGACCTCGGCTCCTCGCCACCCCGAGGCCCACGGATCACCAGCTACTGCTTCGGGTGGCCGCAGACTGCAAACAGAAGTCACAGCTGGACGGACCCGAGCCGGCCAACTGGCTGGGTCTTCGTGAGGAAGCAGGTCTCTCGAAGACGCGGTCGAGGTCCCGGAGCGGCTTCTGTTTCTGGCGAAAACGGAGCCTGTTGCATTGCGTGCCGTGAGCCCTGCTTTCATGTTCGCGCAGGCATTGTCGCTGAGGTCGCGGCTGCTTCTGTCGGACACCAGCAGCCTGAGAGCGGAGCGGTGTAATGGCTGCGTCAGCGGCGAGGGAGGCGCGCCGAATGGCCCGTGGTCGATTCAAGAGCATCTCGACTTGTGTGACGATTCATGCCCATGAACGTAGTCCAGACATGAAGAACCGCTTCCTTCCCGTCCTGGCACTTCTCGTCTTGGCAACGGGCTGTGTCGCGAGCGGCGCGCAAGGTCACCAGCACAACAGTCAAACATGGGGTCGCAGTCCGAGCTTCGGTGGCTCGCCGCCACCGCCCGTGCCGGCAGACACACTCGTTCCGAACGTCCGGGTCCTCAGCTTCAAGCTTGGTTCACGCGTGCCAGCGAGCGAACCCATCAACAAGATCGGCACAGGGATGTACCGGTCCGTAGACCGCGGCGTTTACTTGCTTGTGTGGAGAAATCGCAATGGGATCGTTGACCACGTTGAGGCGCAACAGGCTGACCGCCTCCGGCTTGACGGGCGTCCGCTGAGCGCTGGCTACCGCGTCTTTCGCACCATTCTCACGCGGGAAGGCTGGAAGTCGTTTGGTTGCGGCGGAGGCGTACGCGGCCTGACCCTCGCGGGCCGCTTCCACTCGCTTACCTTCGTGCGGTGGAGCCGACGGCGTGCCTGGGCCAGTATCTCCCTGCCGTCCCAGCCGCCGGTCTTCGGGGTTTGTGAGGGGCTGAGTGGACCGCCCCCGCCTGTGAAGTGACTGTACCCGCTCCGCCGCTGAACCGGCCATGCGCGGCGCGCCCTCCCACAGCTGCAAATACGCGCGGCGGAGCCACGCTCGCGACGGGCCGGTGCAGACCTGCGTTCGTTCTCGTACCGACCTCCCGTCGGCGATTTCACGGGCCCTGCTCAGCGCGGGAAGCAGACGCCGAGCCCTTGTTGAGCGTTGGCACCTGCTTCGTCGCCGCCCGAGAACCACGCCTCAGCAGTGCCGCTTTGGCCGAGCGCCGGCCCGGACCAGAAGCGTCGCCCGGTAGTTTTCGACGCCGAGGTAGCTGGCAAGGGCGCTCGCTCCCCGCGTGAGTAGGCGCCCACTACGGTCATCGCTGCCCTGTTCGAGCAAGGAGGCCCCCGTGGTTCGGTTCATCGTTCTCTGGAAAGCCACGCCGACGGACGTCAGCGCGTTCGAGCGGCATTACCACGAGGTGCACATCCCACTGGCCAGGAAGCTGGCTGGCCTGCGGCGGTACACGCTGAGCCGCAACGCGTCTGTAGTGCGCGGACAGGAGCCGCACTACCGCATCGCTGAGCTGGACTGGGACGACATGGCATCACTGCGGCGGGCATTCGAGTCTCCCGAAGGGCGGGCTGTCGCCGAGGACGTCGCCAAACTGGCCGAACTGAGCCCTGACCCGCGTAGCGAGATCTACGAACTAGAGGACGTCTAACCCGGTTGCGGCCACTTCTGCTCCGTCGCCGCGGCGGCCATGATCCGCAGGCTGCTGCTCTTGACGCCGACTCGACCGGAGCAGAAGCGAGGCTGCCTCCTCTTTCACGGCCCAGGGTGCCCGCCGTTTCGTGACAGCGGCACTGAGGAGCGGAGAGTCTCGGCACCCATGGCGATGAGCCGCGATCACGGCTTGCGAGAGTCGCCTCGCGACTGCATCGTCGCCAACCTCCGGGGACCGGTGCCCAAGTAGAACCCTGGCCCGGCGAGCTGGGGCGTCGCGAATGCTTTTAGCCCTTTGCGGTAGTCGCCGGAACTTGTCCTGAAAACGGCCATCCCGCACATGCCGACGATGCTCGAGCTGATGACCGGCCAGTGCGGGATCACCCGATTCGGACGAGACTCCTAGCCGGAACGGCGGATATCGTCACCCAACGAGTCGGGTCGCCGCGCTGTTAGATGGCGCCGACTCACAGAGGAGCAAGGAGGACGCGCGATGGATCACACGTCGATCGACATCTACCTGGTGATCGATACGTTCCTGCTGCTGCTGATCGGGATCGGGCCGAAGATCGCGCTGGTGCCGTTCTTGGAGGTCAGTGCCGCTATGGATGGTGCAACGAAGGCGGTCGTCGTCCGCAAGATGCTCATCACCGCGGGTGTCGTCGCGGTCATCCTCGTCGGACTCGGCGAGCTGCTGGCAAGGCTGCTCCATTTCTCAACGGGGTCGCTATCGATTGCAGGCGGCATCATCCTCGTGATCATCGCGGTCACGATGGTCCTCGGATCAACCGATCCGCAGGAGAGTCCGGCGATAAAAGGCCGCGACCCGATGCAGATCGCCGTATTCCCCCTCGCCATCCCCTATCTACTGAACCCGGCCGGGATCGTGACGCTCGTCACGCTCTCAGCGGAGGCAGACTCCTTCGCAGTGTTCGCAATGGTGCTCGGCGTGCTTGCGGTCGTGCTCGCTCTCGATGTCGCCGTATTTCGATGGGCGAACCGTGTGAGCGATCATCTCGATCAGAGTCGCATGCTCGTCACCGAAAAGATCTTCGGTGTCCTACTAGCGGCGCTTGCGGTCCAACTCATGCTCGACGGCCTAGATAGCGTCGGCATCATCCACCTCGCAAGCCACTGAACGCGCAGCCGAACGCCGATCTGCCTCGCTCGGGGCGAAGACAGACGCCGATGCGTTCTCCATCGAGGCTGCTTCCCGGATGGTGCGATTCTCCGCCCGCATAGCGTGCACTCGCATTTCTGAAGGTGTCGAGGGCGAGTTCGCTGAGCGCCGCATATCCCCGCTGACGCACGCTGCCGCAATGATCGAAACGCGACAGTCGGCGGCACCATTCAGCGCGGCCGCCGGCCCTCTCACCGGAACGAGCCAGCCAGAGCTTGGATCTCATGTCGAGCAGGTGGCGCCGGTCGGAGTATCCTGGGCCAATGACGCATGAGGAGGCCATCGCTGAGGTTGAACGAAGGCGAGCCGCAGATCCTGGTGCCAGCTGGATCGCCAACCAACGTGACGGAGATTGGGTCGTTGTCCGCATCGGTTTGGCGCCGACCAAGGTGACCGGGACGGCGACGAAGCCGCCGCCAGTAGCACCTCAGGGCGATCCACATTCGGGGATCGAGCGCGCCGCGTGGTTCGCTGGCGGCGGGGGCTGAACTCCCCGGTTCTCTTTGCAGCGCGGAGAAGCCGCGGGACGCCACACTCGGCCAACGATTGTTAGCGCGTGCTCAAGCGAGCACTCTCGCTTCCTGCTTAGAGTGGTGCTTTGATCGACGAGGAGAAGCGCGCGGCGGTTCGCGCGACGCCAGGCTCCGCATAGGCACGTGCATCCATCGCCGAGCCTGAGGCCCTCGTACCGCGGGTTACGGGCCCGCACCGCTGATGGCGCCAAATCATTCCTGCTTCGTCGAGAGGCTGTTTCATAAACCAGCGGGCTGCTTGGCTTTCTGTGCGATCTATACAAGGTCGGCAGAATTGTGCGAGTCATTTCCGTCGCTGAGGAGCCGTTCTGGCCAGCTGGGCGGCTCTCACGAGGTCACCGAAAATGGCGGTTGTCAAATTCGTACAACGGCCTCGGTTTGTGAAACAGCCTCTCGCCGGGGGCAGCCGTGACGCCGCCGCTGCCGCTCTTCGGTCAACCGCCCGTGCAAGCAGAAGTCCGGACGCCGGCCCAGCCCTCCGGCGACGTGGCCGCCCGTGCGTGAGAGCAGGAGCGGTCGCCGCGCCGTTATCGGTCTTCGGAGCTTCCTGGCGCGCGGTCTGGAGACGCGAGCTGGATGCCAGTCTCGAGTTTGGTTAGCGTCGCGTCAGCCGATTTTGGTTCGCACCGCACCGAACCGCGACGTTCAGTGTTTAGGAACTGCCGCCCCCGCAGCCACCTGATCCGCCGTCGCTGCCGCCGCCGCAGCCTCCTGATCCGCTGTCGCTGCCGCCGCCGCAGCCTCCTGATCCGCTATCGCTACCGCCGCCGCAGCCACCTGATCCGCCGCCGCTGCCGCCTGAGCCACCATGATGCTCTTGGCCGCCCGTGTCACCGCCGGAATAGATCCCGGGCGTCGTCCAGCTGTCGGCGAAGGATCCTCCGCGCCGAAACCGCCCGCGCCGCCGGGTGCTCATGACTCTCACCACGATCCCGACGACGATCACGACAAAAATGATGCTCGAGATACTCATCGCACGCCAGAGCGTACCGCCCCGATCAGGGCTAGCCTAGGTAAGTGCTACGGGGTAACCCTCAGCAGCGGACGTTGAAGGCGATACAGGGCCTGGAGCTCCCCGAACCTGTGTGGAGGACGTGCCCATGGCAGCCGCGAGCACTTATCGCGGTCGGCCTGGGGCAGTGGCTGCGCTGCGCGGGGGAGGCGCTGCGAGCAGAGCAGGTCATCGGCATGCCGTCGCGTGCTGTCGACGAGGCTTGGCACGGACTGATCCTCTGCACCGCCCGTTACGCAGTGTTCTGTGCCGAGGCGTACGGTGCCTTTCTTCATCACCACCCTGAAGGCGACGGCAACGGTAGCGGTGACCAGATGGCCGACCAGCTCGCCCGCACGGTGATCGCTTGGACTCGCGTGCGACGCTCGGGGGAAAAGTGCGTCCTGTGGGACCTCGACGACGCGGTGGGCGTGCCCGAGCCGTGGGGGATCCCGGCGGGACGGGTCGCACAGGTCGAGTCGCACATCGCCGGCGCCTAGGCCGTCTGGCGCGCCAGGGCTCGGAGGCGTTTTGGCTGCGCACGTCGGACCCGCGACGCGCGCTGCACAACCTCCTGGCACGCGACGAGATCTTCACCGCTGAAATCGCCGCCGCTGCCGCGCGGGCCGGGCTCGCGACCATCCCCATTGGACGGAGCGCGCGACGTCGAAACGACAGCCGCAGCCATCGCAGATCAGCTCGGCCTCTGACGCCGATCGACAGACACAGGACAGCTCCGCGCCAGCTTCCGGTTCGTCGCCCGATCGAGGCGCGCGGGCCGCTGCCCCTTCCGGGCCGACGGCGTAGGGCGGCAGTCCAGGCGAGCTGGTCGACGGGGCCGCCCGCCGGAGGACGGCGGGCGGCGAATCGTCGTGTTACGCGGTCAGAGGGTCAGTCCGGCGGTGGCGGAGAGCGTCGGCTGGCGGCGTGAGCGGACGGCGTCGATGATCTCGCTGGGATCGATCCCCTGCAGATAAGTGCTGGTGGTCCCCAGGTCGGTGTGCCCTAGCTGGCGCTGGATGATGTTGATAGCGACCCCTTCGCGCGCCAGCTCGACGGCATGGGCGTGGCGGAGCTGATGCTTGTGCCGACGTCGGCACAAGCCGTGTTATGCCGAGTGTCTGGTTATGCCGAGTTGGCGTTCGGCCAGAACCGATATCCCTGCCCAACGGCCATTTGGCCTTGCCATCTCCTCGGCATAAACCACGCGTCGCCGCGAGGCTCCGGAGCTACGACCGCGGACATCTGCTGGGGTGTCAAGTCGCGCCGTACTGGACAAGTCAACGTCGACCTTGAGCTGCGCTGTTATCGCCTTGAGCGACGGCCGTTTGGCAGCCGAGCTCGCCTTTGGTCTGCGTGCGCCGGCGCTGCCGTCAATCGCTCGCTATCAGCTCGACAACGACTGCGGCTGTTACGCGAACGTCGGAGAATTATGCCGAGCGATGGGACATCGGGCAACAACACGGCGGGTCGCGACGGCGGCGGCATCTGGACCGGCAACGGTGGGACGCTGACGCTCAACAAGAGCAACGTCACGGGCAACACCGCCAACGACGGCGGCGGCATCTGGGCCAACAACGGTGGAACGCTGAACAAGAGCACCGTCACCGGGAACATGGCGACCACTGACCCAGGCATCGACGACAACGGGTCGCCCATGACCCTCAACAAGAGCAACGTGCAGCCCAACTAGCGGCTAGCGCACCCTTCCTGCGGCAAGGACACGGAACGGCGGGCGGGAGACACAAGCGCTCCCGCCCCCGGCAGCCGAAGCCGAGAGTGCTGAATCGGGGTCTAAAAGATCAGCCCGACTGCGTCCTTCGACGAGCTGGAACGGACGCCTCGCCATTCCTCGTCGTTCAATCGTCGCTGCCGCTTGGTCGCCGTTCCGGGCAGAGTCGCGCTGGCTCCTGCTCTCGTGCTCGGCCTGATCGAAGCGGAAGCTAGAGCACCGTCTGGCTCGGCGCGACGTGGACGGTGGCCTTGATGGAGTGTCTAGTTTGTCGACAGTCAGACGCCTGACGCGGCGGGTGCTGCGCGCTGGTCGGCGCGCGGCCCAAGGGATTCCGCGCGGCCCTTGGGCTCCTCCCAATCCTCCTGGCGCCCGAGGGCCGTCATGTCGAGGTAGTAGTGCGTGCCGCCAACCTGCTCGGTGCCGCGCCCGTAGGTCGAGTAGGTGTGAAAGACGCGATCGCCGACGCGAAGGAACACACTCGTTCCGTGAAGCTCGCTGGGGAGCTCGGCCAAGCCGTACTTGGCCTTCAACTCGGCCGCGGAACGGTAGTTGTAATGGGGATCGCCGGCGGTGTCGTCGAACGACACGCCGTAGTCGAAGTTGAACCGACTGCCGTAACTCGAGTACCAGGGGAACGTCCAGCCCATCTTGTGCTTCCACCGCTCAATCTTTTCGATCGGCGCGCGCGAGACGACCGCGATCGTCGTATCGCGTTCGTGCAGGTGGGCCGTGTTCCCGTATTGGTCGACTCGGCCGGCACAGCTCATGCACCCGTCCTCCCAGTCTGGATCGAACATGTAGTGATCGGCGATCAACTGATGGCGACCCTCGAACAGGTCAAGCAGCGTTCGCTGGCTGCCGTCGGCCGCGGTGAACCGGTAGTCCTCCACGACCTCCACCATGGGCAGCCGCCGCCGCTCCTCAGCGAGGTCGTCACGCGCCTTTGTCAGAACCTTCTCGCGCTCGAGAAGGGCGACACGAGCGCGAGTCCATTCCTCGCGGCTGACGATCTCGGGCAGGCTCATGGCTGGTTCCTCTCGGGTTGGCCTCTCGACACCCACTGTAGACCGCCGACCCCTCGAGATCTAATCGCACCAAAATCCGGACGACTGACCCCTCGCTGCCCTGCTTTGCTCTCTCCACGACCATCTTAGCCGACGTCATGCGCGTCATACGCAGCGCGGAAGCCCCAAGGTGGCTCAGCGTTTGTGGGACCAACCGTCTCGTGGGCGGCACGCTGATGGCTGCAAGTGGCCCTGGCTGAGCAGTCGCGGTAGGGCTCGTGAGGGGCAGGTTGCGCCTCAGTATCGAACGGACTAGGTTGTTGGTGTGGCGCAATCGTGGGGTACGGTGAGGGGTGCGATGGCTCCGGGGCAGGAGCCGGGGTATCGGCTTGGGGCGGCGGGTCGCGAGGCGGCGGAGGATGAGCGGCTAAGCCTTTTGGAGGAGCTCTTTGATCCGCTCTCCCGCCGCCGGCGGGGGCTGGTTGGGCGGGGTTGGCGATGTCTCGAGGTTGGGGCCGGGCGTGGCTCGATGGCTGTCTGGCTTGCCGAGCAGGTCGGGCCGGCCGGGCACGTAGTCGCGACTGACGTCGACACTCGCTATCTGGAGCGGCTTGATGTCGCGAATCTCGAGGTGATTGAGCACAACATCCTGCAGGATCCGCTCGAAGCGCTGGGCCTCGGGTCGTTCGATCTTGTCTGCTCGCGCCTGATGCTGTTTTGGCTCGCAGGAAGGCAGGACGCAGCTATCGCACGGATGACGAAGTGCCTGCGTCCTGGTGGCTGGCTGATAGACGAGGACGCCGACTGGGCGATACCCGCCCCGGTCGATCCCGCACACCCGCTCTACGCCGACTACGCCGCTGCCTGGCGCGACGGCGACTGGTGGACGGTGCGTGGCTACGACAAGACGTTCGGGCGCAAACTGCCGGCACTGTTTGAGCGCTGTGGTCTTGAAGATATTCGCCACGAAGCGCAGACTGAGATCGTCCGGGGAGGATCACAGTGGGCCCGCTGGTGGACTCTGACGCTGCCCGTCATCAACGAGCTCGGTGGCGGCGGGACTGAGGAGTCCTATCAGCGCGAGCTCGACGTGATGACCACCGCGCTCGCCGATCCCAGTGTGTTGCTCCTGAGGGAGCTGCTACACGCCTGCTGGGGCAGACGAGCCCGCGACGACCAATAGCCCGCGAGTCGGGACCCATTGTCCGCTGGTGCACTGATCGAGACTGAGCAGTCTCGCGAAGTGCCGAGCTGACTTCTCTCGTTGTCGCCGCCGGGGGACTCAGCCGGCGGCTGCCGCTTCGGCCGGCCGGAGATCCCGAGCAGAGGCCCGGGACGGGCGCGAGCCGCGTGCTAGACGGCTCACAGTTCTGGGGGCAGCCGCCCGAAGCCTCGCGGCCGCCCGAGTGCTTGGGCTCAGCGATGCCTCGACCGTGGGCTATCGAAAAGCCGCGCCGGACCGCCAAGGCAGCCTGATCTCAACTGATGACCACATAGCGGCAGAGCGCAGGCGAGGACGGCGGCTACTGACATCGCTCGGATTGTCTTGGGTGACACGGTCCGCGGATCGACCGAGACGGCTACGGCGGTCTCACGGTCCTGCTTGGGTAAGTTCCCGCAACGGGAGGGGCGACCCACCGTCGCCATGCCACTAGGCGCAAGCTCAGCATCGAGCACCTCTGGGGCGAGGCTGCCAGGCACGTGCAAACAACCCAGCAGTAGATGTAGCGGCGCGACGTAGCTGTGCTCGAGCAGCGCCGCAGTCTCCATAGCAGCCCTGACCGCGCGCTGAGCCTCCACGGTGTAGCGCTCAAACACCGGCGCGACAGGCCCCGGCCGCGGCACAGAAGACCGCATCCCCACACGCAACAGCCACTGCTTGAGCCGCTCGGGGCTCACGGCTTCTAAGCGTTCCCCAGGCATCCCATCAACCAACGCCACGGCATCGATACCCAGGTCGCTCAAAATCGCCGACGCGTCGAGCTCCCGGTCCGACGCGAGCGCGAGGAGGAGATGCTCGCTGCTGGGACCAAGCACCCCGCGTTCAGCAGCGAGGTCCACCGCGCGCTCAAGCACGTGATCAGTCGCGCGCGACCGTGGGACCGCGCCCAGCGCGAGATCATCACCGACCCCCGACCGACCGACGAGCGCTGCATAGACATCACTGCCGGTCACTCCACGCTCAGCAAACAAAGACCGGACGTTCGCACCGCGCGTGAGAGCGAGCAACAAATGCTCGGGCTCAACCACCAACCGGCCAAGCATCCGCGCCTCATCCTCAGACAACCGAATCAGATTGTGCGCCTGGTCGGTGAACGCACCCAACGCGGCACTGCCGCTCTCGCTGTCCGCCAGGCCGAAGGACCTCCGGATCGCCGGCGTTGGGATCTGGCGACATAGCTGAGGTTTCGCCGCAGCAGTGTCGCTGCGCGGGGCCCTGACTGCCGCGGTTAGCCCCGTAGGAGCAGTCCTGGTATCTGGGGTCTCCGGCTACGCCGGCGCGCGCGGGAGGCCAGGAATCCGGCGCCACCGCCTGCCATTCCAGCGCCACGAGCTCTCGCCACCGTCGCTGACGCCGATGCACGCCCTCACTGATGTGCACGAAACATACGACGGCTGCGCGTGGCGCGGAACCGACAGAATCGACCATCGCTTCCCGTTCCACAGATACGGCCGATAACCGGCAGCCATACACCAGTTAGCCGAAACGCATGACGGGGAGGACAACAGCGCCGAGGTGTTGCGCACCGACCAGCGCGATCCGCGCAGGGTCCACGTCAGGTTCCCCGCGCAGTCCCGCGCAGCGACGCCGGCAAAGCCTGGCCAAGCTGCCCCTTCGAGAATCCCTTCGCTCGCGCATTCCCCCGACTCCCAGCCGCCGTCAGCGACGCACGCGGTCAGCGAGGAGCACGACAGGTCATTGATGAAGGTCTCGCGCCCAGGCGATGACGGCACCGACTCGGGCAACCAGAGAACGCCATTCCAGCGCGCGGCGCCCACGCCAAACTCATCGAGTCCGCCAACAGCGATGCAGCCACTCGACGACGGGCACGACACCAGGCCGATCCCCAACCCGCCAGCCGGACTGGGCTGAACCGACCAGCTGGTGCCATTCCAACGCTCCACCAGCGCGGTGTTGTCGCTGCCTCCGATCGCAAGGCACGCAGACGACGAGCTGCAGGACACGTCGCCCAGATCCGCACCGGTCAACGAAGGCGTCGGCACAACCCTCCAACTTCCACCAGTCCAACGCTCCACCAACGCAACCGTGCTGGTCAAGGTTTCGCGAGACCCGACCGCGAAACACATGTGGGTCGACGGACACGAGAGACTCACGAGCTCACTCCCGAGCACGAACGGGACTTGCTGAGTCGACCACGACCTGCCGTCCCAGCGCTGCAGGACCTGCAGTCCGTTAGACGGCTCTTGGCCAAGCACAGTGCACGCTCTGGGCGACGAGCACGACAACGCGTCGGGGTCAACCCTGACCAGCCCCGAGTCGCTCGCCGCCCTTGCGGCACCGGCCCGCCTCGGGCCCAAACCCCGAGCACCAGCCCCACCAACCAAGGAAGTCAGCACCGACAACGAGAGCACCGCACAAGTCAAACCGCGCACCCCCCAACGACCACGCCACCCCGAAACGCCGACCGATGCGACCCGCCCAACGAAGCCTCGCACCCAGCGAGCCACCCCGAAACGGCTCCATCCTGACGGTCCCATTGTTGTCGCCCACGCCGACACCATCGACGGTGGCCGGGCAACCTACCGCCGCCGCTGACCAGAGTCAACTCTTGCGCGCCTCGTCATTGGCCTTGCGGCTCGGCTACCCCCGTAGCCATCGCAGTCTCACGAGCGCCGAAAAGACTCGTGCAATGTCGCCGACCCGGGTCTGATCGCGGCGCTGCCGCTCTAGCTGTTCGCCGGGCCGGAGCAGAAGTGATCGATCGTCGCGAATCGGGGTGCGACGCGCCTGGTGATTCGTGAGAGCGGCACTGTGTGCGCCGGCGGCGCCTAGCGCCTCGCTGACAATCGACGGCTGGCGGCCGTACTCCGGCGCTGCGTCAGCGGACGACCACAGACGCGATAGCCGCGGTGGGTCCGTCCCTGGGAAGCTGGCGCTCTCGCCACCTCGCGATCACGGTCCGGACCCAAGTCGCGGTTGTTTTCTAGGAGCTGACCTTGATCGTCAGGTCGGTGTTGTTGCCCACGTCCTTGGCGATGATCGTGCCGTGAGCGTGCCGGTATCGGCCCGTGCCACCGGTGATCTTGAGCCTGGTGATGTTCGAGTTGAAATCGAGCACGAAGTCGTCACCAAGAATCATCGAGCCGCCGATCGCGACGACGCCGTCGCAGAGGCCGGCGCTGGTGCTGGTCACCGTGCAAACGACATGGTCTGACGCCGTTGGCCGCTTGGCGTGGTGTTTGTGGTTTCCGACGTAGTCGTTGCTCGCGAAGCTGAAGCGGTCGCCAACGGCCGGCGCGGAGTTCGACGGCTGGCCGCTTGCGTCGCTGAGCCGCGAGTACACCTGCTTTGAGAAGAAATGCAAGGTGACCGGCTTGGCGGCAGCCGCGGACGCACCGACGGCCACGATCGTCGTGCATGCGGCAATCGATGCGGCCGCGCATTTGACCCGACTCATCGTTCCTCCCTTTCTGGATGGTCTCGTTCCCGGGCCTGCCCCCCGGGCATGTAACGCATAAATAAACGCGCGGATGGGCGAGGACATTCCGATCCTGCTCGCGAAAGACGCGCAGCGTCGCTTCCGTCCGCGCCCGATCCAGGGCTCCGGCGTTGTCGTCCACTCGGCCGCCAGGGCTCCAGCTTCTGCTTTCGCTCGGGCCCAGCCGAGAGCGGAAGCATGATCTGGTGATAACACGCCGACGTCACTACGCGGTGTCGTGAGGATGCAGGCGTCTGGTTGATCGAGCACTTGGTGCTGAGGACCTTGCGCTGGCCGCGCCGGCGCTGCCCCGTTCGCGACGACCTTCTGCATGGGTAGACGCATTCGGGCGATCGCGTCAGCTGTTCTGCGGCGTGTCCTGGTGCTGGCGCTTTCGGGACTACGGCTGAGCGTTAATCGAGACCTGTTTCGTTGGCAGCTCGGCATTGGACGGTCGTCGCCGGGGCTCGAGCTCTGTTTCGGGGACGACGGGAGGGAGCCGTTCGTCCTCTCCGAGGTTGGCGCGGCGCCGGGCGGAGAACATCGCCCCCTTCGCCGGCGTTGGTGTGGCGAAGGCGAGTAGTCCCAGGGGTGCTGTGATGTCGTGGTAGACCGCTTCGATGCCGCCGCGCAGGAAGTACGTCTCGTGCCAGAAGCCGGCGTCGCCGGAGTTGTGCAGAATCCTGCCCCACCACTGCTTGTGCGGCGGTGAGCGGGTCCAGCGCTCGAGGGCGTCGAAGTCGCGCCAGTATTGGCGCATTCCGCTGTGCGGCGGGACCAACGGATACCAGATGTTTCGTGCCGGAGCAGCCCGTCGGGCTCGGCGGCGGCGGTGCGCTCTATCTCTTTGCCGATCGAGCGCAGGGTTCGCATCCCGTGCAGTGTTCGGACCCGCATGCCGAGATACATCACGACCAGGTCCGGGTGGTCGCTGAGATCGACGGTGGTTCGGGTGACGCGGCTCATGGTGTGCTCAAATTGAGTGTGAGGTCGGGGCGCGGCGCTGCCGCCTCACGAGGTTGCTCGGCCGAGTGGCCGCGGTGGAGGCGGTAGATGTCCGCGACCCATCGGCCGCCTGGTCGGTGCGCGAGCGAGTCGACAAATTCGCGCCAGGAAGCTGGGAGGTCGTCATCGGCGACGATGGCGTAGGGGAACTGAGGAGGGCGCGCCACCGGGTAGAAGAGTGCCGCCGCGGTCAGGTCTGCCACGGTGAACGAGTCGCCGACGAGATAGCCGCTCGGGGAGATCTCGCGCTCGAGGCGATCGACCGCGGCGACCATCTTCGCGCGGCTGTGCGCGGCGGACTCGGCGCTGATCTGGAATCTTCGTCGCATGGCCACGCGGAGTGCTGGGAAGCCGGCGCGGAGCACGGCGCGCGTCGCGACGGGCCGACCGGAGGTGAACAGCGGCGCCACCAGCGCCGAGTTGGGGAGCAGTTCCTGGTAGAAGGCGCGGCGGATGTGCGGTCCGAGCTCTTCGTCGAAGAACTCCTCGAGTTCGAGCGCGCGACGCCGCTGCTCCGGATCCTCGGGATAGAGCGGAGGTTGCGGCCAGCGCTGTTCGACGGCGGCGATGATTCGCGTCGAGTCGCCGATCGACCGCCCGTCGATGGTGAGCACCGGAGTGGTCGAGGTGTCGCCGGTCAGACGCTTGGTCTTGACGGCATGGAGCCCGGGGAGCAGCGAGCGGCGGATGTGCGGGACGCGCTTGTGGTCGAGTCCCCAGCGCACCTTCTCGACGTAGTGCGAGACCTGGACCTGCCACAGCACCGGCACAACTGACACTCGTTGCGTCTGCTCGTCGTTAGGGCGGGTTTGTTGTACGGACGTACTCACGATTGATCGCCTCCGCGGTGGTTCTGTGGCGAGCTTCGCGCGGTCGGGTCCGTTTTGCGACGTGGTGGACCACCTGTTTTTGGGGGGGTGGACCGAGGACTTTTGGCGGCGGTAAGATCGCGGCCGTGGCCGCTGTTGATGGCGGGCAGGTGCTTTTGGAGCGAGATGCCCCTCTCGCCTGGATTGATGAGCGCCTGCGTGGCGCGATCGGCGGCTTGGGTTCGCTGCTTTTGCTTGAGGGTCCGGCGGGGATCGGTAAGACGCGCCTGGTTCTGGCGGCGGTGCGGCGCGGTCGCGAGCTCGGCCTGGTGACGCTTCGCGCGCGCGGGTCGGAGCTCGAACAGGACTTTGCCTATGGCGTTATCCGCCAGCTGTTCGAGGCTCCGCTGCTCGGAGCGTCGCGGTCAGAGCGGGCGGAGCTGCTCGCGGGTGCGGCTGGGCCCGCGGCGAGGCTGTTCGGCGTCGCGGCGCCGCACGATGACGCCGGCGCGCTGCTCGATCCGTCCTTCGCGATCCTGCACGGGCTCTATTGGCTGTGCGCGAACCTCGGTCGACGTTCGCCGCTGCTGCTTGCTGTCGATGATGCCCACTGGGCCGATCAGGGCTCGCTGCGCTTCCTGAACTACCTCGCACGACGACTTGAGGAGCTGCCGATCGCGATCGTCGCCGCGGCGCGCCCGGGCCAGCCGCGTGAGGGTTCGCCGTTGCTGGCATCCGTCGCCGCCGAACCGTCGGCCGAGGTCCTTGGTCTCGTGCCGTTGAGCGAGCGGGCGGTTGGCGAGCTCGTGCGTGTGGGACTCGGGGTCGAGGTGGAGCCGGTCTTCGCGACGGCGTGCCATGAGGTGACGGGCGGCGTTCCGTTCCTCGTCAGGGAGCTGGTTCGCGCGATCGCTGACGAGGCGATCGAGCCAACGGCGGCGGCGTCTTCGCGCGTCGCGGGTCTCGCCCCGCCGGCGGTCTCGCAGTCTGTCGTGCTGAGGCTCGCGCGCCTCTCTGTGGCCGCGCGCGAACTGGCGCGCGCGGCGGCGGTGCTGGGCGAGGCCGACCTGCGGCTTGCAGCCGCCGTCGCCCGGATGCAGGCGGACGCTGGCGCGAGCGCGGCGGACGAGCTCGCCGCCGCTGGAATCCTCGAGGAGGGTCGGCCCGTGCGCTTCGTGCACCCGATCGTGCGGGCGGCTGTCGAAGCGGAGCTCTCGCCCGGCGAGCGCGCCGGCCTGCACGCGGCCGCGGCGCGCCTGCTGTCTGACGACGGTGCATCTGCGGACCGGGTCGCGGCCCACCTGATAGCGACCGAGCCGGCCGGGGACGAGTGGGTGGTCGAGTCACTGCGGGCGGCGGCGAGGCCCGCGGTCGCGAACGGCGCCCCTGATTCGGCCGCCGCCTACCTCCGGCGGGCGCTGACTGAGCCGCCCTCCGCGCGGGTTTGCGCCGACCTGCTGCTCGAGCTCGGGTTCGCCGAGTCCTACGCGGGAGACCCGCAGGCGGCGGCTCACCTCGAGGCTGCCCTCGGCGCCGCGGCGGACGCGACCGCTCAGGTGTCGATCACGCTCGCGCTCGGACGGATGCTTCAGATCGAGGGGCACAACCGCGAGGCGCTCGAGGTGTTCGACCGAACGCGCGCACGCCTCCCCGCCGCGGACGAACGTGCGGCCCTCATGCTGGAGGGCGCCTCACTTGGCGCGGCCCAGCTTGACGCAACGACCGCGGATCAGGCCGCGCCGCGGATCGCTCACCTCCGGCGCCTCGCCGAGGAAGAGCCCGACGTTCCATCGAGCGTCTTCGGCACGCTGGCGATCGCGGCTCTCATGTCAAACGAGCCGGCGGACATCGCCGCACGGCTCGCGCTCCGTGCGCTCGAAGGCGCACCGAAGCTGTTGCCCGAGGCGGTCGACCGACCCCCGTTCTTCTATCACGCTTGCATTGCACTCACCTTTGCGGAGTGCTACGGGGAGGCGCTGTCGCGATTCGACAAGGCTCTGGCAGATGCCCGCCGGCTCGGCTCCCTCTCCCATGTGCTCGGGCTCTCGTGCTATCGCGCCTTGGCTCATCTCCGCGTTGGCAACCTGGCCGATGCCGAGGCCGACGCAAGGGTGGCGCTGGAGACGGGTCCTCGCCCGCCCGGCTTTCACGCCGCCGTGGCGCTGGCTGTGTTGCTCGAGACGCTTGCCGAGCGGGGCGAGCTCGAGACCGCCGAGACGGCGGATGGTCGATATGGGCTCGCAGATCAATTTCCGACGATGATCCAAGGCGGCTGGCTGCTCGAGGCGCGAGGCAGGCTTCGTCTCGCTGAGCTTCGGCCGGCCGCAGCCCTGGACGACCTTCTCGCGGTCGGTGCCCTTTTCGAGCGCCTAGGCAGCCCGAGCCCGACCACGGCGTCCTGGCGCTCAGACGCCGCCCTGGCGCGACTCGCCCTCGGCGAGCAGGCCGAGGCAAGAACGCTCGCGGGCGAGGAACTCGCGCTCGCCAAGGCGTTCGGCGGCCAGCGCGCGCTCGGGATCGCACTACGCGCGGCAGGCCTCGCCGAGGGGGGCAGCAGCGGCATCGAACTGCTGCGCCAGGCGGCCCTCATGCTCGAGGGCTCCAAGGCGCGATTGGAGCATGCCCGCGCACTGGCCGACCTCGGGGCAGCTCTCCGGCGCGCGGGACAGCGAGCGGAGAGCCGCGACATCCTCCGGCCCGCGCTCGACCTCGCCCACCGCTGCGGCGCGCTCGCGCTGACAGAACGGACCCGCACCGAACTCATCGCCGCCGGCGGGCGGCCCCGACGGCTCGTCCTCAGCGGGCTCGAATCGCTGACACCGAGCGAACGTCGCGTCGCGCAACTCGCCGCCGCCGGCCTCCCCAACCGCGAGATCGCCCAACAGCTCTTCGTCACCACTCGAACCGTCGAAGGTCACCTCACCCACGCCTACCAAAAGCTCGCCATCACCACCCGCGAGCAACTCACCGCCGCCCTCGCCAGCCCCAACCTCGACACGGCCGCCACCGCCACGACCGTCACCTAGCACCGAGATCTCTCGCGCGATCCAGCCGCGCCGGCGTGATCCGATATCCCACCGCTCGGCAACCCTGTCCCGCTCTGCTCAAACGGAGGAACGGGCGTCAGC
Source organism: uncultured Solirubrobacterales bacterium (assembly GCA_963744695.1). Lineage (GTDB taxonomy): Bacteria > Actinomycetota > Thermoleophilia > Solirubrobacterales > Solirubrobacteraceae > Palsa-465. The sequence continues at coordinate 50,720 of CAVUUT010000003.1, read as the reverse complement.
CTGGACGACACCGCCTCGCTTCCGCATGGTCGCCGTCCGAGCAGCGTCGCGTCGGTTGCTGCTCTGGTCGTCGGTCTGGTCGACCGGAAGCTGGAGGGTTGGCCGCTCGCGACGTCAAGATGCCTCGAGTTTCGGGGGAGGGCCTGATTCTGCTTGCTTGCCTTAGTCGAGGTCGGCGACCGCGGCGTCCGCTACCGCACCGTGATGTGATCGCCGCGGACGCCGGCTAGGCACGGGTCGCGGTGCAGTCAGGCAACCGCACCATCGCCCGGTTTCGCTTGGCGTGCGATAAGCGGCTAGGCAACGCGTTCGGGATCCTGAGTGACGACGGTCACGTGGCTGGATCGTCTCACGACCGGTCTACACGGGGTGAGCGGCGAGATCTCCGGTCGTGGATCGGGCGTGTCTGGCGGATGGCCGCCCGCCGAACTGAGGATGTCCGTGAGCAGGGTCGCGAGTTGTTCGGATGCTCCGGCCCAGGAGTAGCGCTCGCGCGCCACGATGCGGGCGAGTTCGCCCCGCCGTTCGCGCTCTGCGCGGTCCTGGACGACTTCGGTCAGGGCTGTGACCAGCGCGTGCTGGCTGTCGGGCTCGACTAGCCAGCCCGTATGCCCGTTGTTGATGATCGCCGCGGGACCGAGCGAGTGAGTGGCGACGGCCGGCAGTCCGCAAGCCATCCCTTCGACGAGCACTTGACCGAACTGTTCGCGTGACGAGGTCAGCACGACGGCTTCGGCTGCGGAGAAGAACTCGGGCAACTCCTCGTGTGTGTGCCAGCCAGCGAGGAACACCTGCGGGACTTGCAAGCGAGCGGCGACCTGTGCCGGGTGCTCGCCTTCCCATTCGCCGGGATGGCCACCTACGAGCACCAGCCCTGCCGGCGTCTCGAACTGCTCTTGAACGCGGGCGAACGCGCTGATGAGGCGATCGAGCCGTTTGACGGCGGTGAAGCGCCCGACATAGAGCAGCACGACACCCGCCGCGAGCGCTCGCACGTCGGCATCGGCGTAGCGCACGCTTCCCGGCGCCTCGCCCGGTAGCGAGCCTCGCGGCTGCTCGATCAAGACACGCCGCCAGAAGGACGCTCGGTCCGGTGTGGCTGACCTGAAGAGGTCGACGTCGACGCCGTTCGAAACCGTGGCCAGCCGCTCGCGCGGGACGCCGAGCAGCGACGCGGCACGCTCGACGGCCGCGGGCGCGACAACCAGGCGCTCACAGCGCTGAGCCCACCGCCGCATCCGTCGCGACCAACGCTCGGCGTACCGCCACTCGGGAGGATCGGGTCCGGCGATCTGCTCGAGCATCAGCAGTTCGGTGCCATGGAGGTGCCCGACGACCGGCACATCGGGGGCGATCCGAGCCGCGGCTTCGTTGATCGGCGTGAGGTGATGCAGATGCAGCACGTCAGCGTCGCGTGCTCCGGCGCGTTCGAGCTCCCGCGACCATGCGGCGACCTGCAGCTCGTACTCGTGATCGTCGAGCGCGGCGAACACCCGGTCGGGCGCGCCGGCTCGGTCCTCGAATGAAGGATGCAGTGGCGCGCCGGCGGGAGAGCCCTCGAATCGTTGCGGCTCGTCGCTCGCCAGCGCGGCGTCGAACGTGACAGCGCGGACGTCTCCGTAGAAGGCCAGTGCGTCACCGTGGACGCCCTGATCGCTTCGCGACCCAGCCACCAGCGTCACCGACCAACCCTGGTTTCCCAGACCTCGAGCGAGCGCCCGGGCCGCGTGTGCCGAACCTCCGCGCGGTGAGAACAGGATAGCGGAGAGAACACGAGGAGACACGGGCACGGCGAGTATGACCATCTTGTGAACGAGCGGCGTTCGGCCGCCCGGAACAGCCGCCGTAGGGGCGGGGCGCTAGCGCGGATCGAACACGATCGCGGTCACGATCGGGCGGCCTTCTAGCAGGTCGGCGCCGTGCTCCTCGCGCGGTCGATTACGCAACCGCCCACCCTGTATCAGGGACGCCGAGCCGCCACCATCAAGGTTCAGCGCCTCCGTGGCACCCAGCGCGACCAGCGCGCTCGCGAGCTCACCGAGCGTCATCCCGGCGTCGCGCTGTGAGCGTCCATCGCATGCCGCGGCCAGGATCCGCTCGCCCGCGATCGCCAGCGCAGCCCGGGGGTAGCGCCCGGCGGTGATGTCGGAATCAAACTGCCGCGCGCCCGCCGAGAACCCCTCTCGGTCCTGTCCGTCAGCAAACACAGGGCGACCGCCAGCAACCAGTAGCGGGCCTGCTTGCAGAAGGTCTCCCGCGAGGACGCCCGCGAGCTGGTCGCGCCGCGCGATCCGCATCCCGTCCTGGCCGATGTGGACGCACGCCCGCACATCACCCCACGGCGCGTCAAAAGCCACCGACGGCTGGACGGCGCCGCCCACCCGCACATCGCCCAGCGGGACGCCCTCGGACCGTATGAAGAAGCCGCCGACGACAGCATCGCGAGCGCCGTTGGTCTGACACCATCGCACCAGCGGCGTCGGCTGCGCCAGCACGACCACCCGCGCGCTCACGGCCCGCCGGTCATAGCTCACGACATGCAAGGTCGTCTGAGCACCATCCGCCAGCCGGAGCCTGACCCGACTGAGCCGAGAGCGTCGACGAAACGACCCACGGGGTCGCAGACGACCGACAGCAAGCGAATTCGGACTCATCACAGGACCGCGGAGAGGCGACAGGACGTCGGACCAATACACCAAGACCCAGTACCCGTGACACCCATGCCGACAAGACTGCGCCCAACGATCAGTCTGACGCCGATGCCGCGCCGAACTCCCGGAACGGACCTCTCGATCACCCAGAGGCGGTGCCGGCACCCGTCTTACGCGACCCCGCCGACCGCGCCGACCCACCGTTGGCCGTAGTCAGAACGACAACGCCTCCGGCGGCTCCGGGCACCCGATCCCGCCTACTCCCTCCTCGACAGCCGTTTCACGGCTCGACCTTAGACCGAGACTCCCGCGTTGCCGCCACCTGGGGAGCCTGGCGCCGAGTGCCGCTTCGGCCTTTGGAGCAGTCGAAGGAGCAGCCAGACCGCCGGCCCATGACGGCCTTGCCCAAGTCTCCTCGTCGACAGCCGTCACGGCCCTCACCGCCGTCCCAATCGTGCCCGACCCGCCTCCGTTTACGGACCCTGCCGCCCCGCGCGGCAATATCCCCCGAGCACTCGCCGAGCTAGCAGCGACTTGATCGCGGTGTCGCAAGGATCGCGAGTTGGTGGCGGGCTCTTCGTGTGGATCAGGCTGGAGTCGAGGAAGGGTTCGAGGGCCGCGTGCTGCGCGAAAGGTGCAGCACGCGGCCGATGAACCCTCCTTCGCGAGGTCGTGCGATCTGCTCGCGGGTCGCCCCCAGGGCCCACGAGGAGATCGCTGCGGGTGGCTGCCCCTTGCCCCCCGGCTCGTACGGCAGCGCGACCTCAGAGCTTGTGAAGTGAACGAAGTTTGTCGTCAGCAAGTCAAGCTTGCAGCCGCTGACAGTGTTCAGCGGCCGCCGCGACCGGTCTGGCTGGATCGCGGCGGTGAATCGGTTACGACGCTCCTGCGCCGCGCGAGCAGGACGTTCTCGACGCTCACTGGCGTAGGGCGCGTCATCGCCCGCCGCCCGCGGCCACCGTCGTGCACCGTGTTCGCCGCCGAAGCCAGAGGCCGCTGGTGCGATGCCCGCAGCGCATGCAGACCGTTCGCGGAGATCATGGCGTGGCGAGGGCGGCATAGGAGTCCTGCAGTGGGTCAGATGTTGCTGTTTGCAACCACCCCCACATGCCGCCCCTGGGCCGCCGCGAGCGCGCTCTCTTCTTCTGTGCTGATGCCTGGCTGCCCCACACGTGGGCGGCGCAGCCAAACCTCAACCGGTTCGACAGTACTCCGATCCCAACCGAATACAAGCGCGTCTGAGGACCCGCATTCGGGGTACGCTCAATGCGTTGACCTCGAGCCTCGCACCGGTGTTAGGCGGGAGGCTCAAGCGACCGAGAAACGCCACCAGTGAGCAGCACAGCCCGCAGAGCAGCAAGATCTCAGCAGTGAGCGACCCCGGACCTGACGATCGCGCGGCGCCCCTCGCGGGCGGCAGGCTGCTCGCCGAGATCACCAACCGGATCGTCGCGTTCATGCGCGAGCACTACGGGCGCGGGCCGATCAAGGCCAAGACTTACGTGCTCGACAACCTGATCGTCTGCGTGCTCACGGACGGGTTCACCGCGATCGAGCGCACGATGATGACGGGCGGAGAGCCCGAGCGCGTCCTTGAAATGCGCCGCGACTTTCAACGGATGATGAAAGAGCGCTACAGCGCGATGATCGAACAGCTCACCGGCCGCAAGGTGCTCGCGTTCCTCAGCCAGGCGCACGTCGAACCCGACCTCACAATTGAGATCTTCCTGATGGACGGCCCATTGGCCGGCTTCGGCGCACTCGAACTCGTCGACCCCGCACCGAGCGACCCTGGCAGCCGCGACGTCTAACCGCGCGCGATCGCGCGCGAGAGCGCGCTCAGGTCGAGCAGCCGCTCGATCGAGAGCACGCGACCCGGTTAGACCTGCGGTCAAAAGCGTCTCCGGGATCGCCACGACGACGCTGCGGCGGGAAGCGGTCCAGTCCCCTGCGCGCGCGTGACAATGGCGAGAGAGCTGCAGCTAGATCTCGCAGATGGCTATTGCGGGGGCGTCGCGCCGGGCTTTGTCCGTCGCGGTCGTTAGGGTGCTGAGCGGCATGTAGGTTAGGCGCGCGAGATCGATATCGAGCGCCGCGGCGTCGGTGGGGTCAAGGCGCTCCAGTAGCGCCTTGGATGCCAACGCGCGACCGCCCGTGGCGCAGGCCTCGATGCGGGCGGTCTCGTTGACCTCGTCGCCGAGCGCCGTCACTTCGGCGCGACCGCTGGTCATGAGTCGACCAACGTAGAGTGTGGCGCCCCAGTGAAGGCCGAACCGCATCGTCAGCTCGGTCGCGTTCAGGCCGCCTCGGTCCGCGGCTGTCGAGGCCGCTTCTCGTATTGCTCGCATCGCGTCAATACATGCGCGCGCAGCCGATGATTCAGACGCGGCATCTTCGGCTAGGAAGAACGCGGTAACACCGTCGCCAGCGTGCTTACCCACGATCCCGCGACCGTTGACAATCGCTCGATCGCCGCGCCTTGCCAGTCGCCCGATGAGCGCGAAATAGGCCGGCGTGGACAGACGTTTAGCCAGCGAACTCGACGCCTCCAGGTCGGCGAACAAGACCGCTCCCGGGCGACGGGCCGGCTCCAGAAGGGCGCTCATCCGCTCAAACAGTCGCGCGTCCCCGAGCGCGAGCATCCCCAATACTGCTGCGCGAAGCTCAGGCTTGACGATCGCGACGTAACCAACCCGGCGACCATGCGCGCCCTGAAGGGCGATCACGAGCACGTCATTGCCGATCGTCTCGGCGCCGAACCTCACCGCCACTCGCGTCGTCCAGGCAGGCGGCGGAGGTTTCGGAACGATCGACCGCAGAACCTCCTCCAAGCGCGGATCCGCGATCTCGAGCAACGCCCGGCGCCCGCCCGGCGTAGTCGACATCACGAAACTGCCCCAATCCCGCAACGACTCACGGAAGCTCTCAAACGTCGGCCCGGTCGGCCAAGCCTCGCGCGCCACGACCGATGCAGCCGAAAGGAGATGTTCACCGAGCCCGGCAACATCGGCATCGCGCCGACCAGCGGATACCAGCGTCCGGTGCTCGCTGGAGAGATACGCAAGTCGCCAACTCGCATCCCACACCTCGCCGGCAAACCCGTGTAGCTCCAACGCCCGCGCTACGACCGCGAGGTCAGGATCATCGGGAAGATCGAGCAAAGGCTCCGCAGACACGACCCCGACCCTAACCGCCGACAACGAACATTGCGACGCGACGCCGGGTCACCGGTACCGCCGGATCTCTGTTTGTGAAGCGCATTGCAAGCCTCCTGACCGCCCAGATCCAGAGCCTTGGTCTGGCTAGTCGAAGCAGTCACGCGTCGGCTCCACCACCACTGCCAGACGACCGAAGGCTCCTGACAGTGACAGGAGTCGTGTCGGGGATCTTCCATCCGCGATCTCGATCAGGATCACGGCGATGGCGGTCCGGACGGCACGAGTGTCTGACGAGCACCGCTCCCAGATGCGCGCGGCCTTACGCAGCCATGACCCGCGGGTGCTTCGCAGTGGGCTGCGCGCTTATCTGAAGACCGCGGTCGGGCTGCTCGACAATCTCGCGGCGCTTCCCGGAAGCCCGCCTGATTGCGCCTGTCCGCCTGATGGGAAGTCTCCGGCGAGGGTTGTCACACGACCGACCGCTTTGGAACGGGAGCCCCCGCCCTCGACCGGCGGTCCAGCCTTACTGCTTCTCGATTCGGGAGCGGCAGCAGATCGACGGCAGCGTCGCGGTGAAGGTCGGGCTTTCCGGTCCGGAGACTGCCCACATAGCCTTCGTGGATCGTAGTGTGGCCGCAGTGTTCCGCCGGGCGTGCCGATACTGACTACAGTCAATGAACATCCTGCGTTTTTTCAGCGAAGAGAGCATCTCATGGACAGCACCCGCACAGCCCGCTACGACGCCTACAAAGCAGTTCGCGGTCTTGTTGAGGAGCTCCGCAAGGTAAAGCTGTTTGACGCCGAGGCCGACAGCATCCTTTGGGCAGCCGAAGGCCTTCTGCTCGCAAACTCCCCGACCGATGCTGAAGCCGTCGAGGCGCGAAAGACGTTCGACACGCTGATGCAGAGCGTTGCCGCCGAACGCTGGCAAGACGTCGGCCCGACGACCGCCGAGTCTCAACGCACGCGACTCGTCGAAGCGTTCGCCGAGTGCGCGCCACCGCAAACCGTCTCGGCGTCCGCGTAGCAACCCGATCCACGAGCGCCCGGCGCCGCGCACCGCCTCTCCGCCAACTGCCGGCTGGGTATTCCGGACACACGACGCGAAACGCCCGGGTCCGCAGAGAGTGCCAAGGGGCCGGTTCGCACCGCCACGACGCCCGGATCGCCAGCGCGAGCGGCAGTCGCGGACGCTTGCCAGTCGGCCCGACGACCGCCTGACGATGTTCGGCTAACAAGACCTGGCAGGGAACCGCAATGCAACGCCGCTTGCCTGCGGGCCCGATCCGCCCGGGCCAGCCCGCGCTGGTGCTATCGCCCTCGCGAGCGAGCGGGCGCCGGCACTGGTGGCCGTGTAATTTCCCGGATGGACCCGGTCCGGCACCGCAGTCGCGAGCGCCGTTCGACCGTTCCGCTGCGCCACGGCAGGGTGAGGAGTAGTCCCCGTCCCGCGCCGCGGAGAGCGGACGCGCGCCCGTTGGCGTCTGATCGCTGCAACTGCCGAGTTGTTCTCCTGTACGCGGTCAGGTGGCCTGTCTCTGCTGCATGTTTTTCATGATCGCCGCCTCGGTCGCCCGGAGCTCGTCGGCGGGGCTGAACTGCACGAATTCGCTGCCGGCATCGGCCTTCGGGGCGTGGCCGGGGGGAGCGTAGAACGCGTCGCCAGCCTCGGTCACTTCCTCGTGGTCCGCGAAGCGCCAGGTCAGCCTGCCCTTGAAGACATATCCCCAGTGCGGGCATTGACAGCTGTCGTCTGGCAGCCCTTTGAGCATCGGGGCCAGGTCCATGTCCTGGCTGATCGTGACGAAACTGACCGAATAGCCGTCGAGTTCCTCGGTGCGATCCTCCGCCGGGCCGTGCTGTTCAACCTGCGAAGCGCTCTCCCTCGATACCTTCGCCATGTCGCTCATCCCCTCCGGTTGATTTTGACGCCAGCCTACATCCGGACGACCCGGCCCCCGTGACCCCTTTGACGCATCTTTTGCGGCTGTAAACGAGCGACGGCGAGGGCAGCCGGGACCCGACTCGCGGGCTGTTGCGTCGTTTGAGGAACTCGTCTTCGGGGCCGAGCGCGTCCTGCATCGCGCGGACTCGCTGCTGGACGCGGGTCGGGCCGTCGAGCTTTGCATGGATGCGCGCGAGATGGTCGGCGGCGGTCCTTGGCGAGGTCACTAGGCGCGCGGCGGTCTGCTCGCGGCACGGTCGCGCTGCGCCGGCACGACACGATGCTGCTGTGGACGTAGTGTCCGCGCCGTTGCTTCATGCGACCGGCCGGGCGTTGCGACCGCTGGGTCGCGTGACGGCGTATAGCTGCCACGTTCCGGGCATGCCCTTGAGCTCGTGTTGTCCGCGGTCGTCGAACTGGATGCCGGAACCGGCGACGAGGTCTGTGACGGTTCGAGACACGAGTATCTCCGACGGCCCGGCTACCGCTGCGATGCGAGCGCCGAGATGGACTGCGATTCCGCCGATGTCCTCGCCGCGCAGTTCGATCTCCCCGGTGTGAACCCCGGCGCGGACTTCGATCCCGAGAGCGGTGACTCGGTCGCTGATCGCGCAGGCGCAATCGATCGCGCGGGCAGGCCCGTCAAACGTAGCCAGCGTGCCGTCGCCCGTCGCCTTGATCTCGACGCCGCGAAAACGCATCAGCTCCGCGCGCACGACAGTGTCGTGGCTGTCGAGCAAGTGCCGCCACCGTTGGTCGCCGAGTTCTGCCGCTCGTGCTGTGGATCCGATGATGTCGGTAAACATCACCGTCGCCAGGACCCGCTCGACGCGGCGCGCGGGACGGCTACCGGTCAGGAACTCGGCGATTTCTTCGACGAGTTGCTCGCCGCTGGTGCCGGTTGGGTGGTGATCGGCTCCGGGGATCTCTACTAGGCGTGAGTCGTCGATGTGGGCATGCAGGTAGCGGCTGTGCTGTACCGGGATGAACCGATCGCCGGTCGTGTGCAACACCAAGGTCGGCGCCTGAATCAGCGGCAGCGCCGCTCGGACGTCGAGCTCGCTGACCATCGCGACCAGCGCCCGGGCCATGCCAGGACTCGCCGACAGCCGCTGATGGCGGCCCCACCACGCTCGATAACTCGGGTCATCAGCCAGGCTCGGGGCCGTGACCAGAACATCTGCCGCCGAACCCCACGTGTCCTCAATCGAAGCGCTAAACGCATCCACGGCATCCCGGCGGTAGCCATGCGGGTAGTCCTCGGCCCAGGCAAGCCGCGCATACGACGCGTAAGTGATCAGCGCGGTAACGCGCTCAGGGTGGCTCGCCGCGCACAACATCGCCAACGCGCCGCCCTCGGAGATCCCGAAGATCGCCGCACGGTCAAAACCCGCAGCATCCATGACCGCGCGAACATCGTCCATCCGCTCCTCGAGCGTCGGCGCGCCCGAGACCGGGTCAGACATCCCCGTCCCTCGCTTATCGAACACCACGACACGCGCGAACGACGCCAAACGCCGGTAGAAATCGGCCATCAACGCGTGCTCCCAAATCACCTCCAGATGACTCGTGAACCCCGGCACCACAACCAACTCAACCGACCCCGCGCCAAACACCTGAAAGGCGACATGCACCTCACCACTTTTGGCGTACCGCGTCTCAGGGATGTCGATCACTAGCCAAACAGTCTGGCCCAGAACCCGACGCGAGGACAACCCCGATCGCGAGCCACCACGGCACCGGCAACGACGCGACCGCCAGGCCGCAACAGCGGCCAGCCGCCCACGAATCGCGGCCTCGGTCACAACGAGTCAGGGTGCGCCGCCGACGGTAGGGACGTCAAGGCCAGATCATGCGGCGCGCACACCAAGGCTCCAGGACCGGCGTGGCCCCTCGACCGATCCGAGCCACTGCGGCAACCCGGGCGGGCAGCGAGAGAACTCGCACGCTCGTTTCTACGCACAAAGCCCCTGGCTGCAGGACGCAACCCAAGACGGTGTGCCCTCGGGATGAGGCGATCGCCCCATGTCGGCGCGGTCGTCCGTGGTTAGTGTTGGCGGCGGGCGGGCACGATCCCGCCGGGTCGCATGGTTGAGGAGGGTTGTGATGGGTGTTGATTGGGAGCTTGTCCGGTCGGGACCGGATGGCGCCGAGCATGGCGTGTTGTTGTTGCCCGGCGGCGCGAACGCGGCGAGGTCTTACAGCGAGGTGATGGCGCAGGCAGTGCTCGCCGGGACGCGCCTGGTCGCCGCGACCCTGCCGGGGAATGTCGGCACGCCGCCTCTGACCGACTTTTCGATCGAGAACTATGCGCGGCTCGCCGCACAGCTCGCCGCGGACAACGACTGCGACGTCGTCGTGGGTTTCAGCATGGGAGCGAGCGTCGCGCTTGAGATGGCCGCGTCAGGAGCGTTCAAGGGGCCGCTCGTGCTGCTGGGAATCAGCCTCTCAGAACGCGACGAACCCGCGTTCTTTCGGGCGATCGTTCGGCTCGGCACCGTGTTGGGGGGGCTTCCATCCGCAATGTTGATGAGGATGACGGCGATCGCGGTGAGGACGGCACGGGTGTCTGACGAGCACCGCTCCCAGATGCGCGCTGACTTTCGCAGCAACGACCCGCGGGTGCTTCGCAGCGGACTGCGTGCCTACCTGGAGTACCTCGGTACACACGAGTCGCCCGTCGAGCGCCTCTGCGATGCCGGAGTGCCGACGTGGATCGTCCATGCGGAAAAGGGCGACGGCGGATTGACCGAAGACGAGCGCCGAGCGCTTGAAGCCTGCCCGCGCATGAACCTGATCACGATCCCCGGCACCCGCTACTTCCTCCCCGACGAGGAACCCGAGCGAGTGGCCGAGATCATCACCGAGGCGATTCGCCAGGCGGAATAACGTGACAGCCGGCACCCGGCCGACGACTCACTGCCGCAATGCCGCCTGACCGGACACGCTGGCAGCACTTCCGCCTCGCGGACGGTGTGGACCAAAGCAGCTATGGATCGAGGCTCAGGCGACGCCCGTGCGTCGAGGCTGGTGAGGGCCTGTCGCTATGTGAGATCGGGTGGGGTCTCGCCGTCCCAGTAGTCGACCGCGTCGTCTGCGCGGAAGACCTGTCTGAGACCGCTACCGTCGCGACGTCGCTCGGCCGCGCTGACCTTCCCCGAGTCGGGATAGACAACGATGTCCGGGCGACCGTGGCTACTGATCGCGAGGAACGTCACCGGCTTATCGGTCGGGTTGAGAATCTGATGCGCACCCTGTTCGCCGACCGCGAACCGGACGGTCTCGCCCTCGTCCATCGTGCGCGTCCCCTCCGGCGTGCGCAGGCTCGGGCGACCTTCGAGCACGATCACGATCTCCTCGTCGGCGTAGTGGAAGTGGTAGGGGTAGGCTGCCTCGCCGGACGGTAGCTGCCAGAGGCTCGCGCCGACCAGCTCGCTGCCCAGTTCGTAGCCGATACGGGCCCGGCGCGCACGGAAACCGGCTGGCGCATCGCGGTCCTCGAAGTTGGCGTGCTTGATGTTCGTCATCGCCACAGCGTATGCCGTTGTGACTGCACCCCACGCACCGAACCTGCGGCCGTGCGCGACGGCACCTGGTCGCCACGTCTCACGGAGACAGAACGCCGGCATCAGCCGGACCAGTTCTGCTTCGTCGCGAGGCTGTCGCACAGTGCGCCGAGACTGCTCCGGCGCCATCAAGGAAGGGAGATCGACATGACGTAACGGAGCGACAAGTTCAGGACGGCCCGCTGGTGTGAGTCCGGTCCGGGGAGATGCCTGGGTCCTCGGTAGCGAAGCCCCCGTGCGTGGTCGAGAGGCCGGGTGCGAAGCGGGGTGGATGCACCGCGCGGTCTGCAACATGCGTGAAGCCTGAGCGAGCGTCGTTAAACCTCCCCGCCGTTGGTGGAAAAGAGAGGGTGCCGAGCCGGTTGTGCGACGGCGAAGGCCAAGGAAAGCGCTCTTGATCCAGGAGCGGGCGCTGAGGAACCCTGCGGCGTATTGGGCGTTGAACGTGCGGATGGTCGTCCTGGGAACTCGGGAGAGCCGTCTCGGCCCCATCCGCTGCGGGTGGGTGGGAAGCGATCCCTGGTCTATAACCGGCGATCCCGGGAAGTGGCTTGGGCGGTCCAGCGGCAGTCGGAGCGGGTCGTACTACTCCGAGGTCGGGAGAGCCGGCTACATGGGGAAGGACCTGTACTTCATCGATGCACGGGAAGGAGCAGAGGGACTTGATGAGTGCCGTATCGGCTAGGTCCGTCACGATGTCGGTGAGCCGTGTGCGGGAGAACCGCATGCACGGTTCGAAAGGGGGCGGGAGGCCCAAGCGCCAGTCGGAACGCCGCGCGGCGCCCACGCCTCCCGCCTACCCTCCAAGGGTGGTTTGGGAGTGATTGGCCGCCAGGGTGCCTTACTCGGTTGGGCCGGTTGTCAGCGATGCCAGTAGCGGGACGACAGTCGAGGCGTCTGGTAGTTCGGCGATCTGGCGCGCCACCACGGACGCCGCGGCCGCGATCGCCGGGTCGCTGATCACTTCGTCGAGCGCGGCGTCCAGGTCGGCCAGGTCGCAGCGGCGGCCGACCCCGGCGCGGTGACATGCGTCGGCCATACGCAACTGGCTCGGCGTGCCGCGAGGCATGAGCACCACCGGGACGCCGGCAGCGAGCGACGCGAGCACGGTCCCTGCGCCGGCGTGCGAGATGACGACCTGGCACGAGCAGAGAAGGGCGGGGAGCGACACGAACTCGCGCGCGTCGACGAGGCGCTCGTCGAGTTCCGCGAGCTCGCGTCGAAGTTGCTCGCTGGGGGCGGTGACGACTACCCGCAGGCCGCGAGACGTGCACGCCAGGACGGCAGCAGTCAACTGTGAACGGGCGTTGGCGAGGCTCGGAACGGTGCCGAACCCGATGTAGGCGTCAGCCGCCAGCGCCGGTCCCCGTCCTTCTAGCAGGCGCGGACGGATGGGCCAGACAACCGATGCGCCCGGCGGTGGCTGGTCCTGCAGCATCGGCGGGCACGGGTTCACCAGCGCGTAGGCGTAGAGACCTGCTGCCGCTGGCACATCGCGTCCGCACGACTCCCAAAGCGCCGAGGCAAGGTCCTGGGTTTCCGCAAGCTCGCGCGCTGACCGCAGCGGGCTTCCCCAGCCATGCGTGACCCACGGGATCCCCGCGCTCGCCGCCGCGACCGGCGCGGCGTACTCTCCTTCTTCGTGTAGCACCACGTCCGGTCGCCACTGCTCTATGCGCACCAGAAGGTCTTCGAGCGTGCTCGGCGCCATCACCTGCGCCCACATCCGGGTGGCCCACACGCTCACCGGCTGGGCATCTGTCTCGGGCCAGCGACGGCTTCTGCGCTCGCGCATCTGCACGTTGCTCATCCCCGCCGACACGGGCTGAAGCCCAGCTCCGGCGATCACCGCGTGGAACTCCTTGTTCGTGGCGACGCGAACCTCATGACCCGCGAGTTGCAAGGCACCGGCGAGATCGAGCACAGGCACGAGATGGCCAAGACCGGGAACAGCGCTCACGAGCACCCGCACACCAACGTTTCTAGCTCAACACGCGCCGATCCGCCAGCGAAGACAACCCCCTGATTCCCTAGCCACGGCCGCCGTATGGACCGCGCCGCCGGGTGCGAGAGAGTCATCGGTCCTAGACGAAGCTCGCCACCTCGCTCGAGATCGACAGGATCGAGTCCGGAGCGCCGAACAAAGCGGTCGGGATGGGATCTCTACAGCTTGACGACGAGCTATGGCCGCGGCAGCTCTAAGCCTGCCGGCGCTTTCCGATCAAGCCGTCGCGGCGAGCACGCGGCTCGTCTCCGCGCAGCGGATGTCGGGCATCTTCGGCCCCGCGAACGCCAGCTATCCGCCAGAGTGGGCGACCGCTGCAATCGGCTTACTGGAGCAGCCCACGATCTGGAAAGAGCAGCCGCGCCACCCCTCGGTGTTCAATCGGTACTACCGCAACGTCGCCAACCGGCTGGTGAGCAACCGGCTGCTGCTCGGCGCGCTCGGCGGCTGCAAGCGAGACCTGGCTGGCGGCGGACCAGCGGCTCGTCTCGGCACGAGTCACAGCTGATATGGCGGCGTGTTTGTCAAGGGGGCAGGGTGAACTTTTGCCGTGAGCTTGGTCGCGGGCATAGGGGTCTGGCGGTTGTCTCAGGAGGGCGGGACGTCGGGCTCGGTGACGGCGTTGCCAGTCTGAAATGCGGGGATTCGCTTACCCCATGGCCCTGTTTCTGCTGCCGGCGGTGCACGGGTCTAGGAACGAGCGTGGCCCGGGTGGGGGGGCTGCTCATAGCTGTGTCGTGCGTGCCGGCCGCTGTGTCGGCCCGGCGTCCCGGCCTCCTGAGCCGGGGTGCTGCTGTCTGTGGGGGTTAGGGTGCGGTCGCGGCGGCCCAGAGGAAGCAGGACAGCTCGCGCGCGACCGCGACGATCGTGACGTTGTGATGCTTGCCGCGCGCCTTCATCGAGGTGTAGGTGTGGTGCAGGCGCTGTTGGGCGCGGTTTGAGATCTGCAGGATGTGATCGGGCTGCGCGTTCTGGCGGTTGGCCAAGGTCGCACCGATTCGCGGTTCGCGGGCGTAGTGCCAGGCGGCCTCGACGAGCAGTCGGCGGGCGAGCTGCGAGCCGGTCTTCGTGATCTGACCGTTGCGGTCGTGCTCGCCAGACTGAGATCGTGACGGGGTCAGTCCGAGCCAGCTCCCGACGCGGTGCGCTTTCTCGAACCGCTGCCAGTCAGCGCCGAGCTCGAGATGGACCGCGAGCGCGGTCAGCGTGTCCACCGCACGGAACGCGCGCAACCTGGCGACGGTCGGCCACCATCGAGGGTCGGTCGCGAGCTCACCGATCCGCTCGGCGAGCATTTTCTTGCGGGCGGTCAGTCCGTCCACGCACGCGATCAGGTCCGCCCAGGTCAGCTCCGACATCGGCTCGGAAAACTGCTGGGCAGCTAACCAGCGGCGGTGCTTCTGCGTCCAGGTCGACGCCTCGGGATAGACCCGGCCGTGGCGCAACAACATCTTCGAGACACGGTGACGCGCGTTCATCAGATCCCGCCGGCACGCATCATGCGCGCGCGTGAGCTCCCGGCCGGCCTCCACCGCCGGCGAGGGCACCACCACCGCGGTCAGCGACCCAGCGATCAGACACCGCGCGAGCAGCTCAGCGTCCTTGCGATCAGTCTTCACCCGATCGCCCTTCCCCCTCGGAGTCAATCCCGGCGCGATCACCTCGATCCCGACCCCCGACGCGACCGCCGCCCGATACAGCCCGTACCCCGTCGGCCCCGCCTCATAGCACGCCTTCACCGGCCCCGAGAGCGTCTTGAGCCACTCGACCGGCGCCTGGACCCCGGCGCCGAACCGCATCCTCGTCAACTCGCCGCTCATCACATCGATCGCCGCGGCATGCGTCGACCGGGCGTGGACATCAAACCCGACATAGGTCATCGTTCCGGGCATGGCCGGACCTCCTCAACTCATCTTGGGGTCAGCCGGAGCCGTTCTCCGGCCAGACAAACCCCCGCGAGGAGCGTCCGGCCACCCAGCCCGGCAGGCAACCCCTGCAACGGGCGGCCCACGCCATATGGTCTAGGTGGTCAGTGGAGCCGTCGGTCGCTGTAGGCGAGCCGGAGCCGGATCTCGCCATCGGCCCGATTGCTCTAAAAAGCTGGGTTTAGCTGTAGTCTCGGGATATCGTGAGATCAGTTCGACTCGTCGCCGTATTGGCCGTCATCTCGGCTGGTGCCGGAGCTGCAATGGCCGCGGGTGCCTCCAATGCTCACGTCGTCAGCGGGGCGTATCGGTCTGAGGTTTCCAACAGCGCGGTCGGCGGTGCACTGAACGGCAGATGGAGACTGGCGTTGCGCGGAGGGACATACACGTTCAGGTTTACCGGGCACACCCTGAAGAACGTGATCATCTCTGGGCCGCTACTCGCTCATGGGAGAAAGGATCACATTCCATGAAAAGAACGCCGCGTGTTCATCGCAGACCGCCTCAGGCGGCTGCGCTGCGATCCTTAGCTGCCGCGGAGCCGGTGTATACCGGTTCAAGCTCAGTGGTCGCGAATTGAACTTCGTCAAGGTCCGCGATCCGCAATGCGCATCTCGGCCGATGCTGTTATCGGGACTCTTTCACAGACGCGCCTGACGGCCTCAAATCCGAGGCCGACAGGTACAACACCGCCGCGGCTTCGATCGAAGGACGAGCACCGGTGATGCCATTGACACGATCGGCGCCGGTGCGATCATTAGGCGCAACCGAACAGGAGGAGCCGACGATGATCGTTCCGTTCGCACCGCCGGCGCAGCAGAACAGCGGACACCACGAGCAGCCACCCGCATCCCATGTCGGGCGCCCGGCTCCGTCACACCCCTCTTCGGCTGGACCTCTGATGCTGACGGTCGGCGACCGCAGCGCGCACGTGCTTCCCGAGCGGGTCCGGCCCAAGGGCGAACCTAGCGAGAAGTCCGACAGCGAACCTAAGGGGAAGGCCCGCCGAAAACGGCCGCGACCCCGCGGGCGCCGATGACTTAGATCGAGACCGTCGATAGCAGTGGGAGCGACAAACGCCCGCCTCCCTAAGGTTCGAGCGGCAACAGCTGGCCGGCCTCGTGTCCGACTTCTGCAAAGTCGCCCGAGCAGCCGCGAGGTCGCCGCTCTCGCTCTCGATCGCTGACCGACGGACAGCAGAAGTCCTGACCGGCGCGTTGTCGTCTGGCAGGCTGTTCGCCGGGGAAGAGCATCGGGCGCTCGCTATCTCGGGCGGTTCGGCCTCGTGTACGGGCGATCTGGATTCGCAGATGCGGCTCCCGGGCTGACCGGTTTCGGTTCAGCTCGCCGACGGAGGCTTGTCGATGAACTGATAGTCACTGACCAGACGCCCGTCGGCACCGACGATGGCGACGTGGGTCCCGATCGAGTCCGGTTCGCCGGCGCCGGTGGGGACCATCTCCCACCTGTAGCGAATTGCGTCGTGATTGGTATCCACTTTCGTGAGTGTGAAGAGGAAACCGTTGGCGGTGAAGGCGTCATGTGCCGCCGTGACAGCTCGAGCGATGCCGTCATATCCTTCGAACTCGGCCGTGGCGTTGCGGTAGATCCCATCGGGGGACCATGTCTTCTCGATGGTCAGGCCCCGCTTGGCCGGATCGCTTTCGTTCCAGCTCGCTACGAAGCTGCGGATCATCTCGTCGATCGATGCCATCTCGGCTCCTTCTGGTTGGTTGATTTCTCAAGACGCAGGTTCGCCAGTACGGTCGATCGCGTCCATTACCTGCCAGGTAGGGAACCTGGTCGGGGACGCGGTTACCGCTAGCGGCAACCGCGTCGGACTCCGGTTGCCCGGGGAGGTCGAGACGGCCGACCGCAGTCAGTCTGTTAGCTCCTGCAGCGATCGCGTAAGCCCGGAGCGAGCACGATCACCGAGCCCCGGACCCACGCGGCCGGCGCGCTGTGGCGCCTACCGGTCAACGCCAGATCCCACACTTCCCCTTGTCGCCCGACCGGCTACGGGCTCACGACTCCGCTTCGTCAGCCGGCTGGGCCGGAGCAGGAGTGATCGATCGTCGCGGATCGGGGTGCCACGCGCCTGATGGTTTCAGTGAGCGGAAGCTGCGCTGGGTATACTCGGCGAACGGTGGCAACTACTCGGGTTGCGCGGTGAGAACAGCGGCTCGGCTAGCGGCTGTGGGGGGTGGAGTCTGGAGGCGCGTGAGGGTACCGCTTGCTGTGGGGGCGGTCGTGGCGGCTGCGTCGCTGTGCTGCTTTGGCTGTGGTTCTGGCGTGGCCGGCTCGGCGGCCTCAACAGCCCGGAGCGCGACCGCCGGAGCGGCGAGATCGAGACCTGCGCCGCTGGCCTCTGGTTTCGGCTCCAACTGGACCACGTACCACGGGACTGCTGAGGCGACTGGAGTCGACGCGGCGCAGACCAAGCTGCTGCCTTCGCGGCGGGCCTGGACCTCGTCGGTCCTTGACGGGCAGCTGTATGGCGAGCCGCTCGTCGCCGACGGCCGCGTCGTCGCGGCGACCGAGAACGACACCGTCTACGTGATGGCCGCTCACAGCGGGCGCATCCTGTGGTCACGCCAGCTCGCGAAGGCCGTGCCATCGGGTGATCTGCCTTGCGGCGACATCTCGCCCGAGGTCGGCATCACGGGCACCCCTGTGATCGACTCCAAGCGCCACGAGATCTTCGTCGACGCGGACACGCTGATAAGCGGCCCGTCTGCCTCTGGTGGTGTGGAAGCGTCGCACCGTCTATTCGGGCTTGACTTGTTCACCGGCAGAGTCGAGCTAGACGAGCGGGCGATGCCGAACGCCGGTGAGGACCAGCTCGCGCAGCTTCAGCGGCCAGGGCTGGCGCTCGACCACGGTTCCGTGATCATCGCCTACGGTCAGAACAGCGGCGACTGTCCCGGCCCCAACGGTCCTGCCCACGGCTACGTCGTCTCGATCCCGGAGAAGGGAGGACGGCTCCACTACTTCCAGATCGGCAGCGGCCAGGATCGGGGGGCGGTGTGGATGGGCGGCAGCTCTCCGATCGTCGACCCTCACGGGAACGTCTACGTAGCGAGCGCCGACGGCTACGACCTCGGCGCGGGCCAGCCGTACGACGACAGCGACGCGGTGCTTGAGCTGTCGCCGACGATGCACCTCAAGTCGATCTTCTACCCCAAGGACTGGCAGAAGCTCAGCGCCGACGACCTCGACCTCGGGACCGGGGACCCCGTGCTCGTGCATCGTTTCGTGCTCCAGGTCGGCAAGACGGACACCGCCTATCTGCTGCGTCAGGGCCATCTCGGCGGCGAGGAGGGTGAGGTCGCGTCACTTTCGGTATGCAGTGGGGACCCCGACGGCGGACACGCGGTGAAGGGCTCGGTCGTGTACGTACCCTGCCCGAACGGCGTGACGGCAATCAAGGTTTCGACGAAGGCCCCCTATCTGAAACAGCTATGGACCGACAACGACGGCGCCGCTGGCGCACCGATCATCGCCGATGGACTGGTCTGGACGATTGGACGCGACAACGCGGTGCACGGCCTCAACCCGGCCAACGGCCAGGAGGTCGTCTCAATCCGCCTCGGTGGGTTTGCGAACCACTTCCCGACGCCGTCGGTCGGCGATGGCCTGCTGCTCCTTCCGGGCACCGACCAGGTCTTCGCCTTCATGGGTCCCGCCGGGCAGCCGCCGCCACCGCCCGGGAGGTGAGACGTGCCTGCCGGCTGTGCGCTTGGAGCTTGACCGCCGCTTCCACTGCTCGAACGGTCGACTTGCGCCAACTCCCGATCGCTCGTATGCGGCGAAAACCTCCCCTTGGTCGCCGAGGCAGCGATAAGCCCACGACTTCTGTCATCGTCGCCCGAGGGAGCTCCCATTCCAGGGCTTCTGCTTCGGGTGCTCGCCGACCTGGAGCAGCAGCCCTCGTGGCGCCTCACCCATCGGCTCTGACGCCTGGAGATTCGTGAAACGAGAAGCGGGGCAGGTCCTGGGCTCGGCGCTCGCCTTCGCAAAAGTACAACCCGTGTACCGGCTCCCAGCGCTGCGCGCGTCGGGCATCCGGAAGTCGTGCGCGGATGCAGGGTTCAGCGCTGCGCCCGCTGCTCAGGAGCACACCTTTGCGTAGGCGTGTCCGGTGACGAAGTGGGCCCACTCCGCGCGCGTCAGGTTGCGCCGCGCGACGGTGCACGCGCGTCGCTCCCAGGCGGCACTTGACGTTGGCCAGGTGAAGCCGTTGCCGCGGTTGTCAACAACGAGGAGATTGTTGCCCTGTGGCGCGAAGATTGCGGCCGATGCCGCACGCTGGTCGGTGTTCAGGGTGGTGCCTTGCTGCTGGAGGGTGGAGGTGGACCACAATTTGACCGCTCCGTCCTGGCTGCCGGTGGTCGCGAAGCGCTGGCCGTTGGGGTCAAACGCAATGCTGGAGATAGGCCCGGCGGTAGCGGGCAGCGGCCCGGCGATCTGTTCGCCTTTGATCGGGTTCCACAGTTGAACGATCCCATCAAGGGTGCCGGTAGCGAGTGTCCCGTCGGGCGCGAATGCGAGCGATCCGGTGTACTCGCGCCCGATCGGGCGAAGCGTCTGCCGTGTCTGAGACGTGGTCGCGTCGAGGACGAGGTCGCGGCCGTTTGGTGTGCTCACGGCGACGAGCCGGCCGTCGGGAGAGAATGCGAGCGGATCAAAGCGCGCGGAGCCCGTTCCGAGCGTTTGCGTCGGCACGGTCGGTTTGCCGCTCCTTGTGCGCCAGATCGCCAGCGAAGCAAGACGATCGTTGGGGTGCTGTGGGTCGCGGCTACCCGAGTCCAGGGCTGGCACCGTCTCGCCGTTGTCGCTCGCGGCTATCAGTCGGCCGTCGGGAGAGAAGCTGAGCGCTTGGATCGCTTCGGGCTTGCCGAGGGTCGGCCGCAGCCCGGATAGTGAACGCTCGAGCTGGGGCGTGCGGCCGGTGCGCCATAGCTGGACGAGACCGGAGGAACCACCGACCGCGAGTTCTGGTGCGGTCGGCGACCACGCGAGCGCGGTGATGACCGCATCCTTGGGTTTGACGGTGAACGATTGCAGTCGTCGTAGGGTCCGGGCCGAGAACAGTCCCACGGTTGACGTGCCCAGGCGGACTGCGAATGTCGTGCCGTCGGGCGATCGCGCGAGCGGCGGCGCGAGCGGCGCGACCGGGTTGCAGCAAGGCGATGGCAGGTCGAACGCGGCGCGCCGTCCAAAGCCCCGTTCACCGGTCAGGTCCCATTCGAGCGCGAGGCCCCCGACCGACGATGTGTAGAGGGTCTGACCGTCAGGACTGAACGCGACCCCTTGTACCTGTCCTCCCGGGGCGGTCAGGACCTCTCGGGGCGCGGCAGATCGTGGATTCCAGACGGTCACTGTGTTGCCTGCCACGCTTGCGACGTCGCGCGCGTCGGGCGAGTAGACGAGGTTGGCGAGCGGGCCGGCGTTAGGGCCGATCCCGCGGCGCGAGGCGCCGCTCGCGGCGTTGATGAATGAGACCGCGCCTGTGTGTGAGGCGATCGCGATCGTGCTCCCGTCAGGGCTTATCGCCGCGGCACGCGGCGCGCTCGGCGCTGGTGTGATCGCCACGGAACTCAGGCGCCGAAACGAGCGCGCGTCGAAGACCGTGATCGTCCGCGCATCGACGACAGCAACGCGTGCGCCTGCATCGGTCAGGCCCGCCGCGAGAACAGCCCCGGCGTCGATCCGCTTGGTTGTCAGCAGCCGCCCGCTTGGCAGCGACCAACGAGCGAGATACGTCGCTCCGAACCCGTGGGCGACGCTGAATACCCGGTAGGCGCAGTAGACCGTGCGCCCGTCCGGCGCGATCTGGATGTCCGCGCGCGCCAAGTCCGGCAGCTCGCGCCCTACCTGGAGGGGATCAATCGGGAGGTTGCGAATGAGCGTCATCGTGGTCGCGTCACGGACCGTGATCGACAGCGGAAACGAGGCACCGAAACCTGGCAACCGGGGATCTTGAGCGCCTTGCGTCGGGTACGCGAGCAGCGATCCACCGCTGGAGTAGATCGGTGCCCGAGCCCCGCCGAAATCCGTCAGCTGCCGTCCTTTTAGCTCATGCGTGCGCGCGTCGTAAAAACGCAGGTCGCCCACACTCGCGCCCGAAGTTTCGGTAAATAACTGGTCGAGATTGACTCCCCCCACGGCGAGGGTGCGCCCGTCGGGGCTCACTGCCAGTTGTTGCGGGGGGCCGTTGATCGGTAATGCCAAGGATCCGATCACCGCCGGGCTGCGCTGCAGCGTTGCGAGCAACGAGCCCTCGGTCTGGGGTGAGCGATCGAGGCTGACCGCCTCGCGCGCGAGCAACATCGCGCGATCGAGCCGCGGCTCGGTGACCGCCTGCGCGCCGAGCTGTCGCGCGAGCGCCACCCGGGCCGCGGCCGTAGCCGTGCTTGCCTGCTGTCTGGCGCTCTGCTTTTGCACCAGAGCGACAATCCCGCTAACAATCGCGAACACCAGCAGCACACCGACCCCGAGCAGGAGGCTGCGAAGCCGCCGGTTCTGAGCGCGCTGTCGACGCACCACGCGCTCGGACTCAAGCCGACTGGATGCGAGGAAATCACGCTCGAGCGTGTTTAGTTGATCGTCATGCTGCGCGGCCCAGTCAAGCGCACCGGCGAGTCTCGCGCCGCGGTACAGCTCGCCCGGGTCGCGACGTCCCGCGTCCCACTCGCCTGCGCTTGCCGTCAGGTGTGCGTGCAGCCGCCGCCCGACCCGGTCCTCCTCGAGCCACCCTTGGTAGCGTGGCCACTCGCGTAGCAGCGCCTCGTGCGAGAGCTCGACCTCGCCGTCGCTGACGGTCAACAGGCGCGCGTCGGTCAGCGCCCCGAGCACGCGCTCGGCACGGTCGATTCGTTCGAGCTCGACGAGTGGTACGCGGCGACGCACGAGTGCCCCCTCCGCGCCGCTTGCAAGCCGCAACATCACCCCGCGCGCCACTCGCCGCTCGGCCTCGTCCAGACGGGTGTAGGCGGCCTCCGCCAAGCGGGCTACAGCACCGCGCACGCCACCGCTCGTCAGGTAACTCTCGTAGTGCAGAGTGCGCTGATCGCGTGCGCGCCACAGCTCAAGCAGCGTCGTTGACAGCAGCGGCAGACCTCCGGGTTCACCCGCGACGTCGGACACCAACGCATCGACCAACGGGCGCTCGACCCCTAGTCCCGCATGAGCGGCCGGCCGCTCGATCGCCTGCCGAAGCTCCTCGCGATCCATCGCACCGACCAGCGCGTGACTACTGCTCAGCAGCTCCGCGAACCGCGGATAACCGGCCAGGCGGCCGTAGAAATCCGCCCGCAACGCCACGACCACCAGCGCTCGCCGCTCAGGATCGCACGCTGCCGCCACCAACCAGTCGAGGAATGCTGAACGCTCCTCCTCGAGTTCGCACAACGTAAACAGCTCCTCCAGCTGGTCGACCGCGACCACGAGCCGCTGACCGCGTGGAAGCTGCCCCAATACCTGACCAACACGACCGCCGCCAAATCCGCGCGCGAGCTCGGCATTAGGGCGCTCGCCCGGTCGTACCAGCACCTGGCGCCACACCGCACTGCCCGGCAGGATGCCCGCGCTCAACGCCGGCAGCACCCCGGCGCGCAGAAGCGAGGACTTGCCGATCCCCGAGGGGCCGAGGATCCCGACCAGCGGGGACTCGACCAGCCGCGTGAGTAGGTCTGAAACGAGGCGCTCACGCCCGCAGAAATACTCCGCGTCGGCGCGATCAAAGCAGGCAAGGCCCTTGAACGGACAGACCCCTGACGAATCGGAACGGGACGCGACTGTGGTGGCTGGCAGGGCGTCGAGGGACGCGGCATGTTCCAAAATCGAACGCTCGAGCCCCTGCAGCAACCGCCCGGGCTCGAGACCAAGCTCGTCACGCAACAACTCACTCGTCTGCCGATAGACCGAAAGCGCATCGGCCTGCCGCCCAGCGCGATACAGCGCGAGCATCAACTGCCCCCGCAACCGCTCCTGCAGCGGGTTCGACGCGATCAGCGACTCAATCTCCGGGATCAGCTCGCCATCGCTACCGAGCGCCAAGTCCGCCTCGATCCGATCCTCCAGCGCCGCCAGCCGCGCCTCCTGCAGGCGGCCAATCGCGTTCTCGGCGAACCGTTCGTACGCAAGATCCGCGAGCGGCTCGCCCCGCCACAACCCCAGCGCCGAGCCCAGCCGATCCCTCGCGCGAATCGCATCGCCCTCGGCAAGCGCGCGCCGACCCTCGGCGCTAAGCGCCTCGAACCGACCGACATCGACCTGCTCAGGCCCAACCGCGAGCCGGTAGCCCCGGCCCTGGGTCACGATCACGTCAGAGCCCAGCTCCTTACGCAGACGAGAGACGTACACGTGCACCGTCTTGGCGGCACTTGCGGAGGCTCGCTCGCCCCACAGCTCGTCAACCAAGCGGTCAATCGAGACCATTTCACCGCGGTGAAGCACCAGCACAGCCAGCAACGCTCGCTGCTGCGTCGCACCAAGGACGACAGACTCGCCGTCCCGAACGACCTCCAACGGCCCAAGTATCCGGAACTCCACTACCCGGTCCCTCCCCGCCTCCCTCGTCGCGACTGTAGCATCGACCCGCCACGCCGCGAGCGGCAAGCGTTGCCCGCGAATCGACGCGGCCACTGCGGCGATAGCGCAAGCGCGATCATCTCTCGATTAGCGTCGATGGGGATCTGCGCTCCCCCTACCCGCCAAACTGACTTCGGTCGGCGGTCTCTGCGGTGCACCGGGGCTGTCGGCGCTCGACCCGCAGGTAGCCCGGCAGAAAGCGCGCATGACTGGTCCGGCGCTGCGGTCTGTATCCACGGCCGGAGTAGGTCTCCGAGGACGGTGCGGTAATGCTCGGTGGCCGCACCGCTCGGCTTACGTTCATCGACGTGATGAACAGCGCGCTATTCCAACGGCGATCAGCACGCCGACCGTCACCAGAGCGGCCCCCGCAGCGCTCCGCAATCTCGATCCCGGACGCTGGATGCGCGGACTCCTCGACATGCGCGATCTCCTTAGCGTGAGCGGCTGAACGGAGCCCGGGCCGCCACGCCCAGCCCATCCAGCAACGCTCGGGGCGGGCGAGGTCGCCCGCCCCGTGTTGGTGGGCCGCAGGCTAGCCGTGCTGTGGTTGCCTGCGACGCCGCACAGCGAGGCCGCCAGCGGTGATCGCCGCGATGATCGTCACGGCGATCCCGGCG
Organism: uncultured Solirubrobacterales bacterium; assembly: GCA_963744695.1. Taxonomy (GTDB): domain Bacteria; phylum Actinomycetota; class Thermoleophilia; order Solirubrobacterales; family Solirubrobacteraceae; genus Palsa-465. Next base: position 26,255 of record CAVUUT010000003.1, on the reverse strand, counting down.
CCGACCGCAGCAGCGCCATAGTCAAACCTCTCGCCGGGCGCTGTGACCGTCGGTGCGCTGGCGGCAACCGGATGGGCGAGCGTGGCGTACGCGTTGAAGGCCGCGCTGCTGTAGCGAGCGCCCTCCGGGAGACTGTAAGAGCCCGCCGCTTCCCGTTGCCCCTCGGCCCGCTTGATCGCAGCGAGCTCCGCCGCTCGCGCCACCGGCAGGATCGGCGGCCCCGCCGAGCCGGACTGCGTGTTCTGCTCATCTGGGTTTTGGCGCACAACCGTCGTGGAACTCGCGCTCTGGCCAGATTGCCGTACCAGAATCCCGACACCGCGCGGATTCGCGCCGGTGCCGAGCGAAGGAGCGGCTTCCCGGTCCGTACGACCATAGTCCGCGCTCGCCCCGGGAGCCAGCGCCCCCGCAACCAGCGTGACTGCCAGCGTCCCGATGATTCTGGTGCGTGCTCTGAGTCGCATAACTACTCCTCCTGTTTGCTCGTGATCGCCGATGCGGTCGATCTGGGAGGAGAGTGAACGGGCGCGCTTTCAAGCCGCTAACTCGCGCTTACAGCCGGGTTAACAGCGTGCCGATCTGGATCCGCGGCCCGCTCAAGTTCACTCGCGCGCCGCGCTGGCGCGCTGCTTCGGCGAGGTCGTCGGCGAACCCCAGCTGGCCTCTAACAGGCTGGGTTCTGTTGACAGAACCGACGTTTTGCGTGGCGGGTTCCCGCGGCACTGGGTCCTGGTTTCGTGCCGGAGACCTTGATGAGCACGTCGAGGCTTGTGGTGGTGTGTTTGATCACGTTGCCGTCCGTGTCGTACCAGGTGGTTTGCGCGACTGCTGCGGTGCCGAACAGGCTTGAGAAGGCGTGGCGACTTGTCGCTGTCGGGATCGGGAGTTGGAACGCGGCGATGTTGTCGTGAACCGGCGCGGTCGCGGTGCCGAATTGGTTTGGATCGATGGTTACCGGCGCCTTGATGATTCGGATCACGCGCAGCGTGATTTTCGCGACCCCGTCCGGGACGAGGACGACGCCGTCGAGCATGTCGTGGCCGCGGACGTTGTCGGCGAGGGCGAGGCCGTGAGCGCGGACCGTGTCGACGCTCGTGGGTCGTGGCCCGGTCCCGCTTTCGCTTGACGGCGGGATCGTGGGTGCGCTTCCAATCCGCAGCACGAGGTTCAGGCCTTCGGATCTTCGGGAGGATGATGGCGATGGCTGGAACGTGGTCGGGACGATCAACACCTTCGCGCTCCAGGCGGGGATGCGCTCGACCCTGGCGAGCCGACGGTCCAGTTCGGGATACCCCGAACGCTTCAGGGATGGTCTTGGCCGTGACATCGGGATATACCGGTTGGGTGGGATGACGCCGGTGTCGGGGTCGAGATTGGTGAGATAGAGCCCGAGCAGGTCGCGGTCTAGGTCGGCGTGGGTCTGGGGCCTGCGGAGAATGCCGAGCATTCCGATTAGTTCTTGACGCGACGCTGGCACGCTGCTCGCGGGTCTCGCAGGCGTGGACTCGCCGCGATGGTCCAAGAGAATCAGCGCGAAACCGGCGACGATCACCGTCACGCCGAGCGCCAGCAGCATCGGCAAGGCCCTACTGGTCGAGGCCAGCCTGCGGCGGATACCAGCCGGCGCGGTTGACTGGGGTTCGGGGCGACCTCGACGATCGTGGATTCCGTCGGGGAGATTGGCGGCGGGCAGGCGCTGTTTGGCCGCTTGGACCAGGTCGTGTTCGAGCTGGGGGAGAATGCTCATCGTTCACCTGCCAGTCTGGTTCGTAGGGCCCGCAGACCTCGACTGACGCGCTGGCGTACCAGCGCCTCAGAGCACCGAAGCTCTCTAGCGATCTCTGGGTAATCACGCTCGTGCACCACGTGCGCCTCGACGGCCCACTGCTGAGCAGCGGGTAGCCCCCCAAGCGCCACGGACGCGGAGTCGCGTCCATCGCTCAGGCGCGCGATCGTCGCGGCGGCGTGGTCATCGAGGATCAGGTCCGGCAGCCCGAGCCGGGCACGGGCCGCCGCCTCCACACGCCCGCGCCGATAACTCTCGGCAAGCACATTGCGCGCGATCCCAAACAACCACTGATCGGCGCGGCCGCGCGCCGGATCGAACGCCGCGACAGATTCCAGAGCCCGGGCAAACGTCTCCGCCGTAAGGTCCGCAGCAAGATCTGGCCGACCCGTCGCTCGCATAAAAAAGCCGAGCATCGATCGCTCGAACTGCCGATAGAACTGCGCAAACCCGTCCGCTCCCGCGCGAGCGACCGCGAGCAGCTCTTCGCCGTCCTGCCGGTTCGCTTCCATCATTCGACATCTATTAGCGCTAGCCGCACATTTGTGACAGCCCGACCCGCCTATCGTCCGTCGCGCTCTCGCTTCGTCGCCGGCGGACAACCCAGCCGCGGAGTGCCGCTTCGGCCGGCTGGAGATCCAGAGCCGAACTCGATCGACGCAGCGGCGAGCCCGGCGACGACGTGTAAACCTGCCAGGGTTAGGGGAGCGTCGCGCGACCCGTGATCTCAGGACCCGTGCCGACCTGGACCAAGACGTCGAGACCACCGTGCCGCAGCTGGCGGGCCGGCACACCGACGAGCGCGGAACCGAGCAACGTCATGCGTGCCCCGCTGCTGGTGTGACGGTCGGAGACCGATACGGAGGCGCTGCAGCGCACAGCGCAATGAATCCGCGCGACGAGGATGCGACCAGCTCGCGGTATCGCTCGGTGGAGGATCGCGACTCTTGGTGTCGGCGGCCCCGTAACGGGCCCCAGAGGGAGAGACCGTGCGTGGGTGACGTCGACCTTGACGACCGGGATGATCGACGGTGTTCCGTACCCCGGTTCAGCGATCAACTCCGGCGCGGCGATCCGCTCATCGAACGCGAACAGGTACCAGCCGGTGAACCAGTTATCGATCACCGGTGGGCGGCGGCTGAACGCTGTCGTCGGCCCTTGTCTAGTGAGATTGACGCAATGCTGTCCGGTGGGTGTCCGGCACGCCTCGACGTTGAGCTCATCCACGTTCGGCGGGCCACCCGCGGCTCCCGCCGTCTCGGGTTGCGGAAGGCCGGCCCATCCGCCCGACCAGATCGCGCGATGCGGGACAACCGCCGCGTGGAAACGAGCGGACCCCGTCAGCGTCGGGGGCGAGACCGCGTGAACTGTGCCCTCCCAAACTCCGGTTCGCGCGACATACGTCTTGCCGCGGTACACCACGGTGGCATGGAACACGGTGCCAGGCGCCGTGCTGCCGGGATCGAGGAACGCAGAGGTGTGGTAGCCGCTGGCATGGGCCACCGGCATGCACGGCCGGGTCTCCGTAGTGGTGCAGATCGACCACCGGGGCCTCGCGGTACTCCCGGTCACGTTCGCGTTGGCGATCAGCGACGGGTTCCCGTGGCGGTCATAGCTCTGCTGGATCTCCACATCGCCCGCCTGCCCTGCCCGCGCTGGTTGCAGACCGAGGTCGGCGAAGACGTCCCCGTTCGCGAAGATCGCGAAGATGAGCAGGTCGGTGTCGCGCTTCGCCCGGGCGGGAAGACGGATGATCCAGTGGCGACCGGCGCGATCAACCCGCCGCGCACGGACGGTGAGAGGGTGTCCCGGCGGCCGTCCCGGACTCGAGATTCGCTCCGTCTGAAATTTCACGCGGTGCGCGGGGAGGCGCAGATCGATTGCGACCGCCGTGCCGAGACGCCACGGCAGCGTGTGGTCAGGGTGGCCGGCCACGCCATCCGCGCACTCCCCCACCCCGCCGCCCCCAGGCCGCGTCTGCGTCCAGCAATAGCTGACAAGCGTGGCTGGGGAGCTCACCCCAAGCGTGCTGACGAGAGGCGCCGGCGGCCGCGTGCGTGCTGAACTCGCCGCCGAGACGGCGATGTCTCGCGATCCTCCAGCCGCGCCGAACGCGATAGCCGCCGATCCCACGGCGATCGACCCGGCGACACCAACGGCAAGAAAGCCTCTACGCACAGCACGACCTTCCTCAGGTGGAGACTCCAACAGTACGACGAACAAGCAGACTCATCACAGTCTCAGGTCGCACGGAGCCGACGTAATCCAGCGATCCCTCGTTGTTCCGACTTGCGAGCCCCACCAGACTGCTGCAACCGTATCGGTGGTTCTGGTCGTCCCGAGCACCGTGGCGGCCGCATCGACCAGGTCGCTGTCGAGGTTGATGTTCGTTCGTTTGATCGCTGATCTGCCCACGCTCAAGACATACACATCCGCTACACCCACATATACACATCAACGCCCTGGAGCGAGAGGACCAAAGCTGCCGCTTCGTCGCCGACACGGGTCTGGTCGCGGCGCTGCTGCTCTCGGTGTCCGCCAGGCCAATGCGGAAGCCCTGACGGCCGGCGCGATGAGGATCTACGCGCGTGAAGGCAGGACTCTCGTCTCCCTGCAGCCGGGCTGGATCGTGGACTGACGGCGTTCCCTTGATCCGTCAGGGGCGGTCGCCGGGCCATGCCGATGTCGTTGCGGTCGGCACGAGTGCCCGCGGAAGCTTCTCTACCGAAGATGGAGCCAGCAGATTGGATGACCGGACTCGTAGCCAGGGTGATCTTCGGGGTGTGCGCGGTTGAACGGTGCTCGGGCCGTCGTGTCGGTGCATCCGGCAGGGCTCGGGACGGGCGATGTCGCCCGCCCCGCGTTGGTGGGCTGCCGGCTAGACCATATGGCGTGGGCCGCCCGTTGCAGGGGTTGCCTGCCGGGCTGGGTGGCCGGACGCTCCTCGCGGGGGTTTGTCTGGCCGGAGAACGGCTCCGGCTGACCCCAAGATGAGTTGAGGAGGTCCGGCCATGCCCGGAACGATGACCTATGTCGGGTTTGATGTCCACGCCCGGTCGACGCATGCCGCGGCGATCGATGTGATGAGCGGCGAGTTGACGAGGATGCGGTTCGGCGCCGGGGTCCAGGCGCCGGTCGAGTGGCTCAAGACGCTCTCGGGGCCGGTGAAGGCGTGCTATGAGGCGGGGCCGACGGGGTACGGGCTGTATCGGGCGGCGGTCGCGTCGGGGGTCGGGATCGAGGTGATCGCGCCGGGATTGACTCCGAGGGGGAAGGGCGATCGGGTGAAGACTGATCGCAAGGACGCTGAGCTGCTCGCGCGGTGTCTGATCGCTGGGTCGCTGACCGCGGTGGTGGTGCCCTCGCCGGCGGTGGAGGCCGGCCGGGAGCTCACGCGCGCGCATGATGCGTGCCGGCGGGATCTGATGAACGCGCGTCACCGTGTCTCGAAGATGTTGTTGCGCCACGGCCGGGTCTATCCCGAGGCGTCGACCTGGACGCAGAAGCACCGCCGCTGGTTAGCTGCCCAGCAGTTTTCAGAGCCGATGTCGGAGCTGACCTGGGCGGACCTGATCGCGTGCGTGGACGGACTGACCGCCCGCAAGAAAATGCTCGCCGAGCGGATCGGTGAGCTCGCGACCGACCCTCGATGGTGGCCGACCGTCGCCAGGTTGCGCGCGTTCCGTGCGGTGGACACGCTCACCGCGCTCGCGGTCCATCTCGAGCTCGGCGCTGACTGGCAGCGGTTCGAGAAAGCGCACCGCGTCGGGAGCTGGCTCGGACTGACCCCGTCACGATCCCAGTCCGGCGAATCGGATCGCCATGGTCAGATCACGAAGACCGGCTCGCAGCTCGCCCGCCGACTGCTCGTCGAGGCCGCCTGGCACTACGCCCGCGAACCGCGAATCGGTGCGACCTTGGCCAACCGCCAGAACGCGCAGCCCGATCACATCCTGCAGATCTCAAACCGCGCCCAACAGCGCCTGCACCACACCTACACCTCGATGAAGGCGCGCGGCAAGCATCACAACGTCACGATCGTCGCGGTCGCGCGCGAGCTGTCCTGCTTCCTCTGGGCCGCCGCGACCGCACCCTAACCCCCACAGACAGCAGCACCCCGGCTCAGGAGGCCGGGACGCCGGGCCGACACAGCGGCCGGCACGCACGACACAGCTATGAGCAGCCCCCCCACCCAGGCCACGCTCGTTCCTAGACCCGTGCACCGCCGGCAGCAGAAACAGGGCCATGGGGTAAGCGAATCCCCGCATTTCAGACTGGCAACGCCGTCACCGAGCCCGACGTCCCGCCCTCCTGAGACAACCGCCAGACCCCTATGCCCGCGACCAAGCTCACGGCAAAAGTTCACCCTGCCCCCTTGACAAACACGCCGCCATATCAGCTGTACTGTGGTCGCCTGCGACGGCGGACAGCGAGGCCGCCGGCGGTGATCGCTACGACGATCGCCGCGGCTAGCCCCGCGCCGATCGCGGCAGCGCCATAGTCAAACCCATCGTCGGGCGCCTTGACCGTCGGCGTGCTGACGGCAACGGGATGGGCGAGCGTGGCGTACGCGTTGAAGGCCGCGCTGCTGTAGGGAGCGTCCTGCGGGAGACGGTAGAAGCGCGCTGCTTCCCGTTGCTCGTGTACCCGGTTGATCGCCGCGAGCTCTGGCGTTCGCACGACCGGCAGGATCGGCGGGCCCACGGAGCCGGGCTGCGTGATCTGCTGATCGAGGTTTGGGCGCACAACCGTGGTGGAACTCGCGCTCTGGCCAGATTGCTGTGCCAAAATCGCGACACTGCGCGGATTCGCCCCGGTGCCGAGCGAACGAGCGGCTTCCTGGTGCGTGACGCCATAGTTCGCGCTCGCGCCGGGAGCCAGCGCTGCGGCGATCAGTGCCACTGCCAGTGTCCCGATGATTCTGGTGTGTGCTGTGAGTCGCATAACTACTCCTCCTGTTTGCTTGTGATCGCCGATATGGCGTGGTGTGTGTCAGAGGTGACTGACTTCCTTCGTGTGGTTGAGGAATCAGCTGGTCGTTGCGCGGTGATGCCAGCGGCGGCTGGCGATTGTGGCCACGCTCGCGGCGGTGAGTAGCAGGAACATTCCCGCCGCGCCGATCGCGGCGTCGCCCCACTGAAATGAGGTCGTGAGCGTCTCGGCCGCCTTCGTGTGGGACCTAGTGTCCGTCGCACGGGACGCGGCTTTGGCTGCTGCGATTTGCTCGGCCTGTCTCTTGATGGCCGCGGCAGCGGTGATTGGGTTGGCGTTTCCACGCGGGCCGAGGTGCGCGTCCCGGCGCAGTGTCTCCGCGCTCTCAGCCGCTGCCACCAACGGTGAGTTTGGAGTCTGGGTCTGGCCGCTCACGGTCGCGGAAGGCAGTGGATTCAGGTCGAACCTGGCGTACGCGGCGGAGGGTGTGCTCGCACCGACGATCACGGCCAGTGCGGTTAGTGTGCGTTTGGTTGCTTTGAACATGATCTGCTCTCCTGGCTGGTGTTTGGGTATACGGATCGAAGTAGGGCTCAAGCGCCCAGCTGTTGCACGAACGAGCCGTGTGCGTTGAGGTCAAAGGCCCGCGTTGCCGCGAGGGTGCCCGAAGCCCCAAGCTGCGGGCAAACGTGGCCCAATGCGGCCGGGATCTCGCGCTATGAGCCGGCCTGGATCGCCGCTGAAACGAACCCTCGGACGCCGGTCGAGCATTGCCGGCGGCGGTGATGGCGCCGCATGGTGCCACCGCCGACCTCAGGACGATCGCGCCCTCCCTCGCCGGCGCTCGTGTTGCTCGCCGCGGCAAGGTATGGGTCTGGCGCGTCTCATTTGTCGTGTCTTGTCGCGGTCGGCGGGTGCGCGCGATGGAGCCTCGGGCACTGGGATTAGGTTCGCGCCTCATCGCTGGGCTTCCGGGATCGGTGCGGTCCGGGTCTTGCTCGCCGCGAGTCCGGACCGAACGTAGTCCAACGTCGCCCGCAGCTCGGAGACGTGTATGTCGGGGTCGTAGAGGGGGCTGTCGCAGCCGTTGGCGAGCAGGTCGTGTAGTGCTGCGACGCTCGCTGGGTCGGGGTCGTGTGCGCGTTCGAGCATTGCGGCGATCTCGAGCAGGTCGGTGCGGACCGCGGCGACGCGGTGGTGCAGCAGCGTTTCGCGGCGGCGGGCGAAGGGGTGCGGCGGTTGGGTGTGCGCTGCGGTGCGGCGTAGCCATCGCGCGATCGCGCGGCGGTTGCGGGGGCTGATCAGCCGGGCGCATCGCCGGGCCGCGATGCGCCCGCGGTAGCGCTCGAGAATGCCTGGATCGCTTTCGAGCGTCACGTTGGTTTGAGCGTGGGTAAGCTGGTCGTAGCGCTCGGCTGGTGTGGGGTGGGGCGACATTTGGCTCTCCGTTGTTCTGGCGGCTATGCCCTGGTGACGAAGCTCGTCTAGGACGGTGAGCGGGGCCGGTGACAGCGCGGCTACAAACCGGTGACGGTCGCTTACCGCGCTGCTGTTGAGCGCCTCGTCGGGGTTCTGCGCGCGGTGGTAGGCTCGTTGGGCGGAACGCAACGAGGGCGCATGGACTATCTAATTCTCGGGTCGCTCGAGGTCAGCGATGGTGATCGCGGCGTGCGGCTGGGTGGCGACAAGCAGCGCGCGCTGCTGGCGGTCTTGCTGTTGCACGCTGGCGAGGTCGTCTCCGCTGACCGTCTGATCGATGATCTGTGGGGAGAGCGCCCGCCGCCCGCCGCGACATAGGCGCTGCAGGCGCACGTCTCGCGGCTGCGTAAGGCACTCGATACTAATGGGGGCGGCTCGCTCGACGACAACGGCGATCGGTCGCCGGGCTCGTCAGGGGGGTGCTTGTCACTCGCGGGCATGGGTACTTGCTTCGCGTTGCGCACGGCGAGCTTGACGTGGACCGCTTCCGAGGTTTGGTCGAGGACGGGCGCGAGGCGCTGGCGTCGGGCGAGCCCGCGGAGGCGGCCAGGATCCTGCGCGCTGGGCTGGCTTTGTGGCGCGGTCCACCGCTTGCGGACTTCACCTACGAGGCGTTTGCGCAGGCCGCGATCGCGCAGTTGGACGAGCTGCGTCTGGGGGCGGTGGAGGAGCGTGTTGAGGCGGATCTCGCGCTCGCGCGCCAGCGGGAGCTAGTTGGCGAGCTGACGGCGCTGGTCGAGCGCCACCCGGAGCGTGAGCGTCTGCGCGGGCAGTTGATGCTGGCGCTTTATCGCTGCTCGCGGCAGGCGGAGGCGCTGGCGGTCTACCGGGATTACCGGCGCGCATTGTCTGAGCAGCTTGGGCTTGATCCGGGCCCGGCGCTGCAGCAGCTCGAGGTCGCGATCCTCAATCGCGATGCCTCGCTCGAGGCGCCGGTGACGAGCGCGCAGTCTGGCCTGCAGCGTGGGGGTGTTCGATCTCGCCGCCGGTGGCTCGCGGTCGGGGCAGCGGCGGTGCTCGCGATCGTCGCGGTTGGAGCGGTTGTCGCCTCGGCGGGCGGCGGGTCCGCGCGATTGTCAGGAATCGCTGCCGATTCGGTCGGCGCGATCAGCCCGACGCGGGGGGCGATCATCGCGGCGGCGCGGGTCGGGTCCTCCCCCTCGGCAGTGGCGGCCGGCGCCGGGTCGGTGTGGGTCGCTAACTACAGCGACAACACTGTCTCGCGGATCGACCCGGTGACGCACCACCTCGAGCAGACGATCCCCGTGGACTCGACGCCGAGCGGGATCGCGGTCGGCGCGGGCGCGGTGTGGGTCGCGAACACTTTCAGCGGCACGGTTTCGAGGATCGACCCGGCTGTCAACAGGGTTGTGGGGAAGCCCGTCCCGGTCGGCAATGGGCCGAGCGGGATCGCCGTCGGCGACGGCTCAGTGTGGGTCACCAACAGCAGCGACGGCACCCTCAGCAAGCTCAATGCGGTCAGCGGCAGGTTGGTCAAGACGATCCCGTTGGGCGGCGCGACCGATGTTGCTGTTGGGTTCGGTGCGGTGTGGGTAAGTGACGCGGTGAACGGCCGGGTCCTGCGCATCGACTCGGACACCGACCAGATCACAGAGCCGATCAACGTTGGCACCGGGCCCAACGCCATCACCGTGGGTTACGGGTCGGTCTGGGTCGCCAACGGCCCCGATGGGACAGTCTCGCGGATCGACCCGCAGACCAATCAGGTGGCGGCGACAATCCCGGTCGGCGACGGGCCCAGCGCCATCGCTGTCGGGACCGGTGGGGTGTGGGTAGCCAACGAGTTCGGCCACAGCGTGGTCCGCATCAATCCGGCCACGAACACACCCGCGCGCCCGATCATGGTCGGCAACAATCCCCGCGGCCTGGCGGTAGCGGGCGGCCTGTTATGGGTGAGCGCGCAGGACTCGGGCGCCAGCCACCGCGGCGGCACGCTGACCGTGCTTCAGAACGCCCTGTTCGGCTCGCTCGATCCGGCCCGTCCCGGGTCAGTCGGTTCGATTCTGACGCTTTACATGACCAACGACGGCCTGACCGCGTTCAAGCGCGTAGGCGGTAGCGACGGGGCGCAGCTCGTGCCCGATCTGGCTGTCTCGGTGCCGACTGCGACCGACGGCGGACTCACGTACACCTTTCGGCTGCGACCCGGGATCCGCTACTCAAACGGTCAGCCCGTCAGGCCCGAGGACTTCCGCCGCGCGATCGAGCGCAACTTCACGCTTGGACAGGGAGCACCCCTCGACACAGCCGCATACGCGTATTTCGAGGACCTGGTTGGGGGTGCAGCATGTCTTGCGCGCCCGGCGCGATGCGACCTTTCGCGCGGGATCGTCACGGACGACACCGCCCGCACCGTCACATTTCACCTCGTGAGCCCCGATCCAGAGCTCCCGGACCGCCTTGCGCTCTGGGCAGCCGCCGCGGTCCCAGCCAGCACGCCTGACCACGACATCGGCTCCCATCCGCTGCCGGCAACCGGGCCGTACGAGGTCAGCCTCGACACACAACGCGAGGTCAAGCTGGTACGCAACCCCTACTTCCACGAGTGGTCCCACGCCGCGCAGCCCGCTGGCTTCCCCAACCAGATCGTCTGGCGGCTCGGGGCCAGCACCGAAGCGGCGGTCAGCGCCGTCGAACGCGGGACGGCTGACTACACACTCGACCCGCCGCCAGCCGATCGGCTCCCCGAGCTCAACACGCGTTTTGCGAGCCAGCTGAACATTAATCCGACCGACGAGACGATCTTCATGGGTCTGAACACGAGGACGCGACCATTCAGTGACCCGCGCGTGCGCCAAGCGCTCAGCTACGCGATTAACCGCGCAAAGCTAGCGCGACTCCTGGGCCAGGACTCACACCCCATCTGCCAGATGCTCCCCCCGTACATACCCGGACATCAGCCCTACTGCCCGTACACGCTCAAGCCGAACCACGCGGGTATTTGGCGCGCCCCGAACCTCCGCAAAGCGCTGGCTTTGATCGCTGCCTCCGGAACCCGCGGCACGCCGATCACGATCTGGAACCAGCCCGGCTTCTTCACAGACTTCGACGCCACCGGACGCTACCTCGCGTCCTTGCTTGACCGGCTCGGCTACCCAACCAGGGTCAAAACGTTCTCCGTCAACGACATGAGATACTTGGCCCGCCTGGCGAATTCGCAAACGAGCCCTCAGGCCTACTTCTTCACCTGGATCCCTAATTACCCCGCCCCCTCGGAATTCCTCGGACAGCAGTTCTGGAGTTGCAAGAGCTTCGTTCCCAGGTCAACAGCCAACAACAATCTGAGCGAGTTCTGCGATCCACAATTCGACGCCATTGTCCGCAGTGCGCTCGCCGCCGAAGACGCCAAATCGCCCACCGCCGCGCAGCTCTGGTCTAAAGCCGACCGGCAATTCACTGATCAGGCACCGACCGTGAACCTCGCTAACCCCAGCCAAATCGACCTCGTATCCCACCGAGTCGGCGACTACCAGTACAACCCCCAGCTCGGGGTGCTGCTCGACGAGCTCTGGGTGCACTAGCACCAAGCTGATCCCAGTTCGCGCCGCACGGCATGCCGCCACGACGACGCGCCGTGAGGCGCTTCACCACAGACCCCGGGCGCTCGCTTTGCGACGTGCACGCACGTCACCATCGACGCCCAGCCCGCCCGCAATCGCCCAGAGGCATACGCCCGCGCCCGCGCTGCTCTGAGGATCCCTTCGCGATTCCCTCCGGACACGGCTCGCGATCGCGTCGGCGGCCAGGCCGTCGCGACGAGCGGCGCGGGCACGATCCGAAACGTGAGCGGCGAGCTCGTGGCCGGGCCGGCGACGAGCCCGAAGCGTGTCGACATCGCCCGGACCCGGTGGGGTCTTGCCGATCATGAGCCTTCCGCAGGTGTCGATCAGGGCGCCCCCTTTTGCCACATCCGATCGCGCGTCGGAGCGGAAGCCTCTCCAGCTCAGCGGCCATCCGGCGTCATGGCTGGGGCTTCTTGGAAGGAGAAGCGGCCGGGTCTGCGTGCGATGATTGGTCCATGGCGCGTGTCCAAGATGTGGGCGACGCCTGGGAACGGAACGCGGAGGATTGGTTGGCGTGGGCGCGGACGCCTGATCACGACGTCTACCACTGGCGCTTGAACTTCCCGCAGTTCGTCGCGATGTTGCCCGACGCGGGCCAGCGCACCCTGGATGTCGGCTGTGGCGAGGGACGCGTCGGCCGGTGGCTGGCCGCGCACGGCCACAGCGTGACTGGCATTGATAGCTCGCCGACGCTGACCGCAGCCGCGCGAACGGCCGGCGGCTATGACGAGGTCGCGTGCGGCGACGCCGCGTCGCTGCCATGGCCGAATGGCGCATTTGACCTCGCGGTCGCCTACATGTCGCTGCACGACATGTCCGACCCCGAGCCTGTGATCGGCGAGATCGCGCGCGTGCTCTGTCCCGCCAGCCAACTAGCGATCGCGATCATCCACCCCCTCAACCGCGCCGACGAGGATCTCGATCGGTACTTCGCGCCACGGCGCTTCCGCGATGAGGTGATCCGCGGCACGCTCAAGATGACGTTTGACCGAGCCAAGCCCCTCGGCTGAGGACTGCCGCGCAGACCAATCACTCGTCAAGGCCCTGGACCGGGATCGTAACTTTCGCTTGGGCCAATCGTTTCTGGGTTGATGCGAGCGATTACGCGATCGGCGGTCGTTATCTTGTCTGTGCTGGCCACGCTCGGTGGCGTGTGCGCTGCGGCGAGCGCGCACAAGCAGAAGCCTCGGCCGTTGGTGCTGCATCCCCGGTTTCACGTTGTCGGCAGTGCCTTGACGGTCGGGACCGATGGCCCTTTCGCGCTGTTGGAGACCGCGGGTGTGGACGGGCAAGCGTCGGGGACGCTGATTGACGAACGGACCGGAACCCGGACGAGTGTTTCGTATCCGGGGTGCTTTCTCCCGGAGTTCAACACGTGGGGTCTGTTGGGCGGCCCATGGCTGATGCTCTTATGCGATCGAGCCGGTCAGTGGGACGGTGGGTTTGAGCTGTACAACCTCTACACCGGCGAATGGAGGGCGGTCGTTCCAAACCCTCCCGAGGATGACTGCACCATGCCGGAGTATTGCGGCGTGGGCGTGGCGGGTTTCGGCGCGCACTGGATCGAGTGGCAGCAAGTACCCTGCCGCTACTGCACGGCCACGTATCTGTTCCAAAACATTGACACAGGGCAGGTGCGCAGCCTGCCCGGCTGGCGAGCGGGGGGACGAATCATCCCGGACCTAGACTCCCAGTCCCTGGCGCGACGGCTGTGCCCTCCGCTGACGGTGCCGCCTGGCGCGCCCCCGATCTTGGGTGGACCGCCTGGCCCTGGCGCTATGTCTTTCTACGGCTCGTTCGCGATCGTGGGGGATGTGTTGGAGCGGTGTGGCTCCAGGCTGAAGCTAGCCGTCGGCAATCGCAACTATCCTGGGGTCTGGGCGAACTCACGCGCAGTCATTTGGGCACAGAGCCCCAACAGCCGAAGACTTAGCGGGCTTTTTTTGCCGAGCTTGCGACGTTTTGTAGTCGCGACCACTCCGTCCACCAGTCCGTATGACTATGGGTTCGCGCTGAGTTCGGGCGAGCTGTACGTAATCGGCGGGAGCGTACTGGGCGAGAGCGGGCGGGTGTTCGCGACGCGTGCCCCGACCCAAAGCCACCGGCGCGCGCGCGCGAGACGACACCATTAGCGGACTGGCGCGACCGCTTGCGATTCGATCGAAAACTCGACAGCGTGGTGTTGATGAACGTGAATGTCGGGTATTCGCCGCCGAGTGGGAGATGCGGTGGCTGGGCTTTGGGATGTGGGTTTGTCAGCATGTGGTTTTGGGGCGAGCTGATGCGCGATGATCTTCTTCGGTGGTGTTCGCGCGGCGCGTTGCTCGCGGTTTTGATCGCCGCCGCGGTGGTTTTGGCTGGTCCGGCGTCGGCGTCGGCGGCAGGGCTCTACGTTGGATTAGGGGACTCGGTTGCCGCGGGAGATGGTGCCTCAGCGGGGCATAGTTTCTTTGACTTGTATTGCGCGTATCTGGAGTCCTCCGCTGGCGGCTCTCGGGTCGATCAGTGCGTGAATGAGGCCCAGCCGGGCGCGACTACGCAGTCCGCGTTGGACGGCGGCATGGTCCAGCAGGCCGTGAACGATATTCTTGCTTCTACTGACACCCCGATTGTCACGGTCGTGTTGGGCGGCAACGATGGCCTTGGCTCACCTGGATGTCAGCCGATCACCGGGGCGGGGTGCGAGTTCATCGCGAACATGCGCATCATCCTCGACCAGCTGGAGACGGCGCTGGCCAGCCGTCCCGGCCCGCATGTGATCCAGTGGCTTGAGTACTACAACCCCAACCACGACAATCCGTTCGGCAACGAATCCGCGGACAACGCTACTGCCGCGGCGCTGCTCGGCAATGATTTCGCGCTGACCGACTGCTCGTCTTATGACCTCAGCTTGATCGGTCTTAACGACGCGATCAACTGCGTCGCGAACGAGAAGGGCGCCACGCCGGTCGACGCATACGCGCCGTTTCAGAGCGACTGCACGAGCAGCGACTACTGCTTCTCGGACGCGCTGCACCCGAACGACAAGGGTTACGGGCTCATCTTCGATGCCTTGCGTCAGACTCCGGGGACCTCGGTTCCGAGCACTCCCCCGCCTGACGGAAGCTGGCCATTCGCGCCGGGGCCGCCTGCGAACATCGGACGTCCGACCGTGTCGGGTATCCCAGCGCCAGGGTCAACTTTGTACTGTTCGCCTGGCAGTTGGGCGGGCACTAGGCCGCTGAGCTTTGCGTATCAGTGGCTGCGCGATAGCTCTGCGATCGCGGGCCAAACCGCCCCGAGCTACCTTGTGCAATCGAGCGATCCCGGACACGCGCTCAGCTGTCGGGTGACAGCATCAAACGCGGACGGAGCCTCCGCGGCGGCAAGCAACCCGCTCGCTGTGACGAGCCCTCCCGCAGCCGTCAGGATCTACGCGGTCTCCGAAACGAAACGAGTGCTAGCACCCAGCACCCCTCACCACAGGGGCGGTACCGTGTTTTCGTTCGGGCTCAGCCAGCCAGCACAGGTCACGATCGCGATCGGGCGCCGCGCCCGGGGTCGACGGGTAGGCCGAAGCTGCCGCCGCCCCGTCGCTCGCCTCCGCCGCCATCCACGCTGCACCCGAACGATCCCGACCATCGTCCTAGCCGAGCACGGCCACGCCGGCCGCAACAAGATCGCGTTCAGCGGGCACGTTCGCGGTCACGCTTTGCAACCCGGACGTTACATCGCAGTGTTCTCAGCGACAGCCGGCGCCCCCGGTCCCGCGACAGAGCACACGCTGCGCTTCAGGCTCATCAGACGCTGATTCGGCCAACGGTCGACAGGCCCGCAACCACCGACCCGACCGAGCCGGCGCTCGCATCCACCGAACCTGCCACCTGAAGCGAAGGTCGCTGGTATCTGCGTTGATCGACGCGAAGTAGCGACCGGCGCGCGAACAATGCGCAGGCTGTGCACGAGCACAAGAGCCCCGCTCGACCATGGCGACGAAGGCGAGCACCACCGGTATGACTGGCCAAATCCGATCCTGGATGCTGGCTCCACCCCCGACCGACGCGGCTGCTGCATCGTCGCCGACTGAGGCGTCGCGGCCTCTGGCTGCCGCTATGGACCTGCCGGGAGGCAGAGGAGAAGTGGACCGCCGCTGGCCGGATGTCGGTCACGGACTCTCGCTGATCGGGCCGCAGCTGACGACCAATCGCTCGTCGGCGCGCCATGTGCCTATGATGCGATGGCTGCCGTGAACCTGGGAATCGACTGATGCGACAGGGCCCCTGGACAGGCCGTTACCCGGCGGCCGCGGCGATGGTGATTTTCGCCCTGGTCCCATATCTGGCGCTCTCGGCGGCGCTGCAGCCGATCACCCCGATTATTGCCAGGGACCTGCATATGAGTCTGCAGGCGATGAGTCTTACTTCGGGCATGGCCAACGCTGGCTATGCCGTGGGGACGGTCCTGGCCGTGCTTTTGGCCCAGCATCTTCCGCAGCGTCGGATGCTGGTGCTGTACGCCGCGCTGCTCGTGCTCGGCTCGGTGCTCGCGGCCGCCGCTCCCGACGCGGGCTTCTACATCGCTGGCCACGTGTTGCAGGGCCTTTGCACCAGCCTGCTACTGATTGCGGCCGTCCCGCCTCTCGTCGTCGCGTTTCCCATCTCGAAGCTGCGCTGGACGGCGATGATCCTCAACGTTTGCATCTTCGGAGCGGTCGCACTGGGGCCGCTTGTGGGCGGCATCCAGGCACAAGCCAACGGGTGGCGTCCGCTGTTCTGGATCATCGCGGGCATCGCCGCGGCGGCCTTGCTGCTGTCGCTGCTGACCTTTCAGGACGCCCCGCCGGCTGACCCCAGCGCGACTCGCAACCCTCTCCCCGTCGGGTTGGCAGCCGCGGGCTGTGTAGCCGTGTTCTACGGCGCGTCGGAGTTGCTCACCCATTCGTTCCTCGACGCCGTGACACTCGTGCCGCTCGCAGGTGGGCTCGCATTGATCGTTGTTCTGTTCGTGTACCAGTATCACGCCAAGCGACCACTGCTCTGCGTTCGCCCGCTTGGGAGCACGCTCCCGGTGAGCGGGATAGTGGTCGCGATGTGCGCCGCGGCGAGCTCTATATCCGCGGTCGCGCTGGCCGCGGTCCTGCTCACCAACCAGTTCACTCCAGTGCACCTGGGGCTGCTTCAGTTCCCCGAGTTCATCGCGGCGCTGATCACCGCGGTCCTGCTCGGTCTGCTCTTCCGGACCCGGGGTCTGCACTACCTCGTGCTCGGCGGCATGCTCTCCCTGATCGCAGGGATCCTGGTACTTCAGTCACAGCTCCCGCCCACGTCCCTGCAGATGGCGCTCGGCTCCGGACTGGTCGGACTCGGCGTGGGCGGCTCGGTCGCGCCGGCGCTATTCATCGCCGGCTTCTCGCTGCGCAACAACGCCCTACAGCGCGTGTTCGCGATCATCGAACTACTGCGGGCCGTCGCCGCATTCATGGTCGCGCCGGTGTTGATACACGTGGCCGCGACCGTCGGCGGCAGTCAGGCAGCCGGCACCCACACCGCACTGTGGATCTGCTTCGGGATCGCGACCGGCGGCACGGTGGCAGCGGTCTCCCTGTATGCGCTGGGTCGGGTACATCCCCCGGCGCCGGCCCTGGATGTATGGATGAGCGGTGAGGCCCCGGCTTGGTACTCGCCTCCGCTGCTGGACCGGATCCGTGACTCCTCCGGTGCGACGGTTCTCACCGAGCCGCTCGCATGTGACGCGGGCGGACAGTACGGCGGCCCGCGCGAGCCGGACTCGGCTGCGACTTTGGCCGACCGTTCAGCTGGCGCAGTGAGATGAGTGCCGGCGACCTTGGCCCTGTTCTGTTCTCCTACGACGGGTCGGAGCTGGCCAGGCTCGCGATCAAGGAGGCGGGCCGCCAGCTTGAGTCAGGACGGGACGCCGTCGTGCTTACCGTATGGCGTCCGTTCGTTGTTGGGTTCATCCCGCCGCCCGAGGTCAAATTCGACGCGGCGGCACCCGACCAGGTCAGAAAAGCTGCTGAGGAAACCGCCGCGCAAGGAGCCTCGATGGCGCAGGCCGCCGGCTTCCGCGCCCAGAGTCTTGCGCTCGAGGAAGCGCCAACGTGGAAGGCGATCGCTCACGTCGCCGACGACCGCGACGCGAGCCTGATCGTGCTCGGCTCCCACGGCAAGAGCGGTCTCACGGGCATTTTCCTCGGCAGCGTCGCGGCCGCCGTCGCGGCGCACTCCGGGCGGACGGTGCTAATAGTGCACCGGCGCCGGGTAACTCACGGCAAGGCTCCATAAAGGGTCGCCACTTCTTTTTCGCATATCGCGCCTAGCATGCGTCCCCCACTAACGATCAAGGGAGCAGGCCGATGATCACCCTGAACGTGCTTTATCCGAACAAAGACGGCGCGAAGTTCGACATGAACTACTACCTCACGTCGCACATCCCGATGTTGAAGCGCGAGCTCGGGAGCGCGCTGAAAGGGTGCATCGTGGAGCAGGGGCTCGGCGGCCGTGCTCCCGGCACGAAGGCAGAGTTCGCAGTGCTGTGCCATCTGCGCTTCGATTCCGTCGAGTCGTACCAGCAGGCGATCGGCCCGGTCGCCGAGCAGATCCGGAACGACGTGGCGAACTATGCGAGCGAAGCGCCGATCATCCAGCTCAGCGACGTGAAAGTCGCGTCCTGATCAGCTTTTGAGGGTTCGGCTGGCACCTGCCCGCGCTCTTCGAGGCGAGCGTGATCGTGGTCCTAGCCTCGTGATGCTCGGCGTGGCCATGTGGCGCTTCGCAGCGACGGAGTGAGGCGCGCTAGGCGCCCCGCCGCGTTGGGATCCCGTGCCGAGTGGGTTCGTACGCAATCGCGATTGACATGACCTCGAGCGTACGGGTCGGACGACAGCATCGACGCGGTGGCCGGTTGACGTACACGATGTCACCGGTTGGACCCACCAGCCGGTCGGGGTGGCGGGCGAGCAATCGAACGGGAGTGTGGTTCTCGGCGAATAGGCGGCGGCCTCGCGGCCGACCTTGCCGGGGGTTGTGACGAGGATCATGCGTGGGTCCTTTCACACGGCGGTGCGGCCGCCGTCGACGTGGATGACCGCCCCGTTGACGTAGCTGGCGGCTGGGGTGACACGAAACGTGATGACGTCGGAGAGCTTCTGCGTCTCGGCGACCCGGCCCAGCGGGATCGCCTTTACGAGCTCGACTGAGCGGACGCCGGCGTCGATGCGCGCGATCCGGGCCTCGGGGGTCGATCTCGATCCCGCGCGTGCGCTCGGTCTTGACGAGCACGGTGTCCTCGAGCGGTCCGAGCGGGGCGGCGTTGTGGCCGGTTCCCTGGGCGGTGACGCGGAGCTCGAAGGCCCGGGTGAGTTCGACGGCGGCGATCACGTCCTCGGCCGATTCGGGGAAGACGACGGCGGCCAGCTGCTGGTCGACGGCGAGGTTCCAGGCGAGCCGTGCCTCGTCCCAGTTCGGGTGCTCGGGGAGGACGACGATTCTGCCGGTGAGCGCGGCGACCGAGCGCTTGAGCTTTCGTGTGGGTGCGGTGGTGGCCATCTGAGGTCCCCTGTTCTCGTGGTAGTCATGGTCCGGCGGGGTCCGGGACCAGCTGTCCTGGTCGATTGCCGGTGGCTCTTGTGGCATTGGCTGCGCTCAGGCCCGTGAGCGCGGAATCGATACCGTGAAGATCGCCGTCATGCATGGCACTGCGCCCGAGCAGGCGTTCTAAGAGGCGAGGGACTACACCGTCGCCGAGCACGTCCTGTATCGCCGGCTCGGCGACCGCTAGACCACTTAGGCGGGGGCGGGGGCGGCTTCCGAGTTCGCCATTTTCAGGTGCGCACGGCTTTCGCGCGTGCGGATCAGGATCAGTGCGGCGAGGAACCCGAATGCCGCGATTACCGAGCCACCGATGAAGGCGTGCTGGAAGCCGGCGGTCAGCGCATGCGGCAGGTTCGAACCCCCGCTCGCGAGCACGTCATGGGTCTTGGTGGTCGCGAGCGTCGAGAGTACGGCCAGGCCGAGGGCTCCGCCGATCTGCTGGGAGCCGTTGATGAGGCCGCTCGCAACTCCCTGCTCGCGTCCCTCGACCCCGGATACAGCGGCGATGGTCGAGGTTACGAAGCTGAATCCGAGGCCGATCGCCGCCAGCAGCGAGGGGCCGAGGATGTCGGCCAGGAAGCTCCCTCCCGCGGCGATCCGGCTGAAGTACACGAGCCCTGCCGCCGTGAACAGCATTCCAGCCGCCAGGATCGGCTTGAAGCCGAACCGCGTGACCAGCTGGCCGCCGAAGCCGGCCGCGATGACGATCGTCACAGCGAGCGGCAGGTACGAAAGTCCGGCGTGGATCGGGCTGTAGTGGAGCACCTGCTGCATGTACAGCGAGATGAAGTAGAACATCGAGAACAGCGAGGCGCCGAGCATGATCCCGACGACGTTCGCGCCGGTCAGCGTCCGGAGCCTGAAGATCCGGAACGGGACGAGCGGCGACCGCGAGCGAAGCTCGATCGCGATGAACACCGCGATCAATGCCACCGCAGCCGCGAGCAGGCCGACGATCTTGGTGGAACCCCACCCCGCGCTGCTCGCGTCCAGCATCGCGTACGCGAGCAGCGACAGGCCGGCCGTGATGGTGACCGCGCCGGCAGCGTCGAAGTGCCGCGTCTCTGACTCCGAGCGGCTCTCGGGGATCAGACCGGGCGTCAGTGCGAGCGCGATCAGTGACACGGGCACGTTGACCCACAGCACCCAGTTCCAGCCGAGCCCGCTCGTGAGGACGCCACCGAGAAGCACGCCCACTGCCCCGGCGGAACCGGCGACAGCACCCCAAGCGCCGAGGGCCTTGTTGCGCTCGGCTCCATCACGGAAGAGGTTGGTCACGATCGACAGGGCGGCCGGTGAAAGGATCGCAGCGCCCAAGCCCTGCGCGGCACGGGCAGCGATCAGCTCGCCTTGGCTGGTGGCGAACCCCGCGAGCAGCGAGGCGACCGCAACAACGATCAGCCCGCTCATGAAGACGCGCCGCCTGCCGAGCAGGTCGGCGGCGCGGCCTCCGAGCAGCAAGAAGCCGCCGAAGGCGATCAAGTATGCGTTGACCACCCAGGGGAGGTTCTGATTGGAGAAGTGGAGACTCTTGCCGATGCTCGGAAGGGCTACGTTGACGATGGATGCGTCGAGGACCACGACGAACTCCGCCACGCAAAGCAAGATCAGGGCGGTCCATCGGCGGTCGATGTAATTCTTCGTGGTTGTCATGTCATGCTCCTCTTGGTGACGCCCGAATCGCTGGCGCAGTTGCGGTTGATGGTCGCCCGGATATGGGTCGGTGTGCGCATCGCTTCCTCCTCGGGTTGATCTACTGAGACCTTCACTTGCCGCTCATCGTCGTCGTCGCCCGGATGAGCGCGCATCGGATCGTTCAGACGATTTCGGGCCCGTAACTCGGTGACCGTGCCCGCGTACTCGCTTGCTGGGTCCTGCTCTTGGTCAAGCGCGGGCAGGTACGCCGCGAAGCGCGCGCGCTCTCATCCTTCGCGGCCTACATCGCGGCGCTTGACCAGGAGCAGACGGCGGCCGCGATGTACGCCGAATCGATCAGCGAGCTCGAGCGATGGTTGCCGGGCTCGGACCCGGATCGAGGGTCTGAGCCCTGCGCGACGTCCGGCTGACGGCGACCCGGGTCAGCGCTTGAGCGAGGAGGGCGAGAGCAGGCCGAGCTCGCGCGCTCGCTTCACCGCGTCTGCGCGGCTGTGCACGCCGAGCTTGGCGTACACGTTGCGCAAGTGGGTCCTGATCGTGCTCAGCGACACGAACAGCTCCGCCGCGATCTCGGGGCCCCGGAGGTTGGTCGGCAGGTAGCGCAGCACGCGCAGCTCGCTCTCGGAGAGGGGTTCCTGGAGCGGCGCGGCGTCCTCGGGCCGAGCCGCCGGAGTGTGTCCGGAGAGCAGGTTCAGGATCTCGGCGATCAGCGAGGCGTGAGTGGTCCGAAGTCGCGCCTGGCGCTCCAGCAGCTCCACGGTCGGGTAGAGCAGGAACGGAAGCAGCAGGCCGTCGGGCTCGGCGACGTCGAGCGCGCGCTCGAGCGCGCGCGACGCCGCTCCGGGATCTCCAAGCGCGTCGCGCGCGATCGCCTCCAGCAGCAACCCCTGGATTTCCCACACCGACGCCATGACCGGGGTCGAGTCCTCGAGGAGGGGTGCGAGGACGTCCACGGCGGCCTCGGGATCGTCGCGGGCCAATCTCAGAGCCGCGAGTACGACCCGCATCTCGCTCGTTTCGCGAACCTCTTCGTCCATCTCCGCGAGGGCTCGCTCCACCCGTTCGGCCTCGCCCACGCCGACGAGCATCTGGAGCTTGAGCGCTTGCACGCGCGCCGTGAACATGTGCGGGATGACAAGCAGCCTCTCCATCCGCTCGGCATCCCGATAGGCTGCAGCCGCCTCAGCGTGCCGGCCCCGCGCGAACTCCAACAACCCTCGTGCCGCGTACAGCATCAGCGCCGGAGTCGGTTGGGTGTCGCGCTCGAGGACGCGTTCGGCCAGGTCCAGCCACGGCTCTGCCTCTCGGAGCCGCCCGCGCCAGACCGTCGCCCTGCCGAGCACGACGTAGGCGGTCGCGGCCGCTGGTGCGGCCTCCTCCCAACCGTGCTTGCGGGCCAGCTCGATCGCCTCCGTGGCGCGCTGCTCCGCCGTGGCCAGAGAGCGAAAGGAGCTCAGGAGCGCCCAGTTTGCCAGCGCTTGGAGCTCGAGCATCGGTCTGGAGATCCGCCGGGCCTCTTCCAGCCCCTGCTCGAGATGGCGCTCGGCGTCCTGTAGTCGACCGGCCCACGTCTCGGCGATCCCGAGGTCGGTCAACACGCTTGTGCGCACCTCCTCGCCGAGACCGAATTCCGTGGCGTCGGTTGAGGCGAGCAGTCGCTGCGCCTCCTCGGCAACGGCCCCAAGGTCGTTGCGCGCCCGAGCGAGCGACAGTCGCTGGATCCCAAGCGCGATCGTAAAGCGCCCGCGACGGTCTTCGAGCACCGACGCCGCCATCCCCGTCGCGCGCTTCAGGTACCACTCAGACTCATGCAAGGACCCCGCCGCCCGCTTGTCGCCCCCGGCGAGCACTGCCAGCTCGGGATCCGCTGCGACCACGCCGGCCGGAAACCCAGACAGAAGCTCGCGGCGGGTGGCGAGCCGCCCATCGAAGTACAACCCGAACCAATTGTCCGCAAGCAGCCGCGCCGCCAAGCCCCAGTTCTCGGCCGCCTGCGCGTGGCGAATCGCCTCGACCGGATACCCGTGTTCGGCCCACCACTCGGCGGCGATCGTGTGCAGGCCGGGCACCTCCCGCGGGGCGGTCCGCCGCAGCTCGAGCGCGAGCAGGTCCCCAAACAGGTGGTGGTAGCGAAACCAGCTTCGCTCCGGATCCACAGCGACCACGAACGCGCCCGCGTCCTCAAGCTCCGGCAGAATCCCGCTCAGAGCCCGAGCTTCCCGTCAGCCGGTCAGCGAGCGGTCCGCTGACCCGCTCCAGCAGCGAGGTTCGCAACAGCAGCCGGCGCACTTCCGCCGACTGGCGCTCGAGCACCTCGGCCAGCAGGAACTCGGCAACGGCGCGCTCGCGGCCCGAGAAGCTGACCGCGTAGCGCTCGGGATCGGGGTGGCGGGCGAGCGACAATGCCACCAGTCGCAGCCCGGCCGCCCAGCCTTCGGTTGTCGCGACCAGCGACTCGAGCGCGCCGTCGGACAGCCGCACCCCCGCCGCCTCCAGCAGCGCGCGTGACTCCTCGAGCGTGAAGCGAAGGTCCTCGCCCCGGATCTCGGTCAGCTCCCCCTCCACACGCAAGCGATGCAGCCCCAGCCGCAGATCGCGGCGTGTCAACAGCACGAATCGCAGCTCAGGCGGCGCGGTCCCGACCAGCAGCTCCATGTGGCGGATGGCCTGGTCGGCCTGGAGCTCGTGCAGATCGTCGATCACCAGCCACAGCGGCTCCTGGAGCGAGCTCAGATCTTCGAGCAACCGTCCGACGACGTTCGCGCCGTCCAGATCAGGAGAGGCCGTCAGCTCCCGCACCCGCTCCGATCCGGCACCGGTCTGGCGCAGCGAGTCGAGAACGGACAGCCAGAACACTTGCGGATCGTGCTCCTGACGCCCCACCGACACCCACGCCGCCCGATCACCCAGGCCCTCCGCCGCGATCCACGAGCGCAGCAGGAACGTCTTCCCGCTTCCCGCCGGCGCCGACACGTGCACGACGCGCCCTGCCGCGCCCAGCAGCTCGAACAGGCCGGGCCGCGAGATCAACCACGCCCTCACACCGGAGTCGGCGTGTTCGACAGCTGCTCCCGAGTCAGCCACGACACAACATGGTTCCCTCCCCGTCGAGGGCTCAACCGGACCGTCGGAATCATCCGAATGATGCGATGCGCGCTCAGCCGCCAGACGGCGAGCCTGATCACATGTCAGCCAACAAGAGAGCGACCGGCGGTCGCGAGCCGTGCCGCTACGAGATCCGCGTCCGCGGGCCGATCGGCCCGACGATGATGCAAGCGTTCCCGACGCTGGCCCTGAGCCGAAGCGATCAGGACACGCTGCTGTGCGGCTCGCTCCCTGACCAGTCCGCCCTGTACGGCGTCATCCACCAGCTCGAGGCGCTCGGCCTAGAGCTGCTGGAGATCCGCTGTCTGCCGACCGTCCCGCGATCGACCGCTCATGACAGGCGCTCGTAGCCAGCAAACGACGAGAAAGAGAAGGAACGAGCGCTCATGAAGATCACGACAATCCCTAAAGGCACGACGCTAACGAATGGGGATATCCCAATCGCCCAGCCTGAAGACGCCGGCCGTCCTGTCCACATCGCCGCGTCGATCACCCCACAGACCGCGCTCGAGCGCACGCTGCTCGCCGACCCCCGGCTGCAAGCCGGACTCGACTGGGGCGCGGCGCGCTTCGGCCACCCGGAAGGACGCGTCCGCGCGCACGTCGCCGCCATGCTCGCCGCGATCCCGAGCGACGACCCGCTCCGCAATGACCTGCGGTTCCTCGCCCTAGTACACGACTCCTTCAAATCAGAAGTCCAGCCCGACCAGCCATGGTCCGCTGAGAACGACCACGCAATGCTCGCTCGCCGCTTCGCAGCGCGCTACACGACCGACGAGCGGCTACTGACAACGCTGCAGCTGCACGACGAGCCGTACTGGACCTGGCAAAACTCGCAGGCGCCAGAGAAGGCACTGCAGCCGCTCCTGAAACAGCTACCAGACCTAGAGCTGTTCGCGCGCTTCGTCGAGCTCGACGCCGCCAACGAGGGCAAAGACCTCACCTTCCTGTGGTGGTTCCGCCGCGAGCTCGCAATCCAAGGACAGCTCCCGAAACAGCCTGCGAGCGGACCGGACGGCGAGACCGCCGACGTCGTCTACGTGAAGGCCTTCGCCACCACACCGCCACAACAGCAGGCAGTCGCAAGCGCCGCCCAAGAACTCATCGCCGAGCAAAGCACCACGATGCAGGCCGGAGGGGAGGTGCTCACCAGCGACGACGGACTGCGCGTCGTGCTCTTGTGGCGCTGGCACGGATCGCGCCGCGAGCTACTCGACCGCGACGCAGACGTCGTCCGAGAAGCGCTCGCCACCCACCCCATCTTCGCCGACATCCAGACAGCCGAAGCGCGGATCTTCCACACCGCGACCGGCACGTACCGAGCGCGATGCAGCCACGAATCCTGATCGTCGACGACGACCCCCGTTAGACCGGACTTGACTAGTAACGAACCAATGACCTAAAGGAGCCCCTGTGACTACTTCTTCTCATGACCATGCAACCCGCCCTACCACGATTCGGCGCATCGACTTTCGCCCAGGCCAGGATATGGTTTGGGAGATCGTGCGCAACGGCGAGGACACCGATGGTGAAGTTCTTGAGGCAAATAGCTGGCTCGGTCCCCACAGCCCCAGCCCCCCTGTGCACGTGCACGACAATGCTGAAGACAGCTTTGAGATCGTCGAGGGCCGACTTGACGTAAAGCTCGACGGCAGCTGGCGTACCTATGGCCCGGGAGAGCGCGCCGCAGCGGCTCCCGGTCACCGGCACACCCTGCGAAACACTCACGATCAGCCGGTCAGGTTCATCAATCGCCACCGCCCCGCCCTCGACTACGAGGGGTTCTTTCGCGACATGGCGGCGCTGACATCGACCGGGAAGATGGGCGCCGGAACACCTCACAGTCCGCGTCAAGCCATCTACATAGCGATGCTGTTTAAAGCTCACCCGACCGCGATCCGAACCTCGCGCCTGCAGCGATTTGCATTCGCGGCACTGTCAGGTCTGGGCCGGATGCTAGGGATGAGCCTATGACCGCGGGCCGGGGAGGCGTGACCATCGAGTGGATCCGGCCGCGGCGCTTGCGACGTCCCTTGCACTCATAGACCTCCGGCTGAGCTTAGATCGCCTGAAGCTCCGCACGGAGGGCAACGTACCCCCCGTAAGGTGCGCCGGCCAGGCGCA
>CAVUUT010000002.1:0-112216 GCA_963744695.1 uncultured Solirubrobacterales bacterium | reverse complement strand
GCGATCGCGTGGTCGAAGTTCATCCCGCGACCGAGGTAGGCGCCGATCGCGAGCCGGTCACCCGACCGCGCGTGTGCGCGCGCCAGCGACCACCCGCAGGCGCGCGTGTACGCGTGCAGGCCTGATTCGCTCATCGTCGAGAGGTCGATCGACGCCTTCCAGTCCCACAGCTGCCGGATGTAGAAGTCGTGTTCCTCGCCGTCGAGGCCCTCGCTGCGCTGCCAGCCGAGGAAAACGTCGATCGCCGCATGAGACAGCCGCTGGCCCCGCACGACGCGCTCGCCGTGGTTTTCAAATTCACTCGCGCCAAGATACGGCTCGAGCACCGAGGCGACGGCCTCCTTCATCTGCAGCACGAGGGGATCGTGGCCGCCGCGCCCGGCGAACAGGAGCACCCAGGCGCGGGTGCCGACGCTGCCGACGCCGACGACCTTGCGCGCCATGTCCACGAACTCGTAGCTGGAGAACAGATACCGGCGGTCCTCGTCAAGGCTCGCCGAATAGGCGTCGAGCGCGCCCCGGACGTAATCGATGTCGCGGCGCTGGCCGGCCGGGTCGACGAGCTCGCGCAATGGCACGAGCAGCGGCGGGACGCTGCGGAAGCGCAGCTCGCCGTCGACACGCTCGGTCAGCTTCGCGACCGCCCGGAGGCTGGTCTTGCGGCGTGCCTTGGCGAACGGCTTGGAGAACAGAATCCGCCCCCGCTTTCCGAGCCGGCCGCCGAAGTGATCGACGAGCTCGCTCGCGTTGAGGCGGTCATACCAGACATCGAGGTGGCTCTCGCCGGCGAAACCGCGGATCCCATTCCGATACTCGCGCACGCACGCGACCACGATCCGCCGCCGCCGACGGGCGGGCAGTCCTAGATCGCGGCCAGCGATCTCGGCACTCGCCGCCATCCGCTTGACATCCCACTCCCACGGCCCCGGGAGCGTCTCGTCGAAGTCGTTGGGGCCGAACACGACGCGGCGGTCCTGGGCCGCGAAGCCGCCGAAGTTTGAGATGTGGGCGTCGCCGCATGCCTGCACGAAGATCCCCGAGTCGGGGGTGCCGGCGAGGTCGGCCGCCATCACCGCCGCCGCGCCGCGGTAGAAGGTGAACGGCGTCGCGACCATTCGCCCGTAGCGAATCGGGACGAGCTCGGGCAGCCGCGATGCGGCCTGGAACGTGAGTACGGCGACGGGGTCGGGACGGTTGGCCGCCGGCGTCCAATCACCGTGGGCCGACCGCGGCGTGCTTGTGCGCGCCTCGCGGCCGCGCTGCGCCGACTCCCCCGTCTGTAAGGATGCGTAGGCGTCGGTGGTCATCGGGATGACAGCTTATGGTGGTCGGCCCGGCGCCGTGGCGTAAGCGGTCATCTGTTTCGGATGATGTGGCGAACCGACCCGCGCGCAGCATAGGATCTGGCGATGGCGGTGGCGGATCCACTAGGAGTGACCTGTGTCTGATCAAGATCTCGCAGTCGTGACGTTCGAGCGCATCGAGGGTGCCGAGCATGCGTACGCAGATGTGCTCGACAGCGCCGGCCAGGCGCCGTGGGAGCGCGAGATCGCATTCGTCGAACATCACGGCCACGACCGGATCGTCGTCCGGGGAACGTTCGCCGGTCACTACGTGGACATCGACGACGAGGGCGACGTGATCGGGCGCAAGACCCTCGAGGGGGTCGTGGCCGGTGCGGCGATCGGCGCCCTGTTCGGCCCGGCCGGCTTCGCGGCGGGGCTCGTCGCCGGCGGCTCGGTCGGCGGGCTGGCGCAGGCCGAGAGCGCCGTCCCCGAGCTGCGTGGCGCCTTCTTCGACGCGATCCGCGCCGACGTCCCCGAGGGCTCGTCGGCGGTCATGCTGCTCGCCGGCCCCGAGCACGTCGATGCGATGCTCGCGGCGTTCGCGGCCACGAACGGCCACGTCGCGCGCCACTCCCTGTCGGGCGACGAGGCGCAGGTGCTGCGTGCCGCGGTCTCGGGGACCCCGCTCGCGGCGCCGCCGCCAGGCGCGGAGTAGCGATGGCCGTCGGGCAGCGAATCGGCGCCAACCGAGGCTTTCTCGACGACGTCGTGATCGCGCTGCTGGTGCTCAACAACGCGCGACGCAAGGTGATCTCGAGCGCGTTCGGGTTGACCGGGCTCAATCGCGATGAGTCGCTGATCATCACCTTGGTCGCGCTGGCGGCGCTCGTCAAGCAGGCCGAGGAGGTGGTCCCGGTGCACAGGCCCGGCAGGCCGCACCTGCAAAACCTGATGCTCGGCGGCGCCGTGATCAAGGAGGTGGGCCACACCGTCGGGGGCCATGACTCGCGCGAGATTCCCGCCTTCGTGGGGCTGATCGCGTTCGCGCTGATCTGGCGCTACCACCCGCTCGCGCGCGGTTCGGCCCGCGCGGTACGGGGCTCTGTCCGCGCAATCGAGGCCTCGGAGCGCAGGATCAGGGCCGTCTACGGCGGTGCGCGGCGGAGCGGTTCGTCATGATGGCCGGGTGCGGGTAGCGGGAATCAGCGCGTACGGCGAGCCGGTCGGGATCGTCGAGGTCGACGACCCGCGCCCGTTGCGCGCCGATGAGGTCCTGATCGAAGTCAGAGCGGCGAGCGTCGCCAACTGGGACGAGTTCGTCCGCACCGACGGCTGGGATGTCGGCGCGAGGCCGCCGATGGCACTCGGGGTCGCCGCGGCGGGCGTCATCGCCGCGGTCGGCGACGACGGCTCAGGCTGGGCGGTCGGCGACGGCGTGTTGACGCATCCGCTACCGCTGAGAGAGCAGGGGACCTGGGCGCCGTATCTGATCGCCCCGGCGGCGCTGGTGGCACGCAAACCGCCCGGCGTCGGCTGGGAGGTGGCCGGGGCATTCCCGGTCCCGGCGCTGACCGCCGAGCAGGTGATCGTCGACACGCTCGCCGTCGGCGAGGGCGAGCGGTTGCTCGTGCACGGCGCCGCGGGCGTCACGGGCCGCCTCGTCGTTGGGCGCGGCGCGGTCGCCGGGGCCGAGGTGATCGCGACCGCCAGCCCACCGCGGCACGACAAGCTCAGATCGCTCGGGGCGAGCCACGTGTTCGACTACCACGACGCCGACTGGCCCGAGCAGGTGCGATCGCTCACGGGCGGCACCGGCGTCGATGCGGCCGCGAACGCCGCCGGCGGCGCCGCAGCGGCCGCGCTCGAGGCAGTCCGCGACGGCGGCCGGCTCGTGACGATCACCGGAGATCCACCACCGGCCCAGCGCGCGATCACGATCTCGGATCTGTACGTACGACCCGACGGCGAACAGCTACGGGCGCTCGCCCGGCTGCTCGCCGAAGGCAAGCTCACGCTCGAGGTCGGATCGGGCTTCACGCTTGATGATGCGGCGCGGGCGCTGGAGGCGGCGGTCGCCGGGCACGGTGGCACCGCGATCGTGCTGACGCCGTGACGTGCGCGGATCGGCGACTCGGCAACAGATTGTTCACGCGATCATCCCGATCAGGTGACGAAGCGCGGGCGCGCGGCGGCGACACCGTCGGGTGATGGCGGGCGCCCGCACACCCGAACACGTTCGCCTCGAGCAGGCCCGCCGTGATGAGGTGGCCTGGAAGGCGTGGGGCCCGTACCTGAGCGAGCGCCAGTGGGGCACGGTGCGCGAGGACTACAGCGACAACGGGGACGCGTGGAACTACTTCACCCACGATCACGCGCGCTCGCGCGCGTACCGCTGGGGTGAGGACGGAATCGCCGGGATCTGCGATCAGCGCCAGCGCCTGTGCCTGGCGCTCGCGCTCTACAACGGCGCTGACCCGATCCTCAAGGAGAGGATGTTCGGCCTCTCCAACGGCGAGGGCAACCACGGCGAGGACGTCAAGGAGTACTGGTTCTACCTCGACAGCACGCCGACGCACTCCTACCTGCGCTGCCAGTACAAGTATCCGCAGGGCGCGTTCCCCTACGAGGATCTGGTCGCGACCAACGGCCGCCGCAGCAAGCAGGAGATGGAGTACGAGCTGCTCGACACCGGCATCTTCGACGAGGATCGCTACTTCGATGTCGTCGTCGAATACGCCAAGGCCGGCCACGACGACATCCTGATGCTCGTGACCGCGTACAACCGAGGCCCGGAGGCCGCGACTCTGCACCTGCTTCCGACGCTGTGGTTTCGCAACACGTGGTCATGGGGTGACGAGGTCGCCAAGCCGTCGCTTGACGCGCTTGAGGCAGACGCATCGATCGCCGCGGCGCGGGCCACGCATCCGGAACTGGGGGAGTGGTTGCTCCAGGCCGACGCGTCCGCGCAGCTCCTGTTCTGCGAGAACGAGACCAACAACGAACGCCTGTTCGGAACGCCGAACGCGTCGGCGTACGTCAAGGACGGGATCAACGACTTCGTCGTCGCGGGCAGGGCCGACGCCGTCAACCGGGGCGGCACCGGCACCAAGGTCGCCGCGCACCACCAGCTCGAACTCGATCCCGGTCACAGCGGTACGGTCCGCGTCCGCCTGTCGGCGGCCGGCGCGGAGTCGATGCCCAAGAGCAAGCCGCTGGGCCCGAAGTTCGATCGCACATTCGCCGACCGCCGCGACGAGGCCGATCAGTTCTACGCGACCTTGATCCCCTCGACGCTGCGTCCGGACGCGGCGATGGTCATGCGCCAGGCGCTCGCGGGGCTCTTGTGGAGCAAGCAGTACTACGAGTACGACGTCCACCGGTGGCTGCGCGAGCACGGCGCCAATCCGTGGGACCCGGGCGCGCCGGCGAGTTCGGTCCGCAATCTGCCGTGGTTTCACATGGTCGCCCGCGACGTCATCTCGATGCCCGACAAGTGGGAGTACCCCTGGTTTGCGGCGTGGGATCTGGCGTTTCACGCCGCGCCTCTGTCACTCGTCGACGTCGACTTCGCCAAGCAGCAGGTCGAGCTCTTGCTGCGCAGCCGCTACCTGCATCCCAACGGCCAGATCCCGGCGTACGAGTGGAACTTCAGTGACGTCAATCCGCCGGTCACTCCGTGGGCGGCGATGTTCGTCTACGAGCGTGAGGCAGAGATCCGTGGCGAGGGCGACCGGGAGTTTCTGGCGCGCGTGTTCGAGCGGCTGCTCACCAACTTCACCTGGTGGGTCAACCGCAAGGACCCCGACGACCGAAACCTGTTCCAGGGCGGCTTCCTCGGCCTCGACAACATCGGGATCTTCGATCGCTCGGCGCCGCTGCCCGGCGGCGGGCGCCTGGAGCAGGCCGACGGCACCGCCTGGATGGCGCTCTACTGCCAGTGGATGCTCCAGATCGCCGCCGAGCTGGCGAAGGGCGACCCCGCGTACGCGGACATGGCATTGAAGTTCATCGCCCACTTCGAGTGGATCGCGATTGCGATGAACCCGCCGGACGGAGACGCCGAGCTGTGGGACGAGGACGACGGCTTCTACTACGACGTGATGCGGATGCCCGACGGGCAGGCGATCAAACTCAAGGTGCGCTCCCTCGTCGGCCTATTGCCCCTGTGCGCCGCGACCGTGTTCGACGGCGACGTGATCGCCCGACACCCGGCGCTGATCGAGACCATCGCCGAGTTCGTCGGAGAATTCTCGGATTCCGTCCCGTCGCTGCTGAACCTCCCAGGCCCCAATCCGGACGGGGCGCGGATCCTGTCGCTTGTGGACGAGTCGCGGCTGCGGCGGATGCTCGAGGTGATGCTCGACGAGGACGAGTTCCTCGGCCCGCATGGAATCCGGGCGATCTCGCGCCGGCACCTGGATCAGCCGGAGGTGTTCGATTGGGACGGTCAGCGCTACGAGGTCCACTACCTGCCCGCCGAGTCCGACACGGGCATGTTCGGCGGCAACTCCAACTGGCGTGGGCCGGTCTGGTTTCCGATGAACCTCGTGATCCTGCGCGGCCTGATCCAGCTGCACCGCTACTACGGCGACCGGCTCAAGGTCGAGTGCCCGACCGGCTCGGGCAACGAGATGAACCTGTTCGACGTCGCCGGTGAGATCGGGCGACGGCTGGCAACGACGTTCACCGAGGACGCGACCGGCCGGCGGCCGGTGTTCGGCGGAATCGAGCAGTTTCAGAGCGATCCCCATTGGCACGACCTGCTCCTGTTTCACGAGTATTTCCATGGCGACAACGGTGCCGGGATCGGCGCCAGCCACCAGACCGGGTGGACCGGGACCGTCGCGCTGCTGTTCCTGCTCGCCGGGGGCCGTCCCGCGCAACAGGAAGCGGTCGCGATCGTCGGCGAGTGACCTGGCGCCCCATGCGACTCCCGCGCCGCCCGACCGTGTACGAGATCAACACGGCGGTCTGGCTACGGCGCCTCGGTCGCGACGGCGGCGCCGAGCGGGCGCTCTCGTTGGACCAGGTACCCGACGCCGAATGGGACACGCTCGCGGAGCTGCCGGTCGACGCGGTCTGGCTGATGGGCGTCTGGGAGCGCAGCCCGGCCGGCCTGGAGATCGCGCGCGCCAACCCCGAACTCGACGCGGGCAACCGCGCGGCGCTTCCCGATCTCCGTGACGAGGACGTGATCGGCTCGCCGTACTGCGTGCGCGACTACGCCGTCGACGCGCGCTTCGGCGGATCCGGTGCGCTGGCGCACGCGCGCGAGCAGCTCGCCGCCCGGGGCCTGGGGCTGATCCTCGACTACGTGCCCAATCACGTCGCGCCCGATCACCCGTGGCTCGGCGAGCGGCCCGAGTGCTTTCTGACCGGTACCGAGGCGGAGCTCGCGGCGCACCCGGAGGCGTTCGTCCGCACCGCGGCGGGGATCGTGGCGAACGGGCGCGACCCGTACTTCCCGCCGTGGCCCGACGTCGTGCAGCTCAACGCGTTCTCGGGGGCGCTGCGCGAAGCGGTCGTAGAGACGCTGCTCGAGATCGGCGGCCAGTGCGACGGCGTGCGTTGCGACATGGCGATGCTGATGACCAACGAGGTGTTCGCGCGGACCTGGGGCGAACGCGCCGGCGCCGTGCCCGAGGATGACTACTGGCCGGCGGTGATCGAGCGCGTCAAGGCGACGCTCCCCGACATGGTGTTTATCGCCGAGGCCTACTGGGACATGGAGTGGACCCTTCAGCGGCAGGGGTTTGACTACTGCTATGACAAGCGCCTGTACGACCGCCTCGTGCACGACCCGGCCGCGTCTGTGCGCGGCCACCTGCAGGCCGGCGCGGACTACCAGGAGGGGCTGATCCGTTTCATCGAGAACCATGACGAACCCCGCGCGGCGGCCACGTTCGCCCCGGCGCAGGCGCGCGCGGCGGCGGTCGTGATGTCGACCCTCCAGGGGGCGCGCCTCTATCACGAGGGGCAGCTGGATGGGATGCGCACCCGGATCCCGGTGTTCCTCGAGCGCGGGCCCGATGAGCCTCCCGACGGCGACCTGCGCGCCTTCTACGAGCGGCTGCTGCGCGCGGTCGCCGACTCGGATCTCAGAGCGGGGGAGTGGCGCCTGTGCGACTGCACGGGGTGGCCCGACAACCAGTCCTACGAGCAGCTCGTGAGCTGGTGCTGGCGCGACGCCGATGCGCGCCACCTCGTCGTCGTCAATTTGTCTTCGGGGTCCGCGCAGGGTCGCGTCCAGCTCCCGTGGGACGACCTACGGGACCGCCGCTGGGAGCTCACGGACAGGCTCAGCGGGCAGGCGTTCGAGCGCGACGGCGACGAGCTGGCGGGCGACGGGCTGTACGTCGGCCTCGACGCATGGTCGTCACACTTGCTCGCGTTCAAGTGATGGCGAGCGATGCGCATTCGTATGAGATCCCTCGAATCCCGGCCTCGGCCGGTGCGCTGATCTTCGATCCGGCCGGCCGGCTGCTGATTCTCAAGCCCACTTATAAGAAGGGTTGGACGATCCCGGGCGGCCAGATGGAGGAGGGGGGCGAGTCCCCGTGGGAGGCATGCAGGCGCGAGACGCTCGAGGAGTGCGGGATCGCCGTGCAGACGGGACGGTTGGTGTGCGTGGACTTTCTGCGCCCGAAGCCAGGGCGGCCCGGCGGCGCCCGGTTCGTGTTCGATTGCGGCACCGTGGAGCCGGAGGCGATCGCGGCGATCACGCTGCAGGAGGCCGAGATCTCCGAGCACAGGTTCGTCGAGCTCGCCGTGGCGTTGGAGCTGCTCAGCGGGCCGTTGCGGCGGCGGGTCTCGAACGCCCGCGGCGACGGCGTGGTGTATCTCGAGGACGGGCTCCCGCCAGGGGACGCGCGACGAACGAGTCAAAAGGAGAACCTATGACGGAGGCACGCGACGCGGCCGACGGTCGGATCCCGACGAGCCTCGTCGGCTCCTACGCCCAGCCGCAGTGGCTGATCGACAAGGCGCGGCTGCGTGACCGGTTTCCCCCGCGCGTGCGCGCGACCGAGCTGTGGCGCGTCGACCCGCGCTACCTCGAGGAGGCGCAGGACGACGCGACGCTGCTCGCAATCGCCGATCAGGAGCGCGCCGGGCTGGACATCATCACCGACGGGGAGATGCGCCGCGAGAGCTATTCGAACCGCTTCGCGACGGCGCTCGAGGGCGTCGACATCGACAACCCCGGCACTGCCCTGGACCGCAGCGGGACGCCGAATCAGGTCCCGCGCGTGACCGGGCCGATCGCGCGCCGCCATCCGGTGCAAGTGCGCGACCTCGAGTTCCTCAAGGCGCACACCAGCAAGCCGACCAAGATCACCGTCCCCGGCCCGTTCACGATGTCGCAGCAGGCGCAGGACGACTTCTACGGCGCGCCCGATGCGCTCGCGGCCGCCTACGCGCGCGCGGTGCGCGACGAGATCGCCGACCTGTTCGCCGCCGGCGCGGACATCGTCCAGATCGACGAGCCCTATATGCAGGCGCGGCCCGACGCAGCGCGCGAGTTCGGCGTCGAGGCCCTCAACGAGGCGATCGGACACGTCGCCGGCACGGTAGCGGTGCACATCTGCTTTGGCTACGCGGCGCTCATCCATGACCGCCCGAGCGGCTACTCGTTCCTGAGCGAGCTCCGGGCGGCGCGCTGTGAGCAGGTGTCGATCGAGACCGCGCAATCGGGGCTCGAGCTCAGCGTGCTCGACACCCTTGCCGACAAGACGATCATCCTCGGTGTGATCGATCTCTCGAGCGACGAGGTCGAGACGCCCGACACCGTGAGCGAGCGCATCCGCCGGGCGTTCCCGCATGTGCCGCCGAGCCGGCTCGTCGCCGCCCCCGACTGCGGGATGAAGTACCTGACGCGTGACGTGGCCTACGGGAAGCTCGAGAGCCTGGCCGAAGGAGCCCGGCGAGCGACGACTTCACCGTGATCACGTCAGGCGCGTAGGCGATCACTGACGTGTCCGTCGCGCGTTGTCTACGATTGCGACGAGCCGCAGTACCAGGGCGAGAAAGGGGCAGTACTGATGAGTGAAAGCGCGGCAGTTGCGTTCCTCGACCGGCTGGAGAGCGACGACGGGTTTGCGAGTGACCTCGAGTCGGTCAAGGACGACCCCGATGCCGTGATCGGGAAGGTCCACGACGCCGGCTTCGATACGCAGCCCGACGAGATCCTCAACGCCTTCACCGACCGCTATGGGGTCGAGCTCACGCCCGAGCAGCTCGACACGGTCGCCGCGGGGCTGGATCCCGGTGCGATCGCCGGGGCGGTCGTCGGCGGTGTCGCCGGCGCGGCGCTCGTCGTCGCGATCTGCGCGGGTATCTGACGCCCGCCGGCACCGCAAGCGTCAACGACGCAGGCCTCGCTAAACGGTGAACCGAGCCGGGTCGAAGTCCCGCGCCCGGTTACCTGCCGCCACCCATTGGAACTGGTACGTCTCCAGGCCGGGGATGATGACCCGTGCCACCGAGCACTGAAACGGCGCTCCGTTCAGCTCGCGCACCAGCACCCTCTCGAAGCCCGCCTGCGCGAGCAGGTCGACCATCACCGCGATATCCCCGTGGAAGCTGTTCGTCGCCCGGTTCGGGATGTCCGAGACCGAGACGAGCTGAAAGCTGCGCTGAAACTCGATCGTCGACAGCACATCGCTGCGCTTGACCGCCTCGTAGGTCGCGCGGAGAACGTCGTCGCGCGCGCCCGCGACGAAGATCGTCCGTGATTGGACGGCCTCGGTGACCGCGCGGATCATCGCGATCTCGGGGTCGAGGTGACACCCGTAGCCCTTGTAGGTGCCGATTCCGCGCTCGCGGTCGATGATGTAGGCAAGACAGCTCGGCACTCCAACGTCGGTCGGGCACCACACGATCTGCACGTCGATTCCCGCCTCGTCCAGCGTCGAGAGCAGCCCGCCGATCGCGGGACCGTCGATCGTCGCCTGGTCGACGACCAGCCGAGGCGTTCCCTTCCGATGGGCGTTCTGCCAGCACCAGGTGGCGTCGCGCTCGATCACCTCATAGAGCGCGGCGCAGACCGCCTCCGGCAGGTGGTTGCCGGACGCGAGTCCGTTCGAGCTCGCCGCCCAAGGGTGCCCGAACGGGACCCTGCCCTCGGTGGCGGGCAGGTTCACGAGCTCGCTCGGGACCAGGAACCAGTCACCGCTTCGGAGGTCCTGCATCCCGGTCCACAGGTAGCGGCGCTCGTCTGACACCGATGCGTAGCGGAACATCGGGAACTGATCGGCGGGCAGCGGCAGGCGATCGGCGACCTCGGGGATCGTCGCGCGCTGCTCGATCACGGGCTCCATCTCGGCCACGTACCGTTCGATCGCCTCCATCGCAGCCGAGGTGAACGCCGCCTCCATCGTCAGGCCCTTGCCGCCCTCGACCGCGAGCGTCGCCGATGCGGGGCGCATCGCGACTGCCACCGGAACTCCGATCGTGTCAAGCCCGGTGATGTCTGCGATCCGCGTGATACCCGCCAGTGGCAGCAGCGGGCGGATCCGAGCGAGCGTCTCGCTGGGCGCCATCGCGCGATGCGTTCCCCAGACGAACTCCTTGTCGGCCTCGAACGTCAGCCCGTCGTAGCGCAGCGGTCGATGGCCGGCGGTGGTCACAGCATCTGCCTCGTGGCGAGGCGGTGGAAGTTGCCCTCGCGGGCCATCAGGGCCTCGTAGGTCCCGTCCTCGACGACCCTTCCGCGATCGACCACCAGGATCCGGTCGGCATCGACCATCGTCGATAGCCGGTGCGCGACGATGATGCGCGTCATCCCGAGCCGCGCCAGGTTCTCGGTGATCAACCCGCTGGGCGACGTTGTCGAGCGAGCTCGTCGCCTCGTCGAGCAGCAGGATCCGCGGCCGTCCGGCGAGCGCGCGCGCGATCAGCAGGCGCTGGCGCTGGCCGCCGGAGAAGGCGCCGCCGTTCATCGTCACGACGGTGTCGAGCCCCATCGGCATCGCGCGGATCTCGTCGGCGAGCGCGACCATCTCCGCCAGCTCCCACGCGCCCTGCTCGGTCAGCGACGTGACGCCGGAGAGGTTCTCGCGGACCGTCCCGGGGATCAGCTGGCCGTCCTGGAGCACGACGCCAAGCTGCCGGCGGACCGCCTCGACATCGAGCGAGCTCAGGTGCTGGCCGTCGAACAGCACCGAACCCTGCTCCGGTTGCTCGAAGCCGAGCAACAGGCGGATGATGGTCGACTTTCCGCAGCCCGAATGGCCGGCGATCGCGACCATCTCGCCCGGCGCGACTTCGAACGTCAGCTCATCGAGCACCGGGCGCATCGTCGGGTGGTAGCGGAAGGTGACGTTCGCGAAGGCGACCGCCCCCCGGATCCGGCGCTGGTCGCCGCGAGCCGGGTCGGACTCGGGTTCCGTTTGCGTCAACTCGACTGCGCGCTCGAGGCTCGGGCGCAGCGAGATCGCGGTCCCGGCGGCGGTCACGGTGCCGGCCACGCCCGCGAGGTAGATGTTGAACGTCGTCTGGAAGGCGACGAATACGTCGACGCCGATCGAGCTCGCGCCGATGATCGCGACGCTCGCGAACAGCGCCAGCGAGCCGAGCGTCGGGATCATCTCGGTCAGCAGCATCTGCCGGCCGCCGGCCCGCATCAGCCGCTGGCCGACGGCGAGCCGGAACTGCTCCGCCCAGGCGAGAAACGCGCGCGCCTCGGCGCCGGCGACCCGCAGCTTCGGGATCGCGACCAGCGTCTGGAACAGGAACCCGTTCACCGCTCCGGTCGCCTGGTCGAGCTGGCGCTGCTCGCGAGCCGCCGAGCGTGCGAGCCACACCCCGGCGGCGAGGATCAGCCCCCCGGCGATCAGGGTCAGGAGTGCGAGCCGCGCGTCGTAGGTGAACAGGACCAATCCGGCCAGCAGCCCAGACAACAGCGCCGGCAAGACCGCGAGCACGGCCGAGTCGATCGGGTCGCGCGCCGCCTCGAGCCCCGACATCCGCATCGCCAGGTCGCCGGCGCCGAGCCGTCGCACGAGCGTCACCGGGCTGACGAGGACGCGGCCCCAGAGGCCACGTTGGATGTCGAGCGACGCTGTCGTCTCAAACCGCGTTCGCGATGCCGTCAGCGCCAGCTGCATGGGCAGCGTAGCGAGTGCGACGAGCACCAGCGCGGCGAGCAAAAACCACAGCCGCGAACGATCGGAATTCGGCACGATCTGGTTGAAGACGATCCCCGACGCGAACGGCACCGCGAGGCCGGACAGCGCCAGCAGGACCGACCACCCGACGTAGCTCGTGATTGGTCGCCGTCGGCCCGCGACCGCGATCCGCGCCAGCGTCCGTTCGTCGACCTCGGCGTCGACGACCGGCTTGGCGAACACGAACCCCGCATTGAGCAGCTGGCCCGCGATGCGCGTGTTGACGCGCGACTCGTGGCCATCGGGTTCCACGCATGTCATCCCGTCGCGGGCGGGGAGCAGAGCGACTGCGGTCCCATCGGGATGGAAGCCGAGCACGGGGTCGTCCGCCGCGGTCCACCACGAGCCGTCGAGCGTGACACGCCGCGCGTAGACCTTCGACGAGGCGGCCAGCGCGCGGACGGCGGCGGTGCCTTCGGCGCCTTCGAGTCCGCCGCGGGGGACGGTCAGCTCCAGATCACTGGCCGCGAACACGCGCGTTGCGGCCGCGACGAGCGGATCGGTTCCTGCTGCGATTACGACCTCGCGCCGCGCTAGGAGCTGCTCGGCCAGCAGCCGTACCGCCTGCAGCTCGGCTTCCTGCGCGTGTTCGTCGGAGTCGATCGCGAGCTGCGCCTCGCGCTCCTGCCGCCGCGCGCGCGCGTCGAGCACGTAGTCCGCGGCGATCCGTGACAACCACTGCACTCCGGCCAGCAGCGTCGGCACCCCGAGCTCGTCGAGCGGCCGGGCGACGACCCATACGTCGCCTTCGCCGCGCAGTACGAGCCGGCGCGTGAACGGCGCCCCATCGGTCGGCACGGGAACGCCGGCGATCGACGATTGGCCGGTCACGGGCTGGACCCACGCGGTCTTGTCAACGATCGCTCCGTGGCCCTCGGGGATCCGCGTCTTGCGACCACGGAGGTGGACGAGGCGCTCCCTCGGCGGGCTCGCCGCCGGTCCGAGCAGCAGGCCGAGCGCGGCGATCGTGTTCGTGACCGCCTCCCGGACCGGGCCCTCATCGGTCTCGAGCGTCGCCTCGTCGAGCGTCGCGCCGAGTCCGCGGCCGAGCACCCACCGCCAGCCGACGGGCGGCTCGTCGAGCGCGATCAGCGCCGGCGCCACAAAGGTCGCGACCGGGCTGCGGCGTCCGGTGCTGCCGTCGGGCTCGGCCGCCGCGAGGAACAGCGTCGCTTCGCCGGCGGTCAGCAGCATCGGACGCAGGCCGGCGTCGAGCGGGCTCGTTGGCTCGCCCACGTGGGTGGCGCGGTCGAGCTGCTCGGTCATTCGCGCACCAGCCGCGCGTAATGGCCGTCGACGGCGACGAGCT
Organism: uncultured Solirubrobacterales bacterium; assembly: GCA_963744695.1. GTDB lineage: Bacteria > Actinomycetota > Thermoleophilia > Solirubrobacterales > Solirubrobacteraceae > Palsa-465. Next base: position 98,456 of record CAVUUT010000002.1, on the reverse strand, counting down.
CGTCATGGCGGCCCTGCTCGACGACCGTGCCTTGGTCCATCACAAGGATCAGGTCGGCGTCGCGGACCGTCGACAGCCGGTGGGCGACGATCAGCAGCGTGCAGCCCCGGCGCCGCAGCGCGGCCTCAACCGCGGCCTCGGTATCGGCGTCCAGCGCGCTCGTGGCCTCGTCGAACAGCAGCAGCGATGGGTCGCGGACGAGCGCGCGGGCGATCTCGAACCGCTGGCGCTGGCCGCCGCTCCAGTTCGTTCCACCATCGTCCATCAGCGATGAGTAAGCGCCGGCGCGGGCGACGATGTCCTCGTGGATCTGGGCGTCGATCGCCGCGCGGACGACGTCATCGTCGGAGATCGACTCATCCCACAGCGTCAGGTTGTCGCGCACCGTTCCGGCGAACAGCGCGATGCGCTGCTCGACCATCGCGACCGAGCCCGTGAGGACCTGGCGCGGGATCTGATGGCGGGGGCGGCCGTCGAGCAGCACCGTTCCGCTCCACGGCGCGTACAGACCCGCGACGAGCCGCACGAGCGTCGACTTGCCACTTCCCGACGCACCGACGACCGCGACCCTCGCGCCCGGCTCGACCGACAGGCTGAAGTGTTCGATCAACGGCGGCACCGTCGGCTTGAAGCCGAACGTAACGTCCTCGAGCTTCACCGAGCCGTCGAGCCGAGCGGGGCCGCCCATGTACCCGGTGCTCTGCAGGCGCGGATCGCAGGCGGGATCGATCGGCTCGTCGAGCACATCGTCGAGGCGGCGGATCAGGTTCTGCGCGTGCTGGAGCAGCGACGTGAACGCGACGATGTTGGCGACCGGGGCGATGAACGCTCCCAGCAGCGTCTGAAATGCCACCAGCGAGCCGAGCGCCAGGTTTCCGTCGATCACGAGCAGCGCGCCGATGCACAGCACCAGTGCGTAGATCAGCGATCGCAGCAGAACCGGCATCGAGGTGTAGACCTGATTTGAGACCGCCATCCGCTGGCGCGCCTCGCCGACCCGCACGGCGGTCCCCTCCCAGCGCGCGTAATAGTCGCCTTCGAGCCCGCCTGCCTTGATCGTCTCCATCGTGATCGCGCCGTAGGCGGTCGTCTGGTTGAGGCTCGCCTGCTCGCCGACGAGTAGCCGTGAGAGGTCCTCCTGGCGGCGCAGGCTCGACCTCATCACCAACAGGTTTACGAGCGTCAGGCCGATTGCGATCGCGGCCAGGATCGGGCTGATCACGATCAGCCCGACTCCGTAGACGATCATCACCACCAGGCCGACCGCGACCGCGGCGAGCTTGCCGGTCAGGATCGCCGCGACCTCGCGGTTGTGCTGGACGCGCAGCGACAGGTCGGGCACCGACCGCGCGACGAAGTAGCTCTCGGGCAGGCGTAGCGCGTGGTGAATGAAGCGCGCCGATTCGACCACGGTCAGACGGCTCCCGAGCCGCACGAGCACGAACTGCTGGAAGATCTGGATCGCGCTCTGCGAGACCGCCAACAGCAGCAGCACGCCCACGAGCGGCCACGCGTGACCGCTGAGGCCGTCGATGAACACGTCGTCGACGAAGATCTTCGCCACCGCCGCGACCGCAAGTCCAGGGATTGCCGCGAGCACGCCGAGCGTGATCACCGACAACACCTCGCTCAGGACTTCGCGGCCACGGTGCAGCAGCGGCCCCATTCGCGAGGGCCGCTCGCCGCCGCTCTCAAACGACTCGGTCGGCCGGAAGACGAGACAGATCTTCGAGTAGTCGCGATCGAACTCCTCGACCGAGATGCGCCTCGGGCCGTAGGCGGGATCGTTGAGCCACGCGTGCTGGTCGTCGAGTCCTTCGAGGACGACATAGTGGGCGCCCTTCCAGAGCAGCACGAGCGGGTACCCGAGTTGCGGCAAGAGCCCGCGCCGGCGGAAGTAGCCCTTCGAGCGCAGTCCGTACTCGGTCGCCGCCCGAACCAGGTCTGAGGCGGTCGTCCCGTCCCGTGATGCGCCGCAGCGGTCGCGCATCTCCTCGAGCGGGACCCAACGCCCGTAATGGGCGAGCACCATCGCGAGGCAGGCGGCGCCGCACTCGGTGACCTGCATCTGGAGGACCGTCGGCGTCTTGACGCGCGTCAGCGACCCCTCGAACCCCTCGGGCACCGGTTGGGCTTTGAGCGTCGCGCTCATCGGTGCGGGGCATCCTCGTCACCGACCGCTGGCTGCGGCTGCTGCATGCTCACAACCACAAACGGCCCAGCCAACGACCGCCGCTGCACGATCTCCAGCCCCGCCGCGCGCGCCAGGCGGTCCCACTGCTGCACCGAGCGGACACCGCCGCCGCTGCGCGCGAGGTTGACGAGGTCGGCGAATGCCGCCGCCGGCGTCCCGGCGTCATCGAGGTCGAAGATCTCGATCCGCCCGTCCGCGGTCAGCGACCGCCCGGCGAACCGCAGCACGTCGACTGCGGCGACGTCGTCGAGAGTCATGATCACGCGGGTGAGCAGGCACCGGTCCGCGGGGGTCTCGAGCCGCGGTTGGCCGTCGAGCGCTATCACCTGGACCTGGGGGTGGTCGCCGAACCTGGCCGCGGCCCGGTTCGCCGTCGCCCGCCGTTCGAGCAGCGAGACCGTGATGTCGGGCCGGCCGTCGATCAGCCGCAGCGCGAGCTCACCGATCCCGCCGCCGATGTCGGCCACGTGCGCGTTGCGGGGAAGGTCGACCGCCTTGGTGACGGTTTCGCCGAGCCCGAGCGCGTCCCACGCGGCCGCAATCGCACGGTCCGAGAGCTCATCGGTCGGATAGCCCGGCGGTTGCGCGCCGCGGATCACGTCCGCAAGCCCCGCCCAATGTCCGAAAATCGCCGTCCGCACATGCTCGCCGTAACAGGCAAGTGGCTCGCCGCTGCCAGATGCCGGCGTGGCCAACGCCCCGCCCTCGGGCGTCAGCTGCCAGCAGTCGCCCTCCCGGGTCACGATTCGCACTGCGCGGAGCGCTCGTAGGAGGCGCTCGAGCCGCGCCGGGTCGGTCTGCGTCGCGAGCGCGACTTCGTCGGTCGTGCGGGCGCCGTCCGCGAGCGCGCCCGGGACGCCGAGCTCGACCGCGGTCAACAGCACGTGGGTGACCTGGTGGGCTTCGAGCAGCGCATGCGTCGTCATCGCCGGCGGTGGCTTTCTCTGCGAGCTGGCCGCGGCGCTCGAATCGCCCTCGATCCCGAGGGCCTTGGCGACCCGCCGTCGTCGCTCCTGCAGCTCGGCGTTGGCGGTCGCCGAGTCAGAGAGCGCGACCAGCAGTCCGGCGACCGTCTCAAAGCCCTGGTCGTCGGCGAACTCGACGATGTCGCCTCGGACCCTCCAGTCACTGACCGCCATCTGGCGCACGACGAGGTCCACGATCGCCTCGTCGGTGAGGGGATAGTCGGGCGTAGGACGGTGGTCGGCGAGCGTGCGCCGGCGCGCGGCCGAGTCGGCCGCGGCCACGTAGCCGCCTTCGAGCTGGAGCTGTTCGATCACCAGCCGCCGGTTTCGCTCGTATAGACGCGTGCCGACCAGCCACCGTCGCATCCGGGTGTTGAGCGCCTGTTGGACGACGAGTCGATCGAAGTGCGCCTCGTCGGTGTCATTGGCGACGAGCCAGTGGCAGAGCGAGTCCTCGGTCAGCTCGAGCCGACTGAGCGTCAGCGCGCGCTGCTCCGCGATCTCCGCGGGCGTCGGCTCGACGCCCATCTCGTGAGCGAGCATCTCGACCAGGTAGCGGTTGGCGGCGCGCTCGTTGAGGCCGTCGAAGTCCTCGTGGTGGAGCGCTGCGTCGGCAACCAGCTGATAGCGCCGCAGTCTTCCGTTCGGGCGGTCGAGCTCGACGTCGCTCCACAGCAGCGGCTCAAAGCCGCGACCGGTGCGGAAGAGCGGTTCCTCGCCGTCCGGGGGCGGAATCTGATCGAGCCTCGCGAGATGCTCGAAGCCGGCGATCGCGTCGAGCGCCTTCTGGTCGACGTACTCGTCGGCGAGCAGTGCAGCGAGCGTCGCGGCGCGCTCGCGGCCGATCGCGCCGTTGAGGCCGCGCTCGATCGTCTGCCGGTTGCGCTGGGCGAAGTGCACCCGCTCCGCCGCGGCGAGGATCGCCGCCGCCTCATCGCCCGTCAGGCGGCCCTGCTCGCGGAGCTTGGCGACGGTCGCTCGGACGTTGACGAGCGGCCACGTGAGCGCGCGATAGCCATCGTCGGCGTCGGCGTGCAGGACGGCGACGTCGGCGTCGGCGGTCAGCCATCCGTCCCGGTAGTAGGCGTAGATCTCACCGACCCCTTCCATCCCGAACCGGTCCAGCTCGGCGGCCCGAAGCGCGCCCATCGACGATGCGCCGATCATCCGTACCCCGAGCGCGAGCGCGTGCAGGATCTCCTTGTGCCAGACCGACAGGTTCTGGCTGAACTCTCCGTCGACGATCAGAATCGCCTCAGGCCCGCAGCGTTCGAGTGCCGACGAGAGATCGCCCTGGCAGATCGGCGGCCACAGCTCGACCCCCGGCACCAGGCGCAGCGCTTGCGCCGCTGGCAGCGACGGGCCGAGAAACGCCACCAGAGTTCTGCCCCCAACGTGCGAAGTTGTCACTTCACAGCGCAGCTTACCGCCGCGCGTGTGCAGCCAACCTGATCATCCAGAGCCCGAGGACCGCACGACCTGACGGAGCTGACGGCGGGCGCGCGCGGGATCCGGTCTTGCGCGCGCCCGGCCGTCGGCTGGAGCTGCGATGTGCTCGGAGGACGTGCCGGCTACGAGCTGAGTGTGCTCCGAGAGCGCGCCCCGGCTACGAGCTCAGTGCGCCGGCTACGAGCTCAGTGCGCCCCGCGAGCTTGGCGCGCGCTCGGCCGACGCCGCCCCGAGCAGGTTGGTGACTGCGACCGGCGCGAGCAGGATGACTGTCAGCGCTTCGGAGACGATCGCGATCAGGATCGGCGTGTCATAGCCAGCCTCCATGAAGCCAAACAGCGGCTGGCTCTCGGCGATGAACAGCGCGACGAGTGAGCCGATCGCGATTGCGAGCGCCACCACCGCGAGCAGACCAGCGGCCAGGTCGGCGTGCCGATCGCCGAGGATGCGCTCGATCGGCGCGAGCAGGCAGAGCGCCACGATGCCGGCTCCGATCGCGTTGAGCAGGAACAGTGGGCCGATGGTGGGGAGGACTGAATAGTCGTTTCCAAGGTACTGCTGCAGGTGTACGGCACCGACAACGAGTAGGGTGACCGCGCCGAGGCGGCGCATTGTTTTCAGGGTCATGTTGAGACCTCCTTGCCTGGATTGCTTGGGTGTCCTTTTGGGGTGTCCTTACCTATACCGATGCCGAAGCCGACCGGTTCTTCCCCGGTTTTACCCATTTCTTACGTGCGGTTTTCGCCGTTTGAGGGGGCGCTCGCAGCGGGCCGCCGCCGAAGCGACGGCCCGCGAGCAACCGTGCCGAGCGCGCTAGGTCGGCTTGTTGCCGCCGATCGCGACCGGCGGGGTCATGATCGGATGCGCGAGCTGGTAGAAGGCGCCCGGTGCGGCTCCCTGGACGCCGAAGCCGATGCCCGCCTGCTCGAGTGCGCTCTCGATTCCGGCCGGGGTCTCGATCGAGTAGATCTCGAACCCGACGTTGTTCGGCGGCGCCGCGTTCAGCAGCGTCTCGGCCAGAACCCGATGCTCGGACTCGCACCCGGCCAGTTCCGCCGCATAGCGCGCGAACTTCCGGTTCCCGGCACGTGCGAACTTCGTGACGCCGATCAGATACAGGTTCACGAACAATGTCTCGCCGGCCACCAGCGCCTTCCCGACCGAGGTCAGGTCGACGATGTTGCCCGGGCCACCGAAGAACCCATCAGGGATCCAGAACTTGGTCGTCGTCGGGCGCCAATGCTTGCGAGTGAACCGGAAGTGGTCGACCTCGGCCGCGTAGGCGCCCTCGAACACCGACTTGACCCCGGCCGGCACCGACGGGTTGTGGCTGACTCGCCGGAGCAGTTCGGTGAGCAGCGTCACCGTCAGCGCTTCGGTCGTCACCGCGACGGTGCCGAACTTGGCGATCGAGTTGTGGCCGCCCCTGGCCAGCGCTGTGGACGGGTCAAGCGCTCCCGCGGCGGCGACTCCGGCGGCGCCGAGCGCGGCCCGCTCCAGCAGCCAGCGACGATTGCCGCCTTCCGTCCCGGCGTCGGTGAGCGCGTGATCGAGAACTTCGACTGTCGACGGATGCGATTGATCGGACATTCCGTCACCTCCCTGCCGTGTGGTTTGAGCATCAGCCCACGGTGGCTATGGGAGTGCCAGCCAACCGCGCGTCCCCTTCCGCTCTCGCCCGGCCAACGCGAACATCCAGCGAGCACATGACACGCCCCGCCACTCGCACCCGCAAGTATAAGCGGACCGCGCGCGAATAGGCTGTCGCGATCAGCGAGAAGACGATCATCTTCTTCCCCGAGGGGGCGTTCGGGCCGACCAACAACTGCGTCGGGATCGGGGACGTGCTGCGCCAGCGCGGCCATCGCGTCGTGTTCGTGATCGAGGAGTCGTTCGCCGGCACGCTGGCGGTGAAGCGATTCGAGGAACGGCTGATGCGTCTCGGGCCGCCGCCGGCCGAGCCCGAAGAGCCGGGTCAGTTCTGGAAGGACTTCATCCGCGACACGGCGCCCGTGTTCCGCGGCTCGAGCCTCGAGCAGCTCGGCACGTTCATCGCGCCGACCTGGCAGGCGCTGCTCGACGGAGCCCGATACGTCGATCAGCGCCTTGAGGAAATATTCGTCGAGGTCGCGCCCGACGTGATCGTCGAGGACAACGTGTGCGCGTTTCCGGCGATCGCGGCGAGCGGACGGCCGTGGGTGCGGATCGCCTCCTGCAACCCGCTCGAGATCAAGGACCCCGCGCTCCCGCCGACGTTCTCGGGGCTGCCGACGGAGGACCGGGCCGGTTGGATCGAGTTTCGCGCCGAGTACGCGCGGCAGATCGGCGAGCTGCAGGCCGGGTTCTCCAGCTTCTGTGTAGACCGTGGCGCGCCGGCGCTCCCGGAGTTGGAGATGATCGACGAGTCGCCGTGGCTGAATCTGCTGCTGTATCCCGCGGAGCTGGACTACGCGCGCAGCCGCCCGCTCGCGCTCACGTGGCACAACCTCGAAACGGCTGTCCGCGCGACCGACGAGCAGTGGAGCCCCCCGGACACGGGTGCAGCGGCGCTCGTCTACGTCAGCCTCGGATCACTCGGGTCAGCGGATCTGCCGCTGATGAAGCGCCTGGTTGACGTGCTCGGGCGAACGCCGCATCGCTACGTCGTCAGCATGGGACCTCAGCACCAGGAGTTCGAGCTTGCCGACAACATGGTCGGAGCAGAATTCCTTCCGCAGGTGTCAGTTCTCCCGCACGTCGACGCGGTGATCACGCACGGCGGCAACAACACAGTCACCGAGTGCATGTGGTTCGGCAAGCCGATGATCGTGCTTCCGATCTTCTGGGACCAGCACGACAACGCGCAGCGGGTGCATGAGACCGGCTACGGCATCCGGCTGCCGACCTACACGTTCTCCGATGACCAGCTGTTCGACGCGCTCACGCACGTGCTGTCCGATGAGTCGATCCGCGAGGCGTGCGCGGCGGCGGGCGAGCGGCTTCGCGGCGCGCCGGGTACGGCCGTCGCCGCTGGTCTGATCGAGCGCCTCGCCGATCGCAGCGAGCCCGTGCGGCGGGCGGCTTGAATCGGGTGACCTCGGAGTGACCGGGCGGGTTGACAGACGGATCGTTTTGCCCTGACCTGCACCCAGGTCAGGGGACTGACCGCAGTCTGAGCGTCGCGACCTGGTAGGCACCGAGGGCGGCGACGCCTCCGTCAAGCGGGCGCTCACCGGTCTCGTCCAACCGCGTCTCGAAGACCGAGACCGGACCCGAGACCCGTGCGCTCGCTGGCGATCCGCCGGGATTGAAGCAGCGCAGGATCAGCCCGTCACCGTCCTGCGCTCCCTTCAGACACGAAAACACGACGTCGCCTTCGAGCGTCAGCGGTGGTTCGAAATCGACGCCTTCGTCGACGGCAACGAACCCGTAACGGTAGTCCTGTGACTCACGCAAGAGTTCCGCGTCATCGAGCGTGTCGGCGTCCGTGAGCAGCGCGTACTCGAATTCATGGCGGCCGAGGCACTGACCGTCGGGCGTCGGGACAGGTGGCCCGGCGGCGCGCGGGCGCGTCGCGAGCGCGTCCTGCCCCTTGGAGATCATGCCCACGCACCGCAGCAGTGTCAGGGACATGGCACCGTCCGGATGGGCTTCGTACTCGGGCAGCCCTTTGGTCAGCAACGCGATCGCGCCGACGGCGACGGCGCCGAGAGTGTGCTGAGTTGCGTCCGGTGGCTCGACCCACGCGGCAGCCGGAGGCGGCGCAACCAGCGGTCGCCGCACGACGGCAAAGTGTCCCTCGGCGCGTACCGGCGAGCGAGGTTCGTGCCCGCCGAAGATGACCCGCAGGCGATGATCCCGCGTGCGGTTGTCGACCGTCGTTCGAAACTCGACTCGTCGGCTGCCGCGCACGAGGCGCACGATGGTCGTGACGGTCAGCGCCTCGGTCCCTTCGGCGTCGAGCCCGGACGGGCGCTCGGCCCGCACCTCCAGCTCGAGCTCGGAAATCAGCGGTCCGTCGCATCGCAGCCGGACGGCGGCGCGCTGACTGCGCCACGGCTCGGCGTCCGGCACCGGACAGAAGTTGTACAGGTCACCCATGTCGGGCTCGTCCTCGAGCACGTGAACGCGCTCGAGGCGCCGGGCACTGCGCTTGTCGAGCACGGCGAGCGCCCCATCAGAGCTCGCGGCGACGCGGAAGATGTCGTTTTCGATTGTGCGCCGGTCGGCTGGACCGGCCTGAGTCGCCGTGCGCAGTGCGATGGTTGCAGCGGCGAAGCCATCGAGTTCGACGGCTTCGGGCTCGGTGCCGGGGACCTCGACGACCGCTCGCCGGCGGTAGGGGAGCGGGTTGACCACGCCGACCGTGGCGGCGCCCCCGGCGGGCACCGGCCGCCCAAGCGCCTGGCCCTGCAACCAGGCCAGTGTGCGATCGAGCGACTCGTATCGGACGAGCATGTCGCGGTGCACCTCGTCGCACGAGCAGCCGCAGATTGAGTCGTGCGGCTGGCAGCGGAGCAGCTCGCGCCAGGCGAACGTGAAGTCGGAGTTCGGAAACGGATTTCGATCGCGCAACGCTGCCAGCGCGGCGAGCGTCTCGACCGTGAGCAGCCGTCGCTCGGCGCGCTCGTTGGCCTGCTTGAGGTACAGCCGAGCGGAGTTGACTCCGCGCAAAACGTTCTGGAGCCGACTGCCGAGCAGCTCGCCCTCGTGGCGCGCGACCGGGACGGCCCCGACCGCGTCCACGTACTCTCGGTAGCTGGAGATCTTGACCTGCGATCCCGGGAGGCGGCGTTCGAGCTCGGCACACCATCGCGGAAGCTCTGGCTGAACCGGTAGGTGATCCGAGCCGTTGCACAGCAGGAGATCGTGCACCCCGGCCCGCTTGAGCGCAGCACCGAAGCGCTCGGCGATCGCGGCCACTCGCGCGGCTGCATCATCGGTGCCCCCGAGCGCAGCGAAATTGCTGTAGTCGGCGAGCTGCTGGAAGGCGAGGACCTCGCTTCCGTCGGGCGCCCGCCAGCGAAACACGACCCCGACATCGTCGAGCTCGTCGCCCAGCCCGCGCGAGAAGATCAAGGTCCCGATCCCGAACCCGGCGAGGATCTGTGGAAGCTGGGCAGGATGCCCAAACGAGTCCGGCAGGTAGCCGACCGGGCTCGGAAGAGCGCCAAATCGTTCGCAGACGGCCCTGCCGATCAACAGGTTGCGGACCAACGGTTCGGCGCCGACGAGCAGCTCATCGGGTAACACGTAGCTCGGTCCGACCTCGATCCTCCCGGCCGCGAGCAGCGCGCGCAGCCGGTTCTCGTTCTGGGGACGGACTTCGGTGTAGTCCTCGAGCACGATCCCCTGGCCGTCGAGCGTGAAAGAGCGCAGTGTGCGATCACCGTCGAGGACCTCGATCAGCTCATCGACCACCCGGCCAAGCGCGAATCGGAAGTGCTCGAGCGGGCGATACCACTCGCGGTCCCAGTGCGTGTGCGGGACGACGAATAGTCGCTTCAGTTCGTACCGGGCGAGAAGGTCCGGTAGCGACGGGTCTGTTCGCGCGGGTTCGGCCACGGCGACACGATTTCATACCCAATCCCGCCTCACCCGCCGGGCGCGTAGGCGTATGGGTCTAGGACCGTGACCCGCGTGATTTCGTCGACCGGCAGGTGGTTGCATGAAGCCGTCTTGCGGATCGCCTCGGGCGTCGGCGCGTCGTAGACGCAGAACAGCGTGCGGCTGTCGTCGCTGACGTACGAGTGCACCCAGGTGACACCCTCCTCGCCGTTGACCGCGATCACATCGCGCCAGAGGTCGGCGCCGTCATCGGGCGGGATGTCGAAGCGGGCCGGAAAGGTGCGCCTGATCAGATAACGCGGCATGTGGTCCTCCTAGTCGTTGATCGCAACAAGGCTGCGGGGGTGAGCGAGGCCGCTATGACCGCCGTTGATCACGTGCAGTCATAACGCGCCGCGAGGGCGCCGCCGCCGTTGCAGGCGGCGACGCCCCGGCCCAGCGGTGCCCCTACCCGTGGTTGAACGGCGTCACCATCGGATTGGTTCCCGTGTAGATCCCGGTCGGGTTCGGGTACCAGATCCAAAAGTGCAGGGTGACCAGGCGCGGGTGCCAGAAGTTGAACTTGGCGCCCGTCTTCGGTGCCTTCGGAGCGCACTTTGACTGCGCGTTCGCGAACACGACCGTCCCGTCGTCATAGTGACATGCGGCGCCGAACGTGCCGTACTGCGCCCCGGGCAACGGCGCCTTGCTCGGCTTCGAGGTGAACACCCACTCCAGCGCCCCGAGCTGCCACCCGCTCGCGCGGTGCTCGTAGACGAGAATCGGTGGCTTGTGCAGGTTGAAGCCCGTGACCTTGGGATTGATGAAGTGGTAGCCCATCTCCGGGATCATCCGCGTGAGGATGCGGTAGCCCGCGGCCTTGGCGGCGTGGAGATTGGTCACGTACTTCTCGGTCGCAAGGCGCGCGGTCAGCACGTCGGCCGAGATCTGTGCTCGGCGCTTGGCCGCGGCGCGCGCCGCTGCGAGGCCCGGTTGCACGCCGGCGGACGTGGGTGCGGCCTTGCCCGCCACCGAATGGCCCGAGGCCGATGCGGCCACTCCGATCAACACACTCGCCACCGCGGCGGCGAGCAGTGCTCCGACAGTTACACGACGCATGAGCGCCCTCCCTGATCTATTCGCGGACCATGCCCGTGCGAGCGATCCATGGTCCGGCTGTTGCTTGGTGTGGCCAAGCTACGGCCGGGCCTGGGCGCGCACATCGGGAGGACCACCCATCTTGGGCGTCCGGCGGTACCTAGTTTGGGGGCTCGGACCGACCGCCGGTATCGGTGTACGGTCGCCTCAGTGGGGTCGCGCAGGGTCATCCTGATAACCGGCTGCTCGTCGCCTCAGGGCATCGGATACGCCACCGCTCGCGCGCTCGCGGCGAATGGTCACAGCGTGCACGCGACCGTTCGGGAGCATCTCAACCCGCCTCTCAGGCGATCAAGATCCCCGTCCGAGCCTCAGCGACGAGCTCTACGGGTGCGAACCGGACACCTACCGGACGCGGGTCAGCCGCTCGCCAAGCGCAGAGGCGGCGGCGGAGCGGTGTTCATGAATGCCTCCGGCGCCGGACGGGGGAGAGGCTTGGGCTTCATGTCGCCGGGATCTCTCAAGTATTGGTGGACGAAGGCGATGGTCATGCTGCCTTCGCCGACGGCGGCGGCGACGCGTTTGACGGGGCTGTAGCGGACGTCGCCGCAGGCGAAGATGCCGGGGATGCTGGTTTCGAGGAGGTAGGGGTCGCGGTCGAGGGTCCAGTGTCCGGCGCTGCGCATGTCGGTGCCGGTGAGGACGAAGCCGCGTTTGTCGAGTGCGATTTCGGCGGGGAGCCAGTTGGTTTGGGCGTCGGCGCCGATGAAGATGAAGAGGCCGGCGGAGGTGACGGTTTGGGTTTGGTTGGTGGTGTTGTTGTGGATGTCGATCGCTTCGAGCGTGTTTTCGCCGTGGCTGGCGGTGACTTGGTGGCCGAGTTTTAGGTCGATGTTGGGGCGGGTTTGGAGTTGGTCGATGAGGTATTGGCTCATGCTTTTGTGCAGGTCGTCGCCGCGGCAGAGGATGGTGACGGTTTTGGCGTGGGTTGAGAAGTACATCGCGGCTTGGGCGGCGGAGTTGCCGGCGCCGATGATGTGAATGTCGAGGCCGTGGGTGGCGGGCGCTTCTGAGCGCGCGGCGCCGTAGTAGATCCCTTTGCCGGCGAGGCGGTCAAAGCCTTGGGTTTGCATTTGGCGCCAGCTGACGCCGCACGCGAGGATGATCGTCTTGGTGCGGATCACGTCACCGTCGTCGAGGTGCACCTGGCGCGTCGCGACGTCGATCCGGTCAATCGACCGCGTGACGAGGATCTCGGCGCCGAGGCGTCGTGATTGTGAGAGCGCGCGGCTCGCGAGCTCAGCGCCTGAGACCCCGGACGGGAACCCGAGGTAGTTCTCGATCCGCGACGAGGTCCCGGCCTGCCCGCCCGGCGCTTCGCGCTCGACCACGATCGTCTGCAAACCCTCAGACGCGCCGTAGACCGCGGCCGCGAGACCGGCGGGGCCGGCGCCGACGATCACGGTGTCGTACTCCGCGCGTTCGGGCTCGGTCCCCAACCCCAACAACTCCGCGACGCGCCGCAACCGCGGCCGCACGACCGTCTTGCCGCCCACGACCCGGATCACCGGCCAATCACCCGGCGACGGCAACGCCTCACCCCACGTCTGCTGATCGCTCGCGCCATCACCCTTCAGCCACGTAAACGAGACCTGATTGCGATCCAAAAAATGCCGCAACGTCGTCGTCGTCACATCCAACCGACTCCCAACCACAACCGCCCGCGGTGGCGGCTGCTCGGCCGTCATCGCGCGAAGCCCGCGTGGCCCCTCGATCCGGTAGGCGGCCAGCTTGCCGACCTCCTTGCCGAGGTCCGGCACCTGAGCGGCGACCGCGTGGTAGTCCCTCGCCTCGACTCTCATCACGCGGGTCGGCTCGGCGGCGCGGAAACCGACCGGGAACACCGTCCCGAGCACGATCGGCACCTCCCCGAAAATGTCACCCGGATCACGATTACCAAGCACCCGCTCGACGCCATCCACCACCCGCACCGGCTCGATCCGCCCCTCGATCACCGCGAACAGCGCGCCCTTGTCACCCGCATGGACCGCGTAGTCGCCCTCCGGGAGGGTGATATCCGCCGCTACCGCACAGATCTGCTCGCGCTCCGCCCGTCCGAGCGGTGCAAACACCCCGATCGTGTCGATCTCCTCCGGCGTCACCACGGGCCCACCCCTTTCACGAGATCTCTGCTGCCAGCTTCAGGAAGCTCATCACATCGCCCTCGGGATCGGCGCCGGTGATCGCGACCGGGAGAGCCCTCGCGGGTTCGTGGCCTTATCTCGCTACCCCGTCGGCGCCGTCAGGCCGAGTCGCGCGGCCTCCGCGCCCGCCGCACCGCGGGTTCGGACGTCGAGCTTTCGCAGGATCGCTGAAACATGGTGTTCGACGGTCTTCTCGGATACGACCAGCGTCCGTGCGATGTCCGCGTTGCGCAACCCCGTGGCCAGCAGCGCGAGCACCTCGAGCTCGCGCGCCGTGAGGCCGGCGGGATTCTCTCGCGTCGCCGATCGCGGGCCGCGCGCCATCCCGCGGACGCCCCGGTCGCGTAGCCGCTGCGCGACAATCGCGGCGGCGGGTCTCGCCCCCAGCGTCATCAGCTCATCGTGCGCCCGGCGCATGGCGTTGCGATCGTCGCCGTCGGCGAGCGCCAGCGCGGCCTCATAGGGGCATCCGAGCTCGCCCCATCGGGCCGCCGCCGCTGCCCACTCTCCGGCGATCGAGAGTCGGTATGGCTCGGCGATCGCGGCATCGGACAGGTCATCGTTGAGCCCGGCCCGCCAGCGCCAGATCGCGAGCTCGCCGACCAACCAGGCCGACCGACGCTCCACCGCGAGCGCCAGCGCGGCGTCCGTGACCGTCGCGACCGTCGCATGATCGCCGGTCAGCCACGCCGCCTCTGCTCGGGCCGCCGCCACGGGGGTGATCTGCATCGGCTCGGCGGTCGACTCCACGCGCCGGTGCGCGTCCAGGAGCAGCGGATCCGAATCGGCGTCGCCCCGGCGCGCTCTCAGCAGCCCCAGCGTAGGCAGTGCCCAGGTGCGCGCGATCGGCGGGCTGCGCGGGTTACGGAGGACGAGCGCTGCCGAGTCGCCGGCAGCGTCCCAGCGGCCGCGATCGAGCTCCATCCGAGCGCGGTGCGCGAGCAGGTAGCCGGTCCACGTGTCGAGACCGTGCTCGAGGCAGTACTCGAGCTCCGGCTCGAGGTTGGCATCGGTGAGCTCGTAGTTGCGTTGGCGCACGCCTCCCATCACGAGCAGTACGCCGGCGCGTCCGGCGTAATCCTCAATGCCGCGATCGCGCGCCAGCGCGCGCGCGTGCTCGAGCTTTTCGCGCCCGGCGGGCTCGCCGCTATCGAGCTCGGCCGAGCCGATGTTCGTGAGCGCGTAGACGAACGCGACGTCGTCGCCGAGCCGGCTTGCGAGCTCGGTCGCGCGCGTGGCCCACGCCAACGCTCCGGCGTGATCCTCGATCACCATCAGCCGCTGCGAGAGGTTGCCGTACGCCATCGCGAGCTCGTGTCCCGGCGGTAGCTGCTCGAGCAACGCGACCGCCTGGCGAGCGACCGGCTCGCCTTCACCCACGCGCCCGGAGAAGAACAACAGCCGGGACAGCGACCGCAGCGAATCTCCTTCGCCGTATCGGTCGCCGGCGGCCCGCTGACACTCGAGCGCGCGTTGCTGCGCGTCGATCGCCTCATCGATTTGGGCGCTCAGGCGGCATTCCTCGGCGCGTCCGCGTAACAGCGCCACGCGAACGTCGAGCGGCTGATCGTCGGCGACCCGCAGGGCACGCCCGTACTGATCCGCGGCCTCGCGGTGGGCTCCCGCGGCCCCAGCGCGGGCGGCCGCGAGCGGCGCCCACCGAAGCACACCGGCGGCATCGCCCGCGGCGTCGGCATGGTGCGCGAGGCGCGTGACATCGGGATCCGCGCCGGCGGCAAGCGCCTCGATCGCGGCGCGGTGCAGCGCCAGCCTCCGGTTGGGGGCGATCGACTCGTCGATCGCGATCCGCGCGAGATCGTGGCGGAACGCGATCTGGGCATGGCCCGCTCGCAACATGCCCGACGCGAGGCATTCGTCGATCCGGTCACCGAGCTCGCCGGCAAGCGCTTCGAGCAACCACAGCTCGACGTGTCCGGGAACGACCGCGACCGCCTCGAGCAGCCTCCGCGCCGGAACCGACAGGCGCCCGGCCCGCGCCAGCACTGCGTCGCGCACGGTTTCGGGGATCTGTCCCGCGCCGGCTGCGAGCACCTCGGTGACGAACAACGGGTTCCCGCCGGTGCTGCGGTACAGCTCGTCGCCGTCGATGCCGAGCGGCTGCGCCAGCTCTGCCACGGCCGCCGGCGAAAGTGGCTCGACCTTGAGCCGATTTGGCCGGCGTACGAGCTCGCCGAGCACGAACCGCAGCTGCTCGGAGCGGTCGAGCTCGTCGTCCCGGTAGGTCGCGAGCACGAGCGCCGGCGCCGTGCCGATGCGGGTGGCGAGCAGCGTGATCACGTCGAGCGTCGCCTCATCGGCCCAATGGACGTCCTCGAGCACGACGACGGCGGGCGCGCCATCTCCGAGCTCGGCCACGAGTGCGGCGGCGACCTCGTGCGGCCGCGCGCCGGCGATCGCGAGCTCCGCAAGCTCGCCGCCGGTGCGCTCGGCTATATCGAGGAACGGGGCGAGGGGTCGCGGCGTGTGCAGCGGCTCGCACGCTCCCCAGAGGATCCTCGTCGACGCCGGTTGCCGTTCGCAGAAGGCGCGCAGCAGTGCGGTCTTGCCGACGCCCGCTTCGCCGCCGACGAACATCAGCCGCCCCTCGGCGCCCTCGCGCATCGCGGCGAGGAGCTCGTCGAGTGCCGACATGATCCGCTCGCGCTCGAGCAGCGCGCCCGCGCCTTCAGAGGCCACGAGGTCCATTTCGAAAGAGCTCACTTCCCCAAACTGCGCCGATCTGTCGACACCGACCTCCGAGCCGGAGTGTCTCATGTGGGTCGACGGTCGGCAAAATCCCGCGGCGCCGGTGATGCGCGCGAGCGAGCGGCGGCCTCGATCGCGTCCGGCGTGAGCTCGTCGAGTGAGCCGATCACGAGCACCGCGCAGGCGAGCGCATCCGGTTCGGGCGGGTAATCGCGGTTCGGCGCCGCGATTACCACCATCCCCGCCGCGGCCGCCGCGCGCAGGCCATTGGTCGAGTCCTCGACCGCGGCCGCCTGGGTCGCCTCGACCCCGAGCTTGCGAACCGCAGCGAGGTAGACGTCCGGCGCGGGCTTGCCGCGGCCGACCTCCTCTCCCGAGACCGTGGCCGAGAAGCTGTCGGTCAGACCGGCCGTCTCGAGCACGGTGTCGATCACCGGTCGGTTCGCCGATGAGGCGAGACCGAGCGGCCAGCGCGCGGCGAGGCGACGGATGGTCCGCACCGCGCCGGGCAGCAGCGGCAGGTCGTGTCGATACCGCTTCAGCACGATCGCCACGACCTCGTCATTGATCTTCACCGGTGCGAGCGTGACGCCGAGCTCGTCGTGCAGGTAGCGGCTCCACTCGGGCGAGCTCATCCCCATCATCGCCCTGGTCGCGCCGTCGCGCCAGTGGCCGCCGTGCCGGTCCACGACGGCGCGTCGCGCCTCGTTCCAGACCGACTCGGAGTCGATCAGGACGCCGTCGAGGTCGAACACGACGGCGTCGATGGTTGCTTGCGATGGGGTCACGGATCGATCACCAAGCTGGGAGTCCAGCAAAAGCTTATGCGCCGCGCGGGCGAGCGCTCGCGCTCGAACGAGCGCCTGCACCGGCCACCAAACACACGTGAGGCTCTGCTACGACGCGAAACCCGCCGAATAGCTCGATCCGGAGCTCGGCTATAGCGCTCGCGAGATCATAATCCGCTCGGGGATCGGCGTCGCGTTCAGTCGACTGGCGCGAGACGCCACACGGTAGCCCCGTCGTGGCCAGGTTCGCTCTCGGTGAGACCGTCAGCCGCGAGTTTCACGAGCTCGGCGCGAAACGCGTCGTAGGGCACCAGGCCGATCCGCGTCAGAGCGCGATAGCCGACGCGGCTGTAGAGGTCTGACGTGCTCGCCGGGCCCTGGTGCAGCGCCTCGAGCAGGACCGACGTCCGCGACACGCCTCGAGCCTACCCCGCTGTAGCGTGGGTTGCGCGCGTCGCACCGCGGCTGGCGCGCGATGAGTTCGTCGTCGATCGCCGGTCATTAGCGCGACGCGAAACACGGAGAAAGGGCGGAGATGGCGGATTACGTCGACGTTGGTGGGCTACGCACGTGGTACGACGAGCACGGGACCGGCGAGCCGCTGGTCCTGCTGCATCCGGGCGGCGCGGGCGTCGACGCGCGGGCGCTGGGCCCCAACCTGCCGGCATTCGCCGAGCGCTTCCACGTGTTCGTGCCCGAACGCCGCGCGCACGGTCACACGCCCGACGTCGACGGTCCGATCACGTACGAGCTGATGGCGGCCGACACGATCGCGTTCATCGAGCAGGTCGTCGGAGCGCCGGCGCACCTGATGGGCTCCAGCGACGGCGCGAGCGTCGCGCTGTACGTTGCCCTGCGCCGGCCGGATCTCGTGCGCAAGCTCGTGTTCGTCGCCGGGGTGTTCCACTGCAACGGGTGGGCGCCAGGGGTGGTCGACTCGGGCCAGAGCCCGCCGGAGTTCCTCGAGCGCCTGTACTGCGAGGTGTCGCCCAACGGTCCCGAGCACTACTCCGTAGTTGTCGAGAAGCTCGCGCAGATGCACACGACCGAGCCGGCGCTGTCGACCGCTGACGTCGCGAGCATCGCCCATCGGACGCTGGTCATGCTCGGCGACGACGACGAGGTCACGCTCGAGCACGCGACCGCGCTCTACCGGGCGCTGCCCGATGCCGAGCTCGCGGTGATCCCGGGCACATCGCACGGTCTGCTGGTCGAGAAGCCGGCGCTCTGCAACTCGATCATGCTCGACTTCCTGACGCAGGAGCCGGTCCAGACGATGGCGCCGATTCGGCGGGCGTAGGGGGTACGTTGTGCGTTTGTCGGTTGGGGGAACGGAGGACGGAAACCGGGCTAGGAACGACGGATGCCCCCGTGTGCGTAGGCGAGAAACCGCCGCATCGCCTAGAAAGTCACCTACGGTCACGAGCCGTAGGTGGCAAACCGTCACATAGGCGAGAAAGTCACCTACGGTCACGAGCCGTAGGTGGCAAACCGTCACATAGGCGAGAAAGTCACCTACGGTCGCCGGCGCCGAGCAACGACAGCACGGCAGACCCTGAACTACTAACGCCGCGCCGCGATTCGGTACAGCACGTGCCGCCGCAGCCATCCGTCGGCAACCGACGGATGGTCAAAGTCATCCAGCGGGTCGTGGGTCATCGGGAGCCGCTCCATCACCCGCCGCGAACGCTCGTTGACGACCGCGGTGAACGAGACGATCTCGTCGAGCTCGAGCGCATCGAAGCCGTAGGCGACCGCCGCGCGCGCGGCCTCGGTCGCGTAGCCGTTTCCCCAGTGGGCGCGCTCCAGGCGCCAGCCGACCTCGACCGCGGGCGTGAAGTGCGCCTCGAAACCGGGCTCGTTGAGGCCGACGAAGCCCACGAACGGCGCGACCCCGACGACCTCGACGGCCCATAGACCCCAGCCGCGGCGCTCGATCGTCGAGCTGATCCAGAGCGCAAAGGCATCGCTCTGCTCCCGGGGCATCAGTGCCGGGAAGTACCGCATCGTCTCCGGGTCGGCGTTGAGCGCGGCGAACGGCTCCAGATCGTCATCGCGCCACTGCCGAAGCAGCAGTCGCGCCGTCGCCAGCTCGGTCATGCTCTGAGGCTAGCCCGAGCCCCGCGGCCTCGGCGCTCGCCTCGCCGCGGGCGCTTAGTCCGGAGAGCGGCTCTCGGACGGGCTCCGGAGGGTCTCGATTGCGGGCTCGATCGTGTCGAGAATCAGCGTGTGCGAGTCGAGCGCGGTCAGTTCGAGGACCCGCCGCGGCGGCGAGCTTGGCGGGCAGACGACGACGAGCCGGCTCCACCGCTGCCGCATCCGGGTCGCGAGATCATGCAGCAGCGAGATCCCGCTGCTGTCGAGGTAGACGAGCCCGCGCAGGTCCACGACCATCCCGCGCGGCACATCGGACAGGTCCTCAAATGCGCCGCCGATATCGGACGCGTTGGAAACGTCGACCTCGCCGCTGATCGCCGCGACGGTGACGCCGTCGGCTTCGTGAAACTCAACTCGGGCGAGGTCGTGCGTGGCGTGGGGAGGGGTCGCGCCTCGTGGATGTTCGTCAAGGTTCGTGGGCGGGTCTCCGGTCGTCGCCGGGCAGCGCGTCGATGCCGGTCGGGACATCTTCGAGCGCGCGGCGGATGGTCAGGGTCGTGCCATCCGGGCGCCGGTCGATCAACAGGTCGTCGGCGAGCTCGCGCATGACGGCGAGGCCGCGCCCACCGCGCCCGACCCGCGGCTCGCGCCACTTGCCATGGTCGGAGATCCGCAGTGAGACCCAGCCGGGCTCGATCTCGGCTCGGGCTGTGAAGGTCTCATTGCGCGAGCCGTAGGCGTGCAGGACGACGTTCGTACAGGCCTCGGACCAGGCGACCTCGAGGTCGGATCGAGTCAATGGATCGAGTCCCGGCGCGTTCGCGTTCAGCCACGCACGCAGGCGATGGCGCGCGAGCGGCACCGAGTTGGGGCTCACGGCGAGCGTCAGCTCGAGCGGCCCGGCGGAGTACGCGAGCAGCCGGACGACGAGCAGCGCCACATCGTCGTCGCTCGCCTGCTCGGCGATCGTCCGCTCCAGCACGTGGTCACAGATCCCCTCGACCGCGGCAGGCGCGCCCTCGAGCGCATGCTGGAGGCGCTCGTAGCCGACGGCGATCGACTCGCGCCGGCGCTCGACGAGGCCGTCGGTGAACAGCAGGAGCGTCTCGCCAGAGCGGATCGGGTATTGCGCCTCGCTCGGGGCGACGTGCTGATCGACGCCGAGCGGCGGCGTGTGCTCGGTCTCCAAAAAGCGCACCTGCCCGTCAACGTCGCGCAGCGCGGGCGGTGGGTGCCCGGCGCCGGCGAGCGTCACGATCCCCTCCGCGGCATCGATGATCACGAACAGGACGGTCGCGATCATGCCCGGTCCGAGCGTCGCGTGCACGACGCGGTTCAGTCGTGCGAGGGCCTCCTTGGGGCTGTGGCCCTCGACCGCGAACGCGCGCAGCGCGTTGCGCAGCTGACTCATCGTCGTCGCGGCCCTGATCCCGTGTCCGACGACATCACCGATCATGACCGCGGTGCGCTCGTTGTCGAGTTCGAGCGCGTCGTACCAGTCACCGCCGATCTGCGGCGCGACGCCGCTGGGCAGGTAACGAGCCGCGAGCTCGAGTCGTGGGTGGCGCGGTAGGCGGTCGGGGAGCAGGCTGCGCTGGAGCGTCTCGACCAGCTGGCGCCCCTGACTGAAGCGCTGGACGTGGTCAAACGCGATCGCCATCCGATCCGCCGCGAGTGTCAGCAGCTCGAGGTCACCGCCGTCGAAACGCCGCTCGCTGCCCGAGCCCAGGACCATCAACCCGAGCAGCTGGTCGTCCGCGGTCAGGGGAACGACGAGCATGCTCTTGATCGCCGGACCATCGGCCGCGTCGGAGCCGATTGGCTGTAGCTGCGCGAGCTCGGCGCCCCGCAGCAGCGCCGGCCGCCGGTCGTTCGCGAGCTCGCCGAGCGTGCCCTTGCCGAGCGCAACTCGCTCGTGGGCCGGCGCCGGAAGCGGACCGCCCCGGCTCGATTGGAGATACAGGCTGGGGGCATTCTCGTCGCGCAGCAGCAGCGCCGCGGAATCCGCCTGAAACAGCGTCCCGGCCCGATCGAGCAGTTCGCTCGCGAGGCCGTCGAGGTCGAGGTGTGCCAGCGCGGTGTCGCTCAGGATCTGGAGCGTCCGGACGGTGCGCGCCACGGCCTCGGCCTCGGCGCGGGCATGGGACTGGCGCACGCGCTCACTGCGCTCGCGGTTGAGCTCGACGAACACCGAGACCTTGGCGCGCAGGATCTCGGGCTCGAACGGCTTGATCACGTAGTCGACGGCGCCGGTTGCGTACGCGAGCGCGATCTCTTCGACGTCGCTCGCCTGGGCGGTCAGGAAGATGATCGGGATGCGACGGGTCGCCGGGCGCGAGCGGACGATCCGGGCCGTCTCGAGTCCGTCGAGCCCGGCCATCCGAACGTCGAGCAGGATCACCGCGATCTCTTCGCGCAGCAGCGCCCGCAGCGCCTGCTCGCCCGACTGCGCCGTCACCAGCCGCTCGCCGAGCGGCTCGAGCACCGCCTCGAGCGCTACCAGGTTCTCGCGATTGTCGTCGACGAGCAGGATCCCGACCGGCTCGCCGATCGCCGGCTCCTCACCTAGATGAGAGCTCGGGGCGGGCGCGGGCCCAGCATCGGCGCCGGCGGGTTCGGACTCCGACCCGGACTGCACGGAGCGTTCCGAGCTCATGGGTCGGTAGTCGCCACTCCGGGCTCGACCGACAGCCAGGCGCTGACGAGCGACAGCAACTTGTCGGGGTCGACCGGCTTTGTGATGTAGTCCGATGCGCCGGCCGCGATGCTCTTCTCGCGATCGCCCTGCATCGCCTTCGCGGTCACGGCGATGATCGGGAGCGCATCGAGCGCGGGCATCGCGCGCGCCGCTTTGATCGTCTCGTAGCCGTCCATCTGGGGCATCATCAGATCCATCAGGACGAGGTCGATCTTCGGGTCGGTCTCGAGGATCTCGAGCGCCTCTGGCCCGGCCTCGGAGAACACGACCTCCAGTCCCCGGTCCTCGAGCAGGCTCGCGAGCGCGAACAGGTTACGGACGTCGTCATCGACGAGCAGGACCCGGCCGTCGAGCCGTGGCAGCGCGGGCTCGTCCTCTGGCGGCGCCGGGTCGGGTCCGGCGACCGCGGGTCCGCTCGCCGGGTGCAGGAGGAGCGCTGCCTCGGCGGCGAGCGCCTCGTCGGACTCGGCGACCCGGGGGAGGAGCTCGGGCTCGTAGCGGCGCAGGCGCGCTCTGTCGCGCTCGGTGACGCGGCGATCGAGGCGCAGGATCACGGGCAGGCGCCTGTATCCGTTGCGCTCGCGGAGCTGATCGAGCAACGCGAACACCGCCGTCTTCGATATCCGTGAGCCGATCACGAGACAGTCGGGCGGCGAGGCCTTGATCGCCACGAGCGCTTCCTCGGCGTCGAGCGCGGTCGTCAGCTCGACGCCGCGGTCGCGTCCGACGAGCGTCCGAATCGCGTGCAGCGCCAGTCCACCGCGGTCGAGCACGAGCAGACGTCGCGTCCGGTTGGCCGAGCGCGCGACCGAGCGCCGATCGGCGGAGCCGTCGCCGTCGAGTTCGTCGCGGTCGTTTGGCCGGCCGGGCCCGAGCGCGAGCGCGTTCGGCGCCTGCACATATCCAAGCTGGGTCTCGGTGGCCGGCAGGCGCGAGGCGGCATCGAGGCGGAGGCTCAACGTGAAGATGGTGCCGCTCCCGGGCGTGCTCTGGACGCTGATCTCCCCCCCGAGTGCCCGGGCGAGCTCACGGCTGATCGACAGCCCGAGCCCGGTGCCACCGTAGGTCCGGCTCGTGGTGCCATCGGCCTGCTGGAAGGCCTCGAAGATCACGTCAAGCTTCTCCTGGGCGATACCGATCCCGGTGTCGATCACCGAGAACGCGATCTGGTCCTCGCCGGCGCGCTCGATCCGGAGCGTGATCCCGCCCTCGGCCGTGAACTTGAACGCGTTGGAGAGCAGGTTGCGAAGGATCTGCTGAAGTCGCTGCTCGTCGGTGACGATCGTCTTGGGCACCCCGGCGGCGAGCACGATGTCGAGCGTCAGCCCCTTGTCGGCGGCCACCGGCTCGAACGTCCGCCGGACGTAGACACACACGTCGGCGAGCGGAAGCGCGTCGAGCAGTAGGTCCATCTTGCCCGCCTCGATCTTCGAGAGGTCGAGGATGTCGTTGATCAGCTCGAGCAGGTCGCTGCCGGCGGCGCGGATCGTACGGGCGAAGTCAAGCTGCTTGGCGTTCAGGTTGCCGCCCTCGTTGTCGAGCAGCAGCTTGGAGAGGATCAGCAGACTGTTGAGCGGCGTGCGCAGCTCGTGGCTCATGTTGGCCAAGAACTCGGACTTGTAGCGCGAGCTGAGCGCGAGCTGGGCGGCCTTCTCCTCGAGCCCGAGGCGGGCTTGCTCAATCTCGCGGTTCTTGCCCTCGATGTCCAGGTTGCGTTCCTCGAGCAATTGCGCCTGCTGCTCGAGTTCGGCGTTGAGCGACTGGGATTGCTGGAGCAGTTCCTCGGTTCGCATGTTGGCGATGATCGTGTTGAGCACGACGCCGAGGGTCTCCATCAGCTGCTCGAGGAAGGTGCGGTGAATCTCGCTCGTCGGCCGCAGCCAGGCGAGCTCGATCACCCCGAGGACCTGATCCTCGAACAGGATCGGCATGATCATGATGCTCGCCGGAACGGCGTCTCCGAGGCCGGAGCTGACGCGGATGTAGCCCACGGGCGCGTCCTGGATCTGGATCGTCGACCGCTCGAGCGCGGCCTGCCCGATGAGCGACTCTCCGAGCCCGAAGCGATCGGGGACCTCCTCGCGGTGCATGTACCCGTAGCTGGCGATCAGCTGCAGCTCGCGCGGCTGGCCCTCCTGGTCGGCGTCGGCGAGGAAGAACGCGCCGTGCTGGGCGGAGACCGTCGGCGTCAGCTCGGACATGATCAGCTGCGTCACCGTCGCGAGCTCGCGCTGACCCTGCATCAGCCCGGAGATGCGCGCGAGGTTCGTCTTGAGCCAGTCCTGCTCCTGGTTGCGCGTCGTCGTGTCGCGCAGGTTGGCGATCATCTGGTTGATGTTGTCCTTGAGCTCGGCGACCTCGCCCTGGGCCTCGACCGAGATCGACCGCGTCAGGTCGCCCTGGGTGACCGCCGTCGACACCTCAGCGATCGCTCGCACCTGGGTTGTGAGGTTGCCGGCGAGCTGGTTGACGTTCTCGGTCAGGTGGCGCCACGTGCCCGACACGTCCTCGACCTCGGCCTGACCGCCGAGCTTCCCTTCGGTGCCCACTTCCCGTGCGACGCGGGTGACCTCGTCGGCGAACGAGGAGAGCTGGTCGACCATCGTGTTGATCGTGTCCTTGAGCTCGAGAATCTCCCCCTTGGCGTCGACGGTGATCTTCTGCGACAGGTCGCCGTTGGCGACGGCGGTGGTGACCTGGGCGATGTTGCGGACCTGGTCGGTCAGGTTGGCCGCCATCAGGTTGACGTTCTCGGTCAGCCCGCGCCAGGTGCCCGACACGCCCGCGACCTCGGCCTGGCCACCGAGCTTCCCTTCCGTCCCCACTTCGCGCGCGACGCGGGTGACCTCGGCGGCGAACGAGCGCAGCTGCTCGACCATCGTGTTGATCGTGTCGGCGAGCGCGGCGACCTCGCCCTTGGCCTCGACGGTGATCATCTTCGACAGGTCGCCGTTGGCGACGGCGGTGGTGACCTGGGCGATGTTGCGGACCTGGCCGGTCAGGTTGGCCGCCATCAGGTTGACGTTCTCGGTCAGCCCGCGCCAGGTGCCCGACACGTCCTCGACCTCGGCCTGGCCACCGAGCTTGCCCTCCGTGCCGACCTCCCGCGCGACGCGGGTGACCTCGGCGGCGAACGAGCGCAGCTGCTCGACCATCGTGTTGATCGTGTTCTTGAGCTCGAGGATCTCGCCCTTGACGTCGACGGTGATCTTCTGTGACAAATCGCCCTGGGCGACGGCGGTCGTGACCTGGGCGATGTTGCGGACCTGATCGGTGAGGTTGGAAGCCATGAAGTTGACCGATTCGGTCAGGTCCTTCCAGGTTCCGGCGACGCCGGGTACCTCGGCCTGGCCACCGAGCTTGCCCTCCGTGCCGACCTCCCGCGCAACGCTTGTGACCTCGGCCGCGAACGAGGAGAGCTGGTCGACCATCGTGTTGATCGTGTTCTTGAGCTCGAGGATCTCGCCCTTGACGTCGACGGTGATCTTCTGTGACAAATCGCCCTGGGCGACGGCGGTCGTGACCTGGGCGATGTTGCGGACCTGATCGGTCAGATTGGCGGCCATGAAGTTGACCGATTCGGTCAGGTCCTTCCAGGTTCCGGCGACGCCGGGTACCTCGGCCTGGCCGCCGAGCTTGCCCTCGGTGCCGACTTCGCGCGCGACGCGCGTGACCTGGTCTCCGAACGCGCGCAGGGTGTCGGTCATCGAGTTGATCGTGTCGGCGAGCGCGGCGACCTCGCCCTTGGCCTCGACGGTGATCTTCTGAGACAGGTCGCCCTGGGCGACCGCCGTCGCGACATAGGCGATGTTGCGCACCTGGTCGGTCAGGTTCGAGGCCATGCCGTTGACCGAATCGGTCAGGTCCTTCCAGGTCCCGGCGACACCGGGCACCTCGGCCTGTCCACCGAGCACGCCCTCGGTGCCGACTTCGCGCGCGACGCGGGTGACCTCGTCGGCGAACGCGCGCAGGGTGTCGGTCATCGAGTTGATCGTGTCGGCGAGCGCGGCGACCTCGCCCTTGGCCTCGACGGTGATCTTCTGTGACAGATCGCCCTGGGCGACGGCGGTCGTGACCTGGGCGATGTTGCGGACCTGATCGGTCAGGTTGTTGGCCATCAGGTTGACGTTCTCGGTCAGCCCGCGCCAGGTGCCCGAGACGTCCTGTACCTCGGCCTGGCCACCGAGCTTGCCCTCGGTGCCGACTTCGCGCGCGACGCGGGTGACCTCGGCGGCGAACGAGGAGAGCTGGTCGACCATCGTGTTGATCGTGTTCTTGAGCTCGAGGATCTCGCCCTTGACGTCGACGGTGATCTTCTGTGACAAATCGCCCTGGGCGACGGCGGTCGTGACCTGGGCGATGTTGCGGACCTGATCGGTCAGATTGGCGGCCATGAAGTTGACCGATTCGGTCAGGTCCTTCCAGGTTCCGGCGACGCCGGGTACCTCGGCCTGGCCGCCGAGCTTGCCCTCGGTGCCGACTTCGCGCGCGACGCGCGTGACCTCGTCGGCGAACGCCGACAACTGGTCGACCATCGTGTTGACGGTCGTGCCGATCCGCAGGAACTCGCCCTTGACCGGCTGGCCGCCGATCTTGAGCGCCATCTTCTGGGACAGGTCACCCTCGGCGACGGCGACGATCACGCGCGCGACCTCAGTCGTCGGCCGGACGAGATCGTCGATCAGCGAGTTGAGCGAGTCAATGCTCGTCGCCCAAGCGCCACCGGCGTCGCGGAGCTTGGCCCGTTCGGTCATCCGTCCTTCGCGGCCGATGATCTTGCCGACGCGCACGAGCTCGCCCGACATCTGATCGTTGCGGGCCTGGAGGTCGTTGAACGCGCGCGCGATGTCGCCCATCTTCCCCTTGCCCGCCGGGGTCAGGCGAACCGAGAAGTCCCCCTCTTGGGCCGCTCGCAGCGCCTCCAGCAAGGGATCGAGATCGGACTCGGAAAGCGTGCGGGCACCGTTGTGGGCAACTCGACCGCGCTGATCACCACTGCTCATTGGTCCGTCTCCTCCGTATGAGTGATGGCTGAGAGGCGCGTCATCGACCCCGCATCGCTGGCTGCAGACACGCCAACCACTGCAACCGTATCGCCAACCGCCAAAGATCGCCTGCATTAACAGCACAGACTGGTCGGCCGAGGGTGCAGGCGAGGGTCAGCGGCGGTGCCCGCGCAGCGCCGAGACGCCGAGCACCACCAGACCGACGGCGAGCAGCGCTCGTCCGAGAATCGAGTGCAGCGCAGTCCACGCGTTGGCGGCGAGCGCTCCGGCGACGATGAAGCCGACAGCCCACAGAGCGCACCCGAGCGTCGTCAGCACGACGAACCTCGTCAAGGGGATGCGCTGCGCCCCGGCCGGCAGGGACACAAACGTCCGCGCCAGCGGCAGCAGCCTGGCGACGAACACCGCGCGCGTCCCGTGGCGTTCGAGCAGCCCCTCCCAGCGGCCGAGCAGCTCCCGCACGCCCACAACGCGGTTGAGCAGGTGGCTCGCCCCGAGCGCGTAAGCGAGCAGCGAACCCACGAGGTTGCCGGCAGTCGCCGCGAGCACGGCCGCCGGCAGGCTCATCCACCCCTGGTGCACGGCGAACCCGGAGAACAGCAGCGTGAGCTCACTCGGGATCGGGATGCAGGCGCTCTCGGGGACCATCAACAAGAAGACGCCGAGCACGCCGAAGCTCTCGATCACCCCGGTCATCGCCGCCTCGATGATGCAGGCACGCAGCGTGCAGCCCGTCCGTTGAGCCAGAGCGGCGCTGTGACCGGACAGCGTGCGAGAATCCGCAGTTCAATAAGCATGCTTAGATGTTAAGTTTACTTAACTAATGCCCGCTCCGCGCCGCCCCCCTCCTGTCAGCGACGCTGCCGATGCCCTGGTCGCCGTCGCGCCGCTCGTCAGCCGCTGGATCGAGCGGTTGCTCGGCGCGCATGACCCACCGCTGACGCTGGCCCAGTTCGCGGCACTGCGCGCGATCGCTGCCGAGGGCGTTTCGGGCTCCGAGCTCGCGCGGCGCGCCGGGGTCTCGGGGCCCGCGGTCTCGCAGCTGCTCGCGGGGCTCGCCGGTGCAGGCATGCTGCAGCGGGGTGAGTTCTCCGGTGACCGCCGGCGCCAGACGCTGACGCTGTCAGCCGCCGGGAACGCCGCGCTCGAATCCGCGCAATCGACGCTCCGCGGGCGCCTCGGAGCTCTTCTGTCAGAGCTGCCGGGTCCCGAGGCGCATGCGCTCGCGCACGCATTGCCCGCGGTGCAGGCGTTGCTGTCGGGATCGCCGCCGCCACGCCGCCCGCCGCCACGCCGTCCACCGCCACCGCCCGGGGGTGCCGAGCCTGGACCGCGTCAACGCGGGCACCGTTGACCGGCGCGCGCCGGCGGCCGATGCGTCACAGCGTGGCGTCAAGGTATGCCGCGATCATCAGCGCCGCGCGTTCGTGCGCGGAATACGTCGCGCGCAGCTGGGAGACGAGATCCGCTCCGCCGGCGTCAGTCGGCGGCGGATACTCGAGCAGCAGCCTGCGCACCTGGAGTCCTAGCTCCTCGCCGCCGGCGACGTCGGCGAGCGATGCGAGCGCATCAGCTCGCACACGAGCGCCCTCGACGAACGACCCGATCACCGTCTCGGGGGCGAGTGGCGCCCGGCCGAATACGCGCGCATGCATGACGGCGGGATTGACCGCGTGCGGGCGAATCAGCGCGCGGCGCTGATCGGCCGAGAAGCCAACCGTGTCGGCGAGGTGGTCGATCGCGGCCGTCACGCCCTGGGCATCGACCGGGATGAACCCGCGCAGTTCGGGCGACAGGCGCGACATCAAGGCCACGTGCTCGGCGGCGGCGTCGGACAGCAGGGCCTCGACGCGATCACGATGGGTGGGCTGCACCAACTGGACGGTAGAACGCTTTGCGGAGACGGGTCTCGCACAGCACTGCGTTGCGATCTGGCCCGCAGACCAACGAGATGCTTGCGCGCTACGCCGAGCTGGGCGGCGTCTGACTTTCGCTGCACGATGGATTGCCTCGTCGTGCGCGACGTAAGAAACGACCGCGGACTGGCGCTAAAAGTGATTGGTGGACGTGCGTGTGAAGTGATGGTGGACGTGTGCTTCTGCGACCAGGGCGCGGCTGACAGCCGCTGACTGCATTGACCAGCGATCGAACCTCCGAGCATGACGTCGACGTCCTGATCGTCGGTGGCAGTCTCGTGGGCCTCTCGACGGCGCTGTTTTTGCGCGTGCATGGAATCGGCTGCCTGGCCGTCGAGCGCCACGCGAGTACCGCGATCAATCCGCGCGCCGGTCACTTTCAGCTGCGCACGCTCGAGATCCTGCGCTCGGTCGGGTTAGAGGAGGCGGTCCGGCGCAAGTCGGAGGAGACCTACTTCGTAGACGGCGGGATCAACAACGTCGAGTCGCTCGCCGGTCGCGAGATCGCGAGCTACTTCCCGAACCTGAATGCCGGCGTCGCGGAGTACAGCCCGACGGTGCGGCTGTTCATTGACCAGGATGCGCTCGAGCCGATCCTCCGCGCGAGGGCCGAGGAGCTCGGCGCGCGGCTGCGCTACCGCACGGAATGCGTCAGCCTGGACCAGGACGCAGGCGGCGTCACGGCCACACTGCGCGATCTGGAGGACGGGTCCGAAACACGAGTGCGGGCACGGTACGTCGTCGCCGCCGACGGAAACCGCAGCCCGGTGCGCGAGCGTCTCGGTATCGCAATGCGTGGCCACGGGGTGCTGTCGAACAGCATCACGATCCACTTCCGCTCCGAGGCGGACCTGACGCCGTTGCTGCAGGGGCGCGACCAGGGCGTCAACTACGTCACCAACCCGGTTCTGCGCGGTTTCTTCCGGCTCGACAGAACCGGCAACGGTGGCTTTCTCGTGGTCAATCTGGTCGGCGATACGGCGCGCCCGGAGGTCGTCGCCGCCTACCCATCGGCGCCGTGGGCCAATATCGCGGCGAGCGTCGATGAACGCCGCGCGCTCGAGCTTCTCCGCGCCGCGATCGGCGTCCCCGACATCCCGGTCGTGATCGAGGGCATTGCGACCTGGCAGGCGGTCTGCGACAACGCCGAGCGCTATCAGGACGGGCGCGTGTTTCTCGCCGGAGATGCCGCGCACACGATGCCGCCCAACGGCGGCTTCGGCGGCAACACCGGCGTCCACGACGCCCACAACCTCGCGTGGAAGCTCGCGCTCGTGCTCGATGGGCACGCGGCGCCCGAGCTGCTTGACACCTACGACAGCGAGCGTCGCCCGATCGGCGAGCTCACGGTCGAGCAGGCCTACGCGCGATACGTGACGCGCGTCGCGCCGTACCTCGGAACCGAGCAGGCGCAGCCGCTCGTCGACGACTTCTCGATCGAGATCGGCTACCGCTACAACTCGGCGGCGATCGTGCTCGAGCCGAGCGCTGAGCACCCGCTCTACGAGCATCCCCGCGAGTCCGGCGGACGCCCCGGATCGCGCGCGCCACACGTCGTCCTCGAGCGCGATCGGACCGCGATCTCGACGCTGGATCTGTTCGGTCGCGGGTTCGTCCTGCTCGCGGCGGCAGAGGGCACGGCTTGGCAAGACGCGGCACGCGGCGTGGCAGGCGGGTCCGAGTTGCCGCTCGATGTCCATCTCGTGGGCGACGGGCAGCTGCGTGACCCCGACGGGGGCTTTGCTGACGCATATGGGATCTCGGCGTCGGGCGCCGCTCTAATTCGTCCAGATGGCGTCGTCGGATGGCGGGGCACCGACGCAACTGGAGCCTCCGAAGCCACGATTCGCGAGGTCATCGCGTCATTGCTGCTTCGCGTCCCGAGAAAGGAAAGTGAGAGATGAGAACCGCTTACCGTGCCGACACGGTCGGGTCACTGCTACGCCCGGACTATCTCCTGCGCGCTCGCGCCGAGCTCGAAGGTGACCACATCGGTCCCCGCAGGTACAAGGAGATCGAGGATTGCGCGGTCGATCAGGTGATCGCCGTCCAGGAGGGCGCCGGCCTCGACGTCGTGACCGACGGGGAGGTGCGCAGGCACACGTTCATCGACCAGCTGCTGGACGCGGTGGAGGGGCTGACTCCGGACCCCGCGCCGCAGCACATACCGGTTCCCTTCCACGACGAGAGCGGCGGTGAACAGAGCGTCTTCCAGGTGCCACTGTCGGTCACCGACAAGCTTCGCAGGCGGCGGATGATGACCGTCGAGGAGTACGCCTACGCGCGCGCGAAGGCGCGGCGCCCCGTCAAGGTGACGCTCCCGAGCCCACTGATGCTGTTCCTCGTGTGGTCGCCCGAGCGCTCGCGAGACGCGTACAGCGATCCCTTCGAATTGTTCGCCGACGGCCTTGCACTGATGCGAGAGGAGGCCGAGGAGTTGGCGAGAATGGGCTGTCCGTACATCCAGGTCGACGCGCCCGATTTCGGACAGCTGATCGATGAGTCACAACAACGCCTGTGGGCACAAGCGGGGATCCCGTTCGAGCGCGTGCTGACCGACGGCGCCGACATGCTCAATGATCTCGCGGCGGTTCCGGGCGTCACGTTCGGGCTGCACCTCTGCAAGGGCAACTACGACAGCCATTGGATCAGTGCCGGAGGCTACGGCGCGATCTCCAAGCAGCTATTCCCCCGCCTGACCAACTATGACCGCTTCCTGCTCGAATACGAGAACGAGCGCTCGGGACCATTCGATCCGCTCCAGGACGTGCCCGACGACAAGATCGTCGTGCTCGGGCTGGTGTCCTCGAAGTTCGCGGAGCTCGAGGCGGTCGACCGGCTCCATGCCCGGATCGACGAGGCGAGCCGCTTTCATCCGCGTGATCAGCTCGCGATCTCGACCCAGTGCGGCTTTTCGTCCGCCGGCCCGGGGAACGCGATCGACGACGATGCGCAGGGGAAGAAGCTGCGGCTCGTGGCGGAGGTCGCCGAGAGCGTCTGGGGCTAGCGCCGCTCCCGGCGCGGGCGCCCGCTCACAGGAGAGGGCGCCTGGCGCCCGCTGATCGGAGGCGCTAGGAGAGGACCGCGTCCTCGTAGACCGAACGCTGCACGGGGGTGACGCCCAGCACCTCCCAGCGCGCCATCCACCGGTGGGTCCGCTCGAACATGTCGCGCGTATAGGGCTCGAACACGATCCGTTCGCCGGGCCCGAAGCGCCGGACATCCGTCTGCGCGGCGAGATCCTCGGGCATCTCGCGCAGCCAATAGCGCTTGTATCGCTGGGGCTCGAGGTCGAGCTCGGCCTGTGCGCGCCGCAGCGCGCGGAAGTAGCGCTCGAGGTCGGTCTGCGCGGCATCGGCGCTGACCAGAAAGCCCATCATGAACGTCGTGTCGACGAGCTTTCGGAACCCCCACTGCTCGAGCAGGTAATACTGGGCGCCCCATACGTTCGCCGCAGCGATCTTGCGGTCGCGCATCAGGCGGACCCGATCAAACGGGTAGCCGACGAACGCGAGCGCGATCTGGTCCGGCGCCAGGAACGGCTCAAGACCCTCGATCGCCGAGTAGTGGCTGCCCGAGTGATACCCGACTCCGACCTCGATCCCGGCCAGATCCTCGGGCCGCTCGTACGGCGACTCGGGTGCGACGACGATCGCCGACGTGCAGACCGAGTACGCCCTGCCCCACATCTTCCCGTGGTCGGTCGACGCGGCGGCGTTCACGGCCCAGTGGCACGCGCCCGAGATGTCACACGTCCGTCCCCGCTCCATGTCCTCGAAGGCGCCGTCGAGCGTCGGCGCCGGCGCCGCGTCGGCGGCCTTGACCGACGAGGTCGTCAGCGAGCTGCCGGCGACCCCGCGGGGATCAAACTCGTATTCGAGCCCCTCGTCGTCGAAGAAGCCACGCTCCTGCGCGACCCATTCATGCAGACGGACGTGGGGCTGGATACGGAACCTGTCCATCGCTTTCCTCCTCGTTGCCGACGCGATCGCTCCCGTGCTGACATTAGCCGGATCCGCTTGCCGCAACCGGTGGTTGCTGCAATCCGGCCCGGCCCTTGGCCGCCGACGCGTCGACCTGGACCAGACACCCGGCCCGGTCCGGATCGGCGGGGACGAATGCGACCAGCCTCGTCTCGGGAGCGAGGACGTCGAGCACGCCGCGGGTGATTCCCTTGTGGAGCGCGCACACGACCTCGGGGCTGTCCCGCACGGCGTCGCGATACGGGCAGTTGCATAGGCGAAAGGCGAGCGTGCCGCTGGCGGCGTCCTCGCGCCGCGGCGCAAAGCCGAGCGCCGCGAGCAGCGCCTGGAACGATTCAGCGATCAGGCCATCGCTCTGCGGCGCGAGCTCGCGCCCGATCTGACGGCCTGTCACCTCGGCCTGTCGGACGCTCGCCGTGCGCGTTGACAGCACCCGCGCGAGCCACCGACCGAGATCCCCGTAACCGCTTGGCGGGTCGCCGCCGGGGTGCGCGCCGGGGGCGATCGTCCACATGTCGCGCGGCCGGCCGCGCTCTTGGGGTTTGCGATCGCGAGCGATCAACCCGCTCGCGCGCAGGCGCTCGAGGTGAACCCGGACGCCGTTGGGATGCAGCCCCAGCTGCCGGGCGAGCTCGTCAGTGCCGACCGGGCGGCGCACCTCGGACAGCATGCTGAAGAGCCGCGCCCGGGTCGGCTGGGCGAGCGCATCGCGAGGCCGCGCCGGGAAGTCCATCGCTCGCTAAGTTTTGCACAGCGGGAGTTGGAAAACTATTCGCTCGCGCGCTATTTTCCCAGGCCCGGTGTGAAAAGCTACCAGGCTGGAGGCTCGATGGCCTACGTGATCGCTGAACCCTGCATCGGCGTCAAGGACAACTCGTGTGTGGAGGTGTGCCCGGTCGACTGCATCCATCCGACCCCCGACGAGGCCGAGCACGCCGAGGCCGAGCAGCTTTACATCGACCCCGAGGAGTGCATCGACTGCGACGCCTGCGTCGAGGCATGTCCGGTCGACGCGATCTTCCCCGAGGATCAGCTTCCCGAAGAGTGGAGTGCGTTCACCGAGCTCAACGCCGCCTACTACCGTCGCAGCGCGGCCTGAATCCGCCGCGGCGCGGGACCCGGCGTTCGGTAGCCTGGCGGTCATGAGCTCGCCCAGGCCGTTCACAGCCCGGGACTTCGAGGGTCGGATCGCGCGGGCCGCGAGCCAGGCGGCGGGTGCGGGCCTCTCGGGGCTGCTGGTCACGCCCGGCCCAGACCTCACCTACTTCATGGGCTACACGCCGACCTCGATCAGCGAGCGGGTCACGATGCTCGTGATCGCGACCGGACGTGATCCGGCAATGATCGTCCCGATCTTCGAGCGCCCAGACGTCGAACAGGCGCCGGGCGCCTCCGTCATCTCGCTGAGCGACTGGACAGACGGCAGCGACCCCTACGAGGCGACCGCCAAGCTGCTCGATCCGCGCGGCACGTACGCGATCTCGGACGCGGCCTGGGCGATGCACGTGCTCGGGCTCCAGGTGGCGCTTCCGGACTCGAACTACGTGTCGATGACGACCAAGTTGCCGATGCTACGCGCGATCAAGGACGACGAGGAGCTCGAGCGCCTGACGGACGCCGGCAGGGCCGCCGACGCGACGTTCGAGGAGATCATCAAGGTCCGGTTTGCCGGTCGCCGGGAGATCGACGTTGCCGCCGACCTCGCTGCGCTGCTGCGCGAGCACGGCCACTCGCAGGTCGACTTCACCGTCGTCGGCTCGGGCCCCAACGGCGCGAAGCCCCATCACGAGGTCGGCGAGCGACTGATCGAGGAAGGGGACATGGTCGTCATGGACTTCGGCGGCATCAAGGACGGCTACGGCTCCGATACGACCCGCACGGTTCACGTCGGCGAGTCAAGTGACGAGGAGCGCGAGGTCTACGAGGTCGTCCGTCAAGCTCAGCAGGCCGGCTACGAGGCGGTCCGCCCGGGGATCGCCTGCCAGGAGATCGACCGCGCCGCTCGCGCGGTTATCACGGACGCCGGCTACGGCGAACACTTCACCCACCGCGTCGGGCACGGGATAGGCCTGACGACGCACGAGCCCCCGTACATGGTCGAGGGGGAGATCAATCCGATCGAGCCCGGCATGTGCTTCTCGATCGAGCCCGGGATCTACCTCCCGGATCGCTTCGGAGTGAGGATCGAAGACATCGTCGCTGCGGACGCCGATGGCGGCCGGCGCCTGAACACCACCAGCCACGAGATGCAAATCGTCGCCTGACGGTTCGCCGGGCGGCCTGCCGGACGCTGTAGCGATCCGCCGAGCGCGCCCGGCTCTGGCGAGGGCCTCGCCGTCTCGCGGATACAGTTCGCGCGCGTGGGTCTAGGTCTGGTCGCCATTTCTCAGTGATGGATGCCCAGCGACCTGCCCGTCCGGTGGAGAGGGTCCTCGATGCGATCCCGCCGGCGTCCGGCGCGGTCGTGATGGGGACCGGGATCGTCTCGGTTGGACTCGCGCTCGACGGCCGCCAGACCCTGTCTCGGATTCTGCTGGTGATCTGCGCGGCGGTCTGGCTGGCGCTGGGCCTACTCCTCGGCGCGCGGATCTGGGGCGATCCAAGACGGGTACAAGAGGAGGCAGAGTCACCGGCGGCGCTGACTGCAGTCGCCGGGACTGCGGTCCTCGGCACGGGTCTGACGCTCATCGGCTGGGACTGGGCCGGGATCGTGTTACTCGCCGCTGGCACTGTCGGTTGGCTCGTGCTGCTGGGGCCGGTCCTGCGCCACTGGGAGGTTCCGACGGTCGGCGGCTCGCTGATCCTGTCGGTCTGCACGGAGTCGCTCGCGGTTCTTGCGGCGGCCGTGGCAGCGGTGCAGGGCGCGACCTGGCTGCTGTTCATCGCGGTGGCGCTGTTCGTGCTCGGGCTGGCGTTCTACCTGTTCGTGATTGTGCGCTTTGACCTGCGACAGCTGATCGTCGGCTGCGGCGACCATTGGATCACTGGCGGTGCGGTCGCGCTCGCGACGCTCGCGGCGGCGCGGATCACGCTGACCGCCGAGAGCCTGGGCGTCCTCACCGGATCGTTCGGAACGCTGAAGGCCGCGACTGTCGTTCTATGGGTGATCTCGATCGCATGGCTTCCGGTGCTGATCGTCGCCGAGGCGGCTTGGCCACGCCCCGGCTATGACCTGCGGCGGTGGGCTACGGTGTTCCCGGTCGGGATGTATGCCGCTTGTAGCGGCCTCGGGGGCTCGGCCGCGCACGCGTCGGTGATGACGACCTTCGCGCGAGTCTGGGTCTGGATCGCGCTCGCCGTCTGGCTCGTCGTTTCGGTCGCGACGATTTGCCGCATCCGGCAGATAGCGCTCGGCAAGCACAACGCGTTCACGGGCTGAGGGCTCCTCGGTTAGCGCCTCCGGAACTGAAGCGGGGCGTCGTAGACCGACGCGAGGCGGGCGAGCGTGAGCGCGCCGAGCATCAGCCCGAAGTCCCGCAACGCGACGTCGTAGAAGCCGGAGTAGGTCACGAGATTGAAGACGATCCCGGCGAGCCAGCCCGCGACGACGTACGCGCCGTAGCGCGGCTTGACCGCGACGATCACGCCGGCGAGGATTTCGACCGCGCCGACGAAGTACATGAACTGCTGACCCGTCCCGGGTGCGATGTGGTTGATCCACGGCGCGAGGTACTTCGGCCAGTAGACCATGACGTTGAAGAACTTGTCGACCCCGAACGCGATCGGCGCGACGGTGAACGCGAGGCGCAGGAGCGCGAATGCCTGGTAGCGGGGGTCGCGCCAGTCGGCCGCGAGAGTGACCGCCCCGCGTTGCGAGACGGTGGCTCCCGCGCTCGGGGGCGCTTGCTGTTGAGGTGCAGTAACGGCCATTGACAGCCCTTTCATTTCGATCATGCGCCGCCCCTGTTGGGAGTGGGCGTGTACCTGCTTAGCGTCAGCGCACTCGAACTCCTTACGCGCGCCTGCCGCCTCCGCTCGCCTGACGACGCCAGAAGTGGACGCGATCTGCGCTACCGGCGATGTCGAAGCGCAACTGCTAGAGTGTCAGGTCCACTGACAACTTCTAGACCGAATCCCAACCCCGAAGCACACCTGGGCTACCTGTTCCGGTTGGCCCATCAGCGCTTCCGCGCCGAACTCGATGCGGAGCTGAACGATCTCGGTCTGTCCGCGCAGGAGTACGGAATCCTGAGCCTGTTCGAGCGCCGGGCCGAGCTCTCCACCTCGGAGCTGGCGCGCGTCGCGCAGGTGACCAGGCAGACGATGCACGCCGCGATTCTGAGCCTCGAGGCGGCGGGACTGCTCGAACGCAAGGCGCACAACCGCAGGGTTGTCCTCGTCCGTCCGACGAGCCGTGGTCGCACCCTCCTACAAGCCGCCACCAAGCGCGTGCGGGCGATCGAACGTGCCGCATTCGACAGTCTGAGCCGTGACGACGAGCGCACGGTCAGGAGTTGGCTGGCGGCGGTGGCCACTACGACGACCACCAACACTGCGGATCAACCACGACCGAAACGGAGTCGGCCATGAACCCCGAACGACGAATCCACGATTGCGAGGCCGGGCTGCTCGCCGCGACCG
The DNA here is from genome assembly GCA_963744695.1 of uncultured Solirubrobacterales bacterium. Lineage (GTDB taxonomy): Bacteria > Actinomycetota > Thermoleophilia > Solirubrobacterales > Solirubrobacteraceae > Palsa-465. The sequence goes on along the minus strand of CAVUUT010000002.1, from coordinate 61,245 downwards.
ACGGGGAGATTCAGCAGTCGTATCTCGAGCTGAGCAGAACTGGGCTCCGGGTCCGCGTGCTCGCCCACGGCGAAGGCGAGCCAGTGATTGCGCTCCACGGCGTGTCCCTGAGCGCCGTCGTTTGGGCACCTTTGTTCGGCGCGCTGCCGGACAAGCGGCTGCTCGCCGTCGACCTTCCCGGTCACGGGCTGTCGGACCCCGTGCGATATCGGCGCGGTCACCTTCGCGCGCACGCCGTCGCACTGATCGATGACCTGCTCGACGCGCTCGAGCTCGAGCGGGTGTCGGTGGTCGGTCATTCGCTCGGCGGGATGCTCGCGCTCTGGTACGCCGCCACGGGAAGCGAGCGAATCTCGAGCCTGATCGCGATCGGAGAGCCGGCGGTCGCGCTCGCCGGTGCCAATGTGCGGATGCCGCTCTCACTGCTGGCGATTCCCGGCCTCGGGACGGCGGTTCTGCGCGCACCGGCTCCGCGTCGGGTCTATCGGCGACTGCTCGCCCAGGGCCTCGGCCGTTCGGAAGTGAACGGCGCGCCGGAGGCGCTGATCGAGGCGCTTCGCCTATCGAGCGGCCGGTCCGAGAACGCCCGCACCGTCGCCTCGTTGATGCACGCGATCAACCGTCCTCGCAAACCGCGGCCCGAAAGTGTCCTGACCGTGAGCGAGCTGGCCGCGATCCGGATTCCGACGACGTTCATCTTGGGAACCGACGACCCATACCTGTCGCCGGCGCGCGCACGCCCGTCGATCCAGCAGATCCCGGGTGCGACGATGCACGAACTTCGCGCTGGACATGCCCCATGGCTCGTCGACGTCGAGCGTTCCGCGGAGCTGATCGCAGGCCACCTCGCGGGTATCGCGGCTTGACGCCCTCCGTGGGCGGCGACAGCGAGGATGTCTGAGCGCGGGCCTACGTGACGTTGAAGTTGGTGCCAGTGGCGCGGACGCCCTGGTTCTGTTGGTCGATCCCGACGAGCGGTTGGCTGCCGGTGGGAACCGCTGCCGGCACGTGGCAGCCGCCATTGGGCAAGTTGCCGCCGATCGTGCCGTCGGAGGCGGCCGTGAGCTCGCACACGTCGTCGGTGTTGAACGTGGTGCTGCCGATCTGGACGAAGATCGTGTCGCCGGCAGGCCAGCCGCTTCCGGTCACGGTCAGCCCACGCATCGGTATCCCCGATGTCGGGGATACCGAGATCTTGGGCTTGAAGATCGTCAGCGCGGCGGTGCCCTTGAGGGCAGCGCCGTCGGTCGCCGAGATCGTGTGACTGCCCGCAGTTGCCGTGCTCGGCACCGTGAACGTGACGGCGCCGGTGAAGGTGCCGTTCCCGTCCGTGGCGATGCTCGTCGGGGTGGTGGTCAGCGCCGCCGTGTCGAACTTGAAGCCCGAGACCGTCGAGCTGCCGGTGAAGCCGGCGCCCTGGATTGTGACCGTCGCGCCGGGGCTCGCGGGAGTGCCGGCCGCGGCGCCGCTCGGGGTCAGCGTGAGTCCGGGGATTACCTTGTAGGTGGCGCCGTTCGCGATCACGCCTTGGTTCTGCTGGTCGATCGCGAACAGGACCCGATTGCCGGCCGGCACGTTGGGCAGCGAGCAGCCGCCCGTGCTCTTGGTCCCGGCGATCGTGCCGTCCGGGCTCGCGGTGAGCTCACATACGTCGCCGATGTTGAACGTGGTGCTGCCGATCTCAACAAAGATCGTGTCGCCCGCAGGCCATCCGCTTCCGGATACGGTCAACCCGTGGCCAGGGGCGGCCGACGTCGGCGAGACCGAGATCCTCGGCGTGTAGATCTTGAGCGTCGCAGTGCCCTTGTTGGACGCGCCGTCGGTCGCCGAGATCGTGTGGGTCCCCGCCGTGGCGGCGGGAACCGTGAAGGTGGTGCTGCTTGTGAAGGTCCCGTTCGTATCGGTGCTCACAGACGCCGGGCTCGTGGGCAGAGCGGCGGTGTCGAATTTGAAGCCCGAGACCGTCGAGCTGCCGGTGAAGCCGGCGCCCTGCATGGTGATCGTCGCGCCGGGGCTCGCGGGAGTGCCGGCCGCGGCGCCGCTCGGGGTCAGCGTGAGTCCGGGGATTACCTTGTAGGTGGCGCCGTTCGCGATCACGCCTTGGTTCTGCTGGTCGATCGCGAACAGGACCCGATTGCCGGCCGGCACGTTGGGCAGCGAGCAGCCGCCCGTGCTCTTGGTCCCGGCGATCGTGCCGTCCGGGCTCGCGGTGAGCTCACATACGTCCCCGGTGTTGAACGTGGTGCTGCCGATCTGCACGAAGATCGTGTCGCCGGCGGGCCATCCGCTTCCGGATACGGTCAACCCGTGGCCAGGGGCGGCCGACGTCGGCGAGACCGAGATCCTCGGTTTGTAGATCTTGAGCGTCGCGCTGCCCTTATGAGCTGCTCCATCGGTCCCGGAGATCGTGTGATTGCCGGCGGTCGCAGTGCTGGGGACCGTGAACGTGACGCCGCTGGTGAAGCTGCCACTGGTGTTGGTGCTCACGGAAGTCGGACTGGTGGTTAGCGCGGTGGTGTCGAACTTGAAGCTCGACACGGTCGAGCTGCCCGCGAAGCCGGCGCCCTGGACCGAGACCGATGCGCCCGGACTTGCAGGGGTTCCAGCCGAGGCGTTGCTCGGCGTCAGCGTGAGGGCGGGCGTGACGGTGAACGCCGTTCCCGTCGCGGTCACGGACTCCTTCTGCTGGTCGATCGCGAACAGCGTCCTGCTGCCGTCCGGCACGTTTGGGACCTGGCAGCCGCCGTTTGGTTTCGTGCCGCGGATCGTCCCGTCGGGGCTCGCCGTGAGCTCGCATACGTCGTCGGTGTTGAATGTCGTGCTGCCGATCTGCACGAAGATCGTGTCGCCGGCCGTCCACCCGCCGCCCGTGACCGACAGCGTATGGCCGGGTGAGCCCGACCCTGGCGAGACAGCCACACTCGGCGCGGCTTGAGCAAGTGCTGGCGCCAACCCGCTGACTGCGCACGCAATCAGCACAGCCCACCCGAAACGGCGGTAATTCATGGTCCCCGGTCCCCCTGTGAAAGCTTACGGTCGCCGGGCACCGTAGCAGCGCCTCGCGGCGATCGCAATCACGCCCCGAGCCGGAATGGCCGGCTGAGCCCGGCGTCGCCGGTGTTCCGGAAACGCATGCATGGCTGTGCATGCAATAATGTATGCATGACTCACGGAGGCGAACCCGATCTCGCGTTCCTGTCGGCCGAGACGGCGCGATCGGTCGCCGAGACGATGCAGGCGCTCGCGACGCCGAGCCGAGTGCGGATCCTCAGCCGATTGGGCGCGGGGCCGTGCTCGGTCGGTGAGCTCGCGCGCGCAGTCGGCATGGAGCAGCCGGCCGTCTCACAGCAGCTGCGGGTTCTTCGCCACCTGGGCCTGGTGGTCGGCGAGCGCGACGGTCGCCAGGTCATCTACGCGCTCCACGACGACCACGTCGGAGCATTGCTGAGCGAGGCGGTCTCGCACACCGAGCACCTCCGGCTCGGCCTCGCGTCCAGCCCGTCGGAGCAGGCACTCGGCGTATGAGCAGCAACGGGCTCGCACTGCTCGCCGCCGCGGCGGGCGTCGGCTTCGGCCACGCGATCCTGCCCGATCACTGGGTGCCGCTCTCGGTGCTGGGCCGCACCCGGCGATACCCGCTGGCGAAGGTCGCTCGCCTGTCGAGTCTCGCGGGCGTCGCGCACGTTCTGGTCTCGATCGTGCTCGGCGCGCTGATCATCGCGGTCGGGGTGCAGTTCCGGTCAGCGGTCCAGGGCGCTCAGGACACGATCATCGGCATCCTCTTGATCGTGACCGGGATCGGCTTTGTCGTGCTCGAGCTCACCGGCCACGGACACACGCACGACCACCACCAACACCACCACGGAGCACATGACCACGGTCCCCACCACGGCGATCACGACCACGAGCCTGACGGCGAGCATCGCCACGACCGCAGTTCGGACGACGCCCGCGGTGCGGCCGGGGCCGATCGCGGCTCCGAACGCGGCCTGCGCGGGATCGGCGCGGTGATGGTCCCGTTCGGCGCCGCGGCGTCCCCTGATCTGACGATCCTGCCCGTATTTCTGGCCGCGGCTGCTGCCGGCGTCGCGACGGCGATCGGCTCGCTGGTGATCTTTGCCGCCGTGACGATCGGCACGATTGTCGGGCTGACGCTGGCCGCCACGCGAGGTGGCTACGAGATCCGCGGCGAGTGGCTCGAGCGGTGGGGAAACGTTCTCACCGCGCTCGTGCTGATCGCGGTTGGCGCGCTCGTCTTCGCCGGCCTCATCTAGCGCCGCGCCGCCGAGCGAGCCCCACGCGTCGCGCTCGAGGCCGCTTCGACGGACCGTCCGACGAGGCCCCGAACACCGGCGGTCTTGCCGGTGGTAGCGTTGCAATCGATCGTTGAAGGCCAACTCGAGAAGGGGTCACGATGACTGACACGCTCAAGGGCACGTGCTTGTGCGGCGGTGTGGAGTACGAGGTCAAGGATCCGGAGGCTCTGGGGTACTGTCACTGCACTCGTTGCCAGCGGTGGACCGGCTCGAGCCTGGCTGGCGTCGTCGTTGCCGAGGAGAACTTCAGGTTCACCAAGGGCGAGGACTTGGTCAAGACTTACGAGAGCGAGTTCGCGCCGCGCAACTTCTGCGGCAACTGCGGCTCGAGCATCTACGACGACCTCGGCGGGAAGTACTTCGTCGCCGCGGGGTTGATGCGCGACCTCGATCTCGATCCGAGCTTCCACCTCCAGGTCGCCTACAAGGCCAGCTGGCACGAGATCGGCGACGAGGCGCCGCAGTTCGCCGAGAATCCTCCGGCCTGACGGGAGGCCGCCGGGGTCGGTCGCGCCGACTTCCTCGGCGGTCGTGTAAACCTCACCGCCGTGAAGGTGGCGATCATCACTGGCGCGTCACAGGGCATCGGGGCCGGGCTCGTGGCGGGGTACCGTCAGGCCGGGTACGCGGTTGTCGGCGTCGCCCGCTCGCTGCCGGCCCCTGACGAGCAGGACTATTTCACCGTCGAGGGCGACATCACCGAGGCCGACACCGCGCAACGCGTGGTAGATCAGGCGCTGGGTCGCTTCGGCCGCGTCGACACCCTCGTCAACAATGCTGGGCTCTACATCGGCAAGCCGTTCACCGAGTACACGCTTGACGATTACGTCGCGATCACCGCGGTGAACCTGGCCGGGTTCTTCTATCTGGCCCAGCGGACGATCCCGCCGATGGTCAGCGGCGGCGGCGGCCACGTGGTGAACATCTCCACGAGTCTCGTCGACCACGCCGACAGCCGCCGACCGGCGGCGCTGCCGGCTCTCACCAAGGGCGGGCTCGTTGCCGCGACGCGGTCGCTTGCGATCGAATACGCCTCGCGCGGCGTGCGGTTCAACGCCGTGTCGCTCGGCGTCATCGAGACGCCCGCGCACGACCCGGCGTCCTACGCGGGACTGGGCGCGCTTCACCCGCTCGGCCGTGTCGGCGAGGTCGCGGACGTCGTCGAGGGGATTCTCTACCTCGAGCGGGCTGCGTTTGTCACGGGGGAGACGCTCCACATCGACGGCGGGCAGTCGGCCGGTCACTGACGCCTCTCGAGCGCCTCTCGAGATCTCCCGCCGGTGAGACCGGCCAGCGACGGCGTCAGAAAGGGGCGTCCGCCTCGATCAGGCCATTCTGGTAGGCCAGCACGACGGCTTGGACGCGGTCACGGAGGCCGAGCTTCTGGAGAACGTGCGTGACGTGCGTCTTGACGGTCGTTTCGCTGATGTAGAGCCGCTCGCCGATCTCGGCGTTCGAAAGGCCGCCGGCGATGAGCTGAAGGATGTCTCGCTCCCGCGCCGTGAGCTCGTCCATCTCCTTCGGAGGATCTGGACGAGGGATGCGCGTGAATTGTTTGATCACCCGTTTTGTGACCGCGGGCGAGAGCAGCGCTTCTCCAGCCGCAACCGTACGCACGGCGGCGATCAGCTGCTCGGGAGGATCGTCCTTGAGCACGAATCCGCTCGCGCCTGCGCGCAGCGCTTCGTAGAGGTACTCATCGAGCCCGAAGGTGGTAAGGATCAAGATCCGGGCGTTGTCCTTGGCTGCGATCAGCCGTCGAGTCGCCTCCAGCCCATCGAGCTCGGGCATCCGGATGTCCATCAGCACCACGGTCGGGTCAAATCGCGCCGCCTTGGCCACTGCCTCGAGTCCGTCTCTCGCCTCCGCCACGACCTCGATCCCTTCCTCGCCGGAGAGGAGCATCCGGAAGCCGGCGCGGACCATCGACTGGTCATCGGCGATCAGGACCCGGATGCTCACGAGCGGTACTCCGTCAGCGGAAGGCGGGCGCTCAGGGTGAAGCCATCGCCGTTGGCGCTCCCGGTGCTCATCTCGCCGCCGTAGAGCTTGACGCGCTCGCGGATCCCGATCAGCCCGTGACCAGCGCCGTTGTGGGTCAGCGGGCCATCACCGTTGTCGCTTACCTCGATCCGCAGTTGGTCTCTCGCATACTCGAGTGCGACTTCGGCTCGGCTGGCGTGGGCGTGCTTGAGGGCATTGGTGAGGCCCTCCTGGACAATCCGGTAGGCCGAGATATCGATCCCGCGTGGGAGCTCGAGGCGATCACCGTCGATGTGCAACTGCACCGGGAGCCCGGCCCGACCAACGTCTTGCAGTAGCGCGTCGAGACGGTCGAGCCCAGGCTGAGGGCCAAGCTGGAGATCCTCGCCGTGATCACGCATTGCGTCGAGCAGGTGACGCATCTCGGCCAACGCTTCGCGCCCAGCTTGCTCCACCCCCCGCAGCGCTTCACGATCCTCGGCCAGCGCGACGGGGAGCTTGTGCCTGACCGCTCCCACCTGAAGCACCATCACGCTGACGGCGTGGGCGACGATGTCATGGAGCTCGCGCGCGATGCGGGCGCGCTCCTCCGCGACGGCGATGCGCGCGGCCACATCACGCTCCTGCTCGGCCTGCGTCGCGCGCAACTCCGCCGCCTCGGCCTGGACGGCCCGCTCGCGGACAGCGAACCCCGCGGCCCAGCTGATCGCGAACTCGAGCGCGATGAACACGAGTTGGTCGACCGAGTGTCCGGCGATGTTGTCGACGAGGGTCGCCGCAGCGGCGACCACGATCGCCAGCCCGAGGCCGGCGAGACGGACGTCTCGAAGGTTCCCGAGCAGGAACGCGTCCGCCATTCCGATCGGGAACAGGGCGTTGGCATACGGGATCAGCAGTGGGTCGACGAAGGAGATGCCCGCCGCCAACAGCCAGTACACCGCCGGACCCGCAAACGGAAACCATCGCCGCGCGAACACGGGCGCCACCAGGACTGCGATCGCCGGAATGCAGAACCACAGCGTCGTCTGCGGAGCTTCGGGCGAGCCCCGTCCGAGTGCCACCTCGAGCATCGCGACGATTGCCAGGGCCGCGACCAGCACGTCAAACCAGTAGTGGCTCGTGAGATCTCGGACTTGCCTCACGCGTTGAACGTACTCCACGCCTACTGGCTGCGCCTCCTACCTGAGTAGGAGTGCCACTCGTCGGCAGGGCGGAGGCCAAATCCAGCCTGACGACGATGTCGGGCCAGCCGGTCGGCCTTAGGTTGGCGATATGGCACGACAAGGGACCGCACCTGCTTCGCGATCGAGCGCGATCGGGTCAATCAGGAGGAACTCAATGCTCAACTCGGTTCTCCGCACACCAAGCGCCGCCGCCTCTGCTCCGGCAGTGGCTCTGCGCGACGTCCGCAAGGTCTACGGCCGGGGCGAGGGAGCCGTCGTCGCTCTTGACGGGGTGAGCATCGAACTTGCGCCGGGGTCGTTCACCGCTTTGATGGGACCATCGGGCTCCGGCAAGAGCACTTTCCTCAACGTCGCAGCAGGGCTCGACCGCCCGAGCTCGGGCGCCGTCTCGATCGGCGGCACCGAGCTCGCGGCGCTCAGCGAGCGGCGGCTGACGATCCTGAGGCGGGAGCGGATCGGCTTCGTCTTTCAGGCCTTCAACCTGCTGCCCTCCCTGACTGTCTCTCAGAACATCGGGCTGCCGCTGCGGTTAGACGGTCATCGTCCGCGGCGCTCGGCGGTCCGCGAGGTCGCGGCGCGAGTGGGCCTCGAGAAGCGTCTGCGCCACCGCCCCTCGCAACTCTCCGGCGGCCAGCAGCAGCGGGTCGCGATCGCCCGGGCGCTGATCACCCGCCCCGATGTCCTGTTCGCCGATGAGCCGACCGGAGCGCTTGACAGTCGCACCGGGCGCGAGGTGCTCGGGCTCCTGCGCGAGGTCGCCGACGCGGCCGGCCAGACGGTGGTGATGGTCACCCACGACCCGGTCGCCGCCGTTTACGCCGACCGGGTGATTGTGCTCGCGGACGGGCGCGTTGCTGGGAAGCTCGAAGCTCCAAGCGCCGACGAAGTCGCCGAGCAGCTGGCGCACCTGGGGTCCTGAGCGATGCTGAGGCTCGCCATTCTCACCGCGCGCGGTCGTGTGGGCACATTCACGGGCGCCCTGGTCGCGCTGATCGCCGCATCCGTGCTCGCGATGGCCTGGGGCATGCAGCTCGAGTCGATGCTGCGCACCCATGCGCCCGTCGAGCGCTACGCGGGCGCCGCCGCAGTTGTAACCGGGCAGCAGAACGTCGGTGCCGACCACGACGTCCTGCTCAGTGAGCGGGCCACGGTGAGCTCCGCGCTTGCCGGGCGCCTGGCACACGTTCCGGGAGTCCGGGCGGCGGTCGGCGATGTGTCGGTGCCCGTCCAGCTCGGCGACAAGGCTGCGGTCGCGCACGGGTGGAGCAGCGCCGCGCTGACACCGTACGTGCTGAGCGCGGGACGCGCGCCCGCCGGGGCCGACGAGGTCGTCACGGGGTATCGCGCCCAGCTCGGTGCGAGGGTGCGCCTTTCCGCGACCGGACCGACGCGCATCGTCACGGTCGTCGGCGTCGCTCGGCCTCGCCACGCCGTCTCGCTGCAGAGCGCGATCTTCGTGACCGACGCCGAGGCAACCGCCCTCGCCGGCCATCCCGACCGCGTCGACGCGATCGGCGTGCTCGCCGCGCCCGGCTTTGAGATTGCGCGTCTGCGCGCCGCGGCCGGCGGCAATCAGGTGCTGACCGGACCGGCCCGCGGTGGGGCCGAGTATCCCGAGCTCCAAAAGACTCGTAAGACTCTGATCCCCGTCACGGCGGCATTCGGCGGACTGGCGCTGTTCATCGCGATGTTTGTCGTCGCGAGCACGCTGGGCCTGTCAATCCAGCAGCGCGAGCGCGAGATTGCGCTGCTGCGGGCCGTGGCCGCAACGCCCGGTCAAATCCGCCGCATGATCGCCTGGGAGGCGGGCATCGTCGCGCTGATCGGCTCGGCGGCCGGAATCTGGCCGGGGATACTCGTGGGCCGGTCGCTGGCTCACGCGCTCGTTGACCATGGCATCGCCCCGGAGAACTTCGCGCTGCACACGGACTGGCTGCCCGCCGCAGCGGTCGTCGGCTGCGCGATTGCGACGGCTCTGCTCGCGGTTCTTGCCGCCGGCCGGCGTGTCGCAAAGGTTGCACCGACGCTCGCGCTCACTGACGCCGCGGTGGAGCCTCGGCTTCTGGGGCCGGGTCGCATCATCGGGGGAATCCTGGCGTTGGCCGGCGCCGTGCCGCTGTTCACGGTCTCGGTTAGCACCAGCACGCCCGCGACGGCGGCGGCGACATCGGAAATGACGGCGATCTTTCTCGTCGTCGTGGTTGCCTTCCTGGGACCGATCGCGGCTCACGTCGCCGCCCGCGTGCTGGCCGCGCCGCTCGCGGCGCTCTCGCCCGTCGGCGGCTTCCTCGCCTCCGCGAACATGGGCGCCGCCACCCGACGCTTCTCCTCAGCCACCACCCCGCTGGTGCTCACGGTGGCCCTGAGCTGCACGCTTCTGTTCAGTACCACCACCCTCGAGCACGCCATCCACCAGGAGCGCCAGGCGGGTCTGACGGGCCAGCTGGCAATCACGAGCGCCGGTCCGGGACTCCCGCCCGCGGCGCTCGCCCAGGTGCGCGCGACGCCCGGCGTGCGGTCCGCAGTCGCGCTCACCGCCACCACGCTCGGCCCGAGCCTCGGCGAGTCCGATGACACGATCCCGGCCCAAATCCTCGCCGGCGGCCAGGCCGGCGGGCTGGACGCCGACGTGACTGCCGGGTCCCTTCGCGCGCTGCACGGCGACGCGATCGCGCTCGGGCGCCACCGCGCCAGCGCCGCCCACGCCCACGTCGGCGACCGCGTCGGGATCGTGCTCGGCGACGGCACTCGCACCCATGCCACGGTCGTCGCGATCTACCGTCGCGACCTCGCCTTCGGCGACGCTCTGCTATCTCCGGCGCTCGCACAAAGCCACCAGACGACGCCGCTCCTGGGGACGGTCCTGATCGGAGCCGACCGCCCGGCCGCCGTGGCGCGGCGGCTTCAGGCCCTCGGGCCGCGATACCCCGGACTCCACGTCAGCGACCGCGCATCGCTGGCCAGCGCGACAGACGCCGACCGTGAGATGAACCGCTGGTTTGGTCCGCAGTTCGTCGCCGAGATCTTCGCCTTCACCTCGATCGCCGTTATCAACACGCTGATCATGATCGCCCTCGGGCGTCGGCGGGAGCTTGGTCTCCTGCGGCTCGTCGGCGCCACCCCCCGCCAGGTGCGGTCGATGGCGCGCTGGGAGGCCGCGCTGATCATCGCCGTCGGCCTCGGGATCGGCGTGGCGATCGCTGCCATCGCGCTGCTGCCGCTCAGCCACGCGCTCACGGGCGGCCTCCCCTATGTACCGGCCGGACCCGTGGCGGCGATCCTGGGCACCTCGGCCCTGCTGGCACTACTCGCCCTTTCGCTGCCAACTCGGAGGGCGCTGCGCTCACGGCCGGTCGAGGCGATCGGGGCGGCGAATTAGCGTGAGCTGACTGCTCCCATACGCAAAGGCCTCGACGTGCGGGGCTTTCCCGCGCCGCCCGCGATCGCGCCTGCGCGACCGCCGGTGATCGTGTTTCGATGCACGATCTGTGGCCGGTCGGCGGGGCCTGGGCCTCGTTTCCGCAAATCTTCGGTCCGCTAAAAAATCAGGTGCCCTACCCGATGCGCGACGGGCATCGTGCGGTCATGGTTCGTTGATGCATGGGATCGACCGATTGCGATGGCGGTGCGGGCGTGAGGGGCCTGAGATCTCCCGCTCAGCGTTCTCAGCCAAGGCGCCACGTCGTCGAGCGCGTGGCGCAAGGTTTGAGGTTTTCGATGAACCAGAGTCTGGGGTGGTGGACACCGGCGCGAGGGCCGTTGCGTACCGGGTCGACCGGTGGTCAACGAAGGAGGGACCGATGCGCTGGGGCTTAATCATTCGATCCAGCGGCAGTTGGGTATTGCTCCGCGTGGCACGGGTCGGCGTTTGCCTCGCCGCCGTAGCGTTTGTGGTCAGCCTGTCGGCCGGGGTGGCTGGAGCGTGGTCGCCTCGTCGAACGCGAGCGTCTTTGCTGGTGATTCAGCGAGTCGGGGGCCAACACGCGTGACCGCGTGCGAGGTATTCACGCTAGCCGAGGCGAAGACCTTGATCGGTGCTGATGCCACGGCCGACCCTTCCGATCGACACACCGTCAACTTCGACGGGCAGCGCAACACGCAGTGCGCCTACGCGTCGGGGCAAAGCGGGCTGGCCGTCCTGCAGGCGTTGATACCGCTGCGGCGCGAGCAGGCCCAGGCGATCCGGACTGCTTTTGCCAAGGACAAGGTGACTTTTCGGGGGACGAGCGTGCACCGGATCGGCTCGGCCGCGTTCTGGAAGAGCAGGGTCGGCGCGCCGGCGCTCTACGTACTGACACAGAGCGATGTCATGTTCAACCTGAGCGCGACGACGAACGGGACCAACTCCCCCTCAGAGCGTCGGCTCGGGCGGGTCGCAATCGCGATCGTCAAGGCGCTCGGCGCGTCAAACCCAGTGGGCAGTTCACCCGGGAAGAAACCACGGGTCCGACCGCCGAGGCTGCCCCCACCGCCAGCGCAGATAGGTTGTTACCGATATGCGCGGACTAGTGGTTGGCGGCAGGTGCAGTGCTTGGCAGCGGGGTACGTGAAGAAGCGCTTCGGCATTCCGCTCGCCGGAACCCCGGGGATACAGCAAGGCAAACAGCTTGCTGGTAACGGGTTCTCCCACGCAGGACCACCGATTGTGCTCAGCCAACTCGACGCGTTCTCACTGCTCGGCCACCCAGTCGAGTCCGACACGAACAAGGGGCCGGGTGGATACAGCCTTCAGGACAACACCAACCCGTTCATCGGCACCAACGGGCATAACGACTGGGTGCAGTTCGTCTATCAGACCACCAACGGGGGCACATCTGGCGTCGCGTGCATCTGGCAGATCGATCTGACGCTCCCCAACCACCAAGGCTATGACCCCACTGGGTGCGCATCAGGCGGCGACCTCGGAAGCTCCGACGTCAACTCAGGGTCCCCGCTGTGCTGCATCGAGGGGTTCGAGCTTCCCGGGATGTTGGCGATGGCCGTCTCGGATCTCGGAGGAAGTGCGGTGGCCGCCGTCTGGCCTGATCTCAACGGACTGGAGACTGGTGACAACTGGAACCAAGCGAGCGGCTCGATCCTCGGCGTAGGCGGCGGCTCCCGGGCTGTGTTCGCCAGCGGAACCGAGGAGCAGATCACCCTAAACGCTTCGAGCTGCGTCAGCTACGGAGGGTTCCTGACCTTCCCGGTCGCATGCCAGGTTCACGGCTTTCCCGGAGCTGGCCCGCGGCTCAAACCCGACGCGTTCTCGAGTTGGCCGAACGTGACTGCTGAGACCAACAACCTGCTGCCGGTGATCGGCAATCCGCCAAAGCATCTCCCGAAACTGACTTGGAGAAATGGCGGTCACGTGGCAAGGGTTATCGTGACTGAGACAAGATCTGGACACTGCCTGTCTGGTTCCGCCCCGCTCTGCAGTTGATCACTCCACTCACCCCATTCCTGATTACGAGCAGTCCGGCCTCGAGCATCTCGCTATGACACTGGCGGGCGCGCCGCAGCGAACTGCCTATTAGGTCGTGAATGCCGAAGTTTCGAGTCCCGGCGGCCAGAGTGGTGGTCGCTGGCGGCGACAAGAAGAACGCCGGCCGACATGCAGTGCGGCCGCCACCACGCAGGCCGTCCTGGCACGATGCCGAGCGACCACCGGACGGTCTGCACCTCGGCTTCGACGCGTAGGGCGTCTCAGCGCGCAACCCACCGCCGGCGTCCGCATATATCGTGCGCGAGATGTCGGCGAGAGCGCAGCAGGATCGCGTGGTCGTCGCGCTCGCGGCCGTCACGTGTGGGCGGCTCTCTTGCGCCGTGACCGTTCGCGCCGGCCGGGGGCAGTGCTCCGCATCAGCCGATCAGTACCGCGTGAAGGTGACCGAGCCGCGGTCGGGGTCAGGTGTCAAAAGGGGTCCGATCGGCGAACACCGTCCTGAGGTCGTGCTCGAGCACTGGGGCGGCGACGCCGAGATGCTCACCTTGCGCTCGCCGGTGACGGGAGCGGTGGCACCGTCTGGACGGCTCGAGCGCGCGCGCGTAGCCGCCCGTACGGTCAACTACTACGACCTCGACTCGCTGCAGATCGCGTATCCGGACGGGGCTGAATTGTTCGCCGGCAGGATCGAGCTCGTTCTCTACGGACCGCGTCGGGGCGTTCTTCGCCGCCGAGACCGGCTCTTGCGCGCCTCGGTCAACGAGCTGTTGTAAGCCCTCACGGCGTTTGTGTGTGGGATTCGGTTTCGTGCGGGATACCCGCGATCACGACCGGAGTGCCAACGGGCATCCGTGATGGCGACGCTGCTGAACGAGACCGATCGATCAGCGGCCCCGCGCTCTAACGGAAAGCTGCGCGAGGACGACTGGGCGCAAGCGTGGTTCGCAGATTTGCGGCTCCCAACCGAAACGGGATCCTATAGTCAGGACTATGAAAGCAGTCCTTGCTGTAGTCGCCGCCGTCATCGCCGTCATCATCGTGCTGAAGGTCATCGCCGCGGTCAGCGCGATCGTGCTGGCGTTCGTCCCGGCGATCATCGCACTTGGCGGTGGGTACGCGGCCGGCCAGATTCACGGCGCGCGGCGAGAGCGCCGCAAGCTCGAAGCCAAGCGCGGCGGACAGTTGCCCGAATAACCAGCACTAGCCGAGCAGCTCAGCTGAAACCTCCACGGGTGCGAGGTGGCTCATGATCGCTCCGGTTGCGACATTCGGTCTGCAAGCTGTGTGCGTGATTTCACGTCGAGCTTGCGGAATGCCTTGCGGAGGTGGTACTCGACGGTGCTTGGGCTAATGAACAGCTGAGCGGCGATTTCTCGATTGGTGTGTCCGTTCGCCGCGAGGCGCGCGACCTGGCCCTCCTGTGGAGTGAGTTGGTCGCGCGTGTTCACGGTCCGTTTGCGGGCATGCTCGCCGGTCGCCAGCAGCTCGCGTTCGGCGCGGCGCGCGAACGCCTCGGTATCCATGCTCGTGAATGCCTCAAGCGCGGTGCGCAGATGCGTTCGGGCGTCGAGGCGGCGCCGTTCGCGCCGCAGCCACTCCCCGTAGAGGAGGTGACTCCGGGCGAGCTCGGGCCGCACACGGGTGCCGCCCAGTTGCGCGATCGACTCGCGGTACAGACTCTCGGCGATCTCGCCCTTGCTCAGCGCCGCGCGCACGCGCGCTTCGATTCCGATCGCCCACGCGGAGCTAATCACGCCAGTGCGCTCCGAGAGCCACGCGAGCGCGGACTCGAGCAGCTCTCGGTCACCGGTCTTGGATGCCGCCTCGGCGAGCTCGGGCACCAAATACGTCCCATATCCGATCGGATCGGGCTGGAACGCTTCCCAGGCTGCATCACGCGCGGCCTCGTGATGGCCGAGGCCGTTGTAGAGCACGGATCTTGCGTAGTTGTTGGATGTCCATCGCCGTGTGGCCGCGTCCTCAGAGGTGCCTTCGATCAGCGCCGACGCTTGCGCCTCGTTGCCGCGCCAAGCGGCGAGGATCATCGGGGCGTTGACGAGCACTGGGTTTCCGGTCGCCCCAGCGATCGAGCCCGCTTCGTCGATCATCGCAGCGGCGGCAGTCAAGTCGCCGGCGACCATGTGGCTCCTCGCCAGGAAGCTAAGCGCGAACTGCAGGTGCACGAGTGCGCCAGCGTCGCGGGCTAGCTGCACCTGGCGAGCGGCGAGGCGGTGCAAGGCCTCGTCGGCCCACATCTCGAGGGCGACGATGTTGCCGTTTCTAGTGCTCGAGGCCGATAGCCGCGGACCGACCTCTTCGTCGTAGACGTCGATCGCGAGCAGAAGCTCGAGAGCCCGAGCGAGCGTCGGCGCCGCGGCCGCGTATCCCTCCGTCAAGCGGATCGCGAACGCGTCGAGCAGTACGTCAACCGTCCGAGCCGGGGCGGTGCCTGCCGGCGCTGCCCGAGCGGCAGCCGCGACCGCCGGCGCGCGAACGACCTCAACGTCGCTGGTCATGGCCCCCGCGACCGCCTCGAGGTATGTCTCGCGGGCCAGCTCAGGGTCGAGCGGCTCGAGGCGTTTCGCCGCGCTCAGAAACAGGCGGCCGGCTTCGCTGCCGCGCTGCTGCTCCAACGCGATCTGGCCGCGCAAGAGGTCGACCCGCGCGCGGACGAGCTCGCCGGGCGCTCCGGCCTGGACGTCCGTCAATAGCCTGAGCGCAGCCTCCAGATCGCCGGCATCGCGCTTCGCGCCCGCGGCCGCGAGGAGACGCTGCGCACGGTGCGTGGGCTCGGGTGTGAGCGCAGCGGCGCGCTCGAGGAACGCCGCGACAGCCGCCAGTCCTCCGCGTGCCTGCGCCCGTCCAGCGGAACGCTCGAGCTCTGCGGCGACATCCTCGTCGGGCAGTAGTGCCGCGTGCGCCCGGTGCCAAGCACGGCGATCCGGATCGACCTCCGGATCGGTTGTTTCCGCGAGCGCTCGGTGGACCGTGCGGCGCTCCTTCAGCCCGGCCGCCCGATATACGGCCGAGCGAACCAGTGGGTGACGGAAAACGACTCGGGCACCAAGCTCCAGCAGGCCTTCCGCTTCGACGACTTCGGCAGCCGACTCGGGGATGCCGAGCTGCCGGGCCGCCCGCAAAACGAGCGCAGTGTCGCCGATTGGATCGGCCGCCGCCACGAGCAGCAAGCGTCGCGCATCGCCAGGAAGTACGGCGAGCCGGCGCATGAAACTCTCCTCGATGCTCGCGGATAACGGCACCGCCACCGGTAGCCCGAACCCGCCCGCGAGCTCGGTCGGCGTCAGCCCGCGCGGCAACTCCAACAGAGCGAGCGGATTCCCGCGCGTCTCGACAACGATCCGATCCAGCACGCGCTCGTCCATCGGGGCGGGTAAGACCGACTCCAGCAGTGTCCGCGCATCGCGACGCCCCAACGGCTCGACGCGAAGCTCTGGCAATCCTGCGAGCGCGTCGCCGAGCTCACGAGCCGCGAACACGAACGCGATCTTCTCTGCCAGTAGGCGGCGGGCGACGAACGCGAGCGCGCGCGCCGACGCACGATCGAGCCACTGCGCGTCATCGACGACGCACAGGAGCGGCCGCTCCTCCGAAGTCTCAGACAGCAGGCCGAGGACCGCCAAGCCGACGAGGAACGGGCTGGGAGGCGCCCCCACGCTCAGTCCGAACGCGACGGCAAGGGCGTCGCCCTGCGGATCCGGCAGACGTTCCGATAGGTCGAGGATCGGCGAGCACAGCTGCTGAAGCGCGGCGTACGGCAGCTCGATCTCCGCCTCGACACCGACTGTCTGGACGACCCGAAACTCCCGGACGGCCTCGCTTGCATACTCGAGCAGCGCGGTCTTGCCGACGCCTGCCTCTCCATGCACCACCAAGACCCCGCCGTGCCCGCCGCGCGCGGCCTCCAGTAGCCGGTCGAGCGCCACGCGCTCGCGTTCCCGACCGAGTATTTGCCCGCGCGGCGACCGGACCCGTGAGGGCGCTCCGCTCATCTCGGTCCCAATCATGACTGAGGATGGCACTGGGGTCACGGGCTAAGGATTTGCGGGATTCGATCGCCTGTTAGCGGCGCCACGATGCGTACCGTGGAGAGCACGATCAAACGAGCGCTCGATGAGCGCGGCGGACGTGACGCGACCAAGACCGGCAACGCGTTCGACGGAATGCGATCGATCTGATGTCGGTGGCCTCGACGAATCGGGAGCCGAATCGATGGGCAGTTCTGGCCCTGCTCGCGTCGCCCAGCTGATCGTGGTGCTGGACGCGACGATCGTGACGATCGCGATTCCTTCGGCGCAGAAGGCGCTGGGTTTCTCGACTGAAAGCCGTCAGTGGATCGTCACCGCCTGTGCGCTGGCGTTCGGCAGCCTCCTGCTGCTGGGAGGCAAGCTCGGTGACCTGTTCGGGCGCAAGTGGACTCTGGTCGTCGGGCTGGTCGGGTTCTCGCTGGCCTCGGCGATCGGCGGGCTGGCCCAGTCGTTCGGCGTCCTCGTCGCCGCCCGAACGCTCCAGGGGGCATTCGGCGCACTGCTCGCACCCTCAGCGCTGGGTTGCTGACGGCCACGTTCGAAGGATCTCCTGCCCGGCCGGGCCAAACCTTGCGTGCCTACCCTCAGGGCTGCGCTCGCCCGTTACGCGATCGGCAACTGCCACCACTTTGAGGCCGCCGATGGCTCCCGGCAGGCGCTTCCCGCTACGACCGGTGCTGCGGGGCGATGAGCACAGGCCGGGTGTTCCGTACCGCAAGTGCGCGGAGACGCGGCGTCGTCGCGCCGGAACCAAGGATTCCGCCGGGTGCTCCGGCCATCGGGAGCGCACTTGCTGGCGTCTCAGTCAGGATGTAACGTCGCCGACGGCCTTACGCAACCGGAAAGTGATCAACACAAAGTACGTGCGATGGCGATCAGATCCGAGAGCCGCCTAACGATCGCCAGCAGCGTCCCGGAAGTGTGGGCGTATCTCTGTGACGTCAGACGCTGGCCGGAGTGGGCGCCAACGGTTCGCGAATCGTGGATTCGCGGAGGAGCTCCGCTGCAGCCCGGCTCACGCATCGAGCAGCGGGCGAAGCTGATGTTCGGGTTGACTCGCTACCGGGCCCAGGACGTGACCGCTGTCGAGGCGCCCCACCGCATGGCGTTCGCCGGGCCGATGGGCCTTTCGGCGGCGCGCTGGGGAATGGAGCTCGAGGCGATGGACGCTGGGCAGACCGAGGCCATGATGTGGGTCGAGGTCGACCTCAAGAGCCTCATGCGCGCGATCCCCGGCCGCGTTCTCAACGGCAGGATCCGGCGTGTAATGGATCGCGAGATGGCGGCGATCAAGGCTGCAATCGAGTCCGCTACGCGGGGCGGCTCGAATTCCTAGGTGGCTCATCGACGGTCGTTGAGCAGGGGGACCCGGCAGCGAGGAATGCGGTCCCGAAGAACAACTCGGTCCAGGAGAGATCGGCCAGCCGATCCTGCATAGCTGCGCGAATCGCCTCCCACGGACGCCGGATGATCCACTCGTCTATGGAACCGAACGGCCGCGCAAGTGCGATTCCGAGCTGCGCCAGCCACCAGGGCGCGTTGTCGGGACCCTTGAGATCCAGCACGACCCAGCGCCCAGTGGGGGAGAGGGCCGCAGCGCCGTGGGCGATGACATCTCCGCATTCAGGCACCTGCGTCAGGGCGTATGTGGACAGGATCGCGTCGACGTCGGCTGGGAAGTCGAACTCGGCCGCGTCGGCTTGCACGAGGCCGATGTTGTTCCAGCCGTTGGTCTCTATCCGGTGCTGGGCTCGGGCGAGCATCGCGTCGGTCAGATCGACGCCGACGATCCGGCCGTCGGGACCGATCGCTTCCTCGATCAGCGGGAAGTTCAGACCGGTGCCGCAGGCGATCTCGACGACGCTGTCACCCGGGCGAAGCCGGAGTGCTCGTATGGCCCGGAGGCGTTGGGCCCGCTGGGGGTAGCCGGGCGCGGGGTAGAACTGGGAGGTGATGTCGTAGTGCTTCGCCTTCTTGCGGTATGTCTCGATCAGGTGCTCTCGCGTACTGTCGATCGGGCTCACGGTGTGCTCCTCGCCGGATCCCAGCGCCGCCGCTCTTGCTTGCGCGCCGGTTCCGAGCGCCAGAAGAACGGGCAGAACGAAAGCTGGCCCAGAAGCTCCTTGCCGTACGCAGGGCAGGTTGCCACCAGCCGAGTCTAAGCCGCCCACACGACCTACAAGACCGCCCACGTCCATCGACGTCGAAAGACTCTCCGTGCGGACCAGGAGATCAGGCCCGCTGACGCGCCGTGGAGGACACCTAACGGCTCGCCCCCTGGATGCAGCCGATAATGTCGACGTTCTCGGCCCGCGGACCGGCGATCACAACTGGCGCTCCGCCGCGAGCTGACGCTTGCGTGCATGGTCTCTCTGCTGCCGCGACCTCGAACTTGCCGCCAACCTCGGCCTGGTCGCCCGTTCGGGGTGGGGCGCGCGTCCGTGACCATGGTGGTGTTGCTCGCGTCCGTTGCTGCCGGCTGTGGCGGCGGTGCTCAGGGGCATCGGGCGGCCGGGACGCGCCGCGGTCGAGGCGTCGCAACCAGGTCGTACCGCTGGCTGGTTCCGACCAGCGGTCCCCAGCCGACGGTCGCCGAGGAGAACGCGCATCCTGGCACGACGGCGTGGCGACTGCCGGGGCCGGCGGCTGACGTCGGCGGGCTCTCTTATGGGTCGGTGACCGGCTATGTCGCCCGGCAGGCGCTCCGCCCCGGCCAGACCGAGCGAATCTACGTGAGCGCGCCGGGCGCGCGGCACGTCCGGATTGGGGTCTACCGGATGGGCTGGTACGGGGGCACGGGCGGGCGCGAGGTGCTCGTAAGCGACACGTTGCCGACCGTCGCCCAGCCACCGTGCACGCACCGGCCCGAGACCGGCCTGACCGAGTGCGACTGGCATCCGACGCTCAGCTTCGTGATCCCGCCAGCACTGCCGAGCGGCGTGTACATCGCCAAGCTCTCGACTGACGAGGGCGCGCGCGACTGCCTGTTCGTCGTGCAGGCAACCCGCCCGCAACCGCTGCTCGCCCAACTCCCAACAGCAACCTACGAGGCCTACAACGGCTGGGGCGGCGACAGCCTTTACCCCGGAGGCGCGGACCGGGTTGGGGTGACCGGCACCACGCAGGGTGTCGCGGTCTCCTACGACCGTCCCTATGACGGCGTCACCGGAGCCGGACAGTTCTTCTCGCGCGACGTCGCGATGGTGCGCTTCCTGGAGCGCTACGACTATCCGGTGTCGTACACCACGAGCGAGTCGGTCGACGGCGACCCGTCGCAGGTGACCGGGCATCGCGCGTTGATCGACTTCGGGCACTCGGAGTACTGGTCCCAACGCCAAGCGGACGCCTTCGCCCGCGGCCGGAACGCGGGCACGAGTCTTTTGTTCCTCGGCTCGGACACTCTCGGCTGGCGGGTTCGCTACGCGGCCGCCGGCCGGGCCTCGAGTGAAGCCGGCCTGCCGGGCCACGTGATCATCGCCTACAAGGAACACGCGTCACTTGATCCCAACCGATCCGATCCCACCGGGCCGTTCCCAGGCCGCGGCGCGCAGCTGACGGGCTCGGCCTACCGCGGATGCACCACCTCCCGCGTGCACCAGCCGGGACCGTCGACGTACCGCTACTACGCATGGTCGCCAGCGCCGGGCTTGCACCCGTCGTGGCTGTTCGCCCGCACCGGCATCGGGCCGACGACGCGGATCCCGGGGATCGTCGGCTACGAGCTCGACGAACGCAC
This sequence comes from uncultured Solirubrobacterales bacterium, assembly GCA_963744695.1. Classification (GTDB taxonomy): domain Bacteria; phylum Actinomycetota; class Thermoleophilia; order Solirubrobacterales; family Solirubrobacteraceae; genus Palsa-465. Next base: position 40,558 of record CAVUUT010000002.1, on the reverse strand, counting down.
CCCGCTCACGCCCACGGGGACGCGACTCGCCGGCAGCGGCACGGCGCCGTGCACGGTCGACACCGCGCCTGAGCCGAATGAGCCGATGCCGGCCCCCGGCGACGACCGCGCCGAGACCACGATCTACACGGCGCGCTCGGGAGCGATCGTGTTCAACACCGGCACGATGGGCTGGGAGCTCGGCCTCGAACCGGTGCCCAGCGCGTCGCCCGACGCACCGCCCGCGCCAGATCCCCGCGTCGTCGCGATGACACGCAACCTGATCGCCCACGTGCTCCGGCGCTCCGCCGCGACCGGCTGACCGTCAAGCCGCTACGCCCGTCCGCGCCGACCCACAGTCACAAACGAACACGACGGCCTGGCCCCGATCGCACCAGTCGCGCGTGAACAGAACCCGCGTGGTGCGTCCTCACGGGCGCTCAGGGACTGCCTCCCATCCGATCCATGAGGGCGCCGAGAGATATTCCGTGCTTGAAGACCGTGTCGCGGTCGCGCGTGCTGTCGATTGGATCCGGAAGGTCGCGCAACAACGCCTTGATCTGCTCCTGGGAGTAACCGGCCCTCCGCAGCATCTGTTCCGCGTCGGCGTGCGAAACCAAACGCCTCTTCTCCATGAGTTGGAATGCTACGCGTCCGTCAGTCGATAGGCCCATTCGAACCGGCGGCTTCACGGTCATTGTGGACCGCCTCGCTTGTCCTTGGGCTTGCGGCCAGGTCAGCAGGCTGGGACACCAGCCTTCTCACGAACGCCCGGTCGCGTCGAGCGCAGTCGACCCCGAACGTTTCCGGGGACTGAACCCTATGATGCGTTGACGAGTACGAGCCTGCTGGACATCTTTTAGAGGAGCAGGACCGCGAGGGACCCGCTCTTGAGTCTGCGTAACGAAAGCCGTTTCCGTGTCGCCTGGGCATCCATCGCTGGTGCCCTTGGGAGTACTGGTGTCCTGAGCCTCGGGGGCGCGGTCGCCTGGAGCGTCGACGGTGCTCGCGGCTGGCGCTCTGTACTGACGGGGGTATCGAGCTCAGCGGCGCCGAGAAGGCGCCTTCCACGAAGCACGAGCAACCTCTCGCGCTGATCGAGGTCGTCCGCGGGCTGCGGCTCGAGGTCGGCGTCCAACCAAAGCAGCAAGCCTCGCTCTGGTCGCGCGCCCGCGTCGGCGCTGCAGTCCGGTCAGAGCATGCGCGAGACGGCGCGTGTTTGATCAACGTGGGCTGGCTGGCCCGTGAAGGGGTTGCGGCCGGTCAAGCAATGGTGGTGCGTCGTGGGTCTTGGTGGCGCTCGGCGACGGTGAGGAGTTGTTGTCGAAGAGCGTCTTTGGGCTGGTCGGGCAGGCGTGTCGCGATCCACTCGGCGACCAGGTCGCGCAGCGCGAGCGTGCGCACTTGTCCTTGGACGCGGGCGACCAGTCGGACCGGGTATCTGATCTGAAGATCAGTCTGTTGGTGAAGCGCGTCGATGATCGCGTCTGGGTCGGCGCTGGGCGCGAGCTCCAGGATGATGCGGATCTGGCTCTCGTCGCTGTCATCGAGGAGGTCTGTGATGCCTTGCAGTGTCCGCTCGTGCGATCCGTCGGCGATTTGCTCGATCAGGCCACCCTCTCCGCCCTTCATTACCCCGTAAGGGAGTTCTGTGATGACGATCTGCCGGCCTCGTGAGCTCGGTGCCGTCTGCGCGCGGCCCCGGAGCAGGATCGACCCACTCCCGGTTTCGTAGATCGCCGACAGCGCATCGCCGTTCAGAACGACACCGCCGGTCGGAAAGTCCGGACCATTCAGGTGTCTAAGGAGCCGCCGGCTTGAGATTGTCTGATCATCGAGGTACGCGACTGTCGTGGCGATCACCTCGGCGACGCTGTGCGGCGGGATACCCGGTCCGCCGTTGGCCAGCAGCAACGGGAACAGGTTCGCGTCAGCCGCCAGCTCCGAGCGCCGCGCCTCGGTGAAGTCCATGTCCGCAGGCTCAAAGCCATCAATCGAGCCGAAGTTCCCCCGCCCGTGTACCAGCGGATATCGCGACACCCAAGCCTGAGCCATCCGCACCAGCCGCGCATACAACAACGGATCCCCGCCGACGACCCGACGGCTTCCCCCGTAGCGAGTCCCCAGCCCGGCCAGGACTCGCCGGTCGGGCTCGACCAAGCCATCAACCAGATCGGCGGCTCGTCCGCGAACGGATCAACGACCTGAGAGCTGCCCGCATCCTGCACCTCAAGCATCGCCTCGATCAACTTCCGGTATCGCTCGGCCAAACGCGAATCACCGCCGGCAATCCGGACGATCGTCTCCTCTCGCAAACGCGCGCGATCGACGCCGAGATCCTCCATCACTCGCCCGGCGACACTGGGATATTCGATCAACACGGCGAGCAGGAGGTGATCGGTCCCCGCAGCGGTCGGTCCACGCTCCCTGGCGACGGCCAGCGCGCGGACCAACGCACGCTGTGCACGATCCGTGAGCGAGATCGGATGCTCACCCGGGGCCGGTCTGCTGGTGCCGACGATCCACTCGATCGCCGACCGCACCACCGATGCCTCCAACCCTGCCGAGCACAGCGCCACAGCCGTCACGCCGGTGCCGTCAAGCAACCCAAGCAACAGATGCTCCGGACCGACATACCAATGACCCAGCGACCGCGCTTCCCTGCCGGCCAGCTCAACCACCCGCCGCGCGGGATTGGTCAACCCCTCCAACATGCCGCCAGCCTCGCACACCGGACCTGCTTTCTCACGAAAGGGGGATGCTGGTCAGGCGTTGCGCTGTTCAAGGACGCCCTGGCGTGACCAATAGGAACCGTGGCAGCGCCTCCATTGATGTGCGCCGTCCCGGGCAACCACACCCTCTGGCGGACTCGTCCGAGGCGGGCGCGAGAGGTCTTCCGGTCCGCCTGCGACGATCGACGGGTGACTACCACCACTCCGGAGGCGTTCGCTGCGACCGCGCTTGAGCGCCTGCGCACGCTAACGGCCGACGATCACTCGCGGTTTCGATCGGGTCAGCTCGAAGCGATTCACGATGTCGTCGCGGATCGTGCCCGCGTGTTGTGCGTGCAGCGCACCGGGTGGGGAAAGTCGGCCGTGTACTTCGTCGCGACCGCGCTGCTGCGCGAAGGCGGCGCGGGGCCGACGTTGATCATCAGTCCGCTACTGGCGCTGATGCGCAACCAGATCGCCGCGGCGCAGCGGCTGGGGCTGCGCGCGCACACGGTCAACAGCACTAACCGCGAGGACTGGGACGACGTAGGCGATCGTCTCGCGACACGCTCGGTTGACCTGTTGCTGATAAGCCCCGAGCGGCTCAACAACCCCCAGTTCCGCGAGCGCATGCTGCCGCTGTTCGCGGCGTCGGTTGGGCTGCTGGTGATCGATGAGGCGCACTGCATCTCTGACTGGGGCCATGACTTCCGCCCGGACTACCGGCGCGTCAAGGACATGCTCGATGCGTTGGCGCCCGAGGTCGCGGTGCTGGGGACGACGGCGACCGCCAACGATCGCGTCGTCGGCGACGTGCTCGAGCAGCTCGGCAGTTCCGGCGGCGGGCAGCTGCGCTCCTACCGCGGACCGCTGGCCCGGACAAGCCTGCGCCTGGAAGCCCTCGAGCTGCCGCGTCCCGCGCAGCGGCTCGCGTGGCTCGTCGAGCACCTGCCCGCGCTCCCAGGGTCAGGGATCGTCTACACGCTGACCAAACGCGACGCCGAGCAGGTCGCGGCGTTTTTGACCGCCAACGGGATTGAGGCGCTGGCATACAGCGGCGAGCAGGAGACTGAGGAGCGGATCGTGACCGAGGAGCGCCTGTTGGGCAACGAGGTCAAGGCCGTCGTCGCGACCAGCGCGCTCGGGATGGGCTACGACAAGGCCGACCTGACGTTCGTCGTGCACTACCAGGCCCCGGGCTCGGTCGTCGCCTACTACCAGCAGGTGGGCCGCGCAGGCCGGGCCGTCGATCATGCCGACGTCGTCTTGCTGCGCGGCGGCGAGGACCGCCGCATTCAGGACTTCTTCATCGAGCAGGCGTTCCCCACCCGCGAGCGCGTGGCGGCGGTCCTCGACGAGCTCGAGGCGGCCGGCGAGCAAGGCCGCACCACGCGCGAGCTGATGGCGGTGGTGAACCTGGGGATGGGGCGAATCGAGGCGATGTTGAAGATTCTCGATGTCGAGGGTGCGGTGCGCCGGAACGGCAGCCGCTGGCAGTCGATTCCCGGCGCGGGCTGGACCTACGACGCCGACCGCTACGGGCAGGTCACCGCCCTGCGTCGTGCCGAACAGGACGCGATGGCCAGGTTCGGCACCGACGGGCGCTGCCTGATGCGCGTCCTGCAGGAAGAGCTTGATGACCCAGATCCGCGCGACTGCGGTCGCTGCTCGGTTTGCACCTCACCACGCTTTGCCGAGCGCCCCGATCCGGCGCTGGTCGAACTGGCCGCTCGCCACTTGCGCTCCACGCCGCTGGAGCTCGAGGTCAAGAAGATGGCCCCCGACGCGGCTGGCGTGATGCGCAAGATCCCGGAGGATGCCCGGACCGAGCGCGGCTGGGCGCTGGCGCGCTTCGGCGACGGCGGCTGGTGGCCGGCCGTCGAGCGCGGCCTGCGCCACGGGACCTTCGAGGACGAAGTTGTGGCCGCCACCGCAGACATCTTGCGAGTTGCGGGCGTCCCTGTCGCCTGGGTCACGAGCGTGCCGTCGGCGTCCCTGGGCGATGTGATCGTCCGGTTCGCCGAACGCCTGGCCGCCGAGCTCGGAGTCCCGCACGTGACGCTCGTCTCGCGGACCGAGGATCGCCCGCGCCAGCGCGAGATGGCCAACGCCGCGCAACAGGCCGCCAACGTTCGCGGCGCGTTCGCGATCATCGCGACGCCACCGCCGGGCACAGGCGTCCTGCTCGACGATCGTCGCCACTCGGGTTGGACACTGGCGATGGTCGGCGGCCAGCTACGCCGGGCCGGCGCCCAGCGCGTCGTACCACTCGCACTCGGGACGCTGACCTAGGGACCAGCCGCGCGCTCAGAGAACCCAGGCGGCTCGGCGCGACGCTCTGGCGCGGTCCCGCCGTGCCGCCGGCGCGCGCTTGGACGTGCGTCAGCGGTGTTGTACCCATAGATTCTCCTCGCGGTAGGTCGCGAGGTCGTGTTCGCGGTCGACGTCCAGGAGATTGAGGGCCTCTGGTATGACGTATGCGCCCGACACGGGAAAGGGCATGCCCGTCCAGCTCTCCCACTCAGCGACTGTGCCTGCGACGACCACCGAGTTCGGTGCTGGTTTAAGGATGGTCGCGCCCATGCGCTGGTGGACCCGGATCCATGGGTCGATCGACAGTCCGTCGTCACGTGTCCATGTTGCGTAATCCGACATGCTGAATTGCGGATAGCGGTGCTTGAAGATGGGCCTGACGGGGGCGACAACTCGCGACAGGCCAGCTCGGCTGGCAACATCGAGAAGAGCGTTGAGAACGCGAGTGGCTAGTCCTTGCTTGCCGTATTCCCTGCGACGGTCGCGGCCATGAGGCTAAACGCATCTGCGCGGCGCCCAGCCTCGTCGCCCTTTACCGACACAACCATGGCGTCCCGGGCGCCCTCTGGAAGACGGTCGACGGTGCCGTCCCAGCTCAACGGGACGCCCCAGCCACCGGCCGCGACCCGACCTTGATGTAGCAGGAAGATGACGAACTCGGCGAAGTACTCGTCGATTCGAGGGGAGTACTCGCGCGGGATCGCGTCGTGGAACATGAACTCGGGCCAGCTGTCACGAAACGCGGCGGCTGCCTCATCCTCAAGGTCTCGCCGCTCAGCCACGGTCACGACCTCCAAGTCCATCGTGCAAGTATCGCGTGCTGTTCAGGGGGTCGCCGGGGCTGCCGCCACCCAGACCCGTGTCGGCGACAAACGAGAACGTTCGACGTCGCCGGCATCTGTGCTGCCTTGCATGCGGATGGTCGGATCGAGACCTCGTGCCCGGACTGCGGAGCGTCGATCGCGGTTGAAGTTCACAACCAACGCGTCGATGACGAGAGCCTGTTGTTCCATTCCCTGGTTCCCGCCGCGCGTTGGTGGGACGACATCGTCTTCACCTGAAGCACGATGAATCTCTTCCGGTCGGAAGGGCACATCGAACGATGGCTCGGGACGCGCGATCCCGGGGCAATCATCCCAGTCGCCAAACTCAGCGAGCTGGCGCATGCCTGGTTGAGTGATGCGGTCGCCCCCGACTGGCAGCCTCGCAGCCTCGAGCAGGAAACAAGCGATGCTCGACCAGGGGCTAACTGGGGAGTTCTGGCGGCTGCTCTAACGCCAAGCGCCGAAACGCTGCCGGTCACACAAACCACACTTCGCGTCGCCCCCCGCCCAATAATGCCCCTGTCATGGAGACCCGGGGCGCGTGGGCCGGCGAGCGCGGCGCCGACCCCACTGCTGCTCGCGGGCGGCTGAGCGAAGCGGGAGCCAGAGCTCGGTGGTGGCGAATGATGTTGTGAGATCCCGTCTCGTGTCAGCTGCGAGCGGCCACGGCGATCAGGTAGTCGAGATGGAGCAACAGCTTGTCGGCGCGCTGCTCGCCTCGATCGGCGACGAACGCCGCGAGGTCGCCGCGCAGTTGGTGCCATTGACCTGTGGCGCGCAGCCCGGGTTGTTGGCTGACGATATGTCCGGCGGTTCTGATCAGGAAGTCCGCGCCGGCTGGCGCGTTGTCGAACCTAAGCGTCAACTGCTCGACCGTGGTGAGTTGAAGCGTCGCTCCGGCGTCCCTGAGCAGGACTCGCAGCGCTTCTGGGTCACCCCAGCGGCTGGGCGGCCCACTGGCGGGCGGTGAAGGCGGGAGGTAACCGCCGATGACGCTACCCATCGCCGGCATGACGCTCCCCGGAGTCCACGCTACGAGCCCGAGCCGGCCGTAGGGAGCGAGCACCCGCACGAGCTCCCGGGCCGCGGCGGCGTGGTCGGCCGCGTACATCGCTCCGAAGACCGACAAGACGACATCCGCGTGTTCGTCGGTTACGGGTAGGGCCTCGGCGTCACCCTCGATCCACCGGACGTCCAGGTTGGCGGAGGTGCGTTCGCGTGCCAAGGCCAGAAGCGCAGGTTCGGTGTCGATCCCGAGCACGTAGGCGCCGCGCGCGGCAGCCAGGAGAGCGGCGTTGCCCGTACCGGTGGCGACGTCGATGACCTGCTCACCTGCGGAGACGTTGACCGCCTCGACCGCCAGAGCACTTGCCGGCCCCAGCGCCTGCGCCATCGGGGCGTACTCGCCCGCGCCCCACGTCGTCTTGGGCCCGTACATTGGACGCTCCTCGCTAACCCGTGGTCTGTCAGTGACTCCAGCCGAAGCGAGGCTGGCTGAGGAGTTCGGTTGCTGTGCCTCTAGCACTTACGAGCGCCCGCAATCCTCTCCTGTTGTGGGTTGGTCAGGTGGACAGGATCGCCGGGGGCACCGGCGCTAGTCAAGTCAGCGTCGCGAGATCGGGCGTCAGTTCGAGTTCGAAAGGTTCAGGGCTGTCTGCTCGGCGCGGCCGACCGAGCGCAAGCAGCGCGAAGGGCTCGACGAGCATGCACTGGCCGTCGTCGGCCACTGCCGCCCGGGCGTGCCGGGCCGCGCCCGCTGGATCTCCGAGGTCGTGAAGGGCGTCGAAGAAGGCGATGCGGCCGGCGGATCGACGGCGGCAACGGTCCGGTCGGCCCGAGCCTGCGACGAGGCCCGGGCCGTGCCGTTGTTGCCGGTGCTAACGGCTCGAGCTAACTCCCTCCGACCGTGTAGGCGTAGGCGAAGTCGTGGAAGTCGGAGAACAACGGGAACCCGATCGCGGGCTCAAAGGCGTTGAAGTCCGTCGAGTCGATGACGCTGAGGGTGCCGTTCACCCGGGAGCCCACAGCTGCCGTGGGCGATAGGTTCGCCGTCAGCGTCCCGGTCTCTCCGGCCGCCAGCTCCAGCGGCGTGGTGGTATTGCCGCCAGTGATGTCAGTGCCCGTCGGTTGGAGCTCGAAGAACCCGTCGTGGTTCGTCGTGTTCGTGACCATGACCGTAATCGGGACGCTCGTGCCGGAGTCGATGGTCGTCGACCTCGACATCGGGAGACCGCTCTCGGTCACGGGTTTGAGCTGGTTGTAGGCGACCGTCCCGGTGACGGTCTGGGAGAACTCGGTCCCAGCGGTCGTAGCGCCCTGCATCACGTCGATCTCCCACAGACCCGGCTCGGGATCGGCGGTGATGAGCGAGGCGTTTCCGGTCGGGTTGCCGGACGTCGGCGTGGCGTCGATGGCATGGGCAAAGAAATCGAAATTCTCGGGGCCAAAAGATGCCAGGTCGGACGGCGAGAACAGGTAGTAGTACACCGGGTCGTCGGCGGCGTGGTCCGGCGCGTTGAACGACACGTCGAGGTCGTTCTCACCCTGGGGCACGTCCAGATAGAACGTCTTGATCTGTCCCGCATCACGAGATACCGAGCTGGTCAGTGTCGCGCTGAACGAGCCACCGGCCGACCGGATGAAAGAACGCCGAGCGATCGGCACCGAGCTCTCGAGCCCGTTTGCCCCCGTGAACTGGACCGACTCGGGAGCGTCGCCTGGGGTCCGCGGAAGGGCGATGCTGAGGGGCACGCCCGCCACACCGTGAGGCGGGATCGTGACCGGCGCCGACGCCGGGCTGGTCGTGAAGTTCTGACCGCCGGCCTGGAAGGTCACGGTTCCTGTGTAGGGCCCGGGGGTGTTCGGGGGACTCTGCACGTGGCCGCGGCCATCGGCCCACACGATCTGGGCCGTCCAGGTTCCGGCCATCGGATGTTCGACCGTGCTGTGCTGGATGTCCGGGCTGCAGTTTCCGCCAGGACAGTCGCCGGGGTTGTTGGCGGCGCCGTAGTCGTAGGACAGCTGGGCCAGCTTCCCGGCCGGATCGGTCAAGATGAATGACAGGATGTTGTCATCGCTGTTGGTCGGGTCCGGCCAGCGCATATCGGCATCGAGCACGTTGGTGCCCTTCGGCACCTTAAAGGTGATCGGTGCCGCCGCGGTCGCCCCCTGGGCGGGAAACGGGGCCGGCGGGGCGCTGACGTTCTCGGTGACGGGCGTGCCGAAGTCCGTCTCGCTTCCAAGCGCTCGGTAGGTGGCGGCGACCCTTTCCCGCTTGGAGGAGGCGTTATACAGCGTGACCAACTTGTGGACCGTGGAGCCGCCTGAGCCCTCTACGTCGAGCTGGGTGGGGCTGTCCACCAATGCGGGAGTGTTTGATGTCCCCGCCGACGTGCCCGGCATCTGGCGGGCCGCCTCGACGGCCGCGTAGATGTTCAGGAGGCCGGCGCCCTGCTGGTCTGCGTCCGCGCCGATGTCGGTTGCAGTACTGGTGAGGATCTCCTTCACCTGGGCTGGCGTCGGGGTGGCACCGCCGTGGGTGTCACGGTAGGCCTGGATCACGTCGGCGGCGGCGCCGGAGATGAAGGGGGCCGACTGGCTGGTGCCGCCAAAGGCCTCAGTCGGAAGTGGCAGCGGAGTCTGGCCGGCGCCCGCGGCAGCGAGCGCAAGGTAGCCGGGGGCCACCAGGTCCACCACATCGCCAACGGCAGTGGTGCCGCCCGATGACAAGGTCGTCATGTTGTCGTCCAGCCAGCCGTTCGTATAGCCATCGGCCTGCGCAAGGAGCCGGAGGTCGTTTGACCCAGCGGCGTCGATGATGGCGGGGTTAGCCGCGGGCTCCTCGACCGTGCCGGAGGAGCCGCTGTCGCCGGCGCTCTCGACCACGACAACGCCCGCTTGCACCATTGCGACGTTCGTCGGCTCGAGCAGGTCGGAGTTGGCACTCGGCAGAGCGCCGAAGCCGTAGGACTCCGACACGACGTCGACGCCATTGTTCACCGCCTGCTGCAGCCCGGCGATGACCTGCGATGCGGGAGCCACGACCTGACCCTGCGAGTTGGTGTCGCTGAATTCACCAGTGGTGAGAAGAGAGGCGCCGGGGGCGTCACCGACGATTCGGAAGGTGCAGATCGGGGGGATGTCCGAGAAGGGCAGCTGAGACGCGTACGTGTAGGTGACCGTGCCCTGGGCGGCCATGGTGGAGACGTCTCCGTTGAACTCGTCGCTGAAGACGTTCTCGGTCGGGTCCGGGGCATCGATGATCACGTGCTTCCCGTTGCGCCGGATCATGTTTGGGTTCCCGGCCAACGTGTCGGCATCGACGTTCCCGATAACGACGCCTTTGCCCGTCGCGATCGAGGAAGCTTCGTCTTGGGCGTTGGGGTCATCGGATGCATCGTGAATGCTGGTAAGGGCCTCGGGCTCCAGCAGCGGTTTGTTCGGAGACTTACTGCACAACTGCTGCCCGTCGGATGCCGTTCCGGGCGTCGTCGACTTCGACACCCGGGAGGCGGCCACCGTCGGGGTCGTGGATGTGGCATCGCCGATGACGATCGTTGCGTCGGGGACGACCGCCTTGACGCCCGGGTTGCTGGCCAGTGCCCGTGCCTCGGCCGCCGGCATTGTCGCCGCCACGGCGTTGAGGAGCGAAAGCCTCGTCATGTGGGTGGCCCGGACCTGCTTGAGCTGGGCCACAAGCGGAGCCTGAATCGAGGCGGCCGTTGCGGCTCGAGCTTGGCGGTGGGCCCCATTCGCCGGCAGGTTGGCGAGCTGATCCTTGAACACGACCACCATACGCTCTTGCTTGCCGGAGGTGCGGGCTTTGACCTGTCCCGCGCTCAGCTTGGCAAAGCTTGGCATTGCCACACTGCTTCGAGGGGTCGAACCGGCTGCCGAACCGGCGCCGATAATCGCTGTGACGCTCAGTGCGGCGGCACCGAAGAACGCAGCAATCTTACGAGGGGTCAACGACATTTCCCTGCCTCCATTTCGGGCCTGCTCACGGTCGCCACGCATGCGCATGGCCCGCGCCAACGTACCCGACCCATGTCCGGTCTAAACACGGCCCTCTCTCGACGGGCCAACCGAAAAGCGGCGCTCGCCCGCTAAAGAAGATCGTCTCGTGCGGTCCCCACACTCACAGAGGGCTGAGCACGCGGACCACCATCGTCCGGTCGCCGCCGAAACGGTCGCGGTGTGCCCGGGTTGGGCGCTGAACGCCAGTCCCCGCCCTCTCGCATCGCGAACCAGCCGCCTCACTACGGGCACCGCAAGTCAAGCTAGCTGCTGGCGGATCGTCAGAGCTCTCCGGAACGTGCCACGTCTGACGGTGCGACCGATATCGCGGCGACGCGGCGGATGAACTCGCCGGCGGCTTCGAACGCGTCAGCGGCCTCGGGCAAGAACGACCAGAAAAGCTGGAACGCGTGTGCTTGCACCGGGTAGAGCTGTAACTGGACGTCGACCCCCTGCGTCTCCGCGCGGGCGGCGAGCAGCTCAGCGTCGGCAACGCGGGCGTCGCCTGTCGCGGCCTGAACCAGGATCGGCGGCAGGCCGACGAGGTCGGCGGCCAGGGGGTCGACGATCGGATCGTCGAGCGGATGACCGTTCAGGTACGCCTCCGCGCAGCGGAGCACTTCGGCTTTGGTCGCCATCGGTGCGCTGACCTGCTCGGCGCTCGCCGGAACGTTCGTGTGGCGCAGCCCGAGATCCAGCCAGGGGCAGAACAGTACGGCCGCGCCAGGGAGAGGCTCGCGCTCTTGTTTGAGCGTCAGCAGCGCCGACATCACGAGCCCTCCTCCGGCGGAGTCGCCGGCGACGGTCACGCGCTCCGCAGGGACTCCCTGCCCGAGCAGCCACTGGTATGCGTTCAGTGCATCGTCCACGGCCGCCGGGAACGGGTGCTCGGGGGCAAGACGGTAATCGGGAACGAGCACACCGGTCTGCGCCGCTGCCGCCAGGGCGCAGGCGTGCGGCTGATATCCGAACGCTGACCCAAGCACGTATCCCCCGCCGTGCAGATACAGCACCGTGGGCTCGGCCCCATCGGCCGGGGACGCGATGAGCGACGGCACCCCGCCGGCTGTGACCGGCCGGACGCTTGTGCCGGATGGCCGGGCGAACTCGGCCTGGAGACGCTCGAACGTTGCTCGCGTCTCGTGCAGGCCGACATCCCGGGCGACAAGTCCGGACAGCGGCTCGAGCAGCCTGGCGACGCGTGCGAGCAGCTCTCCGCCGACCGCCAGGGCGGCCGACACCGCCTCGTCGACATCGCTCAGCAGCGTGCGGGCTCGCTCGAGCAGCGCTTCCCCGGCGAGTGTGAGCTCCACGCGATGGGTCGATCTCCGCAGCAGCTCGCAACCCACGAGCTGTTCCAGCCCGCGGATCTGCCGGCTCAGAGCCGGCTGCGAGACGTATAGCCGTTCCGCCGCCCGGCCGAAGTTGAGCTCCTCCGCGACTGCGACGAACGCCCGCAGATGGCGCAACTCGATGCCGTCAGGAGCCTGGGGAAAGGGGAGCACGCGTCCGGGTTCGGGCACCTGGCAAGTATGGACCCGCAGCCCACGCTCGGTGATGCCGATGGTGCACAACTGCAGTGCGCAATCGGCCTTTCACATTCTCGCGCGGCATTGCAAACCTGCCTCACGTGACGTTGGTTGCAGATCTGAGATTGCGGTTCGGCGAGACGCGCCTACCGACGCGCGTCTACCTGCCGCCGCTCTCGGCGCGGGCGGCTGGCCGGAGTCCATTGGTGATCTGGTTGACCGGTCGCAATGCCCGTGACGGGCACTGTCGCGAGCTCAGTGCGGCCGCCGCCGCAGTGGTGCTGGAGCTCGGAAGACGCGAGGGCGGCGACGCGCGTGGATATGAAGTGGCGACGCTCGGCTGGGCCGCTGAGCACGCCCGGGAGTTCGGAGCACATCCCGACCAGCTCGTCGTCGGCGGCCAGTTCGGCGGCGCTGCGATGGCGGCTCGGCTCGCGGTCGACGCACGCGATTGTGGTTGGCCGGCCGTGTGCAGGCAGGTGCTCGTGCGGCCTTCATTCTCCGATTCCTGTCCGGTGCCTTCCGAGGTCGCCGGCACCCCGCCCGCCACGATCGTCACGACCGGCTCGCGCCGAGACGACGGAAGCCGATACGCCGCGGCGCTGCGCGACGCGGGCGTCGAAGTTCGGGAGCTGGTCAGCGATGCTCGGCGGGCGCTCCCACTGACCGAACTCGCGCGAGGGCTGCGATGAGCATCGTGTCTCCGGCGGTCGAGACCCGTCATATGCACGACGATCTCGAGCGTCACCGTGCGGCTTTGACCCGCCACTGCACGCGGATGCTCGGCTCGCGCTCGGACGCCGAAGATGCGGTCCAGGAGACGCTCCTGCGCGCCTGGCGGAGCCACGCCCGGTTCGACGGACGCTGCCGGGTGGGCTCTTGGCTGCACCGGATCGCCACCAATGTATGCATTGACATGCTGAACGCTCGCTCCCGGCGAGCGCTGCCGGCTGATCCTGCATCACTACAAGATGCCCAACTCGAGGCGGACGCCGAGTTCGACCCCGCCGAGCAGGCGTTAGCTCGAGAGACATTTCGGCTTGCGCTACAGGTCGCGGCCAACCGGCTGCCGGTGCGCCAGCGAGCCGTGCTGATATTACGAGAAGCCCTGTGCTGGAGGGCAACCGAGGTCGCGGACCTGCTTGGGGTCAGTGACGTGGCGGTCAACAGCGCGCTGCAGCGCGCCCGAGCCTCTCTGCAGTCAAGTGGCCCCAGTGTCGACGGCGTGCTGTCGGCGACGATCGCGGACTCGCACCACGACCTGCTCGCCTCCTGCCTTGCGGCGGTCGTGCCCCGCGCTCAAGCAGTTCGCCGAGATCAAACCCGACCTGTCGCGGACCGCGAGCGGGACTAGCCCTGAGGGCGCGTCATCGGCTGGATCGTTCGAACCGGACTGCCTGTCGGACTCCGTCGCGAAACGGAGGCTCGTGATCAACGATGCCGGTCTGAACAAAACCGGCGCGCTCAGCGACACGCTGTGACGCGACGTTGTCTGGATGCGTGGTGATGCACAGGCCCTTAACTCCATATTCATTGATGGCGGAGTCGGCGACCGCGGCGACGGCCTCGCTCATCAATCCGCGACCTCGATGGCTTGCCCGCAGCCAGTAGCCGATCGATCCGCCATCGCGCAGGCGAACCGTCACGATCCCAAGCAGCTCATCAGCATCTGCGGCGGTGGCGATCGCGAGCGAGTGCTCCTGAGCGGTCTGCGCCCGCTGCGGCGCGGTCGCCAGCCAGGCGAGGGCGTCCTGTTCACCGTACGGGCTCGGAATGACCGGGATGTACCGCGACACGCACGGATCGCTGCACCCTTCAACGATCGCCGCAACGTCACGCTGCGCCACTGCCCGGAGCCGGAGTCGCTCGGTTGCGAGCGCATGCATGAGCTAGAGCTTTCCATGAGCGCCCGGGGCGCGGATCCCCGTGGTCGATCCTCTATGGGCCGCCGCGCGCGAGAGCGGCCTGCCGAGGATCGATTTTCGGAACTGCTCGACTACCTTCTGGGAGGTGAGCCCGCTGCCGGAAAGAATCCTCATCTACGGCGTGTGTGGCTCGGGCAAGACGACCCTCGCCCGCCGCCTTGCCGACCTGTCGGGATTGCCATCGCACTCCGTCGATGAGCTGACCTGGCAACCAGGCTGGATCGAGGTGCCCGTCGACGAGCAGCGCCGCCGGATCGAGCACGTCTGTCGCCAGGATCGCTGGATCCTGGACACCGCTTACGGGAAATGGCTCGATGTCCCGCTGGCACGGGCTCAGCTCATCGTGGGTCTTGCTATCAGGTGACCTTGTTCAATCCGAACGAGGACTATGCGCCGCCGGGCACGTTGATCTCCTGGACGGCCTACCTAGCGCGTCGGTGGGCCGACCGACTACCGCCCGACGCGCCGCCAATCCCGACCCACGATTAGTCCTACCGCGAATGGTCCTTGTACCTGGACGCGTGCGCTCGGGAGGAGCGAGCCGGCGTGTGGTCGACCCGCAAGCGCGATCTCACTTCCAACGGTTCGTAACGCGTGTCAGGATTGGTCGGGTGGACGATGACAGGGGACCGCGAGTCGTGGAGGAGTCTTTTCGGTTGGCTACCGATCCGCTGCGCGAGCTCAGCGGCCGGCTGGACGGCTATCGAACGTCCCCAGCTGTCGGGGAGGGCTGGGAGCGAGGCGTACCCCGGGACTGGCTGGCCGCCCTCTTGGCGGATTGGCGTGTGTTTGACACCGGCGCCTTTCAAGTCCGGCTCGATGCCCTCCGCCAGCAGCGTGCCGAGGTCGCGGGACAGGCGCTGCATGTGGCGCACGCTGAAGGTCGCGGTCCGAGCCCGCTGCCGTTGCTGCTTACCCATGGGTGGCCCGGGTCGTTCCTGGAGTTCTTGCCGGTCCTTGGGCTCCTCACCGATCCAGGCGCGCACGGCGCAGACCCCGCCGACGCTTTCACGGTCGTCGTTCCGTCGCTGCCCGGTTACGCGTTCAGCGGCCCGCCGCCGCCCGCGGGGATGACGGGACGCCAGGTCGCGCGGCTGTGGCATGAGCTGATGACCATGGGCCTCGGATATGACCGCTTCGTCGCGCATGGCAGCGACCTCGGGGCTGGCGTGACCTCTTGGCTTGCCCGGGACCAGCCAGAGGCCGTCGCGGCGATCCATCTTGCGACTCCCAGCTTGGCCGTTCCGCCGGGGCCGCGGACAGAGCGCGAGGAGGACTTCGTGCGCGCCGTGCGGGCCTGGACCGCGGAGGAGGGCGGCTACATGCACGAGCACGCCACCAAGCCCGCCACCCTCGGCGTGGGCCTGTCAGACAGTCCGGCTGGACTGGCGGCGTGGATCGGCGAGAAGGTCGTGGCGTGGAGCAGCACCCGCCCAGATGGCGGGCCGGCGTTTGACCGCGAGCTGCTGCTGGCCACCCTCACGCTGTACTGGACCACGGAGACGATCACGACCTCGCTGCTGCCGTACTGGGCTCATCGCCACCTCCCCGGTGCAGCCCTCCCGACCGAAGATGTCTCGCCGGTCCCCACATCGATCAGCATCTTCGGCGGCGAACGCGTCCCGTTCCCCAAACCACCTCGAGAGCTCGCTGAGCGCTACTACAACGTCACTTCCTGGGCCGAACACACCACCGGCGGCCACTTCCCCGCCGTCGCCGAACCCGAGCTACTGGCCCGCACCCTGCGTGACGCATTTCGCCCGATGCGACACCGGGCCTGAGACGCACCGCCACCTCACAAATCCCGCGTCCTGGCTATGTAGTGACATGGCGTGGACCGGGGCCGTCGATGATAGGCGTGACTTGGAGCTGCTGAGGGTGATCGCCAAGGATGAGCTGCAGGCGTGCTGGGCGGACCGCACCGCTGAGCTGGTCGGATCAGTGAGCATCACTACGGGACGGTGACAGATTCCGTTTGAGTGCTCGGCGTCTACCGAGAACGAGATCGTGGTCACCGCGTTGAGGATGCGATAGGACAAGGTGATTGCATTCGCGGCCGTGAACGATGGCCTACGCGGCTAGCTGCGCGCGGATGACTAAGCTCTCCAATGCTGCAGACGCGGGACCTGAGCGATCGGTGACAATGCAGGTCGGGTGCCCACCGCCGAACCCAATATCTCCGCTGGAGCATGCGAATCCGGCCCGACGACGGGGAACGAGCATGCGGCCTGGGCTGCGCTAGGACCGGAAACGAAGACGGCGCTGCTGAAGCTGCTGCCGGATCAATGGTCGTTCGAGGGCAAGCGGGTTCTGGACTTCGGTTGCGGCAACGGTCGCACGCTGCGGCACTTTCTTTCCGAGGCCGAGACGAGCGAGTTCTGGGGCACGGACATCCACGCTGGTGGCATCAACGAGGTCCAGCGCGAGTACTGCCCCCCGCTGCACGCCCAACGCTGTGGGGTCATGCCACCGCTCGGACTCGACTATTGCTCGTTCGATCTCGCCTGGGCTATCTCGGTCTTCACGCACCTCACCGACAATTCGATCCCTTGGTTGCTGGAGCTTCATCGCCTGCTCAAGCCCGGAGGGCTGCTGATCGTTACCTACAACGGCCGCTGGAACTCCGAATTCGTGACCGGCCAGCCGTGGGATGAGAATCTGGTCGGGATGAACGTGCTGCAGCACACCCAGAGCTGGGATCGCGGCGGCCCGACCGTCCTGATGTCGGATTGGTGGGTACGCGAGCACTGGGGCCGAGCGTTTGAGATCGTCGACGTCGAGCCAAGGATCCACAACATGACGTGGGTGCTCCTGCGAAAACTCGACGTCGAGGTTTCAGTCGACGATCTTGAGGCCCCGGGGAACGACCCGCGCGAATACGCAGCTGCCAAGCACAATCTCCGGCAGGTGCAGCGAGAGTTGGAACTCACGCAAGAGCTGTGGCGCGTGATGGTCGAGAAGGCCCGATGTGAATACGAGCTCTCCGCGAGCTGGCGACTGACGAAACCGCTTCGAGCAGCTGCGTTCCGTGTGCGCTCGCTGCGCAGCCGCTGAGCATTCCAAGCCCGAGCGGGCACCGCGACGACCTCGTTGTCAGCGCGATGCCCACCATTGACAGGGCGATGCAGCGAACAGAACGATGCTGTCGAAGCCGACCTCTGATCTCGCCCACGCATTCCCGCAACGCGGCCATCGGGAGTCCGGGCCGTGCCTCGCACGGTCTCACCCCCGTAGCCCGAGACACCGACCGAGTCTGACTTCGGCTCCTGGTTATGCCGCCCCCCATGCGGGTCAGCGGACTTGGAACCGCCTGGCTCATCCGGTTCAGCTTTGGTCCGGCTTGTAGGAGAGGGCGACGACGCCGCTCGGTAGTGGGGTTGCGGCGATGAGTTTCAGCGGGGGTGTCTGCCCGTTGCCACGACTGGCCGCTCGCCCAGTGAGTAGTAGTGGGTGGACTGCGAATCGGATTTCGTCGAGAAGGTGGTGCTCGAGCAGGGTTTGGCTGAGTCGCCCGTGCCCGTACATGATGAGGTCACGGCCGTCGTGTTGCTTGAGCTCGTTCACGGCGGCCACGGGGTCGTCGGGGATGATTGTGGAGTTGTTCCAGTCCGCCCTCTTAAGGGTGGAGGAGAACACGTACTTCCGGATCGCGTTGATCGCGTCGGCGTACGGACTGTCGGTTGGCGGGGCCGCGGTGAAGTACTCGTAAGTGCCTCGTCCCATCAGCATCCCGTCGCTGGCTTGCAGCTGTTCGAGGGCTGCTTGTTGGGCGTTCTCGTTGAAGTAACCCATCGCCCAGGCGCGCGGGTCTTCGGTAACGCCGTCTAGCGAGACGAAGGTTGACTCGGTGATCTTGCGCATCGGTGCCTCCAATCGTTTCTTGTTCGACTTCAGCTGCTTGTTAGACGAGCGGGAGATGCCGCAGGGGACAGCTTGATGGTCAGCAAGTCGATGGCGTTCACAATCTCTGGCTCGTCGCACAGCCGGCCGCGATGGCCAGAACCGGTAGCTGCCTCGCGGCTCGAGCCGGACTCAGCCCCCGCGAAGACGTGATCGCCGTGGACGAAACACCGGCCAGCTTGCGAGGAGGCCGCGATCGAGCTTGAGAAGCGAGTGCGGTTTCTCCGGCGCCGGTCGTCAGCAGGCCGCTCGAGGCATGCAGCCATGTCGGCTCGCATGCGGGCTGACTATCCGATTGCCCTCAGCGGGCATACGATCCTGTCGGTGGCCGGAGAACTCGAGCTCTACCTCTTCAACAGCGGCACACTCGCGCTCGGCGACGTCGAGGTTCCGGTCCCGTTCTTTTTGCTGCGCCACCCCCAAGGCCTGATCGTCGTCGACGGCGGCAACCCCCTGGCGGTCTCGCGTGATCCGCACGCCCATTGGGGCGCACTGGCCGACGTATTCGAAGTTCGCATGAGCGAAGAACAGCACTGCGAAGCGCAGCTCTGGGAGCTCGGGATTGCTCCCCGGGATGTCTCCCACATCGTCCAGACCCATCTACACGTCGATCACACGGGCGCGCTCGGCCACTTCCCGAACGCTGTCGTGGTCGTTCACGCACGAGAGCGCGAGGGCGCGCTTGCCGCGGACGACCCAATGACGAGCGGATACATCCGCGCCGACTACGACCGCCCCGAGTTGCATTGGCAGACAGTCAACGGCGACACCGACCTGTTCGGCGATGGCCTGATCCGGCTGGTTGAGACCCCGGGTCACGCCGCCGGCCACATGTCCCTGCTGATCGATCTGGCCGACACGGGCGCAGTCTTGATCACCGCCGACGCCTCCGACAACCTCGCGCAATGGGAAGACCGTGCCCACGTGCGCGCTTTTCACTCCCGCGAGGCTGCCGCACGCTCACTACGACGCCTGCACAAGCTGGCCGATGAGACCGGCGCAATCGTCGTGTTCGGTCACGACCCCGAAAACTGGGGGCAGCTCCGCCACGCCCCCGACCCCTACCGGTAGACCGGCCGGGCCGGCCACGCGACAGTTAGCTCGCGGAGCGCCTGGACTCAGCGATGAGGGCGAAGGTGACCTCGATCGTCGCGGTGATGTCCTGCTCGCCGGGCTCGACCAGCAGGTCGCCCGCTGCGACGGAAGCGGCGATGATCTTGCCGGTGCGCCGGGGAAACGTGGCGGACTCGGGCTCTGCGAGCCTGATCAAAGCGCCGAGGCGCGCGCCGACGCCTTCCGCGTAGGCCTGAGCCTTGCGTTGGCCGTCTGCGGCAGCCCGGCGCGCGGCTTCGAGCCGGATCGGGTTCTCGGCTGCGATCTGCCACCGAGGCCCGTCGACGCGCGCGTCGAGCTCTGTCGTGGCTCGGGTCACGAGGCGGCCGATCAGGTCTAGGTCGGTGAGACGCACCGCGATCGCCCAAGCGGCGCGATGCCCCAGTGATCGCCGCCCCTCCGAGGTGTGGTCAAAGTCCTCATGGACGCTGACTCCCGTGGTGGAGCGGTCAGACGAGGCGATCCCGAACTCATCTAACAAGGCGACAAGCGCCTCGCTTCGGCGTGCGACATCCTCGAGCGCCGGGCCGGGACCCTCCTCGAGCGCGCTCAGGGTCACAACCACGATCGCCTCGTCGGGTTCGGCGCGCAGGACTGCGGTGCCTACGACTGACACCATCGGCGTCGTGCTGACGTTCGGATCAGGCTCGGCACCTGGCATCAGCGACATCCTGCCAGGTCCAGGAGCTGGCCCACGACCGCCAACCGACGATCGCTTGCTCAGCGTCCAAACGCCCACGCGACCATCAGCGGGAACTCTTCTCTCCAGAATGCGTCGCCGTGTGACCCGAGCCGCTGGGTCATGACAACGTCCGCACCTGCATCGCGCAATGCGTTTGCCCACCGGGTGGCGTTCTCGAGGAAGAAGGGCTCCTGCATGCCGGCGACGAGGTACGCGCGCGGAAGCGAGCTCGGCATCACGGCAGGCGGTCGGTAACCAGCGCCCGGCGACGCGCAAAAGACGGCGCCGTAGATGTCGGGATACCGAAGCCCCATCGCGAGCGCGAGCTCTGCACTCGCGGAGACACCGAACACCGCGGTTCGGTCGGCAGGCAGCGCGACATCGAACCGCGACTGCGTCCAACGGCGCACGTCCTCGACAAAGAACTTCTCGTGCGCGGCGAACCGTTCAGGGTCAAACGCGATGGCGGTCGTCGTCTCGCCCGGTGAGTACTCATGCAGCCGCAGCGTCTCATCGTCAAGGCGGTGTGCACCGATGATCATCGTCGGCGGTAGGCCGGCTGCCTCGAGGACGCCTGCCCAGGACGTGATCAACTGGCCGTCACCGGCGAAGACGATCGCCTCGGGCGCAGCCGGCGGGACGTACGCCGTGACTTGCCGTCCATCGTCGTATTCAAACCTCTCGGTGACGAGCTGGCCTGCCGTCGGCGACATTGCCGTGGGCTCCTTGTCAGTAGCGGCGGGCCGACGCGAACTTGACGTCCTTGGCTTCGCTGGTCCCGGCGGCGCGGCCTGGGGCTGTCTGGTAGGTCCAGTACAGGTTTGTGTGTGCGATTACCTGCTCCGGTGTGGGCGCGCCCCATTGCGTCTGATCCTCGGTCGTGTGTGCGTCGCTTACCAGAATCGCGTCATACCCACGAGTCAGCGCTCCGTGCAGCGTGCACCGGATGCACGCATCGGTCTGCGCGCCGACGACAATCAGCCGCCCGACGCCCAGATCTGACAGAGCCGATTCCAGCGCAGTGTCCTCAAACGCATCGCCGTAGCTCTTCTCGATCAGCGGTTCGGCCTCGTCGCGCTCAAGCTCAGCCACCAGCTTCCACGGGTCGCTACCGCGCGCCAGATCCTCGTCGGAATGCTGCACCCAAATAACCGGGACGCGTTCCTGTCGCGCCTTCCGCACGAGCGCTGCGATGTTCGCAACAACCTCGTCGCGTCTGTGGGCGCGCTCAAGGGCACCTTCTTGGACGTCAACGACGAGCAGCGCGGTGTGCCGACGATTGGGCAACGTGGCCATAGCAGGCACGCTACTACTACCCACTCAGCGACCACTTGCCAGGCGCCTCGTCGCACGCGCAGAAGACGGGCAGAGACAGGATCGCGAACCCTGCAGTGATTCCCCGCGCAGCGATGCAGGAGTGCCGCATCCTCAGAAACACCGGAAACACCGGGCGCGTCGTCTCCCGATCCGCGACCGTCCGCAACGTCTGCTCCGGCGCGACCGGCGCTCCGAGCAGCAGCCGGGATCTCGGGGCCGGCCGGGCGACGAATCAGCGATCTGTTCGCTGTCACGGCCCAGCTTTTTGGGTGATCAGAGGCGGTTGTCATCTTGACCATGCTTGTTGTCACGGGTGTTGTGGGCAGCGTGGTCACGCTCGCGAAGGGCCGGACGGGTTGGTTCGTGCTCGATTTCGTGACGCTCGGGCTGGCCGGGAACCTGACGGCGTTTTTCAGCGCGAGTCCGGGCAGCCTCTGGGCGCGTCGCTCCACACGCAGATCGCGGTAGCTCAGTTCCCGCAGCGCCGGGCTGCGACACTGGCCCGTCGACACACCATAGGGCGCGACCCGGCTGCCCGGCGGCTCGAGCGGGCCTGCCGCAAGCATCGTTCGCCGAGAGTGCTGTCACGAAGCTGCGGAACTGTTGCATCGCTTTGATCTGAAGCTAAGGACGTGCGCGGCACGGCGGAGAATCGAGGCGGCAGGGACAACCGCGGGCCTGTCGCCGTTGCGGTGACGGTGTACACCAGCGCTCAATGAGGCGTAGCGACCGGCAGCGCGCCGCAACGTGCCGGCCGCCACCTGGAGGACCGAAGCGGGCCGTGGCGGCGTCCGGGCCGTGCGCCCGGCCTTGGCGGTGATCATCAACCCCGGCGCCCGTAACCCCGATCTCACCGCGCCGTCCGCGGTCCCGCTGGTGTTCGCGCTGACGAACACCCCGAGGTGCAGCCTCGGGAGCCACCGCAAGAACGTGTCGAAATTCTCGGTGTCGCCATCCCAAGAGATCGCCGGTCCCATCGACTCGTTGCCCCTGTCACCGATCCACCACCTCAACCCGGACCGGAACGAGGTGATGTCGATCGGCAGGCGGGTCTGCGGGTGATCGTCTGCTGCAACGTCGACCAATCGAGGACTCGAGCGCCGCCCCGGGGCGACGCCACCGGCGATCAAGATCTTCAGATACGCCGCCATGTCCGTCGCCGAGGAGACCACCGACCCCGCCGCCCACAGGTTGACGTACTCGCGTGGGCTGGCAAGCACCCGCACGCGACCTCTCGCAGCGCTGGCGGCGTGACATCCATGCGACAGCGCGTTGTCGGGCGCTGCCGCATCGCGGGGCTGGTCCGCTGGATCGGGGTGAGCTCCGTGCAGCGGCGCAACTCCGCCTACGTGCGACTTCTCAAATAGGCCTGTCCGCACCCCCAACACGGCGGCGATAACCGACTACAGTCGGGTTACCCCAAGGAGGAGGATGCTGTGAGCGTGCTTATCCGTTTTTCGCCGCCGTCTTTGAGTGCCACGCAGTACGACGACGCTGTGCGTCGGCTGAATGAGGACGGCGTCCTTCCCGCAGCCGGGCTTGATTACGAGATCTGCTTCGGGCAAGACGGGAACCTTAAGGTCAGTCAGGTGTGGGACTCCCAGGAGCAGCTTGAAGCTTTCGGTGAGCGTCTAAGACCAATCCTCGCCGAGTTGAACATCGATCCCGGGGAGTCGGAACTCGTTGAGGTACACAACGTCATCAGGCGCTGATTGTCGCGTTCGCGGCGGCGACGCCCGGGCATCGATCTGACCAAGTGGGAGCCCGGTAGCCGTTCGCGATGCTCGCGACACCGGGCTCACACCCGGCCTAAAGGTCCGCGCAGCTTTCTAATTGTCGTTGCGGCCCGTTCCCCTTTGGGGCACACGGGGCGGTGAGGCGCGCGGCGAGCCGACATTGCTCTCATGAAGCACCGGCGTCCTGATCGAGCGCTCGACGCCTGACTCGGCCGCCGGCGTTTGACCTGACGCTGCTGCTTGGCGTCGGCTATGAGTCGAAGCAGTAGTGACGGTCTCGCAGCGGGTAGGCTGAAAACCAGAAGCGCGGTCCAGCGCGTCATTGACGACGGATGCCCTCGAGTCCCGTGTGTCAGCAGGGGGCACGTCATCGATATGCGGTCTTAGCTGAGAGCGTCGGCGCAGGCGGCCAAATCGGCGTAGAGCCGTCGTCGCTGTTCGGAGTCAAAGGTGGCGAGCATCCGCTCCTGCACGGCGGCGACGGCCGCGGAGGCGCCGACGAGGCGCTTGGCGCCGGTGTCGGTGAGGGTGAAGTGCTCGTGGCGGCCGGCGCCATCGCTTTGGACAAGGTCGGCGCTTCGCAGCGTGCCTAGGAGCTGGTGCATTGCCTGACGGGAGACGAACGTGCCACGTGCGAGTGTGGCGTTGGTGAGCCCGGGTCTGTGGGCGAGCTGTTCCAGACACGAGTATTGAGGGACGGTCAGATCGTGGTCTCGCAGGGCTGCGTCCATCGCGGTCCGCAGGGCGGCCGTGGTGCGTTTGAGCACGTAGCCAACGGCCGTATCGAGATCGACTTGACTCACGTCAACATCTTGACATATCCTGGTCGTCAAGACATTGACAAGCGAATAGGAGTGTTTCCGATGCCCGTTGGTCCCGACTTCATCTCTCTGCAGGTCCGCGATCTCGACACCGCCGCCGCGTTTTACGAGGACCGTGTCGGCCTGCGCCGTGCGCCTGCCTCACCGCCTGGCGCTGTGGTGTTCGCCAGCGAACCGATCCCGTTCGCCGTCCGCGAGCCGCTGCCCGACACCGATCTTGACTCCGGTCAGCCCGGCCTCGGCATCGCGCTCTGGCTCAAGGTCGATGACGCCCAGGCGTTGCATGACCAGCTCGCCGGGCGCGGGGTCACGATCTTGACCGACCCGTTTGACGGCCCGTTCGGTCGCACCTTCGCTCTCCGGGATCCCGACGGGTACGCGGTGACGATCCACGATGCCGTCTAAATGGCGATCACCTTTCATCCGCTCGGCCAGTTCTCGCTGACCGCGGCGGCCGCGTTTGCCGAAGACTTTCCCGGCACCCGGGCTGAGCGACCACCGAAGGCGCTGCGCTACGCCTGGGCGGTCGACGGCGACTGGCGCACCGTGCAGGTCACGGTGCGCCAGGACGATGAGGCGATCCATGCCGAGCTCGGCGATCAGCCACCGGCGGAGCTCGCCCGTCAGGCAGCACGCGACCTTGAGCGGATGCTCTCACTCGACGTTGATGGGACCGACTTCGCTGCCCTCGGCGAACGCGACGATGTTGTCAGAGCGCTGCAGCGACGGTTTCCTGGACTGCGACCGGTTTTGTTCTACACCCCATATGAGGCCGCAGCCTGGGCGATCATCGGGCAACGGATCCGGATGACGCAGGCCGCCACAATCAAGCAGCGTCTGAGTGATGAGCTCGGCAAATCCGGGGCGTTTCCCGCGCCGGCACTGCTCGCTCAGCTCTCCGCACCCCAGCCGGGGCTGACCGACCGCAAGATCGGTCAGCTCCGCGCGCTTGCGACCGCTGCCGAGGACGGCGCGCTCACGCGTGAGCGACTTCGGGCCATGACCCACGAGGACGGGCTTGAGCACCTTCAACAGCTGCCGGGCATAGGACCGTTCTCCGCCGAACTCATCCTCATCCGCGGTGCCGGCAACCCCGACGCATTGCCTGACCACGACACACGGCTCGATGACGCCATCCGCTCCGCCTACAGCACATCCGACGACTCTGCGATCCACCAGATCACCGAATCGTGGCGCCCCTACCGGGCCTGGGTGGCGCTCCTCCTGCGAGCGTGGCGCGAGGCCGAGACGGGCGAGATCGCCCGGGGCCGGCGCAGCACAACGCGCTTGCAACCCCCCGACGCAACATGAGCGAAGGCACCCAGCCCGACTTCTGCTCGCACGAAGTCTGGGCTGTGTCGGGAGACACGAACGCCGGTCCGGGGAGCTCTGCTTTGGTCGACGAGCTCCGCGAGGGCAGCTGTCCAGCACTGCATCCGGAGTCGGCTAGAACGGCCGAGTCTCGCCTCCCAGGAGCATCGACGGGACGACTCGTGATGGGTAGACGTCGAGAACGGCGACGAGTTCCAGGCCCTTTAGGGCGTTGGCGTTCGGATGCTTAGTGCGAGGTGCCGTCGGCCTTCGATCAGGAGATAGATCCGGTCGCCAGGGGAAACACCGGCGGCGATCATGCCGTCGGTGATGGGCACTGGGACACTGGAGCCGTCTGAGTGGACGACCGAGACCGACGTGACGATTGCGGGCAAGAACGCCGTCGCCAGCATTTGTCCGCTGCTTCGGTTCGCTCCTGGGGCGAGCGCCCCGCCGCTGGTGGTGAGTGCGATCGCCTTCGTGGTCAGGTTTGATGCCGAGACGCAGTGCTCGCTGAGCGCTGGTGTAACCGTCTGCCCGCCCGGGAGACGCTCGGCGTCAAAGCGGCAGTAGCCGTCGCGCCCCGGCACGATCCAGTCGACCAGTCGCGATCGGGGGATGTCGATGCGTTGGGAGAGCCACGGCGCCAGGCTCCGATCACGTCGAGTGATCGTCTGCAGGGCCGTGGGCAGCTGGTCGGCGGTCGTGTGCGGGCGGTTGAACACAGGGAAGCGGCGCAACAGGACGGGGTCGATCTCGCGAGCGATCACGTGCTGCTCGCTTGCCGCCTGACGCTTCTGGAAGGTTGCCGCGTCCTCGTAGGCCAGGACGCGACCGCCGGCGTCATACCAGGTGACGCTCTTGAGGCCCGGTCCGGTGCCGCGGGGAACCGATGCTGGCGCTACCGCGACGTTGTCGCGGATCGCGGGATAGACCGTCCGCCCGCCGAAGACCCATTTCACGCGTGTGACCGCGTCAGGCACAAGCTCCGAGGCGTACCCGTCCCCGATCTGGGGGAACAGCTCGCCCGGGGTAAACGGGCTGGCGCCGGCACCGCCCGCTCCATCGGGAGCTGACGTCACCATCATCAGCCAGATCTCGCGCGGATGCGCGGGACGGGCGCCGTGCGCGACCACGACGAGCAGAACCCGCCCCGCGCCTCGGCTCGGAAACTCGCCTACTACCCTGGTCAGGCTGGGAAGCAGATCGTGGCGCTGCGGCGCCACGCCCAACATGCTCTTGACAATCCGCGGCAGTCGACTGTCGCGGGGAGTTTGGGGCCGGCGCAAGATCCCAAACTGCGACAGCAGCGACTGCGACCGCGCAGGACCGGCGGCGGGCGGCGACTGGGCGCCGCGGTGCACGAGGAGCGCCACGGCCGCCAAGACGACACCTACTACAAGCAATGACGTCGCCGGCAGGACCCAACCAGGCTCCCAGCGGCGGCTCGAGAAACCTCTCGCGGCACGCCGAGGAGCCGTCGCCGACGGCTCCTGCTCGTCCAATCGCCGCAGCACGGGCTCAAACGGCGGTGTTGGCAGCCCATCGGGGAACGGGTCCGCGCTCGCAAGACGATCCATCGCGTCTGTGGTGTTCACAGCACCTCCACTTCAGCTTGGGTGGACGGCACGCGCTCGGCGTCCGCCAAGATCCGCTCGAACCGGCGGCGAGCGCGGTGCAGACGCACCGTCAACGTCCCGGTGCGAATGCCCAGCACCCGCGCGGCGTCCGCGTGCCCCAGACCCTCCCACGCGGTCAGCAAAAGAACCTCGCGGTCGCGCTCACCAAGTCGCGCAAGCGCCGCCGCGACGACGCCGTCGCTCACCTGCGCGACACGACCACCGACAGCACCGGGGGCGCCAGCCACCAGGCGATCATGCATCGCTGCTCGACGCGCCTCACCCCGCCGCCGGTTGGCAAGCACCCGCCGCGCGACGCCAAGCAGCCACGGCCGCGGATCCTCCGGCAGATCATCAATCCGGCGCCACGCGATCAAGAACACCTCCGCCACCACATCGTCGGCATCGTCCAGGCCGGCACGACGCGCCGCATACACGCGCACCGCAGCAGCGTGATCTCTAAACAGAGCCTCGAACCGGATCCGTGAGCCCACTGCTCTGTAAATGTCCACAGACACCCAAACGATTACACCCCGCGGGCCCACCCATCTGCAGACACGACCCACAAGGCCCGCGGTGTGACCAGCGCCAACCACGAACCGCCGACGATACGCGGCCCGCCCAGCGCAGCACCCTTCCAACACCCGTGTCGAGCAAGAACCCCCTCAACTGATCGCGTCGAGCTTTAGGTGAGGGTGGAGAGCTCGGCGAGCAGGCTCTTGTAGCTGTGGCAGGGGTCGCCGGTGCTGGTGCGCTTGGTGCGGGCTTTTTGGTGCGCGGTGGGTGAGCGGTTGGCTTTCGCGACTGGGTCGGGTTGGAGTGGTGGGTGCTCGTCTTTGAAGAGCAGCGGCGCCCAGGCGTGGCGTAGATGCCAGGTGAGGTAGTAGGCCAGCATGCAGAGGAACACGTGCGCGCGGACGCGGTCTGCTCGGTGGTGGTGGATCGGGCGGATCTGAAGTTCGGGTCCTTTGAAGGTTTTGAATGCTCGCTCGACCTGTTCGAGGTTCTTGTAGGAGCGCACGACCTCACCGGTGGATAGCTGGCTGTCGGGGACGCTGGTGCGTAGCACGTAGATCCCGTCCAGCGCCGCTTCGGTCTCGATCTGCTGGGTCTTGCGCTCATAGGCGAAGGTGGTGTCGGTGATCTGCACCTCGAAATGCTTTTTGACCTTGTAGTGCTTGAGCGCCGGGCCGACCGCCAACCCGATCTGGTCAGCGCCCGTGAGGGTGCCGCGCTCCACGCGCCCAGCGATCTCGAGCAGCCCCCGCTCGGTGGCGGCTAGGAGGTCTTCGCGTTTGCGGGCGCGTTCTGCGGCCACGAGCGGGTTGCGGCACACGATCAGCCGCTCGCCCGGGTAGTCGGCTGAGGTGATCTCGCCGAGGTTGGTCTGATCAAACAGCGACAGCTGCAGCGCGCCGTCGCGCGCGAGCTTCTGGATCTGCGGCGCTTTGAGCGCCGTGATCCAACCAACACCCTCCGCGTCAAGCAGCCCGATATTGGCCTTGGTGACCATCCCTCGGTCTGAGACGACCACCACACGCGAGAGCCCGAACCTGGTCTTGAGCTTCTGAATCTGGGAGGGCAGCGTCTTGTCGTCGTGCAGCTCGCCCGAGAACACCTCCACACAGATCGGCCGGCCTGGCTTGTCGCAGAGCAACCCATAGACGATCTGCGAGCTGCCGCGCTTGCCATCCCGCGAGTAACCCAACGCCGCCAGCTCGCAGGACCGCCCCTCGAAATACGACGAGGAGACGTCGTAGAGCACCAGCTCCCCATCGTTCAGATGCCGACGCGCGAGGCGATCCTCAATCCGCTGCTGGCGATCCAGCAGCCAGTCCATCGCGCCGTACAGATCATCCTCGTCAGCGTCTGAGACCTCGAGCTCCTCAGCCAGGGTCGACTGGCCGAACGCGCGCACCGTCCCCAGCTTCGACGCCGGCGCGATCGCGCGCTGGCAGATCATCGCCAACGCCAGATCGCGATCCCGCGAAGGCCGGCGATCAGAGCTTGCGCTGATGGGCATCGCGGACAGCAGGAGCAGGCACCGCCGCGACCAGACCGTGCCGGCGACGAAGCAGGTCTTCGTCAGCCATTGGCTCAGCCTGCCCGTGGGCAGCGGTCCATCGGGTCATCGCTCGCGGTGACCGTTGCGCTGCCGACACCCGCCCTCAGAATCGCCAAGACCCCGGCCGACGAGCCCTGTCGGCACCCCGGCTTCAGCCAGCTCACCACACTGCCGCCTCGCAGTCGCCTTCTGCTTTGCAAACCAGAGCCCGGGCAGCAGCAGTCGTCGTTCTGGGGCCGTCTGGCGACAAACGGGCAGTGTTGGCGACGGGCGCAAATCGCGGTCGACGCGCAGGACACAGGTGTGTTTGATCAGGGTGCCACTCTGGCGCCATGCGTCCTGCCACGCGCGCGTGGGCTGAACCACTCCCTGCGACAGTGTCGTCTTGCCGATCCCGGGGGGCGCCTCGGAGCGCGGGTCTGACTCGCGTCGGGTGCTCGGCATCGAGCAATGGTCGACCTGCGCGTGCTCTGTTGCGCGATCGGGCGCGGTTTAGATGTCGCTGGTGCCGGGGGTGGTCGGTGGTGGGTCGACGAGCTCGAGTGCGCCGAACCCGGCCAATGGTCCGTCCATCAGGAAGATCTCGATTGTGAGGTCGGGTTCGACGTGCGCCTGGCTGAGAAACGCGAGTACTTTGCGGCCGGTCAGCTCCTCGATCATGTCGCTGTAGCGTGCTTTCATCATCCGTTGAAAGTCGCGGCGCATCTCGAGCACTCGATCTGGCTCGCCGCCCTCCATCATCGTGCGCTCGATCGCGGTGAACCCGTCTGACAGCACGCAGACGATCAGGTTGTCCAGCACATAGGTCTTGGCTTTGATCGGACCGCGCCCGTAGTGCTCGCGCATGAACGCGACGATCCGGTTGGTGATCTCGGACAGCAGCCGGCCGCCGACGAGCGGGCGGGCGGCGGGATCGCCGGGCCTGGCGTCTGTCATCGCCGGCCTCGTCGTGCTGTGCTGTCTGCGTTGCTCACTGGTTCGAATTCTTCGCGGTTGAGCCTGTGCACGTGAAGAGGGCGCGCTGCTCGCGTCCTGCTGAGGGTACCCGTAGCGCGCCTGGTCGATGCACTTGTATTCGGTTGGGATCGGAGTAGTGTCGCGTGCGTTGAGGTTTGGCTGCGCGGCCTGTGGGCGGGGCAGCCAGGCATCAGCCCGAAAGCGAAGAGCGCGCTCGCGGCGGCCGGTGGCGGCTTGTGGGGGTGGTTGCAGCAACGTCCGACCCCCTACTACAGGAGTGCCGTTGCAGCGCACACTAGGCTCCGACCTAGGCGAAGTGTTTCGTATCTACCGCAGGCCTCGCCTTGGCGGCGTCTGGCCTCAGGGGCGATCTGGGAACCCGGGTCGCGACGGCTACTGTGGCTGTGCGACTTGCTGGTCAGACACATTGCTCGCTTTGTCAACTCCGAAGTCGCGGGGGTATGTGGGCCGGGGGCATTGGGGGCAGCCGCCCGCCTTGGTCTGCTTGATGGGGCGTGGGGGCGGCCACACGAGCAGATCGCGCGACCGCTCGAAGGAGGGTTTGTCGGCCACGCGCTGTATTCGCCTGCGCAGCGCGTGGCCCTCGAACCACCTGGTCTGGTGTCTTTATGGTCGCCGGGTTCATCGGCAGCGGCTGGCGCTTTCGCGAACTGCGAGTTGAGGTCGGCGCGCTAGATGCCTGCACGGTTGCCGGTTCGCTGTTTTCTTTTAGTTGCTGGGTTGGTGTGGCGCGCCTGCTGGGACCGGTTGCGGTTCGTTGCGTTGTTGCTCTCCGCTCTGGCTGTTGTCGTGTTGTTCGCAGATCCGGCGGGGGCCGCGCCCTCGGCGCCGCGCGCAGACGCTGCCTTGGCTCGATCATTGCATCGGCTTGTTGGGATGCGTGGTGGCCCGGTGGGTGTCGTGGCTGTCGTGCAGCGTGGACGCCGCCCCAGGGTGTTTCGCGCCGGGGTGGCGGACGTGCGGACAGGCCGGCGGATCGGCGCGGGCGATGTGATGCGAATCGCGAGTGTCTCGAAGGCGTTTAGCGGTGCGGCCGCGCTGGCGCTTGTGGCCCGGGGGCGACTGTCGCTGGACGACACGATCGGGCGGCGACTGACCGGCTTTCCGCGGGCATGGGGGCGGGTCACTCTGCGAGAGGCGCTTCAGCACACGAGCGGGCTGCCCGATTACACCAAGGCTCCGAGCTTCGGCGCCGCGCTGCAGAAGGCGCCCCACAGCGAGCCTTCGATGCGCCGCTTGGTGTCATTCGTTAGGCACGAGCCGCTGGTGTTTTCGCCCGGAACCCGCTACGCGTACTCGAACACAGACAACCTGATCGTCGCGTTCATGGTGCAGGCGGCCACTCGACGCTCCTATCCGCAGGCGCTGGCCGCGCAGGTATTCGGGCCGTTGGGGTTGCATCGGACGTCGCTGCCTGCGGGGTTCGCTCTGCGTTCTCCGTTCATCCACGGCTACGACTACCCCTCCCCAGCGCGCGACGACGTCAGCAGCACTGTGAGCATGGCGTGGCTCGCGGCGTCGGGTGGCATCGTCTCGACGCCAACAGACCTCAACCGCTTCATCCGCGGCTATGTCGGGCGGCGTCTGTTCGGGCGTGCTGTGCAACGCCAGCAACTTCACCTCGTGCGAGGCCACTCCGAACCCATCGGCCCTGGCGAGAACCGGGCCGGGTTGGGCATCTTCCGCTACCGCACGCGGTGCGGGACGGTCTACGGGCACACCGGAAACTTCTTGGGCTACACGCAGTTCGCCGCCGCCACCCTGGACGGCCGCAGATCAGTCACCGTATCTGCCAACGAACAGCTCAACCAGGATTTCAAGGGCCAGCGGCTCCGCGTGTTCAATCACCTCCGCGCGGCTGAAGCAGATGCCGTTTGCGCAGCCCTCGCGCCGCCCCCCGGGCTGGGCTGAGCGTTCGGAGCGATCGCGGGCGGCGCCATCCACCGCGGCGATAGCGTCACGCTCGCCTGATCGGACCCTGCTCACTACCGTGTTCGTCACGGCTGACGATCTCCGGCCCGCGCGGCCAGGGAACGCTGCACGTAGGGTCACAGACTCGGAGGTCGTCACACTATGCGTGGCGCAGGCGATCATGGGGATCCCGTCTGACAGGCGGTTTCTTGCCGTCGTGGGTAGCGGTTGGTGCATCTGTTCCCTGACTGCCCAAGCAGTCGGGGTACTTCAAACGCTGCTACCGGGTGGTGGACACGCTGGAGTGGCTGATGGGGATCTTCGCCAGCCAGAGTCCAGGGTTCACCGACGATCCGCTGTTGATCGACAGCTCACCGGTCGAGTGGGCCCGCAGCCGCGAGACCGTCATGCGCTCCGAGCTTGCCGACGCGGCCGACTACGGCTGCTGCGGCTCGCATTCCTGGTACTTCTGGGGATTCCGGTTGCACGCGATCTTCAGCCCGGACGGCACGAGGGCTCGAGCTGTGCTCCCCAAGCTCGATGAGCGCGAGGGCGGCCTGTTTCTGTTGGACCGCCGCCGCGAGCGCCACGCGGGCGATACCCTGCTCGGCGACAACGGATACGCCTGCCGCGGGTTCGCGGCGGCC
Organism: uncultured Solirubrobacterales bacterium; assembly: GCA_963744695.1. Classification (GTDB taxonomy): domain Bacteria; phylum Actinomycetota; class Thermoleophilia; order Solirubrobacterales; family Solirubrobacteraceae; genus Palsa-465. Next base: position 8,161 of record CAVUUT010000002.1, on the reverse strand, counting down.
GTCAGCGACCGTGACGCGACATTTCGCCCGCCCGCGCCGCAAAGCCGAGCGCGGAACCCAGCCGCATCTCGCGCCGATCCGCCAACGGATCGAGTCGATCCTCTGGCCCTGCACAGACCTCCTCATCCTCGAGCGCCGCGGCGCTCGCATCCTCGCCGGCATGCGCGAACCGATCCTCGCCCGGTTCTGCTGCCTCGCCGCAGCGATTACTCTCAGCCATCAACTCGGACGCCGAAGTCGCGCGTCGACTACTGCGCCTGACCGCGCGGAATCAACCATCTAGGGTTGGCCTTTGACCGAGCCGTCGTCGAAACCATCCACACGCCAGGGTCGGCGGCACTGGAGCCTCTGGTTGCTGCTGGTGCCGTTCGCGGCGGTGCTTGATCCAGCGATCTACGCGCACGACCACCCGCAGGTTGCCGGGATTCCGTTCTTTATCTGGTACCAGTTCGTTTGGGTGTTGCTTGCCGCCGGGATTACGGGCGTCGTGTACCTGTTGCGCTATCGGGAGCGCTGAAGGTCGGCCGGCCATGGAGATCGCCGTCTTTGTCTTCCTGTTCGCGCTGATCACGGCGGTCGGTCTGCTGGCGGGGCGCTGGCGCGCCGGGGACCTCTCGCAGCTCGACGAGTGGGCGCTCGGAGGCCGGCGCTTCGGGAGCTTCGTGACTTGGTTTTTGCAGGGCGGCAGCATTTACACGACATACGCGTTCATCGCGATCCCGGCTCTTGTTTACGGTTCGGGCGCGATCGGGTTCTTTGCGCTCGCGTATCTGATCGTCGCTTATCCGGTGGCGTTCGTCTGCCTTCCTCCGTTATGGCGGGTGTCACAAGAGCGTGGGCACGTCACGGTCTCGGACTTCGTCAAGGACCACTTCTCGAGCACCACCCTGGCGACCTTGGTCGCGCTGACCGGGATCGTCGCGACGCTCCCGTACCTCGCGCTCCAGGTCTATGGGATCCAGGTTTCGATCGCGGAGCTCGGCGTCCCGGTCGAGGTGTCGCTGACGCTGGCGTTCGCGATCCTTGCGGGTATCACGTACGTCAGCGGACTGCGCTCGGCCGCGCTGATCGCGATCGTCAAGGACGTGCTGATCTGGATCACGGTGCTCGTCGCGGTGATCTACATACCGATCCGCCTCGGCGGCTACTCGCATGTGTTCGCGCAGATCAGTCCCGCCAAGCGCAACCTGCACCCGTCGGAGTTCGCCGGATACTCGACCCTGGCACTCGGCTCTGGGCTTGCGCTGTTTCTCTATCCCCACACGATCACGGGCTCGCTCAGCTCGTCCAGCGACAGGGTGATCGAACGCAACTGCGTATTCCTCCCGCTCTACACGATCATGCTCGGGCTACTGGCCATCCTCGGCTACATGGCGATCGTGGCTGGCGTGCACCCGAGCGCAGCCTACGGCGACAACAGCGTGATCCCGGCGCTGTTTCAGAAGATGTTTCCCCCGGCATTCGCCGGGTTTGCGCTTGCCGCGATCTCGATCGGCGCGCTCGTCCCGGCGTCGATCATGGCGATCGCGGCGGGGAACCTGTTTAGCCGCAATATCTACCGTGAGCTGGCCACGCATCCGCCGAGCCCCGCAACCGAGACGCGCATCTCAAAGCTCACATCGCTAACCGTCAAGATCGGCGCTGTCGCGTTCATCCTGGCCGTGCCGTCGACGTATGTCGTCAACTTCCAGCTCGCCGGCGGCGTGTGGATACTCCAGACGCTGCCGGCCGCCTTCCTCGCTCTGTTCTGCCCATGGCTCGATCGACGGGCCACGATCGCCGGCTGGGTGGCGGGCATGGCGCTCGGCTCCTATCTGCTCGTCGAGACGAGCTTCCAGTCCTCGACCTACACTTTCGATCTGCTCGGAGTACGCGCGAGCCTCTTCATCGGCCTCGTCGCGCTGGGGGTCAACCTTGCGGTCGTGCTGACTGGATCGGCACTCTCGTCCTTGCGGGGCGGTCGGCGCCGCCGGCTCCTCGCCGCCCAAGGCACCACTGCGTCAGCGACCTAGGCGCCGGCAGAGACGGTGCGGTTGCGCTAGCGGATCTGTTGTGGTCTTGACCAGTTCCGACCACGCTCGAGCCAACGGCGTCACTGCTGGTCTCGAAGACTGAGCCATCTGGTGGGGCGGTCATGGACGCTCAGCACTGCTGCTCGGGGTGGCCGGTCTTGCGTTCTGGTAGGCGGTTGGCCTACCATGGGGTTGCCGGGCAGCAGACGGGAGAAAGGCAGGCCTTGGATTCTCATCCACGGGCGCGGAGCGGCGGATTCGTGAGCGAGGAAGTCGGTGATGAGCTGGTCATCTACGTGCAGGCCAGGCAGACCGCCCAGGCGCTATCCGAGGACGCTGCCGCTGTTTGGAGGCACTGCGACGGCCATAGTTTGGCCATGGACATCGCCTCCCGCCTGGGGCTCGATGAGACGCGGGTCGCGCAGGCACTAGACGAGCTGTCGGCTGCGGAGCTGATGGAGGAGCCAGAAGGCATCTCCCGCCGCGTCCTGTACAAACGTATCGCCAAGCTCGGCGCGGCGACGCTGAGCGCACCTCTGATCTACTCGGTCGCGGTGGCGCCCCCCGGTGCCAGCGCAAGTCCGCTGGCGTGCGGGGTCCTTCTCAACAGGGCTTGCAACGTTTTTTGGACCGCCTCAGATTGCAGTGGCCCCCCGCGCCTTGACGGGTGTACGTCCGGCTCGGGCTCGGCTGCGTGCACCTGCGAGGACCTTGGCCCGTGTCACGCTACCGGCAGCCAGTTTGTGCGCAACGGAACCTGCACGTGACCATCACGCCGCTGCCCGAATTTCAGGCGATATGTTCATCTTGTAAGGAGCGCGGCGGTTGACAGGGAGTGCTGTTCGTCGTCGCTCGCAAAGAGTTGGGGTTGCTTCCGGGCCTAGCTGCGGGCCCGATGGCGAACGTTGGCTGTAATAAACGATTGGGGAGGACAGATGGCTGAACCGATTCTGAGAAACGGATCGAGCGGCGAGGCGGTGCGCGAACTTCAGGTGGCCCTGCAAGAGACCGGGCACGATCCGGGTTCGATCGACGGTGTGTTCGGAGCTCAGACAGAGGCTGCGGTGAAAGCGTTCCAGCAGAATCGGGGCATCGGCGTTGACGGTGTCGTCGGCCTGATCACCTGGCGCAACATCGACGAGTTCGCGGAGTTTGACGAGCCGGTGCTACGTGAAGGCTCCACGGGGCTTCCGGTGCGGCGCGCGCAAAGTCGTCTAACCGCTGCTGGATTCGATACGGGCGGTGTGGATGGAGAGTTCGGGTCGCGGACGGAGTCCGGCGTCAGAGTGTTTCAACAGGCCAAAGGGTTGACGGTCGACGGGATCATCGGACCCCAGACGTGGGCGTCAGATCGACTCGTTGGGTGACTGATTCAGACGTCCAGGTTGCGCGGATCGCCTAGCGGCGTCGGAGGCTCCTTTGCGATAGGCGGCCGGTGCTAGCCCCTGCCCGCCTCGCCCGGCGAGCTGCAAGCAGCGCACATCGACGATTGGTGTCGTGTTACGCCCCGGATCCAGCGCGCGCCCGGCCGCCCAGCCTTGAATTCACTGCTTCTGCATCCACGAAGGACGGGCCGCAAGGGGGCCGCCGCTGCGAGTGCTGATGTGGCTGCTCCTTTTGGCCCTCGAGCACCCGAAGGAGAAGCCGTTTGTGGTGGCCGCACGACGAACCGGCAGCCTGCTTCAGCGCCCGTGAACGCAGTACGTCGCGTGCGTGGTCTGACTCGCGGGTGGCGTCTCTTTAGGGCATGTGCGGGCCTTTTCACTCCTGTGTTGCCCCGTCGCGCGCGACGACGCGAACGTCGGCCGCGGTCGCCTCGCGTAGCGCGGCCGCGAGCGGGTGCCCGATAGCACCCGCCTAGCGATGGCGGCGGCGATAGGCCAGCCGGGCGAGCATTCCGACCGCCCCGAGATCGCGTTAGGCAAGTAGCCTAACCTCGTTGTTTCCTGCGTTGCTCGACAGAGGGGGAGGGTCATGCGCACATCCGTGCTCAGCCGTTCGGGACAGTTGACTGTAGACGCGAGGTTGCGCCGGCGGGCCGTGAGCCTGCTGGTAGCGTTGGTGGGTGTGTCCGGGGCGTGGCTGGTTGCCGGGGTGGCGGTGAGCGCCGCGTCGACGACGCTCGTGTATTGGGACGCCAACGGCAACCTGTCGGCCGATCCCACCCCGTTCGGAGGTGGTGTACCGGCCGGGGTCGACAACTCGGCTCTGGGGCTGTTCGCACTGTCAGAGGGCTCGGCACTGACTGGGAGTGACAACGTGGCCAGTGGAGTGCAGGCACTCACCAGCGATACGTCCGGGATCCGCAACTCGGCCGATGGGTTCCAAGCGTTGATTCACAATACGACCGGCGACGAAAATGTCGCCTCAGGGGCGGCCGCGTTGTTCTCGAACACGACTGGGAGTGGTAGCACGGCGGTCGGTACTGACGCGTTGGCGGACAACATCAGTGGTATTCAGAACGCCGCGCTGGGCTGGCGGGCATTGGCGACTAATATCGGCGGGAGCTACAACCTCGCCGACGGCTATGACGCTTTGGGCAACAACTCGACTGGAAACGCGAATGTCGCTGACGGTCGCGACGGGCTGCTGTCGAACGAGACCGGTAGTTTCAATGTTGGCGACGGTGTCAACGCGTTGTTCTCGAACATGTTCGGGAATGACAATGTCGCTGTGGGCTATCAGGCGTTGTTCAACAACACGACGGCGAGCAGCAATCTCGCGTTGGGCAGTAACGCGTTGTTTGCAAACACGACTGGGCATGACAATCTCGCGAGCGGTGTTCGGGCGCTGTCGGCGAACACGTCCGGGATCGATAACTTGGCGAGCGGGTCCGGAGCGTTGCAGGCCAACACCACGGGAGGGTCAAATCTGGCGGTCGGTGTCAACGCTTTGCGGCACAGCACGACAGCTACCTCGAACTTGGCCGAGGGCGTAAATGCGCTTGCCGCCGATAGCACCGGCGCGAGCAACGTCGCGGTCGGCAACAGCAGCCTCTCGCGTAATACGACGGGCGCGAGCAACGTGGCCGTCGGCAAGACGGCGGGCACTAACCTGACAACGGGCTCTAACAACATCGACATTGCCAATGCCGGCGTCGCTGGCGAGGGCAGGACAACCCGGATCGGCACGAAGGGCACCCAGACTGCTGCCTACCTCGCCGGGGTGAACGGCGTCACCATTCCCGGACCAACCAAGGCCGTAGTCGTCAACGCCAACGGCCAGCTCGGGACCGCACCCGCGGGTACAGCGCACGTCGTCCAAGCCAAAGGTCAGTCTGCGCCCGCAGGACAGCAGAGACTCGCCCAGCAGCTGCGCCGCCAGGCCGCCCAGCTGCGCCGGCAGGCCGCCCAGCTGCGAGCTCTAGCCGCGCAGGTGCGGACACTCACGGCTAGCGAACACTGACGACGGAGCTCATCGTGGGCAGGTCCGGGACCGCTAATACCTGAGCGCGCCGCGGCGGCCCACGGCAGGGCCCTCCGCTGGACACGGAAACGACACGCGGGGCGCGATCGCCAACCGTCGCAACGCCTATGGTTTCACGAAGCTTCGGGCGTCTCGGCGAACCGCCCGGTCTGGTCAGAGGCTTCCGCTCCGGATCCTTGAGCTCCGGAAGCAGTAGTCGAGCGGTCGCAGCCCTTCGGGCGACGATCCAGAATCCGACGCGACCCGGCCACCGCAAGCTCTCGATACTCGGATCGACGGGATCGAAGAAGGCCATTGGGCGACCCTAGGTCGGGACTGCTGTCCACGCAATCCGCGACCACGGTGCGGGGGCCGGGAGATGCTCGTCGAAGTACGAAGGCAGGCCCGCGTGCCGAACCTGCACTGACCGAACTACGTGGTGGCCGAGCGGGTCGTCTTGTCCGCGAAGCGATGAATCGCCTCGAGGACGTGCTCGGGCTGCTCGAGGTGGGGGAGATGTCCGGCTTCGCGGATCGGCTCGAACCTGCCATTCGGGAATGAGGCGGCGTACGCGCGCCCGTAGGGCTCGGGCGCGATCTGGTCGCTCTCGTCCCAGATCGCCACGACGGGCGTCGGGACGAGCGCGAGCCGCCGCCGCAGCTTGGGATCGTGCATGTACGGCTCGCGGGCATAGACCGCGAGTGTCGCGGCGTTGGCGGCCTGGATGTCGCGCGCCTGCTGGGGAAGCTTCGTCGGGTCCGGTGCGGTGGTGGGGTCGTGGAACGAGTACGCGATCAGCTCCTGGGGTGTGAGGGAGATCATGGGAATTCGGGGCTTATGTCGGGTCGGTTGAGAAGTCCCCGCATCAAGCGATGTCAGGGTCTGGTCTGGGGTACATAATCTGAGCGCAAAGGCCGAGATTGTCTCCGACGTGTTGATCACGAGAGGAGACGGTTGAGATGGCTGATGTGCCGACGGTTGAGATGTCCGGTCCGCTTGGACCGTTCGCTGCCGGGTTCGTCGATGACATGCGGCGGCAGGGCTTCGGCCCGGTGGCGGTGCGCAAGCACACGGGATTGGTGGCCGGCTTGAGCGGCTGGTTGATGGCAGAGGATGTGGCTCTGTCCGGCTTGTCGTCAGAGGTCGCGGAGCGGTTCTGCGCGGCGCGGCGCGAAGCTGGTCACACGTATCTGCTGACCATCAAGGCGCTCGATCCTCTGTTGGGGTATCTGCGCGGGCTGGGTGTCGCGCCGCCGGCGAGTCCGTCGGCGTGCGTGGGGCCGGTCGAGGAGTTGCTGTCTCGCTTCCGGCGGTATCTGGAGCAGGAGCGTGGCTTGGTCCCGGCGGCCGCCCGCGGCTATGTCGACAAGGTTCGCCCGTTCGTCGCGCGGTTCGACGGTCCGGACGGGCTGGAGCTCTGGCGCGCGGACGTGGCGGAGGTGCGCGGGTTCGTGGTGGACGTCTGTCCGCGACTCGGGCAGCGATCAGCGCAGCTGATGGTGGTCGCGCTGCGGTCGCTGCTGCGGTTCTTGCATCTCGACGGCGTGATCGACCGGTCGCTCGCTGGCGCGGTGCCGTCGGTCTTCGCGCCGCGGTTGTTGGGGTTGCCAAAGCGGCTTGAGGCCGGGCAGGTCGACGCGCTGTTTGCGTCGTGCGACACCGCAACGACCATCGGCGTCAGGGACCTGGCGATCTTGACGCTGCTGGCCCGGTTGGGGCTGCGCGCCGCGGAGGTCGCTGGGTTGTCCCTGGATGACGTCGACTGGCGCGCCGGCGATCTGATCGTGCGCGGGAAAGGTGAACGCTCAGAGCGGCTGCCCCTGCCGCACGATGTCGGAGAGACGATCGTGATGTATCTGCGTCACGGGCGGCCCGGAAGCGCACAGGACCGAGCCGTGTTCGTCCGGGTCCGCGCGCCGCATCGTCGACTCTCGCCCGGTGGGGTCACCTATGTGGTCGAGGCTGCAGCGCTCAGAGCCGGTCTTGGGCAGATTCACGCGCATCGACTGCGGCACACCGCGGCGTCGGAGATGCTTCGTGCCGGCGCGACGCTACCCGAGGTCGGGCAGGTGCTCCGTCACCGCCACGCGAGAAGCACCACGATCTACGCGAAGGTCGATCGGGAGGCGCTGAGGCAGATCGCGCGGCCGTGGCCGGGAGCGGTTCGATGAGCGGCCTGCGCGAATCAATGGCTGAGTATCTGGCCGTCCGTCGAGCGCTGGGCCACCAGCTCGACAGGACTGAGAAGCTTCTGCGGCAGTTCCTCGATTATCTCGACGCGACCGGCAGTGATCAGATCACGGTCGAGCGCGCAGTCGCGTGGGCAACGCTCCCGGCCGGCGGGGAGCACTGGCACGGGATGCGGCTGGGCGTGGTCCGTGGGTTCGCTCGCTACCTGCACGAAGTCGATCCGCGGGTCGAGGTCCCGCCGCCCGACGTGCTGCCCGATCGGTCACGCCGCGCGGTCCCCTACCTCTATTCCGATGAGCAGATCCAGGCGCTGATGACAGCAACGAGCACGCTACGCACCGCGCACAAGACGGCGACGTTCCGGACGCTGTTCGGTCTGCTGCTCGTGACCGGCATGCGGATCGGGGAGGCGATCGCACTGGACCGCGCCGACTTCGACGCCGACCTCGGCACGCTCATCATCCGCCACGGGAAGTTCGGGAAATCCCGTGAGCTGCCGCTGCACCCGACCACGACCAGCGCGGTGACGCGCTATCTGGGTCGTCGGGATCGCC
>CAVUUT010000001.1:0-360581 GCA_963744695.1 uncultured Solirubrobacterales bacterium | reverse complement strand
TCGCAGAAAATTCGGGCTAAAGGTCTCGGTTGGGGGGACCGATAACGGGGGTGTTGGCAATTTTGGGCGCTTTTAGGAATTGGGGGCGCAGTTAAGTTCCTGACCGGCTCAACCTCGGCGGGCGCTCGCCTGGACGGCGAGCTTCCGCTGAGGCCGGGCTACTGTCAGCGTTGGTGCTCGTCGCGGTCACAGACCATGCAGCGGAACGCTTTCGCCAGCGCGTCCGGGGCACGCTCGACGCCAAGGTCGAGATCGCGTCGCGGGTCGCGCGCGAACGCCGCCGGACGGTCAGAGTCGCGCGATCGCGGCACCGTGCTCGTCCGCGACCTCGAGCGCCGGACCTGGTCTACGTGTGCCGTCCCGACGCCGGCGAGCTCGTCGTGATCACCCTGTTCGAGGAAGGCGACGACGCCGCCGTGCCCAAGCAGTTCACCGACGCGCTGCGCCGCGACGACCACCGGGTGGCGTAGCCATGCTGACGACCGAGCAGGCACGCGAGCTCGCGCTCGCCCTCCCCGAAGCGATCGAGCAGGACCACCACGGGCGCCCGTCATTCCGCGTAGCGGACAAGATCTTCGCGACGCTGTGGGACGCCGAGCACATGAACGTGATGCTCGACGAGCCGGGCATTCGGACGGCGGTGCAGGCGCACCCTGACTGCTGCAGCGAGGTCTTCTGGGCAAGCGGCTGTCCGCCGTGCGCGTCAGCCTCCCCGACACAGACCGCGCGCTGCTCTCGGAGCTGCTCGCCGACGCGTGGGAGCGCAAGGCGCCGGGGCGGCTCAGGACCGCCAGTCGGTCCGGATCTCTGCCGCCGCGGAGAGCACATCGACGCTGCCGTAGACGATCTCGTAGCCCGCCTGCCGGTGTGCGCCGCGGACGGCGGTCCGAAGCCGACCGGCGCCCCGGCCGGGCGATAACTCTCTCATCAAGCCGAGAAACAGTCTTTAGTCGCGGTTTGAACAATCGCTGCATGGCCTCGACGCGGCACTCGCGAGCAACGGCGAGACAGCCGCCCGCGCGCCGTCCGACCGGCCTGCGGTATCGGCTCGTGGGCGGGTCGGATGGCAACCAGCAGTTGACGGCGCTACCGGCGTCGTGCTGATCGTCCTGCTCGTGGCGCTGGGGCTGACGATCGTCCAGATCGGCCAGCTGATCTGGCTGCACATGTTCCTCGGCCTGCTGCTGATCGGACCGGTGTCGCTGAAGATGGCCAGCACCGGCTACCGGTTCGTCCTCTACTACGTAGGCGACCCGTGCTACCGGCGCAAGGGACCGCCCGCGACTTGGCTGCGTCTGATCGCACCGATCATCGTCTTTACGACGGTGGGCGTGTTCGTGACCGGTGTATGGCTGTTGTTCATCCGACCCGTCAATCGCGAGCCTGTGGCGGAGATCCACAAGATCTTCTTCATCGTCTGGGTCGTGTTCACCGCACTGCATGTGCTCGGCCACCTGCCGGGGATGGCCCGAGGACTACGGGCGGCCGCGGCACCGGGAGCAGGTCGAGTCTCGGCCCGAGACGGGCGTGACGCGCGATCGCGATAGCCGGAACGATCGTCGCCGGGCTCGTGCTGGCGCTGGTCCTGATCCCCGACTTCGCAACCTGGACCGCCCACCCGGCGCTCTGGCATCACCACCACGATCATTCCGGCTGAGACCGCGGCGGGCGGCTGCCCGCTCGGCGCCGTCGCTTGCGCTGAGCGCCGCGGCGGGGACGCGCACGCTGTCCGCCCCGGCCCCGCCCAACCACCAGGGACGCCACCGAGCACCGCGGCGATCGGGATCTCGAGCAACAGAAGCACGCCCAGGCCCGCGGTCAACGTGATCGACAGAACTGTCAGCGCGAGCGCGACCGCGATGTCGAGCACGAGATCGCGGCGACGGCGACGGAAGTGCCGTTCGCGCCGGCGACGCTCTGAGCTCGCCGTCCGCGTAGAACGGGCCGGCGCGACCGAGCCGGCGGTCGCGCGCTCACGGTGTTGCGCTGGCCTCGGTCGGGGAGCGCCCATCACAGGCCGAGCGTGAAGGTGAGCAACCACGCCGCGCCGGTCACCTGCATGAACCGGTCGGACAGCACGATCTCCTCCGGCGCCCCACCTCGACCGCCTGTCACGAGCAGCGCGTACCGGAGCAGCGCGATCGTGAACGGGATGATCGTCAGCTCGCGCCAGCGTGACCGCTTCCGGGCGGCCGCCCGCAAACGCCCACAGGCAGTAGGCGCCGACCGCGACCGCAGCGGCGCCCCCGATCACGATCCGGAGAAAGTCGCCGTTGTACTCCGCCAGCACACGACGCGACCGGCGCGACGCCGGGTCCATAAGTCCGCATACCGTTTCCCGCCGCGACGAACAGGGCCGCGAACGAAACGACCACGAACAGCCAGCGCGACATCGGCACTCGACCGCGACCCGCCTGCGGTCGCACGGATCACAAATGCGCCCGCGATGGCGGCGATGTCGATGATCGCGACGTTTCGAGCCAGGCCGTGTAGGCGAAGTTGAGCGCGACGTACGCGCCCGCGATTGCGAACGAGCCTGGCCCGAGCGCGCCGACAGGCGAGCCCAACGCGACGCCGCGACCGCGACCGCGAACGCTTGCCCGCGCACGATCGCGCGGGAGGCGATCGGTCGGTGCCGTTTGACCGGATGGCGCCTGTCCTCGGCTGCGTCCCGCAGGTCGTTGAGCAGGTAGGCGCCGCTTGACAGCAGGCAGAAGGCGACCGCCGCGAGCGACACGCGCGCGAGCACGCCCCGCGCGCAAGCGCGCCGGCCGCCGCCGGAGCGCGAACACGAGCACGTTCTTGGGCCACTGCCGGACCCGCACCGCACGAATCCAGCCGCGAGGCCAGCGGGACGCGGCCGGGGGGCCGCGTCCGAGCTCATCGCCGCCAGCGCGCTCCCGTACTCGACCGCGCTCGGACCCAACGTGCTGTCTGCCCGTCGCCACAGACAGACGTTCTCGGACGCCGGGGGGATCGCCTCCCCTCCAACGCGGTGAGACTTCTCTCAGGCGAGCAGGGCGCGCAGGTCGCGCCGCGGGCGGCGAATCGGACCTCGAGGCCACCGACCGGCCCGGCACAGCCGATGCAACCCTAGCCGCAGCCAGCACACCCGCGCCGCGACGAGCGCTTCCGCCTCGCCTGTCTCCATGGCGGCGCGTGCGAGGGTGACCACGATCGCGCTGTGCATGTGCGCGGTCCCGATCGCGATCTCCTACCTGACGACGCTCGCGGGCCCGTCGAACTCGAGTTTCACGATCCGCTCGTTTGAGTGGCTCAGAGACCACGGGGCGGCCGGGATCGCTTCCGAGATCGAGAGCATCTACTACACGCTCAACGCCCCGTCCACCGGCGGTCCGGCGCTGCGACGCTGCCGCTCCGCGAGCGAGCGGCCGCGACGTCCACCCGCACGACATCGCCCCGCTGATCCGCCCTGCGCTGCCGGAGAGGGCGTCTGGGTGCCGACCGAGAGACCTGGACCGGTCCCAGCCCGCCGGTCCAGATCGCCCAGTTCCGCAGCGACCCCAATTACCCGCAGATGGTCGCGGGCGTGGCGTGGATCGACCCACGACGGACGTCGATCGTCCTCTATCCGGGTCGCCTCGAGCCGTCCGTCTCGCTGCCCCGCGGCCTGATGCAGGTCCCCCCGTCCTTCGCGACCTCGCCTGCTCGCGACGTTCAACAGTGGTTTCAAGCTAGAGGACGCCCACGGCGGCTTCGCGCTCGACGGACGGACATACGCGCCGATGCAGACGGGAATTGGCACATTCGTGGAGTACACGAACGGCCGCATAGACATCCAGTCCTGGCAGGGAGGCGCGGACGTCCCGCGCGGCGTCGGGTTCGCGCGCCAGAACCTGCCGCTGATCGTCGCCGGCGGGCGGCCGAACCCGAACCTCAACGACGGCCCGCAATGGGGCGCGACGCTCGGCAACGCGGTCCGTGTCTGGCGCTCGGGTATCGGGATCGACGCCGAGGGAGACCTGATTTACGCGCCGCGAACTACCAGACGGTCGGATCACTGGCCGAGATCCTGATCCGCGCCGGCGCGATCCGTGCGATGGAGCTGGACATCAATTCCTACTGGGTCACGTTCAACTCCTACGCGCGACCGGGCGCCGGCGCCCCGAGCAGCCTCCTGCCAGGCATGGCGAGACCCGCGACTCGATACCTGTCCCCCGACGACCGCGACTTCTTCGCCGTCTACCTGCGCTGAGCGGGCGAGATAGTGACATGTCCGCCGCCCATTAAGGTCGTGCAAGATGCTCGTCGCGGTAACAGACCATGCAGCCGAACGCTTTCGCCAGCGCGTCCGGGGCACGCTCGACGCCAAGGTCGAGATCGCCTCGCGGGTCGCGCGCGCGAACGCCGCCGGACGCTCAGAGTCGCGCGAACGCGGCACCGTGCTCGTGCGCGACCTCGAGCGCCGCGACCTGGTCTACGTCTGCCGTCCCGACGCCGGCGAGCTCGTCGTGATCACCCTGTTCGAGGAAGGCGACGACGCCGCCGTGCCCAAGCAGTTCACCGACGCGCTGCGCCGCGACGACCACCGGGTCGCGTAGCCGATGCTGACGACCGATCAGGCACGGCAGATCGCGCTCGCCCTGCCCGAAGCGATCGAGCAGGACCACCACGGCCGCCCGTCATTCCGGGTCGCGGGCAAGATCTTCGCGACGCTGTGGGACGCCGAGCACATGAACGTGATGCTCGACGAGCCGGGCATTCGGACGGCGGTGCAGGCGCACCCAGACCGCTGCAGCGAGGTCTTCTGGGGCAAGCGGCTGTCCGCCGTGCGCGTCAGCCTCCCCGACGCCGACCGCGCGCTGCTCTCAGAGCTGCTCGCCGACGCCTGGGAGGGCAAGGCGCCGCGGCGGCTCACGAACGCCGGGTAGCCGGCGCGAGCCCGGCGCCGGCCCAGCGCCCGGACGGAGCCGTGCCAGCTCACGCCCGGCGGCGCGATCGCGCTATCTGGGCTGCGGGACGATCCGGATGTAGGGCTTGGGCGACTCCCACTCGCCGAAGATCTCCTTGGCCTGATCGTTGGAGACCGAGCCGGCGATGATCACGTCCTCGCCCTGCTGCCAGTTGACGGGCGTCGCGACCTTGTGGTTGGCGGTCAGCTGGAGCGAGTCGATCACGCGCAGGACCTCGTCGAAGTTGCGCCCGGTGGTCATCGGGTAGACGAGGATCAGCTTGACCTTCTTGTCGGGGCCGATCACGAACACGTTGCGAACCGTCTGGTTGTCGGCCGGCGTGCGGTCATGCGGGTCGCCCTCGACCTCCTCGTCGAGCATCCCGTAGAGCTTTGAGACGTTGAAGTCGCGGTCGCCGATGATCGGGTAGTTGGGCGCCGTGCCCTGGGTCTCCTCGATGTCGGCGGCCCAGCGGGCGTGGTCCTCGACGGGGTCGACGGAGATCCCGATGATCTTGACGTTGCGACGGTCGAACTCGGGCTTGATCTTGGCCATGTAGCCGAGCTCGGTCGTGCAGACGGGCGTGAAGTTCTTCGGGTGCGAGAACAGCACCGTCCACGAGTCGTCCATCCAGTCGTGGAAGTGGATCGTGCCCTCCGAGGACTCTGCCTCGAAGTCCGGTGCAGTTGAGCCAATCTTGAGCGCCATTTCCTTCTCCTAAATTTGTTCCCGGCGTAGTCGCAGCCCGGGTCGCGGGCGATGCGGAGCTTCGTTGTCTAAATAAGTAAATAGCATGCCGGATTTGGGAGTTAAGCGCCAGCATTCCTACCACGGCGCGTCCGGCAGCTAACGTCCGGCCCGGAGGCCAGCTGTGGTGGCAAGCCGCGGCCTCGCCCACCGGGTAGCCTGAAGCGCGCGACTGAGCGCGTCAGCCCGTCTGCACGACCGCAAGTCCCGTCCGCCACGAGCGCGGCCCCGTCCCTGAATGAGCACCACAGCCCCCCGTCGCAAGCTCCCCTGGCTCCTGCAGGCCCCGCAGGTGCGAGATTTCGGCGCGCCGCAATGGTTCGAACGTCTGCCGGTCTGGGTCAGCACGGGCGGGGTGCTGGTGATCCTGATGGCGATCTCGGCCGTGCTCCGGACCCGCTACATCGGCGGTCAGTTCTGGTCAGACGAGGCGGTCGCGGTCGGCGTCGCATCGCATCCGCTCGGCGCGATCCCTGGGATCCTGCGTCAGCAGGGCTCGACGCCGCTCTACTACCTGATCCTGCACGTCTGGATCAACGTGTTCGGCTCGAGCGAGAGCACCACGCACGCGCTCTCGCTCGTGTTCGGCGCTGCTCTCGATCCCGGTCGCGATGTGGGCCGGCTGGAGCCTCGCCGGACGGCGCGCGGGCATGTACGCCGCGATCCTGTTCACGTTCTGCGCCTTCCTGACCGAGTACGCCCAGGAGACGCAGGCCTACGAGCTGCTGGCGCTGCTCGGCCTGATCGCGATCGCGAGCTACCTGCACGCGCTGATCTACCGCAGGCGCGTCTATCTGATCCGCTTGCGATCACGCTCGCGCTGATGCTGTACACGAGCTTCTGGGCGATCTTCTTCTGGGCCGGAGCTGCCCTCGCCCTGATCCCGATCTACATCACGACGGCCGACCGCCGCGGTGTCCTCACCGACGCTGCGATCGCCTTCGGCGCCGGGCTGCTGCTGTTCGTGCCGTGGATCCCGAACCTGATCTATCAGATCGGACACACCACCAGTCCGTGGGGCTTTGCCGACTTCATCGGAGCGACCTTCCCCAGCAACCTGCTCGGCGGCGACCGCGTGGTCGTCGCGCTCGCGATCTCCGGCGCCGTCGGGCTGCTGCCGCTGCTCGCGCCCGACCTGCGGCGTACCCCCGAAGCGACCGCCGTCTGGGCACTCGTCGCGGTCGTGTTCGGGGCGATCCTCGTGGCGCGGCTCGCGTCGCTGATCGCGGTCACCTGGGTGACCCGCTACTTCGCGCCGCTCGTCGCGCCGCTGCTCCTGCTGGCGGCGTTCACCTCCGCGCGCGCGGGGATCATGGGGCTGATCGCGCTCGTGGTGTCGCTCGCGTTCGTGGTCAACGTCGCGTCGTTCGTGCCCAAGTACAAGAGCGACATGCGCGATGTCGCCGGCGAGATCGCCCCCTACATGCGGACCGGCGACGTGGTCCTGGTGGGCGAGCCCGAACAGACGCCGCTCGCCTGGTACTACCTCCCGGCGGGGCTGCGCTTCAGGACGCTCACCGGCCCGGTCACCGACCCCAGCTACATGAACTGGGTCAACGCGTACACAGAGCTAAAGGACTCAAACCCGCGGGCGATGGAGCGCGCGCTCGTCTCGAGCCTCAGGCCAGGGCAGCGGCTGCTCTACACCAGGCCGCTGACCGAGGGTGCCAAGTTCTGGAAGGCACCCTGGTCGCAGCTCGTCCGCCGGCGCTCCGCCCAGTGGGGCGCGCTCCTCGCCGCCGACCCGCGGCTGCGGCCGGTCGCCGGCGCCGTGGCACCCCGCAACTATCCCGGCTCGTGCTGCGTCGCCGACAGCGCGGTCGTGTACACGAAGGTCGGCTGACCCCTACCCGGTCGCCGAGGGGTACCGCCAGACCACGAGGCGGTGGCCGAGGTCGAGCTCGTCGAGATCACAGCAGCTCGTCGTTGCGCCGGCGCCAGCTCCCGTCGTCGAGATCCGCCGCAAGCCGCTCGACGGCCGTCCGAACGGTGGCCTCGGGCAGGCGGGCAAACATCGCGATCGTCGACCGCAGATCCTCGTCGAGCAGTCGCCGTGGCCGGCGCCAGAACGCGTGCACGAAACCATCGCTGCAGTCGTGCGGGATCGGGACCGGGATCACCTCGCACGGTCCCGGCAGCTCGGAGACGATCGCCGACAGCGGCCGAAACAGCTCGTTGCCGCCGGGGAGATAGTCGCGCGTCAACCAGAAGCGGTCGGCGGCGAGACGGTCGACCGTCAACACGATCACCCGCTTGGTGGCGATCCGGACCAGCTCCGCGATCCCTTTAGGCGGATCGGTCCAGTGAAAGTCGGTGTAGATCGCCATCGCTGCGTCGACGCTTGCGTCGGGCAGCGGCAGGTCCTCGGCGCGCGCGTCCAGGCATGGCGCCGCCCCAGGCGGCCGCTGGGCGCGCATCTGCGCTGACGGCTCGACTGCGACCACGGTCCGGTCGTCGGGCTCGTAGGCGCCCGCGCCGGCGCCGACGTTGACGACGCTCCGGGCATCGCCGAGCGCCGCTTCGATCGCCGCTGCGATCCGGGGATCGGCGCGGCGCTGCCTGACGTAGCCGCCGCCGATCCGGTCATACAGAGTCACGCGGCTGAGTGTCCCAAGGTCCGAGATCGACGCGTGTGTCACAGGCGCACCGGGCAACCTCGTCAATGAGATAGTTGACGAACAGGAGGTCGAAATGAAGATCTTTATCGCAGGCGCAAGCGGAGCAATCGGCAAGCAGCTCGTCCCCCGGCTGGTGGCGGGCGGCCATGATGTCGTCGGCATGACGCGGAGCGAGTCCAAGCAGGCGGCGTTGCGCGACCTTGGCGCGACCCCGGTCGTCGCCGACGCGCTCGACTCAGACCAGGTCGGCGTCGCAGTGGCCGAGGCCGAGCCGGACGTGATCATTCACGAGCTGACAGCGATCGCGACGCTCGACCTGCGCCACTTCGATCGCAGCTTTGCCGCGACCAACCGGTTGCGCACCGAGGGCACCGACAATCTGCTCGCGGCGGGCCGTGCCGTCGGGGTCAAGCGGTTCATCGCGCAGAGCTACGCGAGCTGGCCCTACGCCCGCACGGGAGGTCCGGTCAAGACCGAGGACGATCCGCTTGATCCGACGCCCGCCAGGGAAATGGTCGAGTCGATGCGGGCGATCCGTCATCTCGAGGACGCCGTGCTCGGCGCAGACTGGACCGAGGGGATCGTCCTGCGCTACGGCGGCCTCTACGGTCCCGGAACCTCGCTCGCGCCCGGTGGCGAGCAGTACGAGATGCTCTACAAGCGCAAGTACCCGGTGGTCGGTAACGGGGCCGCCGTCTGGTCGTTCGTGCACGTGGCCGATGCCGCCGACGCGACGGTCGCCGCCGTCGACCACGGCGGGCGCGGGATCTACAACGTCGTCGATGACGATCCGGCGCCGGTCGCGGTGTGGCTCCCCGAGCTCGCGAAGACGATCGGCGCGCCCAAGCCGTGGCACGTACCGCGCTGGCTTGGCCGGCTGCTCGCCGGCGAGCCCGGCACAGTGATGATGACCGAGCTACGCGGCGCCTCGAACGCGAAGGCCAAGCAGGTGCTCGGGTGGCAGCCCCAACATGCGAGCTGGCGCAATGGCTTCGCGACCTGATAAGCGCGAGCGCGATCAGCTGCTCGAGGAGTTGCGCCCGGTCGCGTTCGCGATCGCCTACCGGATGCTCGGCAGCGTCGCCGAGGCCGAGGATGTCGTCCAGGAGGCTTTGCTGAGGGTCCACCGGGCCCTCAGCGGCGGCCAACGGATCGAGTCCCCGCGCGCGTTCATCGCGACCGTGACGACGCGCCTCGCGATCGATGAGCTCCGATCGGCGCGGATGCGCCGCGAGCGCTATGTCGGCGAATGGCTGCCCGAGCCGATCCTCACCGACCCCTCCGACGACCCGGCCGCGCAGGCGGAGATGGCCGACTCGCTGTCGATGGCGATGCTGGTCGTGCTCGAGAGCCTCTCGCCCGAGCAGCGAGCGGTGCTCCTGCTGCGCGAGGTGTTCGACTACGACTACGAGCAGATCGCCAAGATCGTCGGCAAGCGCGAGGAGAACGTTCGCCAACTCGCGGTCCGGGCGCGGCGCCACGTCGAGGACCGGCGGCCGCGCTTTCAGACCTCGCGCGAGCAGCGCGACGAACTCGCGCGGCGCTTCTTCGCCGCGGTGAACGACGGCGACCTCGGCGGACTCGAGGCGCTGCTCGCCCACGACGTCGTGCTGACCGGCGACGGCGGCGGCAAGGTCCCAGCACTGGCGCGCTCGCTGCACGGGCGCAGCCGCGTCGCGCGGACGCTGCTCAACTGGGTCAAGCTCGGAGCCCGCGTTCCCGGCGCGTCGATCCGGCCCGTGGAGGTCAACGGCGGCCCCGGCGCGCTGCTGCTCGACGGCGAGGAGCGCCTGGTCGCGGTCTGGGCACTCGAGATCGTCGGCAACGAGATCCACGGCGTCAGCTCGATCGTCAACCCGAGCAAGCTGGCCCATCTCGGTCCGGTCGCGGATGTGCCCGCGTTGCTT
Organism: uncultured Solirubrobacterales bacterium; assembly: GCA_963744695.1. GTDB lineage: Bacteria > Actinomycetota > Thermoleophilia > Solirubrobacterales > Solirubrobacteraceae > Palsa-465. Next base: position 350,396 of record CAVUUT010000001.1, on the reverse strand, counting down.
GCGTCCCTCCGCGGGCGCGGAGGCCCCTTGACAGACTGAGACCATCTGAGGATGGATGCAAACGTAACCGCGTTTGTCGGCGTCGCCGCGCTGCTGATCGTCATCCCCGGTCCCGACACGGCAATCGTCACCAAGAACGCGTTCCTACACGGGCGGCGGACCGCACTCGGAACCGCGCTGGGAGTGAATACCGGGCTGCTCGTCTGGACGGTCGCGACCGCGCTCGGACTCGCCGCGCTCGTTCGTGCCTCGGAGGTCGCCTTCACGGCGCTGAAGATCGCGGGCGCCGTGTATCTGGTCTGGCTCGGCGTCCAGGCGCTGCGCGATGCGCGGCGCCCGGCGTCCGACGAGCCGGCGCGAGCGCTCCCGCCACGCCGGTCGCTCGGCGCCGCGGCCGGTTTTCGCCAAGGCGTGACGAGCGATCTCGCCAACCCGAAGATCGCGGTTTTCTTCACCAGCCTGCTGCCGCAGTTCGTTACGCGTGGTGCACCGGTGCTCGAGCCGTTTCTCGTCCTCGGCGGCGTGTTCCTGGTGATGACGACGCTCTGGCTGTTGGGCTTCGCGCTGGTCGCGTCGCGGGCCTCGAGCGCGCTCAGGCGCCCGCGCGTCAAGCGCGCGCTCGACCGGCTGACGGGCGTCGTCTTGATCGGTCTCGGGCTGCGGCTCGTGACCGAGCGCCGGTAGCCGGCTGCCGATGGACGGCCCAGCCGTTGGCGGGTATTCTCAGCCCGCATGGAAACCGGGGCGCCGATCTCGTACGAGGTGTTGGAGGCGGGCACGCCCGTCTACAGCGCCGACGGCCAGCAGGTTGGCACCGTCGCTCACGTGCTGGCGGTGGAAGAGGAGGACGTCTTCGATGGGATCGTGATCAGCGGCGAGGCCGGGACGCTTCACCACGGTCACCGGTTCGCCGACGCCGACGACGTCGACCGGATCTACGAACGCGCCGTGATGCTCAAGCTCGACGCCGCGGCATGCCTTCAGCTGCCACGGCCGACCGCCAACCCCGCGGTGATCCGCGACGACCCGACCGAGGGGCCACCGGGGCATCTGCATGCGAAGCTGCAGCGGGCGTGGGACCTGCTGTCGGGCAAGTACTGAGTAGGTCGGGAGCCCACCAGGCGCTCAGGCGATCAATAGGCGCGCGCCGAGGTCGGCGGCGTCGAGCGCCAGCAGATCGCGGTTGCGCCGCTCCCACGCGCCCGAGCCGAGATCGTCGCTGAGCTCGGCGACGACGCGCCGTTCGGCCGCCGGCCCGACCCGCGCCCAAACCGACGTCCCGCGCCGGACGGCCTCGACCAGATAGGCGTCCGGGCGCCGCCAGTAGGCGTGAAAGAAGCCGTCGACGCAGTCCCACGGGATCGGCACCGGCTCGATCCTCGCTCCGATCGCCTGCGCCCGCTGCGCGAGCGTCGGCCGTCCGGCGCCGAGCTCCATGAACTCGGGGAGGTAGTCGCGCACGAGCCAGAAGTCGCGGCTGCGAGCGCCGTCGAACTGAAACACGACGACCCGGCGCGCGACGCGGGTCATCTCGCGCAGGCCCGCGATCGGATCGCGCCAATGATGGTCTGACAGGACCGCCATCGCGGCGTCAAACGCGAGGTCGTCGAACGGCAGGGCCTCGGCGTCAGCCGCGATGCACGGGGCGGCGTTGGCGGCGCGCTGCGCTCGCATCACCGCCGACGGCTCGACGGCAACCACCTCTCGATCGGTCGGCTCGTAGGACCCGGTTCCCGCGCCGACGTTGACGACGGTCCGCGCTTGCCCGAGCGCGTCCCAGATCAGCCGCGCGATCCGCGGTTCGGTCCGCCGCTGACCGGCGTAGGTGCCCCCGATCTCGTCATACAGGCCGCCGATCGGCTCGCCCTCAGTAACCGGCGACCAGGGCCTGCTCGAGCACGCGGTAGACCTCCGCGTTGACCGCCATCCCGCAATGGCTCGAGCTGACCTCCACGAGCTCGGCGTCGGGATCCAGACAGGCGCGCCAGTCGACGATCCCGTCGCTGCGCGAGTAGATCGCGGTTGCTTGCACGCCGGTCGGCAGCGTCGCGATCAGATCGCGCCGAAACCGCTCGCAGCACTCGCCTTCCGCGCAGCGGCGCGAGAACGTGCCCGGGACGCCGATCGACGCGAGCATCGCGACCGAGCGCACCATCCGCAGCACCGGGGCCGAGACCGCGAGCTGATCGAGGACCGGCGAGCCGAGCGTCACCAGCCCGGCCACGAGCTCGGGCTCGCGAACCGCGAGACAGCGCGCCAGCATCCCGCCACGGCTCTGGCCGATCACGATCACCGGCGCGCCCGACGCGGAGGCAAACGCGCGCAGCTGCTCCTGCAGCCGCGCCACGGCCCGTTCGGCGCAATCGACGTTGACGCGAATCCCGCTCATCGCCACCTGGTGTCCCCGCAGCCGCAGCCACGAGCGCAGCACGACGAGTGACGCATCGCCCGCGAGGAACCCCGGGACCAGCATCACCGGACGCGCGCCGGCCTGCCGGCGCGGCGGGTGCAGCCCGGCGTCGGCCATCAGGGCCGCGAGCTCGAGGCCCCACCGGGCCTCGCCGAGCAGCGGGCCGAAGCGGTCCTCGGCCTCCGGGGATGGCAACGCCGCGGCGCTCATCGTCGCGGACGCGCGAGCGCCCGAGCCATGACCGGGGATTTCAGGTTGAAAGTCATCGAGATAGGCCAATTTTGCCGACGGGAAGGTATCGGCTCGCGGGGCGTCCTTCTCAAGACAGGCTTCCTCCGCGGCCCAAAGAGCGCGCCCAGCGCTAGGTCATCAAGCCGGAGTCACATACACCACGCACCACCACGCCCGCTGGGCGGCGATGCATGTCGCCGCCGCGGAGCCAAGCAACCCTCAGAACGGAGTCACCGGATGTACATCCGCACGCACGCCCGGGCCGGACTGATCGGCCTGCTGGCCGCCACCTCGCTCGCGATCGCCGCCTGTGGCGGCTCCTCGGCGACGTCGTCGACGGCGTCGGCGAAGCACGCCACCACGACCTCGAGCAGGACTACTGCGGCCGCGGCGAAGGCCGCTCATCACCACGCTAAACACCACGCCGAGCATCACGCGACGCATCACGCCACCCGTCACGCGACCCATCACGCCCACAAGGCCGCGGCGGTAGCGGCGACGACCACCGCCGCGCCCGCTCCGGCGCCCGCGCCAGCGCCGGCTCCGACCACCACTGCGGCCCCGCCCCCGCCGCCGACGACGGCGGCTCCGGCTCCGGCTCCCGCCCCGGCACCGACGACGACCGCGGCGCCACCGCCCCCGACGAACAGCGGGATCCCGCAGGGCAACGGCGGCGACTCGGACGGCGACAACAACGGCGGCCCGAGCGACGGCGACGGCCTGATTTAGAGAGCAGCAGCTTCCGGTCCGATCAACGTCGTGGCCTGCCCGCTTATCTTGTTCGGCTCCAACTGAGCGGGCCGATCGCTTGGATCGACGTTGTCGGCATCCAAGTCGTGTTGGACCGAGCCCAAGGGTAGCTCCCTGCGGGCATCGGCCGGCTCATGATCGTCCTGCAGCTCATGCGACAAGGTGTTCTCAAGCATCCGATACTTGTCGTCTCACCTTGGCTCGAGGGGCGACGTGCCGAATACCAGGACGCCCTTCTACGGTTGAGCCAGACCGGTGACTGGGACGCATGGGTCGCATTCTTCGCGACCGGCGTACAGGCTGCGGCCTCGACCACACACCAACGCATCAATGACCTCCTCGCGTGGCAGGAGGAAGCCCTCGGACGCGCTCGGACGAGTCACCTTCCGTGCGGACGCCGTTGTCGAGCTGCTCGGGCGATGACACACGCTCGCTGCGTGGCACAGGGCCGGAGTTGCGCGGCCCGCGCTTAAGTCAGCCGTCGGCGCGCAGCTGATTGCGCAGGGCCTCGACGCCGCTGTCGATCGCGCTACGACTCGACGGCTTCGAGGTCCACAGGGACCAGTACGGCTGCGTCGCACTCGACGGCTTGAGTTCGGGTTCGTCGAACTGAACGCGGCTGGTGAGCGGCAGCGCGTCTCCGATCACGACCGCCTCACCGACGTCGAGCACGGGCAGCACGCCCTTCACGCCCCCGACCATCTCCGGCACGAGGCGCTCGATTGTCGCCTGATCGTGATCGTTGGCGACCCGCATGACGATGAAGTTGTTGCACTGGCTGAGGATCGTGCGGCTGACATCGGTCGGGCGCTGGCTGACGATCACCAGCCCGACGCCGTACTTGCGCCCTTCCTTGGCGATCGCCTCGAATGGGCCGAGCGCCGCGCCGTGAACCACCGTGCTCTCCTCGCGTGCCGGCACATAAAGGTGCGCCTCGTCGCACACGAGCGTCACCGGGACTCGCTGCTGCGGGTCCATCCAGAACTGGACGTCGTAGACGAACCGCGCGAGGACGCCGACCACGATCGGCAGCACGTCACTCGGCACCTCAGACAGGTCGATGATCTTGATCCCGGTGGGGCTCGGCCCCGCCTCGAGCAATGAGGCGGCGGTGTCGGTAAGCCATTGGTAGCCGAGCGTGTTGTCGGGCGGGTCAAACATGAACCCGAACCGCGGGTCCATCATCCGCGACTCCAGGCGCGTGATGAAGCCGGTCAGCCGGTCGAAGTACGGGCCTGGATCAAGCCGGTTGCTCGGATGCTGGGGGATCTTCTCGGTGTTGTCCTTCTGAAGCATCTGGATCAGGTTGTCGAGCCGGTACGGGATCGGCGAGTCGACCGTGAACGTCGTCACGTCGTGGTCGCGGCCGGCCTCGACCAGCCCGATCTGCTTCAGCGTCTGGACGTGCTCGGTGAACCGCAGCACCTGATCGGGTCCGTACGGGTCATTCGGATTCAGGACGAACGTCATCAGCTCGTCGCGCTTGAGCAGCCAATAGGGCAGGTAGAGCACCTCGTCGCTCGTGCGGCCGAGGTCGGCGGGCCCCGCGACCCTGAGCCCTCGCGCGATCGGCTCGGCGCCGTCGACGCTCTGCGTCAGCGGCGTGTATTCGCCGTGCAGGTCGAAGACGATCATGTTCGCGTGCGCAAGTCGCGCGGCACGCTCGAGCATCAGCGCCACCGCCCAGCTCTTGCCGGTACCGGTGGTCCCCAGGAGCGCCAGATGACGCTGGAAGAGCCGGTTTCCGTCCGCGACCGCCAGCGATTCGTGCGCGCTCACGTAACGGCCGAGCACGAGGCGCTCCTCGGGCTCGACGTCGTCGGCGAGGATCGAGAGGAAACGGCGCAGCAGCTCGCCCTCGACCAGGTGGCAGTCGGAGTCGAGGTGTGGATAGGCGGAGGCTCCGCGCGTGAACACCCCCGCTCCGCCGTCGCGGCTGCGAAACGCCCCGATCGGCATCGTGCGCAACTCGACGTGGGACTCGCGCGGCGCGAGGCCCTTGAGCGGCCCACCACCGGGGTCGGGAGCCGCGGGCCGGCGCGAGATGCTCTCAACGAGCGCGATCAGGAACCCGGTGTCGGTGCGGAGCGCGACCAGGTCTGAGACGGTCACCTTGCGGATCATCACCGGATCTGTCAGCTCGACCTCGATCCACGTTCGATCGAGGCGCCTGACGCGTCCGAGGAGCGGCCCGTGACCCAAGTCCAGGCTGCCGGCGAATTCGCCGATGTGATTTTCCATAGTTACCGCGGTAATCGTCCTCAACGCCCCTGAGTCGGCCCCGACGCCTCACGGATTGCGTCTGAGCGTACTACCGGTTCGCTCCGATTAGATCGTCAAAAACCGGCTCGGCATTAAATCGGGCCCTCAATACCGGCCCAAATCGCCCCTTGTCGTACCGAGGCGTGGTTAGCCCTTCACCAGCCCAGCGCCGCCGACAATGATCAGCCCGCTGCCGACGAGCAGCAGCAGGCCCGCGAGCACCGCCGGCCACCGTCGCTGGATCCAGGCTCCGCCCCGCTCGAGCACCGGGCCGGCGCGATCGGCGGCGAGCAGCAGCACCGCCACGATCCCGAGCAGCGGCAGCACGAACGCGACGTTGTAGGCGACCAGCAGACCGACCTCGCCGGGGACGCTCGCGCTCGACGCGACGATTGTCGCGATCACCGCGAAGTACGGGATGGCCGTCGGCAACTCGACGGCGGCGAGCGATGCCCCCGCGATCAGCGCCGAGCCCGAGCCGGCGTCGCGCATCGGGAGCTCCTTGCGAGCGAGCGCTCGCCGCCCGGACCACAGTGCGACGGCGCAGATCAGCAGGAACGCCCCGGCCACGATCTCGATCACGTGCCGCACGGACCGTTGCGGATGCGGGACCAGCCCGATCAGCGCCCGCCCTGGGCCGATCAGCAGGATCAATCCGACGACCAGGTTGACGGACATGACCCCGGCCGTGAACTGCAGCACCCTGAGCACACGTTTGGAGCCGGTCGCGATGAACAGCGCAGGACCGACGGTGCTCGGATTGAGCGAATCCGCCAGTCCGACCGAGACGACGGCGCCGATCAGGCGAAACGAGACCATCGCGCTCGTTCCGCTGTCGGGACGGCTGCACCGACGCCAAACGGCACGCGCAGCGTCGCTGGCAACATGCGCCCGGTCACGTCACCGATTCTCGCAGTCCGTCCGTGGCCAGGAGCGCGCCGGGCGGGGTAGAGTCGCCGTGTGCTGGATCTGGATGCTTACCTCCGACGGATCGGAGTGCCGGGGCGACCGACGCTCGCCGAACTGCACCGCGCCCACCTCTGCGCGATCCCGTTCGAGAACCTCGATCCGCACCGGGGCGTCCCCGTCTCGCTCGACCAGGAAGCGCTCGAACGCAAGCTTGTGACCGAACGGCGCGGTGGCTACTGCTTTGAGCACAACCTCCTGCTCAGCTCGGCGCTCGAGGCGCTGGGCGCCGAGGTCGAGCTCGTGCTGGCGAGAGTGCGGCGCGGAGCCGCGGCCGGCGCGGTTCGCCCGCGCAGTCATCTGCTGCTGCGCGTCCAGATCGACAACGCGATCTGGCACGCCGATGTCGGCTTCGGCGCGGGCACGCTGCTGGAGCCGATTCCGTTCGGTCCGGACGGTGTGCACGAGCAGTCCGGCTGGCGGTTTCGCGTCGTCGCGGACGGACCCGAATACGTGCTCCAGACCGCCGCCGGGAGCGACTGGCTCGACCTCTACGGGTTCGTGCCCGAGCCGGCGCCGTTCGTCGACCTCGTGACGAGCAACTGGTTCACCTGCACCCATCCCCGTTCTCCGTTCGTCACCGGCTTGGTCGTCACCCTGCACCAGCAGGACGGCACCCGGATCTCGCTCAGCGACTGGGGCGAGCTCACCTTCACCGAGCAGTCGCCCGCGATCCGCTCGGTTATGCCCGTGGCACGCGACGAGATCCCCGACCTGCTCGACACGCGCTTCGGCCTCCCCGGGTTCACGCTCGACGGCGACGGGCGCGTCGTCCCGGCAGGCGTCGCGTAGCGAGATGGTCCTCCCCGCCGATGAGCTCGGGACCGGACCCGCGGTGGTCCTGTTGCACGCCGGCGTCGCAGACCGCACGATGTGGGCCGAGCACCTGCGCCCGCTGGCGGATGCGGGCTACCGCGCGGTTGCGCTCGACCTGCCCGGGTTTGGCGAGGCGCAGCTCGGCCCCGAGCTCGCCCCGTGGGCGGACGTGCTCGAGTCGATGGACGCGCTCGACATCGACCGGGCCGTACTGGTCGGGAACTCGTTCGGCGGCGCCGTCGCTCTCGGCGTCGCTGTGACCGCACCACGACGCGTCGCGGCACTGATGCTCGTTTCGGCGCCGCCGCCGGAGCTCGAGCCGTCGGCCGAACTGCAGTCGGTCTGGGAGGCCGAGGAGTCGGCGCTCGACCGAGGCGACGTCGATCGCGCGGTCACGGTCGTCGTCGACGCATGGACGCTCCCTGATGCGTCACCGGCCTTGCGCGATCGCGTCGCGAAGATGCAGCGGGCGCGCGCTCGAACTCCAGATCGCGGCCGACGAGCCGCCGCAGGCACCCGACCCCGTCGAGGCCGACCCCGGCGCGCTCGAGCGACTCGAGCTGCCGGTGCTGGTCGCTGTCGGCGAGCACGACATGCCGGACTTCGTGGCCGGAGCGCAGACGCTCGCGAGGCGGCTAGCGGACGCATCGGTGGTCACGATCCCAGGCGCCGGACACCTCGCGCCCCTCGAGCAGCCGGGGAGATTCCAGGACCTGCTCATCCAGTTCATCGACCGAACGGCCGCGCCCGGGCGCTAACCCTGCCGCTCGAGGATCTGCTTGAGCCGTGCGAGGTCGGCTTCGTTGGCGCGCCGGATCGAGCGCGCCATCAGCGGCGCGCTCATCTTCTTCGCGAAGCCGGTCGGCTCGCCACGATTGCGCAGCGTCATCAGCGTCGTCCCATCGGCGAGCTCGTCCCAGGTGTAGGTGGTCTGCATCGGGAACGGACCCTCTTCGGTGCTCATCACGAGCCGCTCGCCCTGAACGAGTTCGGTGACCTCGTAGATGTATGCGAGCCGGCGGTTGAGGAAATGGGCGACGAACGCGATCCGCGTGCCGACGGCGAGCGGCCGCGGTGACTCCCACGTGACGTCGGCGATGTTCTCGTACCACGCGGGCACGTTGTCGGGCTCACTCGCGTACGCCGCGACGTCATCGCGCGATCGCGCGATCTCGATCCGGGACTCGACATCGACCGTCACCGCTCCCCACTCCGATTGCGCATCGCACCACATCATCCCAAGCGCATAGCATCCAGAGCGTGTCGTGGCAGATCTCGGGCAGCTACCTCGAGGCGTGCAACTGCGAGGCGATCTGTCCCTGCCGCCGGATCGGTGGGCGGCCCGGGGGACGGTCGACGTACGGCGAGTGCCTCGGCGCGCTCTCGTGGATCGTCGCTGACGGGTTCGCCGATGACGTCGAGCTGGCGGGGATGCGGGCCGTGATGGCGATCCGCTACCACGACGACGAGCCCGGGTCGCCGTGGACGTACGTGCTGTTCGTCGACGCCGACGGTGACGAGCACCAGCGCCGCGCGCTCGCCGACATCTTCACGGGTCGCCTCGGGGGCACCGCGGACAAGCAGTTCCCGTGGGTGTTCAAGCCCACAGCCTTCGAGGGCGTCGAGGCGGCCAAGCTCGAGGTCGATCACACGCCCGGTCGCGGCTGGTTCCGCGCCGGCGGCAAGGTCGAGGTGCGAATCAGCCACCCGGTCGCCGGCCAGGAGCCGGTGACGTGCGTGATCCCCGGACACGATCGCGAAGGGCGCGAGCTGTTCAGTGAGCTGGTGAATGTCAATGCCGGGCCGCTCGCTTTCTCCGTTTCGCGGCGCTGCGCATATGAGACGAGCTTCGACTATTCGTCGCAGGACACATAGCGCCGCACTCGTGCGCAACTGAGGCGCAGCCCTGTGTTACGAGCGCTTAGAGGCGCTTTATGTGCGTCGGCGACCTCGAGCAGTTCGGTGACGGTGCGGCCATCGCCGGGAAAGACCGCGATCCTGAGGCTGGCACGAACGGCGTCGGTCCCGGCGCTGCCGGACGCTGAGCGCGAATGGCTGCTGGGCGATCGGCGGGCTACAGCTTGACCTTCTTGCGCAACACCTGGTAGGTCGGAGCCGTGACGGTCATGGTCGCGTGCCCGCCCGAGCCCGGGAGCGAGAGCTTCGCCACCCCATGCACGTTGGTCTTCTTCTTGTGGCCCTTCACGGTCACGACCGCGCCTGGGACGGCGTCACCCGCATCGGTCACGACGACGCTGAGCTTGTGCGCGGTCACCTTGTGCTTCTTGTTCTTGACCGCCTTGACCGTCACCGATGCCGACAGCACCGGCAGCACGCGCGCGTGGTAGACGCCCGCCGGCAGCGATGGCGTCGCGTCGGGGATCTCGTCGACGAGCAGGTCAAGCGGGCCGAGCCGCCCATCGCCCGACAGGCGCCCGAGCGTCGAGATCTTGGCGCGGAGATGTTGGACGGGCTCAAAGCGGGTCACGGCCTTGTTCGAACGCGTGACCGCCAGGTTGCCGTTGTCGCTGCCCCACATGACCCAGATCCGGCCGTCGAGCCCGGTCGCGGTGCCGAGCGCCGCCGGGGTCACGGACGCGAGCGCGCCAACCGCCTCGCTGCCACCTCCGTAGCGCAGCAGCCGCACGTGCTTGCCGTCGGTCGTGTAGGCGGCGAACACGCCCGGCCCCTTGTCGCGACCGGAGATCACGACTTCTGGCCGTGACTGGCCGGGCAGGACTTGCGGACTCTGAACCGCCGGAGCGACTCCCTGGATCAGCATCCCCCCCGGGTTGGCCAGCGACACCCAACTCGCGACCACCTCGTTGCTGGCGGCGTCGAGCGCCGAGTCGACGTCGGTGACGAAGTCGTCGGAGGCGGTGGTCGGCTCGGAGACGGGCGCCGCGGGTCCGAGCCCTTGCTGGACCACAAGCCCGCCCGGCTCGTCGAGGGTCAGCACCGGCGTCGTCCCGGATAGCCGGGCCGTGATCGCCGCGTTATAGGCCTGGGCTTCGAGCGCCGGGCCGGAACGTACCTCGACCGGCGACGACCACGTCGTCCCGCCGTCGCTCGACGTGATCCCCCACAGAGTGGCGTTCGCGTTGAACGGTGACACCGCGCCGTAGAACGCCTCGAGTGACCCGTTCGCCAAGACGACCAGCCCCGGGAAGCTCGCCCCCCACTGGGTTGACAGCGCGGTCGTCGCCGACCCGATCGCCCCGGACGGGCTGATCGCAAGCGACGATAGCCCCTGCTGCGGGGAGATCGTCGTCGGATAGACGAGGTGCAGTGCCCCGTTGGCGGTTCGCACGAAGCTGTACACCTGGCCGCCCTGGCCGGGAATCGACGCCACGCGCGTGAATTTGACTCCTGCCGCGGCGCCAGCCGGTAGCGCCATCGCGAGCGCGATGAACACCGTGCACACCAGCAGGCCGCGAGACCCCAACCGTCTCATCTCCGGTCCCCTCCTGATTGAACGTGTCTACGGTATGCAATCCGCGCCGTCGATGTCAACGGCTACGTCCGACACACCCCCCAGGTTCCTCCGGCCGCTGATCGACGGCGTCGCGCACCTCCCGAAACGACAGCAGGCACCGGCTGTAAAACGTTTGAGTACCCTCGCGCTCCGGGCGTTACTCTCCGTCCATGGCGGCGTTTCCCACCGTGAGAGTGGCGGCGATCCAGGCCACGCCCGCGATCCTTGACGCGGAGCGCAGCATGCAGCGAGCCGAGCAGCTCCTCAATGACGCCGCCGATCAGGGAGTACAGCTCGCCGTTCTGCCCGAGTGCTTTATCCCGCTGTACCCGTCCAACGCATGGGCGCGCGGCGCCTCCGGGTTCGGCGGCTGGGATGAGCTCTGGGAGCAGCTGTGGGCTAACTCGGTCGACGTTCCGGGACCGCTGATCGACCGGCTGATCGACGTCTGCCGCAGCCGGGAGCTGTTCTGCGCCATCGGCGTCAACGAACGCGAATCCGAACGCCCCGGAACGCTCTACAACACGCTCGTCTACGTCGGCCCGTCAGGGTTGCTCGGACGTCACCGCAAGCTGATGCCGACCCAGCACGAGCGGCTGTTCCACGGGATCGGCGCCGGGGATGACCTGGCCGTGATCGAAGCCGCCGATGCACGTGTCGGCGGGCTGATCTGCTGGGAGAACCGGATGCCGCTCGCCCGTTACGCGGTCTACCGTGGCGGCCCTCAGATCTGGCTCGCCCCGACCGCCGATGACAGCGATGGCTGGCTCGCGTCGATGCGCCATATCGCGATCGAGTCCGGCGCCTTCGTCGTCTCGGTTCCGCAGTACATCCCCGCGTCGGCGTTCCCCGCTGACTTCCCGGTCGCGCTGCCCGACGGCACGGACGTGTTCGGGCGCGGCGGCGCGGCGGTGATCGATCCAACGCAGGGTGACGTGATCGCCGGGCCGCTGTACGACGAGGAGGGGATCGTGATCGCAGACTGCGACCTGCGCCGCGGGTTGCACGCGAAGCGGTGGTTCGACAGCGTCGGCCATTACAGCCGCGAGGACGTCCTGCCACAGGAGTTCGCCGACGTCGGGTCCGACGCGCCCGACGAGCCCGTGAGCCGACGATGACCTCCCGTTATCACCGCGGCGCGCGTCGGCTCCAGGATCAGTTCGACACCCGCCGGCTCGCCGATCGCCTCGACGAGAGGTTCGGTTCGAGCCCGACGATCCGTGATGAGGACCGGGCCTTCATCGAGCGCATGGACATGTTCTTCCTCGCGACCGCGGACGCCGAGGGCCGTCCGCAATGCTCGTACAAGGGCGGCGAGCCCGGCTTCGTTCGCGTACTCGACGAGCGGACGGTCGCATTCCCGAACTACGACGGCAACGGGATGTACCTGTCGATGGGGAACGTGCTCGAGAACCGGCACGTCGGGATGCTGTTCATCGACTTCACCGCCAAGCGACCGTCACGGCTCCGGCTCAACGGCACCGCGAGCATCGACGAAGCCGACGCGCTGCTCGCCCGTTATCCGGGCGCTCAGTTCGTCGTCCGCGTGCGCGCGACGGAGGTGTTCCCCAACTGTCCCCGTTACATCCACCGGATGGCGCTCGTCGAGCGCTCTCGGTTCGTGCCGCGCTCTGACCGCGAGACGCCGATCCCGGATTGGAAGCGCACCGACTGGGCCTGTGACGTGCTCCCAACCGACGACCCCGCGCGGCGCGCGTAGCGGACGCCGCTGCGGTCAGGCCCGCGTCACTCGGGCCAGAAGTCCTCGACGAGCTCGCCGTCGGCGCTCGGATCGTCGAGCCGCACCGAGCAGATGACGAGCTCGGCGTCGTCGGGGCCGTCGTTCCAGATCGAGCGGACGGTCGCCGGCGCGACACGGACCGCCGTCCCGCGGTCGACGTCGATGATCTCCTCCCCGAGCTTGAACTGGAGCCGGCCCGAGACCACGTAGTAGATCTCCTCCTGGGTCTTGTGCCGGTGGCCGTAGGAGCCCTTCCCGCCGCTCTTGGGTGGCATCACGCGATGGGTGAACGCGACCTGCTCGTTGCCGAGGTCAGCGGTCATGAACCGCATCGACCCTGGGTATTCGCCCCCGAACGCATCGGGGACCTCCTCGAGCGTCCGGATCGTGTAACCCGGCATGCCACCACCCTAACGTACGCGCAGCCGTCGCGAGTGGGATTTTCGGCCGCCCGACGGCGCGCGTGACACAGCAGGAGCAAAGGCCTATGTTGGGGGATCTTGGGCGCTATGCGCCGAAGATCGCCCTGGGTCCCGCTCGGGTTCATGCGTGAACCGCGGTGCCCACGGTTCGAGCGGGACGCGGGCGGCGTTGATCACGTACGCCAGCAGTCGATACCAGCCGGCGGTGATCACGAGCTCGAGCAACTGATCGGGCTCATAGCGCTCCGCCAGCCTCGCCCACAGCTCGTCGGAGACGTCGCAGCGCTCGTTGAGCTCGTCGGCGAGCGCGATCAGCAGCGCGTCGCGCTCTGACCAGGCGGGATCGCCGGCGGTCCCGTGGACCGTCGCCGCGAGCTGCGCGTCGGTCAGCCCCAGCGGCTCGCCAAACGCCACGGCATGTACGCCCCACTCGTACTCGGCACCCGTCAGCGCGCAGGTGCGGTGGATGATGATCTCGCGGTCGCGCGGATCAACTCGCCCGTGGCCGAGGATGCCGCCCCCGAGCGGGCGCATCCGCGAGCTCAGCTCCTCGTGGACGGCGAGCGTGCGAAACAGCGCCAGCGGCTCGAGCGGGCTCCCCGGTGGCATCCACTTCTTGAGCATCGCCTCGGTATCGGGGTCATACGGTGGCTTGAGCGGGGCGATCCGCGGCTCGCTGATCGTGGTCTCGGCCATCGGTTATCCTCCTGCTTCGAAAATCAGAGCGGTTCGCAAATGGTAGCTTCGAATTCCAAAGCACGCAAGGGGACGCCCCTGCCGGGACAGCCGGTGCGCGGCTCGCGGACCGGGCGGCCCGTGATGGCGCTGCTCGATCTGCTCGGGCGCCGCTGGGCGCTGCGCGTGCTATGGGAACTGCGCGACGATCGGCCGCTCACGTTCCGCGAGCTGCAGGCGCGATGTGGTGGCATCTCTTCAAGCGTGCTCAACGACCGCCTGCGCGAGTTGCGCGAGGCGGCGATCGTAGCCTCAGACTCCGCGGCCGGCTACCGCCTCACCGGCGACGGCCGCGAGCTGCTCGAGGCGCTGGCGCCGCTCGATTCGTGGGCCAAGCGCTGGGGCAGGCGGGCGCGCTAGTCGACCGCCGCGCCGGGCCCAATGCGGTGGCCGCGCGCCGTTGCGCTAGGTGATAGGTGGGCGCGAGCCACGCAGGAAGTAGGCCGTCGCGTCGGCGACGAGCGCGTCGACCTGCTGGGGCTCGACCAGGGCGGCCGTGACGAGCGCGGCGATCCCCTGGATCGTCGCGAACAGGACGAGGCCTACGCGCTCGGGATCTCCCGGCTGCAGGACGCCGCTCGCCTGACCCTGCTCGATCAATTCGAGCATCACGGCGAAGGCGCGTTCGGCGGCCTCGCTGAGCGTGCCCGTCGGGTCGCGGTGCTTGCCCGCGAACATCAGCTCGAGCAGATCCGCATCCTCGGTCGCGAAGTGGATATAAGCGGCCGCGGTCGCGCGCAGCCGGTCCTCGAATCCCTCTCCTGCCTGCTCGACCGCGGCGCGCAACTCCGAGCCGAGCCGCTCGAAGCCGGCCTGGGCGAGCGCATCGAGCAGCGCCTGGCGATCGGCGAAGTGCCGTCGTGGCGCGCCGTGGCTGACCCCGATCTGACGCGCGAGATCGCGCAACGACAGCTCTTCGACGCCGCGCTCGCGGACCGTCACCTGCGCCTGCTCAAGCAGCGCGGTGCGCAGGTTGCCGTGGTGGTAGGGACGGTAGCCGGCCATGTCAGTCAGGAGCGTAGCGGACGATGTGGTCATTGACAGCATTGTTGTCATCGTCTACATTGTTGTCCATGACAACTTTCACCACATCATCGCTTCCAAACCTCGATAACCACACGGCGATCATCACCGGCGCCAACAGCGGCATCGGCAGAGCAGCCGCGCACGCCCTTGCCCAAGCCGGCGCGCGCGTCGTCCTCGCCGTGCGTGACACCGGCAGGGGCGAGCAGGCGGCCGCGACAATGCCCGGCGTCACGGAGGTCCGGCGCCTCGACCTCGCAAGCCTCGAGTCGGTGCGCGAGTTCGCCGCCGACTGGAATGATCAGATCGACCTGCTGATCAATAACGCCGGCGTGATGGTGCCGCCGTTCAGCCGCACCGCTGACGGGTTCGAGTTGCAGTTCGGGACCAACCATCTCGGCCACTTCGCGCTCACGAACCTGCTCCTCGGGCACGTCACCGGCCGCGTGGTAACGGTCTCATCGACCGGCCACCGGCTCGGGAAGATCGACTTCGATGACCTCAACTGGGAGCACAGGCGCTACAAGGCGTGGCGCGCCTATGGCCAGTCCAAGCTCGCAAACCTGCTGTTCACCGCCGAGTTGCAGCGCCGGCTCACCGCGTCCGGATCGACCGTCCTCGCGACCGCCGCGCATCCCGGCTACGCGGCGACCAACCTGCAGTTCCACAGCGGCCGCCGCTCGATGGACTTCATCAACCGGATCGGTAACCGGCTGCTGGCGCAGGACGAGAACGGTGGCGCCCTGCCGACGCTGTACGCCGCGGTCGCCGACGTTCCCGGCAACAGCTTCGCCGGCCCGGGCGGATTCATGGAGCAGCGTGGCGCGCCCAAGCTCGTCGGACGCTCGGCGGCCGCGCAGGACATGGTGGTCGCCCAGCGCCTGTGGGAGGTCTCTGAACGGCTCACGGGCGTGCCCTTCCGCCTGACGGCCGGGGCGCCGGTTTAACCGCTGCCACGCCTGCGCCCAAGAGCGCCGGGGCGTCGCCGGTGTGACTGAGCTGCTGTAACCGCTCCATAACGCCGTTACAGCCGCGTTACGCACGGCGCCGTACAAGGAAGATGCCCGCGGTTGCCACCCATCGCAGCCGCGGGCCGAAGTGTCTTGCACGCGCGCTCGAGTTCGTCATCGGGATGTCACAGGCGCACCCAGAATCGGCAACTAACGGGTATGAGCACAGCAGCCAGCGCGAAAGTAACGCTGGTCAGGAGCTCAGCGGGTGCGGGCGTGACTAATCCCGGTCCACGGCCGGAGTCCGCGCTTGCTGAGTTCGAGCAGATCTACCGTGACCACGCCGACGCGGTGATGGCGTACTTCGCGCGGCGCTGCAACGAGCCGCAGGTGATGGCCGACCTGACCTCGGAAACGTTCGTGCGCGCCGCCGGCACGTTCGCGAGTTTCGATCCCAGGAAAGGCTCGCCAAGAGCGTGGCTGTTCGGGATCGCGGCGCATGTGTACGCGCGCCATTGCGAGCAGGCCGCCAACGGCCGAGCGGCGGTCACCCGCCTCGCCGGCCACCGGGCATTGGAGCGCGACGAGATCGACGAGCTCACGGGGAAGATCGACGCGGAGCGCGCCGGGCGGGAGCTGATCGAGCGTTGCTCGCAGCTACCCGAATGCGAGCGCGCTGCGATCGAGCTTGTCGACCTCGCGGGCCTGACTCCGAAGGAGGCAGCGACTGTGCTCGGTGTTTCCCGGGTCGTGTTGCGCAAGCGACTGTCGCGAGCCCGCGGCCGGCTCAGAAAGGAGCAACACAGCAATGAGTAATTTCAAGGATCGCCTCTGGCGCGACCTCGTCCGCGAGCAGGGGCCGCAACTCGCGCGGATCGACGGGACTGCGGCGAGGCACGGCCGGCGGGCGCGAGCGCGCGTGCTCGCCGGCACGACGGTAGGTCTCGCCGCGGTAGGAACCACGCTGGCGCTCGTCCTCGGCGCGGCGAGCACGACCCCGGCGTTTGCAGTGACTCGCAATCACAATGGCACGGTCACCATCGCGCTCCAGGCGATCGCCGCGATCCCGGACGCGAACGCGAAGCTTGCCGGCTCGGGTCTGCGGGTGAAGGTCGTTCAGGTCAAAGCCGGATGTGGAGTGGCGAACGGAAGTGTGCCGCCGGCACTGACCGCTGCTAGGCGAGCACGGGACCAGTCCCACCTCGTTGCGCGCCCCGCGCAGGTTGGGGCGCGGTTTGACCCACGCAAGATTCCCGCCGGCAAGGTCCTGGTGATCGCTGCCTGGCGAGCGGGCCGTTCGGTCCACGTGAGACCGGCGCACCTGATGAGCGGCGGCGTGCCGGCCTGTCTGCCGCCGCCGATGCCGCCTCCGCCCGGACGCTGCCGGCCCGCGCAAGCCCCACCGCCCGGCAACAGCGGCAACAGCGGCTCGAGCGGCAACAGCGGGAATAGCGGCAACAGCGCCAACAGCGGCTCGAGCGGCAACAGCGCGAAGAGCACGACCACTCTGCGCCAGGTTCCCGTTCCGCTCCCCAAGGCCCACAACGCCCGCGTGGCGGTCCCTCGCACCGGCATGGCCCTGGCGTGCGTGGCGGCCGGGCCTCCGCGTTGGACCCCGGGCACCAGCGGCAACAGTGGCTCGAGCGGCAACAGCCGGACGAGCGGCAACAGCGGGACGAGCGGCAACACCGGGACGAGCGGCAACAGCTGATATGGCGGCGTGTTTGTCAAGGGGGCAGGCTGAACTTTTGCCGTGAGCTTGGTCGCGGGCATAGGGGTCTGGCGGTTGTCTCAGGAGGGCGGGACGTCGGGCTCGGTGACGGCGTTGCCAGTCTGAAATGCGGGGATTCGCTTACCCCATGGCCCTGTTTCTGCTGCCGGCGGTGCACGGGTCTAGGAACGAGCGTGGCCCGGGTGGGGGGGCTGCTCATAGCTGTGTCGTGCGTGCCGGCCGCTGTGTCGGCCCGGCGTCCCGGCCTCCTGAGCCGGGGTGCTGCTGTCTGTGGGGGTTAGGGTGCGGTCGCGGCGGCCCAGAGGAAGCAGGACAGCTCGCGCGCGACCGCGACGATCGTGACGTTGTGATGCTTGCCGCGCGCCTTCATCGAGGTGTAGGTGTGGTGCAGGCGCTGTTGGGCGCGGTTTGAGATCTGCAGGATGTGATCGGGCTGCGCGTTCTGGCGGTTGGCCAAGGTCGCACCGATTCGCGGTTCGCGGGCGTAGTGCCAGGCGGCCTCGACGAGCAGTCGGCGGGCGAGCTGCGAGCCGGTCTTCGTGATCTGACCGTTGCGGTCGTGCTCGCCAGACTGAGATCGTGACGGGGTCAGTCCGAGCCAGCTCCCGACGCGGTGCGCTTTCTCGAACCGCTGCCAGTCAGCGCCGAGCTCGAGATGGACCGCGAGCGCGGTGAGCGTGTCCACCGCACGGAACGCGCGCAACCTGGCGACGGTCGGCCACCATCGAGGGTCGGTCGCGAGCTCACCGATCCGCTCGGCGAGCATTTTCTTGCGGGCGGTCAGTCCGTCCACGCACGCGATCAGGTCCGCCCAGGTCAGCTCCGACATCGGCTCGGAAAACTGCTGGGCAGCTAACCAGCGGCGGTGCTTCTGCGTCCAGGTCGACGCCTCGGGATAGACCCGGCCGTGGCGCAACAACATCTTCGAGACACGGTGACGCGCGTTCATCAGATCCCGCCGGCACGCATCATGCGCGCGCGTGAGCTCCCGGCCGGCCTTCACCGCCGGCGAGGGCACCACCACCGCGGTCAGCGACCCAGCGATCAGACACCGCGCGAGCAGCTCAGCGTCCTTGCGATCAGTCTTCACCCGATCGCCCTTCCCCCTCGGAGTCAATCCCGGCGCGATCACCTCGATCCCGACCCCCGACGCGACCGCCGCCCGATACAGCCCGTACCCCGTCGGCCCCGCCTCATAGCACGCCTTCACCGGCCCCGAGAGCGTCTTGAGCCACTCGACCGGCGCCTGGACCCCGGCGCCGAACCGCATCCTCGTCAACTCGCCGCTCATCACATCGATCGCCGCGGCATGCGTCGACCGGGCGTGGACATCAAACCCGACATAGGTCATCGTTCCGGGCATGGCCGGACCTCCTCAACTCATCTTGGGGTCAGCCGGAGCCGTTCTCCGGCCAGACAAACCCCCGCGAGGAGCGTCCGGCCACCCAGCCCGGCAGGCAACCCCTGCAACGGGCGGCCCACGCCATATGGTCTAGGCGGCTGCTCGTGCCGCGATGGTTCGCGCTTCCGGCCCCCGCCCGCGGGTGGGGGCCGGGCCGTCCCTAGCCTGAGACCGCGCCGCGCCCCGGCGCCCATTTGGCCGTGGCTGCTGGTCGGATGCGCGGTCGCGTGGAACCTCGTCAACCTGCGAGCACAGACGCTCGCGGTCTCATATCTCGACGACAGCTCGCTCCACGAGCAGATGGTCCGCTTCGCGACCCAGCAGTTGCGTGGCGGGCGTCTGCCACTGACCACAGGATGGACTCACTCCGGTATTCTGTGTATCAAGAGACCGGTGTCCAGAGCGAGGAGACGAGGATGCGCAGGCGCAGCTGGCTGATCGCGTTGCTGGCGGGGATGCTGCTCGGGGTCGGAGCGCCCGCGGCCCACGCCTACAGCGTCACGAGCTGGACGGCGGGCATCTACAGCGGCGACTACACGGGCCCGAACGACAAGGACTTCTACACCCAGGCCGGCGGCCATCCGTTCGAGGGCGTGACGGACTTCACGCTCAGCACGAGCGGCAGCACGACGCAGACGGTGCGCGTCGACCTTCCCCCCGGTCTGGTCTCAAATCCGCACGGCATCCCGCAGTGCACCGACGCCCAGTTCCCCGCCTGCCCGTCGGACACCCAGCTCGGGATCGTCAAGCTGTCGGCGTCGCTGGCCGGGGTGACGACCTTCATCGGCGCCTCGGTCTACAACATGGTCCCGGCCGCCGACCAGGTCAGTGACTTCGCGTTCGACACGGTCGCGGGCCGGACGGACATCATCGGAGGCATCCGCTCGGCCTCCGACGACGGTCTGTTCTTCACGATCTCGGTCCCGTCGACCGTGAGCCTATTGAGTTCGACGCTCATTTTCTGGGGCGTTCCGGGCGACTCCGCGCACGATCCACAGCGCGGCTGGGCGTGCGTCAGCGCGGTCGTCGACCTGTGCTCGCCGCCGGCGAGCGCGACCACCCATGACCTCAGCGGCGAGCCGTTCATCACGCTGCCGAGCGGCTGCGTGCCGGCGGGCCAGGTGACGACCCTGACCGTCGACTCCGTCGCAGGCGAGCAGGCGAGGGCGAACAGCATCACGCCGGTCGCGGCGACCGGCTGCGCGAACGTCCCGTTCGCGCCGACGATCACGGTCACGCCGCAAACGACCGAGGCCGATTCGCCGACCGGCGTGTCGGTCGATCTGCGCGTGCCGCAGAACGAGAGTCCTGGCGCCTTGGCGAGCTCGGACCTCGAGGACGCATCGGTCACGCTGCCGCCCGGGATGACGCTCGATCCGTCGGCCGCGACGGGCTTGCGGGCATGCAGTCCGACCCAATTCAGCCGCGGCTCGGACGCCACACCGGCCTGCCCGGCCGCGTCGCGGGTCGGCACCGCCGAGATCGACACCCCCCTGCTGGCGAATCCCCTGAAGGGATCGGTCTACCTCGGCTGCGACGGCGCCTTGGCGCTCACCCCGTGCCCCGCGAGCACCGGGCTCGCGAACCTCTACATCTATGCGGCCGGCCAGGGAGTCACGCAGAAGCTGGTCGGCACCGTGCTCGCAAACCACCAGACGGGCCAGCTGACGACCGCATTCGTCGACCAGCCTCAGGTCCCGTTCAGCGATCTCAAGCTCGCCTTCAACGGCGGGCCGACAGCACCGATCGCCAACTCGCTCGCGTGCGGTAATGCGACCACGACGAGCTCGCTGACCCCGTACTCGGGGAACCCGGCGGCGGCGCCGAGCTCCAGTTTCAGGGTCGATTCCAACGGCGCCGGCGGCCCCTGCGCGCAGCCGATCCCGTTCGCGCCCACGTTCGCGGTGACGCCGGCCACGGCCCGTGCCGGGGCGTTCGACAGCCCGCTCACGTTCGAGTTCGCGCGCGCCGACGGCGAGCAGTACCTCGATCAGCTTGCCTCAAAGCTCCCGCCCGGCCTGCTCGGGCTGATCTCGCGCGTCCCGCGGTGCGCCGCCGCGGCGGCCGCCGCCGGCAGCTGCCCGACAGCGAGCCGGATCGGGACCGCCGGCGTCCTCGCCGGCGCCGGGAGCGACCCGATCACGCAGACCGGCTCGGTGTTCCTGACGGGGCCATACGCGGGCGCGCCGTTCGGGCTCGCGATCGTGATTCCGGCGATCGCCGGGCCGTTTGACCTCGGCAACGTCGTCGTTCGCGCGGCGATCGAGGTCGACCGGACGACGGCGGCGCTGACGATCGCCTCCGCGCCGTTGCCGCAGGTCGTCGGCGGGATCCCGCTGCGAATTCGCCGCGTCGACGTGACGATCGATCGCCGCGGCTTCATGCTGAATCCGACGAGCTGCGCGGCCTCGGCGGCCGCCGCCACAATGACGGCGGTGCCGGGCGCAGCCGCGACCGCGACGAGCCCGTTCCAGGCCACGGACTGTGGCGCGCTCCGCTTCGCGCCGACGCTGAACGTGTCGTTGACGGGCAAGCGTCAGACGGCCGCCGGCAAGCACCCGTCGGTGGTCGCGACGCTGACCTCGGGGCTCGGCCAGGCAAACCTGCGCTCGGCGAGCGTCACGCTGCCGCTGTCGCTCGCGCTCGATCCGGGCAACTCCTCGCACGTGTGCTCGGTCGCCGCGAGCCAGATCGACGCTTGTCCGGCGAGCACGCGTATCGGCTCGGCGGCGGTGCAGACTCCAATCCTGACGCAACCGCTGACCGGCGCCGTCTATCTCGTGCAGGGAATCCGCACCGATGCGCAGGGGCAGCAGATCCGCACGCTGCCGGCGTTGCTGATCACGCTCCGGGGCCAGGTCGCACTGGACCTGCATGCGCAGACCTCGGTCGATTCACACAGCCGGCTGGTGACGACGTTTCCCGCCGTTCCCGATGCTCCGATCTCGCGCTTCACGCTCAAGATCACCGGCGGGCGCCACGGCGTCCTGGTTGTAACCGGCAACAAGGGCCTCTGCCGTCACGCGCAGACGGGTCGCGCGACGCTCGACTCGCAGAGCGGGCTCTCGGAGAGCCGCGCGCTGAAGATCGCGACGCCGTGCGGGCGCGGGGCGCGCGTCACCCGCCTGGCCGTGAGCGGGCATACGGTCCGCCTGCGGGTCGCGGTCCCGGCCGCCGGCCGCCTGCGGGTCAGCGGTCGCGGACTGACGCCAGCCCAGCGGACCGTGCGAGCGGCCACGACCGCCTCGTTCGCGATCCGCCTCAGGGCCGCCGAGCAGGCCAAGCTCCACCGCCAGGGCTCCGTCAAGGTCCGTCTCCGGATCCGCTACACGCGCAAGGGCGGGGGCGCGCAGACGATCGTCACACGGGCGGTGAAGCTCCGGCGCTGATCCCGGCGCCGGGCAGTGGAGTCCGCAGCCGATCAGGCCTCTACGATGCGCGCGGTGAGCCCGCGCGACCGCAGTCCGCGTCGTGACACGCCCGCTCGGTCGACGGCGGGGCGTGGCTCGTCACGCTCGGCCCCGGCGTTGGCGCTGCTCGTGACATCGGTCGTCGCGCTCACGCTCGCGGCGGGATGTGGCGGCACGAGCTCAGGCGCGGGCGCTTCGGGATCCGGTCACTCCGCGGCCGGGAGCCCGGGGGGCGCCGCGATCGCGTCGGTCTCGTCGAGCACGTCGACGGCGCCCGCAAAGCCACTGCCGCCCGCCACGCACACGTCGTGCCGTTCGGTCGTCTACATCGGCGACTCGACGTCGGACGGCGAGGCGCTGGCCGAGTTTGTCCCCAACCGCAAGCTCCGCGCTCCCGCGCAGCTGTTCAAGGTCGGGGTCAAGACCACCCACATGCAGGTCTCCGGCGCCCGCTCGATCTTCGAGACTTTCGAGGGCATCCCCAACGGCGCGACCGTCGCCCAGCAGGAGGTCTCGCACGGCTTTCGCGGTTGCTGGATCCTCGCGCTCGGGACAAACGACGCCGCCGACGTGGCCGCCGGGTCAACCTTCGGCCTGCGAAGCCGGATCAAACGGATGATGTCGATCATCGGCGACCAGCCGGTGATGTGGGTCAACGTGCTGACGATCGCCGGCTCTCCCGAGTTCTACGGCGAAGCGGGCATGCGGCAGTGGGACCGCGACCTGGTCGCCGCGTGTCCCAAGTACCCGATGATGCGCATCTACGACTGGGCCGCGCACGCGAAACCGCGCTGGTTCATCCCCGACGGCGTCCACTACACGACTGACGGGTACGCGGCCCGCACACGGCTGATCGCCCACGCGCTCGTCAAGGCATTTCCGCGCGGCCGGCCGCCGAGCACCGGCTGCGTAGTGCAGTGACCGGGACGCGACGTCGCCCCGCCGGTCACCGTCGCGATTCGAGCAGCCGCAGCCAAATCTCGCTGACCGTCGGAAACGACGGCACGGCATGCCACAGCGTCTCGAGCTCGACCTTGCCGACGATCGCGGTCGTCGCCGCGTGCAGCAGCTCGGCGACGCCGGGCCCGACGAACGTCGCACCGATCAGCGTATCGCTGGCGCGATCGATCACCAGCTTCGCGGTGCCGACGTAGTCGTCGCGCAGCAACGCCGCCGCTCGGATCGCGCCAAGGTCGTACTCGAGCGCCTCGACATCGATCCGCTTCTCGCGCGCGCTCGCCTCGGTCAGGCCGACCGACGCGACCTGCGGCTCGGCGAAGATCACCGCCGGCACCGCATCGTGGTCGGCGCGATCCCGGTAGCGGGCACCCTCGATTGAGCGTCCCTCGGCGCGCGCCGCGATCACGTCACCGGCGATCCGCCCCTGGTACTTGCCCATGTGGGTCAGCAGCGCACGGCCGCAGACGTCGCCGACGGCGTAGAGCCAGCCGTCGCCGCCGATCACGGCCATGTGGTCGTCGGTTCCGAGGTACCCATGCGACGCGCCGACGTCCAAGCCGACCGACTCGAGCCCGATGTCGGCCGTCGCCGGCGTCCGACCGGCGGCGACGACGATCTCGTCGACCTCGAAGCTCGCCCCGTCGGCGGTCACGATCGCCGGGCCGCCGTGGACCTTGCCGACGCCGGTGTCGTGCGCCGCTGGGCGCCGCACCGACCGCACCTCGGTCTTCACCAGCACCGTGATCCCGCGCTTTGCGAACTCGTCGGCAACCATCGCCGCCGCGAACGGCTCCTGTTTTGCGAGCAGCGTCGGCCCGCGCTCGATCACCGTGACCTCGTCGACGCCGAGCCCCTTGAGCCACGTGGCTGACTCGCATGCCACGACGCCGCCGCCGACCACCGCCACCCGCCGCGGCACCTCGTGCATGTTCGTGACGTCGCGCGAGGTCCACGGCAGAGCATCGTGCAGGCCGTCGACCGGCGGCACCGCGGCCCTACTCCCGGTGGCGATGACGACCGCCTCGCGGGCCTGGAGCAGATCGACGGCCCCGTCGCCGGCGGTGACCTCGACGGTCTTCTCGCCGGCCACACGGCCCCGGCCCCGGATCACGTCGACGCCGACGCCGCGTGCCCACCTGACCTGACCGGCATCGTCGTGATGGCTGGTGAAAGTGTCACGTCGCGCGAGGACCGCCGCGACATCGACCGGACCGGAAACGCGCTCGGCGACCCCGGGCACGGCGCGTCCCTCATCGAGCAGCTCGACCGAGCGCAGCAGGACCTTGCTCGGGACGCACGCCCAATACGAGCATTCGCCCCCGAGCAGCTCGTGCTCGACGATCACCGCCGTACGCCGGCTGCCCTGGATCGCATACCGCGCGACGTTCTCGCCCGCGGGACCACCCCCGAGCACGACGACATCCCAGGTCTGCGCCGCTCCGCGTGCGGGTGGGGGCATCGCGGCAACCTAACTGAGATCGGCTTCGGCCGCAGCATCGTGGTGACGCGATCGGTGTACATCCGCGGGAGTACCCCGCCCGGAAAGACACTCCCGGCGGCCGATTGTGTGCACGGGCGCCCGGATCCACAATCGATCCATGCTCCGATCACTTGCGGTCAAGCTCAGCTCTCGCCCCCGCCGCTCGCTGTCGTTCGTACTTGTGTTCGTCGTCTTCGCCGCCGCGTTCGGCGGCCCGATCGCCGGGGCGCTGAAGAGCTCGGGAGGCTTCGCGCCGCCCAACTCCGATTCCCAGGTCGCGATCAGGATGCTCGAGTCCGCGAGCGGCGCCGACCCGACGTCGGGGATCGTCCTGCTCGTCAAGACTCCCGCTGGCGCAAGCACCTCCGGCCCCCGGATCGCTGCGATCGTCGCTCGCCTGGACCACGTCCCGGGCGTGCTGCACGCCGCTGGGCCGACGGCGGTCTCGCGCGACGGCCGCGAGGTGCTCGTCACCGGGACGCTGCGGGCCAGCGCCGACGATCAGGCGGTCGCGAAGGCCGCCGTGGCCGCGTTCGCGCCCAACCGTGACGTCACCGTCGGTGGCTCCGCCGTCGCCAACGAGCAGATCAACGCGACCGTGATCAAGGACCTGGGGTTCGCCGAGCTGCTGGCGTTCCCGCTCCTGATCGGGCTCTCCATCCTGTTCTTCCGCGGGCGCGCCGCGCTGATGCCGCTCGCGGTCGGAATCGTGACGGTGCTCGGCACGTTCGTGCTCCTGACCGGGATCAACCATCTCTACGGGCTCAGCGTGTTCGCGCTGAACCTGGTGATCGGCATGGGCCTCGGACTCGCCGTCGACTACACGTTGTTCATCGTCACCCGGTTCCGGGAAGAGCTCGCGCGCGGACAGGACGTGCACGAGGCGATTGCGGTGACGATGTCGCGCGCCGGCCGCACGGTGCTGTTCTCGGCGGCGACGGTCGCCTGCGCGCTCGCGACCCTGACGCTGTTCCCGCAGGGCTTCTTGAAGTCGATGGGGATCGCGGGCGCGAGCGTGGCGATCGTCGCGGCGCTGGCGGCGGTCACCGTGTCGCCGGCGCTGCTGGCGCTGTGGGGCCGCAGGCTCGCCGGCCGCAGTGCCGTCGGCGCGCCCGCTGCGGCCGATACCCGCTGGTACCGGTTCGCAAAGCGGGTCATGCGCCGCCCGGGCGCGGTCGCGACAGTGACCGCGGCGGTCATGCTGCTCGCCGCGCTCCCAGCGCTGAGCGTCGTCTGGACGCCGGCTTCCGACAGCTCGGTGATCCCGACCGGGCAGAGCGCGCGGACGGTCGCCGACGCGCTCAGAACCGATTTCGACGACGCGGGTCAGTCGCCCGTTACGGTCGCGATCCACGCTCCCGCGTCCGGTCGCGGCGCCGTGACCGGCTTTGCGGACCGCGTCGCAGCCCTGCCCGGCGTCGCGCGGGTCCGGCCGCCGCAGCTGCTCGGAGCCTCGACCTGGGAGCTGAACGCCGCGGTCAGCGGGGACCCGACGGGGACCGAGGCGCAGCAGGTCGTCGACGAGGTTCGCGCGATTCCGGCGCCGTTCACCGTCAAGGTCACCGGCGACGCGGCGACGTTCGTCGACCAGCAGGACGCGATCTCCTCGCATCTGCCCGAGGCGATCGCGCTGCTGGCGGTGTTGACGTTCATCGTGCTGTGGCTGATGACCGACTCCGTCGTGCTCCCGCTCAAGGCGATCGTCATGAACGCACTGACCGTCGGGGCGTCGCTCGCGCCGCTGGTTCTGATCTACCAGCACGGCAACTTGACTGGTCTTCTCGGCTACACGCCCGACGGCGGCGTCGAACCAACCGACTTCGTGGTCGCCGCCACGGTCGTGTTCGCGCTGTCGACCGACTACGGCGTGTTCCTGCTCGGACGGATCAAGGAGGCCCGGGACTCCGATCCCGCCCGGCCTCCCGACGAGCGCGAGGCGATCGCCTCGGGACTGGGCGTTACCGGGCGCGTTGTGACCGCGGCGGCAATCCTGCTCGCCGTCGCGATCGGGGCCTTCAGCACCAGTTCGATCTCGTTTATCCAGGAGATCGGCGTCGCGGTGGCGACCGGTGTTCTGCTCGATGCGTTCATTGTCCGCTCGCTGCTGGTGCCGTCACTCATGGCGCTGCTCGGTCGGCGCAACTGGTGGGCGCCCCGCAGCCTGCACCGGTTGCACGCCCGGCTGGTCCCGTCCGAGCCCCGCGGGCCGAGGCGGAGCGGTCCGCGAGGCGCCCGCACGATCCCAGAGCCCTCGAGTTGAGCGCGACCCGAGCGTCCGTATGATCACCGGGGACGTGGTCAAGCGCGTCACCAGCTCTGCGGTCGTGATCGACTGGCTGCCCGTACTCGTGGTACCGGTGGTGCTGATCGTCGACGCCTCGCTGTCGTCACAGGGCAAGCCGATCACGGTCATCAGCGTCGCGGCGGCGATCGTCGCCTGCCTGCCGTTGGCGCTGCGACGGCGGGTCTCGTTCCCGGTGATGGCCCCGCTGCTCGTCGCCGGCGTCGTGCTCGTGCTGTGGCTGCTGCACCCCGGGAACACGGTCGTCCTGATCCCGATGGTCGCCCTGTTCGAGCTCGCGCTCAACGGAGACCGGCGGCGCTCGCTGTGGATGAGCCTCGCCGTGGCGCCGTGCGTGTTCATCAGCATCGTGCCGTTCGCGAGCGGGTGGTCGCACATCGCCTCGCTCGTGGTGCGCAACTTCGCGCTGTGCCTGCTGGCGATCGCCGCGGGCGACATCCTGAGGTCGCGGCGTCTCGCCGCCCAGCGCCTGGTCGATGCCCGCGAGCAGGAAACGCTCCGTCGAGTGGGGCAGGAGCGGCTCGAGATCGCGCGAGAGATCCACGACCTCGTCGCGCACGCGATGACCGCGGTCAACGTCCAGGCGGGGGTCGCAGCGCACCTGCTGGAGCGCGATCCGGACCAGGCGTACGAGGCGCTGCGCAACATCAAGCAGACGAGCGGCGCCGCCCTGAGTGACCTGCGCGCGACGCTTGACGTGCTCCGCGATCCGTCGCAGGCCGTGCCGCTCGGGCCACAGGTGGGGTTGGCCGAGATCGCCGAGCTGACCGAGGGCCTGACCGCCGCCGGGGTGGCCGTCGACCTCGAGGTCGAGCGTGTCGACGACGTGCCGGCGCCGGTCCAGAGCGCCGGCTTCCGGATCGTGCAGGAGGCACTCACCAACGTGGCCCGTCACGCGCACGCGGCGAGCGCCCGCGTCGGGGTGCATCGCGTCCCGGGCGCGGTCGTGATCGAAGTCGTCGACGACGGCGTCGGAGCCCCGCGCTCGAACGGACACGTCAACGGTGACCTTCGGACAAACGGCAACGGCGTGCGCGGGATGCGCGAACGGGCCGCCGCGCTCGGTGGGACGCTCTACGCCGCGCCGGTCGACGAGGGCGGCTGGAGGGTCCGCGCACAGTTGCCGGTCGGGTCGGCGGCGCCCGACACCGTCGCGCAGCGATGATCACGGTCGAGCTCGCCGACGACCAGTCGCTGGTCCGGGCGGGCTTTCATGCGCTGCTCGATGCCGAGCCCGGGATCGCCGTCGTCGCCGAGGCCGCCGACGGCGAGCGCGCGGTGTCGCTCGCCCAGCGTCACCGGCCGCAGGTGGTTCTGATGGACATCCGGATGCCCCGCCTGGACGGTCTCGAGGCGACGGCGCAGATCACCGGCGATCCCGATCTAGCCGAGACGCGCGTCGTGGTGCTGACCACGTTCGAGCTCGACGAGTACGTGTTCGGCGCTCTGCGCGCCGGCGCCTCGGGGTTCCTGCTCAAGGACGTCGAGCCGGCGGACCTCGTCACAGCCGTCCGCGTGGTGGCCGCCGGGGAAGCCCTGCTGGCGCCGCGGCTGACGCGGCGGCTGATCGAGGCGTTCGTCGCCGGCTCGGCGATCGCTCCGGCCGACGCGTGGGTCCCCGCGAGCCGGGACCTCGACAAGCTGACCCCGCGCGAGCGCGAGGTGCTGGCGCTCGTCGGCCGTGGGAAGTCGAACGCCGAGATCGCCGCGCGGCTCGTGCTCTCCCCGCTGACGGCGAAGACGCACGTCGCCCGCCTGTTCGCCAAGCTCGGCGTGCGCGATCGGGCGCAGCTCGTGGTCGCGGCCTACGAGTCCGGATTGGTCGTCGCGGGGCGAATCACGGACGACGGTGATATCTGACTTGGCGGGTCGGCCGGAACCCGGCCTTCTCGTAGAGCGCCCTCGCGGCGCGCCCCGCCGATCATGCCCGAGCGCTCAGGTGCGCTCGCTCGAGGGCACGGGAGCGGGCATTGCGCCCGCCGCGAGACGGCTCCGCGATCCGCGCCGAGCGGCGAGCAGTACCGCGCCCGCGATGCCGCTGGCAAGCGCGATCGCGGCGATCACGGCCAGCGCGTCCCGGTAGGCGTCAAGCGTCGCCGCCGACGTGCGCGGCGAGCCGAGGATCGCGATCAGCACCGCGACGCCGATCGCGAGCCCGACCTGCCTGAACATGTTCACGACCGCGGAGCCGGTCGCGAACGAGTGGGACGGCAGCGACGAGGTACCGATCGCCATCATCGTCGGCAGTGTCAGCCCGACGCCGATCCCGGTCAGCACCATCCCGCCGAGCATCTGACTGACGTAGTCCGGGTGCAAGCTGAGCGCCAGCGCCCACCAGACGGTGCCGAGCGCGAAGATCGTCGCACCGGCCGCGATCACCGGTCCCGGGCCAACGCGCGCGCTCAGACGCCCAGCAACAAGGAACGAGAAGATCGGCACCATCAGCGGCCCGGGCGCGATCGACAGTCCCGTCAGGAGCGGTGACCAGTGCCACACGTCCTGTGTCCACAGCACCCGTGACAGCAGCATCGCGCCGAACGCGGCCGAGAAGAGCAGCGCCACCGTCGAGGCGCCCGTGAACGGGCGCAGCCGGAACAGCCCGCGGTCGATCAGCGGGTTGCGGTGGCGGGCGCAGTGCGCGGCGAACAGCCCCAGTACGACGCCGCCGCCCGCCAGCGCGGCGATCGTCCTGCCGTCCGCCCAACCCCACGCGGTGCCGTTGACCAGCCCTAGAATTAGCGCGGCGACGCCGGTCGTGATCAGCAGCGCCCCGAGCGCGTCGGGCGCCGGCACCGGGTGACCCTCGACGCGCGGCAGCCAGCGCCAGCCGGCTACCAGCGCGAGCAGCCCGATCGGAACGTTGACCAGGAACACCCAGCGCCAGCTCGCGGCGACCAGCAGCCCGCCGATCACGGGCCCAAGCGTCGCCGCCAGTCCGCCGACCGCGGTCCAGGCCCGCACCGCTCCATGGCGCTCCTGTGCCGGGAACGTCGCGAGGATCAGCCCGAGCGAGGTCGGCGTCAACAGCGCCGCCCCGGCGGCCTGGACGATCCGGAATGCGATCAGCATCGCGACGCTGGTCGCGGCGCCACACGCCGCCGACGCCGCCACGAACACCGCCACGCCGAGCATGAACGCCCGCTCGCGCCGGTAGCGCTCGGCGATCCGGCCGAACAGGACCAGGAACGCGGCGTAGACGATCGCGTACCCGTTGAGGACCCACGAGAGGTCTGCGAGCCCACTCCCCTTTACGTTGAAATCACGGGCGATCTGGGGCAGCGCGACGTTGACGATGAACAGATCGAGGCTCGCCAGCACGACGCCGGCGCAGACGATCGCGAGCACGAGGCGTGGCGAGACATCCTGGCTCGGCGTGCCGCGGGCCGAAAGTGTCCGAGGCTGGCTTAGGGAGATCATAGCCAGGCACCGTATCACACTGGCTTAAGCGAGGGAAAGTCAGCTATCATCCCGTGCATGGACCACACGCTTCGGATGACCGGGTCACTTGACCCGCGCGAGAGTTGGACGGCGAACGGCTGCACGATCGCGAAGGCCCTCGACGTGATCCCGACGCGCTCGGCGTTCCTGCTCCTGCGCGAGGCCTTCTACGGCACCACGAAGTTCGATGACTTCGCCGCGCGCGTCGGCATCAGCGAGCCCGCGACCGCGGCGCGGCTGCGCGAGTTGGTCGACAACGGGCTGCTCGCGCGCGAGGACTATCGCGAGCCCGGGCAGCGCACGCGCCAGCGCTATCGGCTGACCGAAAAGGGCGCCGATCTGTTCCCCGCGCTCGTCGGACTGATGCAGTGGGGTGACCGCTGGCTCGACGATCGAGGCGGGCCGGTCGAGGTGCGCCACCGTGACTGCGGTCAGCGGGTCGGCGTCGAGCTGCGCTGCGCCGGCGGGCACAGCGTCGAGTCAGACGAGCTCGAACTCGCGGCGCGCCCTCACAGAAGGGCGACGTAGCCGCCCGGGTAGTCGGGGTGCGCAGCCTTGTAGCCCGCGCCGTGACCGATGTCCTCGACGATCGGGACCTGAGCCGCGCACAGCGGGCACGCCGCCTCGGCGATAGCTTCAAAGCTGACGGTCGCGAGCGTCTCGAGGCGCGGCACGCCGAGCTGCTCGGCGCTCACGGCGCCGCGATTGCAGATCGCGCTCACGCCGACGAGCGTGCCGCCGTGGCGCTCGACCTCGCGGCACACGCCGACCACCGACCCGCCGGTCGTCAGTAGGTCCTCGACCACGAGCACCCGCTTGCCGGTCAGATGCTCGACAAACCCGGCGCGCTCGAAGGCAAAGCCGGCCTCGCTCTTGTCGGCCCACACGGCCGCGACGTCCCCGCCCGCCCGGCTCGCGCTCGCAAATCCGAGCACGATCCCGCCGGTGGCAGGGCTCGCGACCGTGTCGAATTCGTCGGCGAACGGTCGTACGAGCTCGGCGCCGATCGCCGAAACGAGCGCGACATCCGGGAACAGCGGATCCATGTTGATGTAGCCCGAGCCGTGCTTGCCGCTCCTGTAGACGAAATGACGGTCGAGCAGGATCGCGCCGACGCGGTCGAGCTCCGCGAGGACGTCGAGCACCGCTTCACTCACGCGGCGATCGCGATCTCGTCGACGATGCCGGCCAGGTTCTGTTGCGGATCGCCGGACGTGATCGCCCTGCCGATCACCAGCCGATCGGCGCCGGCCTCGAGCGCCGCGAGCGGCGTGTCGACGCGCGCCTGGTCGCCGACGTCCGAGCCGCGCGGGCGAATTCCCGGCACGTTGAGCTCCAGCCGATCGAAGCGGCGCTCGCTCCGGATCGCCGCCAGCTCCTGGGCCGAGCAGACGACATCGGTGAAGCCGCTTTCGAGCAGCGCCTCGACGTAGTAGAGGACCTGCTCGACGGGGGCTCGGCCGTTGAACTCGCGCTCGACCACTTGGGCGCGCTTGCTTGTCAGCACGGTCACGCCGCACGGCTTGGTGCCGGCGTCGTGGCACGCCTGGGCGAACCGCTTCAGGCCATCGACCTTCTCGGGATCGGGATCCGACAGCACCCCGCTGGACTGCACTCCGGCCATGCAGTTGAGCATCCACGGCCGGTGGGCGAGGTGCTTGGCGGCGATGCCGACGATCTTCGACGGGATCTCGATGATCTTGGCGTCGTCGAACACGCGCAGGCCACGCTCGTTGAGCCGATCGACGATCCCGAGCCCCGCCTCGGTCGCGAGCAGCCGGTCGACCTTGACGAGCCGGAGATCGGGCATCCCATCGAGGTGGCGCGTCAACGCAGCCTCGTCGGGCACGTCGGCGCTCCAGATGATGTGCTCGAGCGGATCCATGTCGGTCCATTCTGGCGCGCGCGCCGGACTCGTGCGCGTCGGGCTCGTTGGCCACATGGGCGTACGTGGCGAGCCGCTCGCGACCGTCCGGGTTCGTAACCTCAGACGGATGCGCGGCGCGCTCATGGGGCTGTTTGCGTGACGATCGAGGACGGCTCCTACTGGCAGTCGGAGGCCGACGATGCGTCGATGCAGGAAGAGCACGGGTTCATCTGGCGCGCGATGCTCGACACGATCGACATCGACCTGACCGGACGCAGCGTCCTCGACGCCGGCTGCAACCGGGGCGGCTTCCTGCGCCTGCTGTGCGCCGAGGCGTCGATCGCGGACGGGTCCGGGTACGACCCGGCCGCCGCGGCGATCGCCGACGCGCGGCGGCTTGCCGGCGAGCTGCCGCTGCGGTTCGAGGTCGCGCAGACTGTCCCCGATGGCTGGAGCGGCTTCGAGGTCGCCTTCAGCCACGAGGTCCTGTACCTGATCCACGACCTCGGCGCGCACGCGGCGGCAATCTTCGCCGCGCTCGCGCCGGGCAGCGCCTACTACGCGGTGATGGGCGTTCACGCCGGCAGCCCCGGAATGGCCGTGTGGCACGACCGCGAGGAGCAGCGCCTGGACCTGCCGCCCCTGTACGCGATCGATGACGTGATCGCGGCGTTCGCGAGTGCCGGGTTCGAAGCGGCGCTGTCTCGGCTGAAGATGGGGTTTGTCCCGCTCTCCGATCACGCCTCGAGCTTCCCAGCGGGGCTCGAGTACTTCTACGAGCACAAGGTGATGTTCCGGTTCACGCGACCGGCAGCGTGAACTTACCCGCGCAGCCACGCGAGGATCGCCTCTGGACGGCCGCGGCGGCGCCCCGCCGTAGGTGGATTGCTCGCGCATATGACGGTTACGGACCTACACCTCGCAGCCGTAGGTCGACCGCTCGCCCATACGACGGTTCCGGACCTACACCTCGCAGCCGTAGGTGGATTACTCGCCCATACGACGGTCCCGCACCTACACCTCGCAGCCGTAGGTCGACCGCTCGGCGCCGCTAGAGCAGCGGCGCGCAGTCGGCGAGCGCCCTGTCGAGAATCTCCAGACCGAGGTCGAGGTCTTCGCTGTTGATCGTCAGCGGCGGGGCGATCCTGATCACGCTGCTGAGACCCGGCAGGCGGACGATGTTGATGCTGAGCCCGAGCGCCAGGCAGCGAGCGGTGACCGCGGTGCCGTACGCGTCCGCCGGCGCGCGCGTCTCCCGGTCCAGTACGAGGTCGATGCCGAGCATCATCCCGCGCCCGCGAACGTCGCCGATCGCCTCGTGACGTTCGGCGAGTGCGTCGAGGCCGGCGCGCAGGCGCGCGCCGAGCGTCGCGGCGCGCTGCGAGAGGTCCTCGGCGATCACGGTCTCGAGCACCGCGCGGCCGACGGCGGCTGGCAGCGGATCCGAGACGTGCGAGGTGAAGTGCAAAAACCCCTTCTCGGCCGCGTCCTGCTCGATCGCCTCGCTGGTCACCATCGCCGACAGTGGAAGGCCGCCGCCGAGCGTCTTGGAGAGCGACAGCACGTCGGGCACGGCGCCATGCTGCTCGAACGCGAACATCGTCCCGACGCGCCCAATCCCGGTCTGGGCCTCGTCGAGGATCAGGAGCATCCCGCGCTCGTCGCAGTACTCGCGCAGGCGGGCGAGGTAGCCGTCAGGCAGCGGCACGATGCCGCCGACGCTGAGGATCGGCTCGGCGATCACGGCAGCGGGCGCGCCCACCGACTGCGCGTCGGCGAGCGCCATTCCGACACCGAGGCAGGTCAGATCGCAGCGGTCGCGGCAGTGCGCGATCGGGCAGCGGTACGGGTTCGGGGTCGGCAGCGCCATCGCGCCGGGCGTCGCCGGCCCATACCCACGCCGGCCGGCGCTGTACGTGCTCGCCGAAGCGCCGGCAGTCATTCCGTGCCACGAGCCGGTGAAGGCGAGCACCTCGTGGCCCCCGGTGTGCAGCTTGGCGAGGCGCAGCGCCGCCTCGTTGGCCTCGCCGCCGGTGGAGAGGAACATCGCTTTCGCCAGCGGCGCCGGCAGGGCCGCGATCAACTCGCGCGCAAGCTCGGTCACGTCGCGCGACACAAATCCGCTGAACAGATGCACCACGCGTCCGGACGCCTCGCGGATCGCCGCGACGATCGCCGGGTGGCCATGGCCGAGGGTCGCGCACATCTGGCCCGATGTGAAGTCCAGGATCCGGCGCCCATCGACCGTCGTCAGCCACGACCCCTCCGCGCGCTCGATGACGACGTCGGCGAACTCTCCGCCGTAGCGGATCAGCTGACTCGTCGCGGTCGCCGAGGATGTCGCCGTCATCCCCTCGACATCTCACCATATCCGCGAGCCCGTGAGCGGAAACCCGAAGGTCAAAATGGATGGTAAGATCACTACCTAACGCAGTTTCCGATCCGGGACAGGGACACCATGAGCGGGGCGGTTCGCATCTTGGCTGCGCCCAGGGCGGTCAAGTTGCGCTCGGCGTCGGAGCTCGTCGGCAGACAAGACGAGCTCGGGGTACTCGAGGGCGAGCTCAGCAGGGCGACGGAAGGGGCCTTCCGCCTCGTGCTGCTGCTCGGCGACGCCGGCGTGGGCAAGAGCCGACTCGGGCGCGAGTTGCTGGCGCGCCACCCCGAGGTGACGTGCCTGGCCGCGAAGGCGTACCCGCTGGCGGCGAGCGCCGCCTTCGGGCTCTGGACCGAGGCCCTCGACCCGTTTCTTCAGTCGCTTCCGGAGAGCGAGGTCGTCGACCTCTGCGGCGGACTGCTCGATGACCTCGCGAGCCTCTTTCACACCGTCGCGCTCGTCCGAGGCTCGGTGCCCGAGCGCGATCCCCCACTTCCGCGATTGCTGCAAGGCCTCGCCGGTCTGCTCCGCTCGCTCTCCCGGCGCTCGCCGCTCGTCGTGCTCCTCGACGACGTGCACTTCGCCGACGCGTCCTCGTGGGAGGCACTGCGCTATCTCGCGCGACACCTTGACGACGCGCCGCTGCTCGTGCTCGCGACGAGCCGCCCCGCCGAGCTCGCCGACCATGACGTAGCGGCGCCGGTGCTGTTCGAACTCGATCAGGACGCCCTCCTCGCTCGCTTGGAGGTCCCCGCGCTGGCGCGCCCCGGGATGGCGGAGCTGACCGAGGCCGTGATCGACCGTCCGCCGCCACGCGCGCTGGTCGACTGGGTCTGCGAGCGCTCGCAGGGCAATCCGCTGTTCGCGATCGGCCTGCTGCGAGCGCTGATGGACGAGCGAGCCAATCTCTTTGCTCCGCATCTGGAACGCCTCCCCGAGAGCCTGACCGAACGCGTGACCTCGGAACTGCGCCGGCTGGATCCCGGACCGCAAGGGATGCTCGAGCTGCTGGCGGTGGTCGAGCGGCCGGTCACATTGAGCGACCTGACGGTGCTGACCGCAAGCCGGCTCGAGGAGATTGGCCCGATCCTGGCCGATCTCGTCAGGGCGCGGATCGTGGTCGAGGAGGAGCGCGGCGGCGAGCTCAGCTACGAGCTCCAGCATCCACTCGTTCGCGATGTGATCTACCAAGCGACGATCGGGGCCAGACGGCGGGTCCTGCACCGGCAGGCGGCGCGCTCGCTGCTGAGAACTGGACACTTGGCGGAGGCTGCACTCCACTTCGCTCGCTCCGCCGAGAGCGGCGATTCCGAAGCGGTCGAGGTGCTGCTGGACGCGATGCGCCAGGCCGAGCGGCGCGAGGCCTACCGTGAGGCGCTCGAGCTGCAGGCCGAGCTCGTCGACCTGCTGCCCGCCGACGATCAGCGCTGGCTCGAGGTGCTCGAGGCGATGTACGCGCGCGCAGAGTGGCTGATCGACCACCGGGCCGAGTCCGACGCCCCGGTTGCGGTGCGAGCGCTGAGCGCGATCGATGGCCTCCTCGAGGGCTCCTCCGACGATGGCCGGCGCGCGATCGTCAAGTTCCGGCTCGCGAATTTCCTCGCCTGGGGGACGGGCGATCTCGAGCCGGCATACGACGCCTGTGAACAGGCACAGAAGCTCTTCGCGCGCGCCGGCGATCGGCGCCAAGCGCTGCTCGCCGCCCGCGAGCTGGGCTGGATCAAGGGGCTACGAGGAGACCTTGCGGGGATGGCCGACGACGCCGGCGCGATCGTGCGGGCCGCGGACGCGGTCGACGACCGGTTCGTCGCGATGCAGGGCTTGGCCGCCGTCAGCTTCAGCGCCACCTTCCGCGGCGCGTTCGCCGAGGCGGAAGCGGCGCTGCGACGAGCCGAGATGATCGCCCGGGAGGAGCAGAAGGCATATCGCCTCACGGTCGTCCTCGGGGGACTCGCGATCAACCTCGCGCTCCAGGGGCGGATTGCCGAGACCGCCGCACTGTTCGAGGAGGCGAGGGCCGCAAGCCGCGCCTACCGGGACAGCATCCTGGTGGAACTCGAGACGCTCGCCCGCATGCTCGCCGGCGACTACACCGCGGCGCGGGCGATGGCGCGCGAGGCCGTCGCGTGGTTGCCGGGAGTGCCCGCGCGCCGGCGAGCCCCCGGCCCGGCGTTCGGCGCGCTCGCGGCGATCGAGGGCGGTGACGAGCTCGAGGCCGAGCGCCTGCTGGCACGCGCCCGCACGGCGCTCGGCGAGCAGGACTGGGCCTTCTACCTACCGATCGTGCGCTGGGGCGAAGCCCTCGTCGCGTGGTATCGGGGCTCCGCTCCCGAGGGGGTCACGGTCCTGCGATCAGCGACTGCCCGTCTGCTCGAGATGGAGGCCCGACCCTCGGCCGCGACGGCGTTGGTCGACCTCGCCGAGGTTGCCGCGGACGCCGGTGACGTCGGGGCTTCGGCGTCGGCCGCTGACGATCTGCGCACAGTGGCCGAGTTCATCGGGCTCGATCTGTACCGGGGCCTGGCCGCGACCGGGATGGCGTGTGCACACCTGGCCAGCGGTGACTCCGAGCGAGCGGTTGACCGAGCGCAGCACGCGATCGATCACTTGTCGACCACGGGCTGCGCCGCTTACCTCGCCCGGGCCCATTACGTGCTCGGGCGATCGTTGCCGGCAGATGCGCGCCCCGAGGCCGTCGCCGCGCTCGAGCGAGCAGCGACGATGCTCGACCAGTGCGGCGCGATCTGGCGACGCGACCGCGCACTCGAGGCGCTACGCCGCCTCGGCCATCCCGGGCGGCGCGCGGCGGCCGCCGCGCTCGGACCCGGCTCGCTGACGCGGCGCGAGCACGAGGTGGCGCGGCTCGCAGCGACCGGGATGAGCGCGAAGGAGATCGCCGAGTCGCTGTTCGTCGGCAAACGGACCGTGGAGAGCCACCTCGCGAGCGTGTACGCGAAGCTCGGTGTGGATTCCAAGCTCCAGCTCGTCCGTCGCGCCTCGGAGTTGGGGCTCTCGTGAGCAGGATCCGTAACGCGTTCCGTATGTCTACCGAAGACGAACGCGAACGGCTGGCCTACGCTCGGCGCCTCAACGCGCCAACAGGCGCAGCGACCTAAGGGGCAGGGAGATGCGGGACTACGAATCGCTCCGGCAACGACACATGGCATACGCGATGGCGCTCGCGCCGCGGTTCATAGAGCGGCTCGACTGGCCCGCGGACCGGCTCGCGCTGTACCGCGCGCAGCGACTGCGCGAGCTCGCACGCCACGCGATCGACCAATCTCCGTGGCACCGCGAGCGGCTCGCGGGCGTGGATCCGGACCGACTCGACGAAGCAACCCTGCGCGAGTTGCCGCCGATGACGAAGACCGACCTGATGGAGAACTTCGATCGGATCGTCACCGACGAGTGTCTCTCGCTCGGGCTCGTCGAGAACCACCTGCGCAGCGTGTCGACGGGCAGCTACCTGCTCGACGAGTACACGGCGGTCACCTCGGGCGGGTCGAGCGGCGAGCGCGGCGTGTTCGTCTATGACTGGGATGGGTGGACCACGTTCTGGCTGAGCGTGTTCCGCTATCTGCAGCGGTCCAAGCAGAAAGAGCCGGAGTTCGAGCACCGGCCGGTCGTCCAGGCGTGGGTCGCGGCCGCGCACTTCTCCCACGCAACGGCAGCGCTGAGCCGGACCTTCACCGGTCCCGATTTGGTCAACGTTCGCTTTCCCGTCACGCTCCCCGGCGAGAGGATGGTCGCGGGACTGAACGCCGCCCAGCCGGACTGGCTGGTGGCCTATCCGTCGGCACTGCACATGCTCAGCGTCGAGGCGCGACGCGGGGCACTGCGGATCGCGCCACGGCGAGTGATCACCACCGCCGAACCGCTGCTGCCGGAGATCCGGGCGGCGGCCGAGCAGGCGTGGGGCGTGGCCGTCGGGAACGTGTGGGCCACGTCAGAGGGGGGCATCGTCGCCAGTCCTTGCGACGACTCGCGATCGCACCTCAGCGACGATCTGCTGATCGTCGAGGGTGTCGACGAGGACGGCCGGCCGGTCGCGCCAGGAGAGCGCTCGGCGAAGGTCTACCTGACCAACCTGTTCAACCGGGCGCTGCCGCTGATCCGCTACGAGATCACCGACGAGGTGACGATCCTGACCGAGCCGTGCCCGTGCGGGTCGGCCCACCGATGCGTGGCCGACATCCAGGGCAGGCTCGACGACGTGTTCTTCTACGACGGTCGCCGCGTGCACCCGCACGCGTTTCGCTCTGCGCTGGCGCGGCACGCGGGCGTGGTCGAGTACCAGGTTCGTCAGACCCCACGGGGGGCGTCGATCGCGGTCCGCCGCAGCGCTCCGGTCGATTTGCAGCGGCTCGCCACGGAGATCGCGGACGCGCTCGCGGGGCTCGGCCTGACGCGCCCGGATGTCCACGTCACGACCGTCGAGCACCTGGAGCGCCAACCGGGGGCCGCGAAGCTCAGGCGGTTCGTGCCGCTCGAACGAGTGCCCAGGGATCGTCCGCGAGACCGCCGCCGCGACGATCGTCGCGTCGTGTCCGCCGCGTTCTAGCCACGACCACCGACGCCGACCGGAGCTGACGAGATGACGTGGCTCAGCCCCCTGTCGCGCGGCATGCGCGCTGGCAGCACGGCACGCTCGCGCCCCGGAGCCTCGCGGCGCGTGGCGCGCCGGCCCGTCTCGGCGGCGGAGCCCCTGATCGAGCGGATCCGCGGCTCGGTGATCGGCGACGACGCCGTGCTGGAGGGACCGTTCGGACCTCGGCGCATGGTGTACGCGGACGCGACCGCCTCGGGGCGCGCGCTCGCATTCGTCGAGGACTTGATCCGCGAGCGGGTGCTGCCGTTCTACGGCAACACGCACACCGAGGCGTCGGCGACCGGGCTGCGCACGACGAGGCTGCGCGAACAGGCGCGCGCTGCCGTCCGCGAGGCGGTCAATGGCGGCGAGCAGGATGTCGTCATCTTCTGCGGGTCGGGCGCGACCGGCGCGATCGACAAGCTGATCCGCTTGCTCGCGCTGGACGCGAGCGAGCGACCGGTGGTCTTCATCGGTCCCTACGAGCACCACTCCAACGAGTTGCCGTGGCGCGAGTCGGTAGCCGATCTCGTGACGATCCGCGAGGACAGCGACGGGCGCGTCGATCTCGACCACCTCGGCGATGAGCTGGCGCGCCACCGCGATCGCCCGGTGAAGATCGGCAGCTTCTCCGCCGCCTCGAACGTCACGGGAATCGTGACCGATGTCGATCAGGTCGCGATCACGCTTCACCGCCACGGCGCGTTGTCGTGTTGGGACTACGCGACCGCCGGGCCGTATCTCCCGATCGACATGAACGCGGCGCCGAGGATCCCGGACGGGAGGCTCGCGTACAAGGACGCCGTCTTTCTTTCCCCGCACAAATTCATCGGCGGTCCCGGCACGCCGGGGGTGCTGGTGGTCAAGCGCGGTCTGCTCCGCAACCGCGTCCCGTCGGTGCCCGGTGGCGGAACCGTCCTGTTCGTGACTCCGTCCCGGCACGCGTATCACCCCGACCCGGAGATCCGCGAAGAGGGCGGAACGCCCGGGATCGTGGAGTCGATCCGTGCCGGGCTTGTGTTCGGGCTCAAGGAGGCGGTGGGCAGCGAGGAGATCCGCCGCCGCGAGCACGGCTTCGCGCGTCGCGCGCTGGCGTCGTGGAGCGCCAATCCGCGGATCGAGATCCTTGGCAGCACCGAGCTCGAGCGCTTGGCGGTCGTGTCGCTGGGCGTGCGGCACGGCGACGGCCTGCTGCACGCGAACTTCGTCGTCGCGGTCCTGAGCGATCTGTTCGGGATCCAGGCGCGGAGCGGGTGCTTCTGCGCCGGTCCCTACCTGCACCGGACCTACGCGATCGACGAGCGATGGTCAACGCGGATGGAGGCCGAGGTGACGAACGGGCAGCTGGGCGCAAAGCTCGCCTTCACGCGGCTCACGTTCAACTACTTCATCAGCGAAGCCGTGTTCGCCTACATCGTCGACGCCGTCCATCTGCTCGCTCACGCGGGATGGAAGCTGCTGCCGCTGTATCGCTTTGATGCCGCGACGGGCCTCTGGCGACACCGCGATGCTCCGCCGGACGCACCGACGACCCTCCTCGCCCAGCTTGAGCGCGAACCGGTGCCATTTGCGACCGCGCCCGAGACCGTGCTCGCCGGCCAGCTGGTGACCGCGCGGGAGGTCATCGACGCAATCGACGAGCATCCTCCGAGGGGTCCCCTCGACGATCCCGTGGTCAGCGACGAGTTCGAGCGGATTCGCTGGTTCCCGCTCCCCGGCGAGGCCCTCGCGCAACTGTCGGGCGCAACGGCGGGGCCGAGATCAGCGCGCGCTCCAGGGCGGTCTCGCCGGCCACGGAAGGTGTCAAGCAACGCGGCGCTTATCGGTTACGAGTTGGGAGGACAACGTGGAACTTAGCCTCGCGAAGGGGATCTCTGAGCCTGCCGTCGACCGCGACAGGCGGCGCGCCGCCGTCTGCAATGAGAACGAGGTTCGCGCCGCCGCCGGACTGACGATGGTGATCGGCGCGGTGGCGTTCAGCTACGCCTATTTCGCCAAGCAATACCTACCGCTCCAGATCACCGCGAGCCTGTTCTTCGTCGAGTTCCTGATCAGGGTTACGGCGGGACTGCGGTACAGCCCGTTCGGCGTTATCGCGCGAACGATCACGCGCGGCCGGTCCCCCGAGTGGACCAGCGCGCAGCCCAAGCGCTTTGCCTGGACGCTCGGTCTGGGCATGGCGCTCGCGATGACCGTGATCACCAACTCGGGCATTCGCGGCACGCTCCCGCGAACGATGTGCCTGATCTGCCTGACGCTGATGTGGATGGAGTCAGTGCTCGGGGTCTGTCTGGGCTGCAAGATCCACAACCTGATCGTCCGACGGGGCTGGACGCATCTCCACGGGATCGAGGTGTGCGCCGACGGCGCCTGCGAGCAGCCCCGCCGGGCGTCGCGAGTATCGGGCTCGATTGCCGTTGACTAGCGCATTGACGAGCCCGCAGGCGGGCAGCAATGCAGGCATTGGGCGACGCCGTCGACCCCATCGATCGCGCCGCACACCGGACACGGCGGCGACCCGGTCGGCCAGGGGCCGTGGACCGCTGCCGACCGGTCCTCGGTCGCACCGCGATCGCGCTTGATCGCCGCGGCGAGCATCACCCCCAACGGGCTGAGCCCGTAGCGCGACGGCTCGCCGGGTTCCTGCAGCTCCTCTACGAGCCCAGCCTCGACCAGCGCCTCAAGGTCTCCCATCAGCTGATCGAGCTCCCCGTAGTCGTCCTCTGGCTTCATATGCATCTCTCCGTATCGCTACGTATGGATCGCTCGTAGCTTGGCGGGTGGGTCGGACGGAAAGAGCAGGGCGGACTCAGATTCCCGCTGTTTGCGCCGTCGAAGACTTGTCGACAACGGTTTTCGACAGCGTCCGCGCAGCTATTTGCGACAAATTCATCGCGCAAACCGGCCGTTATCGACAGCTACGTAGGACCGGCTGCGCTACGGAGCCGTGGTTATGAACATCCGGTCGACACGGCAACCTCGACCAATCCTGTAGAAGCGCAGCGATCGATGAGTTCAGCCACCCGCCAGCCCTCCAGCCGCTTCGTCCGCGCAGCCTCCGCGGAGCGCGACGAGCTCTTGCGACATCGCGAGCGCCTCGAGGCCGAGCGCGACGCTGTGCGCGACGAGCTGCGGCGCCTCGATCAGGCGCTCGCTGACGTGGATCAGCGCGTCGCGATCCTCGAGCAGTTGATCGGACCCGCTGCCCACCACGCGCAGCGGCGGGCCGGCGAGAAGCCGGCGACCGGTCCCGAGACAGTCGACCGCGAGATGCCCGCGGGGGAGCTGATCCGCGGCCCGGCGATCCGGGCCGCGGCCGTGAAGGTCCTGCTCGACCAGCCCAATTACATCGAGGCGCTCCACTACCGCCGCTGGTACGAGCTCACGCGGGAGGCCGGCTACGTGATCTCGGGCAAGGACCCGCTGGCGGTGTTTCTGACGCAGATCACCCGGTCACCCGTCGTCCGAAAGACGAATCAGGCGGGCG
Source organism: uncultured Solirubrobacterales bacterium (assembly GCA_963744695.1). Lineage (GTDB taxonomy): Bacteria > Actinomycetota > Thermoleophilia > Solirubrobacterales > Solirubrobacteraceae > Palsa-465. The sequence goes on along the minus strand of CAVUUT010000001.1, from coordinate 307,572 downwards.
TGTACGAGCTCGACCGCCAGGCGCCGCTCCGTCTGCGCCAGCGCCTTGATCGTCTTGAAGGCGAGCTACGCGAGCTGCTCGCCGTGTCCGCCGGTGATACGCCGAGCGCGAGGGCGCGGCGACACGAGCTTGACGTCGCCATCAGTCAGCAGGAGCGCGGGCTGGACGAGGCGCTCGCGGTGCTTCGCCGCCACGCGGTCGACGAGCCTCGGCTCTCGGCAGCCGGGCGCTGACCTAACCCGCTCGCGTCGCGCCGCCGCACCAGCCGCAGCCGCAGTTCGTCGATCGCCTGCGCGCACGAGCATGCCCGGGCTACCTAAACCTCACTATTTCTTGTAACCACGCCGGGCACTACCGAAAATCGCCGCTCGAACTCGCTTGCACGAGTAGGCACGCGGCGTTACGATCACGACGCTCGATTCAGGTGAACCGGTAATCGGGGCATTGGAGGGCTCTCGGGGATCAGCGTGAGGCGCAGTCGTTTTAGGTCGCTCGTTGTCCGATGTCCAGGGATGAGATGTGAGCAAGCTCGGGAACTTCGTCGTCCGCCTGAAGAGCGTCCCTCCGGGGGAGATGTGCCAAGTGTTCATCGGCCCCGAGCACGTCTCGCCGACAGCGAACGGACTCGGTGAATACGCGATCGCCGGCGAGCATTACTTCACGGTGAGGCTCAAGGCATTGCACCTCGAGACCGGCCGGAGCTGGTTCTCCGAACACCTCCCCCTCCTCACCACTGCCGCGGAGTTCATCTACGGCACCGCGCAGACCGCCCTGCCCTCTGTCGTAGGACCTGGCCTGATCTCGGCCAACCGCGGTCCGATGCCCTCGCGAATCGACTTTCAGGACACGCGCCTCTGTAGGACCTCGCCGTATAAAGGGGGAGACCTGACCCTGTCGATTCTGCTCTCCCGTGTTTCCTCCGATCCCAAGCTCGCGCACATATTGAGGTTCGTCGAGCAGGCCGGCGGCGTGCTGAAGAAGACCGTGGTGCTGGCGCCGTATGCCGAGGTGGCGGAACTGGTCGCCAGCTCGCTCAACGATCTAGCAGACGACAAAGACTCAGCGCCGCTGTTCGGCGCCCACATGGCGCTTAGCCAGGACAACAAGACGCTGCGCAGCGGTTTCCTGCTGATCGCTGCTGCGGAGCTGGACCGCGAGCAAGTCTGGCTGGTGGATTCAGAGGTCAGGGTTGGCACCGATTCCAACTCCGCGGTGCCGCTCACCTGCGACCACGTTCTGCTCGCGATCGAACTCGGCTCGGCGCGTTCCGACGCCGAAACGCTGCCCGCCGTGGCCGACTACTGGCCTCACGTCGAGGACTTCGCCGGTCGCGCCGACGAGGGGTCATGGCTAACGGCGAAGACGTGGCTGAGCGTCCTGGCGCAGGAGCTCTACCTGAGCCCCGATCTCACCCGCTCACAGGCCGAGCAGCTGTACCAGGGCTATGTCGACAGGGCTGTACACCGGCGCGACGAGGCGCGCGCTTTGGCCCAGCTCGGACCAATCGATCAAACTCACGCCGACGTGCGCGTGCTGCGGAACATCGATGAGGCGATCAGAGCACTCTGAGATCTTCGAGATGAGGGACGTGGTGATCACGTTCCGTGACGCGAACCGCGCCCTCTACGACGACCGCCAAGCCAAGAAGCTCGACTTGGACTTGCCTCACGACCCGTTGGCGCGCTACACGGTCGAGTTTCTCCGCGGACTCGTAGAGCGTACGGACGAGGGTGACTGTGGTGAACTGCTGGCGATCCTGGGCCGCCACCTGTTCGAGTTCATTTTTGGGCCTGCTCCCGGACAGGATGACGCGGAATCGCGCAGCACCGAAACGACCGACGCGCGCCGACGGTTCGAGCAGATGCTTACCTGGGCCCAGCAGGAGAATGATCACTTCGTGAACCTGCGTTTGAACTTCGAGCCAGACGCCTGGCCGCTGGCCGTCTGGCCGTGGGAGTTCCTGTATTACCCCGACGGTAGGACTGGGTGGACTGGTTATTTCCTGCGGACCAAGCGGATCAGCGTGGTGCGTGAGGTCAATTCGCAGCGGAGCATGGAGACGGGTAACCCGCCACTGAAAGTGCTGCTGGCAACCTCGGGACCCCACGACCTCCCTTCGATCGATGCAGAAGGCATCAAGGCCGTTCTCACTCCGCACGAGGCAGCCGCGGTCCCACGCATCGAGCTGTGCGTCGTGCAGGACAGGCAGTTCGGCGAGCTGAAACGGGAGATCGAGCAGTTCAAGCCCGAGGTGTTCCACTTCCACGGCCACGGTGACGGATCCGGCGGCGTCACATTGCCTCACAAGCCTCGGAAGGCGCTCGCCGAGCTTCGCTTCACCGGCGATGAGCTGGACGAGGGCGTGAACACCGGCGGACAGACCGCGGCGTCGCTGTTCAGCGATTACCAGCCCCAGCTGGTGTTGCTCACAGCGTGTGATTCAGCGCTGGGAGAGGTACCGTTCGCTGACGTCGCTCAGCAGCTTGGCGACGTCGGCGTCGGCATCCCCGCAGTCGTGGCGATGCAGTTCAAGGTCAGGCCGGAGACGGCGATCAGCTTCGCTGAGAGGTTCTACGAGGCGCTGATTGACGGGGACCCGATCGCACCTGCGTTCGCCGCGGGGCTCGATGCCCTGACTGACGAGAACGCGGAGGCGAGGGGTGCCCTCGGCGCGACGCGCGACTTTGGCACTCCCGTCCTGTTCTTGAACTCGACTGCCGGACGCCTCGTCGCGCGCGCCGATCGCGACCGGGCTGCGGGGCCGGCGCTCGATACACGCGTGCCCGGGGCACGTGACGTACACGTGTGCGTGTTCTGCGGCGCGGCGGAGCCTCAGGCGTACTGCTGGCAATGCGGCCGGCCGACACATTGCAACTGTGGCGAGACTTACCGAAAAGAGGCCAATTTCTGTGGGGGATGTGGAGCGGAAGTCCGGTTCGGGTCTCCCACCAACCCGCCGCTGCGCGCCCTGCCTGATCAGCCAGACCTCCCGGAGCAGCAGGCATCGGCGCTGCCATGAGCGCCGCGGCGACGCAGACCAGCGTCCGGTGCACGCGCTGCGGCGAATGGATCGAAGCCGGGTTTCGCTTCTGCACCAACTGCGGGGCGCCGGTCGCGATGCCGTCGGAGTCCGGCCCCGCTCTCGCGGTCGCTGACGAACCCGTTAGCGCTCACGCCGAGCCTCCCGTCCTGAGCCGAGCTCGCAGGGACCTCCCAAAGGCCACTTCGACTCGTGCTGCGTGGTACGGACTCGGCCTTGCGTCCGCGCAAGCGGGCGACTGGCCTGATGCCTATCGCTACCTCGACCGGGCGCTGAAGGATGCAGATGGGCAGCCATCCGACGAGCGCGTGCACGCCCTCCTCGCGATCGCTGCTCGAGAAGCCGGAAAGCCGGTCGAAGCGGCCCGCAACGTGTTATTCGCCGTGGCCCGCAGCGAGCGGCCGAGCCGCGCCGATGTGATGGCGGCGGTCACCGCGACCGCCTCGCTGGCCGATCCTTCGGTCCTCAGGCCAGTCGCCCGCTCGCTGCTGCGGATTCCCGGTGCGGGCGAGGCACTCGCGTGTGTGGCACTGGCGCTTTGCGGAGCTACCGAGGAGGCACAGAACGCCGGCCGGAAAGCGTCAACGACGGCACCGCAGGCGTTGCGATGGGGACTGGAGGCGGCGATCCCACGGCGCTCGCCCGATGACCCCAGCGCTGAGAACCACCTCTCCAACGAGGTGCTCGTGAGCCTCGCCGAGATCGCGCAACAGCTCGACGCGACGTCTCTTTCACGCCGGGCGGCAAACCGCGTGCTCGCGCTGGAAGGGCAGGACTACGGGGTCATCGGCAGAGCGCACGCGGTGCTCGCAAGGACGACCAAGAGCTCCGCCCCGCGGGCGCACCACTTCTTCGAGGCGGGTCGGAACGCCTTATGGGCTGACGACCACGAGGCCGCCGTACCGCTGCTACGGGCGGCCGTCGAAGCGCAGCCGCGCAAGGAGGCGTACTGGTTCCTCGCGGAGAGCGTCCGGCGCCTTGCCTCACCGCCGGAGCCGTTCATGATCGACGCGGCGGGGTTGGCGGATGCCAAGGCCAGTTGGGAGGCGGGCTTCTCCCTGGGGGCGCCTGATCAGGGCTATGCCTGGGCATATTACGTCCCGGCATTGATCGAGATCAGCATGGCGGATCTAGAGGATGACGATCGTCTGGCCGACAGCCGTTGCTGGGAGGCGATCCGTTGGACCGTCGCGGGCATGGTCCTGGGGCCCGACCCATGGGACATCTGGGGCTGGACGACGCTGAGCCAGCGGCTACGGGCGATCGACGCCAGAGGCGCAGCCGCGATGGCGACCAGCAGCCTGCTTGCGATCATTGGGCCAGCGAGCGAGTTTGAGGCGAAGTACGGCTCGGGCGAGACACCCGCCGACACAGCCTTGCAGGAGGCGATGACGAGCGCGTTCTATCTGCACCCGCCGCAGGCCGCCGGCCTTATCGCCCAGGGCAAGTCGCGACAGGCCCAAGCCGGGTCAGAAGCTTGGAACAGCATGCTCGAGAGCTGGGACCAGATGCGCAGCGGCGCGCCCAAGGCGGGCCTGGCGAGCATCCAACACGCGGTCGATGTCGGCGGTACGGGTCCCTACTTCACGTACGGACTCGCCCGCGCGCTCCTGGTCGACGGCGAGCAGGAGAACGGCCGCAAGGAGGCCGAGCGGCTGTGCAAGGCCCTGAGCCCGGTGCCCGAAATGAAGCGCGGTTGGGTCGCGTGGAGCGCTCTCTGGGCATGGGGAGCGGTGTGGTGCGGACGCGCGCAGCAGGCGGAGCGGTTGATGGCGCAGTGCGCGGACCTGGTGCAGCCCGGCTGCGGCAGACGCGTTGACGCAATGCTCGTGCTGGCCGTATGCGCGCTGCAGCGGGGCGACATCGACCGAGCCCAGTCGCAGCTGGATGAGATGCTGGGTGACAACCCGAACGCGGGCACGCTGCTCGATGCCCAGATCGACCTCGAGTTCGGACTTACCGCGGACGCCAGCGACGACGTGCGCGATTTCGTCAAGCGCGCCAAGCGCCGGTTCCGTGGGGCGTACCAGCGGGCGCTGAAGTCCTGGGACGTGAAGCCTGAGGCCGCGCTCGACGAGTTGTCCGCGATGGTGCCCGACTCGCAGCCTGAGTCACTCGAGGCGTGTCAGGCGGTGAGCGTCCTGCTTCTTGGCAGCGCCGGACGATGGAGGCAAGCGGCGATGGTCGCCAGCGGGCTTGCCACGCCGGGTGTGGAGCGACTGAGCGGCGAGCTCCTGCGCTTCAGTCGCACAAACCTGGCGGGGGAGCTGCTGTCCGACTTGGAGGGGGCAGACCCCGAATCCGCGCAGTCGCTCATCGCCAGCTTCCTGGACGCGGGACTGAAATCGCCGACGAAACTTGCCGCGGACTGGAGAGCCAGGCTGGACGTGTCCGGGTATTGGCACCTCCATGACCTCGCGTCGGCGATACCCCGGGGTCGCGAGCGCCGATTGCTCGGCACCACACTCACGCACCTCGACGGGTGGCTGGATGAGCGATTCGGCAGCTCGGTGCCTTCGAGTCTCACCTCGGCAGCGACGCCCAATCCAATCGCGCTCGAGCTGGGTGCTGCCCTGATCCCACCTGACGCGGTCGAGAAGTGGATGGAGTGGGAGCTATTCGCCGACCTGATCCCATCGATGAAGATCGCGATTGAGACGACGACCGGCGTATCGGTCCCCGGCGTGCACGTCAGCGGAAACGAGGCTCTGGCCGATGGTGAATACGTGATTCTTCTCAGCGGGTCGCCGTTCGACGGCGGCTCGGTGCCGTTCGATCGTCGCTGGGTCCAGACGGCCCTCGAGACGGTGGGCGGCTCTCTCTCCGAGGACGGCTCCTCGTCCGAGCCCGTGACCGATGAGCGGCCGGCTGTGCTCGAACAGCGGCACCCTCTGACCGGCCGGCTGGGTACATGGACTGACGCTCCAGCGAGGCGCTCCGAGGCGGTCGACCCGCTGAGGTTCATCATGGCCCATGTCGAGGCGGTGCTGCGCTCGGAGCTGCACCGGTTCGTGATGGTGGATGACGTGAGACGTCTGGTCGAGTCGTGGGTCACGGCCGGCGCTGCTCCTGAGCTGGGTGTGCTCGCCGCGACGCCCGATGGATTGAGGTGGCTGACGTGCGTGCTCCGCCGCCTGACCATGGACGGGGTGGCGCTCCGCCCCGAGTCGGTGTCGGCTGGGCTTGGGCAGTACCCCAGCGGAGATGCCGAGTTCGCCGTTCGCGCGATCCGCCAGCACATCCGGGAGGAACTTCCGGGAAATGACGCCGCGACGCAGAGCCTCAAGGTGCCGGAGCCGCTCCAGGCAATGAGCATCCAGGGCGATGGCAGCCGCAGCTACACGCCGGCCGCTGCCTGGGAGCTCGTCAGCGACGTCGTGCAAAGGCGTTCGGAGCTGGGCGACAGCTTCGCCCTCGTTGCGTCGGAGCCGGGGGTAGCGCATGCGATCAGACGTCTGCTCCAAGATGAGGTCGGCAACATCGCGGTGCTCGCGGCGGAGGAGGCCGTGGATGGTTGACCAGGCGGCCACGCTCGAGCTCGGCGAGATCCTCGGAAGCTCGGCCGAGCTCGTCGAGGCGGCGACCGACGGCGTCGCTTCGGGGCTGGGCGCGCTGCGAACCGAGTTGGCGATCCCGAACCGGTCTGCAGTTGCTGCGCGAACCCGCGCGGGCGGACCGGACGCCGACCTATTCCCCGCGTCGCTGCTAATCGGGGAGTCTCGCCTGCCGCTTGGACATCACGCGCTCGCTTGGGCGATCGCAGCGGTGAAGGGAGGGTGGGCGCCGCCAAACTCCACCGAGGAGGTCGACGCGCAGCTGGCCGAACTCGATGCTGACGCGGTGCGCGCGATCATGCACCAGGCCACGCGAACGATCGCGAGCCGTCAGCCGGCGATCCTGCTCGGACACTCTGAGGCCGCTGCGCTTGCCGCGGAGTGCGACTGCAGCGACGAGGCTCGGATACTCGAGCTCGCCCGGCGGCTGCTCGACGTGCGAATCTCGTTGCGTGACCGGGAGGCCCTCGGCGACGCTGCCCGGGACGGGGACACGCCGCTCGATGACGCAGCCGAACAGTTGATCGCTCGGCTGCGGGCGCCGGAGCTGACGGTCTTGCTCGATCCCGAGCTCCTGCGCAGCATCACGATCGCCACCGACGACGAAACGGGCCGCGGCCATTTTCGCGTGCTGCGTGACGCCATGTTCAATGAGCTCGGCGTTGTGCTGCCGCCGATCAGGTTGCGGCCGGCGAGTGACCTGCCTGCCGGGCTTGCGAGCCTTGTGTTCAACGACCTGCCCACGGAGACGTTCCGCGTGCCCTCGCCGAGCGAGACGCTCGTCGCCGGAGAACCATGGACCGACGACCCCGCCGCGGTGCGCACACGGAACATCGCGTCCAACTGGCCGGCACATGTCGTGGCGATCGACCGAGTACCCGCGGACTGGCGGACGTCCTGGAGTGGCTTTGAGTACGTGATCCTGGCGCTTGCTCACCTCGTGCGCCAGCACGGGTTCGTGCTGATGGACATGGGCGCTGCCGCGGAGCGGCTCGAAGCACTGCGCGGCCAGTTTCCGGAGCTGGCGAGTGCACTCTCAGACGTCTGTCCGCTCCCCAGGTTCAGCCTGCTGTTGCGAAGCCTGCTGAGGAGTCGAGTTTCGATCGCCGATCTGACGATGATCGCTCAGGCGGCGGTCGATCGTCCCGACGCTCCGGAGCCGCTCGTGCGGCGGCGCCTCGCCCCGACGGCTACCTCGCGGCTCGCGTCCCAGACCAACACCGTTGTGGCGTACTTGCTGGCACCGGAGATCGAGCGCTCGCTCGTCGGTGGACCGGCTGAGCCATGGCTTCCGCCCGACGAGCCGACCACCTCGGGCCTTAGAAGCGCACTCGCGCGCGAGCTCCGGACGATGACTGCCTCCTCGGTGTACCCCTGCGTCCTGACCCAGGACTCGACGCGACCCGCGGCCGCAGCGGCGTTACGAGCCAGCCACCCCGACATGATCGTGACCTCGTTTGGCGAGCTGCCGGCGTGGATCAACGTCTATCCCGTTGCGCGCCTCACCTCGAACTACCCGCCAGGTGAACAATAGACATGCCCGGCTTCAATCGCCGCCGCTGCGTCTGTGGTGGAACGCTTGAGTACAGGCCAATGGTCGCGAACACCCCTGACCGCATCCTCGACCCCGTTCCGCGCTACCTGTGCAACGTCTGTGGGCACGCGGCCGTCCCGCGGGGCGTGGTGGAACGGCTTGAGGCGCTTATGGCCGAGATGCCCGGGGATCCGGCGACGGCAAGGGTCACGCGGCCCGATACGACCTAACGGCCTGGCGATCGAGCAAACTTGAGTGCTTGGCCGTCGCGCTACGCCCTGAACTGCCAGACGATCTCGCCGTGCTCACGGGCGGCGAGTCTCCGTTTGACGCGTTCGGGCCCCAAGGAGTCCGGACGACCGTCAGGCCCAGCCGGCTCGATGGCGATGGCGCACTGGTCGTCATCGACGGCGAGCACGAAGTCGCCGGAGAGGTCTCCTGGCACTGGAAGCAGTGGGGACCGAACCCCGGGTCTCGCTGTCCGATGATCGGGATCTGGCTTGCGCCCCGAGCGCGCGGGCGTCGCATCGGACGGGACGCGCAGAGACAGCTCGCGGCGCTGTTCTTCGCGCACACCACGGCGAACCGCGTCGAGGCGCACACCGACGTCGACAACGTGGCCGAGCAACGGGCCCTGGAGGGGGCGGGCTTTACCCGCGAAGGTCTCGTTCGCGGAGCGCAGTGGCGCGACGGCGCCTACCGCGATGGCTACCTCTACGCGATTCTGCGTGGCGATCCCCGCCCGCCGAGTGTCGGCGACAGGTAATCGGTCGCTCGACCAAGACGGGGCTCGGGCAGAGTCCGTGGCACCCGGGGGCTCGGGGGCTGAAAGACTTCGGGCATGGTCACCCGCCGCCTGGTTCGCTCCTCGGCCCCCGCACTGGCGGGGCTCGAGTGGCCGGTGTTCGAGGCGTCAGGCGCGCGCGACGGGCCGCGGGCGTGCGTGCTCGCCGGCGTGCACGGGTGCGAGTACTCGTCGATCGCTGCCGTCGTCGCGTTCATGCGGGCGCTCGATATCTCAGCGCTGACGGGGTCGATCGTCGCGGTGCCGATCGTGTCGCCGACCTCGTTCAGGGCGCGGTCACCGTTCGTGGTGCCCGAGGACGGACGGAACCTCAACCGCTCGTTTCCGGGGGATCCGCACGGCTCGTTCAGCGACGTCCTGGCCGATCACGTGTTCTCACAGTTCGTGACCGGCAGCGACGTTCTGATCGACCTTCACGGCGGCGACATGGTCGAGGCGCTCGAGCCATTCGCGCTCTATGACGATTCTGCGGTCCGCGGCAGCTCAGAGCGACTGGCCCGAGCGTTCGGCTTGCGCTACGTGGTGTGCGACACCACTGACACGCTCGGCGGGACGACCAGCGCGGCCGCCGCCGCAGCCGGGATCCCGGGCTTTATCGCCGAGGCCGGGGGCCGCGGCCTGCTCGAGCCGACCGAGGTCGAGCGTCATGTCCGCGGACTGCGCAGCGCGCTGCGGGCCGGGAGCGTGCTCGACGGCGAGCCCGATCGGCCTCCGGAACGCCAGCTGCTGGTCGAGCGCTTCCTCTGGCTGCGCACCGAAACGCAAGGCTGGTGGCAGCCGGCTGTCGACGTCGGCGAGACGGTCACGGCCGGCGATCGCCTCGGCAGCGTGCGCGACGCCTTCGGCGACGTGATCGACACAATCACCGCCCCCGAAACCGGCGTCCCGCTCTTTCTCACCTCGAGCCCAGCCGTCGAGCCGGGCGGCCTGCTGCTCGGGCTCGGGGCCGGCCTGCGCGAGTTCTAGCCGCGCGCGTAGAGAGTCGTCACACGAGCCATGGCCGACCGCCCCGAGCTTGATTTCACCTATTCGCTGATCGATCGCGTCTTCCGTCTCAGTCTCGGCGAGATGGCGGACTTCAGCGGCGCCAAGTACGACGGGGACTTCTCGCTGACTCTCGAGCAGGCTCAGCGGCGCAAGCACGACTACATCGCCGAGCAGGTCGGAATCCAAGTGGGCAGTCGCGTGCTCGATCTCGGGTGCGGGTGGGGTCCGCTGCTCAACTACATCCGCCGGCGGGGCGCGAGCGGCGTCGGGGTGACACTCTCCAAGGCTCAAGTCGCCTCCTGCAAGCGCCATGGCCTGGACGTCCACCTCCGCGACGCGCGTCGGGTGACCGGCGACACGTTCGGACAATTCGACGCAGTGGCCAGCCTCGGCGCGTTTGAGCACTTCTGCTCAGTTGAGGATTACGCCGCCGGTCACCAGGATCAGATCTACGGCTCGCTGTTTGAGAACATCGCCGGGATGCTTCCGGCCGGCGGGCGGCTGTATCTACAGACGATGGTGTTCGGACCCCGGATGATCCCGATCGATCAGGTCTCCCTGGATGCGCCACGCGACTCCTCGGCCTGGTATCTGGCCCTGATGCAAAAGCAGTTCCCCGGCTCCTTTCTCCCATTCGGACAGGAGCAGATCATTCGGGCCGCCACACCCGATCTGCGGCTCGTGTCGAGTATCAGCGGGCGGCTCGACTACATCGAGACGATCCGACAATGGCGACGGCGCTTTGCGCAGCCGAGCGTGCGCAAGACCCTGCTGAAGCTCGGGCTCGTGCCACGATGGCTGACGAGCGCCGACTTTCGCCTCGCGTTCACCTCGGGGGTCAGCGCAAACAGCGTCTGCTTCGAACGCGAGCTACTGGAGCACTACCGGCTCGTATTCGAGAAGCCGAACTAGATGCCAGCGCTGACCATCGCGGTCACGATCGCTTGCGCTCGCGAGGCTATGGCGCTGACACGTCCATCACCCGCGTGCCCCAGTTCGCAGTGCCATCCGCGGTCTGGCTCGACTTCGGCGGGATGTACTCCGTCGCTAGCCAGATCGACGTTGCGCTCGGGTCGATCACGGCCCAGGAGTAATCGCCCCAGCGGGTTGCATTCGGGTCGTAATTCGTAGACCCGGTCGCGGCGATCCGCAGCGGGCCAAATGCAGTGCTCCCCGGCGCGAGCGTCGTGAACGTGGCACTTGGGTACAAGTCGCTGCCAGAGAGCGTCCCGACCATCGCCGCTCCCCCGTCCGGTGCCACCTGCAGCGCCGGGTAGATGAAGTAGCGGCCCTTGACGGCGACGTAGCCCTGTTGGGAGACCTTGGTCATGGCGTCGAGCTTGCCGGCGGTCAGGTGCGGACGCACCCTGAACCATGCCGCTCCCGCTCGCTGGGCACTGTCGCCCGGGATCGTGAGCGCCGTGTCGAGCTCGCCCCAGACGCTCCCATTGATGAACTGCGTCTGTTGCATGCGGTCGTCGCCGGAATCGAGCAGGCTGGTCGTGCCCTTCTGCTCAGCGCCGGGCGGGACCCCATAGGCCTCCGAGGCCACAACCTGGCTCGAGAGCGTCGGCTTCCCACCCGTGCTGACCGCGGTGGTGTTTGTCATCGCCCAGACGCCGAGCCGCTGGTCAAACGTTCCGTTCGGATCGAGCGAACCGAGGAAGTATTCGGCCGACGAGCCGCCGGTCGTCAGCGCCGGCTGGGGCGCGACTGGGACGGTGCCGCCGATACTCAAGTGCGGGAAGCGCACGAAGTGCACGGTTGGCTTCAGTGCGACCAGGTCCTTCTTGGAGATCGCGAAGATCTGGCCGCCGTCGAACTCCGGACCGTTGATCGAGAACTCGTCACTGGTGACGTAGAGATTGTGCGCGTCGATCCCGATCCTCGGCTGATCGCCGAAGCACGGGCAGCCGTTACCGCCTGGGTCGGTCGTGTTGATCTGATAGACGATCCACGGGTTGGTGGGATCGCCTGGAACGCCGTTGACAGTCGGGCCGTTGGGGCTGTTGACCGCGATGTCGAGGTGTGACGTGGTAGCAGACCCACCGAAGTCGCCGCCGCTGATGAACAGAATCGTCGCGAACCACGTGTTGGTCGAGGGGTCGTAGTAGCAGCGCGGATCGCTCGTGAACTGGGTCAGCCCCTCGCCGAATGGCCCATTGATGTTAAACGGCCCGCTGACGACCGCGCCGTGAGGCTTATAGATCGTGTACGCGGAGTTCACCATGTCCATGACGAAGCCGTTTCCGGCGCAAAGCCCCTGATCGGGCGGCTCGAATTCCTGATTGAAGTTGGTCACCGCGCTGTCACGGCTAGAGGTACCGTTGAAGTTCGCAAGCAGCGTCGGGGCCGTCGCCGTGAGACCCGACGACGCGGCGCGCGGCACGCTCGTGGCGGGCGCCGCCGCCGACGATCGGTGGGACCTCAGTCGCACACCACGGCTAACGACAGCGGGGCCGAGATTCAACGAGGCGCTGTTGTCGGTGGCACGCGTCGCAACGCCGGTTACCGCGTTCGCGTAGACCTTGACGGTGCTGCGCTTCGCCCCGAGCGCTGCCCCGGGAAACACCGCGCATGCCGCAGCGACTGACAACAAAGTGACACAACGGAGTGTCCTCATCGCCGACTCCTCTCCCTCGAGCTGAACGTCCTGATCCCGCTAGGTGCAAGCTACCACCTGAGAGAGGCGGGCACAACGTCGTGCACAAGCGCGAGCCAGGTTTGCAATTTGCGCAGCTCCGGGGGATGATCGTTGCTTGCAGACTTCGGGGAGCGTGCACGCGGGGCCCGAGGGCGCGACGCTGCTGGAGCGCTCCGAGGAACTGTCGGCGCTGGCGGAGTGCCTGGAAACGGTCAGCGAACGCTCAGGCGGCCGGCTGGTCCTGGTCGAAGGGGAGGCCGGGGTCGGTAAGACGGCGCTGGTGCAGCAGTTCTGTAGCGGACTCGCGGCCTCGGTGCGGGTCCTGTGGGCCGTCTGCGATCCGTTGTTCACCCCGAGGCCGCTGGGACCGTTGCTCGATCTCGCCAGGGTGACCGACGGCGAGCTGCGAACGCAGGTGGAGGACGGTGCCGCGCCGCACGTGGTCGCGAACTCGCTGCTGCGCGAGCTCGAGCATCCGGCGCCGACGGTGCTGGTGCTCGAGGATGTCCACTGGGCCGACGAGGCTACGCTCGACGTGCTGAGGCTGATCGCGGGGCGGGCCGAGTCGGTCCCTGCGCTGGTGGTCGCGACCTATCGAGAGGAGCAGCTGGGCCGGTCAGATCCGCTGCGGATCGTGCTCGGCGAGCTGCCTGCGCGGGGATCCGTGACGCGCCTCAAGCTCGACGGTCTGTCCCGCGAGGCGGTGGCCGCGCTGTCGCAGGGCTCGGCGCTCGACGCCGATGAGCTCTACGAGCTGACGGCCGGAAACCCGTTCTTTGTGACCGAGGCGCTCGGAGCGCAGACCGAGCGCGTTCCGCCAACGGTGCGTGACGCGGTGCTCGCGCGGGCGGCGCGCCTGACGCCGTCGGCGTGCTCGCTGCTCGAGGCGACCGCGATCGTTCCGCGCCGGGTAGAGCTATGGCTGCTCGACGAGCTCGAGCAGGGCCCGCCAGGCGGCCTCCACGAATGCCTGAGCTCCGGGATGCTGACCGCCGACACGAGCGGTGTCGCCTTTCGGCACGAACTCGCGCGCTTGGCGGTGGAGGCGTCGCTTGCGCCGGACCGCCGGCGCAGCCTCAACTGCCAGGCGCTTGCGGCACTGAGCGGGCCCGAGCACGGCGCGCCCGACCTCGCACGGTTGGCGCATCACGCCGAAGCTGCGGCCGACACCGAGGCGGTGCTGCGGGTCGCCCCGGCCGCGGCCGAGCATGCGGCCTCGGTGGGTGCTCACCGCGAGGCCGCCGATCAGTACGCGCGCGCGTTGCGGTTCGCCCAGGGGCGCGAGCCGGTCGCACGAGCTGAGCTGCTCGAACAATTCGCGCACGAGTGCTTCCTCACCGACATGCGCACGGAGGCACTCGACGCGTTGGAAGAAGAGCTGGCGATCCGCCAGGCCGCCGGCGACGTCGTCAAGCAGGGCGACAACCTGCGCCGGCGTGCGTCATTGCTCGCCTGCTCCGGCCGTGGTCTCGAGGCGCGACAGATCGCGCTCGACGCCGTGCAGCTGCTCGAGCAGGCACCGCCGGGACGCGAGTTAGCCCGCGCGTACGCGGAGGTGACGGAGGTCGCGTTGCATTTCGATGACGCGGACGCGGCGACCGAGTGGGGAACGCGGGCGATCGCGCTGGCCGAACAGATTGACGACGTCGAGGCGCTCGTGCTCGCGCTCAACTGCGTCGGGGCGGTCGAGTTCGCCCGTGGCCGGCCCGAAGGGCGAGCAAAGCTCGAGCGCGCCATCGAGCTGGCGCAGGACGCGGGACTCGCGGACGAGGCCGGCCACGCGTACGTGAACCTGGCGACGGCCTTCTTCCGGCAACGCGACTGGACGATGGTGGATCGCCACATCATGGTGGCGATTGACTACTGTCGCGAACACGGTCTCGAGGCGCAGCTGGGCTACCTCGTGTCAGGGCGGGCCGAGTCGGAGCTCGTACAGGGTCGTTGGAACGATGCCGCCGCCACCGCCACATCGATCCTCGACGGGCCGCCGCTCTCGGTCGTGGCACCCCGCTTCGGCGCGCTGACGGTGCTGGGTCTTCTGCGGGCACGCCGCGGCGACCCGGAGTACTGGCCGCTGCTCGACGAGGCGCTCGCCCTCGCGCGCGAGGTCGGTGAGTTGCAGTATCTGTCGCCGACCGCGACGGCCCGCGCCGAGGCCTGCTGGCTGGAAGGGAGATCCGACGCGATCGCGGTCGAGACCGACCACGCGTTCGAGCTCGCCACGGAGATGATGGAACCGTCGAGCTTGGGCGAGCTCGCCTATTGGCGGTGGCGGGCCGGGCTGCTGGTGGATCCACCGCCCGGAATCGACGACCTCTATCGCCTCCCGATCGCCGGCGAGTGGCGCCGCGCCGCGCAGCTATGGCGCGAGCAGAGCTGTCCGTACGATGCCGCGCTCGCGCTGGCCGATGCCGACGACGAGGCCGCGCTGCGTGAGGCGCACGATCAGCTGCTCGCGCTCGGCGCTCGGCCGGCGGCCGCGATCGTGGCGCGGCGGCTGCGCGAGCGAGGCGTGCGTGGGCTGCAGCGCGGCCCGCGTCCACGGACGCGCGAGAACCCGGCCGGGCTGACCGCGCGCGAGCTCGACGTGCTTGCGCTGCTGAGCCAGGGCATGCGCAACGCCGAGATCGCCGAGCGCCTCGTGGTGTCGGACAGGACGGTCCAGCACCACGTGTCGGCGATCCTGCGCAAGCTCGACGTCCACACCCGCGGTGAAGCAGCCGTCGCGGCAGCGCGGCTCGGTCTCGACAACGCCGGCTAGCGCCGGGCGGCTAACGGCAATCGAGCCCTACCGAACCCCCGTGCCTGAGATCGCCCCACGCGCGCAGGCACAAATCCGGGTTCGCCGGATGGCGCTCGCAGCCACGCTGCTGGTACTGCTCCAGGCGGCGATCGGGATCGTCGTGAACCTCTACGTGACGATCCCCGCGCGCCACCCCGGAGCCCACCCTGCCGAATATTTCGGCGGATCGTTGCGCAGTCTGGCGTGGGCCATCGTCCATGGCCCCCTCTCGCTGGCGGTTCACGCGACGCTCGGGCTGGCGCTCGTCCTGATCGCGATTGGCATCGCCGTCGATGCGCTCCGGCTCCGCGGCCGGGCGATAACGGTCTGGTCGACGATCGCCGCTGCGCTCGTGATCGGCGCGGGCTTCAACGGTGCGAGCTTCCTTGACTTCAACGACAACACCAGCTCGCTGCTGATGGCGTTGCTTGCCTTCGCCGCCGCCGCGTGCTACGCGGTCGTGATGTTCGTCCTCACCGATCCGCCGCTCGGCGAGGAATTGGTCGCGACCTCAGGCACGCCCGAGGGCGGATGACTGCTTTGCAGGACCCTGTTGCGCGTCGAGCTTGTGCGCTAGCTGTAGCGATCATCCTCGATGGTTGGTAACCAGATCGGTCAACGTCTTTAGCTCCGCGGCCTGAGCTCGGAGCTGAGCCGCCTGAAGGCGCAGTTGTGCCGCCTGACGCGCTACCTCGCGCGCGAGCCGCCGACCTGCATCCGGGGCTGAGCCGGCCCCAGTCGCTGCGGCCGTCGGCGCCGGCGCGGTCCCGAGTTGCCCCTTGGAGTCGACCACGACCGTCTTGGTCGGTCCCGCGATGGTCACCCCGTAGACCCCGGCCAGGAACGCTGCGGTCTGGGTCCCAGGCGTGCCGATCCTGATCCTGCGCCCCTCGTTGGCGACGCCCTTGTTGGCGATATCGATGTTGTTGGCGCCGGTGGTCAAGTTGATGCCGGCGTTGGTTCCCACGGCCGTGTTGCTCGAGCCGGTCGTGTCCGAGCGCAACGCGTTGACGCCGACGGCGACGTTGGAGCCTGCCGATGTGCTGTGGTTGAGGGCATCAAAGCCACTGGCGAGGTTGAAGCTGCCCGTGGTGCTGCGGTTCAGCGCCCCGGGGCCGCTGGCGAGGTTCTCACTGCCGGTCGTGTTGGAAAACAGTGCGTTACTTCCGAGCGCGAGGTTATTGGCTGCGGTGGTGTTGCTGAACAGCGCCTGGTAGCCAACGGCCAGGTTGTCATGACCGGTGGTATTTGAGAACAGGGCGTTCACGCCGTCGGCCGCATTGAAGCCACCAGAGGTATTGGCGCCCAGCGCCTCGCGGCCGCTGGCCACATTTGCGTTGCCACTCACGTTTGATCTCAGTGCGTCATAACCATCGGCCAGGTTGTAGGTGCCACCGAGGTTCGAGGCCAAGGAGTGCCATCCCGTGGCTACGTTCTGACTGCCGCTCGTGTCGCTGTGCAGCGCCGCGGTCCCGACCGCCGTGTTGCCCGTCACGCCCGTGCTCGTGAACAATGCCTGATATCCGATCGCCACGTTGTCGTCGCCCGTTGTGTTCTGCTCCAACGAGTCCGAGCCTACCGCGGTGTTCGAGGAGCCGCCGCGGGTAGCGGTGAGTGCTTCGTTACCCGTAGCGGTGTTGTCATTACCAGCGACGTCGTTAAACAGCGCCGCCGCCCCCGCCGCGAGATTGTCAGAGCCTGTGCTATCTGAGTGGAGCGCGTCCCACCCCGCCGCCGTGTTGAACGTCCCGGTCGTGAGGTTCTCCAGCGTAAACCGGCCGATCGCCGTGTTCTCAGAGCCGGTGGGAAACACACCGAACGGGTCCGGTTCCGCCCACAGGTTGTCCTGTCCGTCGAAAAAGACGCTCGTCGTCGACGCTGCCGCCGCCGCGACCGGGACTCTCGCCACTAGTGCGAGCGCGATCACAAATAACACGCCAACCGTGACCAGTCCTGTCCGGGCTCGCCATCCAGCACGACCGACTGCCATCGCGGCCCGATTGACAACCTCCATCACAACCTCCTCGTCGATGCTCCAAATAAGCGTTGGGAGGTCACTGACCAGCCGGCGAAGAACAGGCCTTCGTGTCGCGTCGCTCCCGGTCCGCGCCCACTATCGGTAGGCGCCCTACCTTACGGCCGCACGAAGCTTGTCAAAGACGCCGCCGAAAAACCACCGACCTTCAGCCGCGTCGGTCTGATCGCCACCTCGAAAGCGAACGCGATCGCGCCGCTCGGAGGAGCCCCTGCGATCGGTGTCGTTCCGCCGTCCCTGCGCTACCGTTTGCCCCGATCGAGGGCGTGTGATCGGACCCGAGGAGCGTCCGCCTCTTCGATCCCGGAGCCCGGAAAGCGAGATAGTTTGCCCTACAGCGTTAGAAAGACAGATGGGGCGTACCAGGTCGTCGACCGAGAGACCGGAAAGGTCTACTCCCGACACACCACCAAGGAGAACGCGGAGCGCCAGCGTCGGCTGCTGGAGGGCGTCAGGCACGGCTGGAAACCGACCGGAAAGAAGCGCGACGAATCCTGACGCCCGCGGCTGTTCAAGGGTCTCGCCGACGGCCCGCGCGCGCGTCGGCCAGCGCGGTGCGCTGCGGAGATCCCGAGCTTGCGCCCTCGACCGTTCTCGGCGTCACGTAGAGCGTCTGGGCGATGTCGCGGTTGGTGTGCCCCTCCGCGGCGAGATCGGCAATCCGACGCTCGCTCGGGGTCAACGACTCGGGTCCGCTCAACGCTTCTCGGCGAGGGCGGCCACCGGCGGCGCAGAGCTCTGTTTTCGCCGGTCCCTCGAGCAACGCCAGGACGGCGTCACCCGCCAACGCGTCCCGCACCAGCCCGTCGAGCAACCCCAGCTCGCGGTCGCGCTCCAGCAGCACGCCGCCGCCGTCGGCCCCAGATCGACTCAGTCCATTGAGCGTCGCCAGCGACGCGAATCATCCCCGCGCAGCTGCTCGCGCGCAAACTCGGCTTCGAAGAAGTCGCGCGCGGGAACGGGCCGACCGGGTTCCCGCCGGTCAGCAGCGCGGCGGTCTCAAAGCCACGCCGGCCGGCGTTGACCTGCCGTTCGCTGTTGCGAGGCCAGCTGGCCGGGTCTAAGGTGTCGCGTCGATGTTGTCCCGTGCGCGTTGCCCTGCGGTGGTCGGTGGTGCCGCGCGCCTGGCGTTGCTGCCGGCCGCGGCGCTCGCGGTCCACCAGCTGAGGTATCTGCTCGCTTACGGCAGCCAAGCCGGCATGGAGCTCCAGCGTCAGGGGCACTCCTACCTGCACTCGGTGGTCCCGTGGATCGTCCTCGTGGTTGCGTTGGTCGTGGGCGGCTTTCTGCGTGCCCTTGGGCGCGCGTGCTCGGGCTATACGTCGCTGTCTCGATTCAGCCTCTCGTTCACCGCGTTGTGGTTTGTGTGCACCGTCGCGCTGGTGGCGATCTATTGTTGTCAGGAGTTTCTCGAGGGCCTGTTCGCGACGGGCCATCCCGCTGGGCTGGTGGGGATCTTCGGCTTCGGCGGTTGGTGGGCGATTCCGGCGGCGGCCTGCGTCGGCTTGGTGCTCGCGGCCGTCTTTCATGGCGCTCGCTGGGTCCTCGAGGAGGTCGCTCAGCGCTTTCATCGCGGCCGCCGGCGGCGCCGCCGGCGTCCAGAGCCGTGCCGGCGACCGGCGACCGTGGCGACGCCCAGGCTTGCGCCGCTGGCGGACGGCTGGTCGGGCCGCGGTCCCCCCTTGTGAGTGACGCGCGCGTGGTCGTCCCTTCGGGTGCACGCGCGTACTCGGTCGGACCCGTAACGCGCTGAAGGCGGTCCAGGCCCTGGCCGGGCGGTACACGGTCGTCGTGTGGCGGCCGGGGGTCTCGCCGGACGCGCACGTTCCGTGCTGGATGGGCCCTGCGTGCCCGAACGCCGGCGTCCGACCGATCGATGGCGTCCCTCACAAGCGAAGGAGATTGGATGAGCATCAGGATGGCCGACGCCGGCGCCGGCGCGCTGGCGAGCCCTCGATCAAACCGCGCGGTCAGGTCCGCGCGTGACTACTTCTGGTCCGACCGTCGTCGGGCGATTCAGACCATGCTGGGTCTCGTCTGGCTGCTGGACGGGGCGCTGCAGTTTCAGTCGTTCATGTACTCGCATGGCTTCATCGAGATGCTGACGCAGATGCTGCCCGGGCAGCCGTCGTGGCTGGAAAGCTCCATGCGCTGGGCCTCGCATATCGCCGCGGGCAACCTTGACCTTTACAACACGCTGTTCGCGCTGACCCAGGTCCTGATCGGTCTCGGCCTGTTGTATCGCCGCACGGTGAAGCCGGCGCTGGCCCTGTCGTTCGTTTGGGCGTTGATCGTGTGGTGGTTCGGCGAGGCGTTCGGGATGTTGTTCATGAACATGGCAAATCCGCTCACCGGCGCTCCGGGGGCGGTGCTCCTGTACGGGATCGTCGGCTTGGTCGTGTGGCCGAACAGGCGTCCCGGCGGCCTGCTCGGCGTCCGCGGCGCGCGAACGGTGTGGGCGGTTCTGTGGGTCCTGATGGGTGGCCTCTGGCTGCTCGGCGTCAACAGCACCGCTAACGCGACGACGGCGCTCATCAACGCCGCCCCGTCGGGAATGAGCTGGCTGTCAACCGTCCAGGATTGGGCCGCGAACGCCGCGCAGGGGAACGGTCTGATCATCGCGTTCGTGCTCGCATTCGCCTCGGTTGCGATCGGGATCAGCGTCGCTCGCAACTGGCATGCGCGAGCGTTCCTGATCGCGGCGATCGTTCTCAATCTCGCCTACTGGGTGCTCGGCCAGGGGTTGGGCGGGATCTTCAACGGCGGCGCCACCGATCCAAACGCCGGGCCGTTGTTCGTGCTGCTCGCGTGGGCGCTGTACGCGCTCGTCCCGTTCGACGATCGCGTTCACGAAGCGCGTCGCGTCGCTGCGCAAACGCGCGCCCAGCCGTCAGTCCATGCCGGAGCCGCCCTTTAGATCGCGCACGGGTCGGTCGCGCATTGCGCGCCGACTCGGCGCCTCGCACTTAGGAGAAACCAGATGCTGAAATTTCGCAGGACGATCCGCCGGGGCGTGCTTGCGTGCGTCACGGTTGCGCTGATCGCCGGTTGCGCCAGCGCCAACAAGACCACGACGACCACCGCTGCGAGCTCGAGCGCCGCTGCGGGCACGAGCAGCGGCAGCATGGCTTCAATGAACATGGGGCCGGCCGAGGAGAAGGCGATCTCGGTGGACGGGATCAAGCCTGTCCCGACGCAAACGCTCGCCACGGCCGATTGGCAGGGAATGAAGATCGTCGCGCGGGCGACGACTGCGGTCCCGTTTGTGATCTTCAACGGAACCAGCGAGCGGATGATCAAGCCGGGACCGAAGGCGAGCTTTCACCTGATGGTGATGCTCAACGATGCGCACACGGGCGTGCCGCTGCCCTACGCGTCGGTCTGGGCGACGATCAGCAAAGCAGGGAAGGTCGTCTACGACGAGCGGCAGTGGCCGATGATCTCGGAGTACATGGGCCCCCACTACGGCAACGACGTGTCGCTGCCGGGGGCGGGCGCCTACCAGCTCAAACTGCTCGTGAGCCCGCCGGTGTCCGCGCGCCACGTCGAGTACCAGCACGTGTGGCTGACCCCCCATCGGATCACCGCGACATTTCACTGGCAGCCGGTCTCATGAACGACTCTCCCAACCCTTCAGCCAGGCCTGGATGGACCCGCCGGCGCTTCTTCCTCGGCGCGGCGACCGTCGCGGCGGGCGGCGCCGCGGTGGGAGTCACGCTCGATCAGGCCGGAGACTCGCACGGCTCCGCATCCGCGATCCCAGAGGTCACGCTCGGGTCCCAGCCCGCCGGCCTTCCGGCACAGCAGTTCGCCTGGACAGCAACGCTGAAGACCGACACGTACGGAAATCCGATCGCTCCGCGTCACGATCGCTTGCTGTTCTTCGACGTGCAGCCGCCTCCGTCGCCGTCGGCGTCGCGCCTGCTCGAGGCCTCGCTGCGCACACTCGAGCGAACGTTCCCGTGGAGCCCCGGCGGACTGTTGTTCACCGTCGGTTGGGGCCCCGGCTACTTCACGCGGTTGCTGCGCACGCCGGCTCCGATCCCAAGGGCGAAGAGCCTGTCGGAGTTCGAGCTGCCCGCGATCGACGACTACGACCTGTGCCTGCACTTCGCATGCGACGACGAACGGCGGCTCGCGGACATCGAGGCGGCGCTCGTGCACGGCGCGACGCTGGCCGGCGCCAGCGGCCCCGTCGATCTCGCCGCCGCGTTGCGGTGGCGAGAGACGCGGACCGGGTTCGTCGGATCGGGCCTGCCGGCCGCCCACCAGGATGTGGGCGGGATTCCGTCCGGGTCCCCGGTCAAAAAAGGCCCGCCCCTGTTCATGGGCTTCAAATCGGGGCTGCGGCGCAACCAGGCAACCGAGGACTCGGTCACGATCCCGACCGGGTCGTTCGCGCAGGGGACGACGATGCAGGTCAGCTACATGCGACTGCGGCTCGACAGCTGGTATGACGAGCTCTCAGAACGCGAGCGGATCGCGCGGATGTACGCGCCCCAGGTCACGCCCGAGCAGGTCAAGCACTTCACGACCGACGCCAAGAGCGACCCGAACCTCGTTGGCCAGGCGATCAGCCGCTACGGGGTGATCGGACACTCGCAAACATCGGCGCGCGCCAGAAAGCACGGAAAGCCGGTGATCATCAGGCGCGACTTCAACACGGTCGACGGGGGCCAGGCGGGACTTCACTTCGTCTCGATCCAGCGTTCGATCGCCGACTTCGTCCGGACCCGGACCGCGATGAACGCGGCTTCGGCCCAGCTCTACAACCCCGCGATCACCGACACCGTCAACAACGGCATCAACGAGTTCATCTTCGTGCTCAAGCGGGCCAACTACATCATCCCTTCACGCGCCGAGCGCTCGTTCCCGCTATTGCCCGGGCGCGAGCGAGCGCTCTCACTCGCCCAGTGACCGTCACCGGAGAACACCATCCGTTCGGCGACGGGCTCTTGCCCGTTCTGCAGCGGAGACCCCCAGCGGTTGCGCGGCTGGCCGCGGTCGTCGTCCTTGTCTTCTTGCTCGTCGCAATGCAGCTACCGGCGGTCGCCGGCGCTGATGGTGACCCGGGCAGCGACGTGCTGGTCTACCAGGATCTCTTTGCGGGCGCGGATGCCGGTCTGACCGTGCAACAGCAGCTTCAGCTCGGCGGAATGCTGAAGGCGTCTGCTCGGAAGGGCTTTCCGATCCGGGTGGCGATCATCGCAAGTCCGCTCGACCTCGGAGCCGTCACCGCTCTGTGGCACAAACCCCGCGCCTACGCCCGGTTTCTGGGGATCGAACTGTCGCTGGCCTACAAGCAGCGGCTCCTGGTGGTGATGCCCAACGGCTTTGGGTTCAATTGGCCGGGACACTCGACGAGGTCGGCGTATCGCCTGCTCGCAGGGGTTCCGATCCAGACCGGGGGCGACGCCATTTTCAGCGCGACGTCAACGGCGGTCAGGAAGTTGGCGGTTGCGAGCGCGATCAAGCTCCCATCGACGGCGACATCCCCGAACAGCTCCTCGCCCTCCGCTCGCGCGAGTGGTACCAGTCACACCGCATCGGCGAAGCAGAGCTCGACCGACAACCTGGTGGGGATCGTCGTCCTGGCGTTGGCGGCGGTCGTGCTGGTCATCGTCGCCGTCCATCGCGTGCTTGGTCGAGCGCGGCGGCGTCCCAGCTCGCCGCGACGACGAGCGCGGCTGCGGTTGAGCGGCCGCGCGGTGGTGCCGGGGGCGACGCTCGCGCTGGCGCTGGTCCCGATCACGGTGCTGGTCGTGCACCTGAACTCCCCGACGCGGTCGCAGGAGGCGGCGCTGGCGGCCAATCCGGAGCTGGATCCGGGGACCCCGATCCACGGGGTGGCTTCCGACTTCACGCTGTCTGACCAGTTCGGCCGGCCGATCTCGCTGCGCTCGTTTCGAGGGAAGGTCACGATCCTCGCGTTCAACGATTCCGAGTGCACGACCGTCTGCCCACTGACGACCAGCGCAATGATGGACGCCAAAGCGATGCTCGGCGCCGCGGGGTCGCGGGTCCAGCTGCTCGGGGTCGACGCCAACCCTGCGGCGACCTCAGTCGAAGATGTCTGGTCGTACTCCGAACTGCACGGAATGCTCCACGCGTGGCAATTCCTCACCGGATCACTCACCCAGCTGAAGCAGGTCTGGAAGCACTACGGGATCGAGGCGGCGATCCAACGCGGACAGATCACCCACACGCCGGCGCTATTCGTGATCGACCCACGCGGCAAGCTCTCGCGCCTGTACATGACCCAGATGTCCTACACCGCCGTCCCCCAGCTCGGCCAGCTGCTCGCCCACAGTGCATCCGCGCTGCTCCCCGGCCACCCAGCCGTGCACGCCAACCTCTCGTACGCGCGCGTGCAGCCGACCACGCCCCGCATCCGAGCCACGCTGCCGCGAGTGCACGGCGGAACCCTGCAGCTCGGCCCCGGCAAAACCGCGAGGCTGTATCTGTTCTTCGCCACCTGGGACCAAGAGACCAGTGGGCTCGCCGGCCAGCTCGACGCGCTCAACCGCTACCAGACGGTGGCCGCGCGCGAACGCCTGCCGCAGTTGACCGCGATCGACGAGGCCAGCGTCGAGCCAGGCTCGCACACCCTGACCAAGTTTCTCCACGGCGTCAGGCATCCGCTGTCTTACCCCGTCGCGATCGATCGCAGCGGCAAGATCGCCGACGGATACCAGGTCCAAGGCCTGCCGTGGTTCGTGCTCACCTCTCGGACCGGTCAGATCCTCTACTACCGGGAAGTGTCGGTCGCGGGCTGGCCGACCACCCGCGTCCTGGCCCGCTACGTCAGAGCTGCTCTCGCTCGCGCACCCAAGCTTCCGGGCACCGCGACCGCCTACCAAGAACTCGCCGGCTCACCACCACCGCTCGCGGCGATTCATCACCAAGCAGGGCAGCTGCTCGGCGGATCGCAAGCGCTCACCGCCCGGCTGCGCTCCCTCCGTGGCTACCCGGTCGTCATCAACGCGTGGGCCTCCTGGTGCGGACCATGCAAATCAGAGTTCAGCTTGTTCGCGTCAGCCTCGGCGCGCTATGGCCGCCGGATCGCGTTCCTCGGCGCCGACACCAACGACTCGGCCGCAGACGCGCACACGTTCCTCGCCCAGCATCCCGTCAGCTACCCCAGCTACCAGACGACCACCACAAACCTAACGTCACTCGCCGCGATCGAGGGACTCCCCACGACCATCTACATCAACCCAGCGGGCAGGGTCACCTACGTACATATCGGGCAATACGACGCGCAAGGCACGCTCGACCAGGACATCAGCAGCTACGCACACCCAAGCCGCAACCAGTAACCCAGTTGATCGGACGCCCTCCTCGGCCCCGCGCACGGGGCGTGATCGCAGCGCTGGTCGCGATGGCGGCCGAGCTGGCAAGCTTTGGATCGTGGCCTGTTCGTCCGTAGGGCACTTACGAGCTTTCCGTGCGCCTTGTCAGGCGCTCTGTCCGCGAGAGGGGGTGGGGCGATGACGCTTCGCTGAGCGACTGTGCTCGCCGGCCGCCCCGTGGGGGTGGCGAAACGTCCCCTCGTTCTCGTTTGAAAAGGAGCAGTTCGATGACAGAGGTTGCTGTTGGCGACGTCGGCGCCTGCACCCCGGCCATGGGCGCCGCTGAACTGAGGCTGGGCGCGGTGGCCTACCACCCGCGGATCGTGACGATCTGGGAGCGGTTTCGCACCTACTTCGTCGACGCCGGCGTGCCCACCGACTACGTGCTGTTTTCCAACTACGAGCGTCTGGTCGATGCGGTCCTGGACGGGACGGTCGACATCGGCTGGAACACGAACACCGCCTACGTCGCGCTCGATCACCGGGCGCGTGGACGGACGCGGATTCTCGGGATGCGCGACGTGGATCGCGACTGGGCGACGGTGCTGGTGACGCGCAGGGGCGAGCGACCCGAGCGCGTCGGCGAGCTCAGCGGCCGGGTAGTCGCGCTGGGCAGCCGCGACTCCGGTCACGCGGCGATCCTGCCGCTTCACTACCTCGCCCAGGAGGGTCTCGACATCGCCGGCACTCGCCTGCTGCGTTTCGACACCGACCTGGGCAAGCACGGCGACACGGGTGATTCCGAGCTGCACGTCGTGCGCGCCGTCGCCGACGGGCAGGCGGACGCCGGAGCACTGTCGGCGGCGTACTTCAGCGCATTTCGGGCGGAGTCGGTGCCCGCGGTGGCCGACCTAGAGGTTGCGTGGCGCAGCCCGGACTACTACCACTGCAACTTCACCGCGCTTGACACGCTCGACCTGGAGACGTCGGAGCGCTGGTCGCAGAGTCTGTTGGCGATGGACTACGACGACCCGAGCCTCCGTCCGGCGATGGAGCTTGAAGGCGTGCGGCGCTGGTATGCCGGGGACCGCGCTGGATACGCGTCGCTGCAGTCGGCGATGCAGGAGCAGGCGATGCTGGCGTGACGGCCGGCGGCGGGCAGGCGGTGCATCGGGTGGATGCCGAGGACCTCGAGCTCGGCGGAGGGCTTGAGGTCCTGCTCGCGGCGGCGCTCGAGCGGGTCGCGCCAGGCGGCGTTCTGCAGGTCAGGACGCCGTCACGCGCGGTCGCGCTGGAGTTGCCCGGCTGGGCTCGGCTCGCCGGCCACGATCCCGTCGAGCACATCAGTCGCGCCGATGGGCATCTGGTCGTGATCCGGCGCGGCGCATCGGCGAGAGTCCTCGCCGGGCAGCTGCCACCGCGCCAGGCTCCGCCGCCGCTTCGTGACGGAGAACTCCACACCGCCGACTGGCGTGGCGGCGGCCTCCCCGGCGACCCGGACCCCGGCTCCGGGTTCACCCCGATCGGCGCCGTGCCCGAGGCCGGAGCGCCAACGCACGACTGGCGGCTGAGCGACCGCGACGCGATCTGGGCAGACGATCTCGGTGCGCTCGCTGAACAGGCATCGGCCCAGCAATGGGACGCATCCCGCGACGTTCCCTGGGAGGCCGCAACCAGCCTGGATGACACAACCGAGCGAGCCGTCGCCCAGGTCATGACGTTCCTCGCGCAGAACGAGTACGCCGCCCTATACGTGCCTGCCGGGTTCCTGAGTCAAGTCAACCCGCAGCTCGTCGAGCTGGTCCTGTGGCTAGGCAGCCACATCCACGACGAGGCCCGGCACATCGAGGTGTTCACCAAGCGCTCGCTCGCGGGCGGGCAGCACGGCTACGCCCTTGCCTCCACCGAACTGTCGCTCAGCACCCTGCTCGATGAACAGGACTTCACCGCCTCCTCACTGTTGCTCAACGTGCTCGGTGAGGGCACGTTCCTGGACCTGCTGCGTTTCATCGAGACCCATGCGCCCGACGCCGCCACCGCGACCGCCGCGAGACTTGCGCACCGCGACGAGCGCCGACACGTCCACTTCGGCGTTTCGCACATCAAGCGCACGATCGCGCTGCACCATGACAGCCTGCCGCTGCTCGTCGGGGCCGTGGAGGCGCGCGCCGCCAAGCTCGTTAGCCTCTCCGGGCTCTCACCCATCCTGATCGAGGCACTAACGATCATGGCAGCACGCTCGCTTCAACCGGCTGAGCTGTCCGAGGCCGCACAAGACGTCCGCGCGTTGACCCAAACGATGGAGCGCAACCGGCTTCGCCGCCTCCAGGCCTGCGGCTTCACCGCCGCCACGGCACGCCACCTCTCCGACCTCCACACACCGAACCTCATGTGACATGAGCAGGAGCCGGCACTGCGGTCCGAAAGCGAAGGTGTAGCTTTGGTTATCAGGGAACCCCTGTCCCTTCACCATTTAGGAGCAACACATGACCGAGCCCACCCCTGAAGTTCCGAGCGGGGACCTGACCGCGCGCCTGGACGCCGGGCCGGTGATCTGTGCCGAGGGCTTCCTGTTCGAGCTGGAGCGCCGCGGATACCTGAGCGCCGGTGAGTTCGTCCCCGAGGTCGCCCTGGAGTACCCGGACGCCCTCCGAACCCTGCACGTCGACTACCAGCGCGCCGGCTCCGACATCGTCGAGGCGTTCACCTACAACGGTCACCGCGAGAAGATGCGGGTCATCGGCAAGGAGGACCTGCTCGAGCCGCTCAACCGCGCCGCGCTCCAGATCGCCCGCGAGGTCGCCGACCAGCGACCCGGCGACCTGATGGCCGGCAACATCTCGAACACCAACATCTGGGACCCCGAGAACACCGCCCGCCAGGGCGAGGTACGCGGCATGTTCGAGGAGATGGTGGGCTGGGCCGTCGAGGGCGACGCCGACATGATCATCGGCGAGACGTTCTACTTCGCCGGCGAGGCGCTCGCGGCGCTCGAGGTCGCAAAGGCCAGCGGGCTGCCCGTCGTCCTCACAATCGCGCCGATGGCGCTGGAGGAGATGGCCGATGGAGTCGGCATCGTCGAGACCTGCCAGCGGCTGGAACAGGCCGGCGCGGACGTCGTGGGCATGAACTGCTTCCGCGGGCCCGAGACGATGCTGCCCTGGCTGAAGCAGATCCGCGCGGCCGTGTCGTGCCACGTCGGCGCACTGCCGATCCCCTACCGGACCACCGCCGCGCAACCGACGTTCTTCAACCTCACCGACGACCGGGCGAGGGTGCCCTCGCCCCACGGCCGCACGTTCCCGACCGCACTGGACCCGCTCTACGCCAATCGGTACGAGATCGGCGCCTTCGCCAAGGCGGTCCACGATCTCGGCATCAACTACATCGGCGTCTGCTGCGGTGCCTCGCCGATGCTCGTCCGCGAGACCGCGGAGGCAGTCGGGAAGTCCACCGAGGCCAGCCGATTCTCCGAGAACATGCACAACCACTTCATGTATGGCGACAACGAGCGCCTACCCGAGCACATCGTCGCGCTCGGCGACCAGGCCTAGCTGCCAAACCGCCGACCCAAGGACGGCGAACCCCGGTTTTTTCGGGCTGTATCGTCGAGGCGACCATGCAGCGCTCATCGACAGCCGCCCAGATCTAGGAGGAGCCATGGCCGACAAGGAGTCTTCGCCCGAGCGCGACGTCCATCACGTCCTGAACGAGCCCGCGAGCGACCCCGATCCGACCGAATGGCCGGATCCATATGACAAGCGGCCCGATCCGCGCGATCCGGAGGCCGAGGCCGACGAGATGGACTTCGGCGACACGCACACCCCGACCGGCGCGACCAGCACGAGCGAGCCCCACCACGAGGTGGATCCCGAGGTCGACCCGCGCAAGGCCAACCCGCACGAACCCTCCCGGCCCCCTCGCCGCCGCGCCGGCCACTGAGCGCGATCGGGCGCATTCTCCGAGCGTGAGTGCGAAGGACGAGCCAGCCGATCGCCGCCCGTGGGTCAACGATCTGGGCTCAACCGGAGGCCCCGCCGGCTTCGACGACACGCTCCGCCGCGTCGTCACATTCGCCCTGCCGGTGAAGCGTCGGGTCACGGGCGAAGCGCTCGGCTACCCGGACCACCTCATCGCCGAGCAGCCGCAGCTGGTGCTCGACGAGCTCGTCTTGTACCGCGCCAGAGTCCGCGAAGACCCGTGTGGCTTGGGGCACCGGGACGACATAGGGCACGGCCCAGCCTCGTAGCGAGCGCACGGAGAATTCCATCGTGTTGACGACCTGAAGTCCCTGCGTGCCGCCCGCGGCGCTGATCAGGCCGATGACCTCGTCGTGGAGATATGGCGGCTCGCGGGACCCGAGCATGTGGAGCCAGTCGATCGCGTTCTTGAACGACCCCGAGACCGATCCGTTGTACATCGGGCTGCTCCAGAGCATGCCGTCAGCCCGATAGCAGGTGTCGATCAGCGTGCGGACGATGGCGGGCGGGTCCGCCTCCAGGTCGGGGCTGTACATCGGCAGCCCGAGTTGTCGCAGGTCCAGCAGCTCAACACTCGCCCCGGCGGCTGCCGCCCCCTCGAGCGCGACCGCAAGCGCCGCCCGACTGCTGGACGCCTCTCGAAGCGAGCCTCCGAGACCAACCACCTTTAGACCGGCCACCCTTACAGCCTGCTAGACAAAGGCGCTGTTCGCAAGCGTCAGAACGCGGCGGTGGACAGCGGGTCGGATTCGGTCGAGACGCCGCGCCTGGCGCAACTCGTTCTCGACGATCAGGCCAACACGCCCGGTTTGGCCTCAGCCGCTAAAGACAGCCGTCGGAAATGTCCTTGAGGCCGCCGAGTCGGCCGGCGTCCGTCGGATCGTCAAGCTGTACGGGGCAGTCCAGCATCACGGCGACCCGCTCGGCAGGCTGCACGACGCCAGCGTCGAAGCGATACGTCAGTCCGGGCTCGAGTGGGCTCTGCTCTCGCCGACTTCTGTGCTGGAGACGAGCCTGCTTTCGATGATTGCCTGGATCGAAGCTATCGGTGGGATCGTGGCCTTATGTGATCACGGACCCCGAGCTACTGTCGTTCGGCGAGCTCACGGGACAACAGGCGACAACGGCGCAGCAGTGGAGCGACGCGCATCGCGAGGTGTTCGCCCAAGCGCGTGACAAGCGCCAGCGCTACGGCCTGAAAACCGCCTGAAACCGCTACGGCATAACCGCCGACGAGCAAAGGCCGCGCGACCGCGTAGCGGGCGTTTCGCCAGAGCCAGCCTGCCCACGTGGCAGCACTCGCGAGGGCGCGACTCGTCATCGGCGGGCGTCCGTTCGCGGCTGTTAGCGCGTGTGAGCGCCTTGTTATCGCCGACCGCGAGAGTTGCGTGCAGCTCTAGACGATCGGAGGGACCACGTTGATGTTCGCTTGGCGAAGGAGGATCGTGTCTTGGTTGCCGCACGGATCTACGGGGGCGGTCTTGGTCACCGGGCTGCTGACGGCTTGTGGCACCGGCATGCCAACGCCAACCGCATCCGCCCATCCGGGAGGCGTGGTCACAAAGGTTCACCGTGTAGTCAGCCGTTGCACCGTCTTGCTCAGGGACACGCCGCAGTATGGCGTTGTGCCAATCCCACCGGACAGGGCGGCTCGCCTGCAGCCCCGGTGGCTTGTGAAGGGCCGGCTCGAGTGGTCGGGGTCCAAGCGGCTGATCTTCCCGGCATGCCCACCAAAGAGAGTCCTTGTGGTCGGAGACTCGCTCGCGTTCTCGCTCGGGCTGGGGGCGATGATCGGCGAGCAGCGCTACGACGTCGAAGTCGTGAACGCGGCGATCCTCGAATGCGCGTTCAACACCAACGGCAAGATCGATCAGAACGGCACGATTGAGAGCCAGCCGCCCGAGTGCAAGCGCGCGCTCAGCCGCTGGGCGCACATCGCGCGGACTTTGCGAGCCGGGGTCGTGATCGTCGAAATGGGACACCGAGACAAGTTCAACTGGGTCATCCACGGGCACGTGACTCACTTCGGGCAGCGTGCCTTTGACTCGTACGTACAGCGGCAGATCGACCAGTACGTTCGCGCGTTCGCCGGCGTCGGCACGAAGGTCCTGTTTCTCTCGGTTCCGTGGGCCCATTTCAGTGCACTGCGCTATGGGGCCAATCCTCCAGAGGCGTCTGCCCGCCGTCACGCGATGATCAATGCGATGCTCCAGTCCACCGTGCGTCGCTTCCCGGGCGAGGCCGGTTATTTCAACATCGATAGTGTGATCTCGCCGGGGAACCGCTACCGAGGGAGGCTCCACGGGCAGCTGTGCCGATTTGACGGCATCCACTTCTCGATCTACTGCTCGCGACTACTTCAGCGTCCGGTGCTTAGGGCGGCGCTCAAGCTGAACGGCGGCTGACCGGGCGATGCGGAGACGCCGGCGGCAAGTCCGTTGGCAACCCGTCGTCAAAACTACTTGAGCGCTAACAAGGGCCTGAGGTTGATCGCGGCTGCCATCGCTCGATACCCCGCGTCGTTTGGATGCAGATGATCGCCGCTGTCGTAAGCCGGATTGAGCCTCAGCGGGTTTCGCCGCTCGGCGACCGCCCGAGCGAAGTCGATTACCCCGTCGAACGCCCCACTGGTGAGGATCCAGTGGTTCACCGCCTCGCGTTCGGCCTCGCCTCCGGGGGTCCAGTTCTGAGAGCCCTGAAACGGAAGCAGGGTGCCGCCAAAGATCTTCACCCCCGCGGCGTGTGCCTCGGCGATGACGCGTTTATAGCCCGTGATGATCTGCGCTGCAGTGACGTGGACATGTGGCGTGCTCGAGCGCGCTCGGGAATGGCTCATGCCGATGTCGTTGATTCCCTCGAGCAGGATCACTCCTCGGACCCCGGGCTGCTCCAGAGCATCTCGGCGGAATCGTTCAACGGCCGCCGGCCCGTAGTACACGGAGTTGGTGAGGACGCGGTTGCCGCCGATTCCCTCGTCGATGACCGCTAGCTTGCTACCGGCGCGCGCGCCCAGACGTCGAGCGAGATCGTTTGGCCAGCGGGCGTTCGCGCCGACCGACGAGCCGAACCCATCGGTGATCGAGTCACCAACGGTGACAATCGCGGCCGCGCCCGGGTGGGGATCCAGGACATCAACGCCGCCGACGAAGTACCACGCCTGGGTCCTGGTGCGAAACGCGCCTGAGCCTCTGCTGAGCACCTGGTCGCCCGCGGCCACATAGTTGACCTGTCGGGCAACGCCATGAAGTGTCGGACGGCCCGTCGGGCGAGGCACGAAGACGCTCACGGCAAGACGCTCTCCCGGCCGCACCGTGAACCTGACCGGGTCGCTGATCGTTTGAGCTCCCGGCGGAATGACTACGGTCCTGCGGCCGCCGAACGACAGCGCGACGCTCGGAGCCGGCTCCATCTGAGCTCCGGGGCCTGCGAGTCCAACCGCCGCACGGCCGATCTCCAGCGGACGAGTACCGAACTGGTTCGAGAAGGCGACCCTGACCCTCGTTCCGCCCACGGTCGTGAGCACGATGTTGCGAACGGTCTGATCGTCGAGGCCGTGACGAAACTCGTTTCTCAGCGTCGCCGGCTGCGGGCCCGCGGCCCACGTCGATACCCAGGAGCCGCTGCCCGCATCACGGACGGACGGCATGGTTTGATGGCGAGCGGACGCTCCGGAAGGAGAACTCAGGACGATGACGATCCCGATCAACGCGAAGGACGCCGCGACGCCAGACGCCAATCGAACACGGCTGAAGCTGCCCAGACGACCCACGCTAGCTTCTCCTATTGGGCCTGAGCTCGGGCAGCACGAAATGATTTCGAGTCCGGAGGGGTTTCATCATCGGCCCCCCGGGTTCGGTCGACCGCTCAACGGCGGCAATGGTAGCGACAGAGCGGACATGTGAGCGCGCCGCCTCAGCGTCGATCTCTCGCCAAGACGAGCGCCGAATCCACGGGCGAGAGCCGCGCCTCGTAGCTATGAAATGCGATCTGGGGCCCGGCTCAGGTCCAGAACCGTCGGCAAAGATCCACGGTCGCGTCTTGCGACGTGGTCTCTTACGTCTTGATGATCACGTCCTACGCTCGCGAATCGGTCACGGTCCGCGGCCGGCCCGAACGCGCCAAACCCCGCCGGTCGTCCAGTCGGTCGACCGCGAACCCGTCACGCCACTTGCGGACGGTTCCGATATCGATCGTCAGCTGCGCTGCGATCTTCGTGTCCTTCAATCCCGCTTCAACGACTCCGGATACTAGGCAACATTTCGGGGCACTGCCACGGCTGCCATCGGCGTCGTGGTGTCGTGGTGTCGGTCATCCTTGCGTCGGCTGGGGCCGTAGGATCGGAACGATCGCACCCGCAAGGAGAGGCGCGAGGAAATGTGACCACTCAGGCACCATGTGGGCGTTGTCGCGGTAGAGCAGCGTGTGATTGACGATCACTGGGCACGTGGTCGGAGTGCAGAACCATCCGGTTGGATCAATGGCGGTCACCTGCTCCTGATCAGCGATCTGAAGCTCTTGCGCCTTGACATCAGGCAACCGGGTGGCCGTAACGAGGCTCGTCGAACAGAACTGAACGTCGGACCGATGGCTCGCAACGCACGCGGGAGCGCGCTGGCTGAGAGTCGGCGAATCAGACATGAACACGACGTGGCTGGCCGACTGCCGAAGAAAACCAAAGATCGAGGCCAGCCCATCGAGCCACGTGCTCTCACCCGATGCACCCCCGACAGGCGTCGTCTCCGGCACCTCGAGGTATCTCGCCTCGCCCATGATCACCAGCGCCGGGTGCAGCCGGGCGATCTGCGCTTCGGCGTTCGCCCGCCATACGCTGCACTCCCAGTAGGGCGCCCCATGCCGAAACCAGGCTGCGATCTTGACCTCCGCCGGAGGGCATCCGTCCTTGGTCAAAACGACAAGCCGCCAGTGCTGCTGACGACTGATCTCGTCAAGTGCGGGAAACCAAGCCGCGGCATGCGAATCCCCGAACAGGACGACCGTTGTGTGCGACTTCGTGTCTCCGAACACACAGCCTCTGCTCTTCACGCCATCGCGAGGGACGTTGCACCCGTCCCGCGCGATGACAGGCGTTGCCTTCCAGGCGACCGCGAGCCGCGGACTGAGATCCGCGGGAATTCTTCTCGTCCTCGCGCCGGCGAGGAGATCGGCCTCCAGCCGCTGCGCCGTAAGTGTCGGACGGCCGGACCGCCCGGACCCGGCAGCGACCGAGCCCAGCGCGTCGACCGGCAGCGCCGAAGCGACCGCGGCTGCGATGACGAACACCACAAGCGTGCTTCGACCAGCTGAAGCCCGTAAGTGGCGATGCATGATCCGTTGATTGCGCGCGAACGCCCACCGCGGGAACCCGGCGGGCCTAATCATGGCGGCTCCGGTTCGTGCGAGTCTGGTCGGTCCAAGCTAGCGCGTGGTGGGAGTGGGACGACGCAGAGGCCGACGAAATCATGCTGCGGGTCGCCTTCAGGACCTCGGGTTGCAGCAACCTGCTGCAGTAGACCGTGACGTGAACCCCATCAAAACGGCACAGCTTGCCGTTGACGGTCCCGTGGTAGCCGTGTTGGGCGATCACTTGGTCGATGTCGAACTGCTTCACCTTCCCAGGGTTGTGAGCGGCTACCGCGGCCACCATCGAGTTGATCTCGATGTGCCGAATGCGAAATGCCGCAGCTTGGGGTGAGCCGTTGGGCATCGCCGGCGGGTCGGACCACGGCACCGTGAGGAACACGATCGGCACGCCATCCCGTCCAAGCGTGTGAACGTATTGATTCAACCGCCGGCGCAGATACGCATCAAATGCTGGTTGCCCGATGTGTACGACGTGGCCATTCCATCGCCAGTCGAATTGATCGCGCCAGCCCATCTCGATGATCACGGCCTGCGCGCGGAACCTGGTCTCGTCGCGTCGCCACTGTGAAAGCGCGTCCGAGCAGCCCGGGTACTGGTGCTGCCAGTTTCCGAGGGAATCGAGCTCCCCCCTGTTGTTGAACCCGCAGCCGAGAATAGCCGCGTTGGCGAGCTCGACACCGTAGTTCTGTTCGCCCTCCATGAAACCCATCCCGAGTGTGAACGCGATCGAATCGCCGATCAGGAGTACCCGCTTCGGTGGGCAGGTCGTGAATCTGACCCGGTTGCTGCCGCCCCATTTGAGGTGGTGACCGACGAGCCAGGCCGGCTCGTCGGTCGCGACCTGAGTTGGCGAGCGCGGCACCAACCCGTACTGATTTGTATCGGTCAAACTGACCTCGCACGGACGGTCACTGCCCTTAAGCCAGGCGGTGGTGATCACTGGTGGCGCCGCCGGTGCGAGGGCAGAACCCTCGACGGATGCGGCGATCACCAACGCAAACACCGCGGCGCCGGCCGCGATTGGAGTGAGCGAACGCACCAGCCAGCTCGGAAGTCGTCGCCGGCGAACCGGCTGCTCGATCAGAAAGAACGAGATCAAGCTAATCACGAGCGTTGCAGCCACACGAAACATGAACAGCGCCATGCCACTGAGGCCTGTCGCACTGGTGTCAAGCCACAGAAACAGCGGGAAATGCCACAAGTAGATGCCGTAGGAGATGATGCCGATCGCACGGAGAGGTCGCAGGGCGAATGTCCGACCGGTAGCCGAGTGTGGGAACAGCACGACGGCAGCGATGATGACCGCAACCGCCAGGTCAAGGCCCAACAAACCCCAGGGATAGAGCCAGAGCGAGTTGCTTCCGGCGAAATGCATCATCGCGAGCACACTCGCGACGGCGAGCAACCCGAGTATCTCGATCGATCGTTGGCGCCACCGAGAGGACTCGTTATTCCCCGCCCGCACGGGCTCCCGGTCTCCGGCGCGGCGCGGCAGATCAAGAATCGCGAACGCGACTGCGAGCGACGCGCCTACCAAAAGGCTCGCGGCCCTGGTGTCGGTCCCGTAGTAGACCCGATCGACGCTCTTTCCACCGTTCAAGCGCAACGCTGCGTCGGCAGCCGACGCGCATATGCCAATGACGCTCGCCGCGAGCAGCACCACCAACGGCCCGCCACGTTCGGACCCGGCTCGCCGGCGGGTGAGCCACAAGATCCCGAGGACGACGAGCGGCCACACAAGATAGAACTGCTCTTCGATCGCCAGCGACCACGTGTGCTGAAGTGGTGAGATCGGCCCGTTGGTCGCGAAGTAGTTGCTGCCAACGGCGATCTGATGCCAGTTGCCCACGTACAGCAGCGTCGCCAGGCCATCGTCCTTGAGACCGGGAACCATCCTGTCGACAGCCGTCGTCGCGTAATAGATCCCGATCACCGCGACCAGACAAAACAGCGCGGGCAGCAAACGTCGCGCGCGGCGGCACCAGAACGCACGGAGCGCGATCGTGGAGTGCCGGCGCCACTCGGCGACCAGCAGTGACGTGATCAGGAAGCCCGACAGCACGAAGAACGTCTCAACTCCCAGGAATCCACCTCCGGCCCAGGAGACGCCGCCGTGATAGAGCAGCACAGCCGCGATCGCGAGGGCACGAATCCCATCAAAGCCAGCGTGATATGCCGCCGCTTCCGGTGACCGGCCTCCGTTGCGCTGGACCTCGAGCGGTTCGAGCGAGCCGGTCGCACCCGGGATTGCTGACCCGCGCTCGTGCTGTCGCACCAGAACGCTCATGCGTCACCGTATTTCGTCGTCGCTGGGTGGCACCAGCGGGAACCCTCCCGGGTTCCGGTAACGCGGGGATCACATGGGATAACAGCGCGACGACAAACGTCCTACGCTTTCTCGTTCTCTGGGACAAAGGCTCGGGCTACCTATTTGCGGAGGGGATTCAGCCCCGTCAGAGCACAGAGCCGCTTGGTGTGCGTCAAACGGCGCAGTGCCTCGCTCACGAATCCGCTGACCCGTCCCACTCTCGCTCGACTCGACCCGTAACGCATCTGGTCCGGCCAGCTTTGACCGCCTTTAGCCGAGCTCGGTCATGTGGGCGCGAGCAGAGCAGGGAAAGTGTCGTCAGCGACTGCCAGGCCGCCGGACAGACGAGCCACGATCTGTAGGTCCACGGGATTGAACGACGTCTTTTTGACCAGCAGTCGTGCGCCGGACCGTGAGAGCGCGAACACGATCTTGCGGCGGTTGTCGGCCCGGATCTTTAGGTCGATCCGCCCGAGCGGTATAAGGCGGCCGGAAATGGTCGGCGCGGTGGCCGTACCCGTCACCGTGCATGAAGCGCGACCACGGGGGCATCGAATCGAGATTCCTGAATCGACGCTGAGTCTGGAGCCGTCTCGTCTGGCTGTCTCTGTGAAGAATTCGTGGCGCACGATCACGGCTGGCACGGGGTTTTGCATCCTCGCCGGCGTGCCGAGTAAGACATTGCCGTCAAAGTCGACAGCCGCGCAGAAACTGACCGACGGGCACGAGATTACGTTCAACAGATTTGTCCCGTCGACCCGTCGCTGACGCCAGGCGGCGGCGCCTCCGGTCGGGGCGGCCGAACTCATCACTCGCTCATCGGAAGTCGCGGCACAGAACGAGTTCGTCGGACACGAAATCGTGGGCGCGACGCTCATCGCCTCGAGGTGCGCCCGCGTCCAAGCCGAGGCTGCACCCAAGGGGCTGGTCGAAGTCAGCAGCGTTCCCTCCACGTTCGCGACGCAAAGCGACGTCGACGGACACGACACGGCCGAATCGCCGCCTAAGTCGCCCCTGACCACGCGGGCTCGTTTCCACGCCGATACGCCTCCCGTCGGATCGCTTGAGCTGAACACGTTGCCGGCGTCATCGACAGCGACGCACAGCGCGACCGACGGGCACGACACGCTCTCAAGATCGGCCGTGAAACCAAGGCTGTGGGCGCTGTCGATATGCACGGCGTGCCACGCTTCAGCCCCGCCCGTCGGGTCGGTTGACGTCACGACATTCCCGGACGCCTCGACACCCACACAAAACGTCGACGACGGACAAGAGATCGCGTAGGGATTGTGGACAGCCCGCACGCGTTCGATCCGCCAGCCTCGCGCTCCCGCACTCGGGATTGCCGAAAACATAACTCGACCGGCGCCGCGAGCCGTGGAAGCCAAGCCGACACACAACGAAACCGACGGGCATGCCAAACCTTCAGGGAAAAGCGCCGCCGGGCCCGGCAGCCGCGTCGCGCGCCAACTCCTCGCAGCCGCTGGCCGCGTGCTCATCACCAGGTTTCCTAGATCATCGAACCCGACACACAGCGACACAGACGGGCACGCGAGCGACTCGATATCGCCTGAGTTGCCCGCGCGCGGAACGCCGTGGTCGACAAGCACGGGAGCCGACCACGCTAACCCCGTGTCAGCACCCGCGGAAGCTGGGGTCGCAACCGCCGTCAGGCCCGCACACAGCAGTATGAACACGAGCAGCCCGACAGAGCCTCGCAACCCACGAGCAACCCCGACACGGCTCCATCCTGACGGTCCCATCGCGTGCACCGCCGCCCAACCTCGGCGGTAACCCGAAAACCTACTCCCGCCATCAACCA
This sequence comes from uncultured Solirubrobacterales bacterium, assembly GCA_963744695.1. GTDB lineage: Bacteria > Actinomycetota > Thermoleophilia > Solirubrobacterales > Solirubrobacteraceae > Palsa-465. Next base: position 269,428 of record CAVUUT010000001.1, on the reverse strand, counting down.
GCGTCAACGCCCAATACCGCAACTGTACGAGCCAGTATCCAGCATTGTCGCTCTGGACCCTCGGGCCGCTCCTCACGACGCTCATAGGAGCAGCGGCGACACTGCCCAGTAAGCCCACACCAGAAGTGCAGAGAAGTCAGAGGCCCCGCTGGAGCGGGACCTCTCACAACTGTTCAACGGTTGGCGGCGATCAGCCGTTGGCTGGGTTTTGTCCGCCGGCAGCGACGTAGCTGACGCAGTCGCCCTGGTTTTTGAACGCGGTGCCGTTCTTGTCGGTGAGGTTCCGCCATGCGCCGTGCTTGCACTGGGCCTTGCCGGTCGCCACGGTGCCGTAGCTGATCGTCACCGAAGCCGCGGCGCTTGTACTCGCCTCGTTGGTCAGGCCGCTGATCCCGAAGCTCGAGCCGCCGCCACCCCCGCCGCCGAACGAGCCACCGCCAGCTCCGCCGCCGCCGAAGTAGCCGCCGCCGCCGCTGGAACAGGCGCCGCCGTTTGAGTCTTCACTCTGACCGCCCTGGAGGCTCGAATCATCAGTTCCCGAACCGCCGACACGAGGGCAGCCTCCCCCGACGGTACCCTCCCCAGAGCCGCCCAAAAAGGCCGTGGCTCCACCGCCACCTACGCCAAAGTTGGTAGCGGCCGAACTCCCGTTACTGCCGTTCCCGCCGCCGCTGCCGGTATCACCGGTCCCGCCGACACCGCCCATATCGCCGCTGCCCCCACCGCCGCCGGCCACCACCGGCGGCGATCACAAGTGGCGTCGCCGACGGGTCGAGGACCCCGGCGTAGCCACCACCACCACCATCATCATTAGCGGCACTCGGATCTGCAGTTGGAAAATCGCCAGCGGCACCACCACCACCCGGAAAACCACCGGCCCTCCCTTGCGTCACGGTGCCGTTGCCACCGACACCGCCGACACCATGGTCAGTACCTCGCCGCCGCTGATCGGACCGCCTGGTCCTCAACCGAGGCCCCGGCCCGCCAGAACCACCTGCCTTGTAGGAACCAGCCGCGCCCTGACCAGCCCCTGCACATACACGGGTGCTGGCGGCGACACGTTCACGGTTCCGGCTGGCGTGAGCTCGCTACGTTTGAGTCTGCGTCCGGCGAGTTGGCAGGGCCGGATGTCGGCGAGTTCTTCTCACGGGCGCGGATGCCGCGGCTACCACGACATCCACGCCGACGATCTCGTACGTCGCTCGGGCCCGGTTGTCGCGGGTAGCCAGCATGGCATCGTTCTCGACCGCGGCGAGACCGACCAGGGCGTCATAGACGGCGCCGCCGGCGATCCCGAGTCGGCTGAATATCGCCGACAGCCTCCGGGATGTCCGTGCCCCGAGGAGCAGCGGAGCAGTGAACCGGTCATCGATCAGCCGAGCCGCATCTTCGGGCGTGAGACGGAGGTCCCCGGGCAGACGCGTCAGGACCGAATACGTTTCGGGAAGTGCGTGGCCGCTGAGGGCGACCTCGCGGCCAGCCCACCATGCGGCGACCTCGGTGTGAGCAACGTGGGATTTCACAAGCAGGGGGATCGCGACGCTCGTATCAAGCCCAATCCGGGTCAACGGCGGCCGCTGTCGATCAGCCCGAACACGGCTTCGTCGTCGATCGTGGTATCACCGACGGCGACCAGCACCCCGTTCTCCTCGATCACGCGCGCGACTCTCCCGGCCGGACTGACCTGAAGGCCGGATCCGTAACGGCTCACATCGACCGTCGAGCCGGGCGTGAGCCCGACCGCGTCCCTCAGCGGCTTTGGCACGACGATCCGTCCGACGGAATCAACCTTAGCTCTCATTGGGAAAATGATACCAGCGGGCTCCCAATACCCCCGCGGGCCGTTGCCGCTAGTCCGCTAGCCGGCCGAGCAGCACTTCTTCCGCGCCGAGAAAGAGCGCGAACCCGTGACCACCTCGAGGCGCGGCGGAGAAACACGTCCGCATGACCGGCCTATTGATGCAGACCTTGCTCGCTCACCGTTGCCAGAGCCGACGCCCGGACTCGAACCGGGGACCCCTTCATTACGAGTGACCGCTGAGGGGATACGCGAGGGCATCAGAGGGCACTCGATCGCCCGTCCTAGCTAACGATGCGCGCTCCGGGGATGCCCTTCGATACCCCCGCCAGGCACGCCTCGTGTACCCATCTGGTACCCGCCGCCTGAGCGCTGCGACCATCTGAGCCATGCCCGGCTACATCGCCCCATACTGGCCCACGCCGACCGAGGTGGGGCTCGTCGAGATGGCCGTGAGGATCCGCTCCAAGCTCGCGACTCAGCCCGGCCCGGCGACGGCGCCAGGCGTCGCGTACACCCAGGCGCAGCAGACGCTCGGCACGCTCGCCCTGCACCAGGGCTGCAGTCAGGAGACCGTGCTCGATCAGCTCGGCTGCAGCATGGAGGGCGCTTGATGCAGACGAAGTACATCGGCGAGAGCCTCGAAGCGCTCGTGACCGAGGCGAGCAGGCGGCGACCGATCACCTGTGCGCGAGATCACCTCGCAGGCGCGCTCGACGATGTTCACCGCCGCGGAGGCAGCGACGCCCGTCGGCAAGACCGGGGCCGTCAGAGCGAGCTGGCTCGCGCACGAGATCTCGCACGAGGGCGACGTCTACCGGACGAGCGTCGAGAACACGCACTGGCTCGCGCACCTCTCAACTACGGGACGCAGGAGCACGAGATCAGGCCCGACCACCGCCGCGCCGAGACGACGCCCGAAGGCCCGCGAGCCGGAGCGCACGTGCGCGGGATCACGCCCAGGTTCATGGTCGAGCACGCGGCCGACACGACGGCCGCGACGATCCGCGAGACCACGACCGTGGCACGCGAGAGCTGGAAGGCCGAGGTCGAGTTCAACATCAGCCGGGCGAAGAGAGAGCGGCTCGTGTGAGGCGCCCGTGCCTGACCTGCGGCGCGCTGTGCAGCGGCTCCTGGTGCGAGCGCCAGCGACCCGAACCGCCACCGCCGACGCGTCACGCCAGGCCGCACGACGCGCGCGCAGATGACGTTCCGCCAGGCCGTGCTCCAGGCCGCGGGCTGGCGCTGCCAGTGGATCGAGAACGGACGCAGGTGCGAGGTGACCGAGAAGCTGACCGCGCACCACCTCGAACCGTTCCGCGACACGCAGAGCTACGCCTAGGAGGCTGGTGTGAATCGGCCTTTTGGGCTGATTGAGCCGTTCTGCTGGCCGGGGCCGCGGCTGGCGGCATCGCGGTGAGTCGACGCGCGGGCGGCGCTGCGTTGCGCCAGGTTGCGCCTGCTCGGGGTGTGGCTTGGTGAGTGTGACCGAATCCCGGGATAACCGGGCCTTCTGGCGCGGTTCAGGCGCCTGCCGTGGCTCGCGCGGTCGTGTTGGTGACACCAAGCGTGGCGAGGCGCGCGAGGTTGACCGCGGCGGCGAGGAGATTGAAGTCGGCGTTCACCTTCAGGCGGCCGCGGACACGGGCGCGTCGCCCGCCGTGTCTGCGTCGCACCAGGTGGGCGATCTTGCGCTCGATGATCGGCCGGGTCGCGGTGTAGTCGGCCTGCCACGCGCGATCGGTTTGGCGTTCACGACTGCGGGTGAGCTGCGCCTCATACGGGCCGAGGTTGATGATCCGCCCTGCTGGTGACGTGGTGCACCGAGCGAACAGCGGACAGGTCCGGCATGCGCTGCCGAACCGGGCGACCTGCCCGTCCTTGACCGCGTGGATCCACGCTGTCTGACCGGCGGGGCACACGACGGTCCTGAGTTCGACGTCGATCTGGAACGCGTCTTTGGTGAACCGTCCCGCGGGAGCGACCGGCGCCTTGACCTTGCAGAGGATGTTCGCGCCGGCCTGCTCGAGCGCGTGAAGGACCGGGCCGGAGCCGTAGGCAGAGTCGCCGTAGACCGACAGCGGCCCGCTGTCCGCGCCCGCGCCGGCCGGCTCGGAGCCGCCGACCGGATCGCTGGCCGTCGCGAGCTCCTCGGCGAGCAACTTTACGACCTCTTGACCCTCGCCGCCGTTCCCCGCGGTGACCGTCGTGGCAGTGATCAACTCGCTGTCCGGATCCACCGCAACATGCCCCTTATAGCCGTCAAACCCTCGTGCACGGGTCTTGCGGCCATGCCGAGCCTCCGGATCGACGGTCGAGATCAGGCGATCCTTCGCGACCCGCTGCGCGAGCCGAAACGTGCCGTCAGCATCCTCGTCAAGGTCCTGCCCGACGACCGTCGCCAACAACGCGGCAGCCTGCGCGACAGCCACCATCAGCTCCCGTCCGTCGAGCGCGTCGAGGATCGCGTGCGCGTCTGTGGCGAGCGCGTCGATCAACGCCTCGCGCGCTTCGGGGTCCTCGTAATCACAGACCGGCTTCCCCGCGCCCGCGTAGTCATCATCGCGCGCCAACACGCCCCGCACCTCTCCCTCCAGTGCCTGGTCACACGCGGTCAGCACGCCTCGGATCGCCGAACGAATCAACGTGACCGTGTCCATCGTCGCGACCGCGTCATAGAACGCCGCAGAGTCCAGCACACGCCGGCGGCCGACCAGCCCAGCCCGCCGACCCATCTCCAACACGACCTCGAAAATCCGATCCGGACGCTCCGAGGCGGCAAGCCTGGCGCGCATATCGACCAGCACCGTGTGCGCGAACCCCGGATAGTCAAACCCCAAGCCGCCGGCCGCGTACTTCCACCTCGCGTCATACGTAAACCGGTCAACCGCCTCACGATCAGAGCACCCCTCGATCCGCTGCAACACCATCACAACCGCCACGATCATCGGCGGCACACACCGCCGCCCGACATCGCAGAACAAATCCGCGAATAACTCGTCAGGGAACAACTGAAAACACTCACGGTGCAACAGTCCATAGATCGAGTCCGGCGCTACCCGCCCGTCGCAGAAACTCGTCGTCGTGAACACATCCGCCTGCGTGGGAGTCAATCCAAGGCTCATACCCTCAAGCATGACCCGAGACTCGGACAGAGCCAACCCAGCTCAACCCGAAAAACACCAGCCTCCTAGGCAAGGCGTCGCGCTGTGCCTGCCGCACCACCGCGAAGCAGAGCGACGACTGGCAACCTCGGAAGGATCGTTCCGAGGTGAACCCGATGACCGAGCTGCATGACGCATCGCTGCCCTGGCTGATCGCACGCTGGCAAGAGGTGCGATCGGAACGCTTCGGCCTGGCCGACACGCTTCCGTGCGTCGAGCCCGAGAGCGCACGCGACGAGCTGCGCCACACCATCGAGCATGACTACGAGCTGATCCGCGACGAGCTGGCCAGGCGACGCGCGCTCGTCCGCGCGGTGGCCGACGACACGTTCGAGGACGGCTGTCGCCTGCTGCTGCGCCCGGTCGACTGACCCGCTCGTCGTCGCGATCGCGAAGACGAGCTGCCCACCCGCGGGAAGCTCCCAGACCCCCTGGCGCGGCTTTTTCCTGGCCTAGATGGGCATGCCCGCCTTCGTGCGCTTTTCACACACGATGTGAGTTTGCGCCCGGCGTTTCGGTCGCCACCAACACCGCCGGATGTCAACCCTCCTTGGTTGATCGTTCGTCTAAGACGTCGGGACCGGGAGGCAGTTGAAGCTCGCGACGACGTGAATCGGCTTCTTGGTCAGGATCAGATGGCCCTGCCTGTTGCGCGGGTACATCGTGGCCTTGAGGCTGACTGACGTCCTGTTGTCAGACAGCGTGAAGAACGAATGCCCATGACGGGGAACGATTGACCAGTCCCGAAAGGGTCCGGTCGTCAAGAAGCTGATCCCGACGCCAGTGCCACGCTTAGCCAGGTCGGTCGTTCCGTCCCGTCCCATGAACGGCCCGTTCAACCCGATCTGGAGGGACGCCTTCCCGAAGTACAAGTACGAGATCATCACCCCGCCGTGATGAATCCCACACATGGACTGCGATGACGGACTCGATGAGTTGAAGTGGTACGGCCCGGTGATCTTGATGCTCGCGCGGGTCACGCTCGGTGCTGCTGGCGCTGGTCCGAGCGCCGAGGCGAATGCTGGTATGGCCGCGACGAGCGCGACGGTTGCTATGGCTGCTGCTGCGAACTTCCCCATGTCGATCCTCCTGGTTGATCGCGAGCGGTGTCGTCCTCGACGCGAGTGGGGGCATCACCGCATGCGCGGTATCGCAAGAGAACGCCTGTGAACTGCTTCTGCTTGCGCGCAGCGTCGCGTTGTGTCTGCGCGATGACCGAATCGACACTCTGCTCGCAACCTCGGGGCGAACGCTCCGAAGCCGTCGCGATCGTGACTGCTTCACCCGATCCAGGCGAGGACCTGGACGGGCTCGGGCGTGTAGCTGGCGCGTTCGACGGCCATGCAGAGGGCGATCGCCGCGTCGATCTGGTCGGCGCGGCCGACCTTCGCGAGCCTCCACCCTCGGCCGGTGGGCAGCGCGACGGCCGAGGCGACGTGCGCGTCGAGGGGGGTCGCCCTGGTGGCGGAGCTGGCGTTCGATGATCACCGAGCGGTCAGTCTGTGGCTTCACGAGGGCCGCTCGGTCGTCGAGGTCGCGAGCTGGCTCGGGCACAGCCCGGCGATGTCGCTGTCGACCTACGCGCACGTCGTCGACGAGCTGCGCGAGGCGCCGCGGGTCGAGGCCGAGGAGGCGATCCGCTCAGCTCGTGTACCCGCTGAGTACCCACGGAGCGCGCTTGAGGGGTGAATCCCCAGAGCCGACGCCCGGACTCGAACCGGGGACCCCTTCATTACGAGTGAAGTGCTCTACCAGCTGAGCTACGTCGGCGTTCGCAGGGCTTTCCGGGACTATCGGCCTCGGTCGCGGCATTTCCGGCTGCGCTGAGGCCGCAAATCCTGGCTGGCCGCTGCTCGACAAAGCCTAGCCGAGAAGCCGCTCGTCCTCAGCCGGTTTGGAGCCCTCGTCTTCGAGGTCCTGGATCCCAAACGAGTGACCTGGTCCTGATCCTCGTGTTCGACAGCGCCGAAGATGCCGCCCGAGTCGCACCCGACGTGGGCAGACCGTGGATGCGTGAGAACATCGTGCCACTGCTGGCTCGCGACACGGAACGAAGCGTCGGCGAGATCATCGCGTTGGCGCAGGCCTGACGAGAGCGGCCGTAACCAGACATCGCCGCTGGTTCTCGATCGAGGGGGGAAGCGCTCAGCGCGATCGTTACGTTGCTTTTCCGAAACAGCGGTAGGTAGGGTAGGTTTGCGCTCCAGATAAGGCGGCCGGGGGGCCAACACAAGGAAGTAGGGTGAGGCGCATGCTGGTTGCGGGCCAAGAATGGACAAGCCCAGACGGACGGGCTGCCGTCCGCGTGATTGAGGTGTCCTCCGAGCGATCGGTGGTGGAACGACTGTTGCGGCCAAAGAGCGGGAAGGACACGGCCCACGTGCACCGTGATTGGACGCAGCGGTTCGAGGTGGTCGAGGGCGAGGCTTGGATCCGGGTCGGCGACGAGGCGCCGCGTCTGCTTGCGGCCGGCGAGACGGTCGAGATACCGCCCGGGGTCGGGCACGTCGATCCGTGGAATGAGAGCGACGCACCGACGGTCACGCGAAACATCGTGAGCCCCGTGACACCGCTCGTCCACGTGGTGTTCGCGACCTTGGGCGAGGCACTCGCCGCCGGCCGACTCGACTCCCAGGATTCGCTCACCTTCTTCCAGATGGCTGGCGCGCTGCATGAGGGGCATGGGGACAGCTGGGGTGAGCAGCCTCCGATCCCGATCCAGCGTCTGGTCATTCCGGTTGTAGCTGCGGTCGCACGGGCGCGCGGAGTCCGCCCGGTGCCTGCCTGACCTCGACGACTGATTCGTAGGGGGATGCCGGATGCTTGGTGGCGGCAGAGTCAGCGGGCCACTGGGGAAGAGGCCGCGGCAGAGGTTGACCGGATGCTCGACGGCGCGCCTTGAGTCCAGGCCCTCCCGCGCTTGCGATCCAACCCGGCACCTCTTCCCCCGCCCCAACCCCGCAACTCTTTCCCTTAGTGCTAGACCGATCGCTGTCGCTGATCGATCGAGGCGACAGTCAGCGGATGGGCAGAGCAGCGGGCAGCAGCGATTGAGACGAGCGACCGTTCGGTCGTGAGCCTGCCGGAAATCGGCGACGACGACGGATAGGGTTCAGCCGAGCATGCGCGACGAGGCGGGGCGTTTCTGCCAGCTGATCGAGAGCGCTGGGTCCACGGCGAAGGAGGAGTTCGCAGCTGAGCTCTTCGTCTCGATTGCGGGTTTGGTGGCGATGGCTTCGCGCCTCCCAAACGTCTCACCCACGGACGCGGAGCTACCGGACGGGCCCTCGCACGATGAGTGGAAGCGTCGATATGACGCCATCTACGAGACTCTTGGCGAGTGGGCTGACTACTGGACCACGATGACTACGGCCGACTACTGCTCCACTCCGGACCCAGTCAGCCTGACGCTCGCCGACGATCTGGCTGATATTTGGCGCGATCTCAAATCTGGGTTGCTTGCGCTCGACACCGGCGCTTCGGCCCAGGACGTCATCTGGGATTGGCGCTTTGCTTTCTACTCGCACTGGGGGAGCCACGCGGTTGAAGCCCTGCGTGCGCTCCATGCTCGACTCGTCAACGTAGACGGCCCGCCGTCCAACACCGAGACGGCGTAGGCCAACTCGTCCGCCCCGCTTCCGCATATGGTCTAGATCCAGCGCCGTCGAGATTCCATCGACCCGGCAGCCCGAGTGACAGTCATTTCGTAGGTCCTTCTCCGCTCGCTCAGGACCTGCTGGCAGGATTTCGCCTATGTCGATCACGATTCGCAGAACGTCAACTGGCTACGAAGCTAACGTCACGCCGTCTCCCGGCCTACCCGCAAGGTGGTCGACAAATACGCCGATGGATCGGTCTGGCACTAGTCAGCTCCGCGCCTACTAGCCCGAGGGAGGCAGGCACCACTCACCTCCAGTGCCAGCCAGCGGACCGGCAAAGAGCTGGCATTCGCAGAGGCTTAGTCTGCACGCCACAATTGTGGAGACATAGTGCCGGGATGTCGATGGTCAGTCGTCGACGAAGCCGTTGGAGTCGCCGTCAAATCGTGCCCGCGCACGCCACTCCTCGGCGAGGATCGCCCACCGTTCGTGGTCGCGCCAGCGGCCGCCGATCTTGAGATAGCGGGGTGAGAACCCCTCGCGCCTGAACCCCGCGCCGCGCGCGAGTGCGAGCGATGACGTGTTGGTCGGCTGGATGTTGGCCTCGACGCGATGCAGCCGCATCGTGGCGAACGCATGACGGAGCACGAGCTCGAGCCCGTCGCGCATGTAGCCCTGGCCGGCGTACGGCTTGCCGACCGCGTAACCGAGGTAGGCGCTCTGAAAGCCGCGCCGCACGATCTGCGAGAGGTTGAAGAAGCCGAGGATCGCGTCGTCGGACGCCCGGCACAAGAGCAGAGCCTCGAAGTCGGCACGACGGGCATCGGCGAGGTAAGCCGAGAAGCGCTCCTCGTCGGTCGGTGCCGTCGCCCACGGGCTGTGAAACGCCCGGCTGGCACGCATCAGATCGATGAACTCCTGCTGATCTGAACGCGCCGGCTGGCGCAGGTATACGCGCGCTGTCGGCGTCATCATCGGGCGAGGGTCTGCTCGAGCCGGTAGGCGAGCGCCTCGCAGGCGAGATCCTCAGAAACGTTGAGCTCGAATCGAAGCCGCGTGTCCTCCACCAGCTCGATCGCCGCCCGTAACCGGTCGGGATCCGAGCCACCGTCTGACTCGGCATCGGCGCGCAGCTCATCGAGGCGATCACAGTTGCGGACCAGATCGTCGGCTCCCCAGGCCAGCGAGGCGAGGTCGGCGAACCAGAGCGCCGCCAACTGAAGCCCGAGATCGAGCGTCCCGGTCTGCACCCGACGACGAGTGCGCCGGGCCCGCTCGGTCCACTCGGTCTCGACACGTTTGCGATCCCTGCGAGCGGTCAATTCGAGCTCCGCCGCGGCCATCCCCTCGAGCTCGGCGCCGGCAGCGTCGCCCCGAGCCCGGACGGCGGCCAGCAACCCGGTCCACGGCCTCTTGGCCTCGACCTCGCCCGCGATCGCCGAGCGCGCCAGGCTCTCTGCCGCCGCGCGCAGTGCCTGCCCCTCCTCCCTGGCGAGCTCCCGTGCGCGCTCGCCGTCCTGCAACGCCAGCCGCACGCAGGCAAGGGCGGTCGCGGGACCAGCGCCGAGCTCCTCGATCCCGGCCGCGATCCGTTCGTCGCTGAGCGGCTCGAAGCGCACCAGCTGGCAGCGCGAGCGGATCGTCGGCAGCACCTCCTGGAGCCGATCGGTCAACAGGATCAGGTGCACGAACGACGCCGGCTCCTCGAGCGTCTTGAGCATCCGGTTGGCGGCCTCGTCACCGAGTTCGTCGACCCGCTCGATCACGAACACACGCCGGCTGGACTCGAACGGCGTCTTGCTCGCCGCCGCGATCACCGGGCCGGCGATGTCACTGACGAGGATCTCGTGGGCGCCGCTCGGGACGACCCAGGTCAGATCCGGATGCGCGCCGCTGAGCACGCGCCGGCGCGCATCATCCGGGTCATCGGCGCCGGCCGAGAGCAGCTCGGCGGCGAGCGCCCTCGCGGCCGCGCGCTTACCCGCCCCGCCGGGGCCGTGGAACAGGTATGCGTGCGACGGCCGGCCGTCGGTCAGTGCCGACGCGAGCACGGCGCGAGCGTGTGGATGGCGATCGAGCTCCGCGAGCATTGGTTTGCGATCGTAGCCCGCGGTAACGTCGAAGCCCGAGTTCATGACCCGTGGCAAGCTGATCACGATCGAAGGCATCGACGGAGCGGGCAAGACCACGCTCGCCCTGAGGCTCGCGGACGCACTCCGCGCGCGCGGGATCGAGGCTGAGTTGCTGCGCGAGCCGGGCGGGGTCCGCGTCGCGGAGCAGATCCGCGAGCTGGTCAAGGATCCGAGCCTCGCCGTCGGGGGACGGACCGAGGCGCTGCTCTATGCGGCCGCGCGCGCGCAGCTGGTCGATGAGGCGTTGCAGCCGCTGCTCGCCCGCGGCACGTGCGTGCTGCTCGACCGGTTCGTCGACTCCTCGCTCGCCTACCAGGGCGCCGGGCGCGAACTCGGGCTCGCGGCGATCCGCGAGATCAACGACTTCGCGACCGGAGGCCTGACCCCGGATCTGACCCTGCTGCTGATCATCGATCCGGCGCTCGGGCGCGAGCGTTCGCAGGGGCGCGCGATCGCGCCCGACCGGCTCGAGCGCGAAGGCGACGAGTTCTTCGCGCGGATCGCGAACGCCTACCAGGAACTGGCATCCGCCGATCCGCAGCGGATCAGGACGATCGACGCGTCACAGCCACCCGAGGCGGTGCTCGAAGCCGCGCTGGGGGCGGTCGGCGACCTAGTCTGAATACCCGTCGGGCCGGGCCTGCATGAAGCGCCACGCGTCGGCGATCATCCGCTCGAGCTCCGGTTTGCGTGCGGTCCACCCGAGTTCGGAGCGGATGCGATCGCTGCTGGCGACCAGGATCGGCGGATCGCCGGGGCGCCGCGGGGCCTCGTGCGTCGGGATCTCGACCCCCGTCACCCCGCGCGCCGCCGCGATCACCTCCCGGACCGAGAAGCCGCTCCCGTTGCCGAGGTTGAAGATGCGGTGCTCGCCGGGCCGTGCGCCGTCGAGCGCGAGCAGATGCGCGGCGGCCAGGTCCTCGATGTGGATGTAGTCGCGGATCGCGGTGCCGTCGGGGGTGTCGTAGTCGGTTCCATAGACGTCCAGCCGATCGGATCTGCCGCTCGCCGCGCGCAGAACGTTCGGAATCAGGTGAGTCTCGGGATGGTGGTCCTCGCCGACGTCGCCGCTGGCCCCGGCGACGTTGAAATACCTGAGGCTGACGGCCGCGAGCCCGTGGGCCTGGCAGAACGTCGCGATCATGCCGTCGACGGCGAGCTTCGAGGCGCCGTAAGGGTTCGTCGGCCGTGGCGGCGCTTCCTCATCGATCGGCACCCGATCCGGCTCGCCGTAGACCGCCGCAGTCGATGAGAACACGAGTCGCCCCACGCCGGAAGCGACCATCGCGTCGAGCAGGTTAAGCGTCCCGCCAACGTTGGTCCGGTAGTAGAGCCCCGGGTCGCTGACCGACTCGCCGACCAATGACAGCGCCGCGAAGTGCAGCACGCCGTCGAACCCTTCCGCGAGCGCCTCGCGGGCGGCGCCGGCGTCACGCAGGTCCGCGACGACGAGGCGGACGCCCGGTGGGACCGCTTCGCGATGGCCGCGCTCGAGGTTGTCGAGCACCACGAGCTCGTGCCCGGCATCGATCAGCTGGCGGCCGACGATCGAGCCGATGTAGCCGGCGCCGCCCGTTACGAGCAGTCTCATTGTGCGCTGGACGCGGGCATTTCAAGCGCCGCACATATAACACGCACGGCCGTTGCGGCGCCTTGGCGACGGCCCCCGTTCGGAGCCGTCACGAGCCAGGAACCGGACTCGACCTCAGTAAAATTAGAGGTCTCCGTAGCCACTCTTCCGCAGACCGTCCGCGGCCCTTTTCCGTCCGACCCATGAGCAACCATTTGGTGTTCACCCCTCGGCCGGCGAGGAGCCGAGGCGGGGCGTCCGAATGAGCGGAAGATGAGAGGAGTAGGCAGGCATGTCGCAAGCACCACAATCCCACATCGGCCCGAGCCAGGGGGCCAACGAGAGTCTCTCGATCCGCCGCTATTTCACGACGTCCGAGCAGCATCCGTTCGACGCCGTCGAGTGGGAGCTCCGCGATGCGAAGATCGGGCACGGAGACAAGGTCTCCTTCGAGCAGGGCGACGTCGAGTTCCCGAAGTCCTGGTCTCAGAACGCGACCAACATCGTCGCCCAGAAATATTTCCGCGGCCAGCTCGGGTCGGCATCAAGGGAGCGCTCGGTCAAGCAGATGATCGGCCGCGTGGCCGGGACGATCTCGAATTGGGGACGCGAGCGCGGCTACTTTCAGACCGCGGATGACGCCGACACCTTTGAGGCCGAGCTCACCCACATCCTGCTTCACCAGATGGCGGCGTTCAACTCGCCGGTCTGGTTCAACGTGGGCTTCGAGGACAGCCCGCAGTGCTCGGCCTGCTTCATCCTGAGCGTCGACGACGAGATGGAGTCGATCCTCGCCTGGAACACCAAGGAGGGCAAGATCTTCCGCGGCGGCTCCGGGTCGGGCATCAACCTGTCGAAGATCCGTGGCTCGATGGAGCCGCTCTCGAAGGGCGGGACCGCGTCCGGCCCGGTCAGCTTCATGCGCGGCGCGGATGCGTGGGCGGGCACGATCAAGTCGGGCGGCAAGACGCGCCGCGCCGCGAAGATGGTCGTCCTCGACATCGACCATCCCGACATCCTCGACTTCATCTGGTGCAAGGCCAAGGAGGAGGACAAGGCCGCGGCGCTGCGCGACGCCGGCTTTGACATGTCGATCGATGGCGAGGGCTTCTTCTCGATCCAGTACCAGAACGCCAACAACTCGGTCCGGGTCAGTGACGAGTTCATGCGCGCCGTCGAGAACGACGAGGACTGGCATCTGACCGCGCGCGTGACCGGGGAGCCGATCGGTGACCCGATCCCCGCCCGCCAGCTGATGAGGGAGATCGCCGAGGCCGCGTGGCGCTGCGCCGATCCGGGCGTCCAGTACGACACGACGATCAACCAGTGGCACACGTCCCCGGTCTCGGGGCGGATCAACGCCTCCAATCCGTGCTTCCCCGCCGACGCGGCTGTCCACACGACCAAGGGGCTGATGTCGATCGCTGAGCTCGTGAGCCGCGGCGAGGAAGGCGAGGAGATTCACGTTTACACGCACCGGGTCACGGCCGACGAGCCCGGGAGCGGTGTCGCAGCTACGCAGCCGGTCGCGTTCATGCGCAACGGCATCAGCCCGATCGTCCGTCTGCGTTTCGCGAACGGCGCCCAACTGCGGTGTACGCCCAACCATCGCATTTGGACCGTGAACCGCGGCTACGTCCGAGCCGAAGAGCTGACCGAGCGCGACCAGGTCATGTTGAACGACAGTCCGACTCCGGCGACCGACGCCTCGTGGGAACTCCCGGTGAAGGTGGCCGCCGTCGCGAAGTCATTCAGCCACGGCGGCACGGTCACTCACCAGGAGCTGCCGGATCGATGGAGTGAGGGATTGGCGGAGCTCACCGGCCATCTCATCGGTGACGGCTGCTTGACCGGCGCGCAGACCCAGTGGGTCTACGGCGGGGACGACATCGACGATGGACTCGCCGACTCACACGAAGGCCTCCTGCAGGAACTGATCGGTGGGGTCTCACGCGCGCAGATGCAAAACGGCACCGTCCAGCTTCGAGCCGGAAGCGAAGCGGTGCGTGAGCTGTTCCGAGGACTCGGCGTTACCAGCGCACGTGCGCACGAGAAGCGCCTGCCGACAGCGATCTTCACGGCTCCGGCAGAGGTGCAAGCCGCGTTTCTGCGTGGACTCTTTGGCGCGGACGGATGCGTGTCCCGTGTCGAGGCGGGCGGCAAGGCAAACCGGTACGTCGGTCTCGGCAGCCGCAGCGAGACGCTGCTGCGCGACGCGCAACGCGTCCTCTCGACATTCGGTATTCGAGGCCGGATCTATCGGGTCAGCGAGGCCGCGACGCCATCGTTCTCCTACACGCGCGTCGACGGCACGACGGTGCAGTACGCATCGCGGCAGGGCTTCGACCTTCGCATCACCGGCAGCGACTTGGCTCGGTTCGCGGAGGTAATCGGCTTTTCAACACCGCGCAAGGCGGCGGCGCTGGAAACGCTCTTGTCAGAGACGACTCGTTATCGGAGCAAGGCGTACACGCGACTCGTAGCTCGCGAGAACGACGGCCAGGAATACGTTTACAACCTCACGGAGCCGCTGCACCACTCCTACATGGTCGACGGCTTCGTGGTGGCGAATTGCAGCGAGTACATGCACGTCGATGACTCTGCGTGCAACCTCGCGTCGCTGAACCTGATGAAGTTCCGCCGCGCCGACGGGACATTCGACGTCGAGGCGTTCGAGCACGCGGTCGACATCATGTTCCTGGCGCAGGAGATCGTCGTGACGCCGTCGAGCTACCCGACCGAGGAGATCGGCGAGAACGCGCGCGCGTTCAGACAGCTCGGTCTCGGTTACGCCAACCTCGGCGCCTACCTGATGGCCGACGGCGTGCCGTACGACTCGGATGCTGGTCGCGGGACGGCGGCAGCGATCACCGCGCTGATGACGGGCCGCGGATATCTTGGGTCGGCACGGGTCGCCGCGGCGATCGGGCCGTATGATCGTTACGCCGAGAACCGTGACGCTCACAACGCCGTGATGCGCATGCATCGCGATGCCGCGTACGCGATCGCCGACGACGGATGTCGCGATGCACAGCTGCTCGAGGCCGCCCGCACCGCGTGGGACGAGGCGGTGCTCGCCGGCGACGCGCACGGCTACCGCAACGCGCAGGCGACGGTGCTCGCCCCGACCGGGACGATCTCGTTCCTGATGGACTGCGACACGACCGGCGTCGAGCCCGACTTCTCGCTGGTCAAGTTCAAGGAGCTCGTCGGCGGCGGGCAGATGACGATCGTCAACCGGACGGTGCCGCTCGCGCTGCAGACGCTCGGCTACAACGACGAGCAGGTCGAGCAGATAGTCGCGTACGTCAACGAGCACGGAACGATCATCGGCGCGCCGCAGCTGGCTGAGGAGCATCTCGAGGTGTTCGACGTCGCGGTCGGCGAGCGGGCGATCTCGCACATGGGCCACATCAAGATGATGGGCGCCGTGCAGCCGTTCATCAGCGGCGCGATCAGCAAGACGGTCAACCTGCCCGAGACGCGCGACCGTCGATGACATCGCCGACGCGTACACGCAGGCATGGCAGATGGGCGTCAAGGCGCTCGCGATCTACCGTGACGGCTCCAAGACGGCGCAGGCGCTGCGGACCGATGCGCAGAAGGACGCCCCGGCGCCCGTCGATGCCCAGGCCGAGATCGACAAGGCGGTCGCCGAGGCGCTCGCCAAGGCACCGCCGAAACGCCGGCGGATGCCGCGCGAGCGCCAGTCGCTGACGCACAAGTTCTCGATCGGCGGCCACGAGGGCTACATCACGGCCGGGAAGTACGAGGACGGGACCGTCGGCGAGATCTTCCTGACCGACATCGGCAAGGAGGGCTCGACGCTGCGCGGGATGATGAACTCGTTCGCGACCGCGATCTCGATCGCGCTCCAGTACGGAGTCCCGCTCGAGACGCTGGTGCGCAAGTTCAGCTACATGCGCTTCGAGCCCGAGGGCATGACCTCCAACCCGGAGATCCCGTTCTCGAAGTCGATGCCTGACTACATCATGCGCTGGCTCGCGTCACGGTTCCTCGATACCGACCTGCAGGAAGAGCTCGGGATCCTGACCAAGGAGGTCCGCGCGCGGCAGGCGGCCCAGGACGCGGCCAGCTCGCACATTGGCGACACGTCGACCCCGAGCTCAGCCGCTCCCGCCGGACCTCAGGCGACCGGGGCTCCGCGCCCGGCGACCTCGGCGCTGACCGATGACCCGCCCGTGGTGCCGGCAGTCCGCCGTGGTCTCGATCTCGGCCCAGCCTGCCAGCAGTGCGGCGGCATGATGCAGCGGACCGGCAGCTGTTACACGTGCTCGAGCTGCGGGTTCAACACAGGCTGCGGCTGATGAGAGACGCATCTGCGGGTTTCAGGCCGGACGCGCCTGTAACCCGCAGTTGAACGCGCTTCAGAGCTGCAGCGATCCGAAAGTCAGGCCACGCTGGGAAGGCCGTGGCTCGCCTTGCTGGCACGCGTCTCCACGAGCCAGCCCGTCGACATTCGTTCCCTTGCTTGGCGCGGGAACTCAAGGTTGAGCACGTACATCCCTGACGCCGTGCTGCGCTCGACGACGGGAGAGGGTCCAATCTGTGTAAGGAACGTGGCGAGGGGGTCCTTGCCCCCCGGGCATAAACCCCCGGGCGGCGTACTCGTGACTGGGTGTCGCATAGCGGTGTGATGCGCCCGTCTTGAGCGGACGCTGACGAGAGGCGCCAGTTCAGGCGGTGAGAACCTCAGGTGTCCAAGTGGGCCAGGTCGGCGTGCCGAGGAGGTGGCCGCGTTCGTACGTGGCGGCCTGCTGAAACGGCTTGCTGCGTGAGTTGTCATAGAACGTCGCGCGGTGCACGATTGCGCGAGCAGCGACCACGAGCCCCCAGAGGCGGTGATAGCGCTCACGGATTTTGTCGGGCGGAACGGTGTGTCCTCCGGCGCTGACGCGATACGCGACACGTGCGACGGTCACCTCCTCCGGGATAAGCATGACGGCCAGCTCGACGCGGTAGCCCGCCCGGATTGCCTGCTCTACCAAAGCGACCTTGCTGGGGTGGCTAAAGACGGTTTCGGTGATGAACGACCGCCGGTCGCTGAGGGCTTGGTTGCGAGCTTGTGTCGCGGCACGCGACGCGTCGTAGGCGTGCGCTTCCTCGGCGCCCGGCCACAGAACAGCCGCTATTTCGTCAGCGTTGATGAAGGGCAGTCCGGTGGCCGGCCCAAGCACTGTATGCACGAACGTCGACTTGCCGGAGCCGTTGGGCCCGGCAACGACACACAGCACCGGCGTGCTCAACGAGCTGGCGGCGCGGCCTCACGCATGACGAGGTTGCCGTCCTCGTCGGCCTCCGCCCACGGCTTCCCAGCCGCGTGAAGGCGCTGAGTGAAGTCCAGCTCAGCGAGCGTGGCAGCAACACGGTCGTCCCATTCCACACGAACCACGGCCTGCGCCGGGTCCGGCAACTCGTCGTAGAGCGCCTGCCCAGCGAGCACCCGTGCGATGGCATCCTGGGTGACCGACGGCGACGCTTCCATTTCGCGCCCGAGCCGCGCCCAATGGGCGAGCTGCTGCGCGGCGCTGCGGCTGTACAGCGCACCGGCCGCCTTCGCGGCTTCGAACAGGCCCTGGTCAACTCGGGTGGGCATCGTGGACATAATCGAACTGTAGCAGTCTGCTACAGCAGTGGTCGGTGTTGTCGCTGAGAATCGCAGAACTCGTCGGTGTCCGGCGTTCGTTCGCAGCTGATAGCCCGTAGACGTCGAGCCAGTGGTAGCGTCCCGCCCGAGGCGCGCCCCGGAGTGAACGATTGCTAGAGCTCTATTCCAGCCCCGAGTCGGCCGGCACGATCGTGCACTGCTCGCTCGAGTTCGCGGATGCGCCGCATGAGCTCGTTCTGGTCTCGCACGGCGAGGACGGCAGCATGACGCCGAGCGACTATCGCGAGCTCAACCCGAGCGGCACCGTCCCGACGCTGACCGACGGCGACGTGGTGCTGTACGAGACGGTGGCGATTCTCGAGTACCTGGTCGAGGAGTGCAACGGGCTCGGCCCGCGCGCAGGTGACCCTGGGCGACCGGAGCTCCACTTCTGGCTTGGATGGCTGACCAACAACCTGATGTCGACCTATTACCGGTGGTTCAAGGCGGATCAGATGATCGCGCCTGACGGGATCGATGCGCTGCGTAGCGCGACGGTGGCGACCTTGGCCGCGCAGGGGGTCTGGATGGAGCAGAAGCTCGTGGGTCGCGAGTGGCTCGTCGCGGATTCACCGTCGGTCGCCGACATCTTCCTGCAGGGTCTCGGAAGCTGGGCCGACGACATCGATGGGCTCACGTTCGGTGGACGGTCCGTCGCGGCGCACGCCGCGCGCACGATCGCGCTGCCGGGCGTCAAGGCGGCGATCGATCAGGAAGGCTGAGCGAGGATCAGCGACTGATCACGCGGAAACGGAGCGCGCGCCCGCCAGCAACGCGTCGATCAGCGCCCCGAGATCCTCACGGTATGTGTCGTGGTCATGTGCCGCCGTCCACGTCGTGGCGGCTGCCGCCAGCATCGGGTAGCGCGCGGGATCGGGGGCCCCGCGAAGCTCCTGCTGCTTGCTCGGCCCCTCAGAAGTCGCCCCGGCGCGCACGAGCAGCGCGCCGAGCGTGAAGTTCCACATCAGACGGTACGCGCGCACCGCGGCCTCGATCGGCAGCCCCGCGTCGCGCAGCGCCGCATGGATCTCCTCGATCGCGCCGAGCACCGACGGCGCCATCATCCGCCGGCGCGCCAGCACCTCAGGGACCCAGGCGTGCTGCGCGAGGCTGTCGTAGATCGTCGACCACAGCACCACCATCGCGCCCTTCGGGTCCCGTGGACGGGTCGGGTACACGAGCCGGGCCGCGAGGCGGTCGACCAGGACGATCAGCAGCTCGTCCTTGCTGCCCACGTGCCGATAGGGCGCCATCGCGGACACGCCGAGCTCGTTCGCGAGCCGGCGCATCGTCAGCGCCTCGACGCCCTCAGCGTCGAGCAGCCGGATCGCCGTGTCGAGCACCGCTTCGCGATCGATCGTCGGCGGGCGACCCCGTGGCCGATGGGCCGCGATCTCCGCTGCCGACGGGCGCTCTTTGGATGACCTCGCGGACATTTGCTTTACATGTATATTAATCGGCATGGCACACGGAACCCCCACACTCGCTACCGGCAAGATCTGCTACCTCGAAATCCCCGCAGTCGACGTCGAGCGCTCGTCGCGCTTCTACCGTGACGCGTTCGGTTGGGAACTGCGCACCCGCGGCGACGGCGCGATCGCGTTCGACGACGCGGTCAAGGAGGTGAGCGGCACCTGGGTCGCCGGCCGGCCGCCGTCGGCTGAGCCCGGGATCATGGTCCACATCATGGTCGCCGACCTCGACGCGGCGCTCGCGGCCGTCCGCGCCGCGGGCGGCGCTGTCCTGAACGAAGACGCGGCGCCCGGCGAGCGCGTCGGGCACGTCCGTGACCCGGCCGGCAACGTGATCGGGATCTACCAGCAGCCCGGCCTGGCGCAACGCGAACGGACCGTCAGACCGGTGCCCGAGCACCTCCACACCGTCACGCCTCGGCTCGCGCTGAGCGATGCCGCGGCCGGGATCGACTTCTACAAGGCCGCGTTCGATGCCCGGGAGCTGGGCGAGCGCTACCACATGCCCGACGGGACGCTCGTGCACGCAGAGCTGCTGATCGGGGATTCGGTGGTGATGGTCAAGGACGCCCAGGAGGACGAGTTCTGCGCGCTGCTGTGCACGTATTGGCCCGATGTCGACGCCGCTTGGGATCGTGCCGTTCGCGCCGGCGCCGAGGTCATCTACCCGCTCGCCGACCAGTTCTACGGCGAGCGCGGCGGCCGCCTCGGCGATCCGTTCGGCAACCAGTGGATGCTGGCCGCCCGGATTGAGACCGTCACGCCGGCCGAGGTCGCCGCGCGGGAGCCGGCGTAGAGCCCGACGCGCGCGGCGGTCCAGTCACCGACCGGCGGGGAGCCGCCCCTCGCGCAGCCAGCCCCGCAGCTCGCTGCGGCGGATCTTGCCGCTGACCGTCTTGGGCAGCTCGTCGACGAAGTGGATCTCGCGCGGGTACTTGTAGGGCGCGGTGCTCTGCTTGACGAAGTCCTGGATCTGCGGGCGAGCTCGTCGAGGCCTCGTACGCCGGCGGCCAGGATGCAGAACGCGACCACGATCTGGGTGCGCTCCGGGTCATCGCGGCCGACCACCGCGGCCTCCATCACCGCGGGATGCTCGACCAGCGCCGACTCGACCTCGAACGGCCCGATCCGGTAGGCGCTGGACGTGATCACGTCGTCGTTGCGCCCCTCGAACCAGAAGTACCCGTCCTCGTCGCGCCCCGCCTTGTCGCCGGTGAAGTACAACGGCGCCGCGGAACGACGCCTTGGTCGCGTCGGGATCCTCGTAGTACCCGGGAAACAGCCCGACCGGCCGGCGGGTTCGTAGCGCACGACGACGTTGCCGACGTCGTCCGGTCTCGACGGCTGCCCGTCGTCGTCGACGACGTCGACGTCCCAGCCCGGGACGGGCCTGCCCATCGACCCGGGCCGCACCGGCATCGAGCGGTAGTTGGCGACCAGACAGGTCGTCTCGGTCTGGCCGTAGCCGTCGTAGACCGTCAGGCCGCCGGTGCCGTCATTCCAGGCGCGGATCACCTCGGGGTTGAGCGGCTCGCCGGCGCTCGTGCAGTGGCGCAGCGTGCTCAGGTCGTGCTTGCTGAAGTCGCCCTGCACGAGCAGCCGGTACAGCGTCGGCGGCGCGCAGAACGAGGTGACGCCGTGGCGGGCGAGGATCCCGAAGATCGTGTCGGCGTCGGGCCGGCCGAGCGCGACCTGGACGATGCATGCGCGCTCGTGCAACTGTCCGAACAGCCCTCCCCAGGCGGCCTTCGCCCAGCCGGTGTCGGTCACCGTCCAGTGGCGATCCCCCGGGCGCAGGTCGTGCCAGAAGCGCGCGGTCGCGACGTGCCCGAGCGCGTAGGAGTGAGCGTGCTGGACCATCTTCGGGATAGCTCGACGGTGCCGCTGGTGAAATACAGCAGCAGCGGATCGTCGCGGTGGGTGACGTCGACCGGCACCCCACCGTCGCCCGCCGCATCGCAGACCGCGTCGAAGGCCTCCCATCCGTCGGGAGCCCCACCGATGCACAACTTGACCGCTAACGACGCGCCGGTCTGGTCGACCTTGGCGGCGCCCGCCGCGTCGGTGATCGCCACGGTCGCACGGCCGCGGTTGACCCGGTAGGCGATGTCGTTCGGCGTCAGCAGGTTCGGGCCGGGCATCGGGATCGCGCCGATCCGCATGGCGCCGAGCAGCGCCCCATACCACTGCGGCACCCGTGGAAGCATCACGAAGACGTGGTCGCCCTTGCCGACGCCACGCTCGAGCAGGGCCCGCGCCGCCTTGCGCGAACCTTCGGCGAGCGACGCGGCGGTGTCGAGCGCGACGGGCTCGCCGACGCCGTCAATTGACAACAGCGCCGGCGCGTCAGGGTCGTCGGCCGCCCACGCGTCGACGATCGCCTCGACCGCGTTGAACCGTTCCGGGACCGACACGAGGTACGACGCGCGCTCGCGCTCGTAATCGACCAGACGCGGCTCGCAGTCGCGATCGGGCCGGGTGCGCGGAACTTCACTCATGTCGCGGTGACCTCCCTCTCAGATTGCACGCCGCCCACCGGGGCTGCCCCGCACAAGTGTCCCACGCGCGCGATCGGGAGATCAGACCGGGGTTCAGCAGCTCCCGACGAGGCGCTTCGCCGAGGCGCACGACAGCCGACAGGACTCGTCGATTCCAAGCGTGTCGGAGTAGTCCGCTCCGTAGTGGGCGTATCCGACCCTTCCGTCGGTGCCGATGATGAAGTCGGTGACCGACGGCGGCGCGAGATCCAAGCTCAGGTGAGCGAGGTGGCGGTGGCCGCTTTCGTACGATGTGTGCCGATGGCCAGAATCACGATCGACGAACTGCTCGCCGCTGCCCGCCGGCGTCTGGATCGCCTCGATCCCGAGGCGGCCGAGGCCGCCGCGCGCAACGGCGCGACCCTGATCGACATCCGCAGCGACTCACAGATCGCCCACGACGGGACGATCCCGGACGCGCTCCTGATCCAGCGAAACGTGCTCGAGTGGCGCCTTGATCCCAGCAGCGACCACCGCGACCCCCGCGCGCCCGGGCTCGGCGACCGGGTGATCGTCGTCTGCAACGAGGGGTATGCGTCGAGCTTCGCCGCGGAGACGCTGCTCGAACTCGGCTTCAGCCGCGCGACTGATCTCGACGGCGGCTTTCAGGCCTGGCGCGAAGCCGGTCTGCCGGTCAAGCCGCCTGCGGGCTGACGGCCGCGGCGCGACCCGCGGCGCGCAAAACAGCGTCGGCACGGGGCAAGAGGGCCGACGGTTCGCCCTGGGTAGCCTCAACTGGGTGCACGCACGCGCACGAGCAACGGGTCGTCGCTGATGGATCGCAAGTGGTGGACACTGATCGCCGTCTGCATCGGCACTTTCATGCTGTTGCTCGACGTGACGATCGTCAACGTCGCGCTGCCGTCGATGCAGCGCTCGCTGCACGCGAGCTTCACTGACCTGCAATGGGTCGTCGACGCGTACGCGCTGACGCTCGCGGCGCTGCTCCTCACCACGGGCTCACTGGCCGATCTGTTCGGCCGACGCCGGCTGTTCATGATCGGCCTCGTGGTCTTCACGCTGAGCTCGCTCGCATCGGGCCTCGCCGCGAGCCCGCTGTGGCTCAATCTCGCCCGCGGCGCCCAGGGCATCGGCGGCGCGGCGATGTACTCGACCTCGCTGGCGCTGCTCGGAAGCGCCTTCCAGGGTCGCGAACGGGGAACCGCGTTCGGCGTCTGGGGGGCGATCACCGGGCTCGCGGTCGCCATCGGACCGGTGGTCGGCGGCGCGCTGACCACGGGCCTGTCGTGGCGCTGGATCTTCCTCGTCAACGTCCCAATCGGCGCTGTCGCGTTCATCCTCACCGCGCTGCGGGTCGACGAGTCGCGCCAGAGCGGCGCCCGGCGCCCTGATCTGATCGGCTTCGTCACGTTCAGCGGCGCGCTTGGCGCGCTCGTCTTCGCGCTGATTAAGGGAAACAGCCTGGGCTGGGGATCGGCGGAGATCATCGCCTGTCTAATCGGCGCCGGCGTCCTGTTTTTGCTGTTCGTGATCGCGGAGCTGCTCCAACGCGAACGCGCGATGTTTGACCTCTCGCTGGTCCGCAAGCCGACCTTCACCGGTGGGCTGATCGCCGCGTTCTCGATCTCCGCAGGGCTGTTCTCGCTGCTCTTGTATCTGACGCTCTACATCCAGGATGTCCTGCGTTACTCGGCGTTCCAGACCGGCCTGCGGTTCCTGGTCCTGTCGGGCGCGGTCCTGACCACGTCCGGCCTCGCCGGCCGCTTGACGGCGATCGTCCCGATCCGTTTTCTGATCGCCCCCGGCCTAGCGCTGATCGGCGTCGGCCTCCTGCTGATGCGCGGCGTCAGCGACACATCCGGATGGACCACGCTGATCCCCGGCTTGATCTTCGCCGGTGCCGGGACCGGATTCGTCAACCCACCACTCGCATCGACCGCGATCGGCGTCGTCACGCCTGACCGGGCTGGGATGGCATCGGGGATCAACTCGACCGCGCGCCAGGTCGGAATCGCGATGGGGATCGCCGGGCTGGGCGCGGTCTTCTCGCACACCGTGCGCACCCAGATCGAATCGATCCTCAGCCGCTCGGCCCAGGTCGGCACGCATGCCGCGCATGCGCTCGCCAGTGGCGTCTCGCAGGGGGGCGGCGTCAACGCCGGACTTGCGGGGCTCCCCGCTCGCGCCCGCCCGGAGGCCGTGCACGCGATCCGGGACGGGTTCGTCGCCGGCCTCGATGACGTATTCCTGATCGGGGCGATCCTCGTGTTCGTCGCGGCGGCGCTGACGCTCGTCCTGATCCGCAGCCGCGATTTCGAGGTCGGCGCGGCGCGCGGCCCGCAGCGCGAGACGCAGCCAAGCCAGACCGACGGCGCGGCGCCCCGCCCCGCGGCCGAGCCGACGGCGCTTCGGTAGGCGGGTCGCGCGCTACTCCGCTGCGCTCGCGAGCAGATCCGCGCCGACCTGAGGCGCCTCATGATCACGCTTGCGGCCCGTCGGGCGGGCGGCGAGCAGTCCGACCAGCACGAGCGCGACGCCGGTGAGCTGCAAGACGCTAGGCGACTCGCTGAAGATCAGCGCCGCCAGCGCGACCGACAAGGCCGGCTGGACGGTGAGCAGCATCGACGTCATCGCCGCCGGCAGGCGCGGGAGCGAGGTCGCGATCAACAGCCAGCCGACCACCTGCGAGCTGAGCGCGAGCGTGATCAGCCATCCGGCCGAGGGCCAGGTCGGGACCAGGCGCGCGTCTCCGATCACGAGCCCGGCCGCGACGCAGAGGACCACGGAGACGGCGGTCGCGTCGAACAGGGGCCCGGCCGGGCGCCGGAGATCGGCACCGCCGTGGCGCAGGAGCAGCAGAAAACCGACATACGCGACGCCCGCGGCGAGTCCGAACAGCGTCCCACGAGCCGGATCGCGCCCGTAGGCGCCGTGCTCGAGCGCGCCCGAGATCAGCAGCACCCCGATCAGCGCCACAGGCAGCGCCGCGAGCACGCGCCTGCCCGGCCGTTCGGAGAGGATCGCCCACGCGACCAGCGGTACGAGGACGATCTGGATGTTGGCGAGCACGGTCGCCAACCCAGCTCCGACGTCGGCGATCGAGTGATTCCAGAGCAGCAGGTCGACCGCGAAGAACACGCCCGCCGCGATCCCGATGCGCCGTTCGCGCCAGCTGCGGCTCCCGAAGCGCCGGTCCTCGACCACCGCCAGCAGGCCCAGGATCGGGAGCGCATACAGACAGCGGAAGATCGCCGCGGTCGATGGCGAGGCCGCGCTGAGGCGCACGAGGATGCTCGAGAACGCGATCGTGACCGCGCCGAGCAGCGCGCACTGCCGTTCCCGCCCTTGGACCCACCACATCAGCCCCGCGTCATCGCGGTGCGCACGAGCTTCCATCACATGCTTTCTAGCGTGAATGCGTCTCGATCGCGGGGGCCGTGCAGGCGCGAACGCCCCTCGAACATGGGACACGGCGGCGTGGACGAGGTCTCGACCCGGCGCCGCCAGGGCGCCGCGGCGACGCGGTCGGGCGTCCCGGCTCGGGCAGCCGGGCGCTGTCACCTGCCAGGATGAGTTGGTGCCGGCCGACGCGCAGCTCGAGCGGATTTACGACCGGTGCCGCACCGTGCTGCGCCAGAATTGGCGCGAGGGAACGCGAATTGCCGACGGTGTCCCGTTCGCCTACACCTGTCCCAGCCCGCGCCATTACCCGTGGCAGTGGTTCTGGGACTCGTGCTTCACGGCGATCTCGTGGCGGCGCGTCGACCCCGAGCGGTCGCGGCGCGAGCTCCAGTCGCTGCTCGCGGCGCAACGCGAGGACGGGTTCATCGGCCACACGATCTTCTGGAACTGGCCGCTGTCGGGGAGCCGGCGCTACACGTACAACGTCACCTCTGCCGACGCCCCGATGACAGCCAGCATCCAACCGCCGGCACTCGCGTGGGCGTGGCAGATCGCGGTCGGCGATCCGGCCATCGAGCCCGGGATCGCACTGCAGCACGAGTGGCTCGCCGCCAACCGCGACCTCGAGGGCGACGGGCTCATCTGGATCGTGCAGCCCGACGAATCGGGGCTCGACGCCTCCAACCAGTTCGACCCGATCTGGAGACATCGCGCGCACAGCCACCCCGGGTTCGTGCTCCTGGTCCGCCGCAACAGGCGGTTGGGCTACGACCTGCGCAGGATCAACGCCGGCGGCGGCCCCGTGGTGGTCGAAGTCCTGACCAACGTGTTCTACAACCTCTCGCGCCTGGCGCTCGGACTCCCCTCGCTGACCCAGGCGCTGATCGAGCGCACCTACGACGAGCGCCGCGGAGTGTTCCTTCCGTATGCGCGTCCGGCGCCGGCACTGACGCCGCCGGTCACGGTCGCGGCACTCACGCCGCTCGCACTGCCGGACCTGCCCGAGGCGATCGGCCGCCGCCTCGTCGAGGAACAGCTGATGGATCGAGGCCGCTTCTGGCTACCGGTTCCGCCGCCTTCCGTTTCGGCGGCAGAACCTGGTTTCTCGCGTCGCGATGCAGGTCTCCTCGGCGTCCGGCGCTACTGGCGCGGCCCGACATGGATCAACGCCGCCTGGCTGGTGTGGCTCGGCCTGATCCGCCTCGGCTATGACGACGCGGCGGCGGAACTCGCGCGGCGCCTTGGCGCCACGGTCGACGCGGCGGGGCTGCGGGAGTACTACGAGCCGTACACGGGCGCGGGCATGGGAGCGCGGGACTTCGGGTGGTCAACCTTGATTCTCGAGCTGCTCGATCCCGTCCCGCGGGCGAGGCTCAGCCTCGCCGACGACCAGGCGCTAACGTGACGGTTATGGATACCGATCGCGACATGCAAATGACCGACGAGCAGTGGCGCCAGCGCCTGACGCCAGAGCAGTACGAGGTGCTGCGCCGCAGCGCAACCGAGCGCCCGTTCACCGGCGCCTACGTCGACGTCAAGGAAGACGGCACGTATCGCTGCGCCGGATGTGGCGCCGAGCTGTTCAGCTCTGACACGAAGTTCGAGTCGGGAACCGGCTGGCCAAGCTTCTACGAGCCGGCGGTCGCCGAGAACGTCGAGGTGCACGAGGACCGCAGCCTCGGGATGCGCCGCACAGAAGTGCTATGCAAGCGCTGCGGCGGGCACCTCGGACACGTCTTTGATGACGGGCCCAACCCGACCGGGATGCGCTACTGCATCAACTCGTGCGCGCTCGATCTCGATAAGGGCGACGGCTGAGCACGACCCCGCTCGCGCCGGCTTCACGGCTCCTGCTCGAAGTGGCGGCGCTCGCGTAGCTTCAGGTAGCCGTAGCCGAACACGATCAGCACTACGAGCACGCCGGCGGCGTAGATGCCAAAGCGCGTGATCACGTCGGCCGCCGCCGTGCCGACGAAGTACCCAACCAGTCCGTAGGTGATCCCCCAGGTGATCCCCCCGAGCGCGTTCCAGACGAAGAACGTGCGAAAGCGCATCCCGTTGATGCCGGCCAGCCACGCCGCGGCGAAGCGCACGAACGCGATCCAGCGCGCGATGAACACCGCCTTCGGGCCATGGCGCGAGAAGAACCGGTCGCCCGCCGCGACCACCGCGATGCGCCGCCGGTGCCAAGGCCCCGGGGCGACGAGCACGTCGCGCCCGAAGTGGCGACCGAGCAGGTAACCGATGTTGTCGCCGAGGATCGCTGAGCAGACGCCGATCAGGATCACGAGCCAGATCTCGAGCTTGCCCTGGCTCGCGAGCACCGCGGCGAGGACCAGCGCCGTCTCCCCGGGAGAGGGGATCCCCATCGACTCCAGTCCGATGATCGCCGGCAGCACGTAACCGAGGTGGCCGGAGATGCTGACGATCGCGCCGAAGCCGACCAGCAGTGCTGACCCGCTCGCGAGCGTGTCGAGCCCGAGCATCAGCGCCGTCGCAGCCAGCCGCGGCCGGCGTTCACGCGTCCGTCCAGGGCTTCCGGAGCACGGCCAGCAGTGACAGTCCCGCCGGCAGCGTCCGCCCCTGGCGCAGCCAGCCCGCCTCGACGCGCATCGGCTGCTCGAGGAGATCGTTGAGCCACCTGGGCCCGAGGTCGAGATCGTTCGTGTAGCCGTTGCGGGTCCCGAAGTGCCGCTGGCCGAGGCGAATCGCAGCGGCTGGAACGAGCAGCACGCTGTTGAACGAGCTGATCCGGACGATCGTCCACCCGGCGCCCGTCACCGCGCGGCGCAGCGAGCCTCGGGAGTAGCGCCGGTAGTGGTGATTTGCCTCGTCGTGACGTGACCACAGTGCCTGATAGGCCGGGACCGTGACGAGCATGAACCCGCCCGGTTTGCAGACCCGAAGCAGCTCGCGCACCGCGCTCCGGTCGTCGGCGATGTGCTCGATCACATCGAGGCAGGTGATCAGGTCAAACGTCGCCGCGGGCCACGGGAGCTGCTCGAGGCGCCCGACGCGGACGTCCGCGATCCCGCGCGTCCGCGCGACCTCGGCGGCATCGTCGTCGAGCTCGATCCCGGCGGCGTGACCGTAGTCGACCAGCTCCTCGAGCGTGCGCCCCGACCCGCAGCCGGCGTCGAGCACGCGCGCTCCGGGTGCCAGCGGGAGACGGTCGAGCTCGGCGCGGATGATCCGACGGCGCCCGCGGTACCACCAGTGGTGGTCATCGACCTCGAGCGTCGCCTTCATCAGCTCTGGGTCCATCGCGGATGATGCTGTCAGCTGGTGGCCGACGACAGCGCCCTGGCGACGATCGGGGCCGCCGGCAACCGCAGCGTGAACTGCGCTCCAGTCCCGTCGTAGTCCTCGAGCACCAGGTCGCCGCCCATCCGCTCGGCGAGCTCGCGGCCGATCGCGAGCCCGAGGCCGAACCCCGCCTGGCCGCGCGTGTCGCGACCGCGGTGAAAGCGCCGGAAGATCTGCTCGCGTTCCTCCGGCGGGACCCCGGGCCCTTGATCTGAGACCGTGATCCGTGCATCGTCGCCGCCCGCGACCGTGATTCGAAGCTCGGACTGCGGCGGGCTGACACGCACAGCGTTATCGAGCAGGATCCGCAGGATGCGTGCGATGCTGCCAGGGTCGCCGACCGCCCACACCGACCCGCCGTGGTCATCGAGCCGGGTGGCGATCCCCCGGTCGGCTGTCCCGAGCTCGAACTCGGCCATCACAGCGCGGCTCAGCTCGCCGAGCTCGACCGGCTCGGAGCGCAGCTCGACCCTGGCGTCGAGCCGAGAGAGATCGAGCAGGTCCGCCGCGAGGCGGCCGAGGCGCCGCGACTGGGCGCGGGCGCGATCCAGCAGCGCGCGGGCGTCCTCGAGGTCGGGCTCGGCATAGCGGAGATCGTCGTCGAGCAGTTCGAGCATCCCGTCGAGCGAGGTCAGCGGCGTGCGCAGCTCGTGCGATGCGGTGGCGACGAACGACCTGCGTGCCTCCTCCTGCTCCTGGAGGCGCCGCTGCATCACCGCCAGCGTCCGCGCCAGGTCACCGACCTCGTCGCGCGCGCGGTCGACGGGCACCTCGACGGCGGGACCCTCTCGAGCCACCTCGAGCGCCGCCTCGCGCAGCCGTCGCAGCCGCCGCACGAGCCGCGCCGACAGGGGGATCCCGAGGATCAACGTCAGCAGCAGACCTGCAAGCGCCGCCGTGATGAACGCGTTACGGACGGCGCTGACCGCGCTCGGGATCTCGGCGATCGACTTGCGGACCGCGAGCACGTAGCGGCTTCGCTTGTGACCCTGGACATGGTCGAACGGGATCGCCGCCTGCGCGTACTGAGTGCCGTTGATCGTCCCGAAGCTGTACACGCGTTTATTGGTCTGAAAGGCCTCGGTGACGTCAGCGTAGCTGTCGCCGAAATCGGCGTTGTCATTCGGCTGCAGCACCGGCAAGGGGGTCTCCGCGTTCGGGCCAGGGCTGCCCACCAGCACCGTGACGGTCGCGCTGATCCGGGTCTGTAGGTCGGTCTGCGCCTCCGCGAGCAGGCTTCGCTCGTGGGCGCCCTTATGGGTGGTGTCGAACACGTTGCCCAACCTCAGGCTCGTGAACTCGGCCAGCGAGCCCTTCTTGCCGAGGTCCAGTTTCAGCGTCGTCTTCTCGGCGTTGCGAAGGCTGTGCACGAGCGGCCCCAGCAGTGCGATCGCGGCGACGGCGAGCGTCGCGACCGCTGTCACAAGGAGTGCGCCGATGATCCGACCGCGTAGACCAAGGGCGCCACGGCCTGGCCGCCCCAGGTTCACTACGGTCCTCGCAGGCGGTAGCCGGCGCCGCGCACGGTGAGGATGTGGCGCGGCTTCTCGGGTTCGGGCTCGAGCTTCTCGCGCAGGTGGCGGATGTGGACGTCGATCGCGCGCGGATCGCGGTAGGCACTGTCACCCCAGATCGCGCGCAGCAGCTCCTGGCGGTTGAGCAGCCGGCCCGGGTCCGCCATCAACGCGTCCAGCAGTTCAAATTCCGAGAACGTGAGCTTGACCGGCTCACCCGACATCGTCACCTCGCGCTGGGCGCGATCGAGCGAGATCGGGCCGACGATCAGCACCTCGTCGCCCATCGCGCGCGTCCCTGACCGTCGCAGCACCGCCCGGATCCGGCTGCGCAGCTCGGCGAGCCCGAACGGCTTTGTCACATAGTCGTCGGCTCCCGCCTCCAGCCCGAGGACCGCGTCGGCCTCGGAGTCGAGCGCGGTCAGCATGATGATCGGGACGACGTTGCGCCGGCTGCGCAGCGTCCGGCAGACCTCATAGCCGTCTGGCCCGGCGCCGAGCGCCACATCGAGCAGCACGATGTCGAACTGATCGGTGCTGGCGCGATCGATCGCCGCGCGTCCGTCCGCGACCGCGAGCACGCGATGGCCCTCGCGCGAAAAGGATCGCGTGAGCATCTCGCGCAGGTCCGACTCGTCATCGACGACGAGGATGCTGAGCGATGCGTCGGCGCTGCGCGGAGGTGCCGACACCGGGGTCTTACGTTCGATGGACATCGATCCAGGCGATCGTACCCACTCGGGTGGTGGACTCTGCAGGGTAGCTCCCTGGGTGTCGGCCATGAGACGGTCCGCGATCTGCTCTCAATTTCAGAAAATCCTACGAAAGCCGGGCGATTGCCTCGAGGTCACGGTCGGAGACTGCTGGCTGCGAAACGCTCGCCTCCGCGTGGCGCGGAACCAGTCGCCCGGCGACCGCCACCGACCACAGCACGACCAGCCAGGTCGCGGTCGCGAGCCCGACGTGGACCCAGACCATGTCCGACGGGAGGTGCAGCTCGTATTGAACGCTGCCCACGAGCCCCTGCGCGGCGAGCAGCACGCCCAGCGCCGTCAGCGGCTCCATCACGCGCTCAGAGCCGCCGCGGTGACGCGCAAACAGCCAGACCAAGATCACGGCGACCCCGAACAGAGCGGCGATCACCGCGTGCTGATGGACCAGCCATGTCAGTGTGTCGGCTCCCTTGAAGTGCAGCCGATGGACGTGCTGCCCCGAGACGCCACCCGAGTGCGGTCCGGCGGCCGTCGCCGCCGTGCCGGCGAAGATCGTCAGCGCGCCAAGCCCGAGCAGCCCGCGGATCGACCAGACGACGGCGCGGTCGTGCGCGCGCGGACGCGAGCCGGGCTCGTAGGTGCTGCGCCACGCGAGCGCGACCGCGGGGATCAGGATCAGCATCGAGAGGCTGAAATGGGCCATCACGAAGCCCGGCGCGAGGTGCTCGAGGACGGTGAAGCCGCCGAGGACCGCCTGCGCAACGACCCCGAGCGGCAGCAACACCGCCAGCATCGCGAGGTCACGGCGGAAGGGGCGGCGCGTGAACGCGAGTATCGCGGCGATCACTGTGATCACGCCGACGATCCCGGAGACCGCCCGGTTGCCGAACTCGATCAACGCGTGCGAGCTCAGCGGTGGCAACGGCGTGCCGCCGCATTTCGGCCAGTTCTCACAACCGAGGCCCGAATCGGTCAGCCGGACCGCGGCCCCGGTGAGGACGATCACCGTCAGCGCCGCGAGCGTCCCGTAGGCGACGCGCCTGAATTGGGTCGGGGTTACGGCGAGCCGCTCACGCATGGACATCGCGGTACGCGAACGGCAACGTCGCCTCCAACTCGGCGAGCGTCGGCGCGCTGCGATCGCGCTCGGAAACGATCGGCTCGCCCTCGGCCGGCCACTCGATCCCGACGTCGGGATCGTCGAACGCGAATCCGCCCTCGAGCTCGGGGGCGTAGTAGGACGAGATCTTGTAGGTCACGTCGGCGACCTCGGTCAGCACGCAGAAGCCGTGGGCAAAGCCGTCGGGGACGTAGAGCTGGTGGTGGTCGGTGTCGTCGAGCCGGAACCCCTCCCACTCTCCGAACTGCGGCGAGCCGCGCCTGATATCGACGATCACATCGAAGATCGCCCCTCGGACGCAGCGGACCAGCTTCGCCTGGCCGGGCTGGAAGTGCATCCCGCGGACGATCCCGCGGCATGACCGCGAGTGGTTGTCCTGGACGAGCGGCTCGTCGATGCCGAGGTCGGCGAGCACGCTGCGCCGGTAGGACTCGAGGAAGAAGCCGCGCTCATCGCCGTGGACGACCGGCGCGAGCAACAGGGGTCCGTCGAGCTTGGTCAGAAGCTTCTGCATTTGCCTGAGGTCCCCGCTTGACGATATCGCCACCGCCGCAATCGGCGCGCAGCGGCGCACAATCGGCGCGCAGCGGCGCGACCGGGCCTACAGCGCCCAGCGCTCGTTCATCAGCACCTGCAGCTCGCGCCCGTCGCGCGTGGTGCCGGTGACCTCCACCTCGGGGCCGCCGATCATGAAGTCCGTGTGGACGGCGCTCGAGTTGATCAGAGCGGCGGCCTGATCATCGTGCGTCAGATGTGTGAAGCCGGAGCCGAGCGCGATGTGGCTGGCGGCGTTCTCGTCGAGCAGCGTGTCGTGGAAGACGGTCCCGCTGCGCCCGATGCGCCCGCTCGAGTCGACGAGCGCCACCTCGCCGAGCCGGTTCGCGTCGGCATCGCGCGCGACGAGCTCGCGCAGTAGCGGTGCCCCCTCGTCGGCGTCGATCTCGACCGCACGACCGCCCTCGAAACGGATCCGCAACCCGTTCACGGCGCGCCCCGAGATCAGCAGCGGCTTGGTCGATGTCACGACGCCCTCGGTCCGCGTGGGGTCCGGGCTGGTGAAGATCTCCTCGGTCGGGATGTTGGGAATGTGCTCCCGGCCCCACGCCGTCTCGAACTCGCCGCCGTTCCACCTCACGTCCGGGATCAGCCCGACCTTCAGATCGGTTCCCGGTCCGACGAACCGCAGCGAATCGAGGCCGGCCTGCTCGAGGCGACTGGCGGCATCGGCGAGCTCGCGCGATCGCGCCCACCAGGCCGCGACGGGATCGTCCTCGTCGAGCCGGCAGATGTGGCCGATCTGCTCCCACAGACGCGCGAGCGCCTCATCCTCACCGAGGTCGGGGTACAGGAGCTTCGCCCATGGGCCGCTCGGGCCCGGCACGATCGCCCAGTTGACGGCGCGGTCGGAGATCACCTTGATCCACTCGACGAGCGGCACCGTGTCGCGCCCGATCCGCGCCGGATCGATGCCATCGAGCAGCCCCGGGGCCGACGGGCCGCTGAACTGGATCAGCGATCCCTTCATCTCGGCGAGCTGTACCGGGCGCTCGCGTACCCACGGGATCACTGACCCGAGCGCTTCATCCGGCGCGTGTTGGAGGCGCGCAAGGTTGACGTAGGGGTCGGCGTAGTGAACCTCGACCTGGTGGGCTCCGGCGTCGTAAGCCGCGGCCGCAACGGCGCGCACCAAGTCCTCCTGGCCGAGCTTTCCGTTGAGGATGACGGTCTGTCCTGGCGCGAGGTTGGCGCCCACGCCGACCGCGAGCTTGGCGAGAGCTGGGACGTAATCGGGCATCAGTCGAGGCTAGCGCGGGGATCGCAACCGACGATCAACGGCGGGACTGTATCGCCACCACGTCGGCGCCGCCACCGTTCGCCGGAGTCAGCTCGAGCGCGTACGTCTGCCCGATCAGGTCGGCCCCGAAGCTGTGGTGGGGCTGCTCGTCGACGAGTTGGAAGCCGCGACTCAGATAGATGTGTCGTGCCGCCGCGAGCGGATGGTTTGTCCACAGCTTGATCCGCTCATAGCGCGACGCGCGCGCAAACTCGACGGCGGTGTCGACGAGCGCGCCGCCGAGCCCGTGACCGCGGCCGTCGGGGTGTACGAGCAGGATCCGCAGCTGCGCCGATACACCGTCGTCGGCCGGCACGCAGAACACGCAGCCCACGCGCTCGGTGCCCAACTCGGCGATCCAGGCCGCGGCTCGATCGTCGCCGTCGCGGTCGGCGTAGTCGGCGACGATCCGCGCCACGAGCCGCTCGAAGCTCGCGTCCCAGCCGTACTCCTGCGGGTAGACCTCGCCATGCGCCATGACGACCCAGCCGAGATCGCCGGGCCTCTCGAGTGGCCTGATCGAGCTCCTAGGCGGTATCGAGTCCATCGTGAGCGAGTACTGAAACAGTCGTTTCAGTAGCGTACCGTATCGGCGATGGAGCAACCCCGAGACCCAGGCAGGAGCTCGCCGCGCCGCGATGAGCTGCTCGAGCGCGCCTACGCCCACGTGCTCGCCAATGGCCTCACCGGGCTCTCGTTGCGGCCCCTGGCGGCCGCGATCGGCTCGAGCCCGCGCGTGCTGCTGTTCCTGTTCGGCAGCAAGGATGGACTGGTGCGCGCGCTGCTCGCCCGGGCCCGCGCGGACGAGCTGGAGCTGCTCGAGCGGATCCCCGCTCCGAGCCGGCCGGATGACCTCGCCGGGGCGGCACGCGAGGTCTGGGCCTGGCTCGCGGCCGACGATCATCGCGGCCTGCTGCGGCTGTGGACCGAGAGCTATGCGCGATCGCTGGTCGAGCCCGACGGACCGTGGGCGGGATTCGCGCGCAGGACGGTCGAGGATTGGCTCGAGCTGCTGTCCGAATCCCAATCACCGCGCGCGCGGCGGACCAGAGCCGGGAGAGCGCAGCGAACGCTCGTCCTCGCGATCCTGCGCGGCGCGATGCTCGACCTGCTTGCGACCGGCGACATCGAGCGCACCACGGATGCGCTGGAGCTTGCCTTGTCCGGTCTCAAGAGGTGAGGGTCGGCGAGACTCCCGATCCTCCGCCTCGTCCAGGGGCAGCGTCAACATACGATCTGACTCGATGGCTGTCGCTCCAACGATCGACGTCGTGGTCCCCGTCCACGGGCGCTACGCGCTGACCGACCGCTGCCTTCGTCACCTTGCGGGCCAGACGATCGCCCACCGGGTGATCGTCGTCGATGACGGCTCGCCGGACGACACCGTCGCGCGCCTGCAGCGCGACTGGCCCGGGGCGACCATCGTCGAGCTAGGCGCCAACCACGGCTATACAGGGGCGGTCAACCGCGGGGTGGCTGCCGGCGAGGGCGAGGTCGTGGTCCTGCTCAACAACGACGTCGAGCTACGCGATGACTGTCTTGAGCGCCTGATCGCCCCGCTTCGCGGGGACGCTCGTACAGGCTCGGTCGCGTCGCTGATGCTCGAGCCGGGCGAGCAGACGATCGACAGCGTCGGGGTGACCGTCGACGTGACGCTCGCCGCGTTCGCGCGCCTCCAGGGCATGTCCGCGGCGCGCGCCGATGACCGCGAGCCGGTCCTTGCCGGCCCCGAGGGCACTACCGGCGCCTACCGGCGCACCGCCTGGGAGCAGGTCGGCGGCTTCGACGAGACGATCCGCGCCTACATGGAGGTCGTCGACCTCGCGCTGCGCCTGCGTACCGCGGGATGGCGGGCGGCATGCGCTCCGGATGCCGTCGGCGTGCACCTGGGCTCGGGCACCTACGGGCGCCGGACCGTCGACCAGCGCCGCCTGTCGGGCTTCAGCCGCGGCTACCTTCTGCGCCGTTACGGCGTCCTGCGCACCCGGGCCGCCCCCCGCGCGCTGCTGACCGAGGCGATCGTCGCCGCCGTCGACGCGGCGCTCCAGCGCGACCTCGCCGCACCGCGGGGCCGGCTCGAGGGCTGGCGCGCGGCCCGCGGGCGGGGACGGCACCCGTGGCCGCCGAGTGAAGCGCTCGACGCCGGCATCTCCCTGCGTGCCTCGCTCGCGCTGCGGCGGGGATCGTACGCGCGATGAACGGCGGCATCGGCGGCCCGCGCGGCGCTGACGTGCGGGCTCAACCCGATCTCCCTCATGCCCGACGAGACGGGCGGCACGGAGAGCTCCGCTTGGATCCCGCCGAGGTGCTCGTCGCGCCCGCGGCGGCCGGCATGCAGCTGCAGCGCGCACGGCACACCCGCCAGCTACGCGCGCGCCCTGAGCGTGCAGGTCTCGCAGGCGAACGACATTCGAAACCGCCCCGGGTCCGGGTTCAGCGGCTCGGGCGTCTCGTAGTGGATCATGCGGATGCGGGCCAGGTGCTCGGGCGCGATCGCTGCCACGGTCGAGCGCTCGGCGCCCTCGGTGTCGATCTTGAGCAGGTCGATTGTGCCCTCAGCGACGAGCGCCTCCTCGAGCACCTCGCCAATTGGGCGCACGGTCACCTTGATGTGCTCGCCCCCGAGCACCCCAAGCCCGCCGTATCGCCCCGTGTCCTCGACCGTGAAGTCCATCCTCCCACCGCCGGCTGCCACCGCGACCTGCTCGAGCGCATAGCGGTCCTCGTAGCCGGCGAGGTTCACGCGCAGCCGCCCGACGTTGCGTGGGACTGGCTCGTACAGCCGACACCGAGAGGTGGCGTTGCGCGTCAGGAAGTAGAGCGCGCTAACGCCGATGTTCGAGCCAATGTCAACGACGGCGCCAAGGTCACGCCCGGCTCGGTAGTCCTCGCGGCAGAACAGCTCGTGCACCGTCCAGACGTCGTAGTGGGAGTGCAATGTGATCGCGATCGTGCCGCGCGGCGTGCGAACGCGTGCGGTGTACGGGTAGGTGCCGCCGCCGAGCAGATAGCGCCTGAGCATCGTCGGGAAGACGGGGTAGCGCCACAGCGAGCGCGCGAGCGCCACGTACTGCTGGGGCTCGCGCAGCGAGCGCCGGATGAGGCCGGAGTGGCGGTCGCCGAGCATCTCCGATCAGGCGCGCCGCGCGAGCATGTGCAGCAGGTCACCGTCGCCGGCCGCACGATCGACGAGCCGGGCGAGCGGCGCGGTCGCCTCGGCCGCGGCGACCGAGACCCGGAACGGCATCCCGCCGCTGGCCAGCCAACGGCCCGCGACCGCGTATTGCAGCGAGCCGGCGAGGCCGGCGGCGCTCGTCGTCGTCGCGACCGACTCGGCCCGCAGCTCGGCGCGGTGCAGCGCGCACGCGAGCCCGGGGCGTGTGAAGTGGTGACGGTGGCGCGGCAGGTCGAGGTGAAACCAGCGCCCCCGAAATCGCCGCGCCTGCCAGGAGCCGAAGTTCGGGACGGTGATGGCGACAACGCCTCCGGGGCGCAGCGCAGCCGTGATCGCACGCAGGTCTTCAACGGGATCGACGGTGTGCTCGAGTGAGTGGATGAAGACGACGAGATCGTAGGAGCCGGGGCTCGGTGCTGCGTCGGCGACGGTGCCCTCGCGGACGTTCATGCCGCGCCGCCGCGCGATCGCGCAGGCCTCGGGCGCCGGCTCGATCCCGTCGGCCGACCAGCCACGGGCGATCAGGGACGCACCGAGGTCACCGCGCCCGCAGCCCACGTCCAGCGCGCGGCCGCCGGGCATGCGACCAACGGCGTCGAGCGGCGGCGTCGCGAACGCGTGGCGCTCCTGGCGGGTGCGCACGAATGCCGAGATCCGCGCAGCGATTCCCCCGGGGCGATCCTCCGTATGCGGCATGTAGTGGTCGGGGTAGAAGCGGCCAAGCTCGGCCGCCTCGACAACCGGCAGCGTGCGCCCGGCACCACAGGTCGGGCAGATCGCGACCGAAAACCACCCGGGGGTGCCATGCAGCCGGTCGGGAGCGACGAGCGCGGGCTCGGGCAGAGCCGCACCGCAGCAGGCACAACAGAGTCGAGTGCTCATCGCACTTTCACGAGCTGGAGCTCCAGCTCGTAGCACTGGACGATCCCGGTGAGGATCTCCTCGTAGAGGCCGACCTGAAACCAAGCCGGATCGACTCCGGCCGTAGCCGGATCTCGTGGCCGTATCTGGGCACGCGGCGGCGCAGGATCGGGTCCTCGGCGCTGCCTTCCTCGAGCGCGCCGACCACGTCGTGCAGGTCACCGACGACGTCGACCGCAGCCGAGTCGAGCACGTCGACTCCGAAGAACGAAGCGTCGCGCTCTGCGGTTCCGCACCCGAGATCGAGCTTCAGCAGGCGCTCGCGCCTGAGCGCGCTGTGCTTGTCGACGATTGCGGCGCTCATGAACGTCTCGCGCCGGCGAGCCGCTGCCGCGCCCCGCGCCCGGCCTCTCCGAGCGCGGCGGGCGGGTGGTGGCGCAGCCCGGCCCACGCCGAGCGCGTCGCCTGCACCGGGTCCTCATGGGACTCGTAGGCCGCCGCGGCGACCATCAGCCGCGCCAGCGTCCGGCGCCGCTCGGCGCCGAGCCGTTGCCGCGCCTCCGGAAACTGGCGCAGGAACTTCTCGAGCAAGCTCGCGCGGGCGCGGGCCGTGTTGCCTGCGAGCAGGACGTTCGTGAGGTTGCCGGGGTGCCGTCGGTAGCGCATCACGACCCGCGGCTCGTAGGCGAGCTCGAAGTCGAGCGCGAGCGTCAGGTACAGCAGGTAGTCGTCGTAGGACGCGTAGCCGGGGTTGACGAATCCGACGCTGCGGCGCTCGATCGCATCGCGACGGATCAGCACCGTGCCGGTCATCACGAAGCAGCCGCGGCGCACGAGCTCGACCAGCTGGTCGGCGTCGCGGTCCCACTCGGGTGGGCCCCACGACACAGCGCGTCCCGTATCGCTGTCGAACGCCTCGAACTCACTGTGCACGAGCGCGACCTTCGGGCGAGCGGCAAGGAGCGCGACCTGCGGGCCGAGCTTGCCGGGCAGCCACAGGTCGTCGCTGTCGAGCAGCCCGATGAGCTCGCCGCGCGCCAGGCGCAGTGCGTGCGCGCGCGTGGCGGCGATCCCCTCCTGGTGCGCGTGGCGCACAAAGCGCATGCGGCCCGCAGGAGCGGCCGCTGCGCAAGCTTCCAGCACATCGGCGGTGGCGTCGTCGGAATCGTCATCGATCGCGACGAGCTCAAGCTGCTCGTAGGACTGGTCGAGCACGCTCGCGACCGCGTCCGCTGCAAACGCCTCGTGGTTGCGTGCCGCCATCAGGACGCTCACCGTCGGCGTGGGCATGCGGTCAGGGTACCCGCAACAATGCCGCAGATGAATCAGCCCGCGCCGGTGGTCCGTCCCCTCACCGGTGGTGCCGTCTTCTCGGCGCTCAGCCAGCTCGTGACCGCTGCGACGGGCGCGCTGACGGTGCTCGTTCTGGCGAAGATCCTTGGCCCGGCGGGGACGGGCACGTACGCCGTAGCCCTGTCGCTGCTGATCGGGCTGGTGACGTTCGGGACGCTGAGCCTTCAGAACGGGATCAGCTACTTCGTCGGCTCGGGCGCGTGGCCCGCGCGCCAGGCGCTGCGCGAGACACAACTGGCGGCGCTCGCCTTCGGCGCCGGCGCGATCGCACTCGGCCTTGGCTTCTGGGCGGTCGTGCCGCAGGCGTTCCGCGGCCTCAACGTGGGCCTCGTGCTGCTCATCGGTTTGGGCGTGCCGTTCGCTCTCGCCTGGACGTTCGCGTCCTCGGTCGCGCTTGCCGTTGACCACTACGAGCTGTTCGCGATCCCGCCTGCGCTGCAGTCGAGCCTCGGGATGGTGGTGATTCTCGCCCTGGGCGCTGCCGACGGGGTGCATGGCGCAATCCTGGGGATGACGATCAGCCAGGCCGCGACAGCCGTTCTGACCTTGTGGGGGTGTCTGCGCGCGCTGCCGCCCGAGGGCGGCATGCAAGAAGATGGCCACCTTCGGCGCGCGATGGTGTTCGGGCTCAAGAGCCACGTCGCGAACGTGTTCGCGTTCGTCATCTACCGGCTCGACATCTTCATCCTCAACGGCACGGCGAGCGCGCGCCAGGTGGGCCAATACTCGGTCGCGGTCTCGGTGACGCAGGCGATCTGGCTCCTGCCGCGGGCACTCGGCGCGGTCGTCACGCCGCGGGTCGCGCGGCTCAGCGCGGGCGGTGCCGGCACCGATGCGAGCTACCAGGACCTCGTCGAGCGCAAGGGCGTGCGCCACGCGACGATCCTCGCGTTCGCGTCCGGAGTCGCGCTCGCCGCGGCGCTCTTCGTGCTCGTATTCGCGTTCCTCGGGCCCGAATTCCACGAGTCGATCGAGCTCGGCCTGATCCTGCTCCCGGGGTCGGCGCTGCTCGGGATCACCGGTGCGCTCACGGCGGTCCTGCTCGGGCGCGGGCGGCCTGAGTACTCGCTCATCGGCGCGCTCGCCATCACGCCGGTCGCGGTCGTGCTGTATGTGGTGCTGATCCCCGGGCTAGGCGCCGTCGGCGCGGCGCTCGCGTCCTCGCTGTCATATGCGTTCGGGTTCGTGGTCAGCGTCCTGCTCGGGCGACACATGCTGCGCCGCCCGATGCGCGAGCTGATCGTGCCCACCCGCTCCGAGCTCGACGACTATCGGTCCCTGCTCGGCGCGATCCGGGCGCGGCTCCGAGGCTGAGGCAATGCGCGTCCTCGTAGTGCCATCGTGGTATCCGAACGCTGAAGACCCCACCTCGGGGACCTTCGTGCGCGAGCAGGCGCTGCTTGTTGCCGACAGGCATGAGGTCGCCGTGCTCTACGGGTTCGAGCCGGGCATTCCGCGCCGGGGTCGATGGGAGGTCGGGTTCGAGGTGCAGGACGGGTTGCCGACAGTCCGCGTGCGCGTCGGTCCGCCGCGGCGCGGGCGCTTCCCTTTCGTGCTCGGCGGGCTGGGTGCTGGGCTCGCGAGGTTGCGCCGCGAGGGCTTTGCACCCGACGTGATCCATGCCCACGTCTATGAGTCCGGTGCGTTCGCGGCGCTGCTGGCGCCCCGGACCCAGCTCGTTGTCAGCGAGCACTTCTCGGCCGTCGCTCGCGGCCGGCTCGGGCGCATCGACCTCGTGCTTGCGCGTTTTGGCTACGCACGCGCCGACCTCGTCGCGCCCGTCTCCGCCGGGCTGGCAAAGCGGCTGGCCGAGCTGGGGGTGCGCACGCCGATTCGCGTCGTGCCGAACGCGGTCAACACCGACCGCTTCCATCCTCCCGCCACGCATGAGCGCGCCGACGGCGAGGAACGGCTGCTCTTGGTCGGCGGGCTCGTGCCGATCAAGGGCGTGCCTGTCGCACTCGAGGCGGTCGCGCGCCTGCAATCCTCGCACCCGCGGGCGGTGCTCGAGATCGTCGGCGACGGTCCCGAGCGGGCCGCGCTCCAGACGCTCGCCATGAGGCTCGGAATCGCCGACGCTGTGCGCTTCAGTGGGCGGCTGGACCGCGACGCCGTCGCCGAGCGGATGCGCGCCGCGGACGTGCTTGTCTCGGCGAGCGAGTGGGAGAACCTCCCCGGCGTCCAGGTCGAGGCGCTGGCCAGCGGCCTTCCGGTCGTCGCGACCCGAGTCGGCGGTGTGCCTGACGTCGTCGACGACGACGTCGGCGCACTCGTCTCGCCCGGCGACCCCTCGGCGCTCGCAGAGGCGCTTGCGGCGACGCTCGAGCGCCGCGACCTCGATCCGGGGCGGCTGGCCGCACGGGCGCGCGAGCGCTTCGGACAGGAGCGCGTCGCGGCGCTGTGGGACGAGATCTACAGCGAGCTGGCGTAGGCTCACGGCGCGCATGGCCGGTCGCCGGATCCTCGTCGTCAACTACGTCCACCCGCCGATCCCGTCAGTCGGGGGCAACCGGTGGGCGGCGCTCGCGACGCATCTGGGTCGGCTCGGTCACGAGGTGACGATTCTCACCACGGGAGCGTATGGCGCCGTGGCGGGTGAGTACGACGTCGTCCGCACCACCGATCTCAACGCGTCGCCGCTGCTCCGCCGCCTCCTGGGTCGCCCGGCGCTGCCGCCGCCCGGCGCGCCGGCGATCGGCGAGGAGCGCCCACCGCCAGCGATCCTCACCGGCGTACTCGTGCCCGACGCGTTCGTGGTCAGCTGGCTGCCGGCGGCCCTCATCACCGCCCGGCGCCTGCTGCGCTCGCGCCGATACGACTGCATCGTGACCTCCTCGCCGTTCGAGTCCACCCACCT
This sequence comes from uncultured Solirubrobacterales bacterium, assembly GCA_963744695.1. Taxonomy (GTDB): domain Bacteria; phylum Actinomycetota; class Thermoleophilia; order Solirubrobacterales; family Solirubrobacteraceae; genus Palsa-465. Next base: position 227,392 of record CAVUUT010000001.1, on the reverse strand, counting down.
CCTCGGTCTGCTGCTCGGCGAGCGCCGTCCGCCGTGGGTCGCGGACTTTCGCGACGGCTGGTGCTTTGAGTCGCTGCGTCCTCGGTTCGCGACTCGCGCCCAGCGCGCCCTCGATCGCGCGCTCGAGCGTCGCGTCGCGCTTGGCGCGGACGCCGCCACCGCGGCGACCCCCCCGATCGCCGAGGACCTCGAGCGCCGGCTCGGGGCCGCCACGGCGTGGGTCCTTAACGGCTGGGACCCCGAGCTCGAGCCCGAGGTCGCCATCGCGCGACCGCCGGACCTTGAGCCCGGGCGCGTCAACCTGGTGCACACGGGGACGCTGAGCGGCGGTTGGGGCCGCGACCCGGGCCCGTTCCTCGACGCGCTCGCGCAGCTGCGCGCTCGCGAACCGGAGCTCGGGGATCGGCTGTGCCTCGTGCTTGCCGGTCGCGCACGGCCCGAGGAGGACCGCGCGATCGCCGCCCGCGGCCTCCAGCACGCGGTGCGCCGGGTCGGGCAGCTGCCGCGGGCCGAGTCGCTGTCGCTCCAGCGCCGCGCCGATGCCCTGCTGCTCGTCACGTCGCGCAACCGCTCGGAGGCGACGGGCAAGGTGTTCGAGTACCTCGTCGCCGGCCGACCGATCCTCGCGCTCGCGCACGGAAACGTCGCTGCGAGGCTCATACAGGAGACACGCACCGGCGTCACGGTCGCGCCCGACGACGTCGACGCCATCGCGGGCGCGCTCGCAAGCTTGGCCCGCGGCGAGCTCGGTGAAGAGTACGCGCCGCGCGGTCTAGAACGCTACGTGCAGCCGGGGCCAGCGCACGAGATGCTTGCCGCGATCGAGCGCGCGTGCCGCACTGCTTCGGCGGTCGCCGTGGCAGAGGCGTGAACTGGCGGCGAGCTGCACTCCTCTGCTGCGCTGCCGAGAATGCGCCATGCGGCTTGCTCGGGTTCCGGATGGGGACCCGCCGGGCAGAAGCAAACCTCAAGCGGGCGGAGGCTACTCTCCGGGCCCGTGCACGTAGGCCTCAACCTCGTCTTCCTCGTTCCCGGCGCCACCGGCGGCACCGAGGTATCGCACGGGAGCTCATCCCGGAGCTGGTGGTTGCGGCCCCCGGCACCGGTTCACGGCGTTCGTCAACCGCGAGGCCGAGGCTCGCGTGCTCCGTGGGCTGACCTGATCGACGCCGTGAGGTGCCGGTGCGGGCCCTCAACCGCGTCGAGTGGGTCCGCGGCGAGCAGCAGCTGCTACCGGGCCTCGCAGCGCGAGCCGGTGTCGACCTGCTACACAGCCTCGCCAACACCGGTCCGAGCTGGGGCCGCTTCCGCAGGGTGGTGACGATTCACGACCTCATCTACCACGTGGTGCCCGAGGCTCATCTCGGGCTCCGGGTCGCGGGATGCGCGTGCTGGTCCCGCTCGCCGCACGGCGATGTGACCGGATCATCGTCGACGCCAGAGCACGCGCGCAGAACTGGAGCGGCTGGCAGGATTTCCCCTGACCAAGGTCGACGTGGTCCCGCTGGGGTTCGGGTCGCCGCCGGGCGTCGCCGCCCTGCCCCAGGACGCGCTGCGCGCGCGGTTCCGGCCGGGCAGCGGCCGTTCGTGCTCAGCGCGTCGCCAAACTGCCCCACAAGAACCTCATCCGGCTGCTCGGGGCGCTCGCGCTGATCCCGTCCGCCGCGCCCGCTGCTGGTCCTCCCCGGCTATCCCGACCCCCCACGAGCCGCACCTCGCCGCGCGCGCGCCGAGCTGGGGGTCGCGGATGACGTGCGGCTGCTCGGCTGGGTCATCCGACGAGGAGCTCGAGGGCCTGTACGCGGCGGCGGCCGCTTCGTGCTCCCCTCGCTCTACGAGGGCTTCGGGCTGCCGGTCCTCGAGGCGATGGCCCGGGGAGTGCCGGTCGCCTGCTCGACCGGGGCGCGCTCGCGGAGGTCAGCGGCGACGCGGCGCTGCACTTCGACCCCGAGTCCGACGGCGTCGATCAGCGCGGCGATCGAGCGCCTGCTCGGCGACCCGGCCGTGGCCGAGCGCCTGCCGCGGCGGGCGCAAGCGGGCAGCGCAGTTCAGCTGGCGCGCCGCCGCCGGCACGCTGGCCAGTTACGAGCGGACGCTTCAGCGCGGCGATCAGCTCATGCCCGTAGACCCCGAGCACGATCTGGAGTGAGTGCTCCAGCGACAGCCGCTGCGCGTTGGCCGCAAACCACGCCTCGGTCGAGCGTCGCAGCGCGAGACCGGCCTCGGACGCCGGACGATCGCCGCGGCCAGATCCTGCGGGCCCGCCGACGGCGCGACGAAGCCATTGTCACCCTCGGCTCACGAGCTCGACCGCGGCGTTGTCGGGCCCCGCGACGACGATGCTCGGCGTCCCTCGAGCCGCGGCCTCGATCACGACCAGGCCGTACCCCTCCCGCCGCGACGGCAGCAGCAGGCACAGCGCGCGGCCGAGAAGCTCCTCGACCTCGCCGGTCGAGACGAAGCCCGGGACCTCAACGACATCACCGAGTCCGAGCTCCGCGACGAGCTCGGTAACCCGAGCCCGCTCGGGCCCGTCACCGAGGATCGCGGCGCGCAGCTGCGGCAGCCGCTCGCGAGCCAGCGCGATCGCCGGCACGACGGCGGGACCTGCTTCTCCGGAATGTGGCGGCCGGCGAACACCACCAGCGGCTCGGCGTCACGCACCGGCAGCGGTCTCGAGCGCTCCCTGGTATTCGCCGGGCAGGATGGTGATGTCGCCGCTCAGGCCTTCATCGCGCAGCCTCGCGGCGTGCAGACGCGAGAAGCAGAAGGCTCGTTGCGGGACCCGCGCGCACAGCGAGCTGCACCAGCCAGCCGACCGTGCCGCCGAGCCGGCCCAGATACTCCCGCCAGTAGGTCCGCGTCCACACCTCGTGCCAGTCGACGACGAGGCGGTAGCGCCGGCCAGGCGCGCGGCGGCCGCCGCCAGCAGCGAGAAGTACGGAAACGAGGCGGTGTGAACGACGTCATAGCGTCGCCCGTGGCCGACAGGTGCCAGAGGACGCCGGCGCCGAAGACCAGCGGCGGCAACACCCGCCGCCGTCCCGGTCCGGCGTAGAGCTCCATCCGCGGGCCCAACACGCGCACGTCGACGCCGGGGATCGCGGGCTCCGCCCCCGCGTCCCATTGGCGCAGCGTCAGGTACGTGACCTCGTGACCATCGGCCGCCAGACGCTCCGCGAGGTTGCGATACCAGCGCTCGGCGCCCCCGACGGTGTGGGGAAACAGGCAGTCATAGACGAGACAGACCCGCATCGCGCCGCGAGGCTGGCACATTCCTCGCTACGATCGGGCTGTCCAAGCGAGACTATTGGATCCGGGGCTCGTTCTTATAGAGGTACGCACCGCAGCGCCCAGATAGCCAATGAGCACGATCGAGAACGAGTATCAAGCTCCACCGGCCGCGGTCCTCGGACCAGACACCTGAGCTCTCGGTCGTGATCCCATGCCTCAACGAGGCGGACACGATCGAGGAGTGCGTGCGGCGGGCGCGCGACGCGCTCGCCACGACACGGGATCTCAGGCGAGATGATCGTCGCCGATAACGACTCCGAGGACGACAGTGCGAGGCTCGCGGCGGCGGCCGGCGCGACCGTCGTCCACGAGCCCGAACGGGGCTATGGAAGCGCCTACATGGCCGGCTTCACGGTCGCTCGGGGCCACTACATCCTGATGGCCGACGCCGACCTGACGTACGACTTCGCCGAGATCCCGCGCTTCGTCGCCGAGCTCGACGGCGGCGCCGACATGGTGATCGGCAACCGGATGAAGAACATCCATCCCGGGGCGATGCCGTGGCATCACCGCTACATCGGCAACCCGCTGCTGTCGGGTTTCCTGAACCTGTTGTTCCGCACCGGCGTCGATGACGCGCACTGCGGGATGCGCGCCTTCCGGCGGGATCTGCTCCCGCGTCTCGATCTGCGCACGACGGGAATGGAGTTCGCCTCCGAGATGGTGATCCGCGCCGCCAAGGAGAAGCTGGTCATCCGCCAGTTCCCGATCGAGTATCACCCGCGCGGCGGCGAGTCCAAGCTCTCGAGCTTCCGCGACGGCTGGCGCCACCTGCGCTTCCTGCTCGTCCACTCCCCCAACCACCTCTTCATCCTGCCCGGCGCGGTGATGGCGGCGGTCGGAGCGATCGTCGAGTTCATCGTGCTCACCCGGCTGGCGGATCTTCGGGCGCGAGTGGGACATCCACGCGCTGATTGCCGGCGCGCTGCTGGCCATCGTCGGCACCCAGGTCGTCGCGCTCGGCATCTGCGCGCACGCCTACGCGACCTACTTCATGGGCGAGCAGGACCGCTGGTTTGACCGCATGCGCGCCCGCTACAAGCTCGAGCACGGGCTGCTGCTCGGCGGGTCGATCATGCTCGCCGGCGTCGTGGTGGGCGCCTTCATCGTGATCAGCTGGATCGACCATGGCTTTGGCGCGCTCGCGGATGAGCGTCTCGCGGTGCTCGCGGCGACGCTGATCATCGTGGGCATCCAGATCTTCTTCTCCTCGTTCCTGCTCTCGATCCTGGGGCTGCGCCGCCGCCGATAGCGGCCGGTCGTCGCCGCCCCGGCACGTCAGCTGGGCTCGTAGGTGTCCACGTAGCGCCCACACGCCTGTCGCAGCGGAATCGTCGTGGGTCCGCCCGCGCGCACGGCGACAAGCCGCGAGGGCAGGAAGTACTGCGTCGATGCGATCAGGTCCGGATCGGACATCGAGACGATTAGGAGGATCGGAGCGCCGGTACTGGTCACCCGGCCGACCGTCCACAGGCTCCCGGGGCGGTCCAGGTTCTGCGGCAGCCGGACATTGAGGCCCCCGCCCGTGATCGTGATCGCCTGGCCCGAGACGTAGCCGAGCGAGAGGTCCCATTGCCCGGGCGGGAGGCGGAGCGTGACGGGCTCGACCCGGCCCGGCGTGAGGTTGACGAGCGTCACGTTGCGCGGCGGTGCCTGCACCACGGCGGAGCCCTGCTCGTGCGAGATCCGCCGACCGGCGGGAGTCCTGCAATCGAGGATCGCCCCCGGCGCACCGGGCGACGGGAGCACCGAGAACGGGCGCGTTGGGCCGACCCGATGCCACACCTCATAGGAACGCGAGCTGCCGACGAGGTGGAAGTTCGGCGGCGGTGGGCTCCCGGCGTCGCTGCGCGTCGTGATCACGTAGTCGAACCGGTTCAGGGTCGCGGCGTCGACCGAGTCGAAGTACAGCGTCTGGCCGTACGACCACGCCTTGGCCGGCTGCACCGCGGACGGGATCGCCGAGGGCAGAACCGGCGAGGAGACGGGCTCGCCGAGCAGGCTCCACTGGAAATAGTCGTCGTAGAACAGGACCAGCGTCGGGCGCCCGTGCAGCAGCGGCCGCAGGGAGCGCAGCTCGTTCCAGTGGTTGTCGGGCCCGACGGGAGCATCGCGGAGCACCAGGTAGGAGGAATCGAACGACAGCACGAAGAACAGGATCGCCGCGCCGGCGAAGGCCACGGCGCTGAACGAGCGCCAAGGGACCACCTGCATCGCCTCATCAGCGCCGCGCCTGACCCGAGCACGATGAACGGGGCGGGGATCACGAGTGCCTTGGCGGCGACATATGGGGTCGAGGTGTGCTTCGTGTAGGCGTAGCCGAGGCCGAACGCGAGCATCGCCCCGAGCCACGGGAACTCGCGCCGCTCGAACGCTGAGACGACCGCAAACGCGAGCACGACGAGCGCAAAGCCGGCGAGCAGCCCGGCCTTGAGCAGATCCGCCGGGACGAACCGGAAGTCCGAACTGAGCCAGATGTTCAGGCCCTCGAGCGTCCGCAGCGGGGCCGCGAGATTGCCGAGCGGCTCCGCTGCGACGCCGCCTGAGGACGCAGCCCCCGTTCCGTGGTTGCGACCCAGAATGCGTGGATACGGCTGAAGTCGGGCGCGACCAGCACGATGAACACCAGCAGGCCGATCCCGATCGCGGGTGCCGCAGCCCAGACGCGGCGAGCGATCGTTCGCATGTGGCGCCACGCGCCGCCGAACACGAATTCGAGCGCGAGCCAGCAACCGACGATCGTGATCGGCCACGCGAGCCCTGGGTAGGAGTAGACGTAGACGAGGCCCGCGACAAGGACGCCGATAACAGCCGCCATCGCAAGCGGCCGGATGAACCGATCGCGCCTGGACTGTTGAAGGACGAGCACGAGCCCGAGCAGCAGTAGCGCCATGATCGGCTCCTTGAACGCGCTCTGGATGTACCAGGCCGCCGCCATGTACGGGATCGCGGTCAGGATCGCGACCAGCACCCGCCTGGATCGGGCCAGGTCGCCGAGGAACCCGAGCGCGGTCAGCCCAGTCAGTATCGGCGTCGCGATCAGCACCCCGGTGAGTGTCTTGTCGACGTCGCTGCCCAGACCCTGCGCGAACATGGCCGCGATCGCGTGCGGCCCGAGCGGGTACCCGACCCCGTAGTCGATCGCCTTGATCGCCGGCCGGCGCAGCCCCTCGGCGAGCAGCAGGTGCCGGTGGTGTCGTTGAGCAGGCCGATCCCGAGCACGCCGACGCGTGCGTTGGCCAGGAATGGGATCGACAGGAACACGAGCACCACCCCGCCGACCACGGCCGTTTCCCCGAGCGGCGGCCAAGCGGCATGACGGTGGATGACGAGCCAGATCGACGCGGCGCAGGCGACCACCACCGCGATCACCGCGGTCCATCCCCGTCCCGGCAGGCCGATCGCGACGTCGCAGACGACCATCAGCGCGGCAAATCCGACGGCGGGGCTGAGCCATACAGAGCGGTTCAGTCCGGCGAGCACGCAGACGCCACGGCCGAGAACCACGGCGGCCACGACGATGGCGATCGCCGATGCGTAGGTGCCGACCACGGCCCGGGAAAGTAGCGGGTGCGCGTCAGAGGCGCGAAGCCTTGCGCGACGTAAACGTCGGGCTAAGGCTCGCGACCGGCCGTCAGGCGCGTAGCTTGTCAAGTGCCATCAGCGGGTGATCACGCGACGCCGGGGTAACGGGTGGCATTGGTTGGTCGGCCGACCGCGAGACTCCGGCTCGCAGAAAGGCGGCGACGGTACTCTCCGTCGCGTGCGAGTCGCCGGTTATTTTGCGGGCATGATGGGCACCGGCGAGCATGCTCGCCAGCTCGCCGCGGCGCTCGAGACGCAGAGAGTTCCCGTCGCGACCACGACGATTCATCCGGACAAGGCACCGGAGGACGAGCGCCTCGTGCCGCGCGGCGACAGCTCACTGGAGACAGTGGCCGAGCGGTTCGCCGATTTCAACCTGCTATGCGTCAACGCAGACGTGCTGCCCCAGGTCGCCGCCGCACTCGGGGGTGATTTCTTCCGCGGTCGCTACACGGTCGGGTTCTGGGCCTGGGAGGTGAGCGCGTTTCCCGATCGCTGGTTGTCCTCCTTCGGGGAGCTCGACGAGGTCTGGGTTGGCAGCGAGCACGTCCGCGAGGCCATTGCGGGCGTCGCGACCGTTCCGGTGATCAGGATCCCGCAGCCGGTTTCGTTGCCCGAAGGCGCCGCCTCCGCCGAGCCGCCCGCGGGCCTGCCCGAGGGCTTTCGGTTCGTGTTCGCGTTCGACTATCTGAGCGTTTCCGAGCGCAAGAACCCGCTGGCGACCGTACGGGCATTCACGCGCGCCTTCTCGCCTGGGTCGGGAACCTGCCTGATCATCAAGACCCTCAACCAGGACATCGACCCTTCAGCGCACGAGCGGCTCCGGGCCGCGGCGGCGACCCACCCCGACGTCCATGTGATCGATCAGCGCCTGTCCCACGCCCAGCGCAACGGCCTGCTCGGCGCGGCCGACTGCTACGTCTCCCTGCACCGCGCCGAGGGATTCGGATACACGCTGGCCGAATCGATGTGGCTCGGCCGGCCGGTGGTCGCGACCGGATACTCGGGCAACCTCGACTTCATGACGCCGGAGAACAGCTACCTCGTCGACCATCGACTCGTCCCGATCGGCGCGGGCAACGACCCCTACCCCGCCGATGGGCTGTGGGCAGAGCCCGACGTCGATCACGCCGCCAAGCTGATGCGCGAGGTGTTCGAACACCGCGATGAGGCTCGCCGCCGCGCCGAACGCGGCGCCCGGGATATCCGCGCCAGCCACGGACCGCAGGCCGCCGGCAGCGCGATGGTCAAGCGTCTGACGCTGCTGTCGACGGACCGCGGGTCGCGTCGCGGGCGCCGTGACCGACCCGATCACGGCGACGTGGCCGAGCTGATCCGGTCCGGGCCGGTGGCCCCGGGTCGGCCGCGCTTCGGGGCCCCTCAGCGCGCCGCCCGCAAGGCACTCCTTCGCCTGCTCAAGCCCGTCACGGTTCACGAGCGCCACGTCGACGAACAGCTCCTGAGCCGCATCGAGGAGCTCGAGAGCGAGGTCAGCGACCTGCGGTCGCGTGACCGAGGATGATCCCTTGATGGCGTCGAGCGCAGGCGACGAACCAGATCCGCTCGCGGCCGCGTACGAGCAGCGCACGGTCCAGGTCCACGAGGCGCGGGCGGCGCTCGCCGAGGCGGTCTCGGCGCTGAGGATGGATCTCGAGCAGCGGCGCGAGGAGGTCGCAAGGTTCAGCCAGGAGAACGATGCGCTGCGGGCCGATAACCGGGCGCTGCGAACCGACGCCGAGCGGCTCCACGCCGAGGCCGGCTCGCTCCATGAGCGGATCGCAGCGCTGAATGCGGAGCTGGCGTCGATTCGACGCAACCCGGTTGTGCAGTTGGCGACCGTCCCGCGCCGCGTCATGCGCCGGTTGCGTAAGCGGCGCCACTCGCATTGAGGCTCCCGCACCACGACCACCCGACGCTGTCGGTCGTCATGGTCACGCACGGTGCCTGGCCGCTGGCGCAGCGGGCGATCGGTTCGCTGATCGAGCACACGCCCGCGCCGTTCGAGCTGATCGTCGTCGACAACGCGTCAACCGACGAGACGGCGGCGCGTCTGTCCGAGTGCGACGGCGTGCGGCTGATCCTCAATGACACTAACGCCGGCTTTGGACCGGCCACCAACCAGGGAGCGCAGCTGGCCCGCGGCGAGTACCTGCTGTTGCTCAACAGCGATGCGTTCGTGCATCGAGGGTGGTTCGCGCCGATGGCCGACACGATCTCGCAACCGGCGGTCGGAGCGGTCGTGCCCGGCTACCTGGACGCTGCGGGCCTGCTGCAGGAGGCGGGGGCGCTGCTCGCGCGCGACGGCACCGTCCACCTCTACGGCGAGGGCGACGACCCGCACCGGGGCTGTTATCGCTTCCGCCGAACGGTCGACTACGGCAGCGCGGTATGCATGCTGATCCGCCGGGAAACGTTCGCGTCGTTGGGTGGGTTCGATGACCGCTACGCCCCGGCGTACTACGAGGACACGGACCTCTGCCTGCGGCTCGCGGAACGGGGGATGTCGGTCGTCTACGAGCCGCGCTCGATCGTCACACATGTCCGCTACGGCTCGGGCGGCCTCGATCAGGCTGTATCGCTCAGCGAGCGCAGCCGCAAGCTGTTCGCCGAACGCTTCCACGAGCGGCTCGCCGACCGGCCCGCGAGCTTCGTGCGGGCGAGCGATCAGGCCGTGATCCGCGCGCGCGATGCGGTCGCAAGCCCACGGCTGCTGATCTGCGCCGATCCCGCCGAGCCTTCGGTGCAGTACGCAATCGGTGAGCTACTCGAAGGGTTCCCGCGCGCCAGGCTGACGTGGATCACTCCGGCGGGCTCCGCCGACGGCTCACATGGGGACGACTGGCTCGCCCGCGGCGTCGAGCTGCTGGGCGATCCGGATCACCCGTGGTTGGACCAACGGCTGTTTCACTACGACGCCGTCCTGCGCGGGCCGGAGGCGACGTGCGAGCTCCTGGATGCGGTGGCACGGACGCAGCCGCAGGCGCCGCAGATTGCGCTGGACCAGCTGGCGGGAGCACCTGAGCAACTGGTGCCAGCGCTAGCGGCCGCGGGGGTCGCGCCGCCTGGTCGGGTCGCTGGATGAGCGTTGCCCGTGCTCGAAGTCCGCTCGTAGCTCGCCTCTTCGTTCAGAGTCGACCCACTCGCCCTACGGTATTCGCCGACGTCGGTTTCGCTTGCCGATCGGCGTCAGTCTCCCGATCTGTCAGGAGCGTCGACCCGGAGCGTCGAGTCGGTCTCGTGGCGGCGCAGCTCGGCCAGGAGCTGCGCTCGCTCACCGAGCAATTCGCGGCGCAAGCGGATCACGTTCTCGTTCACCTCGTCCAAGGCTGTGACGACATCGGCATTGACGTCCTGCTGGTACGCCGTGAACGGTCGAATCATTCGCAGCGTCGCGTTGCGCACGAGCTTGCGCGCGCCTCGCGGGGCATTGCCGGGTCCGATGCCGCGTTGCAGCCGCGCAGCGAGCTGCGCGAGCGCCCGAGAGCGGTCGTGCGCCGGATCACGGTCGCGGCGCGGGCGCCCGGTCGCGGAAATCGAATCCAGGCGACGGGAGATCATCTGCGCGGTCACCATAGTGGAGTGCGTGCGCCTGATGTCCTCGGATGCTCGGGCTCCGAGTTCCCGCGCCGAGGCCTGGTCTTCAAACGCGTGCCTCATCAATCCAGCAGCGTGCTCAACCGACGGATCGGCCCACCGGCCATCGACGGGATACGGGTCGGCGCCGGGACCGACCGCCACCAGCCTGAAGTCCACCAGCATGCTGTTGTCGGCGCTCATGAACTCGAGGTTGCCGGAGTAACCGGTCGCGATGACCGGCTTGCCGAACCACATCGCGGTCGCGAGGTCGCGACCGAAAGCCTCGGCCCGGTGCAGCGACACGTAGCAGTCACACGCCCCTGTCAACGCTTCGATGTCCGTGCCGGCGCCGTCACAGTCGCGAACTTCAATCGCGGGATCGTCGCCCACGGCGGCGAGCAGTTCCTCGTGGTGCCGCGGGTCGCGCTCGCCGTTCGCGCATGCCAACACCAGCCGGACGTGTTGATCGCGCGCGAACGCCGCCCGGAATGCGCCGATCACCGCGGTCGGATGCTTGCGCTCAAAGCCGCTCGCGAAGTCGACGCTGGAGCAGACGATGAACTCGCGATCCGCAAGACCAAGCTCGGACCGAGAAGCTCGCCGTAGCGCGAGCGGCTCCGCCGGCAGCGGAATCGTCGTGACCGGGATCGAGGTGAGCGGCTCGAGGCCGTGCGCGACGTGAGCGCTGGGGACCCATACCTCATCGACCGGCAGACACCAGCTGGGCAGGTTCTGTGGCAGGCCGTCGACGGCCCAGAACCAGAGCCCGATTGAGTACCGGCCGGCGAACAGTTCATCGCCGGACTGAGCTCCGAGCTCGAACATGGTGTCTGGCTCCATCGTGATCACGTTCACCGGAAACCGCGCGTCGCCTGGGTCGATTCCAAGCTTGGGGCCCGATTCGTTTTCGGTCGCGTGCGCGCCAATCGGCAGCGCGGGTATCTCCCCGAGGTCCAGCGCGCGGAGGATCAGACGCGCGGCCGCCTCGGTCTCGACGGCGCCGTTTGCGCACCCGATGACGTTCACTCCCCACGGGCTTCCGCGGAGCGCGAAGGGCACCTCGTCGACGCTCGTCCGCGGGACACCGACGGGCTGTCCCGCGCCGTCCTCGACACGTGACGTGCCGCCCATCGCCCACGCCAACACCGGTATCTCCTTTTGACCGTGCTCCTGCGCCCAGCGCAGGAGTCGATCGGCACTGCCGTTGTGGAGATCGGGGTAGGTGAGGGCAACGTCGGCGCGGTCGCTGTGGATTTTTTCCAGTACCCGGGTGACCCCGGGCGGCGCCCCTGGCGCCTGTTCGCCGAGCCAGTTTTTGAACGCGGTTGTCCCTTCGAGCGTGAACGGAGACATTGACTGCAAGCCGCGCCGGTGCTGATCGTCTGCAAAGTCGGCGTACGCGGCGCGGACGCTCTCGTCGATCCGCGTTCCGTCTGCCAGCGCCCGGTAGCTGTACGGCCACCGCCGGCTCTTGGCATGGCCCTGGGCTTGCACGTCTGCGGCGTACTCGGCCAGCAGCCACTCGAGCACCGCGTGACTGGTGACGTCGACCCGGTCCTGGTGGAGGCTCAGGCTCAGCGGCCGCGCCGGATCAAAACCGCTGAAGTGAAAGAACGCGAGCTGACGGCCGTCGACCAGGTAGCGGTCACCTTCGCGCTCGAGCCTGCGGCTGTGCACATTCCAATAGGCAACGTTGTATTCGGGCTCGCGAACGATCGCGAAGTCGCTCAGAAAGCCAGGCGCCAGGTCGAACCACCGCTGATCGACGAAGATCCCGACCGAAGGATCGACGCGGCAGTCGTAGCGCAATCGTTCTGCCCACCAGTCCAGCAGCCGGTCCACATCCGCGCCCGGCGCGACCGAGACATAGCCGAGGTTGTAGACCCCTGCGATCATGATGTCGAGTTGGGTCGGCTTGCGGCCGTCGGTCGGAAGCGGCTCGCTGTTGTGGGGAATCAGCACGACCCCGTGGCGAGCGGCGAGCTCATCGAGTGGGCTCAGTGATCCGTAGACCTTGATGTCGGGATCGAGATAGGTGACAGGGCCGCCGGTTTGCCCCATCAGGTGTCGCAGCAGCCACGGCTTGACCGCCGTCGAAAGCTCGAGCACCGAATACCCAAGCGCCATCTCGATGAACGGGTCACAGCCGATGTTCGTCGGAGTGAGCACGTCGAAGGGCTCCCGTGCCGGGTCGACATAGCCCTCATAGTCGTCGATGATCAACGTCCGGAGGCGACTGCCGGGGTTGTGCTCGGCCAATGATCGGGCGAGCACGCGGGCGTGCGCCACGTAGTTCTTCGCGATGATCGTGCAGACGTCCATCGGCCCTGAGAGTACTCTCGCATTGCCGCAACTCGGTCGGGCGTTGCTACCGTCCCGGCTGTGAGCGTGGCGGCAAATGAGCGGCTTGCGCACCAGCGTGCGACCTCATCGTCGTCGCCGGGTCCGGCGGTCTCGATGAAGCATCTCAGCAAGACCTTCCGCCTGCCCCACGAGCGTTACCACACGCTGAAGGAGCGGGTCCTGCACCCGTTCCGCGCCCATTACTACGACGAGCTGCGGGCGGTCGAGGACGTAACGGTCGACATCGCCCCAGGCGAGTTCTTCGGAATCGTCGGGCGCAACGGGAGCGGCAAGAGCACGCTGCTCAAGTGCCTCGCCGGAATCTACGAAGTCGATCGCGGCGAGGTCGCAATCGACGGACGGCTGTCGCCGTTCATCGAACTCGGCGTCGGCTTCAACATGGACCTCGCCGCCCGCGACAACGTGATCATCAACGCGATCATGCTCGGGCTCTCGCGCCGGGAAGCCCGTGCCCGATTCGACGACATCGTCGCGTTCGCGGAGCTCGGTGAGTTCACCGATCTGCGATTGAAGAACTACTCCTCGGGCATGCTCGTGCGGCTCGCGTTCGCGACCGCAATCCAGGTCGATGCCGAGATCCTGTTGATAGATGAGGTGCTCGCGGTCGGCGACGCCGCCTTTCAGCAGAAGTGCTTCGACGAGTTCGGTCGGCTGCAGCGGGCCGGACGCACGATCCTGTTCGTAACCCATGACATGGGCTCCGTCCAGCGCTTCTGTGACCGCGCGATGCTCCTCGAGCGCGGCCGGGTGGTCGACATCGACGAGCCCTCATCGATCGCCCGCCAGTACAACCAGCTCAACTTCGACCGCACGACGGTCGGACCGGTGCCGGGCGGACCAGCGGCCGGTCACGCGGGGCCGGACCCTCGCGTCGCCGAGGTCGTGAATGCCTGGTTTGAGTCCCCGAGCGGCGAAGTCATCGTCACGGCCCAGCAGGGCATGCGCTGCGTGATCCGGATGGATGTCCGCTTTATCGCCGAGGCCGATGACCCGATGTTCGCGGTCACGCTCGAAAACGAGTCCGGCAACGTCGTGTTCGCGACGAACACAAACATGCACGAGGCCGCGACCGGCAATTTCTATCCCGGAGCGACGGCCGCGATCAGGGTCAACTTCGAGAATTGGCTCGCGCCCGGGCGCTACCGCCTGATCGCGAGCGTCGCCCGAGCCGGATTCGGCGCCGCGGCGTATGACATCCATACGACGGCGACGATCATCGTCGTCGCGGACCTCGCAGGCGGCGGCATGGCCGACCTCCCGAATACGTTCGATATCGATCGCGCGTAGCGCCGATCGCCGGCGCACGCCGTCCTGGCGTCCCCGCGGCCTCGGCCCAACGCACTGCTACCTTGCTGGCGCATGAGCAGCCACGCGGCACGCGCGTATGGCCCATCGGCCTTCGGCGGGACTGCTCGGCGCTTTGTCGAGCTGTCGATGACGATGGCCCGCACCGAGTTCAAGCTTCGTTATTTCGGCTCGGTCCTCGGCTACGTGTGGTCGCTGATGCGGCCGCTGCTGTTCTTCGGCGTCCTCTACCTGTTCTTCACGAAGGTGGTCGACATCGGAAAGGGGGTTCCCCACTACGGCGTGTACCTCCTTATGGGGATCGTGTTCTGGACCTTCCTCGGCGAGGCGACCGGAAATGCGGTCAACTGCCTCGTCACACGCGAAGGGATGCTGCGAAAGGTCCGGTTCCCCCGGATGGTCGTGCCGCTGTCCGTCGCTTTGACCTCGGCGTTCAACCTCGCGATGAACTCGATCGCGGTTGTCGTGTTCGCGCTCGTGAACGGAGTCAGCCCAACCATCAAATGGCTCGAGATGTTCCCGATTGCGTTCGGCTTCATCATGCTTACGACCGGCCTGGCGATGCTCCTGTCGGCCCTCTACGTTCGGTTCCGCGACGTTGCCCCGATCTGGGAGGTGAGCCTTCAGGTCTGGTTCTACGTTTCTCCGATCATGTATCCGGCCACCTCGATCGCCAAGCGTTTCGGGCCGGCGCTTGTGCACATCGCGCTCCTGAACCCGGTCGCGATCCTGCTCACCCAAGCCGGGCACGCGTTCATCGGTCACGATCCGAAGCACTTTCCCTCGGCGCTGAGCTTCGCCGGCCCGGTCACGACACTGATCGCGTTGGCGTTCATCCCGGGGCTGTTCGCGCTCGGCTGGTGGTACTTCACGCGCGAAGCCCCGCGGGTGGCCGAGAACCTGTAGGCCGCGGCCGTCGCACCGGCCGCGCGGGGCAGGTCGAGGCGCCGGCGCCGTCAGAGGACGGCGAGCGCCCGGCGGATCCCGTCGCGCAGTTGCACGTCGGCCTCCCAGCCGAGCTCGCGCCGCACCCGCGAGACATCGAGGCAGCTGCGCTCCACCTCGCCGCGACGCCGCGGCGCGAATACGGGCTCCAACCGCCCCCGGTCACCGCCGACATCGTTGACAGCTGCGACGAGCTCGAGCACCGACGTCTCCCGCCCACAGCCGACGTTCACCGATCCGATCAGCGACGCGTCGGCGGCGACCAGGTTTGCGCGCACGACGTCGCTGACCTCAACCCAGTCTCGTGTCTGGCGCCCGTCGCCGTAGATCGTCGGTTGGCGGCCCTCGACCAGGCACCCGCAGAAAATCGCGACCACGCCGGCCTCGCCGTGGGCATCCTGGCGCGGTCCATAGACGTTGCCGTAACGAAGTGAGATCGTCGAGAGGCCGTGCAGGCGCGAGTACAGCCCGCAGTAACCCTCGGCCGCGTACTTGCCCTGCCCGTACGGGGCCGCTGGTTCGATCGGCGGGTCCTCGGGCGTCGGCAGCCGATCGGCAGCTCCATAGATACCTCCGCCGGTCGAGGTGTTGACCACCCGCTCGACGCCCGCTGCGCGCGCGGACTCCAGCACCGCGATCGTCCCGAGCACGTTCGAGATCGCATCCGCTGTCGGGTCCTGCACCGAGCGCCGTACGTCGGCCTGAGCCGCGAGGTGGAACACGGCCTCGGGCCGTGTGACCGTGAACAGTTCTGCGAGCGCCCGCCGATCGCCGACGTCGAGCACCTCCAGCGTCGCCCCGTTCGCCAGCGCATGCTCGAGGTTCTCGAGCTTGCCGGTCGAGAGGTCGTCGACGATCGTCACGCGATCGCCTCGCTCGACCAGCGCATCCACCAGGTTCGAGCCGATGAACCCGGCCCCGCCCGTCACTAGGCAGTTCATAACCGCCGGGAGCTTACGGGCCGGCGTCGGGCCGCGGGCGCGTGTAGGTTCCATACGGCAACTAACGATGCACTAATGAAAACTGCGTAACTCCGACCTCGCTCCTTCGTTCGTACATTTCGGGAAACCGCGCACGCCGAAAATCGTGGAATCAGCGCTTGCCCGCAGAAGCGACCGGTAATTAGGAGATCTGCATGATCATGCGCCCCGAGGGATCGCTCAACCCAGACGCAGTGGTGCTCGAGCCGCCGAAGGCGGTCGATGTGCTCGGCGTCCCGCTGGGCTTGATCGACTACGAGCGAACCCTCGATTGGATCGACGCGAAGGTGTCCGAGGGCGGGCGCGAGTACATCTGCGTCTGCAACGTCCACGCGGTGATGGCGTCGGCCGAGGATCCCCAGCTGCGCGTCGCGTTGCTCGGATCGTCGCTCAACCTGCCCGACGGTCAACCGCTCGTGTGGGCCCTGAACGCTCTCGGCCACCCGCTCGGCGCGCGGGTCTATGGGCCGGAGCTGATGGCACGATCGTGCGCTCGCAGTGCCGAGTCAGGCCAGCGTCTGTACCTCTACGGCGGGCGCAACCAGGGCGCTCTCGTCCAGCTGGCGCTGAACCTGCGCCAGCGTTACCCGGGCGTCAAGATCGTCGGGGGCTATTCGCCGCCCCATCGGCCTCTGACGGGCGACGAGCAGGCCGCCGTCGTCTATCAGATCAACGCGTCGAAAGCGGACGTCGTCTGGGTTGGGATCGGGGTGCCGAAGCAGGAGAAGTGGATGGCAGACCTGCGTGGAGTGCTTGACGCGCCGGTGTTGATCGGCGTCGGGGCGGCGTTTGACTTCCACGCGGGACTCGTACCCCAGGCCCCGCCGTGGATGCAAGAGCACGGACTGGAGTGGTTCTACCGCTTGGCGCACGAGCCGCGCCGCCTATGGCGACGCTATCTGCGTTACAACCCGCGCTTCGTGAGCGCGTTCGCCCGTCAGCTGGCCACGACCCGACGGGACTCCGCCGGCGACAAGTGAGCTGATTCAGGCGGCGCGATAATCGCCCGCGTGCCCGTCCGTTGCATCACCGTCGACGACGCGCTCGCACGGCCACGTGGGAGCTGTGTGATCTGCATCATCGTCGACGGGGCCCGCCATCAGTTGGTCAGCTGTGTCGGCACCGTCATCGCCCACAGCCCGACCGACACACCGATTCTGATCTGCGACTACACGACCTCCGACGCGGCTGTGCTCGAATCGCTGACGAAGTTCGAGACCGAGCGGCTCCTCTACCTCCGCGTCGACGCCGGTGGTCCGGACGAGACGCTCGACCTGGCCGCCGCGGCCGACCTATTACTGATCCGGTCAGACTGCATCGTTGCCTCGGGCTGGTTCGACGGTCTTCGCGCTGCGGCGTACGCGGACAGCCGAGTGGCGACGGCGACGGCAATCGCCGATGACCAAGTCACCGAGCTCGAGCCGGCTGCCGAGGCCGTTCGCGCAGCCTCGCTGCGGCTGCGCCCGCGCATCGCCGCCGCCGGCGGCGAGTGCATCTACGTACGCCGCAGCGCGCTCGAGCTGATCGGACCGACGCCGGCTTGCACCGCGAGAGGCCTGTTATCGGACGGCGACTTCTCGGCCCGATGCGTACGCAACGGCCTTTCGCACGTGCTCGCCGACGACGTCCTGATCCGCGCACCGCGCACCGCGCGTAGCACCGGCGAGGATCCCACCGGCCCGCTTGGCCGCGCGCTCGGTCACGCGCGGCGGGCGCGCGGCGCCATGTCGGTGATCGTCGACGCGGGGATCCTCTCTGGTCCGATCACCGGAACGCAGGTCAATGTGCTCGAGACGATCGCCGCGCTGGCACGCATGGACGCGGTCCGCCTCCGTGCCCTTGTCCCGCCCAACCTCAGCGCCGACGTCGCGCGCCGGCTGCGGTCGGCCCCGGGGGTCGAGCTGTTGACCCATGACGAGGCTCGTCGCCTTGAGGGTGATCGCGCAGACCTCGTCCACCGGCCCTACCAGATCAACAACCCCGGCGAGCTCCCGCTCCTGGCCGAGCTCGGCGACCGGCTGATGATCACTCATCAGGACCTGATTCGATATTTCAACCCCTCGTACTTTGCTTCGCCCGCGGCGTGGGAGAGCTACCGGCAGCTGACTCGGGGCGTCCTGGCGATCGCCGATCGAGTGGTGTTCGTCTCGCGCCATGCGCGAGACGAGGCGCTGGCCGAGGAGCTCGTCGAGCCCGACCGCGCCACGGTCGTGCACATCGGCGTCGACCACCATGCGCTGCCAGGCGATCTGCGGCCCTCGCGACCGGCCGCCGCCGCACAGCTCGCCGACGACGCCGAAGTGATGCTGTGCATCGGTGCCGACTACCGCCACAAGAACCGGCTGTTCGCGCTCCGCGTGCTCGAGCAGATGCGCAGACGTCACGATTGGACCGGGCTGCTGGTGTTCGCGGGCCCCCATGTCTCCGAGGGGTCGTCGGCGGGTGCCGAGACGGAGCTCGTGCGGCGCGACCCAGGACTCGCCGCCGCGGTGGTGGACTGCGCTGCCGTGACCGAAAGCGAAAAGGCCTGGCTCTATCGGCGCGCACGGCTGGTCATCTATCCCACGGTCCACGAGGGCTTTGGCCTGGTCCCGTTCGAGGCAGCCGCCGACGACGTCCCGTGCATCTGGGCTCCCGGCACATCCCTGAGCGAACTGCTGCCCGACGCGGCCGCCGCAATCGTCCCGTGGGACGCCGAGCTCACAGCGCAGCGCGCGATCGAGCTCCTTCGCGACGCCGCCGTTGCGCGAGGCAACGTCGAGTCCATCCAGGAGGCCGGACGTGACCTCACCTGGGACGCGGCCGCCGCGCGCCTGGTGGAGGCGTACGCGGGGACGTGCGATGCGCCCGCGACGCCAGCGAGCGCATCCGAACGCCGGCACGGCAGGATCGACGCGGCGCTGAGCGAGGACTCGATGCGGCTGATCGGGCCCGGAGGTGCGCTGCCGCCCGACGTCGAACGGCCGCTTCTCGCTCTCGCGACGCATCCGCGGATCGCTGCTCCCCTGTTCGGAGCGTTGCGGTTCGGCTACCGCACGGGCTACAAGCTCCGCCGCCTGAAAAGCAACCGCTCAGACGGCGATGACGCTCACAGTCGCAGGTAAGCGAGACATTGATGCGCGGCGGCAAACAGCCTTTGCGAGCGCCGGTTGGGAAAGTTTTTAGCGGAGAAGTAGGTTGATGCCCGGTTCAGCTCCGCCCGGCGCTCGGCGACCACCGATCCGTGGTGAAGGACCACGACCGCCGGCTCGTAGCGGATCTGACCCCCAATCCGCCGTAGGCGCAGGCACAGATCCTCATCCTCCTTGTAGAGAAAGAAGTTCTCGTCAAACCCACTAATCGCGTCGAACGCGGCATGCTCGACCATCAGAGCGGCGCCGGAGACCCAGGCGACGTCCTGGGCTGCCGACGTCTCGTGCCAATAACTGTGACCGCCGCGCAGCGCGATCTGTGCCCGCAGGCCCCGCAGCCGTCCGTGGTCGTATGGCTGGGGCGCACCGTTCTCTGCAACGACCCTCGGCCCGGCCGCCGTCACGCTCGGTCCGTTCATCACGGCGTCGAGCAGGCGCCGCGTCGTGTCCGGGAACATGAACTCGACGTCGGGGTTGAGAATCAGCAGGTACCGAGCCTCCGTCTTGGAGGCGAGCAGGTTGTGGCCGCCTCCGAAGCCGAGATTCGTCGGCGCGGAAAACGTTTGGCACGCCGGGATGCGTGCGGCGAGATCCGACAGGTCCTCGCCCGATGCGTTGTCGAGCAGATTGATCTCATAGACCATGCCGCTCGCTTGCAGATCAGCGACGACCGTCGCCACACATCGCTCCAGGTAGGACCGCGTCCGGTAGTTGACGACCTGCACCGCGAGCTGCACGGATCGCCGCATGAAAGCCACGATATCCCAGGCCTCGCGCGCGCCACCGCCGAGCCGATCACGCTTTGCCGGCGATGAAGGTACTCGTCCTGGCGGAGTACTACCCGCGCGCCGCTGATCCCGTCAACGGGATCTGGGCCCACCGTCAAGCCCTCGCGGTGCGCGATGCCGGCGTCGAGCAGCGGGTGCTCGTCCTGCACCGGCCACTGCCACCGCTGCGAGCGCTCCGCGCGGGCGACTCCGGTGCGATCCGGCGCGTCATCGCGCAGCCACGAACCGCCCTGCTCGACGGAGTTACGGTCGACTATCTGCGCTACGTCTCGCCGCCGCGGCCATGGAGCTACAACTCCTGGGGCGCATGGGCGGCGCCGGTGCTCAAGCGCGAGCTGGCCGGCATCACGCGCGAGTTCCCGTTCGAGCTCGTCCACGCCCATTACGCCGTCCCGGCCGGGGACGCTCTGCGCCGGGCGGCACCGCGGATCCCGATGGTCCTCTCGATCCACGGCGGCGACGTCCACGGCGGCCACGCGACCGCTCGAGCCGTCGGCGCGACGCTGGCGCATGCCGACATCGTCCTCGCCAACAGCGCCGGCACCGCCCGTCGCTGCGCGGCGCTCGGCGCACGCGAGACGCGCGTCGTCCACCTCGGGGCTGACCTGCCGATCGACGCGATCGAGCCGCCGGTACGTCCGACGCTCGTGACCGTCGGTCACCTGATCGCGCGCAAGCGCCACGCCGACGTGATCGCGGCCCTGCCGGCGCTGCGCGAGCGCCACCCCGAGATCGGGTACGTCGTGGTCGGTGACGGGCCCGAGCGCGATCCGCTGCGCGAGCTTGCGCTGCGCCTCGGAGTGTCCGCGCAGGTCGAGTTCCGCGGCGAGCTCGAACACTCCGCCGCGGTCGCGACTGCCCAGGCCGGGACGCTGTTCGTGATGCCGAGCGTCGGCGAGGCGTTCGGGGTCGGCTACATCGAGGCGATGGCCGGTGGCGTCCCCGCGATCGGCTGTCGCGGCGAGGATGGGCCCGAGGAGATCGCGGCGGCCGGTGGCGGCATCGAGCTCGTCGCGCCGCGCGATCCGGCCGGGCTCGCGGCGGCGATCGACTCCCTCCTATCGCGGCCCAACCGGCTCGCGGCGCTCGGCGCCCAGGCACGTCTGACGGTGCAAAGCAGCTTCACCTGGGAGCGATGTGGGCGCGACACGGTCGCCGCCTACGAGGAGGTGCTCGGCAGGTGAGCGCGATCGTACGGTCCCGCGACTGGCCACTTCTACACTGGCTGCCCATCGCGACCGAAGCTTCGAATCCGACCGCGAGTAGCCCCGACGGATCGCCCGCCGCAGGCCCGGGAAGATCGCGTGGTCTGCGCACGGGGCTCGGCAAGCCGACGGGCGACGCGCTGATAGCTGTCTGTCTTGCCGCTGCCCTGATCATCCTCGCCGCGGTCACGACGAGCGGCGTCGACGAGTCGACCACGGTCTCGGGTGCGGGCACGTGGGCGGAGATCGTGATCACGCTCCTCGGCGCCGGCGCGGTCGCTGCCGCGCTCGTGCTCAGCGCCCCTGGCCCCCTCTGGGGGGCGACCACGATCGCGCTGTTCGCCGCGCTGACCGCGCTGACGGCGCTTTCGATCACCTGGTCGGTCCAGCCCGACAACTCATGGCAGGCCGCCAACCTGACGCTCTCCTACCTGGCCGCGTTCGCCGGTGCCGCGGCGCTCGCGCGGCTGGCGCCGGGGCGCTGGCGCGCGCTGATCTGGGCGATCGTGATCACATCCGTCGGGCTCAGCGCCTACGCGCTGGTGCGGAAGGTCTTTCCGCTGGCGGATCAGTCGCTCGGGCGGCTGGAGACGCCGCTCGGATACTGGAACGCGATCGGCGTGATGGCCGCGATCGGCTTTCCGCCGTGTATGTGGATCTGGAGCCGCCGCGACACCGCTCCGGCGCTCCGTGGCCTCGCGGTCCCGGCCGTCGCGATCCTGATCAGCGTCGTCGTGCTCTCGTATTCGCGCTCGGCCGCGATCGCGGCCGTGGTCGCGATCGGGTGCTCGATCGTGTTCGTGCCACGCCGGCTGAGCGCCACCGTCCTGCTCGCGCTCGCGGCGATCGGTGCGGCGGTCATCTCCGGGTGGGCTCTTTCCAAGCCGGGCTTAACGGGCGACAACCAGGCGCTCGACCTGCGCACGTCGGCCGGCCACACATACGGGTTCGTGCTGCTGATCACCGTCGTCGTGCTGACCGTGGTCGGGATCGCCGCCGCATGGGCCGCGGATCGGATCGCGCCCTCCGAGCGCATCCGGCGCCGGATCGCCACCGCGCTCGTGATCGCCGTGGCGCTCGTCCCGGTCGCGGCCGTCGCCGCCGTGGCGGAGTCCTCGCGCGGGCTGACCGGAGAGATCTCGCACGCGTGGGACTCGCTCACGAACGTCAATGCGATCACCGGCAACAGCGCGTCGCGGTTCGGATCGCTCGGCAGCAGCCGGCCGCTGTACTGGAGCGAGGGGATCAAGGTCGGCGAGCACGCGCTCTTCAAAGGAGTCGGCGCGCTCGGGTTCGCGACCGCGCGCTCGCGCTACGTCAATCACGGCGACATCGCCGTCCACGCTCACAGCTACGTGGTCCAGACGTTCGCCGACCTCGGCCTGCTGGGTCTCGCGGTCAGCCTCGCGCTGCTCGTCTCGTGGCTGGCGTCGACCGCGCGCACGGTCGCCTTCAGGACCCGATGGGCGGCGCTCGACGCCGCGATGACCGCCGAGCGTGAGGGCTTGATCGCGCTGGCGCTGGTGGTGCTCGCGTTCGGCATCCAGTCGGCGATCGACTGGACCTGGTTCTTTCCGGGAGTCGCCGTCCCGGTGCTGCTGTGCGCCGGCTGGCTGTCGGGACGCGGCCCGCTCGCGCGCCCAGTCGGGATGGCCGCGCGCCGCGAGTCACTGATCGCCCGGCCCGGCGTCGCGGCCGGCGCGGTGGGGCTCGCCGCGGTGTCGCTGCTTTTGGCGTGGGTGATCTGGCAGCCGCTCTCGTCGACTGACTCGCTCACGTCGGCCGAGAACGCCGCCGCAAACGGGAACCTCGGGGCGGCGTTCTCGAATGCGCGGGACGCCGCCGGTTCTGACCCGCTCGCGCTCGAGCCGCTGCTCGTCCTATCCGAGCTATATCAACGCGTCCGCGACGACGGAGCGGCGCGCGCCGAACTCGTCAAGGGCGTCCAGCTGCAGCCTGACAACTTCCAGAGCTGGTACGCGCTCGGAAGCTTCGATCTGAGCCGGCACGAAGCCCGGCTCGCGCTGGCGTCTCTCGAGCGCGCCCAGATGCTGGACCCGATCGACCCGGGGACCGCCCAGGCGCTCGCCGACGCGCGGGCGGCACTCGCCGCGGGTCACGGCTGACCCCGGGGGGCCGCGCTCGCGGCGGGTCACGGCTGACCCCGGGGGGCCGCGCTCGCCGCGGGTCACGGCTGACCTCCGCAACCGCCACTTGGAGTCAAAAAGCGTGCGCCACGCTCACTTTTTGACTCAGAGTCGCGCGGCGCTAACGCAGGCGCGCCCGAGCAGCAGCCGGCG
Source organism: uncultured Solirubrobacterales bacterium (assembly GCA_963744695.1). Taxonomy (GTDB): domain Bacteria; phylum Actinomycetota; class Thermoleophilia; order Solirubrobacterales; family Solirubrobacteraceae; genus Palsa-465. The sequence continues at coordinate 203,919 of CAVUUT010000001.1, read as the reverse complement.
CAGGCCGGGGATCCCCCCAGCCGCCCGGACCGCGACCGGAGCAAAGCCGAACTCGTGCAGCAAGCCCGTCAGCGATCTGCGCGTGTACAGGTGCAGGTGATCGCCGAGCGGCTCGGAATAGCGCTCGACGCCTCGCACTGCAATCGCCATACGCCCGTGGTTGGGAGTCGTCAACAGCAGCCGTCCGCTCGGGGCGAGCACGCGCCTGACCTCCGACAGCCACCGCGCCGTGTCCGCCACATGCTCGATCACCTCGCTGCTCCAGACGAGTTCGAAGGCGTTGTCATCAAACGGCAGCGGCCCGTCGAACTCGAGCAACCGGAACTCGATCGACGGATGGCGCGCGCTCGCGCGGCGCAGTGCGGCCCGCGCCACGTCCGCGCCGACTACCTTGGCGACCGCGTCCGCGAGGTGCCCGGTGAAAGCGCCGTCGCCACAGCCGAGGTCGAGCGCGCAATCATCGGGCATCGTGTTGTCGCGCAGGAAACCCAGGCGCAGCCGCTCGTCCGGGGGGTGCAGCGACGCGGGCAGCCGCTCCCACAACTCCTCGTAGTAGTCCCTCACTGGCGCCCAAGCTAGTGGGCGCCCCGCAAACGCTCAACCTCGTTGACGGCTGAGCGTGCCCGGGCGACCCGGTATGCGCTGATGTACAAATCGGTAGTTGATCGCTCGACATCCCGGCTCCGCGCGTATAGGGTGGCGACCCCCGGATGTCAGGCGCACAAGCATGGGCGTTTGCTGGACCGTGGCCGGAGACCCCGGCGCCCATCCTACGTTCCGCACGGCAGCCGACCGTCCGATGAAGATCGCGTTCGACAGTCGCCCCGGGAAGGACGAGCGCGGAATCGGCCGCTACGTCCGCTGCCTACTCGAGGCGCTGCGCGAGAACGGCGACGTGGAACTGGTCGAGAGCCATGCCCCGCGTCGGTGCGATCTGTTTCACTCGCCGTGGATCGAGGGTGCGATGCTGCGCTGCCCGGTGCCGATGGTCGTCACGCTCCACGACCTCGTCGCGCTCAAGCGTCAGGGCGAATACCTGCGCACCGGGGTCCGCTTCAGGCTGCGCTACCTGGCGGTCCAGCGTGGGGCGCGCGTGATCGTGCCGACCGAGGCCGTCGCCGACGACGTGATGCACATGCTGCGGATCCCGGCCGAGCGGATCGCCGTGATCCCGGAGGCTCCGGCGCCGGCCTTCTGGCCCCGGTCTGAGGACGAGGTGAGCGCAGCTCGCGAGCGCTTCGGCCTCCCCGAGCACTACCTCGTCTGGGCGGGCGGGCTGCGCCAGCCCGACCCGCGCAAGCGGGTCGCCGCACTGACCCGGGCCCGGCGGACGATGCCACTCGTGCTCGTCGGACCCGCGGGGCGCTGGGCGAGTGAGCTCGACGGCGTACATCTGACCGGCGCGGTCGACGACGATGCCCTGGCGGCGATCTACACCGGCGCCCATGCGCTCGTGTTCCCGAGCGACGACGAGGGCTTCGGGCTGCCGCCGATCGAAGCGCTCGCCTGCGGCACCCCGGTCGCCGCGTGCGATGTCCCGGCGCTGCGTGAGGTCCTCAACGGCTCCGTCAAGCTCACCGAAGTCGGCGACATCGACGGTCTCGTGCGCGACGCCGAGTCGCTGCGCCGCCCGGCGCCGGCGCCGCCCGCCTGGACCTGGCGCGACGCCGCCAGAGCGACCTGCATCGCATATTCCGATGCGATTGCGTCCGCCGGACCGGAGCGCGACGACACACCACGGCGGCGGCGACTGCGCTATGCGGGAGCCCGGGTGGTTACAAGCGCCAGCCCGCGCCGCGAGCTGTAAGCCTGGCGCTACCGGCTTTCGAGCAGCAGCGTCACCGGCCCGTCGTTGACGAGCTCAACCTCCATCTGGGCACCGAACACGCCCCGCTTGGCTTCGAGCAGCTCGCAGAAGTGCTCGTACAGCGGCTCGCGCGAGCTCCGGCGCGGCCGCCTCGATGTAGCTCGGGCGATTGCCCCGCCGCGCGTCGCCGTAGAGCGTGAACTGGCTCACGCACAGCACCTCGCGGTCGCCGAGCGGCTCGTTCATGCGCCCGTCGGTGTCAGCGAACACCCGCAGCGCCCGGACCTTGGTCGCAAGCCACTGCGCCTGTGGCGTCGAGTCGGTCCGGTGGACGCCGAGCAGCACCAGCAGCCCGGGACCGATCTCCGAGACGCGCACGCCGCCCGTGGAAACCGAGGCGCGCGAGACGCGCTGGACCAGCGCTCGCACGCGTCAGCGCCCCGCTACGCGTCCCTCAGCTCGGCGGCCGCCCGTTCGGGCGCGACGATGTTGAGGTTGACGCCCGCGCCGAGCTCGAGCCCGGCCAGGTGCGTCAGCCGCGGCAGGATGTCGATCCGCCAGCAGAACTGCTCGGCGCCCTGCGGAGCGGTGCGGATCCACAGGTTCAGCGGCGGGCTGGCGCCGAGGCGCCGCGCGAGCCGCCGCAACGCCTCGCCGAGCAGCGCGGCCCCAGTCGGCCCATCGTCCTCGAACCGCGCGCGCGGCATGCGCGGGGCGAGCAAGAGCTGGTACGGAACACGGCCCGCGTAGGCGGACAACAGCACCGCCTCGTCATCGATCGCGACGATCCGGTCGCGCTCGCGGACCTCCTGTTGGACGAGGTCGGCAAGCAGGTTGCCGCCCATCGTCTGGGTCGCATAGGCGCGGAAGCGCTCGCGCTCGCGCGCGATCGCGGCCGGGACGAACTCGAGCGCGTAGAGCTGCGCGTGAGTGTGCGGCAGCGAGGCGCCCGCCTCGCGCCGTTCGTTGACGCTCAGGTGCACGCACGACGCGTCGTCGTGAACCCGCATCCGCTCGCGCCAGACGTCGACCGCGGTCGCGAGCTGCTCGGGCGCCAGATCGCCCAGCGAGCTGACCGGCTGCGGGGAATTGATGATCACCTCGTGCGCGCCCGTGGCGGGTCCGGACCAGAACAGCTGTTGGTTGGCATGCGCGGGGGGCGCCTCGGCGTCGGGCTCGAGCGCCGGGTACAGGTTCGGAACGACGCGGACCTGCCAGCCCGGGGTGTCGGGAGCGGCGCCGTTTGCCCGCAGCGCAAACAGCTCCGGCGGCGTGCGGTCCTCGTGGCCGTCGGCGAACGGGTCAGACTCGGGATCGATCGCGGGCGCCGGCGCGGCCGTGAGCTCGCCCCCGGGACGGCTGCTCCTCGCACCGGCAATCAGCGCGCGCTGACCGGTCAGCGGATCGATCCGCAGCTCGGGCATCAGCGCGTCTAGCCGGACCCGCGCATCGCGCTAAACGTACTTCTCCATCGCGACGTGCTCGATCCCGGCCTCCATGAAGACCCGCCCCCGCGGTTCGTAGCCGGCCTGGTCATACAGCGAGCGAGCGTAGGTCTGGGCGTGCAGGACCAGACGCCTGGCTCCGCCGGCCCGCGCCTCCTCGTCGGCGCGCTCGAGCAGCGCGGTCGCGATCCCGCGCCGGCGCGCGCTGGCGCGGACGGCGAGGCGGCTGAACTGCACCGTCGCCCCAACGAACAAGAGCCGGCAGGTCGCGAGCACCTCGCTGCCCGAGACGGCGACGAGGTGCATCGCCTCGTGGTCGCGACCGTCGAGTTCCTCGCGGACCGGCACGCCCTGCTCGTCGCAGAAGACCTCATGGCGCAGCTCGATCAGGGCGGACATCTCCTCCTCGCCCTGGGCGCGACGCACCTCGTAGGCCAGCGTCCCGGTCACTTCAGCGCGTAACGTTGATGTCGCGCTCGAGCGCCGCGGCGCTCTCGTATGGTCCGGCGTGATCGAAGACGTACTTCCCATGCGCATTGCTGCTGAAGAACAGCGTCTGCGGGTAGTAGGTCGAAGCCTGATAGGCGCGCGCGATCGACTCGTTCGGATCCGTGTAGCTCGGGTAGGTCACCGGGAAGCGCTTCAGGAACGAAGCCGCGGCGCCGTTGCCGTCCTTGCCGTCGATGCCGATGAACGCGACCTTGCGGCCAAACTTGACCGCCGCCTTCTGGAAGGCGGGAAACTCGATCTGGCAGGGACCGCACCACGAGGCCCACTTGTTGACCACGACCGGATAGCCGTTCAGCGAGGTCATTCGGGCGCGAAAAGCGTTGACACCCCCGCCCAAAAGCTTGTTGGCCTGAGCGTGCAGCGAAGCGAGCTGCGGCGGCGATCCCTTGAAGGCAGCGGCCTCTGCACCGTGCGACGGCGCCTCGCTATGGCCCTGGCTCGCCCCGCAGCCCGCGAGCACCAGGCACATGACCAAAACGGCAATTGACCAGGGGCGCATGCGCATTGCCGACAGCTTGCCACACGGCCGCGCCGCTGGATCTGCTTAAGTACGCGTTATCCTCTTGTCTTACGAGGCGGGAGGAAGCTTCTGAGGAATCTCGCCCTGCTCGGCAAAACTGCGGCCGAGCCTTTCTGAGCCGCCACGAGGCAACGCCGCGGCTCGCTCATCCTGACGCAACGTGCAAACACTGATGGGTGTGACCACCCCCTTTCCGAGTCCTGACGCGATTGCGCGTGCGGAGCGGCTGACGCGCGAGCGCTTCGTCTACGAAGGCGAGTCGCTCGAGGACGCGCTGGCTCCCGGGTCGGCCCGCCGCCGCGCGCTCGACGCCGCGCTCGACCGAGGTCGATGCGGGCAACAAGCAGCCGTCGATCGAATGGCGGCGCCATTTCTCGCTGCTGCTCGGGCTCGAGCGCCTGCTCTCCGAGGAGGAGCCGCGACTGGTCGACAAGACGGTGCTCTCGGCACACCAGGTCGACGCGCTGTCGGGCACGCTGACGGCGCTGCTCGCCGAGGCCCAGCGCTCCGCCAACGGCACCGCGAGCGCCAACGGCGTGACGGTGCCCGAGCACGTCGTCGCCGAGCCGGGGGTCGCATCTACCATCGGCGCATCCAACGGCGATGACGACGCCGAGCTCGACCTCGATGACGACGACGAGCCAGTCGCCGACGGCGAGCAGGTCGACGACGACGCGACGGCGGCGAGAGGTCGACGACGAGCCGGGGAGGCGACGAGCAGGTCGAGGACGAGCCGTCAATGGCGACGCGTCGATCGACGAGGACGAGGAGCCCCAGGACTGGCAGGACGAGGTGGACGAGGACGAGGAGCCGATCGACGAGCAGCCCGAGGATCCCAACGCCGACCGACGCTTCTGGTTCGAGCACGCGACCGGCGCCGGCAAGACGGTCGCCGCGCTCGGGTTCGTCGAGGCATCACGGACCGGCGGCGTCCTGATCCTCACCCACCGCCGCAACCTCGTGGACCAGTTCAACGGCGAACTGCGCGACCGCGGTTACCGCAACCGGATCAGCGGCCCGCTGCTCGACGGCCACGATGCCGCCAACGGACCGGTCACGGTCGAGACCTACCAGTGGTTCGTGCGCAACGCCGGGCGGATCTCCGACGCGTACACGATCGTGATCTGCGACGAGGCACACACGGCGCTGGGCGAGAAGACCTCGGCGGCGATCCGCGCCTGGTCAGGGCCGATCTTCGTCGGTATGACCGCCACCGGGGCGCTGATCGCCCGCCACGTGACGGACCTGTTCCCGACCCAGACGAGCCGCTTTGACCTCGCGCAGGCCGCGCGACGGGGCGTGATCGCGCCGCTGCGCTGCATCCGGATCCCGCCCGGCCCCGGTGTGCGGACGATCGCCAAGGTGCCGCTGCGCCGAGGCGAAGTCGACACCGAGTTCGACCAGGAGATGCTCGCCGAACTGCTCGATCAGACGCCGTTCAACCTCGCGATCGCGGACCTCTACAAGACCCGCTTCAACGGCGTCCCCGGCGTCGTCTACGCGGCCGGCGTCAAGCACGCCTACAACGTCGCCGCGGCATTCGCGCGAAATCGGGATCAAGGCCAAGGCCGTCTCGGGCGAGACTCCCAAGCGTGAGCTGGCGCGGATCCTGGCCGACTACGAGTCGGGCAAGATCGATGTGCTGGTCAACGCGATGCTGCTCGCCGAGGGGTGGAACAGCCCGCGCGCGACGATTTGCATGCACCTGGCGCCGACCGCCTCCAAGCGCGTCTATCAGCAGCGGGTCGGTCGTGTCACCCGTCGCCATCCGGGCAAGGAGGCCGGGATCGTGATCGACTTCGTGCACCCGGCGACCAAGCACGACGACCCGGTCGTCACCCTGCATTCGCTGCTCGACCGCGACGTCTACCGCGGCGGCGCGATCGTCGTCGGTCCGGTGCGCCGCGGTCGCGGCCGCCGCGTGCGGGTCGAACGACGCGTGCTGCCGGTCACCCCGGATCCCGAGCGGCGCGCCGAGGTGTTCGAGCGCGAGCTGTGGCGAATCGCGGTCGAGCACCTCGACTACGGCGAACAGCACGTATGGGCGGCGCTCGCCGGCGCGCGCGTCGCGCCGAACGGCTGGCGACGCGCGAAGGCGATGCTGCACTTCGACCGCGGCGGCGAGCTCAAGCGCCGTTTCCTGCTGACCGCCGTGCAGCGAAACCGCAACGGCCAGCTGCGTCTGCGGGCGCTGCAGGAGATCGCCGCCAGCCGCGACCCCGAGGCGTTCGACACCGCGATCGACGTGATGGGCGGCTGGCCGCGTGACGAGCGCCGCGAGGGAGTCAAGATCATGCTCCAGGCGCTCGCCGAGCGCCGGATCGGCCGCCGCGACCAGGCCAACGCGTGGATCTGGCGGATGGCCGAATACACCCGTGAGGTCCACGAGGAGTACGCCGTCCAGCGCTGGCCCGAGACCAAGCGCCTGCTGGGACTGCTCGTCAACTCGAGCGGCTCGGCGCACGCGCGCAACGCCCGCCGGCTCGTCCACGCCTCGCGCAAGGAGGACCGACGGCTGTCGGCGGCGCTGCTCGCGGCGGCGCTCGCGCACACGCCCGAGGCCGAGGAGGCGCTGCGCGGAGCGCGCACGCGGATGGCGCGCAAGCCGGCGGCGCTGGCCCGTGAGCTGTTGCGCAACTTCCCCAAAGGCCGGCGCGGCTCCAAGCGCCGGCGGCGCAAGTCTGGCGCCACGGCCGGCGAGGAAGGTGGGGCGGCCGTCGCGCCCGAGACGCCCGAGGCCGGCGACTCCTCAGAGGATGACAATGTCAAGGACCTCGACTTAGAGCTCGATGATGACGAGTCTTCCGCGGCGCACGACACCGAAGAGGCCGCGTAGCCGGTCAGTACAACGCGTTCTGGGCCGCGAGATGGACCTCGCCGGCGTCGAGCGCGACGTGCTCGCCGTCGGCGAGCACAACCGATAGCCGACCCTGATCGTCGACGCCGTCGGCGCGGCCCGCTTCCGCCAGCCCACTTGACCGTCTGGCCGACAAGCGCGTCGCGGGCGCGGAACGCCGCGAGCACGTCCGAGGACGGCGCCGTCAGCCACCGCTCGAGGGCGACCAGCAGACGTGCGAGCGTCGGCTCGATCGCGCTGGCCTCCAAGCCCATCGTCGCCGCGCGATCGCGGAGCTCGGGCGGGAAGTCCGCCTCGCGCAGGGCGACGTTGAGGCCGATCCCGGCCACGGCCCAGCGCTCCTGCGGGCGGCCCTCGACGAGGATTCCGGCGACCTTGCGTCCGTCCAGGAGGACGTCGTTGGGCCATTTCAGGCGCGCGTCGGCGCCGACCGTCTCAGCGACCGCGACTCCGACCACGAGCGGGAGCAGCCGCGGCGGCTCGCGGACCACCACCGTGCACAGCAGCGCCCGTCCCGCGGGCGCCGCCCAGGTGCGCCCCTGGCGCCCGCGCCCGGCGGTCTGCTCGGCCGCCGTCACGAGCGTGCCGTGCACGGCGCCGCGCGCCGCCAGATCGCGCGCGCGCGCTGTTGGTCGAGTCCGTACGCCGCAGGTGTAGCCGCGGCGAGCCGATCGGCGTCACGTCGATATGCGCAGCTCGTCGTCGAGCGCGACCACAAGGCGTTCGGCGGCGCTTGACTGGTTGACCGCGACCGCGAGCTGGTGCGCCGAGTCCTCGTACAGCAGCAGCTCGCCGTCACCGGCGTCGCCGAACCTCCGGCCGTACCGGAGGCGATGGCGCGAGCCGTCGCTGAGCGCGAGCACGCAATCGTCGCCGAGGTGCAGCCCCAACGGGGCAAGGTCCTCGGCGTGCGCCTCGAGCTGCACGTTGCCGAACCGGTCGATGTGGCCGACGCGAGCGGCGAGCGCGCCGTCGTGCACGCGGGCCGGGCGCAGCTCGAGCGTCGCGAGCTGCGCCGGCTGCAGCGGCTCCCCGGCGGCCGACAGCGGCTCGCCGGCGGCCAGCGCGGCCGCGACCGGCGCGAAGATGTCGCGTCCGTGGAAGGTCGCCGAGACGGGCTGCAGGGAGAACGGCGATTGCGCGATGTCGACCGCCTCGACGATTCCGTCCCCGCGCGCGACCGCGAGCGACAGCAGGCCGTTGTCCGGACCGACGAGCAACCGGCCGTCGGCGAGCGCGAGCGCGACCGCCCGGCGCTCGCCGCCGACGCCGGGGTCGACGACCGCCAGGTGCACGCCGACCGGCAGGTAGTCGAGCGCCTGTGCGAGGATCAGCGCGCCTTCGCGCACGTCGTGGCGGCGAACCCCGTGCGTGAGGTCAATCACTCTCGCCTGGGGGCAGATCGCCGCGATCACGCCGTGACAGACGCCGACGAAGTCGTCCTCGAGGCCATAGTCGGACAGAAACGTGATGATCGGCGCGTGCACGCTGTCCAGTGCCCTCTAGTGCCCGGCCGACGCGTCGGCGACCAGCGCCTCGAGCAGCCCTTCGATGTCGTGCTGGGCGGCCTCGACGTCGACCGTCAGCCCATGCTCGCGCAACGTTTCGCTCGTCACCGGTCCGATGCTCACGACCCGCGCATCGCCGTCGAGCCGACCGTCGGCCGACTCGAGCAGGAAGCGAACCGTCGACGACGAGGTGAACGTCACGTAGTCGGCTCGCGCGAGTTGGTCGAGCTGCTCGGCGCCGAGCGGCTCGGCGACCGTCTCATACAGGGTCACGACGTCGACCTCGGCACCCCGCCGACGGAGCGCGTCGGGCAGCACGTCGCGGGCCTGCGCGGCCCGCGCGATCAGCGCGCGCGTCACCGGCACATCGGCGAGCGCCTCGATCAAGCCCTCGGCGACGAATCGCTCGGGCACGATGTCGGCGATCAACCCGTGCTCGCGCAGCGACGCCGCGGTCCCGGGGCCGATCGCCGCGACGCGGGCGCTGGCGAACGCGCGCGCGTCGAGCCCCTCGCCCGCGAGCCGCTCGAACAGCAACCCGACGCCGTTCGGGCTCGTCACGCAGACGAGGTCGTAGCGGTCCAGCGCCGGCGCCGGGCCGGCGATCGGCTCGATCCTGATCGCGGGCGCCTCGACGACGTCGGCCCCCAGCTCCCGCAGCCTCGACGCGAGGCCGCTCGCCTGCGCGCGCGCTCGGGTGACGGCAACCGTCGTGCCCGCGAGCGGGCGCCGCTCGAACCACGCGAGCTGCCGTCTCAGCGCCGCGACCGGGCCGAACACCGAGATCGCGGGCGCCCGGATCCCGTCGCGCTCGACGACCGACGCGATCGACGCGATCGTGCCGGTCACGACCCGCTGGCCGGGGAGCGTGCCGCGCTCGACGACCGCCGCGGGCTCTGATTCGGGGCGCCCGCCGGCGATCAGTCGCCCGGCGATCGCGCCCAGCTGCCGGATCCCCATGTAGACCACGAGCGTGCCCGGAAAGGCGGCCAGCGCCGACCAGTCGAGCGCCGATTCGGGCTTGCCCGGGTCCTCGTGGCCGGTCACGAACGCGACCGCACTCGAAGCGTCGCGGTGCGTGACCGGGATCCCGGCGTAGGCGGCGGCCGCCACGCCGGCCGTGACCCCCGGCACCACCTCGAACTCGATCTCGGCGGCGCGCAGCGCCTCGGCCTCCTCGCCACCGCGCCCGAACACGAACGGATCGCCGCCCTTGAGCCGCACGACCTCGCGTCCGGCGGCGCCGTGTGCAACCAGCAGCGTTTCGATCTCCTCCTGGGACGCCGACGGGCCCCCGCCCTCCTTGCCCGCGTAGATCAGCTGCGCGTCGGGCCGCGCCCCGGCGAGCGCGTCGGCCGGGATCAGGCGGTCGTGGATGATCACATCGGCGGCGGCGATCAGATCCAGCGAGCGGGCCGTCATCAGCGCCGGGTCGCCCGGGCCGGCGCCGACCAGGTAGACGGTCACGTCGCCGGCTCCTGCGCCGCCTCCGCCTCGCTCAACAGCTCGGCCGCGCCCGCGGCGAGCATCCGCTCGGCGCACAGCGCGCCCGCCTCCGGCGGCGCGGCCTGGATCCGATCGGCGAGCCAGGCCGATCCGTCGGGCAGCCCGACCCAGGCGCGGAGCTCCACGCGGCCGTCGGCGAGCATTTGCGCGTGGGCGCCGACCGGCGTGTTGCACGACGCTCCGAGCGCGTGCACCAGCGCGCGCTCAACCGTCACGCAGGTCATCGTCGCCTCGTCGGTCGCCCGCACCAGCGCCGCGGCGTCGAGCGCGCCGGGGCGGGCCTGGACCGCGAGCGCTCCCTGACCGGCGGCCGGGACCAGCTGATCGAGCACGCCGCCGGCCTCGCCATCGCGCCCGAGCCGCTGCAGGCCCGCGAGCGCGAGCACGACCGCGTCGACCTCGTCACAGGCGAGCTTGCGCAGCCGGGTGTCGACGTTGCCGCGGAGCTCGACGACCTCGAGATCGGCGCGCGCGGCTCGGATCTGAGCCGCCCGGCGCAGACTGCTGGTGCCGATCGTCGCGCCACGTGGCAGCTCAGCGAGCGCCGTGGCGCCGCAGATCGCGTCGCGCGGATCAGCGCGCGCGGGGATCGCGACGAGCTCCAGGCCGTCGACCGGATCGGTCGGCACGTCCTTGGCCGAATGGACCGCGACGTCGATCCGCCCGTCGAGCAGCGCCCGTTCGAGCTCGGAGACCCACCTGGACTTGTCGTTGACCTTCTCGCCCCGGTCACCGGATGTCGTGATCGCGACGATCTCGGCGTCCGGTCCCAGCAATTGTGCGACCGACTCGGCTTGCGCGAGTGCGAGCGCGCTCCCGCGCGTGCCGATCCGCATCAAGTCCGCCGGCTGGTGCGGCGGCGCGGGCTGCGTGACAGCTCGCGAACCTCCGCCAGCGGCTGCTCTTCGCCCGCGACGAGCGCCTGCTCCTCGGCGCTCAAACCGAACAGGTCCCGGACGAGCGCCATCCGCGCGTGGACGCGATCGTCTCGCATCTCGCGCATCTGCAAGGTGGGTTCGTGCAGCAGGCGGTTGACGATCGCCTTCGCGACGGCGTCAACGCGCTCGAGGTCGCGCGCCGAGGCGGTGTCCCATTTGCCCTCGTTCTCCTCGACCACCTGCTCGGCTATTTCATTCGCGTGCTCGCGAAGCGCTGCCACCGTCGGCAGCACCTCGAGTGATCCGAGCCAGGCCGCGAACTGCTGGATCTCCTGCTCGATGATCCCCTCGGCCTTACGCGCCTCCGTCTGGCGGACGCGGCGATTGCGGTCAGCGACCGCCTGGAGATCGTCGATATCGGCGAGCGACACGCCGGGCAGCTGCGCGCACGCAGCGTCGATGTCACGCGGGACCGCGAGGTCGATCAGGAGCATCGGCCGCCCCCCCCGGTCGCGCATCACGTCGGCGATGTCGTCGACCTCGACCAGGAGGTGCGGCGACGCGGTCGCGGCGACGACGATGTCGGCCTCCAGCAGCGCTTCGGGCAGCTCGTCGAAGCTCAGCGTCGTGCCGCCGTAGCGGCGCGCGAGGCTCAACGCACGATCGCGCCTGCGGTTTGCCACGAACACCGCGCTGGTGCCGCTGGCGGCAAGCGCCCGGGCCGCCAGCTCGCCGGTCTCGCCGGTGCCGATGATCACGACCTTGCGACCGGCGAGGTCCCCGAGCTGCTCGCGGGCGAGCGCGACCGCGACTGCCGGCAGACTGAGCTGGCCGTCGCCGATCGCGGTCTCGGTCCGGACCCGCTTGCCGGTCGCGAGCGCGGCCTTGAACAGCCGGTTGGTCAGCGGCCCGGTGGTCTCGAGCTTGAGGGCGGTGTCATACGCGCGCTTGACCTGGCCCTGGACCTCGGCCTCGCCGACGATCATCGACTCGAGCCCCGAGGTGACCCGGTACAGATGGCGCGCGGCGTCGCAGTTGTGGTGGGAGTAGATCGCGGTCGCGAGGCCCGTCGGGCGGATCCCGGCCTGGCGCGCGAGCATCGCGAGCGTCCGGCTCTCGGCCTCGACCGGGTCGCCGACGACCAGGTAGAGCTCGGTCCGGTTGCAGGTCGACACGGCCACGGCCTCGTGGACGTCGGCGGCGCCCCGGAGGTCGCGCAGAAACCCGGTCACGCGCGGCTCGAGAAGCGCGAGCCGCTCGCGAACCTCGACCGGGGCCGTCTTGTGCGAGGCGCCGATCGCCAGCAGCTCGCTCATACGACGGGCTCCCGCTCGCGGGCCTGCTCCGCCCGCGCCGCCTCGACGTCGCGGCGCAGCTGATCGAGCTCGCGCTCGAGCCGTTGCGCGCGGACGGCCATGATCCCGAAATAGATCAGGATCACCGCCACCACGACGATGTACGCGGCGGCGACGTATTTGCCCGCCGTGCCGAGCGGCAGCGCCGGGGCGACTGCGAACACCGCGCTCACGACGGCGCCGCGCTGCGTCCGGTCGGCCGGACGCCCTCGTCGCCGAGCAGGGTGCGCCGCAGGCGCCGGACCTGGGAGCGCGCGTTCTTGGCGGCCATCTCGTACTTCCACATCGTCACGTACAGGAGCGCGAAACCGATCAGCGCTACCACGAAGGTCAGCCCCATCGACGGCGGCAGGTTGGCGCTCGACAGCGTCAGGACCCTCGGGTGCACGTAGGCGGTCGCGAGCTGGACCGCGAGGTAGTTGAGCGGCACGAACGCGCCGGCCACGATCGCGAACACACTCGCGTAACGCGCCTGGCGCTCGGGGTCCTCGATCGAGAACCGCAGCGGCTGGTAGGTCGCGAACAGCAACAGCACGATCAAAAACGAGACCAGCGTCGGCTCGTTCCAGACCCACCAGTGGCCCCACGACGCCTTCGCCCAGATCGAGCCCGAGATCAATCCGGCAACGCCGAAGATCAATCCGAGGTGGATCGCGACGTAGGAGCGCATGTCCCAGGCGCGGTCACCGGTGCGCAGGTAGCCAATCGCGAGCACGCCGCCGAAGATGAAGCCAAGCAGCGAGATGATCGCCAGCGGCACGTGGACGTAGAAGATCTTCTGCACGAAGCCCTGGCTGGCGTCCAGCGGCGCGTAGAAGAACACCAGCACGAGGGCCAGCGTGATCGTCAGGGCGGTGGCAATCGCGAGGCCGCGAAGCCCCTTGCCGTAGGTCGTGGAAGGCACGTGAACTAATCCTCGAGGAGGAAGTCAAACACCCCGTAGGCGATAAGGGCGAACACCAAATCATAAAGAGCCAGGATCGCCAGCCATCTACCAGGCGGAGCGCCCGCCGCATTGCTGGCGCGCAGCAGCGGCCCGATCGCCCGCGCGGTGGCGATCAGCGCCGGGATCAGGAGCGGCAACCCGATCACGGGACCGATCAGGTCCCGCGCCCGGGTGTGGACGGCGATCGCCGAGACGAGCGTGCCGATCACCGCCAGCCCGAGGTTGGCGAGGATCAGAATCAGGATCAGTCCCGGGAGCGCGTGGCCGAGCGACGGGCCGAGCAGCAGCAGGCCGAACGCGGGCACGGCGACCACCTCGAGCACGACGAGGTAGATGAACAGCGCCGCGGCCTTGGCGAGCAGGAGCGCGGTCCGATCCACCGGCGCCAGCAGGAACGCGTCAAAGCCGCCCTGTTCGCGCTCGGCGACGAACAGCCGGTTGATCCCCAGCATCGCCGCGAACAGCAGCGTCGCGGTCAGGACCCCGGCGGCGAGCTGGCCTTGGATCGTGTTGCGGTTCAGCCCGAAGTGGAAGATCACGAACGTCACCAGCGCCAGCAACACCATCGCCGGCACCGTCTCGAGCGTGCGCGATTCGACCCGCAGATCCTTGCGCAGCACGACGAGCGCCGTCCTCATGCGTACAGCTCCCGCACCTGGGCCTCGCTGAACGCCTTGGGCTCGCCCGAGAACACGGCGCGGCCGTCCTTGAGCGCGAGCACGAGGTCGGCCTCCGCGAGCGCCGCACCGGGGTCGTGACTGGTGAGCACTCGCGTGCACCCCGACGCCCGCCCGATCAGCGGCTCGACCAGCTCGCTCGCCGCCGGATCGAGGTTCGCGCGCGGCTCGTCGAGCAGCAGCAGGCGCGGCGAGTGGAGCACGGCCCGCGCGATCGCGATCCGCTGCACCATCCCGCGCGACAGCAGGCGCACGGGCTCTTCGGCGCGGCGCTCCATCGCGACCGCCGCGAGCACCTCCTCGACCCGCTCGCGCGGCACGCCGTGCAGCTGCGCGTGGTACTCGAGGTTCTCGCGCCCGGTCAGCTCGCGGTACAGGAGCGGCTCGTGCGCGAGCAACCCGAGCTTGGAGCGCACGGCAAACGCACGCCGCGGCAGCGGCTCGCCGAACACGAGCACCTCGCCTTCGTGCGGGCGCAGCAGCGCCGCGAGGATCCGCAGCAAGGTCGACTTGCCGGCGCCGTTGCGGCCCAGCACGGCGAGCGTCGCTCCGGGTGCAACCCGCACCGACACCTCGCGCAGCGCGGTTCGCTCGCCGAAATGGCGCGCGAGGCCGCGCAGCTCAATGGCCGGGACTTCTGCGTCCACCCTCGCGCTTCAGCGTCGCGACGGCGTGCTCGAGCGTTGGCGCGATCACCGGGAAGAGCTCGCCGATCGCCTTCGGGTTGCCGGGGAAGTTGATGATCAGGGTCCGTCCCGCGATCCCCGAGACGCCACGCGTGAGGATCCCCATCGGGGTGTGGCGAAGCGCCTCGGCCCGCATCGCCTCGGCGAACCCCGGCGCGTGGCGGTCGATCACCGCGAGCGTCGCCTCGGGGGTGATGTCGTCGTCGGTCAGGCCCGTCCCGCCGGTAGTGAAGATCAGGTCAGCCCCGGACCCCACCTGGTCGCGCAGCCACTGCTCGATCGCATCCCGGTCGTCGGCGACCACGTCGCGCGCGACGATCTCGGCCCCGGCGGCCTCGGCGCGCTCGGCCAGGGCGGCGCCCGAGCGGTCCTCGGTCTGGCCGGCCGCAACCGAGGTCGAGACGGTCAGGATCGCAGTTCGCATCGAGGGCGTGAGGATACGGTCACCCGGGCACCGGGGTCCGCGCCCTGCGGCTTTGCAGCGCCACGGCCGAGCATTGGACCAGACCGTGCGCGGGAGGTAGTATCAATCGTGACAAGCAAGGAGGCAGCGATGAGTTTCGGGTTCGTTGGACCCAACGAGAGCAGGCTCAGCGAGTACGGGGGAGCCTCGAGGGCATACCCGATGACCACGGGCCGCTGGACCTCGAGATCCCGCGCAAGCGACACTGGTGGCAGCGCCGACGTCGTGAGCCCGACGACGAGGCTCAGCCCGAGCGGCGCCACTCGCCCGAGCGCCCGCCGGCTTTGTAGAGCAGCACGACCGAGGCGATCTCGGCGCCGCGCTCGATCCCCTTGATCATGTCGTAGACGGTCAGCGCCGCGACCGACGCGGCGGTGAGCGCCTCCATCTCGACGCCGGTCGGGCCTGTCGTGCGGACCTCGGCGATCAGCTCGATCTCACCCTTGTCGACGTCGATCGAGCCCTCTACGCCCATGAACGAGAGCCCTAGTGGGTGGCAGAGAGGGATCAGCTCGGCGGTCCGCTTGGCGGCCTGAATTCCGGCGATCCGCGCCACACCGAGGACGTCTCCCTTCGGCGCGTCACCATCGCGCACCTTTTGCGCGGTCTCGCGGCTGACCTTGACCGTTGCGCGCGCTCGAGCGGTGCGTTCGGTCGGCGGCTTGCTCGCGACGTCGACCATCCTTGCGCGGCCGCTCGAATCCAGGTGGGTGAGCTCGCTCACGCGTGGGCGAGCTGGGCTGACTCGATCAGCGCGCGGACCTCGTCCACCTCGCCGGCGCGGAGCAGCTCGATCGGGTCGGGCTCGCCGCCGACGATCGACTCGAAGAACTCCTTGCGGTCCTGATATGTCGGGAGCGTCGACTTGGCCCACCCGCGCGCGTCGTTGAGCATCACCGCGAGCTGCGCGTAGGGCTCGCCGAACAGCTCGCTGATCTCGCGCTTCATCCGCTTCGCCAGCGCCGGCGAGGCGCCCGCGGTCGAGATCGCGACCGCGAGCGGTCCGGTGCGTACGATCGCCGGCAGGATGAAGTTGCACAGCGGCGGCACGTCGACGACGTTGACGAGCATCGCGCGACGCTCGGCGCCCTCGAAGACCGCGATGTTGACGTCGGTGTTCGAGGTCGCCGCGATTGCGATCAGGCAGCCATCGAGGTCGGAGTCTGAAAAGTGGCGCGACTCCCAGGCGATCGAGCCCTCGCGCGCGAGTTCCTGGAGGGCGGGGTGCGCGTCGGGCGCGACGAGCGTCACGGTCGCGTCACACGCGAGCAGTCCTTCGACCTTCTCGAGCCCCACATCGCCGCCGCCGACGACCACGCATCGGCGTCCCTTGAGCCTCAGGCAGGCGATATAGAACGGCGTCTCGAGCATGTCCCGAACGCACGACTGATCGCAGATTCCCTTGCGAAATTGGCAGACGCACTCTTTGCCTGCATAGGCCTGGGCGGGCATCGCAATAAGCGTACTGAGGAGCTGCGGCGTGCTCGCCGCCATCGCGCTGCGTCCGTCGCTAGGACTTCGTGCTCGCCGCCATCGCGCTGGATCCGCCGCTAGGACTTCGTGCTCGACGACCCGAACTTCACGGCGGTCGGGCGTGACCTGCTCTTGGCGAACGCGGGGTTGCCGCCGAACGCCACGACCAGTCGTGCGCTGCCGAACGCCACGAGCGGTCGCGCACTGCCGTGCGACCGCCGCTTGCTCGCCTTCAGCGTCACCTTCAACGCGTAGCCACACAGCCGCCCGACCTTTGCGCGCGCGGTGCCCACGACCGTCTTGCCGACCGTCGCCCGGAGCGTGACCCTGCCCTTGCACCCGACCGCCGGGCTGAGCCCGGCCGGACGCCCGAGCCGGCCCGTGACGTGGAACGTGAACGGCGCGCGCGGATCCGCCCGCGGCTCGACCTTGACGCCGAAACTGAGCGGCCTTCTCGGAGCACCGGTCTTGAACGTGACGCCGGTCGAGATGGTCTTGCCCGCCGAGCTCATCGCCATCACTCGCACGTGGTAGATGTGGTTCGGGAGCAGGCCGGTCACCGCCGAACTGACTGCCTCCGCGGACGTTCCCGACCCCGCCGAGCGCGCGTTCGTATGGGACGCGAAGCTCGTCGTGGTGCCGTACTGGAACTCGACCGTGGTCGCCTTGCCCTCGGGGTTGACGGTCGCGTTGAGCGTCGCCGTGTAGGCGCCGACATGAGTCGCGCTACCGGCTGTCGCCGCCGGGGGACTCGGGGTCGACTGGCTCGGCGGCGGTGGTGGTGGCGGCGGTGGTGGCGGCGGCGGCGCCGCGATCGTGAACGTGCCGTCTGGCCCGAGCGTGGTCCCGTCCGGGTTTGTCGAGACCGCGCGGAAGTGGTAGCTGCCGGGCGCCAGTCCTGACGCCGAGCCGATGAAGGTCTGCGCGGACGAGCTGCCTGGCAGCGGCTGGACCGAGGTCCTCGAGCCATAGTCGGTCGTCGGGCCGTACTCGAAGCTGACTGTGCCGGCGCGGGGATCGGGATTGCCCACCATCGCGCCGAACAGCACCGTCCTGCCCGTGACCGCCGCATCGCTCGATGAAACGATCGGCAACGCCCGCTCGTAGGCGCCGATGTCGCAGCGGCCGCCCGGCGGCTGGGGCCTCGGGACGCCGCGCTCGTCGGTCGTCAGCGTCCCGCCCGCGAGGTCGGCGCACCCGGCCGGGTTGCCGGCATCGATCGCCGGACTGCCGGCGAGCAGCGCCTCGGTGTCAGCCGGGCCGCCGTTGCCGCGCAGCGGGCCGAGCCCGGGACTGGCACCGAGGATGTCGCCGGGGCCGGTGAATGCGCACGTGTTGCCGCCGGCCGGGTCGTCGGTCAGGTTGTAGCCCTCGGAGATGATCTCGTCGCCGGCCTGCGACAGCGTGTCGCAGTTGCCCCCGGCGCCCGTGCTCGCGGTGTTGGCGGCGATGATCGAATCGGTCACCTCGATCGTGCTGTCGAGGTTGTTGTTGATGCCCCCGCCCGCGGCCGCCGGCGCTCTGTTGCCGGTGACCGTCATGTTCGCCATTGCGACGCCGCCGAACACGCTGTCGAACAGCACGCCGCCGCCACCGTCGGTGTCCGGCGCGGTGGCCGTCGCGGTCACGTCGGTGCTGTTGTCGGCGATCGTGCTGTTCAGGTACTCGCTCGTGTTGCCGTCATCGAACACCCCTCCGCCGCCCCCCTTGTCGACGCCGGGACCCGAGGAAGTGTTGCCCGACACCGTGCTGTTGCGAAGCAGGAAGTTCTGGCCGAACTGGTAGATCCCACCGCCGCCGTCGGCCGGCTCGGGCTGGGCGGACCCGTTCACAGTCAGGCTGTTGTGGCTGACAGTGCTGTTGACCACGCTCAGGTCGGTCCCGTCCATGTAGATCCCGCCGCCGCCGTTGTTGTCGGTCCGCTCGTCGGCGGTGTCCGCCGTGACGGTCGCGGTGTTGTCGCTCACGGTCGAATCGTCGAGCGTCAGGTCGCTGGGCTCCTGCGCCATCAGGATCCCGGCTCCGCCGCTGTCACCGTCCGACGCGCCGACGGTCACGGTGTTATGGCTCACGGTGCTCCCGTCCAGCGTCAGGCCCACGAGGCTGAAGATGCCGCCGCCGCCTTCGTTGAAGCCGTCGGCCGACGGCGTCGCCGTGTTGCCGGTCACCGTCACATCGTCGAGCACGACCCGCCCAGGCCCGGCGGCCGCCAGCCCGCCCCCCGCCGTCTGGGTAGTGCTGCCGCCGGTCATTGTCAGTCCGCTCAGCGTGACCGTGGTCGAATTGCCCGCGATCAGCATCACGCGGTCCGAGCCGTCGCCGACGATCGTCGTCGCCGCCTGGCCCGCTCCGTCGATCGTCACCCCGCTCGTCACGTCGAGCTGGCCCTTGAGCGGGTCGAGCGTGTAGGTCCCGGCGGGCACCGTGACCGTGTCGCCGGTGCCGGCGGACGTGATCGCCTGGCGCAACGTGCATGGCCCGGCAGCGGGGCAGGTGCCGGCGCTGTCGGTGGTCGTCGTGACCGTGAACGTGGTCGCGCCGGCCGCACCTGCGCTTGCGGCGAGCGCGAGCAGCGCGAGTACGACGGTCAACGCGCCGCGCATCAAAAGACCCCTTCCAACGACAGATGACATATGCCTGGTGCTCCGGCCCGCAGCGGTAAGGCTAACGGCGGATCGCGTCCCGTGCGAGCCGGGCACCGAGCTTGAGCAGCGGCGCGGCCCCGTCGCGCAGCGCGGCGGCACGGATCGAGGGGCGGCCGTAGAGCACGACGGCGGTCTGCTTCAGCGCACGGCCGAGCGTCTCGTCGTAGGGGTGCCACCACGGATCGCGCACGGCCGAGGGCTCCCAGACGCGGAGCTTGATGTTGACGCACTCATAGAGGCCGAACTTCGAATGCGTGCGCCCGAGGCCCGACTCCTTGACCCCTCCCCACGAGCACTGGCACGCGCCGTGGCTGAACATGTGGTCGTTGATCCACACCATCCCGGACTCGAGCTCGCGCGCGATCCGCTCGCCCTTGCTGCGGTCCGATGTCCAAACCGACGCGCCGAGGCCGAACTCGCTGTCGTTTGCGAGCGCCACCGCCTCGTCCTCTGACCCGACGACGACGATCGGGAGCACGGGTCCGAAGATCTCCTCGCGCATGATCCGCATCTCGTGCGTCACGTCGCTGAGCACCGTCGGGGTGTAGAAGTGGCCGCGCAGGCCGGCCGGCGCGTTCGCGAGCGGGCCGCCACAGTGCAGCGTCGCCCCCGCCGCGACGGCGTCGTCGACGAGCTCGCCGACGAGCTCGAACTGCTCCCGCGAGATCATCGGCCCGATCTCGGTCTCCCACCCCATCGGATCGCCGACCCGCAGCGCCCGGGCGCCGCCGACGACGCCGGCCACGAACCGTTCGGCGATCTCGTCGAGCACGTACACGCGCTCGATCCCGGAGCACGTCTGTCCGGCGTTCGCGAAGCCGCCCCAAAGCGCGCCCGCGATCGCGTGGTCGAGATTGGCGTCCGGGAGCACGATCATCGGGTCCTTGCCGCCGAGCTCCAGCACCGAGCCTTTCAGCTGTCGCGCGCACGCTTCGCCGACGCCGCGCCCGGTCTGCACTGAGCCGGTGAAGAACACCTTTGCGACGCTCGATTGCACGAGTGCCGCGCCGGTACCGGGGCCGTGGATCACGCGCACAAGCCCTTCTGGCACCCCCGCGCGCTCGAGCACCCGGCCGATCCGCTCGCCGATCAGCGGCGTCGGCGACGCCGGCTTGAGCACCACGCCGTTGCCGGCCATCAGCGCCAGCGCGACTTCGCCGAACGGGATGCTCCACGGGTAGTTCCACGGGGAGATCACGCCGATCACGCCGAGCGGCTCGTACGTGAACGCCGCGTGCTTGGTCTTGAGGAACAGCTGCGGCATCGAGACCTTCTCGTCGGCGAGGATCTCCTGGCCCGCCCGGGCGATCCAGTGCAGCGCGTCGATCGTCGGCAGGATCTCCATCGTGAACGCCTCGTTGCGCGGCTTGCCCTGCTCGGCCACGATCAGATCGCGGATCTCATCGGACTCGTCGATCAGCACCTGGGCGGCGCGCTCCATGTAGCGGGCGCGGTCGCGCAGCGTCAGCTGCGCCCAGAAGGGCTGCACCTTGGCGACGGCATCGACGACGGGCTGCACGTCGCCGGGCGCGATCGCCTGCACGGCGCCGATCACCGCGCCGGTGGCGGGGTTGAGCGACTCGAGCATCGTCGTCGCAGCGGTGGGCGTCACCGCGGGCAGCGTACCCCTTACGTATCGCTCAGGCCGCGCGCGCGGCGGATCTCGGCGAGGCGCGCCTGCAGCGCCTGCTCGGCGTCGTCGGGCGCGTAGAAGCGAGCGCCGATCGCGCCCGGCGGCATCAGCTCCTGCGGCGAGAGGTGGCCTGGGCGACGGTGCGGGTTGTCGTAGCCGCCGTCGCTGCGCGTCGAGGAGCGCAGCTGCGCGGGCGGGGGTTCGGCGCCGCGCTCGCGGATGTGCTCGCGGGCCGCGAACACGGCGCGCTTGACCGCGTCCGACTTCGGGGCCAGAGACAGATAAATTGCCGCCTGGGCGAGCGCGAACTGGCATTCGGGCAGACCCACGTGCTCGACGGCGGCGGCCGCAGCGGTCGCCACCACCAGCGCCTGTGGATCGGCGTTGCCGATGTCCTCGGAGGCGAGCACGACCATCCGGCGGACGATGAAGCGCGGATCCTCGCCGCCCTCGAGCATCACCGCGAGGTAGTAGAGCGAGGCGTCGGGATCCGAGCCGCGGGTCGACTTGATCCAGGCCGAGATCGTGTCGTAGTGGCGGTCGGCCTGACGGTCGTACAGCAGCGCCCGCCGCTGGAGCGCGTCCTGCACGTGCTCGAGCGTCACCGCCTGACCCCGACCGGCCGCCTCGCACGCGAGCTCGAGCGCGTTGAGCGCGGTCCGGGCGTCGCCGCCCGAGCGCTGCGCGAGGAATTCGAGCGCGTCGTCGTCGGCGCCGGTGGCGGGCACGCAGTGACCACCGGCGACGGCCCGGTCCAACAGCTTGCGAATCTGCTCGGGGCGCAGCGCCTCGAGCTCGTACAGGCGCGTGCGCGAGAGCAGCGCCGAGTTGACCTCGAAGTACGGGTTCTCGGTCGTGGCGCCGATCAGCGTGATCAGCCCGTCCTCGACCGCGGGCAGCAGCGCGTCCTGCTGGGCCTTGTTGAAGCGGTGGATCTCGTCGAGGAAGAACACGGTTCGGCGGCCACCGCCCGCGAGCCGCTCCCGCGCGCGCTCGATCACCGCCCGGACCTCGGCCCGGCCCGCCTGCACGGCGCTCTGCTCCTCGAACGCGGCGTCCGACGAGCGCGCCACCAGCCGCGCGAGCGTCGTCTTGCCGCTACCCGGCGGTCCGTGCAGGATCATCGAGTGCGGGTGGCCCTCCTCGATCGCGCGACGGAGCGCCGATCCGGGCGCCAGCAACCGCTCCTGCCCGACGAGCTCGTCGACCGTCCGCGGCCGCAGCCGTGTCGCGAGCGGCGCGTCGGCGGGGAGGTCGTCGACGGCGGCGTCGCCGGGATCGGCGTCGGCGTCCGGAAAGAGTCGCTCCATGCTCGGAGTATGAGCCCCCGCGAAGCGCGACTCAGCGGCCGACGAACTCCAACGCGGCCTCGTGCACGAGGCCGTTGGTCGCGATCCCGCTCCCGCCGGCGGGCGTTCTGACGCCGGCCAGATCGGTGAAGCGGCCGCCGGCCTCCTCGATCACGAGCATGATCGCCGCCAGATCCCAGAGCGAGACCTCAGGGTCGAGCGCGATCTCAGCCGAGCCCTCGGCGACCAGCATGTACTGCCAGGCGTCGCCGACGCCGCGTGTGCGCCAGCAGGCGCGCCCGAGCGCGACGATCGCGTCGAGGCGGCCGACCGCGTCCCAGTCCTCGATCCCGCTCCACGCCAGCTGGCTGTCGGCGAGCGCCTCGACCCCGGAGACGCGAATCGGACGGCCGTCGGCGAACGCTCCGCCCCCGCGCGAGGCCCACCAGCGCTTGCTCAGCGCCGGCATCGACACGACGCCGACGGTGACCTCGTCGTCGACCGACAGGCCTATAAGCGTCGCCCAGGTGGGTATCCCACGGACATAGCTCTTGGTGCCGTCAATCGGGTCGAGGATCCAGCGTCGCGGACCGGCGCCGTCATCGGCGCCGTACTCCTCCCCGATCACCGCATCCTGGGGCCGCGCGGTCGCGATCCGCTCGCGCAACGCCAGCTCGACGGCACGATCGGCTTCGGTGACCGGGGTCAGATCGGGCTTGGTCTCGATCACCAGATCCGCCGCGCCGAAGCGGCGCAGCGCGATCGCATCGGCGAGATCGGCCAGTTCGAGCGCGAGCGCGAGGTCGTCGGCGGGTGCGGCCACGCCGAGGATCCTACGGAGATAATGCGGCCCTCAGCACGCCCCCAGTCCACCCCCGAATCGCAAGGCGGCCTATGACCCCCGAACAGCTGCAGGGCGAGTGCGTCGAAGTGCTCCAGCGCCTGGTCCGCTTCGACACCGTCAACCCGCCGGGCAACGAGCGGCCCGCGATCGAGTACCTCGAGCGCTACGTCGCGGAGGCGGGCTTTGAGACCGAGATCCTCGGCGCGACCGACGAGCGGCCCAACCTCGTCGCCGATCTGCACGGCGAGCAGGACGGACCGACACTGTGCCTCCTCGGCCACGTAGATACCGTGCTCGCCGACGCCTCCGAGTGGCGCCACGACCCGTGGTCGGGAGATGTCGCCGACGGCTTCCTCTGGGGCCGGGGCGCGATCGACATGAAGTCGCAGGTCGCCGCTGAGGCGGTCGCCGGCGTCGCGCTGGCCCGCAGCGGCTGGCGGCCCGCGCGCGGGACGCTCAAGCTCGTGTTCACACCAGACGAGGAGACTGGCGGGGAGATCGGCGCGCACTGGCTGACGACGACCCACCCGGACAAGGTGCGCTGCGACTGGCTGATCAACGAGGGCGGCGGCGAGTCATTCGATTACGGGGGCCGGCGCGTGTACGGGGTCTGCTGCGGCGAGAAGGGCATCTTTCGCTTCAATGTCATCGCCCACGGTGTCGCGGGCCACGCTTCGTTGCCGCGGGCCGGCGACAACGCTCTGCTCAAGCTCGCGCCGGTGCTCGCAAAGTTCGCTGACCAGCCCGATTCCTACGAGGTCACCGAGGGGCCGGCGGCGCTGCTACGCGGCCTCGGCGAGGATCCCGGTGACCCCGCCGCCGCGATGGCCCACCTGATCGCCGTCGAGCCGAGGTTGCGGGTGATGATCGAGCCGATGCTCGGGGTCACGCTGACGCCGACGATGGCGAGCGCCTCGAGCAAGATGAACGTGATCCCCTCGCGCGCCCAGGTGCGGGTCGACTGCCGCGTGCCACCCGGCCTCGGCGCGGACGCGGCGCGGCGGCGGATCGCCGAGGTGCTCGGCGAGCCGACCGAAGACCTCGAGATCGAGTTCACCGAGGAGATAGAGGGCAACCAGTCGACGGTCGACAGTGACCTGATGACCGCGATCGAACGCTGGCTGGAGGTCAATGACCCGGGCGCGGTGACCGTGCCGGTCATCCTGCCGGGGTTCACGGATTCGCAGCGGTGGCGCGAAACGTTCCCCGACTGCGTCGCGTACGGGTTCTTCCCGCAGCGCTACCAGGGAATGCTCGACGTGGGGCCGCTCGTGCACAGCGCCGACGAGCGGATCGATGTGCGTGACCTCGGCTTCGCGACCGGCTTCTTCGGCGACATCGCGCGCGAAATGCTCGGCTGACGCAGCCGGTGGCGAATAGACTCGCGCCCATGGCGACGCAGGTCTCAGCGCGTCTGGACCCCGCGATCTTCCGCCTCCCCGTGGACCGGATCCGCGAGGGCTACTACTCCGACGCCTACTTCGTCTACACCAAGACGCTGCTCGAGGCCGAGGGAGACCACCCGCACGTCACGATGCAGGTCTTCCAGAAGGAGGAGTCGCTGCTCGGGGGGATCGACGAGGCGCTCGCGGTGCTGAAGCTGTGCTCGGGCCGGGCGGTCGATGGGGGCTGGGAGTCCGGCTGGGACCAGCTCGGTGTCCATGCGTTGCGCGAGGGCGATCGGATCGCACCCCGCGAGACGGTGCTCACGATCGAGGGCGATTACAGCCTGTTCGCCCATCTCGAGACGGTCTACCTTGGCGTGCTCGCGCGCCGCTCGCTGATCATGCGCAACGTCGCCGAGGTCGTGGAGGCGGCCGGCAGTAAGCAGATCTTCTACTTCCCCGCCCGCCACGACCACTGGCTCGTCCAAACTGGAGACGGATGGAGCGCCCACGTGGCGGGCGCGATCGGCGTCTCGACCGAAGCCCAAGCCTCCTGGTGGGGAGGCCGCGGAATCGGCACGGTTCCGCACGGCCTGATCGCCGCATACGGTGGTGACACGGTCAAAGCCGCGCAGAAGTTCGCCGACCGCTTCCACGCCGACATGAACATCACGGTGCTGGTCGATTTCGACAACGACTCGGTCACCACCGCGCTCGCGGTCGCCGAGGCGCTGGGGCCAAAGCTGTGGGGGGTCCGGCTCGACACATCAGAGACCCTCGTCGATCGCTCGCTGTTCGACGAGATGGGAGCGTTCTCGCCGACCGGCGTCAACCCGCGGCTGGTCGAGAAGGTCCGCGGCGCGCTCGACGGGGCGGGCTTTCAGGGCGTCCGGATCGTCGCGTCGGGGGGGTTCAACGCCAAGCGGATCCGCGAGTTCGAGGCCGCGGGCGTGGCGGTCGACGCCTACGGCGTCGGCTCGTCGCTGATCCGCGGCCAGAACGACTTCACGGCGGACATCGTCCTGCTCGACGGCCGTCCGTGTGCGAAGGTCGGGCGCAGCTACGCGCCCAATCCGCGCCTCGAGAAGGTTCGGTGAGCGCCGCGGGGCGGCGGGTGCCCATCGCTATCCTCCCGGCCCGGATGCTGACAGCGATCGACCACGTCGGCGTCGCCGTGCCGAGCATCGACGACGCGCTGGCTCTCTACCGTGACTCGCTCGGGATGGAGCTCGTGCACCGCGAGACCGTGTCCGAGCAGGGTGTGGACGCGGCCCTGCTCGACGTCGGCGATTCGCATATCGAGCTGCTACAGCCGCTCGGCCCCGAGACCGCCGTTGGGAGGTTCCTGAGCCGCCGTGGCCCGGGACTGCACCACGTCGCCTATCGGGTCGCATCGGTGCAGGACGCGCTCGATGCCTGCGCGGCCGCCGGTATGCGCCTGATCGACGAGACGCCGCGCACCGGGATCCGCGGCTCGCGCGTCGCATTCCTGCACCCCGCATCGACCGGCGGCGTGCTAACCGAAATCGTGCAGCCTGCAGAGGAGGGACACTGACGTGGCCGATGACAAACCGCAGAAGATCAACATTGGATTCCTCGGCGGGCCGGTGCTGAGCGCGAGGGTCGCCCCGAAGGATCTCAAGCATCTGCGCGAGGCGCTGGGTACGACCGGCTGGCACGACCTGACCGCCGAGGACGGACTGATCGCGATCGACCTCGAGAAGGTCGTATACGTGCTGGTCGACACCGAGGGCCATCGGGTCGGGTTCGGCACCTGATCTCGTAAAGGGTCACTGATGAAGGTGGGGATCGTCGGCATGCCGAATGCCGGCAAGTCATCGCTGTTCACCGCGCTGACCGGCGTCGCGGCCGAGGCCGCCAACTACCCGTTCACGACGATCGAGCCCAACGTCGCGATCGTGCCGGTGGCCGACGAGCGGCTCGACGTCGTCGCCGCGACGGTCGGAGCATCGAAGGTCGTGCCCGACACGATCGCGTTTCATGACATCGCCGGGCTCGTGGCGGGCGCTCACCGCGGCGAGGGCCTCGGCAACCAGTTCCTCGCCAACATCCGTGAGACCGACGCGATCGTCCACGTCGTGCGCACTCACCACGACCAGAACGTCGTCCACCCCGACGGGCGGGTCGACCCGCTCGCGGACATCGACACGATCGAGACCGAGCTGATCTACGCCGACCTCGAGCAGGCCGAGCGCCGGCTCGAGCGCGTCGCGAAGACCGCCAAGAGCGGGGACCGGCACGCGGCCGCCGAGGCCGGCTGGCTGCGAGACCTGATTGACGCGCTCCAGAGCGGCCGCCCAGCGCGAACCGTGCCCGTGCCGGCCGAGGCGCCCGACGCGCTGACGCTGTTGCAGCCGCTGAGCGCCAAGCCGGTGCTGTTCGTCGCCAACGTCGACGAGGGCAGCCACGAGGTGCCGGCGGCCGTCGCCGACCATGCCGCGTCGCACGACGCCAAGGCGGTCGCCGTCCCAGCCCGTCTCGAGGCCGAGCTCGCCGAGCTCACCGACGAGGACGCCGACGCCCTGCGAGCCGATCTCGGACTCCAGGAGTCGAGCCTTGAGACCGTCGTCCGGGGCGCGTTCTCGCTGCTGGCGTTGGTCGCGTTCTTCACCGCCGGCGAGGACAAGCCGGCGCAGTCCTGGCACCTGCGCGATGGGCTCTCGGTCTGGCATGCAGCCGGGCTGATCCACTCCGATATCCAGCGCGGCTTCGTGCGCGCCGAGGTCGTCTCGTGGGATCAGCTGCGCGACGCCGGCGGCTACGCGGGCGCCCGCGACCGTGGCACGCTGCGCCTCGAGGGTCGCGACTACACGGTCGCCGACGGCGACGTGATCACGGTCAAGTTCACGCCCTAGCGCTGCCGCCGGGTAGGGCTAGCCGTACCTCGCAGGACTCCGGCTGCCCGGCTGGTCAGGGGGCTGGGCGCGGTTCATGCTCTGGTTCGTGTCCAACCCCGCTTCATCGAGCTGCATCGCCGACGACAACGGATCCGCGGCGCCGGCCGCGCGCGCGATCGACCTCGCGAAGACCTACGGCGCGGGCGAACTCGAAGTCCGCGCCCTCGACGGCGTCACGGTCGAATTCGAGCGCGCCCGCTTCACCGCGGTGATGGGGCCATCGGGCTCGGGCAAGTCAACGCTCATGTACTGCATGGCCGGACTCGATGCGCCAACCACCGGTCGCAGCTTCATCGGCGACGACGAGATCGGGCTGCTCGACGATGCGGGCCTGACCGACCTGCGGCGCAGCCGGATCGGCTTCGTCTTCCAGGCCTTCAACCTCGTTCCGACCCTAAGCGCCGCGGACAACATAACCCTCTCGGCCCACCTCGCCAAGGTGAAGATCGACCGCGACTGGTTGCACTATCTCGTCGATCAGCTCGGGATCGCCGACCGCATGTCGCACCGGCCGAGCGAGCTGTCAGGCGGCCAGCAGCAGCGCGCGGCATGCGCGCGGGCGCTGCTCGTCCGCCCCGAGCTGATCTTCGCCGACGAACCGACCGGCAACCTCGATTCCAAAGCCTCGGCCGAGGTGCTGACGTTCCTGCGCGGCGCGGTGACCGAGCACGGCCAGACGATCGTGATGGTCACCCACGACCCGGTCGCCGCGGCGTGGGCCGACCGGGTCGTGTTCCTCGCCGACGGCACCCTGGTGGGGGAGCTGCTCTCGCCCACCGCCGCGACGGTGCTCGAACAGATGACGAGGCTGGGCGGCTGAGGTGTGGAAGGTCACGACCAGCGGGCTGCTGGCGCGCAAGCTCCGGCTCGCGCTGACAGCGCTCGCGGTCGTGCTCGGGGTCACGTTCGTCACCGGAACCCTGATCCTCGGTGACACGCTCAACCGGACCTTCGACAACCTGATCGGCACCGCCTATCAGCACACCAGCTTCCAGATCCGCGGCAAGGCGCAGCTCAGCAACGCCAACAGCGCGGCCGTCAACGGCACTGCCGACCGCAGACCGATCCCGGAGTCGATCGCCGCGTCGGTGCGCCGCCTCCCCGGCGTCGCGTACGTGAACGGCTCGGTCGGGGGTTACGCGCAGTTCATGACCCGCGACGGCAACGCGATCGGCAGTGGCGGAGGCTCGACCTTGGGATTCTCGTTTGACCCTGACCGGCAGTTGTCCCCCTACCGGCTTGTGCAGGGCCGTGCCCCGACGGCCGCCGATGACGTCGTGATGGACAAGGCGACCGCCACCAAGCACCACTTCGCGGTCGGGGACCGGGTGCTGATCAACCTCCCCAACCGGCCACGGATGTTCACGATCTCGGGGATCGTGACCTTCGGCAGCGATGACAACCTCGCCGGGGTCACGCTCGCCGGCTTTGACCTCGCGACGGCGCAAAAGCTGTTCGACTCCCGGGGCCGGTACGACACGATCGACGTGCTCGCCGCGCCGGGCACCGACAACGTCAAACTCCAGCTTGCGATCGCAAAGCTGCTCCCGGCGGGTGTCGAGGTGGTCAGTGGCCAGACAGTCGCCAACGAGCTGTCGAGCGCGGTCGACAACTCGCTCTCATTCATCTCGACCGCACTGCTGATCTTCGCGGCGATCGCGCTGTTCGTCGGCGGGTTCACGATCTTCAACACGTTTTCGATCACGGTTGGCCAGCGGACCCGCGAGCTCGCGCTGCTGCGCCTGGTCGGAGCGAGCCGGCGCCAGGTGTTCGGATCCGTGCTCGGCGAAGCCGCGCTGACCGGCCTGGTCGCGTCCGCGATCGGCCTCGGACTGGGAGTCGCGGCGGCGATCGGCCTGAAGGCGCTGTTAAAGGCGTTCGGCATCGTGCTGCCGTCAGCGCCGCTCGTGTTCGAGGCCCGCACGGTCGTGGTGGCCATCGCGGTCGGCGTCGGCGTGACGGTGCTGTCGGCGATCCTCCCAGCGCGGCGCGCGGTCCGGATCGCGCCGGTCGCGGCGCTGGCCGGACACGGCGAACAGCAGCCGGGATCGCTGACACGGCGCCTGACCGCAGGCGTCGCGATCGCGGCCGCGGGCGTCGCCGCCGTGGTGGCGGGGCTCGCCGGACCGTCGATCCTGCTCGTCGGCGTCGGTGCGCTCGCGGTGTTGGTCGCCGTCGGGCTGCTGATCCCGGTCGCGGCGCGACCGCTGTCGAGCGTGATCGGGCTTCCGCTCGCCGCGCTGCGCGGCGTCCCGGGCCAGCTCGGTCGCGAGAACTCGATGCGTAACCCGCGCCGCACGGCGCAGACCGCCGCCGCGCTGATGATCGGGCTGGGGCTGGTATCGGCGATCGCCGTCCTGGGGGCATCGCTCAGCACGTCCGCCAAGCAGCAGGTCGACAGCGCCGTCAGCGCCGACTACCTCGTCACCGGCTCGGGCGGATTCAGTAAGTCGGTAGTTCCGGCTGTCGCCCGCCTCCCGGGAGTCGCGACGACGACGACCGTGTACCAGGGGCAGTTCGAGTTCCGGGGATCGCTCGCGACCCTGGCCGCGGCGACGGCGGCGCACCTGAGCCGGACGATCACCCTGCACATCACCGCGGGCAGCGGGGCTGCGGCGATGGCCGCGGGCCGACTGTTGATCGACACCACGACCGCGGACAAGGACCACCTTCACGTCGGCTCGGTGGCGCCGGTCAAGTTTGCCCAGACGGGGCCGACGACGATCACGGTCGGGGGGATCTTCAAGCCCAACCCGCTGGTCGGCAGCTTCGTCGTCGGCGCCCAGTACTTCGTGGCGCACTTCGACAACCCGCTTCCGGTCGCCGTCCTGGTCAGCACCGGCCCGGGCGGCAGCGATCTGGGCCGGGAACTGAACCGGGCGCTGCTGCCGTATGCGAACGTCGGCTTCAAGAGCCGGGTCCAGTTCGAACGCTCCCAGCAGCACGCGATCAACCAGGAGCTCGGACTCGTCTACGTGCTGCTCGCGCTCGCCGTGGTCGTCGCGCTGATCGGGATCGTCAACACGCTGATGCTGTCCGTGTTCGAGCGCACCCGCGAAATCGGGCTGCTGCGGGCGGTCGGGATGAGACGCCGCCAGGTGCGGGCGATGATCCGTTCGGAGTCCGTGATCATCGCTCTGTTCGGCGCCGTGGTCGGGCTCGTGATCGGGACCGGGCTTGGCCTCGCGCTGTCCTCCTCACTGCGCAACAACGGCGTCACCAGCATCTCGATCCCGTTTGCCAGCCTCGTCGGCTTCCTGGTGCTGTCCGCTCTGCTCGGCCTCGCGGCAGGCAGCTGGCCGGCGCGCCGGGCCGCCAAGCTCGACCTGCTGACGGCGATCGCGTCCGAGTGAGTGGACGCTCTGCCGCGATCTGAGATGTTGCACAACGCCGCGCCAGCGAGGACGATGTGGTTCGGTCAGGGTGATCGAGTGACTCAGGATGCGTCCGCGATGAAGGCCAGGCTGGCGGCCGTGGCGGCCGCGGGCGTCGCTGCGGGCGTCGCCGCCGTCTGGCTCGCGGCGCACCAGTCAGCGGCCCGCCCGACGGAGCCTGGTCCGGCGCTGACGGTGATCGTCGGCGTCTCGCTGCTGGGCTGCGGCATTGCCTCCTGGCGCGCCCGCCCGGACAACCGGCTCGGTCCGGTGATGGTCGTGACCGGCTTTGCGTGGTTTGCCGGCCAGCTGAGCGAGGCCTCGGCGCCGTGGCTGTACACGATCGGCGCGGTGGTCCAGTACACGTTCGTGATCGGGCTGGTCTTCCTGCTCCTGTCGTTCCCGTCCGGGCGCTTGGGGGGGCGCCTCGATCGGTGGTTGATGTGGGGCACGGTCGGTCTGTTCGCCCTGCAGCTGCTGGCGATGCTGTACGGGACCGGGGCGGGCCTGCGTTGTCCCGGTTGCCCACACAACTTGCTGCAGGTGTTCCACAGCAACAAGCACGCGATGGGGTGGCTGAGCCTCGAGCGCCTGCTCGGCGGGGTGCTGCTCCTGACCGTGATCGTGGTGCTCGTCCGGCGCTGGCTACGGGCGAGCCCGGCACAGCGCCATGCCGTCGCGCCGGTCCTGATCGCGGGGTGCGCCTCGCTCGCCGCGCTCATCTGGACGGTCTCGTTCGACCTGATCGGCGATCCTCTGAGCTCGCTTCCGGCGACGGTGTGGTTCTACACGACGGCGACGATCCCGATCGCGGTCCTGTACGTGTTCGTCCAGCGGCGGCTCGCGCAGGGCCAGGTCGCGGAGCTCGTGGTGGAGCTCGGTGAGCCGACCGCATCCGGCGGCCTGCGCGGGGCGCTCGCGCGCGCGCTCGGGGACCCGTCGCTCGAGCTCGCGTTCTGGTTCCCCGCCGAGAACTGCTACGTGGACGCCGATGGCGCGACGGTCAGGCTGCCCGACGCAGACAGCGAGCGACGCTCGACGTTCGTCGCGCGCGACGGTCACCCGATCGCCGTGCTCGTGCACGACCCGGTGCTCGAGCACAACGCCGAGCTCGTCCGGTCGGTCTGTGCAGCCGCGAGCCTCGCGCTCGAAAACGAGCGCTTGCAGGCCGAGCTCCGCGCCCGGCTGGGGGAGCTGCAGGCGTCTCGCGCGCGGTTGGTCGAGGCGACCGACGTCGAGCGGCGCCGGATCGAGCGCAACCTCCACGACGGCACCCAGCAGCGGCTCGTGTCGATCGCGATGTCGCTCGGGTTGCTCGAATCCAAGCTGCCCGGGGAGGCGGCGGCGCAGCCGCTCGTGCGCGAGACGCGCGAGGCGCTGGCGCTCGCGTTGGCGGAGTTGCGCGAACTGACCCATGGGATCAACCCGCCGCTGCTCACCGAGCGCGGGCTGGCCGCCGCGCTCGAGGAGCTCTGCCGCCGGGCTGCACTCCCGACCCATCTCCAGCTCGTGCTCGACCTGCGCCTCGCTGACCAGGTCGAGAGCGCCGCCTACTTCGTCGCCAGCGAGGCGCTCGCCAACGCCGCCAAGCACTCGCACGCCACCGAAGTGCGCGTGTCGGCCTCCTACGCCCGTCATTGCCTGACGCTTGAGGTCGCCGACGATGGGATCGGCGGCGCCGCCACCGTCGGCGGCTCGGGCTTGCGCGGGCTCGCCGACCGCGTCGAGGCGCTGGGCGGCCAGTTCACCGTCTCGAGCCCGCCGGGCCGTGGCACGAGGGTGCGAGCCGAGATCCCATGCGAGTGATGCTCGCCGCGACCCGATGCGTGTAGCGCTCGCCGACGATGCCGTGCTCCTGCGCGAGGGCCTCGCGCGACTGCTCACCGAGGCGGGGTTCGACGTCGTCGGGCTCGCCGGCGACGGCGATGGCCTGCTCGAGCTCGTGGAACGAACCCTGCCGGACGTCGCGATCGTCGATATCCGGATGCCGCCGACGCACACCGACGAGGGCCTGCGCGCCGCGCACGCGATCCGCGAGCGCTGGCCGGCGGTGGGGCTGCTCGTGCTCTCACAGCACGTCAACGCCCGCTACGCCGTCGAACTGCTGTCGGCCGGGACCGACGGCGTCGGGTACCTGCTCAAGGAGCGGGTCTCAGACCTCGAGGAGCTCTCGTCGAGCGTCAGCCGGGTCGGACACGGAGGCTCAGTGCTCGACCCGGCGGTCGTCGATGAGCTCGTCGGCCGCCGGCGGCAGGCCGACAATCCGCTCGAGCACCTGACCGAGCGCGAGCGCGAGGTGCTCGCCCTGATGGCCGAGGGGCGCTCGAACCATGCGATCGCCGAGCGCCTGGTCGTCACCGACCACACGGTCGAGAAGCACGTCAAGAACATCTTCGGCTCGCTCTGCCTGCCCCAGTCCCCGGACGACCACCGGCGCGTGCTCGCGGTGGTCACCTATCTCAACTCACAGTAACCCACACGCGCTCCCGTCGCCTGCGGCCCCGCGTCGTGCCGAGAGCGCCAGACCCCGCGGAAACGCCGCTTACAGATCCGCGAGCGTGTCAGCGGCCTCGAGCCGCTCAGCGAGCCGGTTCATCCCCAGCCCGCGCGCCGCCGCGGCACCGCCGATCAGGTCCGTCGGTCGGTCGGTCGGCAGCTCGACGTCGGCCCGGTGCAGGGTCGCGATCGCCCGGAACGCGCGCAGCTCGTCGGCCGCGTCGGTCAGCGCGGCGGCGACCCGCGGCCGTTCCTGGTCAGCGGCGGCGATCGCCGCGTCGAGCGAGCCGTGGCGCTGGAGCAGATCGGCGGCCGTCTTGGCGCCGATCCCGGGGGCGCCTGGGAGGCCGTCCGACGGATCGCCGCGCAGCGCGATGAAGTCGGGCACGAGCCCGGGCGGGACCCCGTAACGCGCCACGACCTCGTCGGGGTCGACCTCCTCGAAGCCGCTCGAGCGCTGCTTGAGGTAGACGACGCTGATCCGTTCGGTCGCGCACTGGTACATGTCGCGGTCGCCGGTCATGATCAGCGCCGTTCCGCCCGCGTCCTGTTCGGCCGTGGCGAGCGCGCCGAGCAGGTCATCGGCCTCGAGGTCGTCAGTCGACATCGTGCTCCAACCGAAGGCGTCAAACAGCTCCGGCGCGTGGTCGAACTGCCACGCGAGCTCGTCCGGCACCGGCGGGCGGTCGGCGTGATAGCGCGGGTACAGGTCAACGCGGTACTTCGCGGCGTCGGCGCCGAAGCACACCACGATCGCGCGCGGCTCGCGGTCGGCTGCGATCCGCAGGATCAGGTTGACGGCGCCGAGGAGCGCGTTGATCGGACGCCCGTCGGCGCCCTTGATCGAGTCAGGGAGCGCGAAGAACGAGCGGTACAGGACGAACGGCGCGTCGATCGCGAGCAGTGGGCCAGGCACGGGAGCCAGCGTAGACGTTGACCCATGACGGCAGCAGCCCGCGGAGCGCGTCGGCCGCGACCGCGTCGAGCGCCGCGCTCACGTTCGACGGCTTTGGCTGGTGCACGACCACCGTCGGGCCGTCGAGTCCGCGGTACGCGACCCGGAAGCGGCCCGTCCCGGGCACGACCACCGAGTATCCCGTCGGGACGACCGGCGCGGTCGTGACCGTGTGCCACGCCCGCTCTGACCACGACTGGACCGCGAGCGTGCCGTCGCTCGGGGCCGGGTAGATCATCCCGCCGAGCTCGCCGGCCGCCGAGTCGGTCGAGATCGTCGTGAACGACGCGTACGTGGTCCGCAAACCGAAGATCCGCTGCAGCGTCGCGCCGGAAACGGTCGCGTGGCCGCGGCTGCCGACGACCGCTGCCTGGAGGATCCGCGGCGAGGCGCCGTGCTTGGTGACCGTGATCCCGATCAGCTTGCCCTTCACGAGCGAGCCCAGCGCGCTCGCGGCGGCGCCGAGGCTCATCTGCGTGCCCCAATGGTGATACGGGTTGTGCCCGGCACCGTCGTAGGGGTCGGGGACCCCGCGCAGCCACGGCTCGGGCGTCGCCCCGCGCCACACGTTCTGGACGCTCTCGGTATGGCCACCGGAGCTCGAGAAGAAGTAGGTGATCGCCGGCACTCCGTGATAAGTCACGATCTGGCCGCGGGTCGCGGCGACCGCCGCGGCGCCCGAGGCCGTCTCGGCACCGATCCCGCCGTACACCTGCGAGCGCGTGTCGTCGTAGAGCTCGAATCCGTTGCCCGCGACGCCGCCCGTGAGCGCGAACGTGCGCGCCGCGACCGCTTGGGCCTCGAGCGCCTGCGGCGACCACGTCGACGGCATCTCGGCGGTGACGACGCCGCGCACGTAGTCGTCGAGCGCGACTACGTTGACTGTCTGGACCCCGCCGGCGCCGTCGGGCTCAAAGCGCAGCGAGCCGTGATAGCTGCCCTTGCCCGCGAGCTGCAGCGGACCCGGGCCGGTGACCGTGAGCGGGGCCGTGAACGTTCCCTTGACCTTCTTGCCGGCGGTGGTCGTGAGCTTGAGCGCGCCGCTGGGCAGGACCCCGACCTCATACGTCGTGCCGGACTGCAGATGGGTCCTGCCGGCGGCGGTCGCGCCCGCGAAGGCCGCCTGCCCGGTCGACAGGAGCACCGTGACGGGCTGGTCAGGGTTGGCGCTGGAGAGCTGCGTGCCCTGGTAGTAGTGGGCCAGGATCCACTTGTAACTGCGGCCGTGCTGCGCGTAGCCGTAGGCCCCGTATTGGCTCAGCCCGACCCCGTGTCCGTAACCGCCGCCACGGATGAAGAAGGTGCTCGCGGCTGACGCGCTGCCCGCGGCGGCGAGCGCGATCGCCGCGACTCCGAGCGCGATCGCCGCGACTCCGAGCGCGACCAACGACCGTGCGTGGCGGGCGGCGGCGGTTAGATACGGTGGCTTTGTGAGCGAGCGCAAGGCGTCAGAGGTGTTCGTCGAGTGCCTGGAGGCCGAAGGCGTCCAGTACGTGTTCGGCATTCCGGGCGAGGAAACGCTCGATCTGAACGAGTCGCTGGCCGACTCGTCGATCCAGTTCGTGCCCGTCCGCCACGAGCAGGGCGGGGGCTACATGGCCGACGCATACGGGCGGCTGACCGGCAGGGCCGGCGTCTGCCTGGGAACGCTGGGGCCGGGCGCGACCAACCTCGTGACCGCGGTCGCCGACGCGTTCCTCGATCGCGCCCCGCTGGTGGCGCTGACCGGCCAATCCGACCTCGAACGAATGCATAAGGAGTCACACCAGTACATCGACCTGATCGGCATCATGCGGCCGGTAGTCAAGTGGAATGCACGGATTTCCAGCCCTGAGATCGTTCCCGAGGTGGTCCGCAAGGCGTTCAAGGTAGCGGAGTCCGAGAAGCCGGGATCCACCCACCTGGAGCTCCCCGAGGACGTGATGGGCCGCCCGCTGGATGCCTCACCGCTGCCGCGCCACGCCCCGGTCCAGCCCGAGCCCGGCATGGAGGAGCTGCAGCGCGCGACGGAGATCATCCTCGGTGCTCGAACCCGGTGATCCTCGCCGGCAACGGTGCGATCCGGACCCACGCCAGCCGCGCGCTGCGGGCGTTCGTCCACACGACCGGGATCCCGGTGGCCGAGACGTTCATGGCCAAGGGGCTGCTCGACTACGAGGACCCGCACGCGCTCGGAACGGTCGGCCTGCAGTCGCGCGACTACGCGATGGCCGGCTTCGACGATGCCGACGTGGTGATCGCGGTCGGCTACGACCTCGTCGAGCACGCCCCCGAGCACTGGAATCCCGACGGAACCAAGCGGATCGTGATGATCGACACGGTCGCCGCCGAGATCGACGAGTTCTTCATTCCCGAGGTCGAGCTCGTCGGCGACATCGCGCACGTGCTGGCCCGGCTGGCCGCCGGGTGCAGCCGCGCGCAGTCGGCCCCGGCGCCCTCGTGCCGCCTGCGCGAGCTCGTGCTCGGAGCGCTGCGCGAAGCCCGTGACGACGACCACTTCCCGATGCGCCCGCCCCGGGTGCTGGCCGACATCCGCGAGGCGCTCGGTCCGGCGCGACCTGCTGGTCTCCGACGTCGGCCTGCACAAGCTGTGGATCGGGCGGATGTTCCCCGCCCACGAGCCGGGCACGGTGCTGATCGCCAACGGGCTGGCGGGGATGGGCTTCGCGCTGCCGACCGCGATCGCGGCCAAGCTCGTCCACCCGCGACCGCAACGTGGTCACGGTCTCGGGCGACGGCGGCTTCTTGATGAACTGCCAGGAGCTCGAGACCGCGACGCGGCTGCGGACCGCGGTCGTCAACGTGATCTGGGAGAACGGCGAGTTCGGCTCGATCGCGTGGAAGCAGGACAAGAAGTTCGGCCGCCACTTCGACGTCGCCTTCGGCAACCCGGACTTCGTCGCGCTCGCCGAGTCGTTCGGCGTGCCGGCGTGGCGCTGCGCGACCGCCGACGAGTTCTCGCAGCGGCTGCCGACGCGCTCGCGCTCGAGCGCCCGTCGGTGATCGTGGTGCCGATCGACTACTCGATCGACGTCGCGATCTCGCGCGAGCTCGGCGCCGAGACCGTCGCGCCGACTCTGAGCGGGCCTACGCTACGTGTTGCCGCGCGCCATCTCGCGCAGGTCCATCGCCTTGTTGTAGGTCTCCTCGTCGACGCCCTTCTCGTAGGCGACCTCGCGCAGCATCCGGCCCGAGCTCGCCGCCTCCTTGACGATCTCGGCGCCCTTGTCGTAGCCGATGTAGGGGTTCAGCGCGGTCGCGGCGGCGAGCGTCGCCTCGGCCGAGCGCCGGCAGCCCTCCTCGTTGGCCCGGATCCCGTCGACGCACTTCTCGGCGAAGATCCGCGCCGTCGAGGTCAGCAGCCGGATCGACTCGAGCAGGTTGCGCGCGATCAGCGGCACGCGCACGTTGAGCTCGAAGTTGCCCTGCATGCCGCCGATCGTGATCGCGGCGTCGTTGCCGATCACCTGCGCGGAGACCTGGAGCACGACCTCGGGGATCACCGGGTTGACCTTGCCGGGCATGATCGAGGAGCCCTTCTGCAGCTCGGGCAGGAACAGCTCGCCGATCCCGGCGCGCGGCCCGGAGCCCATCAGCGCGAGGTCGTTGGCGATCTTGGTCAGCGAGACCGCGACGACCTTCAGCGCGCCGGACAGCTCGACCAGCGCGTCGCGGTTGCCCTGCGCCTCGAACGGGTCCTCGGGCGCGCGGATCTCGAGTCCGGTCGACTCGGTCAGCCGCGCGCGCACCCTGATCGCGAACTCCTTGTGCGTGTTCAGGCCGGTGCCGGTCGCGGTCCCGCCGAGCGGGATCTGGGCGACCTGCGGCAGCGTGTCGCCGACCCGCCGGATGCCGAGCCGCACCTGCGCCGCGTAGCCGGAGAACTCCTGGCCGAGCGTGACCGGCACCGCGTCCATCAGGTGCGTGCGCCCGGCCTTGACGATGTCGGCGAACTCGTCGGCCTTGCGCGGACAGGCCGCCTCGAGCGCGCCGAGCGCCGGCAGCAGCTCGTTCGTGACCTGCTCGAGCGCGGCGAGGTGGACCGCCGACGGGAACACGTCGTTGGAGGACTGGCCCATGTTGACGTGATCGTTGGGATGCGCGCCCGCGCCGGCGAGGTTGGCGATCACCTCGTTGGCGTTCATGTTGGTCGAGGTGCCCGAGCCGGTCTGGAACACGTCGATCGGGAACTGGTCGTCGAGCTCCCCGGCGGCGACCCGGTCGGCGGCCGCGGCGATCCGCTCGGCGAGCTCGGGGTCGAGCAGCTCGAGCTCGGCGTTGACGCGCGCCGCGGCGCCCTTGATCCGCCCCAGCCAGTGGATCACCGGCGACCGGCACGGTCTCGCCCGAGACCGGGAAGTTCTCGACCGCCTTGGTCGTCTCACCGCCCCACAGCTGCTCGGTTTCCTTGACGGCCATCGGCCTTCCTTTCACCGTCGTCGTTGTCCGTTTTGAAAGCTACTCGCTGGCGCCGGCAGCCGCACTCGAGCCGCGCCAGCGCCGCGCTCCGCGAGTCAGCCGCAGAACGCGATCAGCTCGCGGGCAACCGCGACCGGGTCGTCGTAGGCGATCAGAAAGCCGGCGCCCGGCAGCGTGCGCAGCTGCGCCTCGGGCAGCAGGTCGAGCGCCTCCTGTGCGGCCTCGATCGGGTGGGCGCGGTCCTCGTCGGCCCACAGCAGCAGCACCGGCAGCGTCATGCGCGGGTACTCGTCGAGCAGCTGGCGCTGCGCGTCGACCGGCCAGCGCCGGACGAACTTCGCCCACGACCGCGCGCGGTTGCCGTTGCCGCCGACGTCGGCGAACGCGTGACGGACCAGGTCACGCGCGGCCTCGTTGCCCTGCGCCGAGAGCTGCTCGCCCAACGACGGGCGGAACACGAGCCGCGCCCCGTGGGCGAGCAGCCGGTCGAGACCGGGCAGCGCCCCGACCCGGCAGGCGGCGCGCCATGCGGCGCGCTTGGCCGCGAACTCGTCGCGGCGGTGCAGCCGGTTGGGCATCAACACCAGGCGCGACGGCGTCAGCCGGCCGGCGTTCAAAGCGATCAACGCGAGCTCGGCGCCGAGGTCGTGGCCGGCGACGATCGAGCGCGGACCTCCCACCTCGCGGCAGAAGCCGGCGATCACCTCGGCGAGCCAGTCCGGGCTGTAAGAGTGGCGCGGGCGGTCCTCGGAGTCTCCGTGCAGCGGCAGGTCGGGCAGCACGACCCGGAAACGCTCGGCGAGCGGCTCGACGATCGGCTCGTACTCGCGGTGCGAGAGCCCGAGCGAGTGCAGCAGCACCAGCGCAGGCCCGGTCCCGGTCTCGCGATACGCGACCCGCGCACCGTCGTGGTGGTGATAGAGCCGCAGTCGCATCACCAAAGATCGTCGCACTCCGGCAGTCGGCGCGGTAATCTGCGCGGCGCCAGCCGGGCTGCCCCGGCCGTTAGCAAAGCGGCCGCTCGCGCTACGGTCCGTGGACGCGAGCCGCTGTCTCGTCGTGATCTTCGGTCCCAAAGGTTGTGCAATAACTGTTCAGCTTTTGGGAGGTTTGGCAAATGCCGTTGAAATGCAGCACATGAAGCAAAACATTGGTAGTCCGCTCGGACTGTCGACGTCGCAAGCCGCACAGGCACTCGGGGTCTCGCTCGGCACGATCCGCCGCTGGTCGGACATGGGATATCTCCAGTCCTACCGCACCCCAGGAGGGCAGCGGCGGTTCAGCCAGGAGCAGATCGACCAGTTCGTCGGTTCGCTCGAGCAACAGCAGACCACGCAGCCGGTCGCAGAGCGCAAAGCCAGCTGAGCAGACGTAGGCATACGCGTGCGGTAAGCCGACGCGGCAGGCGACACAGTCGAACCCGGATAGCATTTTCTCGGGGCGTACGTGCCTGCCGTTGGCGCGCGCCCGGCCGTCCAGCCGTGCCCGGCCGATCAGCCCCCGGCGCCGGCCTGGTTGATCCGCCGCTCCATGTCGAGCTCGGCGTCGAAGTCGGCCATGTCGGCGTGGCGGTACTCGACGCCCTCGCCGGTCAGCAGGCTCGCGAGCACCTCGACGTAGCGGGCATCGAGCTGCGAGCCCGCCACGCGCCGCAGCTCGGTGAGCGCCTCGAACGAGCTCATCCGTGTCCGGTAGGTGTCGCTCGCGGTGAGCGTGTCGTACACCTCGGCGACCGAGATGATCTTCGCGATCTCGGGGATCTCCTCCCCGGGCAACCCGCTCGGGTAGCCGCGGCCGTCGATCCGCTCGTGATGCGCCAGCACGATCTCGGCCACCGGGCCGTACATGCCGAGGTCGCGCAGCATGTCGGCGCCCAGCTCCGGATGGCGCTGGATCGCCATCCAGTCCTCGTCGGTCAGCGTGCGGCCCCGCTCGGCGACGCGATCGGAGAGCGCGAAATGGCCGATGTCATGCAGCAGGCCCGCTGTGTGGGCAAGCTCGCACTCCTCCGGGCTCATCCCGACCGCGGTCGCGATGTCGCGCGAGAAGCGCGCCACCGCCGCGGCGTGCCGCGCCGCGCGCCCGTCACGGATGTCGAGCGAGCGCATCAGACCGGCGAGCACCCCCCACGAGAGCGAGACGTACTGCTGCGCGCGCTCGCGCGACTGCTGGACGAGGTGCGCCATGTAGGAGAACGCGAACACGGCCGTCAGCGAGAAGGCGATGCCGGCGATCCCGAGCTTGAGGTAGATCGCGGCGCCCGCGACCGCCAGCACGACGCTCAGCGCGAGGCTCGGTGCGAGCGCTTTGAGTGTGCTCAGCTTGAGCGCGTTCCGGCCGGTGAGCACGTGGGCGTAATAGGCGGCGATCGCGAAGTTGAGCCCGAGGTCGACGACGCCCGCCAACGCGACGACCAGGTAGAAGCCGATCGTCTCCGACGGGCCCTCGGCGGCGAGCACGCTGACCACGCCGGCGGCCGCGAGCGCGGGCAGCATCGCGCCAACGAGGTTGCTCGCAAAGGCGTACGGGCGCGCCCGCGTGCTCACCCGGATCGAGGCCGAGACTTCGGCGATCACCGCCGCGAGGCAGGCCGAGACCGGGCCGAGGAAGGCCGCCGCCAGGACGACCACGACGAACGTCGCCGAGACGGCCGTGCGCCCGACGAGGGTTACATTCGTGTAGCCCGCCACGAACGCAGCAATCCCGAGCACGATGCTCAGGGAGTTGTGCAGCGCGTGGTCGGAGTTTGCCTGTACAACGACCGCGACCACCGAGGCAGCGAGCCCGCACACCAGCAGAACCGTGGGGGCACGAAGTTTGCCGAGACTGCCTCGTGCAGTCATGGGAGAAGAAGCTAGCGCCAAATCAGGCGCGATGGGGGCTCAGACGCGCGGAAGCGCCTCACCACTAAAAGTTCCGAAAATGCAACTTCTCACCTCCCGTAGATGAAGTGCGGCGGCGTACGGAAACGTAGCTCCGTCGAACGCCTCGGCGGGCCGGCCCTTGAATCGGCGACCGAACGCTTGGACCACTTTTCGGTCGTATTCGCCCGTAATTTCGTGCAATTTTATGTTGTCGCGGCTGACTCCGCAACGTTAGTCTCCTACTTGCCGGACAAATGCGCTACTTGAAGACAAGCGAAGCAGCGGCGCTGCTCAAGGTCAGTCCCAACACCCTGCGCGCATGGGAGCGAAGGTTCGGCTTCCCCAAGCCGCAACGCTCGCCCGGGAAGCATCGCCTGTTCACCCATGGGGAGATCGCGGCGTTGCGTGACGCGCTCCAGGAGGGGTTGTCGATTTCCTCCGCCGTGTCTCGGGCGCGGGAAGGGCTGGCGGCCGATGCGAACTCGCTCGTCGGCGCGCTCGTCTCCTACGAGGGCGAGCGGGCCGACCAGGCGATCGAGGCCGCGCTCGCGCTGCGTTCTGTCGAACGCTCGGTCGAGGAGGTGCTCCTCCCGACGCTCGAAGAGGTCACCCGTCGCTTCGGGCTCGAGTCGGCGGCGTGGGCGTTCACAGCACACTGGGCCAGTGACTGGCTTCGCCGGGCGTTGCGTCTCGCGCCACCGCCGGTCCGCCCGATCTCGATCGTCGTCGGCGACGCCGCTCGGGACGAGCTCGACCCCGATACGCCGTACATCCGCGCACTGGAGCTGTTCTGCGCGCGGGCGGGCGTCAACGTGCTGAGCCTGTCGGCCCGGGGTGTCGCGGGGATCGGCGATGCGGTCTCGATCCATCGTCCTAACCTCGTTGTCGTCGCAGGATCCCATCTCGACGATGACAACGTGGCGCGATGGGCGTATGCGATCAGGCTCGCCGCCGGCGCGATGCCCGTCGCCGTCTACCGACGAGGCGGTCCCCGCGTGCGGATGCGGACCACCGGAGCACGGGTCCTTCCAGCCGGCGCGCGCGAGGCCCAACGACGGATCGTCGAGATGGTCGAGACCGAGCGCAGGCTGCCCGAGCACGATGCGCGTCAAGCTCGCGGGGCCGCGACGCCGCGCTCGCTGAGCCTGTAGGCGGCATCCGCTCACCGCTGAGCCTGTAGCCGGCATCCGCTCACCGCCCACCTCTCGACGCGCCGACCCGCCGGCGCCTACGACACGGTGCGCCTGACTCCTTCCCCGCGCACGTCTGTGCCCAATCTGCAACCGGGGGTGCGGTTCTTGCGCACAGCTGCCGATAGGTGCATAACTCGTTGCAATGAACGGAATCCGGACAAACGCGGCCGCGGTGATGCTGGGCATCAGTCCCAACACGCTGCGCAGCTGGGAACGTCGCTATGGCTTTCCCAAGCCACACCGCTCCGCGGGCGGCCATCGCCAGTACTCGCTTAACGACATCGAGGCGCTGCGGGCGACGATGGCCGAGACCCATAACGTCTCATCGGCAATTTCGTTGGCGTGCGAGCGTGGCGCGGGGCCGCCGACTCCGGCACGGCTCGCCGGCGCCTTCCGCACGTTCGACGAGGACGCTGCCGACCGACTGCTCGAGGAGAGCCTCGGCCTGCGCTCGGTGGACCGCACGGTCGAGGAGGTCCTGATCGAAGCGGTCCAGGCCCAGCTCGACGGCGGCGCCCCGACCGTCGAGTACGAGTTCGCGTGGCGGCACGCGACTGGATGGCTGTCGGCGCAGCGCCGGCTCGCCCCGCCCGCGAGCCGGCCCGAGGGGATCATGATCTTCGACGCCTCGGCGCCGTGCGACCTGGACGCGCTCTACGCGCAGGCGCTCGAGCTCGTGCTCAGGCGAGCGGGACTACGCACGCTTTCCCTGACCCCCGCGGTCGAGCTCACGCGGCTCGGGCGCGCGCTGCGGGCACTCGACCCGAAAGCCGTCGTGCTGACCGGACGCCGGGTGTCGCTGGACTCGATCGGCCGGCTCGTATACGCGATCCGTTCGGTCGTCCGCGAGGTGACGGTCTTCGATTACCGGGGTGCGGTCCCAGACACGGGCGCAAGCACGGTCTACCGGCTGGGCGAGCAGCCTGTCGCTGCCCGCGATGCGCTGCTCGCCCGCTTGCAGCCGGCGACGCCCGAGAACGGGGCGCGTCCGGTCGCGGTGGTCGCGGCGGTCGCGCCGCCCGCGTAGCCCGAGCCCGCCACGCGTCGGGTTCCTAGAATGCTGCGCCCATGTCCGGCGCACCGCATCGTCCCGTAGATCCGCGCGCATCGTTCCCGGCACTCGAAGAACAGGTGCTCGAGCGCTGGCGCGAGCGCGAGGTGTTCGCCCAGTCGATCAAGCGGCGCGCGGGCGCACCGCAGTGGGGCTTCTACGAGGGACCGCCGACCGCCAACGGCGACCCGGGCACCCACCACGTCTTGAGCCGCGTCTTCAAGGACATCTTTCCGCGCTACCGGACGATGACCGGGCACTACGTCGAGCGCAAAGGAGGCTGGGACTGCCACGGCCTCGCAGTCGAACTGGCGGTCGAGGCCGAGCTCGGGATGACGTCCAAAGAGGACATCGAGCGCTACGGGATCGCCGAGTTCAACGCGCGCTGTCACGAGAAGGTGCTCAGCCACGTGGAGCAGTGGAACCGCTTGACCGAGCGGATCGGCTTCTGGATTGACCTCGACGACGCCTACCGGACGCTCGATCCCGACTACGTCGAGTCGGTCTGGTGGGCGCTGAAGACGATCAACGACAAGGGGCTGCTGTACGAGAAGCTCAAGGTCGTCCCCTACTGCCCGCGCGATCAGGTCACGCTGTCGAGCCATGAGCTCGGCCAGCCCGACGTCTACCAGGACGTGCTCGACCCTTCGGTCTACGTGCGGCTGCCGGTGACCGAGTCAAGCGGCGCCGCGCAGACCGGCGACGAACTGCTCGTCTGGACCACGACCCCGTGGACGCTCGTCTCAAACGC
This sequence comes from uncultured Solirubrobacterales bacterium, assembly GCA_963744695.1. GTDB lineage: Bacteria > Actinomycetota > Thermoleophilia > Solirubrobacterales > Solirubrobacteraceae > Palsa-465. The sequence continues at coordinate 159,471 of CAVUUT010000001.1, read as the reverse complement.
CGCCGTCGCGGTCGACCCCGAGCTGAGCTACGCGCGCGCGCACGTCCCCCACTCCCCGGTCCAGATCGTCGCGCGGGCGCTGGTCGAGCGGGTGCTCGGCGAGGACGCCGAGATCCTCGAGACGTTCCCCGGTTCCGAGCTCGTCGGCACGCGCTACGAGCCCCCGTTCCCCTACATCACATCTGAGGCGTATGGGCCGAAAGGCCATATGGTTCTGCCGGCTGACTTCGTCACCGCCGCGGACGGGACCGGGCTCGTGCACACGGCGATCGCATTCGGCGAGGATGACTTCCGCCTCGGCGAGCAGCAGGGGCTGAAGGTCGTCAACCCGGTCAAGCTCGACGGCACCTACGACGAGCGGATCGGACCATACGCCGGACGCAAGGTCAAGGACGCCGACCTCGACCTGATCGAGGACCTGCGCGCCCGCGACCGCCTGCTGCGCGCCGAGCAGTACGAGCACTCCTACCCGCACTGCTGGCGTTGCGGTACGCCGCTGCTGTACTACGCCAAGCCGTCGTGGTACATCGCGACGAGCCAGATCAAGGACCGGTTGCTGGCTTCCAACGAGACGGTCGTCTGGCACCCGGCACACGTCAAGTACGGGCGCTTCGGGAACTGGCTCGAGGGCAACGTCGACTGGGCACTGTCGCGCGAGCGCTACTGGGGCACGCCGCTGCCGGTATGGCGCTGCCCGCACGGCTGCATGAAGGTGATCGGCTCGTTCGATGAGCTGCAGGAGCTGTCAGGCGTTCGCCTCGAGGACCCCCACCGGCCGTTCGTCGACGAGATCACGTTCCCGTGCGAGAACTGCGGCGAGGACATGCGGCGCGTCCCGGAGGTGATCGACGTCTGGTTTGACTCGGGCTCGATGCCGTTCGCGCAGTTCCACGCCCCGCACGAGAACAACGAGCACTTCGAGCTGCGCTTCCCGGCCGACTTCGTGTGCGAGGCGCTCGACCAGACGCGCGGCTGGTTCTACTCGCTGCTCGCGATCTCGACGCTGTTGTACGACCGCTCGTCGTATCGCAACGTCGTCTGCCTCGGGCTGCTCCTCGACGACCAGGGCCGCAAGATGTCCAAGTCCCGCGGCAACGCGGTCGAGCCGTGGGACGTGATCGACCGCTACGGCGCCGACGCGCTGCGCTGGTACTTCTTCACCTCCAAGCTCCCGTGGGACGGCTGGCGCTTCTCGCTCGAGACGATCGGCGAGGCGGTGCGCCAGTTCCTGCTGCAACTGTGGAACACGTATTCGTTCTACGTCCTGTACGCGAACGCAAACGAGGTCGGGCGCGACCTGCGAGCCGACACGTACTCCGACCTCGACCGCTGGATCCTGTCCCGGCTCGATGCGACGGTCGCCGTCGTGCGCAGCCGGCTCGACAACTTCGACGCGACCACCGCCGGGCGCGAAATCCAGGCATTCGTCGACGAGCTCTCGAACTGGTACGTGCGGCGCACGCGGCGCGAGTTCTGGGATGGATCGCCGGCCGCATTCGCGACGCTGCGGACCTGCCTGGTCACCGTCGCGCAGCTGCTGGCGCCCTTCTGTCCGTTCATCGCCGATGAGATCTACGACAACCTCGACGGACGCGAGCCGAGCGTGCACCTGTGCGATTTCCCCGTCGCCGGCGAGCGCGATCTCGAGCTCGAGCAGGCGATGGCGGTCGCGCGCGAGACCGTCCGGCTCGGCCTCGCCGCTCGCGCGCAGGCCAAGCTCAAGGTACGACAGCCGCTGCGCGCCGCGGTCGTGGTCGCCACCGGCGCCGAGCGCCACGCGATCGATCGGCTCGCCCAGCTCGTCCGTGAGGAGCTCAATATCCACGAGCTGCGGTTCGTCTCGCAGGCCGATGAGCTCGGGCAGGTCGAGGTCAAGCCCAACTATCGGACGCTCGGTCCGCGATTCGGAAAGCAGATGCCGCTCGTGGCGGCCGCGGTCGCCGGCCTGGACGCGGCCCATGCGGCGGCGGCGCTACGCGACGGCCGGCCGGTGTCAATCTCGGTCGCAGGCCACGATCACGGGCTCGGAGCCGACGACCTGCTCGTCAGCATGAAGCCGCTGGCCGGCTATCAGGTCGAGCGTGAGGGCTCGCACGCGGTCGCCCTCGAGCTCGAGATCGACGACGAGCTGCGGGCCGCGGGCTGGGCGCGCGACATCGTGCGCGTCGTCCAGAACGCCCGTCAGCAGGCCGGGCTCCAGGTGTCGGATCGGATCACGCTGACGCTCGACGGCGACGCGCGAGTGCTCGCGGCCGCGCGGACGCATCAGGACTACATCGCCGGCGAGGTGCTCGCGGCGGCGGTCGCGTACGAGCCGCTGGACGGCATCGCGACCGTCATGATCGACGGCCTGCCGCTAAAGGTGAGCGTCGCCCCGGCTTAGGCGAGCGCCGGCTCGAGCTCTTCCTCGAGCTTGCGCTTCGGGTAGGCGCCGATGACGGTCTTCTTGAGCTCGCCGTGCTTGAACAGCATCAGTGTCGGGATCGACATGATGTTGAACTTGATCGCCGTCTCCTGGTTCTCGTCGATGTTCATCTTGACGACCTTGAGCTCCTCGCCACGCTCGCCGGCGATCTCCTCGACGATCGGCGACACTCTCCGGCACGGCCCGCACCACGGCGCCCAAAAGTCCACCAGGACCGGAAGCTCTGACTCGAGCACCTCGGCAGCGAAGTTGTTATCGGTCACCTCTGTGACCCCGCCCGCCGTCTTGTTCTCCACGGCTGGCGTCGCGTGCTCCACAGCTGCCGTCTCGTTCTCCACGGCTGGCGTCTGATCCTGCGCGCCTGCCGCCTCGCCCTCCACGCCTGACATCTCGTTCTCCTTCATCGGTACTTCAGAAAGTATAGCAACCCTGCCGAGCTAGCCTTCAACGTACATGGCCGAACCGACGAACGGCGAAATAGCCGTCGCGCTCGACGAGCTCGGGGACCTGTCCGAGCTCGATGGGGCGATCATCCACAGAATCGTCGCCTACCGCAACGCCGCCAAGGCGGTCCGCGACGCCCCCGTGTCGGTGACGGCGCTCGCGCGCCAGGGACGCGCGACCGAGCTGCCGGGGGTCGGCGCGGTCATCCAGGAGAAGGTGCTCGCGCTCGCCGACGAGGGCGTGATCCCTGCGACGGCGAAGCTGCGGGCCAAGTTTCCGCCCGGACTGCTCGAGATCACACGCCTGCCGGGCCTCGGCCCCAAGCGCGCGCGACGGCTGTACGAGGAGCTCTCGATTGACTCGCTGCAATCGTTGATCGCTGCCGCCGAGTCGCAGCGGATCAGGGCGCTGAAGGGCTTCGGGCCGAAGGCCGAGGAGAGCATCCTCGCCGCCGCGACGGCCGCGGTGGCGGCCGCCGCTGATCCGGCGAATGGCGACGGCTCGCGGCGGATCGTGCTCAACAAGGCGCTGGCGGTCGGCGAGCAATTGGTCGCGACGCTGCGCGAGCATCCCGCGGCCGAGCGTGTCGAGCTCGCCGGCTCGGCGAGGCGGATGACCGACAGCGTCAAGGACCTCGACGTGATCGCGACCGCCCGCGACCCGCTCGCGCTCGCCCAGGCGGCGGCCGCGCTCGAGTTGGTCGAGTCGGCGCAGACGCCGGGCGACGCCGGCGTGCGGCTGCGAACCCACACGGGCGTGAAGGTCGACCTGCGGATCGTCGAGCCCGATCAGTTCGGCAACCTGATGCAGCACTTCACCGGCTCCAAGGAGCACAACATGGCGCTCCGCGACGGAGCCGTGCGCAGGGGACTGCACGTGTCCGAATATGGCGTGCTCGATGACGCGACCGGCGAGACGCACCGCTGCGAGCGCGAGGAGCGGGTCTACGAGCTGCTCGGCTTGGAGTACATCGAGCCCGAGCTGCGCGAGAACCGCGGCGAGCTCGAGGCGGCCGCCAATGGCTCGTTGCCGGAGCTGATCGAGCTCGGCGACCTGCAGGGCGACCTGCACTGCCATACGACCGCCTCGGACGGGACCGCGTCGATCGAGGAGATGGCGCTCGCGGCGCGCGAGGCCGGCTATCAGTACCTCGCGATCACCGACCACTCGGCGAGCTTCGGGTTCGGCGACGAGGTCTCGCCGGACAGGCTGCGCGAGCAGGTCGAGCGGATCCACGAGCTCTCGAAGACCGACGCCGTCGGCGGGCTCGAGCTGCTGGCGGGCTCAGAGGTCAACATCCTCGTGGACGGAACGCTCGACTACGACGACGAGCTGCTCGCCGAGCTCGACTGGGTCGTTGCGTCGGTCCACTCGTCGTTCGCGATGGACTCGGCCGCGATGACGGATCGCATCGTGCACGCGATCGAGAACCCGTTCGTCGACGTGATCGGCCATCTGTCGGGCCGCAAAATCGAACGGCGCAAGCCGTATCCGTTCGACTTCGAGCGCGTGCTCGAGGCGACCGTCGCGAGCGGCACGCTGCTCGAGATCAACTCGGCGCCCGACCGCCGCGACCTCAACGATGTGCACGCCCGCGCCGCGGCCGCGGCCGGGATCCCAATCGTGATCAACTGCGACGCCCACCGGGTCGGCGGCTTTGAGGTCGCGCGCTACGGGATCGCGACCGCGCGGCGCGCGTGGCTGTCAGCCGCCGCGGTCGCCAACACCCGCCCGTGGAGCGACGTGGCCCAGCTGCGCCCGCGAGCCCGCGCCCACGCCTAGCGGTTGGTGCGAGCGCGCTTGCGCGGGGGCGGCGGCGGCGTCTTCGATGCGGGTTTGTGCTTCGGCCCCGGGGCGGACGACGGCACCGTCGCGGGCTCGCCCCTGGGGCCGCCCAGTCCATGCCAGCCCCTCTGGATCGCGACGAACCAGGCGAGCCCGAGCAGACACAGGATCAGGGCAACAAAGAAGTTCAACCGCAGGCCGAGGATGTGGTTGGAGTAGTCGATCCGCAACGTCTCCTCGAAGATCCGGAAGCCCGAGTAGCCGGCGACGTAGAGGGCGAACGCGCCCGGCGGCCGCACGCGACGAGTTTGGACGATCCAGACCAGGAAGCCGGCCAGCGCGAGGTTCCAGATCATCTCGTACAGAAAGGTCGGCTGGAAGGTCGCGTCGTTCCAGTACTTGGGCGCCAGCTGGGCGACCCGGTGCGCGCGGGAGATCTCCAGCCCCCACGGCAGCTTGGTGGGGCCGCCGAACAGCTCCTGGTTGAAGTAGTTGCCGATCCGGCCGATCGCCTGGGCGCATAGAAGTCCCGGCGCGACGACGTCCATGAACAGGCGCAGCTCGGCGCGCGACAGGCGTCTGCTGGCGATGTAGAGGCCGACCGCCGCGCCCGCCGCGATCCCACCCCAGATCCCGAGCCCGCCCTTCCAGATCGCGAACGGACCCCACCAGTGGTCCGGGATCTGGCTCGGGGTCGTGATCAGGAAGTAGATCCGCCCCCCGATCAGACCCGCGGGGAAGGCCCACATCGCGACCTCGTAGCAGAGGTCGGGATCGCCGCCCATCCGCTTCCACCCCCAGCGCGAGACGATGATCGCCGCGATCACGGCGAACACGTACGCGATCCCGTACGCGTGGAAGAAGAGCGGACCGACGCTGAATCCGTTCGCGGACGGGCTGGGAATGAACGAGAGCGGGATCACGGTGTCAGCAATCGTGGCACGACGCGCTCGGTGATGGTCGCATCAACCGCCGCGCGGCTGAACGGCGCCAGCAGCCGGGCGGCTCGCTGGGAGTAATCGGGGTCCGGCTCGTCGAGCGCCGCTCGCAGACACGGCGCGACATCGTCACCGACCAGGCGCGGGTCGAGCGCCCGCGCGAGACCGAGCGCCGGGTACGGCCCCGGCGAGGGCGTCGTCACCAGCATGCACCCGTCGGCGAGCGCCTCGAGCGGCGCGATCCCGAAGTCCTCGCGGCGCGGCGCGGCGACGTACACCCGCGCCCGGCGCACGAGCGCCCGGTACTCGTCGGGCGCCAGCCTCCCGGTGAACCGGACCCCGGCCGGAGCGCGCTCGCGATCGATCCCTGCGACGACCAGCGTCTCGTCGGCGCGCCGGGCACGCTCCCAAGCGTCGAGGATGAAGTCGAGCCGGCGCTTCTCCGGGTCGCCCGCGTACGCGAGCGCGTCGATGTCGCGTGCCGGCGCCGGCGGCCCCGACCGACCGACGGCGACCGGCACGACGACCGAGTCCGGACGCGCGCCGGGGGCGATCGGGTCGAGTGAGCTGTCGGCCATCGTCAGCACCAGTGTGGCGGCGGCGAGCCGGCGGCGCTCGACGACCCGCTGCCAGATGCCGTGGCGACCGGGCCGGTTCTCGGCCGCGAGCGAGTCGAGCCAGATCGCGCCGGGGCGAGGCCACAGCAGCGCGGCGGTGATCGAGCAGTAGACGATCGCCGTCGGCTCGCGCTCGGCGATCGCGCGCCGGCACGCGGCGCGGGCCGCCCGCGCCTGCACGAAGTCGGTCAGCATGAACGTCCTCACCTCATCATGTGGCTGCGCGTGCGCGATCCGCACGGCCGCGCCGGCGCGCTGAAGGCCGTCGGCGAGCTCACGGGCGGCGGCCCGCCACCCGGTCGTCGCTCCGAGGGACACGACCAGCACGTCGCCGCCCTGACCTTGCGCCACGCCTGGCTCCGGTTACGTCCGCGGCTGGGCTTGATGTGACGGGGACGCCCCGTTGAGCTCGAGCAGGTTGGTGCGAAAGCCGGGTGTGCGGACGAGCTTGATCGGCCGCAGGGGTGAAGTCAGTTCGACGTAGAAGCGCGCGCCGTCGCGCTCCTCGATCGCCGTCACCGCCGACGCCTGGCGCCGCCAGCCGAGCGCCCAGATGATCGCGAAGCCGCACGCGATCGCCGGCACCTGCGGGAGCGCGAAGCCGAGCGCTCCTGCGCCGAGCGTTGACAGCAGCAACGGCCACAGGCGGTTGAGCACGGTCCGCGCCGGGTCGACTTCAGGCAGCGACGACTGCATCCGCGCGCTCGCGAGCAGGGTCGCGATCGGCGACGACGTCTGTGCCCGGCGTCCCAACCGCATCCCGATTGCGCCGGCGATCACCCACCAGCCGATGGCGACCGGGAGCACGAGACCGCTGCCGGAATTTGCGCTCGCGATCAGCGTGATCAGCGCCAGCGCGCTTGCCGCCGCGAGGCTGATCAGGACCGTCGTGCGAAGGAACTCCGAAAAGCGCACGTCAATCGGAGGCCAGCACCGACAGGAGCCGTCGCACGCCCTCGGTGCCGTCGACGACGAGATCGGCCTCGCCGGTGACCTCCGAGGGCCCGTCGCCCGATGCCACGCCGACTCGGACCGCGCGTTCGAGCTTGCCCTCGTCGAGCAACTCGCGCAGCGCCCGGAAGGCGTCGAGGTCTGTGGTGTCGTCGCCGACGTAGAGCGCCGACTCGATCCCGGCGCCGGCCTGGCTCAGGAAGCTGATGATCCCAGCGCCTTTGTCGATCTTGACCGGCGGCCGGACCTCGAGCACCTTGCGCCCCCAGTGCGTCACCAGGCCGGCGGCCTGTGCGCGCTGGGCGATCGCGTCGATCACCGCCCGCGCTTGCTCCTCGTCGGGCGCTCCGCGCCAGTGAAACGCGACGATCGCGCCCTTGTCCTCGAGCCGGACACGCCGCTTGCGGACATCAGCGGTGTCGGCCTCACGACCGAACTCTTGGATCCGCCGGACCCACTCCTCGAGCCCCTTATCGAGCACCGCCTCGGTCCATCCCGCGCGCAGCAGTTCGGCCCCGTGGGACCCGATGTAGGAGATCGCGCCGATTGACACCATCGCGCGCGCCTCCGAAGCGCGGCGACCGCTCACGCACGCCATCAGCCGATAGCGGTGCGCGACCGCGATCAGCAGTTGGCGTGTCGTCTCGGGAACGTGCGCGTCGGCCGCATTGTCGACGATCGGAGCCAGGGTTCCGTCGATGTCGAGCAGAATCGCGGTCCGATCGGGGCTAGCTCTAAGCGGCGCGAGCGCCTCTGATAGGAGCGCTGACGTCACGCTCCTAGTATGCCCGCTCGCGATCACAGATCGCAGGCTCGGCCGTCGATGACAAGTACCATTCATTGTCAGCATGGCCGAGCCGACGCGCGGACAGGGGTATGCCGTCTCGAGCCTGGACCAGATGGGCGACGGGCCAGGGTTTCGCAAGGTCCGTCGGGAACTCGGCGTGACGGCGTTTGGAGTCAACGCGATCGTGCTGCCGGCCGGATACACGACCGGCGTGCACTTCCACGACGAGCAGGAGGAGACCTACTTCGTGCACGCGGGCACGATCGAGTTTCGCTTCGGCGACGGCAGCACGCACGTACTCGGGCCCGGCAGCATCGCGCGCGTCGACGCTCCGACGCATCGGCAGATGCACAACGCGGGGGACGGCGAGGCAATCGTGCTCGTCGTCGGGGGCAAGGACGGTTACGTCGGTCGCGATGGACAGGCAGTCGGGCAACGGTCGGGCGACGGACCTCCGGGTGCGTCCTAGACTCGTGCCGGGACGTCGAGCGCGCCGAAGGCCCCTTAGTCCTTCCTTAAGGCATCCCGGTCCAACGCAACCTAGACTGCCCGCCCGTGGAAACGATTCCCGAACGTCTCGAGCCCGAACCGACGGTCGTTTGAGCTCACGAGCGTCGATGTGGTCGCCCCCGACGCGGTCGCGATCGATCACCCGACCGTCACCCGCGTCCGCACGCGGCGGCGTCCGCGGGCGGTCGCGGTCAGCCGGACCGACGTCATCGCGCTGCTCGCCGTCTACTTCGCGACGCGTGGCGTGCTGCTGCTGGCCGCGTACCTGCTGAGCTCGTTCGGCCACCACAACTTCCTGCACGAGCTCGCCAACTGGGATGGGCTCTGGTATCGCGAGGTCGCCAACCAGGGCTATCTGCACCACCCGTCCTACGCGCAGACGACGCTCGGCTTCTTCCCGCTCTATCCGCTTGCGATCTGGGCGCTCTCCCAGGTGGTGATGCTGCTTACCGTCCACGATGCGATCTGGTCGGCGACCGTGGCCGGGGTCCTGATCTCGACCACTGGCGGCGCGATCGCCACCTACCTCGTCTACCGGCTGGCGGCGGACTGGTGGGACCGCAGGGTCGCGTTCCGCGCGGGCATTCTGTTCGTCCTGTTCCCGGGGTCGGTCGTGTTCTCGATGGTCTACTCCGAGGGACTGCTGCTGCCGCTTGCCGCGGGCTGCCTGTTCGCGCTCGGGCGAAAGCGCTGGCTGCTGGCGGGCGTGCTGGCCGGGTTCGGAACCGCGGTACAGCCGGTCGGGATCGTGCTCGTGTTCGTGTGCGCGACGGCGGCGCTGATCGAGCTTCGCCGCACCGGCTGGCCGCGCCGGGTTCTGAAGAAGGTGATCGTCGCGCCGGCCCTGTCGCTGGCCGGGATCTCCGCCTTCGCGCTCTTCCTGTGGTTCTGGACCGGCACCCCGTTGGCCAACTACGAGCCCAGCACCACGGCTGGGGCGAGAAGACCGACGCGCTCGCGATCGGCCACATGGCCAGCAAGCTGGTGCGCGAGATGCTGCACGAGCTCCCGCACCACCCGTCTGTCGACCTCAATCTCGTCGTCGGGCTGATCGGTGCCGTGCTGCTGGTGCTGATGCTCGTGCTGATGTACTTCCAGCGCCGCAACATCCCGCCGGCGGCGCTCGTCTGGACCGGCGGCGTCAGCTTCCTGGCGCTCACCTCGGAGTTCGTGCCGCCGAACCCGCGCCTGTTGATCACCGCGTTCCCGGCGTTGATGGCGGTCGCGCGCTACGCGGAGGGAAGGACCTGGCGGCTGATCCTGTGGCTCAACGGCGTCCTGCTCGTGGTGCTCAGCGTGCTGACGTTCTACGGCACGACCCTACGCCCGTAGCGGCCGCGCGGCGCGCCGATCACGACGTCGCGAGCACCGCGGCGACGAACGCCAGATAGCCGAGGATGATCAGCGCGCCGTGAGCTCGGCGCAGCCCGCGCGCCGCGTACGCGCACACGAGGCTCAGCGCGGTCAGGCCGAGATACCAGGCGGCGACCAGCGTCCCTTCGCCGGATGGCGCGCCGAGCCCGACGATGATCCCCGGCAGGAGCAGCCCGATGGTGACGTTCAGCGCGTTGCTGTTCAGCGCCACGCTGAGCGTCGCCGCGCCCCGTCCCCGGCCGGCGAGGTAGAGCGCGGCGACCGCGTTGGGAAGGCTCGTCACGCCGGCGAGGATCAGGCCGCCGATCACGATCTCCGGCACCCCGTGGCGCGTCCCGAGCGTCGACGCCGGCCTGCTCCATCGCGATGCTCGCGCCGATCACGACCGCGACCGCGAGCGACGGCGACGAGCACGTCGCTGCGGCCGCCGGGTTGCGGATGGATCGCGGGCTCGAGCTCGGTCTCCTCCTCGCTGACCGCCTCGGCGAGCCACCGCGTCCAGCGCCGCGGGAGTCCGAGCCGGGCGAGCCGGTCGCGGCTGACGCCCGAGACCAGCAGGTAGGGGACCATCACCACCGCGGCCGCGAGCAGCCCGATCGCCGGGCCGGGGCCGCCGACCACGACCGCGAGGCAGACGACCGCGACGAACATCGCGACCGTCCCCTCGAACGCGATCACCCGCCGATGGAGCTCGATCCGGCCGGCGACCACCGACGCGAGTCCGAGCAGCGCGGCGAGGTTGAAGACGTTGGAGCCGATCACGACGCCCGGCGCCGATCTGCGTGTGATGGCCGGCCAGCGCCGTCACGGCGGCCGTGATCTCGGGGGCGTCGGCGGCGAGCGCGGCGAGCATCCCGAGCAGCGCCTCGGTCAGCCCGAGGCGCGCGCCGACCCGCTCCAGCCGGCCGACGAGAACGTAGCTGGTCGCGAGGCTGACCCCGGCCGCGAGCACGAATGCGACGACCAGCAGCGCGTCGGACAAGCGTTACTTCGATCGCGTCCCGGCGCGCTGCCGCGTTCTGGGGTGGCGCGCGAACAGCTGGACGTGAACCGCCGCCGCGTAGCCGAACTGTTTGATCGGGGCGTGGCCGAACTGGCGCGTGAGCCGCCCGCGGAGGGCGACATATCGAGCGCGGTTGGCCAACGATTGCGCCGGCCCGTCGAGCTGGCCCTCATGGCTCGAGACGAACCACAGGCGCCGGCAATCCGCGCTGCGCCGCGCGATCTGCGCCGGCGACAGGGTCGCGTACTGCTCGACGTATGGGGTCACCGTGCCCCACGTGGCGACCGGCAGGATCGAGCGCGGCGCGCTCGCGTCGGCGACCGGCTCGGTCCCGATGTAGTACTGAAACGCCATCCGGCCGTCGAGCGGGTAGAAGGCAATGCAGTCCCCGGGCCTGGCACTGGCCCGGACGTACGCGGCCGCCTGCTGCCACGGCTCGGGCGATACGCCGTAGCTCGGACCGAGCTGCAGTGCCCGGAGGGCGACCAGCGCGACGAGCGCGGCCGGCGCGACGAACTTCGGGAGCCCGGGATGCCCGAGCGCGGCGCCCAGCAGCAGCGCGACCGCGGGCACCGCCATCAGGACGTTGCGCGGCTGAAACAGCGGCTGCGCGATCAGCGAGTAGACGAACGTGATCCCGACCGGGACCGCCAGCCAGGCGAGCGCGACCCCGAGCCCCCAGGTGCTTTCTCGCTGCCACCACAACCGCGCCGCCCAGGCCGCGATCGCGATCACCGCGACCACCGTCGCGATCAACAGCGGGGTCGTGGTCGCGGTGCGGTGAAAGCTCGGCTGCAGCCCCGCCGAGGTGAGCTCCTGGAGAACCTGGACCTCGACCTTGTGCGTCGGTCTCGGAACCCAGAACAGCTGGCCCGAGCCGCGACGAACGGCGAGCACGAACAGCGGCACACAGAGCACCGCGTAGACGACGAACGAGAAGATGAACGGGCGTACGTGCGCGCGCCGGCGCCGCGGCGCCAGCGCCACCAGCTGCGCCGGGACCACGAGCACGGCGACGAAGCTCGCGTAGGTCGCGAGCGCCATCAGCACGACGAACGCCGCCCACGCGCGACGGTCCGGGCGCGGCGCGACGCCGGGCGCGAGCTGGACCGAGCGCGTCACGATCACGATCAGGACCAGGTACGCGGCCGTCACGAACGCGACCATCAGTGCGTATCCCCGCGCGCTCTGCGCCCAGAAGACGAGCGGCAGGCTGACCGCCGCAAGGAAGCCGGCGGCGAACGCGGCGCGGTAACCGAACAGACGCAGGGCGATCGCCGCCGTCAGCGCGACGGTCGCGACGGCCGCGATCACCGACGGCAAGCGGACCACCGCGGTGCCGTTCCCGAACGCCCCGATCACCAGGTGCTCGAGCAGGTAGTAACCCGACATGTTCCCGCCGTCGTGAGCGATCGCCGAGCCGAGCGCGGAGCCGTGCTGTGCCGCGATCGTGACCGTCGCGGACTCATCGAAGCCGAGGCTGCGGCCCGCGATCTCGAGCAGGCAGAGGACGGCCGAGACCGCGGTCGGAATCGCGATCGCGAGCCGGTCGCGGGTGCGCGTCTCGGGTGCTCTGCGGAGCGCGGGCCGGTCAAAGCCGCGTGTGACCTGTAGCGAACTGCTCACGCGCGAGTCAAATCTTGGCGGGCGCCGACAGCGCCGGGGCGTTGCCCGTCGGGCGGGGCGGGCGCGTCGGCGTCGCGGTCAGAATCGGCGCCGGCGCGCGGAGCAGCTCCCGCGAGCCGGTGACGCGAGCGCCACGCGACCCAGGCCAACAGCGCGTAGGCCGCGAGCACGGCGGGCGAGCTCTGCACCGGCAGCACGAGGATCCCGTTCGGCTTGATCAAGAAGACGCCGACGATCGCCCCGGTCGCGAGCGCAACCGAGCGCTGCCAGCCCGGGCATCCGGCGAGCAGCACGAGCCCCCAGGTGAAGTACCACGGCCACGCGGCGGGGCCGCAGGCGGCCGCGATCAGCAGCAACAAGCCGAGGTACAGCGCGACCTTGGGGACGCGCACCCGCCACAGCAGCAGCGCCCCAGAGATGACCGTGATCGCGAGCGTCACGACGCCGAAGGCAGTCGCGACCGTGCGGTGGCCGACCGCGACCCCGGCGTCGCGCAGCAGCCCCGCGACCGTCCAGCCGATGGCCGTCGACGGGGTGATCGCGAGATGCACCTTGGCCGGAGTCGAGAACACCGACGTCGTCAGCCAGCTGAACCCGAGCCCGGTGACGATGCTGACGGCCGCGAGCACGCCGACCGCCGCGAGCGCCGATTGCGCCAGCAGCCTGATCCGCCCGGAGCGGTCGGGCTCGGAGCGGGCCCAGGCGACGGCGATGAACAGCACGGCGGCGAGCGCCGGCAGCTTGACGGTCGCCGCGAGCGCACAGACCGCGACGCCGTGTACGGGACGGCCCTGGAGCGCGAGCGTGACCCCGGCGACCAGCAGGCCGATCATCAGCACGTCGTTGTGGGCGCCGGCGATCAGCTCGAGCGCGAGCAGCGGGCTGAGCACGGCGAGCCACGTGGCTCGCCCGCGATCGGCACCGAGCGCGCGCGCCAGCTGCGGCACGTAGATCGCGAGCAGGCCGACGCCGACCAGCTCGAGCGCGCGCGTTACGAGCACGCCGGCGATCAGGTGCGAGCCCGTGATCGAGACGACGACGCTCATCAGCCCCAGGAATAGGGGGCCGTAAGGGGATGTCGTGTGGCGCCAGAACGGCGACACCGCCGACAGCACGTGGTCCTGCCCCAAGCCGGCGAGCGCCGCAGGAGCGGTGTTGTACGGGTTGTGGCCGAGATGCAGGATCGTGCCCTGCGCGATGTAGCTGTAGACGTCGCCGCTGAACAGCGGCGGCGCGAGCACGAGCGGCGTCAGCCAGACCGCCCCGATCGCGACCAGCCAGCCGGTCCGCTCGCCGGCGGCGAACCGCCCGACCCCGATCCACCCCGCCGCGAGCAGCGCTGCCCCGGCGAACACCAGCGGCATCGCGACGCCGCGGCCCCCGGGCACGCTCGGGTCCACCCACCAGCTGTTGTCCGGGATCGCCGCCGGAGCGGCGATCGCCGTCAGCAGTGAGCCGGCCAGTCCAAGGGACGCCCAGGCCCAGACAGTTCGAGATCGCGCAATGTCGTTCATCGCAGGCCGCCATGATCGCTGCTCACACGGTCAGGCGGCACGCCTGTCGAGCGTACAGGATGTTTTTCGGGGCTCAGCAGGTGCGTTATGCGCCGTCGATTACGAGCTCCATCAGAAGTCCGTCATGCCACTGGTCGCTGAACGGATCGCGCTCGTAGGCCCGCATCACGCCGACGGTCGTAAAGCCTGCCTTCTCATAACAGCGGATCGCGGCGACGTTGTCCGCCGCGGGGTCGATCGTGATCCGATGGTGTCCGCGCTCCTGGACCAGGTGGGCGACCACGCGGCGGATCGCCTCCGTTCCGAGGCCGCGGCCGTGAAGTGCGGGATCGAGGAACAGGTCTATTGACGCGTGCCGGTAGCGGGGCTCGTTCTCCTCGTAGAACTGGATCAGCCCCGCGACCGCGCCGTCGACCTCGACCGTCAAGCGGGTCGCATCGGGCTCCTCCCAGGGGAACTCCTCGTCCGGATCAGACCACCAGCGGCGCACCTCCTCGGTGCGGTGGATCCGGGTCAGCGCGCGCACGTCGCCGGCGGCCAGCGGACGGAGGTTGAGACCGCCCGCAGGTTGGCGCTCGCCTCGCTTGGCGGCCATCGGCCGATTGTCGCGCAGAGCCGCGGTCATCGGTCGCGCATGAACACGTGCTCTTCCCAGCCCGCGATCCGCCGGTAGCCGACCTCGGCGTAGATCTTGTTCGACGTCGGGTTGGCGAGGTCCGTGAACAGCATGCACGCTCGGGCGCCCCCGGCCAGCGCGCGCCGGCTGAGCTCGGCGACCGCCATGCCCGCGTAACCTCGCCGCCGGCACTCCGGCGGCGTGTACACGGGACCGATGCGGCCGACCCGGGCCACCGACGGCAAGACCGCGAGCAGCGACACGGGCCCATCGTCGTCCCACACGAACAGCCCGCCGTCATCGAGGCGGGCATCGACGTTCGCGGCCGCGCGATCACCGTGCGCGAGGTGGGCTTCGACCTCAAAGGCGCGCCACCATTCGATCAGCAGCTCCCGCTCGCCGCGATCGGCGGCCCGCAGCCGCCCGGCTGGGACCCACGGCGGATCGGCGACCTCGGTCAGCGTGTGCATCGCCATCTCGCGCGTGCAAGAGCTGCGACCCCCCGTCTGCGCGCGCCAGGCGGCGGCGAGCGCCTGCGCGGTCGCCGATGGACCGTTGGCGCCGTTGAGCTCGGGGTCACGCGCCAGCCACGCGTCGACGAACTGCCCGGCCACGGTGAGCGCCAGCTCGCTCGTGACCAGCGAGAAGGGCGGCGTACGCAGGGCGGCGCCATCAACGCTTCCCGCGTCGGTCACGGAGTAGGCGAACAGCGGGTGGAAATCGGCGTAGCGGCCCTCGAGCACGGCGAGCGAGATCGTCGCGAGCACGTTGCACTCGGGGCGCGACTCGAGGAACCGCCAGGCCCGATCGCGAAACTCCGTCGGGTCGTCGGTTATGACGAGCGTCATCGCCCCATGTTGGCGGATCGGCCTCCCGTCATCGCAGCGGCGCGCCGGCGAGTGCCGCGATCGCGCCGATCAGCGCGGCGCCGACGAGCGTGGTGACGACACCCCGGCGCAGGGCGAGCAGCGCGATCGCCGCGGCGGCGAGGAGGGCGAACTGCCACGCCTCGTTCAGCGCCCCCGCGAGCGTGATCGCGGCGCCGAAGATCGCCCCGATCGCGGCCGGGCCGGCTCCGTCGAGGAACGCGCGCGGACGACGACCCGTGCGCAGCGCTTCGAATCGCCGCCCGCCTCCGAGCACGAAACAGAACGACGGGGTGAACGCCACCGCCGCCGCGAGCACCCCGCCCGCGACGCCGAGCGCCGCGTAGCCGACCGCGGCGACCGTCGCGACGACCGGACCGGGCGTTACCTGTCCGAGCGCGACCACGGCCAGAAACTGCTGGTTGGTCATCCAGTGATGCACGTGGACCGCGTCGCCCTGCATCAGCGGGATGATCACGAAGCCGCCGCCGAACGAGAGCGCGCCGACCTTGAACGCTGTCCATGCGACCGCGCCCGCTCCCCCGCTCGCGCTCGCCCTCGCGGCGAGCGATGGCACGACCGAGGCGCCGGTCCGCGGGACGCCGTGCTGGATCGTCAGCTCGAGCACCCCGCACCCGAGCAACACAAGCACCAGGTAACCGCCGATCAGAGCCGCTGCGGCGGCGCCGGCGAGCAGGTACGCCAGCCACCGCAGCTCAGCGCTTGCCTTGCCCGCGACCCTCGCCCGGCTTGGCCCGACGAGGTCCCACGCGGCCCGGACGGCCACCGCCGCGACCGCGGCGCCCGCGCCTGCCGCCGCTCCGCGCAGCCACACGGGGGGCGCCTGCGCGAGCACGAACACCGAGCCGATGATGACCATCATCACCGCCGGGACGATGAAACCGAGCCCGCCGATGATCGCGCCGGCCGCGCCCGCAACGCGATACGCGCAGAGGATCGCGAGCTGGGTTGACGCCGGCCCGGGGAGCAGGCTGCAGGCCGCATTCGCGTCCTCGAACGTGCGCGGCTCGATCCAGCGACGGCGGCTGACCGTCAGCTCGCGCAACAGCGCGATGTGAGCCGGCGGCCCGCCGAAGCCGGTCAGTCCGATCCGCAGCCACTCGCGCGCCACGGTCGCGAGCGGGACCTGCGGGGACGATTCGCCTGCCGGCTCGGCCGGCTCGCCCGACGCACCTGGGACCGCGTCGATGCCGGGAGAGTCGGGCACCCGCGCAGCTTTGCAGACCGGTCCGCTCGCATTGCACCCCACCGGCGCGGTATAAGTGGCAGATGGCGATCGCCGCTCAGCGTCCTGACGGTCTTCCGGTGCTCTGGCAGCTGCAGCTGTCGCACTACAACGAGAAGGTGCGCTGGGCCTTGGACTACAAGCAGATTCCGCACGTGCGGCGCTCGCTCGTCCCGGGGGTGCACTTGATCGTCGCCAAACGGCTGACGGGAACCATCGACACGACGCCGGTGCTGACGCTCGACGGGCGCTCGATCGGCGACTCGACCGCGATCATCGCCGCGCTCGAGGAGCGCTGGCCGCAACCGCCGCTGTATCCGGCAGACCCGCAGGAGCGCGCCCGCGCGCTCGAGCTCGAGGACTTCTTCGACGAGCAACTCGGCCCCCACATCCGCCGCGCCGTCTACTTCGTGCTGCTCGAGGAGCCCGACGCGGTGCTGCCGCTGTTCCTCAACGGGCAGCCGCTCCCGGCCCGGATCATGCTCCGCGGCGCCTTCCCGGTTCTGAAGGTGGGGATGCGGCGCCGGATGCAGATCGAGGCCGAGCCGGCGGCCGAGAGCCGTGAGCTGACGGTCGCCGCAATGGACCGCCTCGAGGCGGAGATCGGCCCGAGCGGCTACCTGGTCGGTGACAGCTTCTCGGTCGCCGACCTGACGGCGGCATCGCTCTTCTACCCGCTCGTGCTGCCGCCCGAGTTCCCGTACCCGGTCCTGTCAGGTTTGCCCGAGGCTGGGCGGGAGTTCGTCGCGTCGTTCGCGAGCCGGCCCGGCGCGCGGTGGGTGTCCGAAATGTACGCACGCCACCGCCTGCCGGACACGGCTGATGCCCGAGTCGCGATACCGGCCTAGCGTCGCCGCATCCGGCGGGCGTCGCCGCATCCGGCGGGCGTCGCCGCATCCGGCGGGCGTCGCCGCGTCCGCCCAGGTCCCGGCGTCGCCGCGTCCGCCGAGCGTCGCGGTACCCGCCTGGCACCACCGCGCGACTTCGAGTCAAAAAGCGCCCGTCACGGGCACTTTTTGACTCCAAGTGAGGCGACATCGGCGTTCGGGGCTAGATCGGCGTTCGGGGCTAGATCGGCGTTCGGGGCTAGATCGGCGTTCGGGGCTACATCGGCGTCCCGAGCTCGACCAGGGTGCCAAACGGATCCCGGACCCACGCCACGCGTTGCCCGTGCGGCTTGTCGGCCGGCTCGGCGAGCGACTCGCATCCCGCAGCCAGCGCGGCCAAGTAGACGGCGTCGATGTCGTCGGCGGCCAGCGTCAGCTCGCAGTTCGGCGGCTGCTCGCCCGCGCCGGGGCGCCGCACGCCGCCCGGGAAGTTGCTCTCGCCGAGCGCGTAGGAGGCGAACGCGAGCTTGGTCGGGCCCGTGTCGAGCTGGGCATACGAGCCATCCGGGGACGCGAACTCGGCCCGCAGCCCGAACGTACGGACGTAGTAATCGCTTGCCTCGGTGGGCTCGTCGACGTACACGATCACCCAGCCGAGCTGGCACTCGATCGCGGCGGCCGGCGGATCTTGGTTGACGTCTGTTGTCTCGTTCATGGACGAGACGTTCTCAGGTGCGCGTGTGCGTGTCTTGGAGAAAACGGCCAGGCGCTAACGCCCGGCGATCAGGGCGCTCGGCGGCACTCCCGCGAGCTCGCGACAGTCGCCCGAGAAGTGAGCTTGGTCCGCGTAGCCGGCGTCGAACGCGACCCGCGCGAGCTCGTCACCGGCGCGCGCGGCAGTGAGCGCGCGGCGCAGGCGCAGCACACGTCCGAGCCGCTTTGGCCCGTAGCCCACCGCCGCCGTGATCCGTCGCCGCAGCCCGCGGCCACTGACCCCGAGCTCGCGCGCGAGTCCAGCGACGTCGTCGGCGCGGTGCCCGAGGCGGCGCACGGCCGCGCCGACGAGCGGATCCGGCAGCTCGGCGCAGGCGGCGCGCTGCGCGAGCCACGCCTCGAGCCCCCGGACGGGGTCGTGTTCGCGCTCGAGCGCCGATTCGAGCCGCGCGCCCTCGCCGCCCAGGACGAGCTCGAGCCCGAGGCGCTCGTCGCGCAGCGACTCGGCCGCGACGCCGAGCAGGGCCGGCGCGGCGCCGGGCCGCAGGCGCGCGCCGAGCATGTACGTCTCGTCGACGACCGGCACGACGAATGCGGTCGTATTGGCGCCGACGATTTGGCTCCCCGCGCCACGGTGGTAGAAGACGTCGATACAGCCATCCGGGAGCACGCGGACCGAGGGGGCGTCGCCGACCCGCTCCCACGTACACAGCAGCCAGGGCGCCAGCGCGGCGGGTGCTGGATGCTCGCAATAGGGCACGTACTCCATTCAAGCGCGTCGGCGACGCCGGCACACGCCTGCGACGCGCCCGCCTGAGCGTCCGCCTGAGCCGTCAGGCGTCCGGCGGGGACATTTCGCCGACCTCGCCCGCTTCCCACGGGGCGACTGGCTCAACGTCGACGGTCTTGGTCTCGGCCGGGAACCGCTCGAGCGCCTCCTCGGCGAGCGCGATCAGCGCTAGTCCGACGTCGCGGGCATCGTCGAGGAGCCGCGCCCGTTCGCGCCAGACCGCGTCGGTCTCGGTGTCGAGGTCCGTGAGCTTTCGCTTGGCGTTCTCGGTCATCGCGACCGCGTGCGCCGCGGCATCGGCGATGCACTGGTCGGCCTGTTCCCGGGCAGCGCGGGTCGTCTCGTGCGCCTGGTCGTGCGCGACGACGAGGATCGACGCGGTCTGCTCGCCGAGGCGCTCGATCTCGTCCGTGATCGAGACCGGCGGCTCGTCGGACGCCCGCAGCTCCTCGAGCTCGCGCTCGAGCGCCGCGATCCGCTCGTCGACGGCCGTCCGGTTGTAGCCGATCGGCCCGATCGGGAAGTGTGCGTCCTCGGTGCGCGGCGGCACGTCCGCGACCACCACCGGGGGCTCGAACTGCTCGTACGGCGGATCGACCGCGTCGTCGGCTACCCGCTCCTGCGGCGCGAGGCTCGGGTGCGCCGGGCGCCGGTCGAAGCTCTGCATCGCGCGGGCGATCCGGTCACGAAAGTCGTTCAGCCGCGAGCTCGGCGGCCGCTGCTCGTTCTCGGGCACCGGGTCGAGGTCGTGCTCTTCCAGCACGCCGATCGTTTCGGTCTGCTGCTCTTGCGACTCTTCGCGCTGGCGTTCGAAGTAGCTCACCACCTCACTCCCTTCACTCGCGGTCTGTCCGAGCGGGGTTCGCCGCGCCAGCCCGCATCCCTGTCGATGCAAGCGTGCCGCCGTGGGCGGGTCTTGACCTCAGCCGCCCGGCTCAGCCGGCCGGTGCGGCCGCCCGCAACGCCGCTGCGCGCGCGAGCGCAGCGTGATGGCGCCCGGCACCACCGAGCAGCGCCGCGTCGAGCTGGGCGCGCTTGTAGAGCCAGTGGACGTCGGCCTCCCAGGTGAAGCCGATCCCGCCGTGGGCCTGGATCGCGCTCCCGGTGACCTCGCGACCCCCGGTCGCGGCGGCGGCAGCGGCGAGCGCCGACGCCTCCCCGAGCCGGCTCGGATCGGCGTCCGCCGCCCAGGCGGCGTAGTACGCCGTCGAGCGGGCGCTCTCGGTGTAGAGCAGCATCTGCGCGCAGCGGTGGCTGACGGCCTGGAACGAACCGACCGGGACGCCGAACTGCTTGCGCTCCTTGACGTACTCGAGCGTCATCTCGAGCGCCCGTTGGCAGACGCCTACGAGCTCGGCAGCGATCGCGCCGAACACGCGCGGCGCAGCGGCCGCCTGCAACGGCTCTCCATCGCCGTCCACGCGCGCGAAGCGCCGCGTCGGATCGATCGTCACCAGCGGCTCGGTCTGCGGCTCGGCGACGAGACGCGCCTCGTCGCCGTCGAGGAGCACCACGACCGCGGCGCCCTCGGCGTCGGCGGCGAGATCGGCGGCGCCGACCCCCGCCGTGAGCTCGCCCGCAGCCAGCCCGGGGAGCCAGCGCTCGCGCTGCTGATCGTTCCCCGCCGCCTGGATCACCGCGGCCGCGACCGCGGTCGATAGAAACGGCGTCGCGGCGCATGCGTACCCGAGCTCCTCGAGCAGGACCGCGAGTTCGACGGCGCCGAGATCCTGGCCGCCGTAGCGCTCGGCGACCGCGATCCCGGGCCAGCCGAGCGCGACGATCTCACTCCAGAGGCCCGGGTCATAGGCGGCCGCCTCAGCCGCCTCGCGCACCTTCGCCAGCGGCGAGCGCGCGCTCAGCAGCTCGCGCGCGACGTTCTTGATCTCCCGCTGCTCGTCGGTCAGGTCGAAATCCACAACAGCCTCCTCAACGCGCCTTCGGCAGGCCGAGTACGCGCTCGGCGACGATGTTCTTGAGCACCTCGGTGGTCCCGCCCTCGATCGAGTTGCCGCGCGCGCGGAGCAGCTCGTAGGCCCAGTGGCCGCCCGCCTGTAGCGCAGCCGGGCCGAGCAGATCGGCGGCGAACTGGGTCAGCTGCTGGTTTGTCTCAGACCACATCCACTTCGTCAGCGAGCCCTCAGGGCCGGGTTGGCCGTACTTCTCGATCGCGGTCAGGCCGCGGTACGCGGTCAGGCGCAGCGCCTCGGACTTCAGCAGCAGCTCGCCGAGCCGGTCGGCGACCACGGGGTCGTCGAGCAGCCCCCGCGCGGCGGCTTCGTCGATCAGACGATCGAGCTGCTGGCGCAGGCGGACCTGGAGGAAGAAGGCGAGCCCCGCGCGCTCGTTCATCAGCGTCGTCAGCGCGACCTTCCAGCCGTTGCCCTCGCCACCAAGCACGTTCTCGTCAGGGATGTAGGCGTCGTCGATGAACAGCTCGTTGAACTCGCTGTCGCCGGTGATCTGCTTCAGCGGCCGCACCTGGACGGCATCCTGGTCCATGTCCATCAGGAAATAGGTCAGCCCCTTGTGCTTCGGTACCTCGGGATCCGTGCGAGCGACGAGCATGCACCACTGCGCGTACTGCGCGGCGCTGGTCCAGACCTTCTGGCCGGTCACCCGCCAGCCCCCGTTGTCTTTTATCGCCCGCGTCTTGACGCTCGCGAAATCAGAGCCCGCGTCGGGCTCGGAGAATCCCTGGCACCAGATCTCCTCGGCCGACAGGATCGGGTTCAGGTAGCGGTCCTTCTGCTCGGCAGTCCCCCAGGTCATGATCGTCGGACCGGCGAGCAGGAGCCCGAGAACGTTGGCCGGCAGCGGCGAGCCCGAACGCCCGAGCTCCTCGAAGAAGATCGCCGACTCGGTCAGCGTCGCGCCGCGCCCCCCGTACTCGACGGGCCAGTGGACAGCGGCCCAGCCGCCCTTGGCGAGCTCGCGCTGGAAGTCACGGCGCCAGACGTAGTTGGCGTCCTCGTCGTTCTCGGGCTCGGATCCCGGGTCGTTGGCTGAGAGCCAAGCGCGCAGCTCGTCACGGAAGGTCAGCTCTCGTTCGTTGAAGGTCAGGTCCATCCGGTCTCCTTGCCGCCGCGCCGAAAGCCACCCAGGGGGCCGCCGCCGGCGTTCGATGTCTGCTCAAAACGTGGCCGCGACCATAGCCTTTTCCGCCGCCGCACGCCGGAGATCAGCGGCGCCGGCGCGCCGGCACATGCAAGGATGGGCACCGCCCCCGCTAGTGACGACCGTGAGCCAACCCCTTCTGGACGCCGAACCGGTTGACGAGCGCGCGCGCGGCCCGCGCGTCCTGATCGTCGGCGCGGGCTTCGGCGGCATCGCCGCGGCGATCGAGCTGCGCCGGCACGGGTTCGAGCGGCTGACGATCCTCGAGGCCGCGCCCGGGATCGGCGGCACGTGGTTCTACAACAGCTACCCCGGCGCCGCCTGCGATGTGCCCAGCCACCTCTACTCATACTCCTACGAGCAGCGGCGCGGCTGGAGCCGGTTCTGCTCGCCGCAAGATGAGATCCTCGGCTATCTGCGCGATGTCGCCCGCGATTACGGCATCGACGAACTCGTGCTCAGCTCGCAGCGCGTGACTGACTGCAGCTTCGACCCGGTGCGCTCGGTGTGGCGGATCGAGACCGAGGCCGGCGAACGTCACGAGGGCGAAGCGCTCGTGCTCGCGACCGGGCAGCTCAACCGCCCGCACATCCCCGCGCTCCCCGGGGGCGAGCGGTTCGCCGGACACAGCTTCCACTCGGCGCGCTGGGATCACGATTACGACCTGCGGGGCAAGCGCGTCGCGGTCGTCGGCACCGGGGCCAGCGCGGTTCAGTTCGTCCCGGCGATCGCTGCATGCGTGGACCAGTTGACCGTCTATCAGCGAACCGGTAACTGGATGCTGCCACGCGAGAACCGCGTCTACCCGGCGTGGTTTCGGCGCGCGATCGGCCACGTCCCGGGTCTGCAGTGGCTGCGCCGGCGCTGGATCTTCAACTATTGCGAGTCGCTGACGCTGGCGATCCGCCACCCACGGACGCTCGGCCGCGTGTTCGGGCTGCGCGCGAGCATGTTCATGCGCAGCCAACTCCCCGACCCGGAGCTACGCGCCAAGGTGTGGCCCGACTACACGTTCGGCTGCAAGCGGATCCTGTTCAGCTCGTACTACCTGCCGGCGCTCGGCCGGCCCAACGTCGAGCTCGTGACCGAGCCGATCGCCGAGCTGACCGAGACGGGGTTGCGCACGTCCGATGGTCGCGAGCGCGCGTTCGACTGCATCATCTGGAGCACGGGCTTTCGGGCGTCGGAGTTCATGGCGCCGATGCGCGTGCAGGGCACCGACGGGCTCGAGCTGCACGAGGTCTGGGAGCACGGCCCGCACGCCCACCTCGGGCTGACCGTGCCGGGCTTCCCGTCGATGTTTTTGATGTACGGGCCGAACACCAACACCTCGGGCGGCTCGATCATCGTCTATCTCGAGGCGCAGGCGTCGTACATCCGCCAGGCGCTGGTCGCGTTGCGCGAGCGCGGCTCGAGCAGGCTCGACGTGCGGCCCGAGGTCGAGGCGGCCAGCGACCGCGCGACGCAGGCGCAGTTCCAGGGCACGGCATGGACCGACTGCGACTCGTGGTACCGCGATGGCGACGGCCGGATCGTCGCCAACTGGCCCGGCTACATGCGGGAATACCTCGAGCGCACGCGAACGTTCGACCCCTCGGAGTTCGTCTTCTCGTGACCGAGTTATGCCAGCACGACTTCCGTCTCAGGCGGTTTGACCTGCTCGAGGCGGTCGACCGCGGCGAGCGCCGGGAAGAAGTAGCGCCAGGTCAGCGCCAGCATGATCGTGATCGTGCCGCCGCCGACCACGGCCGCGACCGGACCGACCAGGAACGCGGCCAGCCCGGACTCGAACGCGCCGAGCTGGTTTGAGGCGCCGATGAACACCATCTCGACGGCGTTCACGCGACCGCGCAGCCGGTCCGGGCTCGCGAGCGCGACCGCGGTCGAGCGGATGTTCATGCTGTAGAGGTCGACGTAGCCGCTGACCGCGAGCGCCACGAGCGAGAGGAGGAACGTGCGCGAGAGCCCGAACACGATCATGCTCGCGCCGTAGAGCCCGACGACGATCAGCAGCGTGCGCCCGGCGTGTCGGCCGATCGGCCGCTTCGTGACGACCGCCGCCGCGAGCAGCGCTCCGACCGCGGGCGCGGCGCGCAGGATGCCGAGGCCCGTCGGGCCGACGTGCAGGATCGAGCGCGCGAACACCGGCAGCAGCGCGACCGCGCCGCCGAACAGGACCGCGAGGAGATCGAGCAGGATCGCCCCGAGCACGATCTGGGTGCGGCCGACGAACCGCAGGCCCTCGAGCACACTCTTGACGCTCGCGGCGGGGGCCTCGCCGGTCTCGGCGACGTCGGCCGCCGGCGCGGGGTGCATGGCGAGCACCGCGAGGCAGGCGAGCGCGCACGCTCCCGCCGCCAGCAGGTAGACCAGCGATGGCGAGGTCCCGTACAGAAAGCCGCCGATCGCCGGTCCGATCACCATCCCGGCCTGGCCGGCGATCGCACGCAGCGTCATCGCGCTCTGCAGAAGGTCGGCGCTGACCAGCGTTGGCGGCATCGCGCGCGCCGCCGGGGTCCCGAGCGCCATCGAGATTCCGGCCACGACGGCGAGCGCGAGATATGGACCGACCTCGGTCGTGCCCGACGAGCTCACGAACGCCAGCCCGACGCCGACGCCCGCGCCGAGCGCGAGCGAGACGGCGAAGATCAGGCGCCGCGAGACGTGATCGGCGAGATGCCCGGCCGGAAGCGCGAGCACGAACAGCGGCAGGAACTCCGCCAGGCCGATCCAGCCGAGGTCGAGTGCGCTTTGATGGAGCGCGTAGACCTCCCAGCCGATCGCGACCTCGAGCATCTGCAGGCTGATGTCCATCCCCAGCAGCGCCAGCCACAAGAGGCGGAAGTCGCGCTCCCCGAGCGCTGGGCCAAGGCGTCTCAAGCGGCTCGCGGGGAATCGGTCACGGCCGCTGAGCCTAGTGCGCCCCGATCAGTCATCGCCCTTTCGCCCCCGGCCACGGCGGCCGCGGCGATGGCTTAGTGTTCGCTGCCGTGGCGCCCGAGGGCGAGATGATCGACGGGCGTCCACGGCCCACGCCGGCGGTGATCGACGGGCGTCCACGGCCCACGCCGGCGGTGATCGCCGGCCGCCGGATTGACGCGAGCGAGCTCGGGGGCGACGCACGTCTGTCCCCGATCGTGCTGCTCCACGAGGGGCTCGGCTCCGTGGAGCTGTGGCGCGACTTCCCGCTCGCTCTGCGCCGCGCGACCGGCCGCCGCGTGATCTCGTTCTCGCGCTTTGGCCACGGCCGCTCGCAGACGAGCCCGTGGCGACGCGATGTGCTCGGCCACCACCACCGCGAGGCGCTGACGCTGCTGCCCGAGCTGCTGGCGGAGCTCGACGTGCGCGAGCCGCTGCTCGTCGGCCACAGCGACGGCGCATCGATCGCCCTGATCCACGCGGGCCGCTACCCCGTGTCCGGGCTCGTGCTGCTGGCCCCGCACGCGTTCGTCGAGCCGCTGACGCTCGAGTCGATCCGCGCCACGCGCGACGAGTATCTACGCGGTCAGCTGCGCGAGCGGATGTCCCGCTACCACGACGACGTCGACGCCGCCTTCTGGGGCTGGTGCGACATGTGGCTTCACCGCGACTTCCGCGCTTGGAACCTCGAGCCCGAGGCCGCACTCGTCACCGTCCCGACGCTGCTGATCCAGGGCGCCGAGGATCCGTATGGGACGCTCGAGCAGCTCGATCGGATCGAAGCGCGAATCAAGGGTCCGGTGACGCGGCTCGTGGTCCCCGGCGGCCACAGCCCGCACCTCGACGCGCCCGAACATGTCGTCGACGCGGTCGCGCGGTTCGCGTCCACGCTGCGAGCGCCCCGAAGCGATTAGGTTGTAGATGCGATGCAACAGCCACCACTGACCGCGATCCCCGCTGGGTTCACGCCGGCGATCGCGCTCGACGAGTGCTTCGATGCCGTCTACGGCCTCGAGGTTCTCGACGAGGGCATCGAGGACGGAGCCGTCCGCGGCCGGGTCGCAATCCGCGATGAGCTGCGCCAGCAGTTCGGGCTGCTCCACGGCGGCGTGATCTCAGCGCTCGCCGAGGCGCTCGCGTCACGCGGGACCTGGCTCGTGATGTACCCGCAGGGCAAGGTCGTGATGGGCATGTCGAACGAGACGAACTTCCTGCGCCCGCTGCTCGAGGGCTATCTCAACGCGACCGCCGTCCCCTTGCACAAGGGGCGCACGCGCTGGGTCTGGGAAGTCGAGTCGCGTGATGACCAGCAGCGCCTGTGCGCGGTCACGCGCGTCAACATCGCCGTCCGCGACGCTCGCGGATAAGCTAGCGGTCGCCCACCGGCACCGGCACCGCGGTGACCGCGGGCGCCGGACGCGCGGGGCGCCGGCGGGCGATCGCGACCCCTGCGAGACACAGGAACCCGCCGGGAATCGCCAGCAGCGGCGGCGTCTCGCCGAGCATCACCCACCCGAGCAGGAGCGCCACCGGCGGCACGAGGTACGTGACCGAGCCCATCCTGCCCGCTGGTGTGTGCGACAGCGCGTAGGCCCAGGTCACGAACCCGATCGCCGTCGGAAACAGCCCCAGATAGCCGACCCATGCGATCGCCTTCGGGCTGGCCCGTCCGACCTCACCGACCAGCGCGGGCGCGAACGGCAGGCACGCGACCGCCCCGATCGTGCACGCCACCCACGTCACGACGAGTGGCGACGCGTCACGCAGGACCGGTTTCTGCGCGACCACCCCGGCCGAGTACGCGAGCGCTGCGATGATGCACAGCGCCGCGCCCCAGCCCGCCCGGCTGGTGTGCCTGGACGTGCTGATCCCGATCATCGCCGCGCCGGCGAATGACACCACGCACCCGACGAGCAGCAGCCGCGGGAAGCCCTCCTTCAGGAACACGCCCGCGAGGATCACGATGAAGATCGGTCCGACGTTGACCAGCAGCGCCGCGATCCCCGCGTCAAGATAGCGCTCGGCCGCGTTCAGCGCGACGTTGTAGACCCCGAACCAGAGAACGCCGCAGATCGCGATCCCGCCGAGCGCCCGGCGTGGCGGCAACGACTCCCCGCGGGCCAGCACCAGCAGTCCGAGCACGGCGCTGCCGACGAGCAGCCGGCCGAGCGCCAGCGGGCCGGGATCGAACTGCCGACCGGCGTAGCGGATCCCGACGAACGCCGACGACCACACGCACACGGTGACGCCCGCCGCGAGGAGCACGCGCGGGTTCTCGTGGCGGAGGTTGAGCCTGCCCGACGTCACGCCTCTATTGAACGACACGGGACGCTCGGACGTGAGATCGAGGTAATACTGCCGCCATGGTGACAGCGGACCGAGCCCGGGTGGTGGTGGTCGGTGCAGGGATCACCGGCTGTAGCGTCGCCTACCACCTGGCACGCGCCGGATGGCACGACGTGGTGCTGCTCGACAAGGGCGAGCTGACCAGCGGCTCGACGCATCATGCCGCCGGGCTCGTCACCCAATTCAACCCGTCGGCGACGATGCTCGAGTTCCGGCGCTACAGCGTCTCGCTGTATCGCGAGCTCGGCGTGTTCAGCGCGGTCGGCAGCGTCCGCATCGCGTCGAGCCGCGAGTCATGGGCGGAGCTTCAACGTGCTGCAAGCCGAGCACTCGCGCTCGGTCTCGAGGCCGAACTGCTCGGTCCGGCCGAGGTTCTCGAGCGCCTGCCGTACGCGTCCAGGGAGTCGCTGTTCGGCGGCGTCTGGGTCGCCGGCGACGGACACGTGGACCCGCACATCACGACCCACGCGATCGCCGACGCAGCCCGCGAGCTCGGCGTCGAGATCGCGCCTCGGACCCGGGTCACCGGGATCGAGCTCGGACGCGAGCGCGAGGTCACGGCGGTCGTGACCGCCGACGGACCGATCGAGACCGAGAACGTCGTCGACGCCGCCGGCGTGTGGGCACCCCAGGTCGCGCAGATGGCCGGCGTACGGCTCGTGTCGGTGCCCGTCGACCACCAGCACGTGCTGATGCAGGCCGTCCCGGGTGACGAGATCCCGCGCGGGAGCCCGTGCTTCCGCGATCCCGACAACCTCGTCTATGGCAAGGACGAGGCCGGCGGGATGCTGATCGGCGGCTACGAGCCCAACCCGGCCGTGCGGTGGATCGACGGCGTGCCGTGGGAGCACGGCGCGAGCCCGGTCGAGTCCGACATGGACCGATTCGCGCCGCTGCTCGAGGGGGCGATCAGGCGCTTTCCGTTCCTCGATCGGTCGGGCGTGATCCGCCTGCTGTGCCACCCCGACGCGATGACGCCCGACGCCAACCCGCTGCTCGGGCCAATCCCGGGCACGCCGGGGTTCTGGGTGGCCGCGGGGCTGTCGCTGAACGGGTTTGGCGGCGCCGGCGGAATCGGTCGCGCGCTCGCCGAGTGGATGATCGACGGTGACCCGCAACTTGACCTGAACGCCTACCGCGCCTGGCGGTTTGGGAACGCCTACCAGGATCCGTGGTTCGCGACGGCGTGTGCGCGCGAGGCCTATCGCTACTACTACCGGCTGCGGTTTCCATTTGACAGTAATGAGCTCGGGCGCGGACTGCGCGCGAGCCCGCTCCAGATCCGCCAGCAGGAGCTCGGGGCCGTGTTCGGGAGCAAGAACGGCTGGGAGCGCGCCGATCATTTCGAGCCGGAGCATCGCTGGCGCCGAAGCGGCGCCGATCAGCGCAAGTTCGGCTGGAGCAAGCCGCCGTGGTTCGAGCGCGTCGGGCGCGAGCACGCGGCGTTCCGCGAACGGGTTGGGATAATCGACATGACCTCGTTCGGCAAGCTCGAAGTGAGCGGACCGGGCGCGCTGGCGCTGCTCGAACGCCTCTGCGACAACCGCATCGACCGGCCCGTCTCGAGCGTGATCTACACCCAGTTCCTCAACCGCCGTGGCGGCATCCTCGCCGATGTGACCGTCACGCGACTCGCCGAGCAGGCGTTTCGAGTGATCACGGGCGCCGCCACGGTCGATGCCGATCGCGGCTGGCTGGAGCTCAATCGCGATCCGGGCGCCGCCGTCGAGATCCGTGATCGCAGCGACGAGCTCGCGGTGATCGGCATCTGGGGTCCACGAGCCCGCGAGGTACTCGCGTGCTGTACCGAGGACGACGTGTCCGATGCCGCGCTGCCATTCCGCCGTGCACGCGCGATCGGGGTGGGGGGCGCGACCGTCCTGGCGCAGCGGATCACGTACGTCGGCGAGCTCGGCTACGAGCTGTACGTGGCTTTTGAGTGGGCGGTGCAGGTCTGGGACCGCCTGCTCGCGGCCGGCGCCGAGGATGGGATCGCGGCCGGCGGTTACCGCGCGCTCGAGTCGCTGCGGCTCGAGAAGGGCTACCGCTATTTCGGGACCGACCTGACCTCCTCGGACACGCCGTACGAGAGCGGGCTGGGCTTCTGCGTCGCACTCGACAAGGGATTCATCGGACGCGATGCGCTGACCGAGCCCGGCGCCGAGCACCCGGCGCGGCGCCTGCGAACGCTGACCGTCGGCGACGAGCAATACCTGACGGTCTACGGCGGCGAGGCGGTGCGCGATGATGGCTTGGTCGTGGGACGGATCCGAAGCTGCGCGTACGGCTACACGGTCGCCCGCAACGTCGCGCTCGCGACACTCCCAGCCGCGCTCGCACCGGGAGCCGAGCTGACCGTCGACGTGTTCGGCGAGGCGGTCCCGGCGCGGCTCGAGCGCGACGTTCTGTACGACCCCGACGGTGAGCGCATCCGTGGTTGACGACGAACTCGACCGCGTCTGCGTGCAGGTGCCCGAGCTCGCCACTGCGGACCGCCGCGTCGTCCCGATCACCGGCGGGATGACCAACCGCAACTACCGGGTCACGACGATGGGCGCCGATTACGTCGTCCGGCTCAGCGTGCGCGAGAGCGGGGAGCTGGGCATCGACCGCGAGAACGAGCATCTCAACTCGGTACTCGCGGCCATGGCCGGCGTGGGGGCGCCGGTGATCGCGCGCGTGGAGGATCCCGAGGCGCTCGTGGTGCAGTTCGTCGACGGCGTCACGCTAACGCCGGCGGACTTCGGCGACCCGCGGCGGGTGACGGCGCTGGCGGCGACGCTCAGGCGCCTGCACGAAGCGCCGCCGTTCGCCCGCGACTTCGACATGACACAGGTCCAGGCCCGCTACCTGCAGATCGTCGCCGAGAACGGCTATCCGCTCCCGGCCGACTACGACCGCTACGCCGAACGCGCCCAGCGGATGTCCGACGTCCTGACGCGGACGCGCAAGTGGACGGTCCCGTGCCACAACGACCTGATGCCGGGCAACTTCATCGAGTCAGACGGTCCGGGTAGCCACCTGTGGATCGTCGACTACGAGTATTCGGGCAACAACGACCCGTGCTACGACCTCGGCGACGCGATCAACGAGCTCGAGCTCGATCCGGCGCAGGCCGAGCAGCTCGTGACCGAGTACCACGGCGACCCGCGGCCGCGGGAGCTCGCGCGAGCTCGGCTGTGGGCGCTGATGTCTCAGTACGGCTGGAGCCTGTGGGGGTCGATCCGCGTCGGCAACACGGGCGACCCCGAGATCCGCGAGTGGGGCGAGGCGATGTGGTCGCGGGCCGTGGCGCAGTTCGAGTCACCGGAGTTCGAGCGGCTCCTGGCGCGCGCGGAGCGGGCCGGCTGAGTCCACCGGGGTCGCGCTACTGGCGCGCTCGGTCGAGGCTGAAGGGACCGAGATCGATCTCGGGCGCGCCCGCCGTGACAAGCTGGGCGACCGCCTCGCCGATCGCCGGCGAGTGCTTGAAGCCGTGCCCGGAGCACGCCGACACGATCACGACCGCTTCGTGTTCGGGGTGCCGGTCGATCACGAACGTGCTCTGTCGGGTGCACGTGTATAGGCACGACGCCGTGCGCACGAGCGCCGGAGCAATCCAGGGCAGGTGGGGCCCGACGAGCCGCTCGTACATCTCGTCGATCTCCGCGGGCGTCGCGGGGTGCTGGCGCCCATCCGGCACCGTCGTCTGCTCGTAGCGTTCGGTCGCGAGCTTGACGCCGCCGGCGGGCCCATCGATCGCCGGGAATCCGTAGATCCCGTCGAAGTGCCTGAAGTCCTGCTGCGCGTGGTCGAACACCCACACGAACGCCGGCATCTGGCGCAGCTGCTCGTAGCGCTCGCGGATCGCGAACCAGAACAGGAGCTGGCGATAGACGGCAAACGGCCGCCGCTCGGAGAGCAGCGTCCCGATCCACGGGCCGGCGCACAGCACGAGTTGGTCGGCCCAATAGGTTCCGGCGTCGGTTCCCACGGTGACCCCGTTCGCGGACGCCGCCCATGAATTTACGCGCTCGCCGAGGTGCAGGCGCGCTCCGAGGCGACGAGCGAGCCCGAGCTGCACCCGCACGGCCTCCTCCGGTCTGAGGTAGCCGGATTCGGGCTCGTAGTACCCCTGCACCTCGTCGTCGGGCGCGAACATCGGATAGCGGCTCACGATCTCCTCGTGGGACAGGTTCTCGTGCGCGATCCCGTACTCGAGCGCGGCGGCGCGGGTCTGGCCCAGGAACGGGTCGCCCGGGCGCGCGAGGATCAGCGCGCCGCACTGGGTCAGCAGGCGGGCGCCGGTCTGGCGCTCGAGCTCGCGCCAGATTTCGTGCGAGCGGCGCACGAGCGGGACGTACTCCAGTCCCTCGCCGATCGCCAGGCGCGTGATCCTCGTGTCCCCGTGGGTCGAGCCGAGCTCGTGCGGCGGGCTGTACTGGTCAAACGCGAGCACCGACGCGCCACGCAGCGCCAGCTGGTGGGAGACGGCGCTGCCCATTGCGCCCAACCCGACGACGATCGCGTCGGTGTGCCGCGGTGCCGTCATCGGGGGCAACCCTACTCACCGAACCCCCGCGTACGGGAGACTCCGCGAATCGAGATCGACGCGACCGACTACCACACCGCCGGCGAGCCGTTTCGGATCGTCGACCTCGGCGTCCTCGAGATCCCGGGTGAGACGGTCGCTGACCGGCGCGAGTACGCCGCGCGCAGCGAGGACATCGACCGCGTGCGCCGGCTGCTCTGTCACGAGCCCCGCGGGCACGCCGACATGTACGGCGGCTTTCTCGTGCCGCCCGACGATCGCGGTGCCGAGTTCGGGGTCCTGTTCTGGCACAAGGACGGCTACTCGACCGCGTGCGGGCATGGGACGATCGCGCTCGGTGCGTGGGCCGTCGAATCCGGGCGCGTGCTCGCTCCGGACGACGGCGAACGCGAGATCGCGATCGACGTGCCCTCCGGGCGCGTGGTCGCGAGCGTCCGGACGCGCGGCGGCGCGGTCCAGAGCGTCGCCTTTCGCAACGTTCCCGCGTACGTGATCGCGCGCGGCGTGCCGGCCGCCGGCGCCCAGGTCGACGTCGCCTACGGCGGCGCGATCTACGCCTTCGCCCCGGCCGAGCGCTGGGGCTTGCGGGTCGTGCCCGACGCGCTGGCCGACCTGATCGCCGTGGGCCGCAGGGTCAAGCACGAGCTCGACGGCACCGAGGTCGCGCGCCATCCTGGCGACGAGCGGCTGTCGGGCATCTACGGGACGGTCCTCTACGAGGAGATCGGCCCCCTGCACCAGCGCACCGTCGCAATCTTCGCCGATGGCGAGGTGGACCGCTCGCCGACCGGTTCGGCGACCTCGGCCCGGACCGCCCTGCTGGCAGATGAGGGAGCGCTCGGTGGCGGCACCTCGTGGCGCGCCGACTCGATCGTCGGCACGACCTTCCTCGCGCGCGCGATCGGCGAGACCGCCGAGGGGCTTCTGACCGAGGTCGAGGGGACGGCGTTCGCGACCGGGCAGCATCGCTTCGTCCTCGATCCGCGTGACCCGCTCGGGACGGGCTTCGTCCTCAGGTAGGCCGTCAGCCGGAGGACCTGAGCAGCGACGCCAGCGTCGCGAGGACCTCGTAGCCGGCGACGCCGTCGCGCTGCAGGCTGTCGGCCTCGATCCTTATTTCCCCATCGTGCACCGCCTTGCCGAACGTGACCTCCCCGGCCGCAACCCGCAGGAGGATGTCGCCGATGCACCGGACCCGCGGGCGCTGGGGGTCGTCGCCGTTGGCCGTGGCATCGATCACCGACGCGTTTGCGTGCTCGTCGATCAGCACTCGCCCCGGTTCGCCGCGCGCCGCGCGAGCGACGACGAGCTCGAACGGCAACGCCTTGCGCCTGCTCTGCGGGAGCTCGCGGTCGCCGTGCGACGTCAGCATCCGCGCCATCGACGCCGCGATCTCGCGCCCTTCGGCGACCGCGTCCTTGGCGTTCAACAGACCGAGCAACGCGCCCAGTTGCCCGCGCCGGGCCGCCGCGAGCTCGGGGTAGTCGAGTTCGCCCAGCAGCTCATCGATGCGCTCGGTCTGCTGCGGGCTCAGATGTTCTGGCAGCGTCGCGCCGCGACCGACCGACTCGAGCGAGATCGAGCCCGTGTACTCGATCTTGTAGTCACCCGGGCCACGGCCGTGCTCACTGTGAAACGCCCGCTCGAGGATCGAATGATCGGGATCGACCTCGAGGAACTCGAACAGGCGATCGAGCGTGTCACGTGGCTGATCGCACAGCAGTTCGTAGTAGATCCGCGCGTTTGACCCCTCGCAGTCGCGCTCGAACTCGACCATCCGCGAGACCTTGTCAATCCAGTAGTTCGCCAGCGCGCCGACGAAATTACCCGGGTTCGTTGACACGTACGGCACGAATCCGAACGCGTTGAAGCCCCACCGCGACGCTTCGAGCCCCGACGCGATGAAGTCGAGCGGGTATCTGTACAGGAACACCAGCGGCGCGTTTGGATAACAGCGGGTGACGGTCGCGAGATGATCGATCGTGGTCAACGACTTGTCGCAGTACAGCGACGCCCCGGCCGCGTTGGCGCACGCGACCATGATCTCATCCACGGGCTTGCGAGCCCGGCGGACCACCTCGTCGCTGAGTGCGTCGGCGCCCGGGGCGTCGCCCGGCGGCTTCTCGCCGAGCGCCACCATCGTGTTGTTCCACGAGGCGGTCGTGTGCTGCAACAACGCGGACAGATTGAGCTCGGGCGGGCTGACGATCTGTGGGTGGGTGTCGAGCAGGACCCGCAGCAGGGTCGACCCGCTGCGCGCCGGCGAGACGATGAATGCTTGCTTGACGGTCCGTCGCCGCTGGGCGACACCCCTCCGCCGATCGACCACGGGACAAGCGTAGTGGGTCGGGTGCGTTCGAACAGCCCCAGCGGCGTGCGCTAGTTTCTGAAAGCGCGCGATGGCAGCCCGGGCAATTGTTATCGGTGCGGGGGGCCTTCGCCGCCTGTTGAAGGCACGGTCGCGGATCGCGCCGTGGCTGGTCGTCGCGGCGGTGCTCGCGACCGTGACGGCGTGCGACGGCGCCAGCAGCAACAGCGCCACCTCGGCCGCCTCGCATGCGAGCTTCGACGACCTCGTCGGCGCCGGCACTCAGCTGCTCGCACACGGTAACGCTGCGGCCGCGGCGCAGCTCTTCCAGCAGGCGGTCGCCAAACAGCCACATAACCCGGTGGGCTATTACGACCTCGGCGTCGCGCACGCGAAGGAGGGCCTGCGCCGCCGGTCGCTGGCCGATTACGGCGGCGCTCTGCAGGCGGACCCGAAGTACGTTCCGGCGCTCTACAACCTCGGGATCGCGTTCGGCGATCGGCGGCCGCGGGCGGCGATCTTCTACCTGCGACGCGCAATCGAGCTGAAGCCCGACTCGCCGACCGCGCTGCTGCATCTGGGGTTGATCGCTTACCGGCACCCGAAGCTGCGCGCCGACGCGCTTCAGAATCTCAAGCGCGCGATCGTGCTCGAGCCCTCGCTGATCGACACGATCCCCGCGCAGCTGCGCGCACGCGTGCGCGCCACTCACGTCGTCAAGAAGAAGAACACCGCTACGGCCGGTGGGTGAGGTGTCGGTTGAAATTCTCGGTATTCACACCTAGCCACAACCCGCGCTACCTGAACGCTGCGTATGAGTCACTCGCGCAGCAGTCGGTCGCCGACTGGGAGTGGATCGTCTTGCTCAACCGCAAGACGCCCGCTTGGAAGCCGCCGGTTGACGATCCGCGCGTGAAGGTCGACCGCGCGCCCCCCGGCACGAAGGGGGTTGGCGCACTCAAGCGCGCCGCGTGCCAGCTCGCCTCGGGCTCGATCCTGGTCGAGCTCGACCACGATGACCGGCTCAGCCGGGGGTGCCTCGCACACCTCGCCCAGGCGTTCGAGGACCCCGCGGTGGTGCTCGCTTACTCCGACTTCGCCCAGATCAACGCCGATGGCTCCCCCAATCACGATCGCTTCGATCCAGGCTATGGCTGGCAGTACACGCGCGGGACGATTGACGGCGAGAGCTACGAGCGCTGTCGCGCGCTCGCGCCGACGCCACACAACATCGGCTACATCTGGTACGCGCCCAACCACGTCCGCGCGTTCCGCCGCGACGCGTACGACGAGGTCGGCGGACATGACCCCGAGGTCGAGATTCTCGATGACCAGGATCTGATGTCACGTCTGTACCTGGCGGGCGAGTTTCGGCAGATCAATCGCTGCCTGTACTTCCAGCGGGTTCATGCCGACAATACCCAGCGCCGGCAGCGTGTCAACGATGCGATCCAGGAGCAGACCGTCCTCTACTACCGCGAGTTCATCGAGCGGCTGGCGCTCGCGTGGGCCAAGCGCGAGGGGTTGCGCTGCCTCCGTCTGCGGACCCCGATCTGGCTTGGCGAGCAGACCGACACCGATGACGCCTACGAGGAGCAGCTGATCGACCCCGATGACCCTCGGATCGACGCGGGCGCCGACACTGTCGGGCTGATCCGGGGCTGGGACGTGCTGCAGAGGCTCCCCAAGCGGGCCGAGTTCTTCACCGAGGTCTACCGCGTCCTGGCCCACGCGGGGCTGATCCTCACCCAGACTCCGAGCACCGACGGCCGGGGAGCGTTTCAGGATCCCAGTGCCGTCGCGTACTACAACGAGAACAGCTTCATGTACCTCACGCAGTCCGAGCTGCGCGCGACGATCCCGGACTTGGACGCCCGCCTGCAGGTCAGCTACCTGGCCACCTCCTACCCGAGCGAGGGCCATGCCGACCGTGACATCGCCTACGTCGAGGCCAACCTGCTCGCGGTCAAGCGCGGACCCCGCCAGGGCGGGCCACTGCTCACCTGAAAGCGATCGAAACGGCCCGCCCGCGGCGCGCGCGGGCCGTCACGATTCTGAGCTAGTACTTCTTCGCCTTGGCGGCCCGCCGCAACAGGTTCTTGCGGTTGAACCGTTGCGACGGCGAAACACGATGATGCTCGAGCTTCGACGCCCCGTTGACCGTCGCCACCTGCGTGGCGGTCACTTGGGTGAGTGCGCTCTTCGCCGCACTCGCGTTGAAGCAGACCTCGATGATCGGCCGCGACGGGCTCGCGAACACCGCGCCGGTACCGGCGAGGTTCTGGAAGCGAGAGTCGCTCGAGGCGGTACTCGTGATAGCCGTCCCGATGCTGCTGACGCTGCCACTGCTGCTGCTGCCGCTGCTCCCGCTCCCGCTGCTCTTGCTGCTTGTTGCGAGCACGGTGCACGCAATCAGGCCCGGACCGTGGTAGTTGGCGGCCATGTTGACCATGTAGTCACCGGCAGCTTTGGGCTCAATCGCATTGACGACCTGGGACGTCGACGCCGGGATGCTGTTCGATTGGATCGTCGCGGAGGCGTAGCCGGCCACCGCACCCGCAGCGCCCTGAGCCCCTTGGGCCCCTTGGGCCCCTGGCGCACCCGGGGCACCCTGGGCGCCCTGGGCGCCCTGACCGCCGGTCGAGCTCGCGCCCGCAGCACCCTGCGCGCCCTGAGGACCTGCGGCCCCCTTGGCGCCCTGCGGCCCCTTCTTGTTCCACGAGATCAAGGCCGATCCCTTGGGGCATTTGGCCTTCTTGGAGTACTTCAGGACATGCGAGCTCTTCGAGTAGCAGGCGAAGACCTTCCCGGAGGCCGCGTCCGCCGGAGCCGCGGCGATGCCGCTGGCCGCGATCGCGGCCATGCCGGCGACGGCCGCCCGCCCCTTCTTCGGTGTAGGGACTAGCTCGTCGCCGACGCGACGTGTTGCATTACCCCTGATGAGACCACCCCCTCCTATGGTTGGCCGAGAGCGATCGTCCGATCGATCGCCATCGAGCAATGTCAACGACCGATCTGCAGTCTTTCACAAGTTTGAGCACTCGGCAAAGGTTGTGTTAAGGGCGAGCCGGGTACTCCACTTTCGAGCAAATTAAAGACCCGCGGCTCTAACCCCTTTCTTTTAGGATCCTCACGATGCCGTTCGAGACCTTCACGCGACAGCGCAGGACCGGCCGTCAGCCGTACGTGACGATGCAGAAGAAGGGCGTCATCTCCCTCAACAAGGCCGCCTTCGACGCGCTCGACCAGCCCGACGCGGTCGAACTTCTGTACGACCCAGAGGCGCGGCTGGTCGCCCTTCGCAAGGTCGACAGCTCGGTCGAGCATGCCTATCAGGTCCGAGCCCCGGTCGAGAACCACGCGACGTGGCTCGTGTCGGGCGCCGCGTTCATGAGCTACTACGAGATCGATAACTCCGAGTCGATCAGACGTCCGGCGCAGCTCGAGGACGACCTGCTGATCATCGATCTCAACCACCCGGGCGTCGATCCTCGAAGCGACTCCGCGGACCCCGGCGACTCCGCGGACCCCGCCGACTCCGCGGACCCCGCCGACTCCGCGGACCGAAGCGAGCCCGCGGACTGGTGACACGAGCACGGGGGCGCCGGCGCCCCCGTGCGCCAGACTATGGCTTGCGCGGAACGCCGCCGCCTGCCCGCAGCAGCGCATCGAGTGCGGGCGTCGGGATCAGCCGCGTGACCAGCGCCTGACTGCGCGCCGAGGCACCGACGACGTACCGTGCACGGGGACGACGGTCGGTGAGCGCCTTCTCGATCGTCGCCGCGACGCGATCGGGAGGTCCGGCCGCCCGCTGCGAGCGCGGGATCGTCTTGCGGAAGCCCTCGAGGTGCTTGGCATACAGCCGGCGCTGCTCGGGCGCCAACCTCGCGACGCCATCATCGAGGTCGCTGTCGGCGCGGCGCCACACGTCGGTGTCGGTCTGGGCCGGCTCGATCAGCACCACCCGGATCGCCCAGGGCGCGAGCTCCAGCCGCAACGCGTCGGCCAGTCCCTCGAGCGCGAACTTCGACGCGTTGTACGGACCGAACATGGGCGTCGCGACCCGCCCGCTGAGCGACGAGACGAACACCACCCGTCCGCGGGACTCGCGCAGCCGCGGCAGCACGACCTGGGTGACCGCTGCCTGGCCGACGACGTTGACCTCGAGCTGGCGCCGAAGCTCGTCCGGTGGCGTCGCCTCGACGGGTCCGCCGACGAAGACGCCGGCGTTGTTGACGACCGCGTCGAGTCGCGCCGGCAGTGACTCGTCCAGCGCGGCGACCTGATCGTCGTCGGTTATGTCGACCGTGACCGGGGTCACCCGCCCGGGCTCTGCCTCGGCCAGCGACGCCCCGTCCTCGGGCCGGCGGACGCCGGCGATTACATCCCAACCGCGCGCCGCGAGCCAGAGCGTCGTCGCTCGGCCGATCCCGCGGGCCGCTCCGGTCACGAGCACCGATGACATGGCTGGAATCTATTTCACCCTCGGCTTGCCTGTATTACGACCGGTGGCGGCGAGCGCGCGGCGACGGTAGCGTCTGTCGCCGCTGCGCGATGTCACTCATGCAGACGCTCACCCCAACGCGGACGGTTGCCGCGCCCCGCCCCGAGCCGATGGAGATCGGGCTCGTGACCCGGATCGCCGACGACGTGCGGCGCGAACGACGGATCCGCCGCCGGGCAAAGCTGCCGCCAGGCAGCATCGCCCCGAGCTGGTCACACACGCGCCGGATCATCGCCGACCCGCTCGGGCTGCTGCTCGAGCACGAGCGGCGCTTCGGCTCCGTATTCACGCTGCGCCTGTTGCACGAGCCGGTCGTGTGGGCGATCGGCGCCGAGGTCAACCATCAGATCCTCGTCAGCGACTTCGACGCGTTCCAGTGGCGCGAGGGCCGCTTCGCCGACCTCTGGCCGTTGCTCGGCGACGGACTGCTGAACACCGACGGCCCGTATCACCGCGACTTCCGGATGCTGATGCTGCCCGCCT
The DNA here is from genome assembly GCA_963744695.1 of uncultured Solirubrobacterales bacterium. GTDB lineage: Bacteria > Actinomycetota > Thermoleophilia > Solirubrobacterales > Solirubrobacteraceae > Palsa-465. The sequence goes on along the minus strand of CAVUUT010000001.1, from coordinate 120,230 downwards.
TCCACCGCGAGTACATCGCCTCGCTGGCCGACACGATGATCGAGGAGGCGGTCGCCGCCGCCGACGCGCTGCGCGAGGGGCAGGTGGTCGAGATCTACCACTGGGTCCGTGAGCTCGCGCTGCGGATCGCGCTCCGTGGTCTGCTCGGAATGGAGGCGACCGAAGGCCGCGAACGGACGCTCGCGCGGGCGTTCGAGGATTCGTTGTCGATCCACGGCGAACCCGTGCTGCTACAGCTGTTGCCCGGCCCGGGGACCCCACTCGCGCGGGCGATCGCGGCGCGGCGCACGCTCGACCGGGGCGTCCGGGAGGAGATCGACGAACGGCGCCGCAGCGGTGATCCCGGCCGCGGCGTGCTCGGGCTGCTGCTGAGCGCCACCGACGATGCCGGCCAGCCGCTCAGCGCGGGCGCCGTGCGCGATCAGGCGGTCACGCTGCTGTTCGCCGGCCACGACACGACCACGACCACGTTCACGTTCCTCGTGCACGAGCTCGGCCGCAATCCCCGCGCCCGCGAGGCGCTCGAGGACGAGCTCGACGGGACCCTGGCGGGACGTAACCCGACCGCGGCCGAGCTCGACGGCCTGGCGATGCCGGTGCTCGAGCGCTCGCTGAAGGAGACGCTGCGGCGCTACCCGGCGGCCTGGGTCGGACCGCGCCGGACAACCCGCGACGTCACGCTCGGCGGCGTGCAGGTACCGGCCGAAACCGGCGTGCACTACTCGTCCTGGGCGACCCACCACCTGCCGCAGCTGTATCCGAACCCGTTCACATTTGACCCCGATCGGTTCCTGCCCGAGCGCGAGGCGGTGCTTCCGCGCGGAGCCTACGTCCCGTTCGGTGGCGGTTCGCGGATGTGCCTTGGCAAGCGCTTTGGCGAATACGAGCTCCGCGTGCTCGCGGCGGTGCTGTTGAGCCGGGTCCGGCTCGAGCCGCTGTCGCGCGAGCCGCCCCGGGTCGTGACCACCCCCACGCTCGGCCCCAAGGGCGGTCTGCGGTTCGTCGTCCGGGCGCGGTGATTGGCTGCGGCCACCGCTTGGAGCGGCGATAAGCCTTTGGCTCACCGCCCCGCGGCGCTGCCAGCCTTGAAGCGCCGCTGGCGTTCGCGCTGGCCGCATGGCGACTGGGCATGCCAGCGCTGCGTGTTCGATTTCGTCGTGTCATAGAAGACGAGGTCGCACTCCGTGCGCCCGCAGCGCCGTAGCCGCGCGCGCTCGATCCCGCCGACCTCCAGCGCGGCACGGCGCGCGAGGCCCGACACCAGCGTGGGGTCCGACCACTCGAGCTGCACGCCGATCGTGCCGACATCGGTGACCGCGAGGCCGACGCGTGCCCGGCTCGGCGCCGCGAGCGCCGCGAGCCGCCCGGCCGGGCGCCTGGGCGGGCGGCCGTCGATCAGCGCCGCCACCAGCTCGACGACCACGTCGTGGAGCTCGCGCAGCTCGACGAGGTCGGCGTCTGACACGCGCTCGAGGCCGAGCGCCTCGGCGGCCGTTCGGGTCGAGGCGAACGGCTCGGGCGCCAAGCTCGGACCGCGACCTGGCCTGCGTGCGACCTCCAGGTTCGCCAGCCGCACGAGGAGCTCAGGACCCACGTCGCGGCTAGGCGCCAACGAATCGCCCGCGCGGTCGCGACACGAGCTCGTTGACCGCGAGCGCATTCGGGTGGTCGCGGTACTCGCGCAGCGCCGCGTCGGCGTGCTCGCGCGACGCCCACTGCCCCACGACAAGCAGGTGTCCCGGATCGTCGAGGTCCTCGATCAGCTGGTGCGAGAGATAGCCGTCGAAGTCGAGCATGTCGCGCCAGATCGCGTCCGTGAGCCTGCGTCCCCGTTCTGCGTCTTGCGCCGAAAAGTGCGAATCCCAGACTGCGTACACCGGCATCTGCATTCCTCCTTCTCGAAGTAACGGACAAAATCATTTTAGACCGTTACTAGATGACCCGCGCCGGCGCGGGGTTGCACGCTTAGCGCAGCGCCGCGAGGTGCGATCGGACGCCCGCGGCGATCTCGGTCGCGATCTCGGGAAACGGGCCGAGCTGCGAGTCGACGCGGTCGGTCAGCTCGCGCAGACCGATCTCGCCGTTCGCGACCCCGTCGTGGACGACGGTCTCGACGGCGTCGACGTAGGCGAGCGAGCGGTCACAGAAGTCCCGCGCCTGCGCCGCGCCCATGACGTCGTAATGCGCGGTCAACAGCAGGTCGGGCTCGAGCGCGCGGATCCGGCGGATCGTGCGCCGGTACGCGCCGGCGTCGTAGTAGCGCGGCGGGATCAGCTTGTTGCCGGCGCGGTCGTAGATGCCGTCGAGCAGCGCCGCATCGATGATGATTGCGATCCGATCGTCGGGCTGCCACAGCCCGATGTGCCCGTACGTGTGTCCGGGAAGGTGGAGCACGTCCCACCGGCGCCCCTGCCCGAGCCGGAGCGTCTCACCTCCGGCGAGGCCGAGATCGATCGGGGCGTCGCCGCCGAGCAGCGCGAGGCGCTCCCGCTGTTCCTGCTCGGGGAGCTCGGCGAGGCCGTAGAGCTCGTGCCAGCGATAGTTCTCGGCGAGCATCGCCACGTTTGACTCGATCCAGCGCCGATCGAGCTCGTGGCAGGCGAACAGCGCTCGCGGGTAGAGCTCGCGCATCCGCGCGTTGCCGCCGGTGTGGTCGAGGTCCGCGTGCGACAGCAGGATCAGATCGGGTGCCACCCCGGCGCGCGACAGCGCGGGCGCGAGCACCTCGTCGGGCGTGTCCGCGAGGCCGGTGTCGACGAGCACCGAACGCTCTTCCCCGGCGAGTAGGTACTGCGCCATGAACCGCGGGCCGAGATCGGACTCGATCCTGTGTACCCCTGCTGCAACTTCCTCCATCGTCACTCCTTTCGTGGATCGCGTCGCGAGCCGCCGGTGATCGTGTACCCGCCGTCGAGTCGGAGAATCGTCCCGTTGACCTGGCCGGCGTCGTCAGAGAGCAGCCACGCGACCGCCCCGGCGACGTCGGCTTCGGACGAGAGCCGACCGCTTGGAGTGTCGGCGAGGATCAGGTCGCGGTCCAGCTCGGCCGGGATCGTCGGCTCGCGCCATCCGCACGCGATCGCGTTTGCGCGGATCCCGCGCGAGCCGTACTCGATCGCCGCCACTGCAACCAGCGTCTGGATCGCGACCGCGCCGGCTCCATCAGCGCCGCCGCCGGGGAATGGCTGCGCCCCGAGCGTCGACGTCAGCGCGATCCAGCTTCCGGCGACACGGCGGCTCAGCACGTCTCGCAGCCAGGCCTGGAAGGCCCAGAACGGCTCGGCGGTCCAGATCCGAAAGCGCTCCCGCCACTGCTCGGCGCTGAGCTCGGCGAGCGCCGACAGCGACGGCGACGGCCCGAACGTGATCAGCGCATCGGCCTCGCCGGCACGGACCGGCTCGATCCCGCGCCCGCGCAGAGCGGCCTCGAGGCACTCGTCGGCTCCGTGGATCAGCGCCCTCACCGGCTCAGTACTTTCCGATCACCGAGCCGCCGTCGACTCTGAGGAAGGCGCCGGTGGTCATCGCCGCCCCGGGCGACGCGAAGTACGCGACGGCCTCGCCGATCTCGCGCGGCTCGACGGGCCGCCGGCGCAGCGGCATCGAAGCGCGCTCCGCGGCGCGCAGCTCCGCGGTCGCGAACTGCGGCGAGCGCTCGTTGATCTTCGAGTCCACCCAGCCGGGACCGACGTGGTTGACGGTGATCGCGTCGGCCGCCCACTCGCGCGCCATCACGCCGACGAGGTGGGCGACCGCGTGCTTGCTCGCACCGTAGACGCCCAGCGTCGGGAACGGCATCACGGCGTTGACCGACGAGGTGACGACGATCCGGCCGCCGTCACCCTGGGCTCGCATCTGCGCGGCGGCGGCGCGACAGCTGAAGAAGACGCCGTGCAGGTTCACGCCGACGATCTGATCGAACGCGTCGTGGGTCACGTCGGCCAGCAGTTGCCAGTGGGCGGCGCCGGCGTTGGCACAGAAGATGTCGAGCCGCCCGATCCGATCGACGGTCTCGGTCACGAGACGTTCGCAGTCGGTCGGGTCGCAGACGTCGGCGCGGATGAACGCGGCCCGGCACCCTCGGGCCTCGATCTCGGCGACGCGGTTGGCCGCCTCGTGCTCGTGCGAGATGTCGCTGATGACGACGTCCGCGCCGCGGTCGGCGAGCGCGGCGGCGATCCCGCTGCCGATCGAGCGATCGCGCGCGGCGCCGGTGACGACGGCGACCTTGCCCTCGAGCTCCGCGGTCACTCAGATCACGACCCGCAGCTCGCCGTCCGCGACCCGGACCTCGTATGTGCGCAGACGGATGTCATCGAAGGCGATGCAGCGGCCGGTCGGGATGTGGAACTCGAGCGAGTGCCACGGACAGGTGACGACCTCGCCCTCCCAGATCCACGCCAGCTTGAAGTCAGTGTGCGGCCCGTAGTCGATCGTCCCCGACACGCTCCCCTCGCACAGCGGCCCGCGCTGATGTGGGCATAGGTTCGGCAGCGCATGGAACGAGCCGCCGATGTTGAACACGCCGAGCTCGCGCCCGCCCACTCGAACCACCCGATGCTCGCCGTCCGCAAGCTCGCCGACCCTGCAGATCGCGTACTCGCTCGCCACGCTAGCTGGGCACGTCCAGCCCGAAGAACGCGGCCGCGTTGAGGCCCATGATCTTGCGTCGGGCCGCGGGCGAGAACGGCAGCCCGAGGAAGTGCTGTGGATGGTCGAAGTCGTGATGGGGCCAGTCGGATGCGAACATCGCGCGGTTCTCACCGTCGAACAGCTCGAACATCGATACGAGATCACGGCGGCGCTCGGGCTCCTCGATCGGCTGAGTCCCGTAGTAGAAGCGGCCCATCGTGGCGCTCGGTCGCTCCTGGAGCAGCGGCACCTCGCGCCGGCGCTCGATGTACTCCTTGTCGAGCCGGTTGGCGATGAACGGGATCCAGGCGGTACCGGCCTCCATGAAGCCGATCTTCAGCTCCGGGTGGCGGACCGGGACGCCGGTCTCGAGCATGCTGACGAGGTTGGCGACCATCGACAGGGGGTGCGCGAGCGCGTGCACCGCGAGCGACGTCCGGAACTGCTCGAGCTGAAACGGGAACGCGGGGTAGATCGCCTCGACGCTGTGGATCACGACCGGCAGGCCGGCATGCGCCGCGGCCTCGTACACCGGGTCGTAGAGCTCATGGCCGTAGAGCGTCTTCAGACCTGACGCGGGCAGGTACACGCACGCGAACCGGCGGTCGCCGGCGTAGGCGCGGATGTCCTGCGCGCCGGCCGATGGGTTCTGGGGCGCGACCACCAACGCGCCTTTGAGCGACCGCTCCTCGCTGCACCACCGCTCGTGCAGCCAGCGGTTGTAGGCGCGGGCGAGCGTCGTCGCAAACGCGGGGTCGCGCACCATCGCCAGCGACAGGAGATGGTCTGGGAACAGGACCGCCTGATCGACGTGGAGCTCGTCCAGACCCCGTCGCATCTCCTGCGCCGAGGTGACGATCTGGCGCCGGTTTGAGCCACCCGGAAACGGAACCCGGTACTCGGCGCGAGGCGACATCCCGGGCAGATCGAGGTAGCGCTCGTCGACCTTCGCGATCTCTCGCAGCGCCACATCCCACGGCGGCTCGGCGTACTCGGCGAGCTCCGCCGGGTCCTCGTGCACGTGCACGTCGGCGTCGACCACGAACAGCTCAGCCAGCGTTTCGCGCCGTCTGGCGCTCGCCTCGCCCGCAGCCACATGGGTCGCCATCGCGCCATATCCTAGGACCGTGATCGCGCCAGGCGCCCACGGGGCTCCGTCGTTTCACGTCCACCGCGGGCACGCGTTCGAGGGCTTCGAGCTCGTCGAAGGCGCCGACGGCTCGTCGCTGCTGATCGCCCGCTGCCAGTGCGGGGCGGTGCTCGACGTCGCGGACGCGCGCTTCGCGCCGTGCCCCGAGTGCGGCGGCGCGCCCCGCAACTGTGTCCGCTGCGCCGACACCGGCCGCGTGATCGAGCACGAGGCGCTCGAGTGGCGCGCGCCGGCCGCCGACGAGCCCGGGCGCGAGTAGCGATTCGCAGCTCTGTCACATTCGCTCGCCGCCGCCGGTCTATCGGTTGACCAGGCAACACACCCGATGTGACAGGAGGCAGGACATGTCGACAACCACGAAGATCGCAGTGGCGGGCGCGACCGGGCGCGTCGGCCATCATGTCGTCGAGGCACTCACCGAGCGGGGCTACGAGGCCGTCCCGATCTCGCGCACCCACGGCGTCGACGTGATCACCGGCGAGGGACTCGATGACGCGCTGGCGGGCGTCGGATGCATCATCGACACCGCCACGGGCCCTTCACCCGAGCAGCAGCCGGCGACCGACTTCTTCTTGGCCGCCGCCGGGAACCTCCAGCGGGCCGGCGAGCGTGCCGGCGTGCAGCGGATCATCGTCGTCTCGATCATCAACACCGACCGCCTCAAGGGCGGGTACTCGATCGCGAAGGTCGCGCATGAGCAGGCGACGCTCTCGGGACCGATCCCCGCGCGCGTGCTCCGGGCAGCGCAGTTTCACGAGTTCGTCGCGCAGCTCGTGCAGTGGAGCACGCAGGGCGATGTCGCCTACGTCCCCGAGATGCGCACGCAACTGGTCGCGGCGCGGACCGTCGCCGAGGCGCTCGCCGACCTGGCCGTCGACCCGGCGTCGGCGCCGGGGCCGACGCTCGAGGTCGCGGGTCCGCGCGAAGAGAGCCTCGTCGAGATGGCAAAGCTGCTCGTCGGCCGGCGCGGCGAGGCGCTGCGGATCGAAGCGGTCAGCGACCCCGTCGACGGTGACGCAAACGAGTCCGGCGTGCTGTTGCCCGGGCCCGGCGCGATCCTCGGCGGCCCCACGTTCGAGGAGTGGCTCGAGTCAAACGGCGGCTGAGTCGCGTTCAGAGCTCGAGCGTCACGTCCTCGCTCGGCTCCGAGCAACAGACGAGGACGCGGCCCTCCGCGGGCGGTTCGAGCGGCTGCGGCCTGTAGTCGACGTCGCCGGTCAAGAGACCCGTCTCGCAGTAGTGGCAGACGCCGGTGCGGCAGCTGAAACTCGCCGGCACGTCGCATGCCTCGGCGAGCTCGAGCAGGCTCGCGAAGCTCGGGTCCCATGGCACGGTGAGGTTGCTGCGGGCGAACGTCACCGCCGGCCCATCGCCCGCTGGCCCGGCGGGTTGGTGGGGCGGGCGTCGGTCGCCGGCCACGACGCCGGGGGCGAGCGGCGGCGCGGCGCCGAACAGCTCGGTCGCGACCTGCTCAGGTGGGACGCCCGTTGCAGTCAGCGCCGCGGACAGGGTTCGCATGAATGCGTCGGGCCCGCACAGGTAATAGTCGGCATCGACCGGGATCCGCGCGGATTCGATCGTCTCGATGCTGAGCCTGCCGACCGTGTCAAACGTGGTTGCGCGCACGTCGCCGGGGTCGGGGCGGCTGTAGGCGACGATCCGGTGGGCGTGCGTCAGTGACGCGAGCAGTTGGTCGACCTCGCTGGCGAAGGGGTGCTCCTCTCCATTGCGGGCGCCGTGCAGCCACCACAGATCGCGGTCGGTACGTGCGCGTGCGAGCGCCTGGAGCATCGCGAGCACCGGCGTTGCGCCGATGCCGGCGCTGACCAGCACGACCGGACGCTCCTGGTCGCGCAGCGCAAACGTGCCGCGCGGAGCGGCGACGTCGATCACATCCCCTTCATGGACCTGCGTATGCATGAAGGCGCTGCCGGCGCCGTGGGGCTCTCGCTTGACGCTGATCTGGTAGCCGTCGCCGTCGATTGAGGAGAGGGAATAGCTGCGGATCAGCGGCGGCTGGTCGGGGCCGGCGGTCCTCAGCCGCAGCGTCAGGTACTGGCCGGCGCGCGGCGGTTTGATCGGCTTGCCGTCGGTTCGGGCCAGCCGGAAGGAGGCCACAGTGCTGCTCTCCCGCTTGATCGAGGTGACCCTCAGCGGTGCAAACCCCTCCCACGGTGGCGCCTCGTCGTGCTCGGGCGACTCGTGGTCGAGCAACTCTTTGAACGATCCCTTCCAGCCCTCGCTGAGCGCGGGAATCCGCAGTGCGCGCTGAAGATCGCGGCGCGAGCGCTTGGGCAGGTACAGAAGTCCGTCGGTGTCGGCGACGGACAGCTGCTGCTCACCGGCCTTGATCCGGACGATCTCGTCCCCGGCCGCGACGGGGCCCTCCTCGAGCACACGGAAGTAGAAGCCCGGTCGGTGGTGGGAGACGAGCAGGGACGGCATCGCGGGCTCCTGCATCCGCACCCCGACGCGAAAGCAGGTCACGCGGGGCTGGGTGACTTCGAACACCGCCTCGCCGATTCGGTAGCGATCGCCGATGCAGACCTCGTCGTCGGGCATACCCTCGGTTGTGAGGTTCTCGCCGAACTGCCCGTAGGAAAAGTCGTGGCGATCGAGCTCCTGCTCCCAGTAGCGGTAGGACTCGATCTGGTAGACGAACACGGCTCGGTGCTCGCCGCCGTGCGCCGCACGATCGGCTTGATCGTCGCCGTCGATGTTGATTCGCCGAGCCATCACGGGCCCCTTGACAGGCTCCTTCCAGATCGCTGTCCGGACGGTCTTGCCCTCCCACTCGACCTCGCGCGGTGAGCCGACGTTGACCGACAGCAGACGCCCGACGACTTGATTCACGACCCGACGGCCCGGTGCGATCGACGCCGGTCGCGCTGCCCGGCCGACGGCTCCGGCAGTTCGCGGGCCTCCAGGCGCAGGAGCGGAGCCGGATCGCCGCCGGCGGCGGCTGCCGCGGCGAACCTGCGAGCGCTGCGTCGCCAGTCGCGCCGGAGCAAGGTGTGGGAGCTGGTCATGAGGTGGCTGATCGACATCGTGTGCCCTTCTTCCGGGGGCCGAGGCCTGGTGGGTTCATCGCCGGGTTAGTGCGAGCCAGTCGACCGCTTCTTACCGCCTGCCCCTGCCAACTGTGCGGCCCTACGCCTCGGTCAATGCGGCGGCCGTCCCGGTGGGTCGTCGGCGGCGAACCGGAGCGCCGCTTCCAGCAGCCCATCGTGATCGGCACGGCATCCGGGACAGCTCCGCAGGTGGATCGCGGTGCCGGGGTACACCCGCTCCGGGTCCTCCCCGGCGAGCTCGAGCTCGATGTAGGCGTCGAGAATGCCCTCCCCGGCGGTGCAGCCCGCGTCCCCATCCCTTGCCCGCAGCAGCTCGTCGAGGTCATCGCGATCGATCATCACGCGGCGTCCCTTTCGAGCACGGGGTGTCCGGCGGCGGCCATCTGGGCGCGAAGGCTACGCCGCGCGTCGAACAGGTTTTTGTAGATCGCGTTCCGGTTGGTGTGGAGCGCAACCGCGAGCACGTCGATCGAGACGTCGTTGAGCGCGATCGCGACGAACACCTCGCGCTGACGGTCGGTCAACTCGCCGATCGCCGCCGACAGCGCGTCGAGCTGCTCGCGCCGCTCGAGCCGATCACCCGGTCTCGCGGCGAGCGGGTCAGGGAGCTGCTCCCACGCAAGCTCCCGTCGGGTCGGTGGCTGCCGGCGCCAAGCGTGCCGGGCGACGATCGCCGAGACCGCGAAGACGACGAACTTGTAGGCCCACGTGGTGAAGCGGCTGAGCCCGCGGAACTCGTCGAGCTTTGCCAGCACGTTGATCACGGCGTCGTTCGCCGCCTGCTGGGCGAGGTCCTCGAACTCCGGACCGGTGACCGACCCGAGCTGACCGCGGCGCCGCGAGAGCTCATGGAATGCGACGCGCAGAAGGAGGTCGCGAAGCTCGGCGAGCGCGTGATCGCGTCGTGGATGGCCGGCGCGAAGTTGCTCGATCCATCGCTTCGACTCGCGGTCGAGCCCGGCGCGGGTGCTGGCAGTCGGCTGGCTGCCCACGGGCGGGATCCTAGTCGTCGCCGGTAAGACCGGCGAGCGACGGCACACTCATCGAGCAGGAGAACGACCAGACCATCAAGACGGGAGGCTCAGCATGGGACTCGCTTGGCAACAGGGACCATTGGCACCGGGGGCGATCGGACGCTTTCTCGTCCCTGAACCACTCCCGGAGCGACTGTTGTTCGCCGAGCCGCTCCGTCGCCGGATGCGGGTCCTGTTCGCCGACGCCTGGATCGTGAGCAGCGACGACGTCTTACTTGTGCACGAACCCGGCCGCTATCCGGTCGCGTACTTCCCCAAGCGCGACATCGCACCCGAGGTCCTGGTGCCAACCGACCGCACGACCAGCCATCGCGACCTCGGGACGACCGCCTGGTATGCCGTTCGGGTCAAGGATCGCGAGGCTCCGCGCGCGGCGTGGGAACACACGCAGCTGCCCGCGTTCGCCGACATCCTGCGGGACCGCATCGCGTTCGCATGGCATGCGATGGACGCCTTCTACGAGGAAGACGAGCGGATCCTCGGCCACGCGGCCGACGCCTATCACCGGATCGACATCAGGCAGACCTCGCGCGAGCTCACCGTCCGCGCCGGCGACGCGGTCATAGCCGAGTCGCGCCGGCCGCTGGTCCTGTACGAGTCGGGCTTCGCGCCACGCTGGTACGTACCCCGCGAGGACGTCAACGAGGGCGCGCTCGAACCGGTGGAGCGCCAGACGTTCTGCCCTTACAAGGGACTCTGCAGCTACTACGACATCGGTGACAGTCACCAGGCCGCGTGGTCATACCGAGACGCGTACCGCGGAGTCGAACGGATCGGCGACCTGATCTCGTTCGAGCCCGACAAGGTCACCGTGCTGATCGACGGGGTGCAGCTACGCCTCGAGCCCGGCCAGCACGTCGTTGCGCACGGACCCGACCGCGAGTTGACCCCCGACGAGGCCGCCGACGAGGCTGCCCGCGTGCCGAGCACGGCCGGGTAGGCCGCGTCAGACGAGCGCGCGCAACAGAGCCGCCGTGCAGGCAGCCGCGAGCACGACGACGAGAAACGGCGCGCGCCGCCAGACGAGCACGGCGGCGATGGCAAGCGCCGGCACGCGCGCGTCGATCGCGAGCCGCTGGCCGGTCCCGAGCGTCTGGACGAGGATCAGCGCGGCGAGCAGCGACACCGGGATCAGGTCAAGCGTGCACCGGACCTGCGGGCTGAGCCGCCGTCCGCCGACGAACACCGGACCGACCGCTTTCAACGCATAAGAGACCCCGCCCAGCGCGAGCAGAACGGTCCAGCTCATCGCCCGACGCCTCGCGCGACCAGCACGCCCGGCACGACGCCGGCCACGGCGGCGATCACCGGGACGCCGGCCGGCGCGAACGGCACCAACGCGACCGCGATCATCGCGCCCGCGATCGCGGCGGTCGGCGCGCCCGGGCGGCGCAACTGCGGCGCCAGCAGCGCGATGAAAGCCGCCGGAAACATCGCGTCGAGCCCGAGCGCGCGCGGGTCCCCGATTCCGCCGCCGAGGAGCGCGCCGACGATCGTGCCGGCGTTCCACCCCAGCCAGACGCTGACGCCGGTGACCAGAAACGCATGCCGCGCGGCGCCTGGGTCATCCTGTGCCCGGGCCATCGCGGTGGTCTCGTCGATCACGAGCTGGGCGAGGAGCGCGCGGTCGCGCAGACGCCTGGGCAGGATCGACGCGAGCGACAGCCCATAGGCGGCGTTGCGAACCGCGAGCATCACTGCGGGCCCGATCGCGGCGAGCGCGCCGCCGCCGGCGGCGAGGACGCCAACGCACGCAAACTGCGACGCGCCCGTGAACGTGAGCATCGACATCACGCACGCCTGCGCGGGGCTCAGCCCCGCCCCGACCGCGAGCACGCCGAACGAGACGCCGTACACACCGACAGCGATCCCGATTCCGACCGCATCGCGGACCGTCCGTCTCGGCGTGCTTGCGACCGTCGCGACGACCATTTAGCAATAGTAGACGCGTATATGGGGCATTTGCTTGCCTTTTTCGCATCCGTGATCCGCCTATGTGGCATGATCTGCCCATGGATGCCCTGGATCGAGAAATTATGTGCCAGCTACAGGCCGACGGTCGGCTCACGAATGTCGAACTCGCCGATCGGGTGCGGCTCTCGCCTTCCCCCTGCCTGCGACGCGTGCGCGCACTCGAGCACGCAGGTGCCATTCGGGGCTACCACGCCGAGATAGATCCCGCGGCCGTCGGCCGTGGGTTCGAGGTCACCGTGCACGTTGAGCTCACGCTCAAGGACCGCGCCACGGTCGAGGCCTTCGAAGCCGGGATCGCCGCCCTCGATGAGGTCGTCGAATGCCGCCGCATGTTCGGCGTCCCGGACTATGTGATCCGCGTCGCGGTCGCCGACGCATCCGCGTACGAGGCCTTCTACATGAACAAGATGGCCGATCTGCCGGGGCTCGCCCGCGTCAACTCGCAGTTCACGATGAAGATGGTCAAGCGCGCCGACACGCTTGCAGTCTGACCGCAGTTCCGTCGCGTCAGCCGGACGCTGTCCCAGGGCGCGACGGAGCCGACGCCGGCGGCGGACGTCAGCGAGACGTCTGTGGGAGGTCAGCGGGTCGTGGTCTCCTTCGCAGCGTCAGATCACTCTTCCAGGGAGCCACCGATGTTCGCAGCCAACACCTACAGCATTCGCCCCGCCACCAGCGACGACGCCGACGCACTGTGCACTCTCGCCGAGCGTAACGGGCAGGAGCCGCTCAGCGGCCCGGCACTGCTCGGCACCACCCCCGCCGGGGGCACCGCGGCGATCTCGCTCGAGGACGGCCGCGCGATCGCTGACCCGCGGACCGATCATCTCCTCGCCAACCTGCGCACGCGCGCCGCCGCCGCCCAGGCGCAGGCTGCCACGCCCTGCACGCGTGACCGGATGCTCGCCGGACTGCCGGCCTGGCTGCACGCTGTCTCGACTCCGATCTCTGACGCGACCGCGGCCGCCGAGGGCGAGCCCGCGCTCGCGACCGCATAGTCAAAGCTCACAGCTCAAACCCAGGGAGCGAGAGGGCGGCCGCCGGGCCGCCCTCTCTTTTTGCACGCGCTCGCGGCGGCCGGATGACCGCACCCGGGAGCGCGCTACGGTGACACGAGTGGATCAGCGCAACGGCCTCAGCATTCCGGAGTCGCTCGAGGATGTCTGCCGCCCGGAACGTCTCGCGCTCCTCGTCTACGACATGCAGGTCGGGATCATGGAGCAGATCGCCGATCCGGAGGCGGTCATCGGGAACGTCCGCGAGGTCCTCGATGTCGCAAGGAGCGCCGGCGTGAGGACATACTTCACGCGCCACGTGACCTTGCCCGTGGAGCTGATGGGCGTCGCGCAGCTGCGCATGTGGCGCGCGTGGCAGCGCGTCGAGCGCCTCGAGGATGTCCGCTCGCCGTTCCTGCCCGACGCCCCGCAGACCCAGATCGTGCCCGAGCTCAGGCCGACCGAGAAAGAAGCGGTGCTCGACAAGCTCACGTTGTCGGCGTTCGCCGGGACGCCGCTTGAGCTCGCGTTGCGCGGCGCGGGCATTGAGGCGATTGCGCTCGTCGGCGTCGCGACGGAGATCGGCGTCGAACCGACCGCGCGGCACGCCGGGGACCTCGGCTTCATCCCCGTGGTCGTGACGGACGCGTGCGCTGCCGGAAATGCAGCAGCCGGCGCGCGGGCGATCGAGACCCTCGGTTTCCTCGGTGATGCGTTCCTGACCGACGTCGCCGGATTTCGCGCCGCGCTGGCCTGACCCGACCGCGGGCGCTCACCGCAAGCCCTCAACCCGAGCGAGCGGCTTCGAGACGGCGCAGACTCGCCTCGGGCCACTGGCTGCTGGTGTCGTAATAGACCTCGAACGCCGGCACCCCCGCCGGGAGCCTCACCCACCCCACCTTCGATCGCGTGAAGATGTGGACGTCCGGCGTGACGTCCTTCGGGGCGTCAAGGGTGCCGCCGCGCACGAACCACACGCCCCGGCTGCTGTACTCGCTGAAGACCGCGACCTGACAGCTCGCGCAGCGAAAGATCCGCTGTGCGCTGCCGTCGTCTCGGGGCACGTCGACGGGCTGGGGCGTGCCGCGAGTCATCTCCACGCGGTCGGCCTCGATCAGCAGGTTGATCGCGAAGGCGCTGCCGGTCTGCCGCTGACAGTTGAGGCAGTGGCAGCAGTGAACGAACATCGCCTCGGCCGTGATCCGGTACCGAAGCGCGCCGCATGCGCACCCACCTTCGCACTCAGCGCTCATTCGGCCGCATCGTAGCGCCGCCTCGGTCGCGCCCTCGCGCCCCCAGATCGCCTCCGTCACGCCCGGCGGTAGACCCGGACGGTCGCGCTGTCGAACGTCCTCGCATCGACCAGCTCCATACGTAGCGGCCTTTGCAGGTCCTTGAACAGCGCCGCGCCGGTCCCGGCGGCGATCGGGTGCGTGATCAGGCGGTACTCGTCGACAAGGTCGTTGCGTGCGAGCGATTGCGCAAACGTGGCGCCGCCCCAGGCGACGAGGTCCTTGCCGGGCTCGCGCTTGAGCCTGACGATCTCCTCCGCGAGGTCGCCGCGGGCGATCTGCGACTCGCACCAGTCGGCCCGTTCGAGCGTTTTCGAGAACACGACCTTCGGGATCTCGTTCATCGGGGCGGCATAGGCGCCGGTCGAAGTCGGCCAGGCAGCGGCCATCTCCTCGTAGGTGACGCGGCCCATCAGGTGCGCGCCCGTTTCCCACAACCACGCGACTTTCACCTTGGTCAGCTCCGGGTCCTCCGGCGGCAGGTCCCAGTCTCCCTCCATCACCGGCGCTGAGCGGTCGCCGCGCGGCATCGAGACCATCCCGTCCAGCGAAATGCCCATCTGTAGAACCAGTTTTCTCGAGCCTTGATCGGGCATGCGGTGCTCCTTGATCGAATTTCGGCTTTCGGTCCCGCGGCCCGCGCGATGCGGACTACTTGTCCTATCCGTTAAATAACCGTATCGTTAAACGCCGATGCCCGCCGACCAACTCAGCGTGACCTTTGCCGCGCTCGCGGATCCGACCCGACGCGCGATCCTCGCGCGCCTGGCAGAGGGGGAGGCGACGGTCAACGAGCTCGCCGAGCCGTTCCCGGTCAGCCTTCCGGCGATCTCCAGGCATCTCAAGGTGCTCGAGCGAGCGGGGTTGATCACGCGTCGTCGTGCAGCGCAGGCACGGCCCACTAGCCTCAGGATCGACGCTTTCGAGGAGGCTGAGGCGTGGATGGACGCGTGTCGGGTGACGTGGGAAGGTCGCTTGGATCGCCTCGGCGCGCACCTGGAAAAGATCCAGAGCCCGAGCCGCAACGGATGAGATGACGAGCGAGCCCAGTTCGAAACCAGCCTCGGGCCGAGAGGTGCGCGTCAGTCGCCTCTTCCCGGCGCCGCGCGAGCTCGTGTTCAGCGCCTGGATCGAGCCTGACCAAATCTCGGCCTGGTTCGCGCCGGAGGGGTGCGAGGTGCCTCGCGACACCGTCGACGTCGAGCCCCGGGTCGGCGGGCGGATCCACTTCGAGATGTTGCAAGCGGCCGACGAAGCGGTCTACCCGGTGCGCTTTGAGATCGTCGAGCTCTCCGAGCCCGAACTGCTCGTGCTCGCATCCGAGGCTCAGCCGGAGCTCGGCCTCCCGCACGCGATGGTCACGCGGGTCGCATTCGAAGTCGAGGGCGAAGGCACGCGCGTGACCGTGGTCCAGGGTCCGCACACCGATCAGATGGCGGACGGGGCGAACGCCGGCTGGTCGAGCTCGCTCGACAAGCTCGAGCGGCTCCTACGGTGATCCGATGAGCGAAGGGCTAGATGCGGCGGTGTCGTTGCACCTCTTCGCGGGGCTGCGCGTACGGGATTTCCAGGCGGCGAGACCGTGGTATGAGCGGCTGCTGGGCGAGCCGACGTTCTTTGCGCATGCCACCGAGGCGGTATGGACGCTCGCCGACGGCCGCTCGGTCTACGTGGTCGAGCACCCTGACGGCGCGGGCCACTCGGTCGCGACGGTCTTCGTCGATGACCTCGACGCGCACGTGGCCGCGATCGCTGCCCGCGGGCTCGAGCCCGATGATCGCGAGACGTACGCCAACGGCGTTCGCAAGGTGATCTACCGCGACCCCGATGGCAACGAGCTCGGGTTCGGCGGCGCCCCGCTCGAGTCCGGCTCATAGCTCACGCGCTTGTAAGTTGCAGGTCGCCCGAGTTAGCCGTATGTTCCGGCGCCTGGATACGGGTGATGGCTCGGGCAACACGACGCTCGCCGAGATCGGCGCGCGAGGAGGCATGATGAAACGGCTGGTGGTGTTGTTTGCGGCGATCGTGCTCGGGGCGCTGGCGTCCGTGCCGGTCGCCTCGGCATCGAAGTCGACCTGCACGGTCACCGACAGGTCGACTCGCGAGTCCTTCGCCGATCTGCAGTCAGCGGTAAACGCGGCCTCCGCAGGCGACACGTTGCGCATCCAGGGCACCTGCCCGGGCACGACCACGGTCGCGATCGACCTGACGCTGACCGGGCGCCAGCCGGGCCTCCATGCGGCGCCGCCCACGCTCGATGGCGGCGGCGCCGGGTCGGTTCTCACGGTCGCACCCGGGGCCAACGTGGCGATCAAGTCGCTCACGATCACGGACGGCGCCACCACGGCCGGCAACCTCGGCGGCGGCATCACGGACGACGGCGGTGTCGTGACGGTGAGCCATAGCCTCATCACCGCCAACAGCGCCATGTTCGGCGGCGGGATCGAGAACGACCAGGGCGAGGTGGTCGTCGATCAGAGCACGATCACTGACAACGCCGCGACCGTGGACGGCGGCGGGATCGACACGTTTCCGAGCGGTACCGTGACCGTCAGCGGCGATAGCCGCGTCAGCGACAACACGGCCGGCCTCAACGGCGGTGGGATCGCGCACTTCGGCTCCGGCGCGCTGACTCTGCGCGGGACCACTCGCGTGAACGGCAACTCGGCCCCCAATGGCGGCGGCGGCATCTACGACGCCCAGACCGGGACCGTGACGCTGCGCAACGCCAGCAGCGTCAACCGCAACACGGCCGGCGGCGACGGCGGCGCAATCAACAGCCACGGCGGCGGCACCGTCGTCATGCGCGGCAGGAGCACCATCCGCGACAACACCGCGGGCGGCGACGGCGGCGGGATCTTCAACAACGGCGGCGTGCTCGAGGGCGTCGTCCCCCGGCGCAACGTGTTTGGAAACGCTCCCGACGACGTCGCCTAGCTCCTGCGGCCGCAGGCATACCGCCGCTCTAACCGTCGCTCGAGCTGGCTGGCACGTACACACCGGCCCGTTAGGGTTTTCCAACATGAGGCCACAAGCGGTGGTGCGCCGGGCTCTGGTGGGCGCAGTTCGGATCTTCAATCGCAACCCGTGGACGGAGCGTCTTGAGTGGGTGCCGCGGGATCAGTCGTATGTATGGGTGCCCCGTCCCATGTATGCCGAAGATGATCTCTGGATCCGGCGTCGCTTCTCCTTCGCGGACGATGAGCATTTTCAAAATGCGTATGAGCGGGCCGTGCAGGCAGGCGGCCACGACTACCGAATCCGATGGCGGGTGCACACCATTTTGTGGGCTGCGTCCGGCGCGGCGAAGCTCGACGGGGCATTTGTGGAGTGCGGCACGGGTCGCGGGTTCATGGCGTCCGCGATTTGCGAATACCTCGGGTGGGCCGACAGGGCGTTCTACCTTTACGACACGTTCAAGCCCACGAACGTTCCCGGCTTGGCGCTGGTATACGCAGACAACGCCGACGACGTTCGGGCGAACTTCAGGCAATGGCCCGGAGTCCGTCTGGTCGTCGGGGAGTTGCCCGGCACCCTCACGGACAGCCCTGATCGGGTTGCCTTCCTACACGTGGATCTCAACCAGGCTCCCGCAGAACAGGCCGTGGTTCGTCACTTCTGGCCGAGGATGGTGCCGGGCGCGGTTCTGGTCTATGACGATTACGGGTTCGTCGGCTTTGAGGCAAGCCGCCGCGCCGCAGACGAGATGAGCCGTGAGCTTGGCTTCTCCATCCTGGCGTCTCCGACGGGTCAGGGAATCGTCGTCAAGGGCGCGGACTCTTGACGCAGGATATGTACGTCAGGTGTTCGGTCGCTATCTCGATCGACATCACCTACAAGCGCACCAGCCTGAGCGAGTCCCCCGGGCGATGCGCTGTCGCGTTTAGACCGATGGAGCAGCGGCAGTGCGCTCTGGTACACGCGACTCGTGGGCCATCGCGTTGTGTCACGCTATCGACGAATGGACCTGGAGCGTGTCGACTCGTGTCCGGTCTGCGGGCACCTCGGCCGCCTGCCGCTCCACACCGGCCTGACCGATCGGGTCTTCGGCATCGTCCCGGGCCGTTGGGATCTATACCGCTGCGCAAATTGCGGCGCGGCCTACCTCGATCCGCGGCCGGCCGCGCACGCACTTCATGAGGCCTATGCGAGCTACTACACGCAGAGAGCGCCGACCACGGAGCGCGCACCGGCGGGTGCGTTAGCGACAGCCCGTCGCGCGTTACGCAACGGGCTCATAAATGCGCGCTACGGCTATGAGCTTCACCCGGCGACGCGTCTGGCCCCTGCGCTGTTGGCAACGGCACCTCGGGTTCGCGGCGAGGCCGAACGCCCCTTTCGCCACCTTCCAAAGCGCTCGCGTCTGCTCGACGTCGGCTGCGGCGCGGGAGAATTCGTCGCGCACGCGAAGCTCGTCGGATGGTGCGCCACGGGGATCGATGTCGACGATCGGGCGTTGCGTGGCGGCAGGGCGGAAGGCTACGATTTGCGCTGCGAGACTCTGGCCGAGCATGCCGCAGGTGACTATGACGCGATCACGCTCAGCCATGTCATCGAGCACGTCGCGGATCCAGTCGGGCTTCTGTCCGCAGCGCGCGAACGGCTCCGGCCGGATGGTCTGCTCTGGATTGCCACGCCGAACATGGCCGGGCTCGGCCATCGCCGATTCCGTGACAACTGGTTTGGTCTCGACGCCCCGCGCCACCTCTTACTGTTCCGGCACCACTCGCTGCAGCTTGCTCTCACTCGGGCGGGATTCGCGGCGCTCCGCGACGCTCCCCACACCCCGAATGCCACCATGTACTTCGCGGCTTCGGCGGCGGTTGGTCGCGGCCAACCGGCGGGTCGCAAGGATGCGCAGATAGTAGTGTCGCCTTCGACGCGGCTGCTCGGAGCGGTGGCTGACCGAGCCGCTCGCCGCGACCCACGGCTCGCCGAGGAACTCGTGGTGCTGACGAGCCCATTACCGTGATCACCAAACCGCGCAACGCTCCGGCCCCGCACGATACCTGACCTACGGCGGGCTCGACCTCGAGCTCGCTCGCCACGCGGCCCCGCTGGCCGCGTTCGGCGACCTGCCGAGTGTCGACTTCTTCTCAGCGCCGGTCGGCTGCCAGACCTACGGGGTCTACGGCATGGACCTCGCCGCCCTCTGCATCCGCAAGCGGGCCCCGTAAGCGTCGACCGACCGTTTTCAGTGTTTGCGGCAGTGGGTAATCGCCTCGGACCGCGCCGCACGTCGCGTTGGTGGAGTTCGACGTCTGAGGTTTGACGCGCGGCTGGTGTTGTCCATTCGTGCCCTCGGGGGCGTAGGTCGGCGTGGACGGTCAGAGTCGCCCGATTCCGGATTCCGAAGGCGGTGATGATCACCTCTCGTCTCGGCCCGGATGTCCAGATGGTCTCGGCAGCATCAATGGTCGGCGTGAGGTTCAGCGCTGAGATTGCGGCGCCTGCCCGACGCCCGCCCGGGCGCGGGCGGGCATGCGGGCGTGTAGGCGAGGCGAGTGCCTCCCGACAGCTTCGTCTACGCCTCCCAGGCGCGCTCGTAGGTTAGGTGGGCGAGTCCGCTCCCGATGGTCTTCGTGTCAATCAGGCGCAGGGGTCGCTTGTCGCTGGTCTCGCCGAACAGACGCTCACCCGCGCCCAGCGCAACCGGGAAGACGGTCAGCCGCAGCTCGTCGACCAGGTCGTGCTCCATCAGCGTGCGCACGAGCGGGCGGCTGGCGTACACGACGATCTCCCCCTCTATCTGCTGCTTCAGCTTCGACACCTCGCTGACTACCTCGCCCCTCAGGACGGTCGCATTGGTCCATTTGGGCTCTTCGAGGGTCGAGGACACGACGTATTTCGGCAGGCTGTTCAACCTGTCCACCCACTCGCCGCTCTGGGATGGCGACCGTGTGCCGAAGTACTCGTCGCTCCGGCGACCCAACAGCAGCGCCTCGGCGCCTTGTGCCTCGGCGAGCTCGACCCCAGTCCACGCCTCCCAGTCCTGACCGATGAACTGTGCAAACCAGCCGCCGTGCCTGAACCCTTGCTCGCCGCTCGGGTCCTCGACGACGCCGTCGAGCGAGACGTTCTCGCTGACCACAATCTTTCCCATCTTGAATCTCCTTGCTTGGACTTATAGGTGTTGCGTGTGTTGAGGCACTCGCGGCGAGCAAAATTGAGCGGCGAATTTCGGGGCACGCCGACCTCATTACAGTGATGCGGGTGAAAGGAACAGTCGGTGCGAGGATGCGAGCGTGACCAACCAGGTGCTCGCGCGTGCACGCGCCGGCGACGAGGATGCGCTCCGCGAGCTGACCGACCCGTACCGGCGTGAGCTCCAGATACACATCTACCGGATCGTCGGGTCGGTCCACGACACGGAGGACCCGCTCTAAGAGACCCTCCCTGGTCCCGACCCGCGCCAACACCCAACCAGCATTCGGCGTCTACTTCCCACCCCCCAGACCGAGATCGCCCGACTGTACGGAATGCTCGTCCTGACCCTCGAGGGCGAGCAGATCTCCGCGATCACCTGGTTTGGCGGCAACAGCGCCTTCCCGCACTTCGGGCTGCCGCGGATACTCCGATAGGAAAAGCGTTCCTGGGATAGAAACGCGATGGATAAGGAGTCAGCGATGTCTGATCCACAAGTGCTCCTGGAGGGTGCGGCGTTCGGCGAGTCGCCTCGCTGGAGGTGATCGCCCACCGCGAGCGTGACAGCATCGTTTACTGTGCGGCCGTCGTGCTTATGGTCCGACGTCGAACCACAACTTGTGACCCGGCTCGGTGAATCCGAGCCGTGAACACATAGTCGAGGTTCCAACCGCCGCCGGATCGCTACTTCTTCCGCAAGACGACGAGGTCATCACTCCCGCACTGCGCCGAGACGGTGTCTGGGAAGGCCCAGAGACGCGCTTTCTGGTCAGCGAGCTGCGTCCCGGCGCGACATTCGTGGATGTCGGGGCTCACGTCGGCTACTTCAGCCTCCTGGCGTCAAAGCTCGTCGGACCGAGCGGTTCCGTGATCGCCATCGAACCCGAGGAGCGCAACCTCGAGCTGCTGCGCCTGAACCTGTCCCGCAACGACTGCCCCAACGTGCGGGTGCTGCCGGTCGCAGCACATTCGGCGCCCGGGAGGATGTCGCTCGCGCTCGACCGGCGTAACAGCGGCGGCCACCGCCTCGTGGCGCACGGGCAGGCGCCCGTTACGGTCTGCTGCGTACGACTCGACGACGTGCTTCCCGTGGCCGTGGACCTCGTCAAGATCGACGCCCAGGGCTACGACCACGAGATCGTCGAAGGGATGCAGCACACGTTCGCGGCGAATCCCGATCTGACAGTCTTGGCCGAGCTCTCGCTGAGCGAGCTCGAGCGGCGGGCGATCGAGCCCAGCGCCGTCGTGGGTCGTTATGCGGAGCTGGGCTTCACGGTCTCGACGTTCGAGCACTCCGGCCAACTGCGCCGGACGTCGGCTGCGAAGCTGCTGGCCGAGTGCGGAGCGGGACGGTTCCCGAGCGATTTCTCGCTCGTGCTCGAGCGTCCGCCGCCGCTCGCCGCGGAGTATCCAGCCGCGGTCGCGGGCCTCGAGGTCAGTGAGACTGCCGACGGTTTGATCGTCCGCGACCCGGCGCGGAACCGTGCACAAAAGCTCAACCCTACGGCGGCCGTCGTGTTCGAGCTCTGCACCGGCGACGATCCGCTCACCCGGATCGCCGAACTTGTCAGGGAAGCCTTCGGCCTGGCGGCGACGCCGACCGACGAAGTCCGGCAGTGCATCGATCACCTCCGCAGCGAGGGCCTAGTCCGTTAGCTGTCGAGGTGGTCCGCGACCGCTGCGCGAAATGCGGTCGCGATCTCCGACGGTTGGTAACGCGACCTGATTTCCCGCGCAAGCGGCGCGACTCGGGCGCGGGCCCGGGTGGAATCGGCGGCGATCTCGCGCAGTAGCGAGGCGCAATGGTCGATGTCTGGCTGCGCCCAGCGCTGGTTCTCGGTCGGTCCCAAGGCGTGACCAGGATCCTCGGCGGCGACGAGCTCATAACCAACCAGATAGGGCGAACCGACGAGGTAGTCGAGCTGACCGCCGTGTCCGGTGATCACGACCGGATTGCCGTGTGCCGCAGCATCGAACGCGCCGAGCCCCCAGCCCTCGCTGCGGCACAGCGATACGAAGCAGTCGCCTCGCTGGTGCAGCGCGGCGATCTGAGCATCAGTCATGGCGTCCGTGACCAGCCTCATGGCGGGCGGATCGCCATGCTCCGCGAGCAACACGGCGACCGCCCAGGCAGCGGTTCCCGGTCCGGCTGCGCCGCGCTGTGCTCGGTGTGGCCCGCGCACGTCACGGGCCGACGTCTTGACCACGAGCAGCACCGGGCTGCGGCTGGAGAAGGCCCGCAGGTAGGCCTCGATCGTCTCGAGCACGCCCTTGCGTTCGGTGAATTCGCCAATCGTGTAGAAGACGAACGTGTCCTGAGGGATCCACTCCCAGGGCGTGGTTCGCGGACCTGGCAGCTTGGGCGCCACGTGCGGGACGACGGCCACGGGCGTCGCGATCTGCGAGTTGGCCATCGCCTGCGCAGCGAACGTCGACGGGACGACGAGCAGGTCCGCGGCGTTCAGGCTCGCAACCCACTCACCTGGCAGGCGATCAGTCTCGCAGACCGTATGCCCGACGAGGAATGCCCCCTCGGCATGCTCGCGTACGGTCCTGATCGCATCCGGCGCGAGATGCGCGATGACGACTCGCGGTCCAGTGCCGGCAGCCGGGCACGCCAAGAGGGGATCCAGGCGTGTGAGTGCGGCGCTCAGAAGTCGCCGGTCCTGATCGAGGTTCCAGCCTACGCCCCCGACGAGCGGCGCCCAGCTCACGTCCAATCCCGAGTCCTCGAGCGCGGCGAGGCAGCGGCTGGCGGCGATCCCATAGCCCGAGTACTCATCGAGTGACACGTACGTCCACCTGTGGCGAGGCGGCTGGTCGGGCTGCGGGTCACCGGCCCCGGGCAGGTACGGACGGGCCACGTCGGCGAGTGTCGTGTGCGCCCGGAGCAGGCGTGACGGCTCAAACCAGCTCGCCTGGGCCTCGCTGAAATCGCGCCTGCCCGGCTCCCACCACAGGTGCGCCCAGAGGTGGATGCTTGCCGTGGACGCCGGCACGGCGTGGCGTTCCTCGAGCAGTCTCGCCAGGCCCGCGCGGGTTGGCGGAAACGCGAAGAAAGTGGTCTCCGGCTCGACGTGCACCGCGTCCGGCATCAGACGGCTCAACTCATCGGACAGAAACCCACTGTGATTGCTCCATGACCCATCGAGCGCCGCGCCCATCCGCTCGCGCCAGGTCCGCGCGAACACTGACTGTGGCTCGGCCATCAACAGCGCGTTGCAGAGCGACGGGCGCTGCTCGCCCGTGCGCTCGTCGCGTACCGGCGGCTCGCGTCCGATCACGAACGGCATCTCGAACAGCTCGTCGCGGAGTCGGTTCACGAACACGGTGTCGATGTCGGCGTAAACGCCGCCATGCTCGATCAGGGCGTCGAGGCGGATGAAGTCGGCGTGGTGCGCGTAGCGGTACCTAGAGGGGACCTTGCCGGCGGAGTAGTCAGTCGCCAGGACTTCGGCTGTCTCGTCGACGTCGACCAGGATTAGGTGTGGCCGGATCCGCTCCCACCACGGCCCCCACGGCAGATGCTTATGGTGAAAGTAGATCCGCTCGGGCTCGAGCACCCGCCGACACGATTCGATCGACAGGTAATGGAGGAACTGAAACGGTTCGCGCTGCTCCTCCAGCCCGAACACGAAGTGCGCGACTCTTGGGATCACGGGGGCGGTCATGCTAGATTGGCGCGCCCCCGGATGACGAGCACGATGTCGATCGGTTCAAACCCCGTGCAGGTCGAGTCGCTCGAGGTCAACGAGGCTGACGACGGCCTGATCGTGTACGACCCGAGTAGCGACCAGGTCCACCATCTCAACCCGACCGCGTCGGTCATTTTCGATCTGTGCGACGGCACCCGCGACACCGACGCGATCGCCTCGACGTTGGCCAAGGTCTACAGCCTGCAAACGCCACCGATCCCCGACGCGATTGCCGGACTGAGCGATCTGGCGGAGCGGGGTCTGGTCCGCTGGGACGCTCACGGCCCACCCGCCGTCTGAGCTCGCCGCTCGGCTCTGCGTGCCGCTCGGGCGAAGAAGGCGGCGATCGTAGGGATCACAACCTCGGTCGAATACTTGTCACGGACGAGCTCGTAGGCGTTGCGGACAAGCCGAGCAGAGAGCGTTGGGTCCGCAGTGATTCGCGCGGCCGCCGCCGCCGTTTCGGCGGCCCCGTCGGCGAGCAGGAGGTGGCGTCCGTGGGTGACGCCGAGCCCAGCGGCCGCGGTCCTCGAAGCGACGACCGGGACTTGATGTGCGAACGCTTCGAGCAGCTTGATCCGCGTCCCTGCGCCCGTGTCTAGCGGGACCACGGTCACATCGGCCCCGGCATACACCGGGCCGAGATCGGTGACAAACCCCGCGAGCCCGACGTCATCGTTCGCCAGCCGCTCGAGGCCCGCGTGGTGCGCGCCCACGAGGGTCACGTGCACGGGTTGCGTCAGACGCCGCCGCAGCTCGGGGAGCACCTGATCTACGAGCGTCACGGCCGCCTCGTGGTTCGGCTGATAGGTCAAGTTGCCGACGAACAGGACCGAGATTCGTCCCGGGCGCACGCTGCGCGTCCGGGCGAGCGGAACGTCCACCGCATTCGGGACGTGCTCGACCATGAGCCGGTTGCGAACCGAGATCGTACGCGCCTCGGCAGCCGACGCGGCGGACAGGCCGTCAAACAGAGGCCCGAACGTGATCAGCAGGCGATCGTGCGCCGCCGCCTCCGCCGCGTCGCCCAGAACCGCTGCGAATGCGGCGTCGTCCTCATCGAGATCGAGCGTGGTCCAGCTCGCCCGCAGTCGCTCGGACACCGCCACGCCCAGCGGGGCGAGGTAGGAGCGCATCACGTGGAGTGCGACCGGCGTCCCGGCCCCGATCGCGTCTGTGACGGCGTCCGCCAGTCCCGCGGACGCGAAGCGTGCCCGGGCCGGCAAGGTTTCAGCCAGCGCCAGCCGGTCGCGCCACACGGCGTCCGACAGCAGCTCCGCCGCGGCCGCGCGGATGCGGGCACGATCCGAGCTGACGACCGTCGCGTCGGCCAGGCTCGCGGCGCCGTCGGGCAGCCGCCCGGCGATGGGGATCACGACTGTGTCGACGTCGAACTCGCGAGCCGCGGCGCGTCGAAACAGCTCGGTGCGCATCGCGAGCCCGTTCCCGGTCGGTGCCGGAGCGATCGGAGTGAGCAGGATCAGGCGCGGCGCCGCCCGGTAGGCGCGTTCATCCTCGACCACGCGTCAATACTTGCATGGCAGTGAGGGCTCCCATATAGTCGCCGCGCGAGGGTGTCGCTGGAGACTCTCGGGATCGAGGGCGAAAGGACGAGCATGACCGACGAGCGGCTGACAGAGCTGGGACTAACCCGTCGACCGTTCTTGAAGAAGATGATCGCGGGCACATTCATGGCCCCGGTGATCGTCTCGTTCGGACTCGACGGGATCGCCGAAGCCCATCCCAACTCCCCCAGCCAGTGCTTCCCGAACCAGTTCGCCGCCGATCGTACGATCAGGCTCGCGCTCGAGGTCATCGAGAACGCTAAGGCTTCTGGCGACATTTCTCCCTCCGGCATCGCTACGAGTTTGAGCCAGAAGCTCAAGAACGCTCAGAACGCCGAGATGCGCGGCAACTTCAAGGCCGCCTGCGGTCTGCTCGGCGCTACTCAGAGTGAGATCAATGCCCAAGCGGGCCACCACATTTCGTCAGACGTCGCGGGCCAGCTCTCGGAACTCGTGAGCGACGCCCAGAGCGAACTGGAGTGCGCCTGCTTCCAGGCATAGGGCTGAGCGCGGAACCCACCCCGCGTCGACGTAACTGCGCGGCGCCCTCCCCGCTCCTCGTCTGACCGTAGTGAGCACGAACGAGCCCCTGCTGAGCGCGACGCTGATCGTCCGTGATGAGGCGTCTGTGCTCGATGAGTGCCTGGCGTCGGTTGAGGACGTCGTTGACGAAATCATCGTCGTCGACACCGGCTCGGTCGATGAAACCCCGCAGATCGCGACGAGCCACGGCGCACGCGTGATCCACCACACTTGGCGCGACGATTTCGCCGAGGCCAGAAACGTCGCGCTCGACGCCGCGCAAGGTCAGTGGATCCTCTACATCGACGCTGATGAACGGCTGAGCCGGATCGATCGCGCCGGGATCGAGGCGCTGCTCACCGACGCCGAGGAGGTCGCCTTTAGGGTCCTGCTGCGACCAGATGCGCACTCGACTCCATACCTCGAATACCGGCTCTGGCGCCACGATCCGAGGATTCGCTTCGAAGGCCGGATCCACGAGAAGGTCACACCCTCGATCGGGGCCGCGGCCCGTTGTGACCGGCGGCCGATCAGCGATTGCGAATTGCTGCTCGATCACGTCGGCTATGACGGGAGCCAGACGCACAAGCATCGGCGCAACCTCCCGCTGCTGCGCGCCGAGCTCGCCCGGGAGCCGGACAATCTCTTCAATCGCCACCATCTGGCGCGCGTGCTGCGCGGACTCGGCGAGGACGAAGAGGCCGACGCCGTCCTGGCAGAAGCGGTCGAGCTCGCGCGCCACAGACCACTCGACCCGCTCGGGGTGTTGGTCTTCACCGACCTTGTTCGCACGCGCCGCGACAGGGGTGAGGACGTCGCCGAGTTGCTCGCCGAGGCGCGCCGACGGTACCCGGACAACAAACTCCTGTGGTGGGTGCAGGCAGCGACCGAGATGTCAAACGACCGCCATCGCGAGGCGCTGGACCTCCTCGACGCTCTGCTGGCAGTCGATCTCGCGACCCTGCCCGGCGACGGTCCCGCGTACGATGCGCGGATCTTCGGGGAGTTCGCGCACGAGGCGCGCGGCGTGTGCCTCTTCAGGCTCGAGCGCTACGAGGACGCAGCCGCGGCGTTTGACCGGGCGGCGAAGCTCGACCCTGCCAACGTGGGGTACACGGCGAAGCGCGAAGCCGCGCGCGGGCGCGCACGCCTCCACGGTACCGTCTAGCTGGTTAATAGGAGCAGCCCGGACGTGTCCTTCAGCGATCGGTATTCGCTCGGGAACGGGCCTCAGGAACGGCGATGCAAGCGAGCAGAGTCCAGGCGGTTAACGGCCGTCAGGACGCGCGGCATCCGGCGCGCCGCGGTGACGATCAGCCGATCGCTGAGTCGCGGCTCGGGAGATCGGAGATCGGCGACGAGCAGGTGTTAAGCCGGGGCGCGAGCAAGACCTGCTTTGGGTCGCGCGCGCGTGTCGTCGTGGGTGTCCCGGATAGCGCCCCACCGACACGTCGCCGGGAGGGTCTTGCTGGACGCGTCGATCGCCGCAGTGCTCGGCGGCGGCGCCGGCGGGAGGGAGGTCTCGCTGACGGTTACCCCTGGGGGACGATTTAGGGGCTTATGGGTGATTCCATGTCGTGAAGCGTCGGCCCGCTCCGCTCACCAGTTGACGGGCCTCGACTAGGCGCGGCTCACGACATCAGCAGATCTCGGAGGAGTACCTCATGTCGCACATACGACGTTTCGACCATGTTGGCATCACCGTCGCAGAGCTCGACACGGTGACGGCGTTCTTCGTCGAGCTGGGCCTTGAGGTCGAGGGGCGGACGTTCGTTGAGGGCGAGTTCGTTGACACCGTCATCGGCATCCCCGGCTCCCGCAGTCACATCGTCATGCTGCGTGCGCCCGACGGAGGTGCCGGGCTGGAGCTGTCGAGCTTCGTCTGGCCCGATCACGAGCCAGGGTCGCCCACCGCGATGGCCAACGAGCTAGGGCTGCGCAACGTTTCATTCGAAGTCGAGGACCTGCAGGCGACGGTCGACTCGCTGGCTGCGGACGGCTACGGCCTGGTTGGCGGGATCGGTCAGTACGAGAACATCTGGCGCATGGCCTACGTGCGCGGGCCAGAGGGCATCATCGTGTCCCTGGCTGAGCGGATCGGCTGACGTCTGGTTGCACACGCGATGTCCGACGGGCCATGACCGGGGTCTCGATTGAACCGTTCACACGAGCTGACCTCGAGGGGCTCATCGCACTCGTAGCTGCGAAAGGCTGGAACGAGTACTCAGACGATGTCGAGCGAACCCAGCGCGCGCTGACCGTGCCCGGCGTGATGACCCTGGTTGGGATCCCGGGAGGGCAGCTCGTCGGTGTGATCCAGGTCCAATGGCATCCGCACCCGGACCGAGGGTTACTACCAAGCGGCCTGGTGCGAGCCGCTCGCTCCGCAGTGAGACCGACGGCTGATCGTGAACCAACGCCTCCATCGCCAGACGGCTGAGAAGAACAGTCCGGGTGGTCACGAGGCCGTGGCTGCCCGCTTCGGCCTGCCGGATGCCGTAAGGAGAAGTCTCGGCCGGCGAGGATTCAGCCGCTCGCATGAGCACCGTCGAGGGGGACGCGGCTGGATGTCGAGAGGACTTGTGGATCGGCTGTCGATCAACGATGCTGCGATGGCAATCCGACAAAGCTCAACCAAGTAAGGGGGGCATGTTGCCAGCGTCCGGAGTGGTTCACGTCACCGGCGGCCCGGGCCGGACGTTCTGGGGGCCCGGAGACCTGTACACGTTCTTGGTCACCGGGGAGGAGTCCGAAGGTTCGATGTTCGCGCTTGACTGCGTGGTTGGCGTTGGCGGTGGCCCGCCACCGCATCGTCATCTGGCCGAGGATGAGCTGTTTTACGTCTATGAAGGCGAGATCGCCTTCACTGCCGGCGGCGAGACGCGAACGGTCGGTGCCGGAGAATCGATCTTTGTTGCACGAGGCACTGCGCACGGGTACCGGAACGAGGGCGACGTCCCGGCGCGAATGGTTGCTGTATACACGCCGTCCGGTATGGAGGGATGGTTCCGTGAGGTCTGCTCTCCAGCGGAGGATCTGACGACAGACCCCCCTGCCGTGACGCCCGAACTGATCCAGCGAATGATCGAGGCCGGCCCCCGATACAACGTGGAGTGGCTCGACTGACCGGTCGCCCTGGCTCGACGGCATCCGACGCGTGCTACCGGACGTCCGATCAGCTCTTGATCGACCCTCGCTCGATTGCACGCCCGGGACGCGACCTGCAGGAGGGAGACCGAGCCTTCAGTCGCGCCTGCTCTGTCGTCGACCCCGGTCTGATCGCGGCGCTGCCCCTTCGGCTATCCGGCGGCCCTTCTGAGCCTCTGCTTGACTCGCCTGCGGTTAGCACCGCGGCGTCCCGGACTTGCGCTTGGTCGCCAAGCCACCTGTGCTGACCGCCCCGGGCGAAGGGAAACCAATCGTGCGCGGGATGCCAGGTTCTTCGCTGTGCGGGTCACTCGCAGGCGGCGTCGAGATGCTCGGGCTGCGATCCATGCGGGACCGTCGAGAAGCGTCGACCGGGGGCGCTGATCGTCCCCGCGCGGTTGAGCGCTACGGCGTCAGCGCCTTGACCAGGTCAGCCGCTGGGCGGATCTCGGTGACGCGGTCGACATTTGAACCGGCGTAAAGCGGACCCGACTCGAGCAGGTTCGCGGGTCCATCGTCGGTAGGGGGCTGCGGTCCGAGGAAGGGCTGCGATGGGCGCTGGGTCTTGATCGCGCGCTGCTGGATGGCGGTCGGGATCCGGCTTGCCAAGGGTGCGCTGACGCGGTTCGCGATACGGATCCACCGGGGACCACGGTCGTCACCGCGCAGCCAGCGGCGCGTTGCGGCATTGGAGATCACTCGATGCGGGGCGTCGGGCCACCCGAGCCCGAACAGCTCGGTCAAGATCGTCTCACTGGCATCGAGACATCGTTGCTTGTACTCAGGATGGGCGTGGCTCTCCTCGCTGAGCAGGAAGCGTGTGCCGGAAACAGCCGCGGCAGCGCCGGCGTCAAGCGCCGCCCTCACGCCTTCGGCGTCGACAATGCCCCCGGCCGCCAGGACCGGGATTTTCACCGCGGCACGCACCCGCTCGAGCAGCTCGAGCATCGGCGTCGACCCGCGCACGTGGCCGCCAGCCTCGACCCCCTGCGCGATCAGGACGTCCGCGCCGGCCGCGGCCGCGGCCTTCGCCTCCTCGACCGAACCACACTGATGGATCCACGTACTCGCCGCCGGCCTGCGCGGGCTACCCCAGAAGGTGACGATCGCGTCGGCAGCCGCCGCGGCTTCAGCATCGCCGGGCCGCACGAACGGCAGCAGGAGGTTGACGGCGATTGGCCTGCCGGTGAGCCTGCGAGCGGCCGCGATCTCAGCTGCGATCGGCGTGCCTACACCGGCGATTGTGCCGAGCCCACCGGCCTCAGACACGGCTGCGGCGAGCTCATGCCGCGAGACGCTCCCCATCCCCGCCTGAACGACCGGGGCCTCGAGGCTGCGCAGTTCGAGCGCCACAGGCATGGGCGAGGAACAGCGTAGCGCCAAGCGCACCGACCTCAGGCCCACGAAGCAGGTCACTCATCCCGGCGAATGTGACGCTCGCCACCTGATGAAACGGGGTCTCCGACGCGGCCGGCTTCCGGCTCCACCGCGCTTTTCCAGAAGCCCGCGTGCGTCGGGCTCCGGGGGGAGGGGCGCTGCGGGTGAACGGCAAGGGTGACCTGCCGGTAGTCGTGGCGTGCATGGTGGGACGTCGGGGGCGTCTAGGGGGCGTTGACGCTGGCGACTCGCAGGGCGGGTGACGGCAAGAGTCGAGCCGTCCAGCTAATGGGGATCTAGCTCAAGATCGCTGCCGATGTCCGCAAGACGGTTCATTTGCGGTTTGGCGCGGGGGCCCGTGGGCGGGCGCGCCGGCCGACGCGGCCTTGCAGTGACGCTAACGGCGTTGGTGAAGGACGCCAACGGGATCAGCGCGAAGACGACGGTGTCGGCGACGCGCTCCGGCGCGCGCGGGGCGCTGAAGCCCGCGGTCCTGGGCGGGCTGACGGCGCGGTCCCTGGCGGACTGAATCCGGGGTTGCCGGCGGGCCGACGCGCCTTCCCTGGCGGACTGATTTCGCGGTCGCGGGCGGGCCGACCCCGCGGTCCCCCACCGGGAGCCCAGCCGGGGTTTTTCGTACTGTGGGGTTGTGGATGTCGGGATCAGCGTGAACGGTGTTTCCAAGGCGTTCGGCGAGGTGCAGGCGGTGGCCGGCGTCGATCTGGAGGTCGAGCGCGGATCCGTGCTGGGCCTGCTCGGCCCCAACGGCGCCGGCAAGACGACGCTGGTCCGGGTGCTGACGACGCTGCTCAAGCCGGACGCCGGGAGCGCGAAGGTCGCGGGGCTCGACGTGGTCACGCAGGCGGCCCTGGTCCGCGAGCGGATTGGGCTCGCCGGTCAGTACGCCGCCGTCGACGAGAGCCTGACCGGGCTCGAGAACCTGACGATGGTGGGGCGGCTATACGGATCTCGTCGCGCGGCTGCTCGCGCGCGCGCGCGCGAATTGCTCGAGCGGTTCGACCTGGTCGAGGCCGCTGGTCGGCCGGTGAAGACCTATTCCGGAGGGATGCGGCGTCGGCTCGATCTGGCCGCGGCGCTGGTGGCCAAGCCGCCAGTGCTGTTCCTGGACGAGCCGACGACCGGGCTCGACCCTCGCGGCCGGATCGGTATGTGGGACGTGATCGAGGGCCTGGTGGCGGCGGGGACGACGGTGCTCTTGACCACGCAGTACCTCGACGAGGCTGACCGCCTGGCGGACATGATCGCGGTGATCGACCATGGCCGGCTGATCGCCGAGGGGACGTCGGATCAGCTCAAGGACCGGGTCGGGGGGGAGCGGCTCGAGGTCAAGCTCGACAACGGGGCAGACGGCGCGGCGGCGGTTTCAGCGCTGACGTCGATGGCTGACGAGACACCGGTTGCAGTTGACGGTTTGGTGACGTTCAACGTGCACGAGAGGCGGGGGGTAATTGTCGAGGCGGTGCGGCGGCTGAGCGAGGCCGGCGTCGGGGTGGACGACCTGGCCGTCCGGCGGCCGACGCTGGACGATGTGTTCCTGACGCTGACCGGTCATGCGGCCGAGGAGGCCATTTTGGATTCGGAGGAGGGTCCGTGAGGCGGCTCTTCACCGACACCATGATCATCGCCGAGCGCAACCTGATCCGGCTGCCGCGCGCCCCCGATCTGCTGCTGGCCTTCACGGTCCAGCCGATCATGTTCGTGCTGCTGTTCCGCTATGTGTTCGGCGGGGCGATCGTGACGCCGGGATTCGCGTATGTCGAGTTCCTGATCCCCGGGATCATCGTCCAGAACGTCGCCTTCGGCGGGTTCGTCACCGCGCTGGGGCTGAACGAGGACATGCACAAGGGGCTGATCGACAGGTTCCGCTCGCTGCCGATGGCGCGGCCAGCGGTCCTGGCGGGGCGGACGCTGGCCGACGTCGTCACCAACGCCCTCTCGGCCACGGTGCTGGTGGTAACCGGCGTAATCATCGGGTTCTCATTCAAGACCGACGTGTTTCATGTGGTCGCAGGCTTCGGCCTGCTGCTGCTGTTCGGCTACGCGTTCTCGTGGGTCTTTGCGTTCCTCGGGCTGTTGGTCTCCTCGCCCGAGGCGGCGAACTCCGTCGGCTTTATCGCCGTCTTCCCGCTGACGTTCATCTCGTCGGCATTCGTTCCAGTCGCCTCGATGCCGGAGCCTCTGAAGTGGTTCGCGACCATCAACCCATTCACGAAGGTCGTCGACGCGATGCGCTCGCTGTGGCTGGGGATCCCGGCCGGGAACAACGTGTGGGCCGCCGTCGTGTGGTCGGTCGCGATCATCGCGGTGTTTGCGCCGCTGGCGGTGGCGCGGTACCGGCGGGCAGCGAGTATTTAGTTAGCCTAGCCACAAAGGCGCGAGACCCCGTGCGTGCGGTGCCTTTGCGCGCACCTGAGTATCGCGACCGATTGTCCGATCTCCCGTGGGTCCCTCCCGTGTTTGCTGCAAATCCAGTATCGCGACTTTAGGACGCAGTCGTGCTTTGCGGAATCGAGGACCCACCGGGGCGGGTAGGCGAGAGTGCCGGTCGCCGGCCGAGCGGCCCTGAGCGGCCTTCCGCTTCGACGGGACCGACGAGCTAAGCAGCAGTCAGGCGACCGGCTTCGGCGCGTCGGGTTTCGTGAATGCGGGCTGTCTGAGGCGGTTGAGGGTCCCGTCTTCGCGAGGACTTCGACGCGACGGTCGTCGAGGGCCAGATCGCGACCTGCGCGATGGTGCGGCTGGAGCTGCTCTACAGCACGCGCAACGGCGATGAGTTCGAGCAACTGCGTGCCGATCTGGGCGCGCTGCCCGATCTGCCGATCTCCCAGGCGCAGTGCGATCGCACCGTGCAGGTGTATGAGCGCCTTGCCCAGCAAGGCGGGATGTGGCTCGTAGGCGAGGCTGCCGAGGGCGCGGACCATCAGCGCGACTCCCGACGCTCCGCGTGCCTTGTGGCGTTCGGAGGCGGGGGAGTGGCGGTGATGGTCGGCGCCGTGCTTGGGGCACCGACTGGGTCAGTCAGTTCGGTAGGGGGGTGGTGTGGCGATCACGCCGCTGTCGGCGAGTTATCGCGAGGGTTGCGCCGAGGCCGAGCATCGCGAGCGCGAAGCCGGCGGCGGCGCCGATGCCCGCGTCGCCCCAGTCAAAGCCGACCGGGGGCGTGACGACTGCGACGACGCCCGGGGTATCGCCATAGCCGTATCCGGCGCTGGCTGCGGCCACCGCCTGCGTGCTCGCGTCATATGCAGGAGCCACGCCGGCCGGCAGCGACTGTTGGACCATGGAGCCGGCCGAGTTGAAGTAGAAGGGCCTGGCCGAGGCCGGGACGGTGGTGGTGGTGAGCGCGACCGTGATGGTGAGCGCGACCGCGAGGATTGCGGCGGCGATGTGGTTGGTCCGTGGATGGGTCATTTGAGTGCCTCCTGGCGGTCTGAAACGAGTCTGGATTGCGAGTGCGAGCGCCGGTTGGCGTCACCGGCGGCTCGTTGATGGGGTGTTGCGCCGTGCTCGGGGTTTGCCGTGCTAGGCGTCCGGCGCCGGCTGCTGGTGATCGCGAGGCCGGTGGCGATCGCGAGCGCTGATAGTCCGAGCGCGCCGGCAGCGCCGATGCCGGCGTCGCCCCAGTCAAACCCGCCATCGCGAGCGGTGAAGCGCACAATCGTCGGAGCAGTTCCGTGCACGCCAGTGGATGGGTTGGCCTGGCTGGCCGTGTTCGGGCTGTTGGCGGGGACCATCGACCCGTTCGCCGTGACGTTGAAGGGCCTCGCCACCGCCGGGGCGGCTGACGCGGCGACGCTCAGCGCGAGCGCGGCAGCGACGGCGGCAGCGCGACGGTTGATGGGGGAGTGAGTCATGTGACTGCCTCCTGTGTGGACCGCCGGGTGGCGACGATCCGATCTTTGGTGTGCGCCCATCATCGGCCCGCGCCGAGGGTCGTGCCACGGCCCACCGGGAGTGAATCCAGTCGCGTTCTGGTAAGGAGAACCTTGCTGCGGCGCCAGGATCCTCGCTGGAGCCTTACCTAGCGGCTAGGATCGCCTTGCCTATCGGTCGGTACGTCCCGACCGCGGGGCTATGGCAATGGCTCCCCGAGGATTGGATGATTCCTCGTGTGAACCCCGGGGTTGATTACCTAAGCCGTATCGCTGTTTCATTCGCCGTCGCGTGCTTGCAGCTGGACGAACGAGACGGCGCCGCGACGGAGCGCCTCGTTGGCCAGCCTGGCCCGGCGGTTGGAGTCGGTGGCGGGGACGCCGAACTTGTCGTACAGGTTGGCGAGGTGCTGTTTGACGGCGGCCTGGGTGATGACCAGCTCGTCGGCGATCGCCCTCGTGGACGCGGGCTCGGTGAACATGTCGCGGTCCAGCAAGGGACGGCACAAGGCCACGAGGACGTCGCGCTCGCGGGTGGTCAGGGTTGGCGGCGCGTCCTCGGCTTCCGTTTGGACGCCCGCCGTGCCGAGCGGATCGCGGAAGATGAGTCGCGTTTGGCCGATGCGGATCTCGTCACCGTGGCGCAGCCGGTGAGAGGACCAGATCCGCTCGCCGTTGACCGAGGTCCCGTTAGAGGAGCCGAGATCGGTGACGCACCAGCCGGCCGGGAACCGCTCGAGCATCGCGTGCAGGTGGCTTGCGGTGGGGTCGTCGGCGAGTGCGACGTCGTTCTCGGTTGCCTTGCCAACCGTCGTTCGGTCGGACTCGAGCGAAAACCGCCAGCTCTGCACCCCGGATATGACCTCGACCTGCGCGCCCATAGTGAGTAGGTTACGAGAACCGCGGGGCGGTTTGTGAAGGACCGGGACGATGGCGACGCTGATCAACGAGCGGTACGAGATCCTCGAGTTCCTCGGGCTCGGCGGCGAGGGGCGCGTCGTCAAGGCGCTCGATCGCCGGCACGACCGGCTGGTGACCTTAAAGATCCGCCCGGTCAGGGACGGCCAGGCGCGGGAGGAGCTGTTGAGCGAGGCGCGGATCCTGCTCGCGGTCCCGCCTCATCCGGCGCTTCCGCTCGTCCGCGAGGACTTCTTCGATGGCGATGACTACGTGGTGGCGATGGACTGGGTCGATGGCACCGACCTGGCGACGTTGCTGCGTGATCGCGGCCGGCCGGGGCTGGCGCCCTCGAGCGTCTTGGCCTACCTGTCCCAGGCGGCCGAAGCGCTGACTCATCTGCACTCGCAGGTTCCGCCGGTCATCCACGGCGATGTGAAGCCGGCGAACCTGATCCTCACCACCGGCGGGCGGGTCAAGCTCGTCGATTTCGGGATCTCGTCGGCGCCGAACGCGCTCCGTCGCCGGCTTGGCACTCCCGGCTACCGGGCGCCGGAGCTCGCCGCGGATGGGGCGCCGTCGCGCGCCAGCGACGTCTATGCGCTGGCCGCCACCGCGTTCGCGCTGCTGACCGGCTCCGCCCCGGCCGGTGTGCTGCCAGCCTGGGAGGGAATCGATCCGGCACAGGCCGAGCAGTTCGAGGCCGCGATCCGGCTCGGAATGGCAACTAACCCGACACGCCGACCGGCGACCCCGGGCGAGCTGGTCGAACGCCTGCGCGCCGGGTGGGCTGAGGCGCTGCCGACCGGCGTGATTACGTTCTGCCTGTCGGACATCGAGGGCTCGCCCGCGCTTTGGGATGCCCATCCGGCCGCGATGGCCGAGGCGCTCGTGCGCCACGACGAGCTGATCGCGGATTGCGTGGAGCGTCGTGGCGGCCAGTTCCTCAAATCGATCGGCGAATCAACCGTCTCGGTGTTCGACTCGGCGCCCGACGCGCTCGCCGCCACCGTCGCCGCAACGCGCGCGGTGTCGGCGGAGCGGTGGTCCGAGGATCTGCCGGTCGCGGTTCGCTTCGGGATCCACACCGGCGAGGCCGACCGCCGAGGTACCGATTACCTCGGGCCGGCGGTCAACCTCGCGTCCCAGCTATGTGACCAGGCCGACGGCGGACAGATCTTCCTCTCGTCAGTTACGACCGAGCTGGTCGCCGCGCATCTTCCGGAGGGCTGCGAACTGGTCGATCTCGGCCCCCATCGCCTGCGCGGACTCGGCAAACCCGAGCAGGTCCGTGCGATCAAGGCGCCCGACATCACAGCTCCCCTTGCCGCGACCGAGTGCCCATATCGCGGCCTGCTCGCGTTCGAGCCCGAGGACCGCGCCTATTTCTTCGGTCGGGAGGCAGTGATCCGCGAGCTGACAGAGCGGCTGCGGCCCGGTGGGCTGGTCGCGGTGGTCGGCGCGTCCGGTAGCGGCAAGTCGTCGGTCCTGCGCGCCGGCCTCATCGCGGCGGTGCGCGCCGGCGAAGTCGCCGTCATAGAACGCGCCGTGCTATTGACGCCGGCCGACTCTCCGCGGGTCGATCTCGAGGACGATCCGGCCCAGCTGGTGGTGGTCGATCAGTTCGAGGAGCTGTTCACCCTGTGCAAGGACCCGGACCGCCGGCAGGCCTTCATCGATGCGCTGCTGGGGGTGCGGGGTGCGGTGGCGATCGGGGTCCGGGCCGACATTTACGGCAAGCTCATGTCTCATCCCGAGCTCGCCCGCGCGGTCGCCGCCAACCAGCTCCCGCTCGGGGCGATGAGCGAGGACGAGCTCGAGCGGGCAGTGACCGGCCCGGCGCGCCTGGCGGGGCTGCGGCTCGAGCCCGGACTGGTCGAGCTCGCCGTGCGCGACGTCGCCGGGGAGCCCGGCGCTCTCCCGCTGCTCTCGCACGCGCTGCGCGCCACCTGGGAGCGCCGCGACGGACGCACGCTCACCGTCGAGGCGTATCGAGCCACGGGCGGGGTCGCCTCGGCGATCGCGCAGACCGCCGACAGCGTGGTCGCCTCCCTCCCCACGCAGCACCGTCAGATCGCACGCAGCGTGTTCCTGCGCCTTACCGAGCTGGGGGACGGAGCGGCCGAAACACGCCGACGCGCGACCATCGAGGAGCTTGTCCCCGAAGGCGTCCCGCCCGAAGCCGTCGAGACGCTTCTGGAACGGCTCGCGGAGGCGCGGCTGGTCACGCTCGGCGACGACACCGCGGAGGTCGCGCACGAGGTCCTGATCCGCGAGTGGCCCACGCTGCGCGGCTGGCTCGAGGAGGACCGCGAGGGACTCCGTCTGCACCGGCAGCTCGGTGCTGCGGCCCGGATCTGGGATAGCGGGGGTCGGGAGCGGTCCGATCTGTATCGCGGCGCCCGGCTGACCGCCGCCGCCGATTGGGCCCAACACCATGAGGCAGGGCTGAACGCCACCGAACGCCGCTTCCTCGACACCAGCCTCCAAGAAGCCGACCGCGAGCGCCGTACCCAACTACGCGCCAACCGCCGCCTCCGCGCGCTACTCTCCGGCGCCCTCGCCCTCCTCCTGATCGCGGTAGTCGCCGGCGTCGTCGCGTTGATCCAGCGAAGCCACGCCCAGGCGCAGGCCCTCACCTCCGACGCCGAGAGACTCGGAGCGCAGGCGTTGAGCGACCCGAACGTGGACCATTCGTTGCTGCTGGCGGTGACCGGGGTGGAGCTCCAGGATCGCCTCCAGACGCGGAGCGATCTGTTCGCCGATCTGCAGCAGCACGCCGCCCTGCTCCGTTTGATCCACGCGTCCAACGTGCAGATCAACGCGCTTGACGTCAGCCCGGACGGACGGCTGCTGGTCGTTGGCGATGCGACGGGCACCGTCAAGTTCATAAATCTCGCCAGCTGGAGGACGCAGGGGGCTGTCGTGCGACTCCACGCGCCGATCGGGCAACGTGACCTGAGCTTCTCTCCCGACGGCCGCACGGTGATGGCCGTGGCCAACGGTACCGACCGCTCGGAGCTGTACGCGATCGACGTGGCCAGTCGCCGGGCGCGGCGGATGCTGTCGTGGACCGGGCCCCAGCCCGGGGACGTGATCGATTTCGACGCCGTGGCGTACTCGCCGGACGGCGCGTCGGTGGCGGTAACAGAAGAGGACTGGCCCGCCGGCGGCATTCCGACGGCTTCGCGGCTCGTGATGCTGGACGCCTCGACCGGGCGTGTCCGCTGGCAGCGGCGCTACCCGCTGCGCCCGGGTCAGGCCGACCCGCACCTCGTGTTCACCGCGGCGGGCATGCTGCTGAGCTCCGCACAGCAGGGCGACACGCTGATCTGGGATCCGCGCACCGGCCGGATCGTGCGCCGGTTCCCGCTGGGTGGACAGCCCGCTCTGGCGCCGGACGGCCGCACCGTGGCGCTCGGGCAGAACAGTCCGTACTCCGGAGTCCAGAGCGCCTCGGTCGTGCTGCTCGATCTGCGCACGGGAAGCCATCGGGCGCTGCTTGAGAACCTGCCCAACAACTGGATCCGGAGCCTGGCGTTCACGCCCGGCGGCTCGGAGGTCGCCGGAGCGACGACCGGCGGGGTACAGGTCTGGGATGTCGCATCGGGCAAGATCATCTTGAGCCCTGTGGCGCAGGCGGGCACGCACTCCCTTTCGGTCCTCGACCCACACACCGACGTCCTCATCTCCGGCCAGCAGGACGGCAGCGTCACCGCGTTCGACCTCTCTGGCGCAGGCAGCCTCGGGCGCGCCTTCCGCTGGAACACCCCCGAGCAGTCGTGCGGCTGGGGCCCCTGCATCGCGGTCAATCGCCAATCGTCGCTGATGGCGACCAACCAGACGAACGGCACGGTCGCGGTCGTCGATCTGCGGACGCTCCGCTTGGTACGGACGCTGCCCACCCGCGACGGTAATGGCGGAGCGGCGATCTCGTTCATGCCCGACGGACGGACGCTCGTCACCGGCGGGGCCAATCGGCAGGTCGGTTTCTGGGACGTGGACAGCGGCCGCGTCACGCGCACGCTGCGGTTCGCACAGCCGGTGTGGTGGACCGCCGCCAGCCCCGACGGCAGGCTCCTGGCCGTCCAAACCAGCCCGGCCGACGACTCGGACAACCGCGTCGAGGTTGTGCGGATCGCCACCGGCGCGGTGCTCCAGAGCCACGCTCTGCCATACGAGTCAAACGGCGTGGAGTTCACCCACGACGGCCGCGAGCTGGTAGCGCTGGGCTGCTGCGGGACGGGCCCCGGGTCAGTACTGGTGGCGTGGGATGTTCGCACCGGCCGGCGGCTGTTCGAGCTGGGCCCCAGCGTGAACGCCAGCTCGTTCGACATCGCGCCCGGCTCGCAGCTGCTCGGCGTCGGTACGGAAGGTGGACAGGTCCTACTGCTCGACCCGCGTAGCGGCAGACCGACCGCGCCACCGATCCAGGCCGCGACGGGAGAGATCCTCTCGGTCTCGTTCTCGCCTGACGGGCGCAGCTACGCGGTCTCCTCGCTTGACGGCACGGCCAGCGTCTGGGACCTTCAGTCCGGCACGCGGCTGGGCGACCCGTTTCCCCCGTACCCCGGGGCCTCTCCCACGGCGCTGTTCGAGCCCAACGGCCAGCTTCTGATCGACTGGCTGTCAAACGCAATCGAGTTGCCGATGAACGTGAACACCTGGGAGCAGTTCGCCTGCCGCGTCGCAGGACGCAACCTGACCCGTGCAGAATGGCACGGCGTGTTGCCCAATCGCGCGTACCGCCCGACGTGCCCCGCTGGGACAGGATGACGGCGGCGACCCGCTGACGGGACCGACGGCCGCTCGCACCCACGAGGAAGAAGTTTCTCCTCGAGCACCTCACCCACCATGGCAACCGGATCGAGCTCGAGCCTCGCCCGTGCGGCAGTCTTACCCAGACTGCCGCTCTCCGCGCGGACCGGCAGCAGCGCCGAGGTGACCGCTTAGGCGTGATGCGGCTGCGCGAGTCGGCATGCGCCGGGACCCGAGCGATACGTCACCAGGCGCGGCTCTCCCTCCGCCAAGAGCAACTCGAGCCGCGGCCGATTTCCCGCCCGTTCGCGCCGGGAACGTACTGTCACCTGACGACGCGGCGAAGGAATCGAACCTTCCAAGCGAGGGATTACCTCGCCGTAGCCGGTTTTGAAGACCGGCAGGAAGGGCGCCAAACCACCCATGGTTGCTGGGGGTTGCTCCCGGGGGGAACGAAAAAGGAACGAACGCCGACGACACCGCTGGTGCCAGCTCATCCGCCGTCGCCTCTCGTAGACAACGCGGCGAGCCTGAGACAACGCTCGCTCACCCGCCGAAGCCGCGCACGTTTCGATTCCTGGAGGCGGCGCGCGATCGGGCGCCTCACGTCGCGGAGCTACAATTCGCCGCCGTGGGGCGGAATTTGGGGAGGGCCGATCCCGAGCATCTTCATCTCCTATAGGCGGGAGGACGCCGGCGGCCACGCCGGCCGGCTCGCGGATGCGCTTATCCCCCAGTTTGGTCGCGCGAACGTCTTTATAGACATCGACACGATCGCGGCGGGGGCCGATTTTGAGCGGCGGATCCGCGAGGCACTCAGTACTTGTCAGCTCGCGCTGATCCTGATCGGCCCGAGATGGTTGACTGTCCAGGCTCCCGGCGGAACCAGGCGAATCGACGCTGACGACGACCTCGTCAGGGAGGAGGTCGCGGTGGCGCTGGGCAGTTCTGACGTGACCGTGGTACCGGTTCTGGTCGAAGGCGCGTCGATGCCGACTGGAGCCGAGCTGCCGCCTGAGATCGCCTCGCTGGCGAAGCTCAACGCCTTCGATCTCACGAACAAGCGCTGGCAGTACGACGTCGCTCAGCTCGCTCAGCTCGCGCGGCGGCACGACAAGTGGTGGTGGCGCTCGGTCTTGCGCACGCCGCGGCTGGCGCTGCGCGCCGCTCCAGTCGTCGCGCTCGCGGCCGCTGGTGTCGTCGCCATCGCGGTCTCCAGTAGCGGCCCTGACAAGGCGGCGCGGATCGCGTCCTGTGAGCGCACTCACGGGCTAGCCGCCGCACAGGTCACACGCCCGCCACGATCCGGAGAGACGCAGTTCCAGAGGTCCGATGTGACCCCAGCCTACGGCCGCCCGCCCGAGTTTGAGCAGACCACCTACGCCTCCTGCGGGTGGCCGCCGGCCCCGGGCGCGGACGCGGACGGCTACGGAGCGATCACCTTTACGCTGACCAACGGCCCCGGGCTAGGCGACGCAAGCGATCGCAACGGCGCTGACGTGATCGAGTCGCAATGCAAACGCGTCGGGCTGCAGTATTCCTATGAGTTCATGGGCGACCAGATACCTTACGTTCCTTTCGTCGCTAGCCCGGGAGACATCTGGGGTACGACGCCCGACGCCAAGGTATTCGTTCGCGCGTCTCGCCAAGATCGGCTCATCAACACAGGCGACGTTGAACCTACCCTTCTATCCGCCCGCGCGTTCCGAGGTCGTACTGCACGGCCAGGAAGTGGTTCAACGGGCGACGTGCGTCGCGTGAGCGAGCGCGCGATCTGATCGCCGTCCCTCTGCCAAATCCTGGTCGCAGAACGAACCGGCTACCGCTCGCGCCTGACGCGGCCAAAACTGAGTGTCGCGAGCGCGCCAGATCAGTCCTCGCTCGTCGTACGGCAAGAGGCTTAACATCGGCGACGCGCCTAGCGCTGCGGGGTCTCGTGCAAACGAGCGTGTCAGAGCCGTCCAACTTGTCGTTTGTCGCCGACCCCGCCACGAAGATCTGTCTCCTGCTTCGGGTGCCCGCAGGCTGACAGGAGCAGTAAGCCGCCGGCACTGCAGCGGTCGCGTCGTGAGTGCTGATTCGTGGAAGTGGGTGCGCTGGCCGAGTGCCGGAATGTTGGCGGCGGCTTCTGCTTTGCGACACGCATATAGCTCATGGACAGCGAGCCGGACACCTGCCTTCTGCTCGCGCGGTCCTCGCGCTGACGCCACGGGCGTGGCTGCCTGAGTGCGTCAGCGCCAGCTTTACGATGCGCTCCGTATCGGTTTCGTTAGCGGTCTTTTCTTGACCGAAGAGCGAGTATTTCCTCTACGCCCGCCGTCGTCAGATCAACGACGATCCCAGTGCTGCTTCCCGAGGCGAGCGTAAGCAATTCCCCGATACCGGGCCTCGTCTGAGTGACTACGACCCCGGTATCACCCTTGAACTTCGGCGAGTACGAGCAACTCGTTCCCACACACCTGATCGTGCCACCAGTTCTAATGTTGCACGAAAATGAATGATCGGAGGCGTTTCGACAAAATCACCTCCGGCGGCTTCACAACCCTTCTTGAAATCATCTTTGAAAGCCATTCCCATTCCTCCTATTGACCTTGGCAGATGCCGGGCACTCGGAATTACGTGAACTCCGTGGACCGGCGTTGCGACGCAACCAGGGCGTCAATCCGCCACTCCGATACACCTTTGTCGTATCCCGGGCGGCCGAGCAACCCTGCTCCGATTGGCGCGTGACGCTCGGACTAGTGACGTGAGCCCGCGAGCGGCCGCATCCGCGTTGGTCCAAACCGGCGTTCCGCCATCGCCTTCGAGCGCCCAACCCGGCCCACGATCGACCCGCCCGCGATCCCAACCACGCCCGGATCGCCCTCACCGAGGCTGCACGGCGATCGCGCTACGGTCGTCCTGGACGGCGTGCGTCACCGCCAATTGCGTGAAGTTGAGCGAGACGGATTCCGCGCGGGCGGCGACCGGTGCGCTAGCCGCGGCCGCGACAACGACGACGGCAATGGCGTGCTTGGCGAGCTTGAGCATGATGGGCTCCTTGATCTAGTGGACTCAGGCCAGCGACTTCATCGCCAATCAAGGTACGAGCAGACGGCCACCGATACATCGGGAGCTCTGCC
Organism: uncultured Solirubrobacterales bacterium; assembly: GCA_963744695.1. Classification (GTDB taxonomy): domain Bacteria; phylum Actinomycetota; class Thermoleophilia; order Solirubrobacterales; family Solirubrobacteraceae; genus Palsa-465. The sequence continues at coordinate 76,962 of CAVUUT010000001.1, read as the reverse complement.
CATGTTGTGATCAAACAGCCCCCATCTTGGATGACCAAGAACCCGCTCGACGCTGCCCAGTCCGTCCGTGTCGCACGGCCCAGATGGCCGCAGAGACGAGCCCTGCCCTATTCGCTGCAGTGAGCACCGCCGCCCCATTTTCGGGAAGACTCCGCACAGGCTCCCGACCCCATTCGTCGCCGACTGGGCGGTGCGCGACTGGCTGCTGCTTGCCTCGATCGGCGGCTCGAAGGAGGAGCCTCGGCCGGCGGCCGGTCAGCCGCTCACGCGGCCGCTGATTCGTGGGAACGCCACTGAACGCCGTCACTCGGCTCAGGGCTTACGCAGCGGAGCCGATCGTCTTCAAGTGTCGTCGCGGCCACGCCGACGTGCGCCGGGATGGTCGCGAGCGAGCGACCAGGGGTGGTGCGCGCGGCGTCCGGCATTCCTCGTTTGCGGGCGTGTCGGGCACGCACGGTCTGTCTCGTCGACGTCGCGCAGCCGGTAGGGTTGCCACGCTTTATTGGAGCCAAAGGCTGGAGAGACCGATGAGAAGACCGAGCGCTTCGCTCGTTGTGGCTGTTTTGGCGATCGTGATCGCAACCGCGGGAACGGCGTCGGCTACGACCGCGCTGATCACGAGCCATCAGATCAGGAACGGCACGATCAGGCTGGTGGACATAAGCAAGAAGGCTCGCAAGGCGTTGCAAGGAAGAACGGGCAAGACAGGCACGGCAGGCGCAGCCGGGCCGCAGGGTCATCAGGGACCGCAAGGGGTGCCGGGGCCGCAGGGACTGCAGGGACTGCAGGGACTGCAGGGGGCCATAGGCAGCCCCGGCGTGTCCGGTTACACCGTGGTCAGGAACAACACGGTCGTCTCGGCGCCCGTGAACCACGCCAGTGTGGTCGCCGATTGCCCTGCCGGAGAGCAAGTGCTAAGTGGCGGTGGTGGAGCCTCGGGCGCGCCACTTGGCTTCGGCGGCATGGTCACGGGCTTCGAAGGCCCGACAAGCGCGGACGGGGGATCGAACAACGCGTGGGAGGTCGACATGGTGACCTCGCCCGCCGGTTCGCTGACGACCGAGGACGTCGGGGTCGACTCTGTCGCGATCTGCGCCAAGGTAGGTCCATAGGACACCACATTACGAGCGCGCCCGACCCGAATCCAGTGTGAGTCCCGGCTAGCTCGGAATTTCATCCGCTTCGGATGATGTCGTCGCGACGCTTCGTGATGAGGTCCCGATATGCCTGGGTTCGTCCGTCACGTCACCTCGGCGTTCACGGTCTGCGTCGTGCTGAGCGTCGTGTGCGGCACGGCGGCCGCCTCGAGCGTCAATTACGGCGACATCTCGCACAAGAACCTGAAGAACCTGGGGCAGGCGTCGACGGGCACGAAGCTGCCGCTGGAGATCGGGCTGATCGCCAACCAGTCGGGGATCGCAAGCGCCGTCAAGTCAGCAAGCAATCCGAACTCGGCGAGCTTCGGAAAGTATCTGTCGATCTCGAGCCTGCAGAGCAAGTACGGCGCGTCGAAGTCGCGACGCAATGCCGTCACTGGGGCGTTCAAAAAGTACAACGCCACGGCGACCGTCGACGTGTTCCATCTGCGGGTCGTCACCACGATCACGATCGGCACTGCCCAGAAGATGTTCGGCACGAAGTGGCACAAGTACCTCAACAAATCGACCGGCGCCAAGACGGCGCTGCCGGTCAACACCCCGAAGCTTCCCTCTGGGTTGAGCGGAAACGTCGACACGGTCGCCGGCCTCGGGCACGTGATCACCTCTGGGAGCTCCGGCGCGGCCGACGTTCCCTCCGCGAGGCTGATCCCGATGGTCCAGCCGGCGATCTACGACGGCGGGACGCCCACCCGCACTGGGACGATCAGCCCCGGATGCGCCAGCAGCACGTTCCCGAGCTCGGTGTTCTCGAGCGCGGGCCTTTTCCCCAATCAGATCGACACTGCCTACGGGATCAGTGCGATGCAGGCCGCGGGCTTTCAGGGCCAGGGCATCAACCTCGCGATCCTCGGCGAGGCTCCGACGCCGACCAACGACGTGACCACGTTCCGCAACTGCTTCGGGTTTCAGGGGACCTCGCTGAAGATCCATAACGCGGGGAACATCAAGCCGATACTCGAGAGCTCGCTCGACGCGATGACCGTGGCGATGGTGGCACCCAAGCTCAACCGGCTCGACCTGTGGGTCAAGCAGCTCGGCCAGGACAATCCGCAGGGCGCGATCGGGCTGCTGGCATCGCCGATCCAGGCAACGAAGAACGGGACGCCGTTGCCGAACGTGATCTCGATCTCCTACGGTGTCTGCGAGGCGACCGTCAAGCCGTTTAGCGCCACGCGGACGCTGTTCGATCGCGAGGCGAAGGCGATCGACGCGTTGGGGATCACGATTGTGGTCGCGGCCGGCGACAGCGGCTCGTCGGCGTGCGCGCATGGAGTCAAGCAGTCGCAGCTCACCAGCTACGACGAGCAGAAGTCGGCGTCGTGGCCGGCCGTCTCGCCGTGGGTGCTCGCCGTCGGCGGCACCAACATCTCGCTCACGCCGAGCAACACGATCGCCTCCTCCGGCGTGTGGAACGACACGGAGTTCCCGGCGCCCTACGAGACAATCGCCGGCGGCGGTGGCGGCGTCAGCACGACAGAGAAGCGTCCGTGGTGGCAGACCGCCTCGCAGAGCAGTAACCGGCCAGTTCCCGACGTCGCCGCATTTGCCGACGAAGCGCCCGGCTACACAATCGTCTGCTCCTCCGGCGTACAGGGCTGCCCGTCAACGTCAGGGCAGACGATCGCTTACGTCGGTGGCACCAGCGCCTCGACACCCCTGGTCGCGGGGATGATCGCGCTGTGGGACCAGTTCGCCAAGCTGGAGAAGTGGCCCAAGCCGGGATTCATCCCGCCGACGCTCTACTCCATCGCCAAGCACGCGCCCACATCGTTCCTCGACATCACCACCGGCACCAACTCGGTATTCAGCAGCGTCTCGTGCTGCAAGGCGGAAACCGGGTACGACGAGGCGACCGGACTCGGCTCGCCGATCGCGAACCTGATAGCCGGCCAACTCCACCACTGACGCGCCCACGAGACGCTGCTGGCGCGCCCCCGCCTTCCGCGTCACGCCGATACCGGCCATCGCAGCTGGCCCGCGCCGAGCACAGCGATCGCCCGACCATCGAAGACGCCATGAGTCGAACTCCGACACTCCCGGATTGTCGCCGACTGAGCGGTGCGCGACTGGCTGCTGCTTGCCTCGGTCAGCGGCTCGAAGGAGGAGCCTCGGCCGGCGGCCAGTAAGCCGCTCGCGCCGCCGCTGATTCGCTACGGCAGCACTTGCGTCTAGATCTGGATCCACCGAGGTGGACGGGATGGTTCCGTGACGTACGCTGTTCGTGACGTGCCTGCCAATCACAAGGTTTTGTTCGGCCTCGGGCTGGAGGCCGGCGTCCACCAGGTGCGCGAGATGCTCACACACGCCCGTCTAGCCGACAACGCGGGGCTCGACTTCGTCAGCGTCGGCGACCATCCCTACTTCGCCGAGCGCCTCGACGCCTACGCCGCGCTTGGGTTCGTTCTGGGCGCAACCAGCAACATCACCGCAGCGGTGATCATGACGAACCTGCTAAGCCGTCCCGCTCCCATACTCGCCCGGACCGTCACGGGACTGTCTGCGATCTCTGGCGGTCGTGTCATTCTCGGGATCGGTGCTGGCGGGATGGAGGAGGAGATCGTCGCTCTCGGCGTCCCCCGCCTGTCACCCGGAGCCCGAATACGAGCGCTGGAAGAGGCGATCATCGTCGTAAGAGCGCTCTCCGGCGGCGGCGATCCGGTCACGTTCGACGGCGAGTTCTACAGCGTCACCGGCCTGACACCCGCCGTCGCACCAACGCCACCGATCTGGATTGGATCGGGTGGTCCGAAGGGGCTGGCGGTAACCGGCCGACACGCGGACGGATGGGTACCACCACACGCCGCCGACTGGCGAAGCACGCTGGTTGCCGAGTCACGGCCCATCATCGACGAAGCGGCAGCGTCGGTAACGAAAAGCCCGACCGAGGTCGGCACCATCTACATCGTCTCGGGCCGGATTAGCCGGGACTCGCTACCAGAGACTCGCGACGACGAGGGCCGCTGGATCGGGGGCGGCGTGACGCAGTGGGTAGATGAGCTTACTTTCGCCGTGCTAGAACACTGCGCCTCCGCTTTCGTCTACATGGTCCGTCCGGGCGAGACCATCACCGAAACGACACTGAACCTCTGGGCACACGAAGTCGTCCCCGCCGTCCGCGAAGCAATCGCCAAGCGCTGACCTCCAGCGACCGACAAGCGGCTCGTGCTGTCGGTTTGTCGCCGTTAGAGCAGCAACCCGGCGCGATCCCTCGGAGCGAACTAGCGGTATGGCGTCCTGTTCCCGGCCCGGCTCGAGGTTGATGCGGGCGTCTAAGTCAACGGTCGCCGCCCCGAAGCTGCATGCCGGTCCGCTGTGATCAGCTTCCAAGCGGTGCTGCGCGACGGGTGGGGTGCCGGCACGAGCGCAAGTCGCCCCCGATCGCCTATTGCGCCGGGCGGTCGCGCGCGTTGGCGACGATTGCCGGCTGGTCGTTGGGCGACTGCTCATCGCGGCCCTGGCCGCCTTGAGCGAGCGGTCTCTTGTCGACTGCCGTCAACTGGCATCGATCGCGCAAGCGATTTCATCTGTAACTCGCATCGCCTTCATGCCACGCGGCGGTCGGGGCGTATCGGCGTTGGCCTCGACGCCGCAAACCCAACACGCTCAGGACGCGCTAGCCGCTGCGAGATCGGCATCCGCCTGCGCCATCCACTCGCGCTTTTCGGCTCGCCATTGCTCGTCGGTGCGACGCAGCTTCCAATAGCCGGTGGCTGACAGGGCCTCGACAGGAAGACCACGCTCGACCACGAGGTGGCGCCGGATGGCGCGGACGGCCGCGGCCTCACCGTGAACGAATGCCTGGCCTGGCCCGTCGGGCAACGACAGACCCTTGACTGCTTCGAGCATCGGCCCATAATCCTCCCCAGCACCGCTGCCACGATGAAGCCAGACGAGTTCGAGACTCCCGGGAGAGTCCAACGGCTGCTTGTGCTCAGGCCCGCCCACTTCCACGACGGCGAACACCGGCACCCCAGCGCGTACCCGCGACAGCGAGACCGCGATCGCCGGCAGCGCCGCATCATCGCCGACCATCAGATGCCAGTCGGCCTGCGGAGACGGTGAGTACGCGCCGCCGGGTCCCCTAATCTCCAGCGTGTCCCCCGGTTTAGCGTGCGCCGCCCACGGCCCAGCAATCCCTCGATCGCCGTGGACCACGAAGTCAAGGGTAAGCCGACACCGGTCGCGATCCCACGCCCGCACCGTGTAGGAGCGCATCTTGTCCCCGAACCGGCATTTGACGTAATGGTCGGTGTACTCCCCAACCGCGAACCCCTCCAGCTCAGGACCTCCCACGGTCACGCGGACCATGCTCGGAGATAGCCAAAACGATTCGATAACTGTGGTGCAAAGGGCGCGACGCTCAGCCATAAGCCTCCTAGCCATGGATACGGTAGATGTCCATATGTTAGGGCACCCTAATAAGCACCCGGCATCGTGAGACCACCGGCGGAGAACCCAGGCGCGGGCTGGTTCGGCCTTGACAGGCCAGCCGGAGATCCAGAGCAGAACTCCTCAGAGGCCAGAACCGGTAAGGCGAGATGGCTCAGCCTTCAAGCGCAGCGAGCTCGCCGACCGACCCGCGGGTGCAGACCACGTGGCCGGCGATCCGCTGAGCACGGGTTGCCACCAGAGAGAGTGATTCGATCCATCGGACGTCGCGTCGCAGCGCTTGGACCAAGGCCGTCGCGCGCGGCGGCCGATCGCTGCCGGGCCGGCCGAACGCAGCTGAGATCACCGCATCGACCGCCGGGCGATCGCCGGGCGTCTCGCGTCGAATGACCACGAACCCGTGCCGGACTACGGGAAGAGCTTTGCCGCGGCCCTGCCCTTCTTGGTGACCTTGATGTAGGGCTTAGTGAACGCCTCGGCGAGCGCGAGCCGGTGCTTCTGCGTGACGCCCTTCCAGGTCACCGTCGTGGTGACCAGTTTGAGCCCGTCGGTCGCCATCAGTTGCTTGCGGGCGGGAAACCAGAAGGCCTCGAGGCCGATGTGGTTGATCGCCAGGGGTGGGGCCACCATGCGTGTCGGCACGAACACCTGGGCGGCCTCCTCGGCCGTTCGGTCGAGGATGAAGTAAGGCTGGCTGCCGGTGTAGTCGTCGGCGAGCACCTTGATCTCGCGGTGGCCGGTGCCGGTCGCATATGTGCACTCGGGGTTGCCGGTCGTGCCGGTCTTCTCAGCGGTCGTGATCTGCTGGGCCTCGACCCGAAGGAAGCCCGCCATCGCGGCCTTCGCGGCGTCGTAGCAGACCGGGATCGAAATGCTCTCGGCGGCACGGCTCTTACGTGCCGTTTGGGATGCAGAGCTCGAGCTCGACCCGCACGCAGCAAGACACAGGACACAGGACAGGGCGCCAGCGACCGGAAGTCTTGCTCTGATTGGGTTCATGCGGTGCCTCCCGATGGTGGTCACGACGATGTTGGTCGTCTCGCTTTGCGTCGCCGGTAAGCGCGTGCTTTGGCACGCTGCCGATGAAGCGGCAAGCGTGCTCGTCCATCTCCCAAAGCATCTCGTGGCCGACGCGACAGTCCGGGGGCGTCCCGACAAGCGCGCAACAGGCCGATCACGTCCTTCCGGGCCGGCCCTGTGATCGTCGGGCTGCTGACCGGCGACCCTCGAACAGCCTCTCCCGCGTCCCGTCCGTTGATCGGAGTTTCTCGCACGCCGGTTCAGGTCGCCGGGCCACGCCGTCGCTTGCGATACGCGCGCACTTTGGCGCGCGAGCCACACACCGACATTGCGCACCAGTTGCTTGCCTGGTTGCGGCTGTAGTCGTAGAACGCCCATCCGCATTCGCGGCCGCGGCACGCCTTCATCCGTGACCAGCTCCCATCGAGCTGCGACAACGCGACGATCGTCGCGATCAGCGCCAGCGCGCCGTCAAGATCGCGAGGCTCTGGGTTGAATTCCGGACTGTCGGCAGCCGCGAGCTGGATGTAGATTCGCGGCACGCGCAGCGCCCGGTTCAGTCGCGCCACGACTTCGGGATCCTCCAACGCGCCGTTATTGACGAACAGCATCGTTCGAAGCCCTTCGCGCACCTCAAGCACTCGGCGGCGATCTGACCCGGTCAGCGCATGGCGGCGATCGAACAGCCCGTGCTCCACGAGCCATCTGCTGACTGCGCTGGGGCTTGCAAGCTCCTCTTCGTTCCTGCTGGTCAGATCCCAGCGGCTGTTGAGAAACGTCTGCACTAGCTCAAGGTCGCCGGGGGCCGGGCGGCGATTGCCAGGTTGGGGCCCACCGTCCACCCTCGCCGTCGCGTCCGTCAGCTCCACGCGACCACAGACCGTTCACATTCGATGCTCACCACCAAAACACTCTATGCTGGTAACGCGGAACGCGCAAGGCGTTCGCCCGCGCGGCGGCGATGGCTCGACTGCTGCTCCGGAAGCTCGGCGGCCTAAAGCAGGACTGGTTCGACCAGTCGTTGCCAACCCGCGACACGGCTCGGTCTTCGTGAGAAACGGGCAGTGCGGTTGCCGGCGGCGTCGTGTGGATGAACTGGACAACCCACGGCGACGACGTCCCCGGCGGCCACGACCGGCTCATCTCCCTCGTCATGCGAAACCAGCTCCCCGCCCCGTCATTCCGCCACGGGATCGACAAGATCCACACCCCGGGTACCGAACGAAAAGTGATGGGCGACTACCACCCCACCGGCACCTACACCACCAAACAGCGCTTCCAAAAGCACGGCTGCAGCCCCTGACCTCACTCCGCTGACAGCGGCCCCGGACACCAGCCGGAGGCCGCGGCGGCGGCGAGTTCACCCGCTCGGAATGATCGCATCAGGGCGTGCCTGTGGGATCCTCGACGCATTACTGGTGATCGACCGAAGCGAGCGAGGAGACCCCCGAAATGGCGATGACAGGCAAGCCGCAGATGCAGACCGACATCCCAGCGTCGATCACCATCCCCGACCGAGGACTTTGACCGTGACGCCACTCTTAGCAAGCGGTCAGTGTCGCGGTAGGGTCGGCGGGACGAGACCAGGCCAGCCGGGGAGGGGCGCATCCGCACGTAAATGCGGGTCCGGGCCAGACGATTGGTTGAGTGGCAAAGCCGTCGCCGAGCGCCCGTGATCGGGGTGATCGAGGCGTCGCCTTTTGCCTTCGTGAGGTTCCCCGCGGCGGTATGACGAAAGGAACCATTCGAACCCCTATGCGCGTGTTGCGTGCGTTCGAACACGATTGCGCGCATCGCTGTACCGCCTACGGGTTGACGCCGCGTGCGACCAGATGGCAGCGGTCGGCCGTGCTATCCACGTTGTTTCGCTGCCACTGCAACGACTACGGGACTGGTCCCGGCCCGGTCAACGGCGGTGGCCGGCGCTTCGAGGACGTGCGCCGCGATCGCGAGGCTGTTGACCATCCGGTCGGTCTCCTCGGCAAGCGGCGTCGCCGGTCCGACCAGTGCCGCGAACTCCTGCTGGGTTTCGCGCAGCGACGGCAGATCCGACGGCGCGCGGTGCTCGCGGGCTGCTGCTGCGAGCTCGGCGAGCATTGCGTCGAGTTGATCCGCCAGCGTCCGCGCCACGGGCGGCGAGGGCGGCAGCTCGCCCTCGAAATACGCCTCAAGAGCGAGCGCGCCGTCGGCGAAGCGGCGCATGCTCGTCAAGATCCCGGTCGCCCGATCGGTGCCGAACTGCGTGTGCCGGAACTCCGGTTCGAGCAACGCGCGCTGAACGGAGGCCTCGGTGTTCGTCCGCGCCAGCCGCGCGCGGACGCGGGCGGCCGCGACCGCGTCGCGGCGCTCGCCGCCGTCGAACCATGAGCCCAGCAGCGCGTGCACGTACGCACGGTCCGCCTCGATCAGGTCCGCGGTCGTGTCGGGGAGCAGCGTCCGCTCCCAGGTGGGCCACAGTGCGTAGATGCCTAGTGTGATGGTCGCGCCGATCGTGGTGTCGAGCAGCCGGTCGAGCGCGGTCGCGAACTCGTCGTGCACTCCCGCGTACGCCACGAAGAAGATGATGAAGGCGGTGATCGACAGCGTGAACAGCCCGTAGTTGGCGAACAGAAACGCGGTCACCGCGAACGCGAGCGCGGTGATCAGCGTTGCGAGCGCATACGGCCCGGGATGCAGCGCGCCGGTGATGAGCGTCGCGAGGACGACGCCGAGGACGGTGCCGATGTACCGCTGGAAGCCGCGGGTGAAGGTCGAGCCGAAGTCCGGCCGGAGCACGAACAGGACCGTCAGCGGCAACCAGTAGCCGCGCGCCAGCCCGGAGATCTCGGCGACCGCGGCCGCGACGGCGACCGTCAGACTGAGGCGGATCGCGTGCCGAAACGCGCTCGAGCGCAACGTCAGGTTGGCGCGCAGGATCGGTCCCGGGCGACGCAGCCCGAGCTCCGCGCGCCGCGGCCGTGTATGGCGCACGGGATCTGGGGGCGGCCCCTCGCCCTGCCAGGAGGTCGCGAGATCGACCGCGCCGCGCAGCTCCGCCCGCACCGACACGCCTCGCCGGAGCATCTCTTCGAGTTCCTGCGCCTGGAGTACCTCACCGGCGGCGCGGTCGGCCGCGAGCTCGTCGCCGAGCGCGGCTACGGACTCGTCGAGACGGTCGCGGATCGAGCCGGCGTCAGCGTCCCAACGCGCGGATTCGAGCGCTTGCGCGACGGCGACGAGCGCCTCGGCCGCGGCGTCGCGGCCGACGTCAACGGCGCGTTCCGACACGACAGAGTCCACGCGCTCAAGGCGCTGCCGCGCCATGTGGAGCGAGACGAGGTCGAGGTATGTGCGGTCGGCCTCGTCGACGAGGACGCGGAACGCCTCGACGGACGGGCTCGGCACGGCCGTCAACCCGACCGACGCATCGAGCGCCTGGCGCGCTGCGGTCAGGCCCTCCAGGATCGGCCTGCGGTCGTCGGCGTTCGGGTCGCGAACCCACGCGGCCAGGGCCCGGTACACCCTGGCGATCGCCCGGCGCTCGGGCAGGTGGGCGTGCGCGCGCCAGAGCACGAGGACGAGCGCGATCGCGAACATGCCACCCGCGAACGCGAACGCGGCGCGCTCGAGCGCATGGACGGCGTCCGCCGGCGCGCTCGAAGCGACCGTGATCGTGAGCGGCGCCGTCAACGCGACGAAATATGTCGGCACGCCCAGGGCGATGAACATCCCCGCGCCGAAGCTCGCGACTGCCAGCAGCACGACGAGGACGATGGCGCTGTGGCCCGCGAGCTCGCCGACGAACGTGCAGACTGCGACGCTCACACACGCGATCAGCATCACGCGGACCCTGCCGCGATACGGACCACCCGGATCGGTGAGGCCGACCAGCAGCGCTCCACCTGCGATCGCCACTGCCTCGATCAGATCGCCGGTCGCAGCGCCGATGAACAGCGGAATGCCGACACCGAGCGCGAACCGCACACCCCATTGCAGCTTCAACCCTTCGCGCTCGAAGCGAACCGTTCCCCGGAGGATGCCCCGCGTCGCGCCCACGATGCCCGCAGACGCTACCGATTTGCGACTCTGCCGACCCGGGTACGCGACCGAAACCCGTCTCGGTTACAGAACGCCCGAGATACCCGCGGGCCACGCGACCACGACTGTCAAGACCGACCACTCCCCGACAGCGCAGGGTCGCGCGGATCGAGCGCCCCTTCCGAGTCGATCCCTAGGCTCGGGCGAGAGCCTTTGCGACTTCGAGAGCCGTGCAATGTTTCCGATTCACGAACGGCCGGTCGCGTCGGTGGCAGGCCCCGAAACACTCGTCGACTGCTCCGACGCTCCGGCCGAGCAGTAGCAGCGATCTCGTGGCCGGGTAGGCGACAAAGAAGAAGCCCGATTTCGCTTGCTACGCCGGCGAATGACAGACGGCTTCGATGTTGTTGCCATCGGGATCCAGGACGTAGGCTCCGTAGTAATCGGGGTGATACATCTCACGCACGCCTGGACGACCGTTGTCCGTGCCGCCGGCGGCAATCGCGGCCGCATGGAAGGCGTCAACTTGCTCGCGGCTGGTGGCCTGTAGAGCGATATGGAGTCGCCCGTGTACCGGCTCGCCCTGCGCCTCAACCCAGAGGAACGGCCTCTCGCCGACGCCGAAGCCCGCCGCCTGACCCGACGGCTCGACCACCAGGGTCAGCCCCAACGGGGCAAGAGCCTTGTCGTAAAACTGTTTGCTGCGTGAGTAGTCGCTCGCCGCGAACCCAACATGGTCAAGCATGTCGCCTCCTTTGCTGTGGGACCCGCCGCGCGATCGAAATGTCGCACTCAGGGGCCAGCAGCGTCCGCTGGGCCCCTGCCATATTCACGAAGGCCAGAGCATCTCCCCGGCCCGGTCGCGGCCGGTCGACGCTGCTGCTCCGGGTCGGCGACCCGCCCGAGCGGCAGTCCATGGCTGAGTTCTCAACGGCGACGAAGCGGCACTCGAACGGCGGGCGATGGGTCTCTCGCCGTGCGGTCATTTTGTCCGGTTGAGGAGGTGGGCCTGGGCCGATCGGCCGCTGCGTTGTCAGCAGCTGAGTAGTGGTGGGACGTCGGCGATTGAGTCGACGACGCGGGTTGGTTGGATGCCGGATTCGCGGGCGCGATCCTCCCGGTATTTGCCGGTGCGTACGAGAATCGCGGCGAGGCCGGCGCGGAGCGCTCCGCCGATGTCGGATTCGATGTCGTCGCCTACCATCGCGGCCGCGCTCGCGTCCACGCCGACGGAGGCGAGGACTTGGTCAAAGAAGCTCTTGGCGGGCTTGCCGACGACGTATGCGTCGCGGCCGGTGGCGTACTCGATCGCGGCGACGAACGGGCCGACGTCGAGCGAGAGCCCGTCGGCGCGTTTCCAGTAGCGGTTCTTCTGTAGCGCGATCAGCTCGGCGCCGTCGATCACCTGGCGGAAGGCGTGGTTGAGCACGTCGTAGCCGAACGCGGGTCCGAGGTCGCCGATGATCACCGCGTCGGCGTGATCGGTGGTCTCGTCTAACTCGGCGAAGTCGCGCTTGACCTCCTCATTCATGACCAGGGCGACGCGATGGTGGCCGCGCTCGCGGCAGTACCTGACGGCGAGCGCCGCGGGGGTGATCAGCTCGCGGTCATCGACTCCGAACCCGAGACGGGCGAGCTTGCGCAGTGTTCGATCGCGTGAGCGCGCGGTCGTGTTGGTGACAAACCGCAGCGCGAGGCGGTGCTCGCGCAGCCGACCGACGGCCTCAACCGCGCCGGGGATCGGCTGATTCTCGACGTACAGCACCCCGTCGAGGTCGACAAGCAGCGCGCGAACATCCTCGAGCATCGTCGCCAACATCGCAGATCGCCGCGCGCTTCGGCTTCAAACCACGGGCAGACGGTCGGGTCGGAGTCATCTTCGCGGGGATGTAGCGTGCCGGGTCGTGGCTGGTGGTGCTGGCGGCAAGCTCGATCAACGGGTGGGGCGGGCGGCTGAGGCCGCGCTCGCTGAGCGGAGGTTCGTGACCTCGATCGACGTGCTGGTCGGTCTGGGCTGGCTTGAGCCGCGACGGGTCGATGAGTGGCGCCAGGGGAGGATCCCGTATCTGGAGGCGGTCGTGACCGCGAGCCTGGGGAAGATCTCGACCGCGATGAAGGTGTTTCATCGGTGGGCCGCGGCGCGTGGCTTGAAGGCGAGCGAGACCGCGTATGTGGCGCGCACCCGGGATCGGCGTGCGCTGCGGTTCTCAAAATCGGGCGATCAGGGGATCGAACTGGCATATCGCACGCACTGGGTCTCGCCAGAACTGTCAGAACGCAGGCGAGCGCGGTTGGCCGAACGTCAGAGCCGCCCGCCCGAGCTAGTTGTCGTCTCTCCGGTCAAGGAGTGGACGTGCTCTACGTGCGGCAGGAAGGACGGTAGGTGGCTGATCATGGAGGACCCAGGACCCGTGTGCATGGCCTGCGCGGACATGGATCATCTCGTGTTCCTGCCGTCTGGCGACGCCGCGCTGACCCGCCGCGCGAAGCAGAACAGCCGCCTGTCGGCGGTCGTAGTGCGTTTTAGCCGCGCACGAAAGCGCTACGAGCGCCAGGGAATCCTGATCAACGAGGAGGCTCTCGAGCGCGCCGAGCAGGAGTGTCTGGCGGATGACGAGTCGCGGGCGCGGCGCCGCGAGCGAGACGCAGCACGACGCGCCGACGCCGACCTCGAGCTTCAGGCGCGGATGGCGGCCGAGATCGGCAAGCTGTTCCCGGGCTGCCCGCCCGGGCGTGCCGAGGCGATCGCCAGGCACGCGGCACAGCGCGGCAGCGGCCGGGTTGGACGCAGCGCAGCCGGCCAGGCGCTCGACGCCGAAGCGCTCGAGCTAGCGGTGCTGGCATCGGTGCGCCACCAAGACACCGGATACGACGACCTGCTGATGTCAGGACTCGACCGCACCCTGGCGCGCGACCACGTGCGCGACCAGGTCAAAACCGTGCTCGACGAATGGCGCCACGACTGAGCCCGAACCAGCACGGAGATGCCCGCCCGGCACACGCGCCGCGGCTCTGCTTCGGCCGAGCCGGCGTCAACAGCAGCAGCCTGCGTGTCGCAGCCCCGTGGGCGACAAACCGGCAGCGTGCACGTGCCGGCGGAGGTCGCCTCTCGGCTGGAACCGGCGATCGGCTGGGCCAGCGCGAGGAGGTGTCGGTAAATCCGGGGGTGTTTGGCTGCCGCCGAGGTTGAGCCCTGCCGGCAGGCCGTGTCGCTAGCGGGCGAGGGTTTGGTCGAGCCAGTCGTACATTCGTTGCTCGAGCAGTGAGCGTCCCATTGGTTGGCAGTGCAGGCCGGCTCCCTCGGCGTTAGTGAACGATACGAGTACCTTGGGTCCGGGCAGCGTGTCGTAGAGCTTTTGTGATTGTCCGTGCCAGAACTGTTCGCCTTCGGGGTCGGTGATCATGATCGGGGTGTTGATCTGCTTGACGAGGTCGCCGAGGCTGTACTGCTCGGCGGTCTTGAACGTTGCGTAGGCGGATGGCTGGTCGCCGTAGGGCTTGGCGCGCCACGCGAACTCTTGCTGCATCGCCGGCGACATCTCCTGGCTGCCCGCTTCGATCGCGGCGTTAAAGCCGGGCTCCTCGCCCGGCCGGTCCTCGTTGCCGGACGGTGCCAGCGGAGTCTCTCCAACGCGTCAGCTTCCAAGGTCTGGCGACACTCGCGACAACCGCGCCTTCGGGTGCCGAACCAAAGTGCTGGGCGAGGCGATCACGACGGACTGGCATGACGCTCCCGGTGGGGCGGCGCCATCGTCCTGACCAGCCCGGTCCGCGTGAGTACACCCGTGAAGGTGCCAACGGCCCCGGGTCGCCCGACAAAGGAGCCGGCTTGCACCGTCAACGAGTCGCGGGGGCTGACGGGTTCCCGCCGTCGACGCCGTGTAGATCCGGGTCGCGCGATGCTTCTCATCCTCGTGCCGTATTTCCGGCAGGCGGTCCGACGATCACCGAATTGCCTGTCAAGACCGGTACGGGCGGCGGTTTATGCGCCAGACGGATCAGACGGGCCTGAGCGGGTACGTGAGTCTGCGTGGCCGAGAGCAGGGTTTGACGGTCGTGGGCGAGCGGCTGGCGGTCGAGGTCGGGTGGTTGGCTCAGCGGCGGCCAGGCGGGCGGTCCGGCCTAAAAATGCCCAACGCACTCCTAATCTCGCTCGAGGCCCGAGGGGCGACAATCGGTCGATGACGACCACTGACGCTCAGCAACAGAAGCTTTTAGAGCAGCTGCGCCAAGCCGGCGACGAGGCGCTCCCGTTCGCCAGGCTGCATGCCGCCGGGATCACGTTCCCCGCCGCCGTCGTTTCAGAGCTCGAGCTAAACGGATACGTCATCAAGCGCGTTCACGAGCAGGGCAGGCCGGTCGGCGTGCGCCTGCTCAAGCCAGAACCCCCAGTTACATCCTCGGCGCCCCGCTGGCGCAGGCCACACCAATAGCCGACAGCGCGGCTCGCGATCACCGCAGACTGCTTAGGCTTTTAGTTAGCGTTTGCGCGGCGTGGATTGTCGTTGCCTTTTCGGGCGCGGTTCGGCTCGCAGCGCTCCGCTCGCGGGCGTATAGATGCTCTCGTGGCCATCGTCCCAGCGGATGCGATACCGAGGCGAGGGGTCGCCGCGCAACACATCTTCGACGACACCGGAGCGGGGTCGGCGGCTCGTTGACTCAGACTCCGCTACGACGCGCTTACCGACTCCGAAGGCCATGCTCAGTTCCGATCGTTCGTGCTTACTTTGGGAGCGCGTAGCCCCGGTCGGCCTTGACCACCTCGCCGGTCTTGGCGAGCTTGGTCAGCGACGTGCTGACGGTGCTCGCCTTGATTCCCGTTCCGGTCGCTATCTCTGAGGCGGTCTTGGGGCCGTCCTTCAGCGCCGCGAGGATCTTCTTCTTGTTCTCACCGCGCGGCGCGCGGGCGCTCGTGCCCCTCGCCGGCGTGGTGTCCTCCTTTGACGCGGCCGCTGTCGCAGGCTGGCTGACCGGCCGCTGGCGACGGCGCCTGCCGTCGACGCGAGCGCGCACTCCGCCTTCCAGCCGACTCAGCGCGCCCTTTAGACGCTCGAGCTCGTCGCTCAAAGCCTTGTGGTCCTTGAGCTGCTGCTCCACCTCCCGGATGCGCCCCTTGATGTTGCGGGCGATATCCGACACCTCGAGTTTGGCCATCTCGTTCTCCTGGTAACGGGTCGGAGTGGGATCGTAGTGATGATCACCACGCGCTGACCGACCAGGCTAAGCGAAACGACTGGCCGATGTCCTCTTTGAGGATGCTGTGCCGCCCGTGTCGCGGCCGAACACGGAAACGCCACGCCCAGCGCACCAGCCATTCGGATTGCGTCGAGCGTCGTCTGGATATGGCCCAGGGATAGACTCAGGCAAGGCGGCGTAAGGCGCCTTGTGCGGGCCCAACAGAGATCCGCTGGGCCTTCGTGAGCTATCGGACCGCTGCCCGGGTCAGGCGCGGGTCTGCTGAAAGAAACCGTTCGCGTTAGCGCCGGCAACACTGTCGACGTCGATGATCACAGCGACGCCGTTGCGGTCGGGGTCCTGCTGACGCTCGGGCTCGACGATCGCGCCGTAGACCTCGTCATCGAGCTCGCCGGCGACCCGAGCCCGACCTTCGATCGCCAGATAACGCGCTCCGGGCCCATCCATCTCATAGAACACGAGCGAGACGCGGGGACGGTCGCGAATCGCTGCCGCCAAGCCGCTGTCGCGCTTACGAGCCCAGATCGCCAGCTCGGTCGCACTGCGGACGTACGTGCTGCCGCGAAAGGACACCGACGGGCTGCCGTCGTCGCGGACAAAGGCCAACGCAAGCTGATGGCCGCGCAGCACAGCACCGTCGATCGCGGCAGCAATCTCACCTGTCAGGTTCACGGGGTCAGGCATCGGGCACCCTCCTCAAAGAGCGTTTCGTTGAACGCTCAATCATGACGAGTTGGCTCGCGATCGGCCTCTCCCCCGCGCAAGGCGCGCTCGCTCGCGTCGCAAACCAGCAAACGGTTATCTCACGCCGCAGCGCTCGCTCGAGGGGCGAGCTCGATCGTGAGCGCCGGCAGCCAGACAGCGAAACCGAGACGATCACTTTATGCCCAACGAATCGCTCCGATCCCCTGGTCGCCCTCCGTCGGACGACCGGCCACCGCTGCCGGTGCGATCATTGCTGCACTCACGAATCAGGCAGCCCTCGACGTCGCGAGCGGGCGGCGCGGGTCAGCTGACGTCGTACTTGATGTGTGCGACGCCGGGCGCGTCGACCGTGCGGACCTGCTTGAGCTTGAGCGTCCCGCGGTCGAGCCCCTGGAATAGGCGAGCGCCGGCACCGAGGATCAACGGCGCGATCGAGACGTCGATCTCGTCAACTAGGCGTGCGGCCAGGTACTGGTTGACAACCGACGCGCCACCGGCCAACCAGATGTCCCGTCCTCGCGCGGCGTCCGTAGCCTGCGCAAGCGCCGACTCGATCCCGTCGCTGACGAAGTGGAAGGTGGTGCCGCCCTCCATTTTGAGTGGCTCACGCGGGTGGTGGGTGAGCACGAATACGGGATGGTGGTAGGGAGGATCCTCGCCCCACCAGCCCCGCCAGGACTGATCCGGCCAGGGACCACGAACCGGTCCGAACATGTTGCGGCCCATGATCGTCGCGCCAATGTTGGTCCGCCGCTCTTCGACCACGGCAGAGCTGGCGTTGACGTCGCCTCCCGCCTCGCCGTGCATCTCCCGGAACGCCTTAAGCGGGAAGAACCACTCGTGCAACTCCATCGCGCCGACGCCGAGCGGGTTCTCCTCGCTTTGATTCGGGCCGGCGACGTAGCCGTCCAGCGACATCGTGATGCTGAGTCTCAGCTTGCTCTGGGGGCTCATTTCATTCCTCCTGCGTTTGCGGTTGACAGTGGTCCGTGGTCGTCCACGAACGTCTGGGCGATCCGCGGCGAGGCGTGGATGCCGATCAGGCGAACGCCTCCCGGCGCGTCGGCGGCGAAGCCGTGTGCAGTTCCAGCCGGCACCGTGAGTACGTCTCCGGCCGACGCCCGGCACTCCGAGCCGTTGACGTTGAACGTCACCGATCCGTTCAGCACGACGAACGTCTCCGGGTAGCGATGGACGTGTGCCGATGGGCCCGCGCCAGGCGCGGCGTCGACGATGAAGGCGGACACGCCGCTGTCGCAGTCGCGTCCTTCGAATCGACCGGAGGTCGAGTCAGGGTTCTGGCGCCAGCGACAACGTCGGGGCACCGATGTGAGATGGAACATGCGTGAAGCGTTAGGGACTTCGTGCGCGGTGGCGAACAGTTCGGCCTACTCCGAACTCAGCAGCTGCTCGGCCCGCGGGGTTCGGGTCTGGAGCACGTAGCGTCCGGAGCGACGGCTGCTGACGAGGCCCGCATCGCGGAGCGCAGCGAGATGCTCTGATACCGACGCGGCCGACAGGCCGGTCCGCTTGGCAAGGTCCGTTGAGGACCGCGGCACGTCGAGCTCGGCGAGCAGCCGCGCTCGAGCATCCCCGATCACGCGCCCGAGCGCCCCACGCCGGCTCTGTTGGGCCGGCGACTCCCACAGAGTGGAGACTCCTCGCGCGGGGTAGACCACGGTCGGCTGCCACGGCGCCCGGGTGATCGCCGAGGCGCGGATCGAGGCGAATGCGGATGGCATCAGCAGCAAGCCGCGTCCGGCCAGCTCGCAGGTCTCGGTGCGGAGGGTGTCGACGACGAGGTGGTGTCCGTCCCAGCGGGCGGTCTCGTGCAGGTCGGACACAGTCGCGCTGAGCCCGCCATTGGCGAGCTGCCCGGCGCGGTATGCGATGTCCGCCTCGAGCAATCCGCGGACGCGCTGCCAGACACCGGCGAGCGCGTCCTCCCAGTACTGCCGGAGGACGTCGACGGCGCGCGCGAGCGCTACCCAAGGGTCGCGCAGCCAGGGCTCGACAATCGCCCCATCGAGACGCATTTGCGCGTGGGCATTGCGGATGTCATGGACGACCTGATCGGCCGGCGTCACTGAGAGGACGTCAAGCTCTTCGTCGATCGTCGCGCTCGGCTTGGCCGGAGGCGGCGTCAGGAAGTCCGGCGTGTACCCGCGCGGGACCACGAGCGCGATCATCGGTCGTAGCGCCGCACCGTCGATCCGGCCACTGATCTGGCGTAGCCAGGGAACGTGCATCGTCGCGGTCGGCCGATCGCGAAACGTCCTGAGGCTGTTCACGAGCTCGTGGATCGGCGATACCGCGAAGCGGATCGCGGCGACGTCGTCGATCTCGAATCCATAGGTCACCATCGGAGCGAAGCGTTCTGCGGCTCAGGGGGTCTGTAGACGCGCGTGAGGATCGGAGAGGGGGGCGTCAGACGTTTCGATGCTACCGCCAGGGCTTACCTCGGATCAGCGCGAGTAGCTGCGGCGCTGTCCCGCGGGACCGCCATCCACAACGTCCACGGGCGTGAGGCGGTTTCGTGCTCGCCTGTCGTGCGTGCTTGGTGGTTGCCAGGCCGCGGGTGCCGGAACGGCGCCGCAACGCTACGGAGAGACCCCGTGGCAAGCATTGTGCGCGTCAAATACGCTGCAAGAAAAAGGGGGTCGACAGATGCGCAAGCTCGGACGGTCGCTCAGCTACGCGAACGTGATGGCAACGGTCGCGGTGTTCCTGGCGCTGGGTGGCGGCGCCTTCGCTGCGACGAAGGGATTGACGACGAAGGGCGGGGCGATCCACGGCTGCGTATCTGCGCGTACCCATGTGCTGACGGTGCTCAAGCCCGGTAAGCGGTGCGAGCGAGGACACGTCGCGTTGGCGTTTAACGCAAAAGGCGTCCCGGGAGCAACCGGGCCGGCAGGGCCGGCAGGGCCGGCAGGGCAAGCCGGGGCCGTGGGCGCACCAGGTCCGATGGGCGAGACCGGCACCGCCGGTGAGGCGGGAACGCCGGGCGCGCCCGGTAAGAACGCGGTATCGCTGTTCGTCTCGACGCTCGAGAGCGGGACGATCGTCAATAGCAGCGGTTCGGTGACCGTTTCGGCGGGCGGGAACGGGAGCTACATCGTCACTTTCCCGCAGGACGTCTCCGAGTGCGCGCCGACTGTCAGCATCGGCAACACGAGTGGCAACACCCTGCCCGCCGGCTTCGCGGCCGCGCGCGCCGACGGACCAATCAACTCCAACGACCTCGATCTCGTCGACGTCGTTACCCACAACGCTGCGGGCACAGCGACCGACTTGCCATTCAACCTCGCGATGAATTGCCCGGTGTCCTAGCGACCAGCGGCAGCTACGCGGCTACGGCCGCGACGTCGAGCGTGATCGTAACCGGACTGCGCGGCGGCCAGCCCGTAGCGCGGGCCATTCCGCTCAAATCAGCGGCGTCGCTTCCGCGTTGACGAAGACCGAGGCACCTGAGCGGGCCCCGGTCCGGCCGACTCTGACTCCTCCTATCGGTCGGCTACCCACCGGAGCAGCAGCACCGCCACGAGACCCGCGTGGGCGTGAGCGGCACTCTCCGGCGCCCTCGCATGGCTGCTCTGTCTCGATCAACTCGAGAGCGGTCGCCGGCTCAATCACCGAAAAGCTGTCGGAGAAAGCGCTCGCGCGCCGATAGGAAGCTCGCAGTCAGCCGCACGGGCTCGGCGTCGTCGTAGTCAACGTGCTCCAGACCCGAATCCGTGCATTGATAGATCGCGGCATCGGGGTACGCGAGGATGATTGGCGAATGCGTCGATATGACGAACTGAGAGCCTTCGTTCACGAGCTCATCGATGCGGCGCAAGCACGTCAAGCAGTTCTGCGTTGAGAGCGCGGCCTCCGGCTCGTCGAGCAAATAGAACCCGTTGGCACCGAATCGGTGGATCATCAAGGCAAGGAAGCCTTCGCCGTGGGACTGCTCGTGCAACGACTTCCCGCCGTAGGCGCGAAGCGCGTCACCCCCTAGCCCGTCCAAATACGTCGAGGCGACAAATAGGCTCTCCGCACGCAGGAAGAAGTCGGTCTTCGGTCGGCGGGCTCCCCGGGCGAGCCGAATGGAGTCGACCAGACCCGTGCGGGCCGTGCGCTTTGAGAAGGCGTATGGCATAGCCTCCTTGCCCTCGGTGGGGAATGTGTAGTTGGAGGAGCCGCCCTCGGCCTCCATGCCAGCAGCCATCGCGATCGCGGTCAGCAGCGTCGACTTGCCGCTGCCGTTCTCTCCGATCAGGTAGGTGACCTTCGGATGAAGCTCCAGACCCTCGGCGAGCTGAGCAACAGCCGGAAGGTCCCACGGGTGCCCGACGCGCTCCTCGTCTGATCCTGGCATCAAACGGACGCCCTTGACAAACGCTTCGGCCACGCTCGGACCGTACAGCCTCGGCGAAACCCTCACTGCCCCAACGGTCTTACTGGCCAGGCTTCTGTGGTGTCGGCGGATGTCGGGAAGAGAGCGACGGGCCAAACCGGCGGCTTTTTGACCGAAACGGCGCCGAACCGTGGTGACCTAAGCGACCGGGCGCGGTACCCGGGAGATACACGCGGCGCGAGCCAGGTTGGCTTATCGCGCGAGGAAATCGAGCATCGCGGGGTTGGTCTCGTCGGGAAAGGTCCAGCCGATGTTGTGCGGGCCGTCCTTGACTTCAACGACGGTGAGGTCGGCGATCAGATTCTCGTCCCTGAGTCGGGCGGCGGTGGACTCGAACGGGAGGATTCGATCCACCGTCCCGTGAACGACCAGCGTCGGGATGTCGATCTTCGGTAGATCGGCGCGGAAGTCCGTCAGCCACGTGTCGACACACGCGTAGGACGCATAGGGGGATGCGGCGGCGGCGACGTTGAAGCTCGCCCTCAGGGCCGCATCGCCGATTCGTTGCGGAGCCAGGACGTCGGTGTTGTAGAAGTTGGCGAAGAAGTCGTCGAAGTACGCGTACCGATCGGCCACGATCGCCTGCTTGATGCCTTCGAATACCGATCCGGGTACACCCTTGGGGTTATCGTCGGTCTGTAGCAGGAACGGGGGAATCACGCCGAGCATCATCGCTTTGCTCACTCCCGCGGAGCCGTAGGTGCCGAGGTATCGCGTGACCTCGCCGGTGCCCATCGAGAAGCCGGCGAGGACGAGATCCTGGTCGAGCGCGAGATGATCCAGTAGCGCTTTCAGGTCGGCGGCGAAGGTGTCGTAGTCATAGCCGGTCGTGGGTTGGCTGGACCTGCCGAACCCTCGTCGGTCATAGCTGATGCAACGGTAGTCCTGGTCGAGCAGGACGCGCTCCCGCCGCTCCCAAGAGTTGCCGTCGAGCGGGTAGCCGTGGATCAGGACAATCGGCTTGCCGGAGCCGTGGTCCCGGTAGTGGATCTCGATGTCGGCACTGTTCTCTCGTCCGACGTTCACGAATGGCATCGCAGTCCTTTCTATGCAGGTCGACGACCGGATGATCCGACCTCCGGCACAGCGCATGATGGCCGAGCGGACGGGCGCGGCGACGACCGAGGCGGCTGGCGGCCCCGCCGTCTACGTCTCCCCCAGCCAGAAGCCGCCGCTAGCTCATCACCCAAGCGCCACGGTCCGAGGCGGTCAGAAGGTTCCATGGCCTGAACTCCTCTCGGTCGCCGCCAGCTCGTTCCAATGTCCTGCCGGCCGCGACCACCCCCAGATGTCGAGACTCCGCCGATGGCCGCACGTCGTTGGCGCTGGCCATCGGGCCTTCCAATTTTGGCCCGGTGCATGGCGGGGCGGCAGGGCCGCGACTAGGGCCGTGTCGGTGACGATGCAGAACTGCGGCCGGTCGGTCTCGATCGAGCTCGGGTGGATCGCCGGCTAGCCGCTCACTCGCTGGCTTTGGCGACTTTGCCTTGGCGGCGGGCAGCCGTAGTGGTGCGGGCGGTCAGAGGGGACTGTCGCCGCTGGGCGGGGGCGCGATGCGTGCTTGGAGCGCGTTGATCGCGTCGAGCAGCTCCTCGATGTGGTGATCGAGCAGAGGCTCGTCAGATCGCAGTTCGTCGACGGCGCTAGACGCGTCCCGTCCTGGCCGTTGCTCGCGCCCGCGATTATTCATGTCGTCCTCGTCAATCAAGTCGGGTCGCTTCGTTCCCCAAGCATGGCTTCGTGCCGTACTTGGTAAACACGCTGGCGGCCCAAAAGTCGCACGGCCGTTTTCGGCGAGCTATCAATTGAAGGCGTCGGATCACCCCCGCACCCATCGAATGTCACTTGGCGTGACCAGTGGTGCGGCCAAGTCAGGTCGCGGCAACGCCGATGCGATGCCCATCCGCGTCGACGAGGACCCCGAAGGTCACGCCGGGCAGGAGGCGGCCGCTCGGCGGCAAGACCACGCGCTTGCCAATCGGGCGCTCAAGCGACACCCGGTCACAACTCAAGCGAGCGGCACGGAGTTCGCACTCGGGATCGAAGCCCGTTCGCGCGCGCTGCTCACCGGTGCCGATGCCGCCGAAAGCCACTACCAACATACGATCGAACGACCCCACCGCACCGGTACACGCTCCTCGGGGCTGCTGTTCGCGCTGCTGCAGGATCCGGCGCCCGGCGCGCACTGGCCGCGGCCCATGACTTGGCCCGCGCGGGGTCGATTGACATCGCCGCGACCCGCTGCGAGGCTTGCGAGTGATCGTCTAGCGGCGACTCGGCGGGATGCGGAGAGAGATTGCGATGGACCCTTTCGCGCTCACCTACGAAGGCTTTGATCCGGATCAGGAGGGGCTTCGCGAAGCGTTGACCTCGACCGGCAATGGGTATCTTTGCGCTCGCGGCGTCGCCGAGTGGGAGGACGCCGACGGCGTGCATTACCCCGGCACGTACGCGCATGGGGTCTACAACCGGGAGACCACCATTCTGGGCGGACTGCCTGTGCTCAACGAGGATCTCGTCAACCTTCCCAACTGGCTGGTGCTCAAGGTGCGGATCGATGGGGAGGATGCAATCAGCCTTGCCGACGTCGAGCTGCTCGACTACCGCCACTCGCTCGACATCCGCAACGCCGTGGTCATGCGCGAGCTTCGCTTCCGCGATCGCAGCTCCCGTGTCACGAGGCTGCGAAGCCGCCGGTTCGTCAGTATGGCGGACGCCCACCAGGCGGGGATCGAGTGGACGCTGACCGCGGAGAACTGGACTGGTCGGGTCGAGGTGATCTCCGCGCTCGACGGCCGGGTGACCAACAGCGGCGTCGCCCGCTATCAGCAGCTCGAGGGTCGGCACCTCGATCCGGTCTCGCCGCGGACGTTCGGGCCCGAGGTGATCGCGCTGAAGGTCCAGACCCGGCAGTCGAACCTGTACCTCAGCCAGGCCGCGCGGAGTCTCGTCTTCCAAGGCATCAACCCGGTGATGGTTCAGCGCAGCCTCTACCAGACGGAGGACTACATCCAGCAGGTGCTGGCGTTCGACGTCGAGGAGGGCACGGCGGTCCGGGTGGAGAAGCTGGTCGTGTTCTTCACCTCTAGGGACCCGGCGACCAGCGACTCGCTGACCAAGGCCGGCACGTCGGTGGGACGCAGCGGCGACTTCGAGGCCGAGCTGGGGCGGCATCGGTCGGCTTGGGAGGAGCTCTGGCGGGTGTGTGACCTGCGGGTGCAAGCGGACCACGAGGTGCAGCGGCTGCTGCGCCTGCACACCTGCCATCTGTTGCAGGTGTGCTCGCGTCACACAGCCGACATCGATGCCGGGGTTCCGGCTCGTGGACTCAACGGCGAGGCCTACCGCGGACATGTCTTCTGGGACGAGCTGTACGTGTATCCGTTTCTCAACTATCGGCTACCCGAGGTCACTCGGGGCCTCTTGATGTACCGGTACCGGCGCCTGGACGAGGCGCGCGCAGCGGCCCGTGAGGCGGGTTTCCGCGGCGCCATGTTTCCGTGGCAGAGCGGCAGTGAGGGCAAGGAGGAGACGCAACGGGTCCACCTCAACCCGCTCTCGGGCCGCTGGGAGCCCGATCTCAGCCGCAACCAGCGCCACGTCAACGCCGCGATCTTCTACAACATCTGGCACTACTTCCAGGCCACCCAGGACCTGGCGTTCCTACGCGACTACGGCGCGGAGATGATGCTCGAGATCGCCCGCTTCTGGGCGTCGATCGCGCACCTTAACCCGGATCGCGACCGGTACGAGATCCACGGGGTGATGGGCCCGGACGAGTTCCATGAGAAGTACCCAGGTGCGACCGAAGGGGGCCTTCGAAACAACGCCTACACGAACGTGATGGTGGCCTGGCTGTGCGAGCTCGCGCAGGAGGTCCTCTTACTGCTCCCCGGAAGCCGCGCGGAGGCGCTCCGCGACAGGCTTGGGCTCGGCGACGACGAGCTGCGCACATGGGACGACATGAGCCGCCGGATGTTCGTGCCCTTCCAGGACGGCGGCATCATCAGCCAGTTCGAAGGCTACGACCAGCTGGCTGAGCTCGACTGGGACGCTTACCGCGCGAGGTACGGCAACATCCAGCGGCTCGACCGGATCCTGCGCGCCGAAGGCGATGACCCCGATCGCTACAAGCTCGCCAAGCAGGCGGACACCGTGATGTTGTTCTACCTGTTCTCCTCCGAGGAGCTCCAGCGGCTCTTTGATCGCCTCGGCTACGAGTGCGGGCCTGACACAATCCGCGACAACGTCAGTTACTACGACCGTCGCACGTCGCATGGCTCGACGCTCAGCTACGTCGCCTACGCCGGGGTGCTCGCTGCGCTGGACGCCGAGAGCTCCTGGGATCGCTTTCTCGTAGCTTTGAAGAGCGACGTCGGCGACGTTCAGGGCGGGACGACCAAGGAGGGGATCCACGTGGGCGTCATGGCCGGCACGCTCGACCTCGTCCAGCGCAGCTACATGGGCACTCAGGTCCGCGACGAGGTCCTTCGGTTCGACCCCAGGCTACCGGCGCCTGTCGACGGGCTGTCGTTCTCGATGCAGTTCCGGCGAACCCCGCTGCTGGTGACCCTCGCCGACGACCAGCTGACGCTCGCCGCGCATCCCGAGGGCGTCAATCGGCCGATCAAGGTTGGGGTCAGAGATCAAGTTCGCGACCTCGGCCCCGGGGACCGTTACACCTTCGAGTTGCAGCCGAACCGAACCGTCGAGCGGCAACTCCGCAGCTAGAGAGGAGCACGCGTGTCGAAACGATTCCAGGGAGCGATTTTTGACGTCGACGGAGTGCTCGTCGACTCGCCCCACGAGAAGGCCTGGCGCGAGTCGCTGCGTGAGCTGATGGACAACGACTGGAGCGATATCCGAGATCAGACGACCTGGTCACCGAAGGCGTTCACGTCGCGGATCTACGAGCAGCAGATGTCCGGCAAGCCGCGAATGGACGGCGCGCGCGCCGCGCTTGAGTACTTCCACGTGCCTGATGACGACGACCACCGGCTCGCTCAATACGCCGATCGCAAGCAAGCGATGGTCGTGCGTCTGATCGAGGCCGGGGACTTCACCGCCTACCCCGACGCTCTGCGCTTCATCATCCACGTCAAGGACGCAGGGATCCACATCGCTGCCGCCTCCTCGTCCAAGAACGCCAAGCTGTTCCTGAGCCAGATCAGGCTCGACACGTTCGCGGAGAAGAACAGGATCACCTCGGCGTCGCTGCGACCGGGGCTCACGCTGCTTGACTACTTCGACGCCGACGTCTCGGGGAGGGACTTCGCGCACGGAAAGCCCCACCCCGACATGTTCCTGGCGGCGGCACAGGAGCTCGGGGCCGCGCCCGAAGACTCGATCGTGATGGAGGACGCCGCGGCCGGCGTGCAGGCCGCCAAGGCCGGGCACATGGCCGCGATCGGGATCGCGCGCGTCGACGACGCGGAGTTCCTCGCCGCGGCACACGCCGACATCGTGGTCACGAGCCTCGACGACGTGGATCTCGCGGCATTACGCGATGGCCATCTGGCCACCAACCGCGCGTAGCTGAGGTCCTCGAGGCGTAAATGCATAGGCAGCGCGGCCGCAGGTCACAGGTGGCTGATCCGGTGGCCTTGGCGTTCCCTTCACGCCGGTGGTCTATCGTAATCCCGAGCAGCCATGACCCCCGTGCATCTCAACGATCATCATCGCGACACGATCGAGAACATCTTCAGCCACTCGTCAAGCGGCAACGTTGAATGGCGACAAGTGCTGTCGCTGCTGAACGCGGCCGGCACGACGACCGAGGAGCACAACGGCAAGGTCAGAGTCACGCTTGGCCCCGAGACCGAGGTGCTGCAGCGGCCGCACGGCAAGGACATCGACGAACAGACGCTCGTCGACCTTAGGCGGATGCTCAACCAGGCAGGATTCGGGCCGGAGGGCGACCCCGCGACCGCTGATCAACGCTCGCGCGACCACGGTGACGGGCAGTGGGGCGAGCCCACGTAGGCCCGTGTACTTAGTCGGCGAGCGGTTCACGAAGTCGGCGTGACGGCTCGAGAGGTTCGCGTGCGGCGCGGCCTGCGGTCCGGGCGCAACTGGCGACCTCGGCCCGCGCCGACGCTCGGGAGCTTCAGCTCGTAGACCGCGGCGAGATCGCCGTCGGCGTGGGTGCCTTCGACGTCGTCGATCCGCTCGAGGACGGCGTCGAGCACCGGCAGCTCGACGCCCGAGCCGAACCGCGAGACGCCGAAGGACCCACGCGCCTCAGAGCAGCATTGACATGACCCCACTCGCGTGGATGCTGACCACGCCGTGATCATCGACTTCGACGCTAACGCCGTCGAACTCCCGTCCGGCCCGCCGAGCAGCGCGCTGAGCCTGGCCGACGAAGCGGTCTAACTTGGCAATGTGGTGCCTGTGTAGCGTGAACCCCGTCGCGCACAGCTCTTGTCTGTGTTTCAGCACCGGGGGTGTTCGACTCCTAACTGAGCGCAGCTCGCGTGAGAACCGTGCTTCTTCCCCGTCGCGCCGTAGCTCGGCGCCGCGCTGCTGAGCGAGTATGTGGTTCAGCTGCGAGTTCATCGACGCTCCAGCACGGCTGTGGGCCCGATCTGAATGATGTCGGTCGCCGCCCGTCGCGACCTGGATCGGGCTGCGGCGCGGCGGAGATCTTCGGTGCGCGCATCCGCCATCAGTTTCATGAGGTAAGGGTTGGGGAACATGGGATACCGCCTTCGACTTGAGCGTTCTGTACCTGCGTGTTGCAACGTAGTTGCGGTAAACGCGGTCGACAATCGGGATCACACCCCGGACTTTTCGTGACCTGACCCGTGGGCGGCCTGCGCTCGGTTCTGTACTGGACTCGGGCTCTCGGGTTCACGTGCCGCGCGAGGACCCGTGCGCTAGCGGAGGTACGGCGCTTGGATCGTCGGCGCGTGGTGCCGCCGGCTTGACAGAGATCAGGGCTGGTTCCCGATTGCGAGAGCGACACCAGGGGCTGAGACCGCTGGCGCACGCTGCGATGCCGCGGGCGCTGCCAAATATCGCAGGCACCCGCGCCTTCGCATCAGTGACACGGAGAACCATGGGTCTGTGGGTGATCCTGCGCGGTAGCGGATGGTCGACCGGCGAAGACTTCGCCGCGACCGGTGAGCGCTCGGGTCATGTCGTGGACGAGGAGATCATGCCAAGCGCCGACACCGTGCTGGTCCGGCGCGACCCGCTTCAGGCCGACCGGGACCGGCGATCGCCTACTGACCCCGGTCTTCCGACGACCTCAACGCTGCGACCAGCGCTTCCCGAGTCTCCACGCCGAGCTTCTCGTATGCGGCGGCGAGGTGGGTTTCCACGGTCTTGATGCTCAGAAACAGCTGCTGGGCGATGGCGCGGTTCGTGGTCCCGCAGGCGGCCAGCTCGCACACCTGTCTTTGCCGAGGCGTGAGCGACGCCGCTCCCACGCGCTGAGCTCGGCGCGGTCGCAGACCGCTGGCCACCAACTCGCGACGCGCCCGTTCGGCCAGAAGCGTCGCCCCGGTGCGATCCGCGTCCGCCAGCACGAGCTGCAGCGAAGGGCGCGCCTCCACCCGGCGCCCCAGTCGTCTGAGGGCATGACCGAGCTCGAGCCGAACGCGCGCGCGGTCGAGCACCGCGCCTGCCCCGCCGGCGCGGGCGAGCACCGTCTCGCAGAGATCGAGTCGTGCGGCGTCGTCGGGTTCAGCCACGGCCGCCGCGTGCGTCGCAGCCAGAATCGCGCCGGTAGTGCCGAACCGCTGAGCGAGGGCAAGTTCCTCGGCGGCTACCTCGGCCGCGTCGGACTGGCGTCCCTGATGTGCCAGCGCCAGCGCCGCGGTCGAGCGCCACGGCGTCCAACCCGGGTTGGGCCGGCCCTGGCGGATGCGGAGCGCTCCTGCCTGAACGGCGTCGTCGTGGGCGCGAGGAAAGTCGCCCTCCGCGAGCGCGAGCACGGCCCGGGAGTGGAGGATGCCGATCTCCCAAATGTGGCTCCCGATCGCATCTGAAAGACCGTGCTCGTCTAACAACGCACGCGCCTCGGCGAACGCGCCTCGCTCAGCGAGGGCCCACACGAGGATCTCGATCGCGCCGCCGGTGAACAGGTTGACGTCGTCCGGCGTGAGGTCGAGAGCGAGGCGTGCCTCGTTCTCGGCGTCCGCGACCCGGCCTGTCCGCTGCGCGAGCTCGGCTGCGTACCAGGCCGCCCCGGCAAGCAAGGGCAGGGAGCCTCGGACGGCGTGATCCTCGCGCATCGCAGTGATCGCCGCGGCGGCCTCAGCAAAGCGCTCGGTGAAGATCAACGCCCGCACACAGCAGTGAAAGCCGGCGCGGCTGCCCGCCTCGCCGAGCAGCAGGTCGCCCTCGAGCGCCTGGCGGGCGAACGTGGCGCAGGTGGGGGCATCGGGAGTGCCGAGCTCGGTGGCGAGCCACGCCCGATGGGCCAGGACGGCGCGTTGCAGGATCGGATCGACGCTATCGCCGTCGGTCAGCACCGCGAGCCGCGCGGCGCGCTCGGCGTGACGGTCCGGGACCATGATCAGCATCTCCAGCGCGGCGACCTCCAGCGCCAGACGAGTGTCGGCGTCGTGGTCGGCGGCGACCTCCCGGTCGAGAAGCGCGGCGAGTTCATCATCGCCGGCATCGAGCACGTACCACGTCGCCAGGCGGGTCAAGAGCTCGACCCGGCTGGCGTGATCGTCCATCTGCGCGAGCGCCTCGCGGAGGCGATCACGCGCCCCGGGCAGGCCGGCGTCAAAGGTGGCCACCGCGAGCCCGGCCAGCAGCCGGCCTCGATCATCGGCGGGCCCTCGCTCCTCGAGCGCCCGCTGCAGGTATGCCGCGGCAGCGTCAGGCGCGCCACGTCGAGCGGCGTTGATGGCCGCGTCCTGGAGCACCTCCGTGGCGGCGCTGTCGCCGCGCGGGGCGCACTGCAAGAGGTGACCGGCGACGACGTCGCTCTGCGCCCCGTCCGACAGCAACGTGCGCGCGGCCTCGCGGTGAAGTCGCTGGTATTCGGCCCGCGGTAGGTTCTCCAAGATTGCGGCACCGATCAGCGCGTGTGCGAGCCCCCGGGCATCGGGGCCAAGCAGGCCGGCGGACGCGAGAGCGTCTCGCGCGGCCGCGACTTCACCGAACGACATTCCGGCGACAGCCGCCACAACGTGGGGTTGCGCGCGTTCGCCGAGCACGGCGATGGCTGCGCTTACGGCGCGGTCACCCGGAGCCAGCGCGGCGAGGCGACGAGTGATCACCTCGCGCGCGAGTGTGCGAACCTGCGGTTCTGAGCCAGCTGGGAAGTTCAGCGAGTCCGAGCCATGGGACGCGACTTGATGCCCAAGCTCGCCGACGAGCCAGGGGTTGCCATGCGCCGCGTCGTGACAGCGCCGACAGACCTCGATCGAGACTGTCGGCGCGGAACGTCTGATCAGCTGGGCCGAGCCGGCGACCGTCAGGGGCCGCAGGCTGAGCGACTGCGCAAACCGGCGATCGCCGATCAGCGCGAGTAGATCCGACGCGACGTCGGGAACATCTGGCCTGAACGCGAGAATGATCAGCACGGGGACGTCGCTCACCCGCCGGGCGAGGTAGCTGATTACTCCCAACGACGGTCGGTCGGCCCAGTGGCCATCGTCGATGACGAGCATCATCGGCGCGTCTCCGTCGGTCAGTCCAGCGCACAGCCAGAAGATGCTGTGCGCGATGCTGGTCGCCGCGTTCGGCCCCGGCAGGTTCCCGCCGAGCAGCAGATCTCCGGCCTGCGCCGCTGCTCCGTCGAGCAGCCGCTCCCGTTCGCTCGCGTTCGCGTCGTGGAGCGGCGCCTCCAACAGCGTCCGTATCACGCCATAAGCGAAGTGCCGCTCTTGCGGACCGGGCGCGGCGCCACGAACTCGGTAGCCGGCCTCGGTCGCGCGGGCGATCGCGCGTTCGAGGAGAGCCGTTTTCCCGAGGCCGGCCGGGCCCCTGACGGTGATAACCCCGCCGACGCGGTCCTCCAACCTTGCCAGGGCGACCGCGAGTGTGTCGAGTTCGCAGTCGCGTTCGATCAGCTGGCCGCCGTGTGATCGGGCGTCGATGTGCAGCGGCTCCGTAGTGCCAGCCAGTGCGGCGCGGGACCCCGTCCCCTCCATGGCGCCCAGCATAAACCCGGCAGTCGATCACTGCTGGAGGGTGCTGGCCCAGGTTCACGCCGAAATGTCCAGTGACGGCTCCCGACGCTCGCCTCCCGGCCCGGCCCACAGACTCCGGTGAGGGCTCTCGATCGCGCCCCACCAGCCTCTGGCGGTTGCTCTGGGAAGAGAACGAACCATCGAGCTGGTCCGATCGATCACGCTCACCGTCGACATCGTCCGCGGCGCGCAGCCGCGTTCGGCCAACGTCCCGGACGGGCGGGTGCGGTAGTGGTCTCGTTCGCGTGACTGGGGTGCGAACCGCCGGAGCCGATCGCGAGCCGCCGGGCCCAGATGCGCCCGGCGGCTCGCGTGGTCGACTGTCACCTGCTGTGTACCTCGTCTGCTTCGTTGGCTTGCGTGACGGGCGGCGACGGGGGGATGAACGTCGCGTTGCTCACAAATGCCGTCCCGATTGAGTAGTCGTTGTTGTCAAGGTCGATTGCGTTCAGGTTCTCAACGCACATTCCAACCTTCCAACTCCCTGCTCCTGGGAGTCCGCTCATCGAGATCGCGTACGGGATCCTGTTCGAGGTGGCGATGACGTCTTCGAAGTCGTTGTCGTTGTTCCCATCCAGCACCGTTATGGGCCCGCCCGCTGCAGGTTGACGGCAGATGCTCACATTGAACTCTTCCGACGTTCCTGATCCACCTGTTCCGAGCTGTTCGGTCGTTCCGAGAGCGGCCACGCCCGAAGCCGTGATGGTCTGTGTGGCGTTCGTCTTCAGGGTAGTCGTCGGACCTGCGAACACGAATTCCGTGCTCTTCGCTGGAATCGTGGGGATGAATCCCGACCAGCTCCCAATGATGACCAATCCGGTCGGTCCGGTCCGTCCGGTCCGTCCGGTCTGTCCAGCCGGTCCAGTCGGGCCCATCTGTCCGGCGGGCCCGGTCGGGCCGGTCTTGCCGGTCTTGCCGGTCTTCTGGAGCGTGAGCTTGGCATCGTGCTTGTCGCACTTGTGTGCCTTATAGACCGTCCCGCCGTTCTTCTTGACGCACACGGTGATCGAATTGCTACCGCTGGCCAGGGCATACCCGCCGCCCGCGATCAGCAACGTGATGACGCCCACCAGCGCCGCCGGCGTGAAGCGGCCTAACAGCAATCGTCTCGTTCTGTCTGCCGCAGACATCGCCTCGCCGCCGGCGTGGCGCGAACGGTCGGCCTGCGGGTGATCCTCCGGGCCGGCTGACCCGGGGGGTTGCTGTGTGGCGTTCGGATTCATCGTGGTCTCCTTATGGTCGCGGTGGTGTGCCTGCCCGTGGTAGGAACGCGGGTGTTCTCGTCGGTGACTTCATGGGTAGGTCGATCAGGCTCAATCGAAGCCACCGGCGCGTTTTCACGCTGTCGTCGAAGCTGGGGCGGCGTGGATGGAACTCGTCGACATCGGCGCCGAGGGCGACAAACAGGTCGTTCCCCGGCGTCGCGGACGCGCCGCGCGAGACGTTCGGCACGTGACGGTGGGTTCCCGGATCGATGGACCATTGACGGTTTTGCCTTTGTCGTGAGAGCTCTTGGCCGACGCGCCGAAACGTAGGCGGGCGCGGACCGGCAGACAATCGGCGTCAACCCCTGGACTTTCCGCGACATGACCCTGAGGGTCCGTGCCCCTGAGTCGCGAGGTCAGGCCGTCAGCGTTCGGTGACTCAGACTGTTCGTCGAGACG
Source organism: uncultured Solirubrobacterales bacterium (assembly GCA_963744695.1). GTDB lineage: Bacteria > Actinomycetota > Thermoleophilia > Solirubrobacterales > Solirubrobacteraceae > Palsa-465. The sequence goes on along the minus strand of CAVUUT010000001.1, from coordinate 44,258 downwards.
GCCTGTCTCCGGAGCGTCGCGGTCCCCGGTTGAGCAATCGGACTCGCGCTCGGGTTATCGCGTTTGTTCGGCGCGCGACCGTGCTCACTGTTGCGTGAGCGAACCCAGGCGATCGATCACGGCGCAACGGTCAGCCGGTGGGGGTCTCTCGCGAAAAGTCCAGGGTCGGTTCCTGATTGTCGAGATCTGGTCCGGGTCACAGACTGATCGGCATGCGGACGCCGTTTTGCCGCTCGCGGGACATGCACCAGAGAAGGCCGGTGCTCGTCCGCGCCGGTCACGCTCGTCCCAGAGCGATTCAAAAGGAGAGATCATGAGCCTCGAGCTACGCATCGCGAGTCACGTCGACTGGGCACCGCGCTTCGACGACCGTTGGGGATGCGCCCACGCGCTCTGGTCGTGCTGTCACGCGCGTCGGGTCAGAGTTGCGCTCGTTCTGCTGGGAGGGTTGTGCGCGACGCTCGCTTGTGTCGTGGTCCTGTCTGAAGTGTTGGGCTCGGGCGTGTCCTCGCAGTCGCCTGCGCGTCACACGCTGTTGAGCTTGCCGGTCGCCGCGCAGGGTCCGATTTCGGCCGCACTCGGACGCGATGAGTCCGCCTACCACGTCGTGGGTCTGGTGGGGCGTAACCCGGCGCAACGTCTGTCGGCACGTTTCGGGCGTTCGGCAGTTGCGATCACGGCGGGCTCCACTCATTTTGATGTCGGGTTCGACGGGTTCGGGCGGGCGGGCGCGGTCTCGCCGCTGGGCGCGATCTCACCGCGAGCGAGCAGCAATCGTGTGACCTACGCGCACGGTTTGGTGACCGAGTGGTGGGCGAACGGGCCGCTCGGGCTGGAGCAGGGGTTTGATGTCCCGCGCCGTCCTGCCGGTTCAGGCCCGTTGACCTTCTCGCTCGCGGTTTCGGGCAGGGCTCGCCTTGATCGCAACACGCTCCTGTTACCGGGAGGGTTGCAGTATGCAGGCCTGCACGCGAGCGACGCGCGCGGGCGGATACTTCACGCGTCGCTCGCACTTCACGGCGGCCATCTGCAGATTCGAGTCGATGATCGCGGAGCCGAGTATCCGGTGCGCGTCGATCCGTACGTACAGCAAGCCGAGCTGACGTCCTCGGACGGCGCGGCGGGTGACGAGTTCGGGGGGACCGTCGCGGTGTCCGGTGACACCGCAGTGGTCGGTGCCCCGGGCCACAAGGTCGGGCCCAACGCCGGTCAGGGCACGGTCTATGTGTTCGTCAGACCGGCGGCCGGGTGGGCGCACGCCGTTCAGACTGCCGAGCTGACCGCCTCAGACGGCGCCGCGGGCGACCTGCTCGGCAACGCGGTTGCGATCTCTGACGACACGATCGTAGCCGGATCGTTCCATTCGGTCGGCGCGAACACCGGGCAGGGCGCAGCCTACGTCTTTACCAAGCCCGCCACCGGCTGGGCGAACGCCACCCAGACCGCCGAGCTGACCGCCTCAGACGGCGCGCCAAACGACCTGCTTGCCAGCATCGCGGTTGCGATCTCGGGCGACACGGTCGTCGCCGGGAGCGAGAATCGCACCGTCGCGACCAGCGGCGGTGACACCAACTTCGAACAGGGCGCGGTGTACGTGTTCGTCAGGCCCCGCACGGGCTGGAGGAACGCGACCCAAACCGCCGAGCTGACCGCATCGGACGGGGCCGCACAGGACTTCCTCGGGGGCGCCGTCGCGGTCTCCGGCGACACGATCGTCGCCGGCGCTTCCGGCCATTCCGACGGCACGAACGCGCGTCAGGGAGCGGCTTACGTGTTCGTGCGACCTTCGACGGGCTGGGCGACCGCCGCTCAGACCGCGAAGCTGACCGCGTCAGACGGCGCTCCACAGGACGGTTTCGGCGACGCCGTCGCGATCTCCGGCGACACGATCGTCGCCGGCGCTCCCCAGCACCAGGTCGGCCTCGACCACCAGGGCGCAGCGTACGTCTACACCCGCCCGTTCTTTGGTTGGCAAAACCGGACTCAGACCGCCGAGCTGACCGCCTCAGACGGCGCTACCGGCGACCTGTTCGGGGCGACGGTCGCGGCGTCCGGCGATTTGATCAGCGCGAGCGCGGTCGCTCACACCGTCGGCGACCACCCTGCACAAGGCGCGGCATACGTCTTCCCACGACCCGACACAGGCTGGGCGGATGCCACCCAGGTGGCCGAACTGACCGCGTCAGACGGCGCCGCCGGAGATGTGCTCGGCGCCGGCATCACGGCCTCGGGCACGACGGTCACCGGCGGCGCTCCCTTCCACACGGTTGGATCCCAGTCCCTGGAGGGTGTGGCGTACGTCTTCGGGCCACCTCCGACGATCACCCTGAGCGCGCCAGCGAACGGCGCCACCTTCAGCCAAGGCCAGACCGTCGCCGCCTCCTACTCCTGCTCCCCACCCGCAGGCACGACGATCACCGGGTGCGCCGGCACCGTTGCTGACGGCGCCCCGATCGACACGAGCGCGCTTGGCCCGCACACGTTCACCGCCACCGCCACCGACGCCGACGGCATCGCCGCGACACAAACCGCCACCTACAACGTCACTCCGCCACCGGCCAGTAAGCCGCCACCGCGCGCCACCGGGCGCCGGCATACCACCCCTCCGCCATTGATCACGGCCGTGCGGCAGTCGACGGCGGTCTGGCGCGAGCACAGCACGCCACGCTTGAGTAGCTTCGCGAAGAAGGTCCCGATCGGAACGACATTCTCGTTCCACATCAACCAACAGGCGCGCATCAGGCTCACCTTTCGCAACCACACCAACGGCCGCAACGTCCGCAGCAGGTGCGTTGCCCAGACGCCCAACAACGCGCACGAGTCACGATGCACGCGAACGGTCGATGCAGGCACGCTGAGACTCAGCGCCCACCCTGGCACGCACAAGATCCACTTCGACGGACGCGTGTCACGCGCCCGCAAGCTCAAGCCCGGTCGCTACGCGCTCACGATCGTCGCGACCAACTCCGCCGGACGCCACTCAAACCCAAGAACACTGAACTTCACCATCGTGCAGCCTGGAGTCAATCCAAGCCGCCTGCGATGAGAGACTACGAACGAGAAAAATCGTCGTGTTACGTTTGAGCAGCGGCGGTCAGGCCCGGGCATGCCGAAACCGTGGAGAGCGGGACGGGCGCTCGGTGTCAGCTGGCCTGCCGCAGACGCGTCTGCGCTGGCCGAAGTCGTAGCTAGCACACGCGAGATGCTCAGGCCCGGACAGTGTCTGTCTAAGTACCGTTCATGATTGGCTCGGCGAAGCTGGCGATCTCCACGCCAGCGGTGATGTGTATGGGCCGGCTTGTTCGGCCCGTAGCTATAGGAGTCAGGGTGGAACCGATGGTCCGCTCTCTCCTCCAGATACATGGCCACGACCGCGGGTTACGCGACAGCCTCACGAACGCGCGGGACTCAGACGGGCGCCTGCAGCCTGCGGCCGGACTGCTCCTTCACCTCGGCCGAGACCAAGAGCGGGAGTCCGCCACTCGGGTCCCCCGACGGCGACGAACCAGAAGCAGGGCTTGCGCGGGGGCACCGCCGGGATCGTCCCCGAGGGGAGCCAGATCGAGTCGTCGCGGACCACCGCTTTGACCCGATCAGCAAGAAGTCTGCAAGCACCCCGGTTCCGCGTATTGACTGTGATGTAGGGAGGCAACCCCATGCTGGGTTCAGCGCTCCACGCGGTAGTGCATGTGGGTTACACCGTCCTCGCCGTCGAGGATTCGGGTGCGCTGTAGCTCGATCTGCTCGGGCAGGTTGTCGAATAGGCGGCGTCCTTGGCCGAGGAGCACCGGGATGAGATGGATCTCGAGCTCATCAAGCAGCCCGGCCGCGAGTGTGAGCTGCGCGGTCGCGGCGCCGTGGACGAGCACGTTCTTCTCGCCCGCCGCGCGCTTGGCTTCGGTCATCGCTGTCCTGACGTCGTTCACATAGGTGACCAGCGGCCACTGGCTCACGTCGATACCGGGCGGTTGGCGGCTCAGGATCCAGATCGGCGCGCCGTCGTGGTGGTCGCCGCCCCAGCCGCCCGCCGGCTCGAACGTCCCTCGGCCTGCGACGATCGCGCCGGTAGCCATGAACTCGTCGAACACCTGGCCGAAGACGGGCAGCTGGCCATTGAAGGACCACTCGTGCAGGCGTTCCCCGCCGTCGCCTAGCCCGTTACCAGGTCCTGCATTGGGGCCGGCGATGAATCCGTCCAGGGACATGGACATGTAGAGCACCGATGAGGACATTTGTGCCTGCTCCTTGTCTTCGACGGCGCAGCCCTAAGCCACGCCTCCTGCTCCCACGTCGAACCAGACGCACGAAATTCGACAACATCTCCTTCGCGTCCACACCCCGAGTGCAGAGACCGCGCGTCGTGGCGGCGCAATACTCGCGCCCGTCCGCACGAGCCATGTCCCGCACGCGGACAACGGACGCTCGCTTTCGGCCCCACCATCCAACGCCAGCCCGGCGCTGGCACTGCGACGATGGCGATCGCCCGTTCGCCGTCGGCCACGTCAGCGCGCGCCGAGCAAAGCAGCCACGACATCGACGCCGCCGTCGCGCGCGGCCCTTCCGGACAGAAGCGGTTGGGCGACACGCGAAAGGGCGGCTCGGACAACTACGCGCTCGGCAGAGCAAACGAGGCGGTGGCTCGCTTCTCAATCACCACCGGTCGCGTCGAGCTTCGCGCGGCCAGCGTTCAAGGACTTCTTGGGTCAGGCAGCGGCAGTATCATCTCCGGCCCGATGAGCCATCAGCCCTCCGAGGGGTTAACCGCCCGTGACGTCAACAATGACGTACGCCGGCGTGCCGGCAACCGTGAGCCGATCGCGCTGGTGGCGGTTATTGGACCGTTCGCTCACGACCTAGTCTCTCCGCTCGTCACTTATTATTCCGGGCTGGGGGTCACCGAGTTCCGTATTGGTGTTCACATCCCAATGGACACTCCGGCCGCGCACAGCGAGCAGCTCCTAGCCGCCTGCGAGCAGGCGATTGGGCGCCCCGTTCTCGTCTCTCGGGGAGGCTGGGGGCCTGCGTACAAGGGTGTTCTGCTCGGCCGCCTCCGTGCTCTCGCCGTCGCCGACTGGCATGTGCTCGCCGACGCCGACGAGTTTCAGTTCCATGATGGTGGTCTCGAGTCGACAATCGAGCGGTGCCTTGCCAGTGGCGTGCCTTTTAGTACCGGACTGTTAGTGGACCGGCTATCGGCTCGCGGAGGTGTCCCACGAGGCGGGCCGACGCCACCCGAGCTGGACGACCGATTTCCGGTTGGGTGCTTCCTGACTGCGCAGCTTTTGGACGGCAATCCGCGGAAGATCACCGTAGCTCATCGGGAGGTACACACCTCCGCGGGTTGCCACATTACTACGAGCCACTCGCATTTCCAGCATCCCGCTCCTCTGCCTGTGCACCACTTCAAGTGGCGCGCAGGCGTCCATGAGTACCTGTCGCAGCGCGCGCGCGGGCTCGAAGGCAGTGCTGGACGGAGAGAGAGCGACGTGCGTAAAGAGGCCCTGACCGCCCTGGAATTGCTGTCGCGCGGGCTCGGCCCTGGACAGGATGGGCTAGCGACGTTCCCGGCGTCACTCCGAGAGCTGCCGGCAAATTGGGACGAAATCTCTGCGCCGCTCTGGCGCCACTGGCAGGTTGGCCGGTGGCGCATGATGGCACGGCGCAGGCGGCTGCACCGACTTGGCACGAAATTGCTGCGCCCAGCTGGCGCTGCTGGCAGGTTAATCCGTGGCGCATGAAGCGCCTCGAGACGCGGCGTCCTTGGTCTGATCCTCGTCGCTAGGTTGTCGGATGGGTCATCGGTCGGTCTAACCGGAGCTCGCGGCTCACGGTCGAGGCAGGAATCGTGTACGCAACACGATCGGGAGGCACTGCCTACCTTGGAGTCAGTCAGCCGCTCCATCGGCAGCCGACGGGCTTCGCGTACTACTTCGGGCCGGGCACGCCTTGGGTCGATGTGAACGGTGCGACTCACACAGGCGGCCAACGCCCGCCATGCGTCCCGTATTACCACGCGGTCCGCGTCAAGAAAATGGAGGCTGTCTTTGACCCAGTCAGTGGCACGGGTAGCATTCTGTGGGTCGAGTGCTGATCCAGCGAGCCGCCTGGGTTCGCCGCTGTGGAGACTCTCGTGCCTCAAGCTGACCGACCGGGCCGCACAGCCAGCCGGGACGGTCGATCACACAGGCGAGTAGTGCTGATTGCGTAGCGGCCGCGGGAGTGCGGCAATCGCGGCTGGGCACGTTTATCGCGCTGCTAGGAGGAGCGCGTGCGTGCGCTGCTCGATCTTGAGCCGCACCGCGTCACCATCGATGTCCGTGGGCAGCTCCAGGATGACGTCGTTACCGGCCAGTTCTATCTCCAGCGTGGACGCGACTGGCCGGGCCGGCTCGGGAAGCTCAATCACCCGGTCGTTGTGAAACAGCGTGATCACGCGTGGGTCGATGTAGCTGGCGCGGGCGACTGCCGGTGTATTGCCAAGCGCGGAGCTCACCTGGCGCACTGCCCGGCTGACCGCCTTCGGGCCACGTCTGCCCGCTTTGTGCTCGCGGGCTAGAGCGGCAGCGGCGAGCACGGTCGCCGACCACGTGCGGAACTCCTTGGCCGAGTACGGCCCCGCCCCCCAGGCGCGCAGCGCGTTGTTCACGTCGGGAGCGTGGATCCGTCGCCAGCCGTGCTCGGATCGATACACCAGGAGCTCATCCGGCACGCCGCGACGGCGCTTGAGCTCGGCGAGCGCAGCGACCGACTGCGGATCACGGACCGTCATTCGGCGACGCTTGCCTGACTTCGCGACGAAGTCGAAATGAACCTCAGGCCCTCGCACCGTCACGTTCTCGCGCCGGAGCGTGGTCAGGCCAACGTGGCCGTTGTCGCGAGCGTAGCGGTCCCAGCCGACCCGGAACAAGCCAACGTCGAGCAACCGAATCGCGAGAGCGAGCGTCCGATCGCGCTCGCCATGGCGCGCGCCGAGCAGGCTACCCGTGGTGGCTCGGATTCGCGGCAGCTTGCCCGCGAACTCGAGCATGTCGTCGTATTTCTCGTGGTCTCGCCGCGCGCGCCAGAGCGGGTGATACAGATACTGCCGGCGCCCTTTCGAATCAAGGCCGGTGGCCTGCAGGTGCGCGTTCGGAGAGGTGGCTATCCAAACGCGCGTCCAAGCCGGGGGGATCCGCAGTGCACGAATCCGCTCCAACGTCTCGCTGTCGGCCACGCGCTCCCCATGCGCGTCGAGAATCACCCACTCCCCCCGGCGCCGCTCGCGGCGCAAACCAAGCTCGCCCCCATGGACGTACACAAGCTGATCCACCTCTGCCGGCGCGGGCTGATCAGCTGCAAACGCACTCGTCACTAGCCACTTCTTTGTACACAACAGCCAACACCGGACCAATCTCGACCCTCGACGCGCCAGCCGCCGCGCCGCCCGGCATCGCGCACACGCTGACCTATGTGCGCGGAGCAGTCGGCGTGATCGTAGCTCGCATCGCCGCCGGCGATTGCTTTTTTCAGTCCGACGTCGCCAAGCTCGCGATCGCCTTGGCGACTCATGGATCGCCCGGTGTGGTTGGTAATGCAGCGTTGCCATCATGGGGTCATGAGCAGTTCCATGGCTTTGGTCACCGGTGCGACCGGCGGTATCGGGCTGCACATCGCCCGTCAGCTCGCCGAGCGGGGGTGGACCGTTCTCGTCGGCGCCCGCGACGCGGCGCGCGGCACGGAGGTTGCCGCTCAGATCGGCGGTCGTCCCCTGTTGCTCGACGTCGCTGACGCGGACGCGATCGCGACACCCGCTGCCACGGTGCCCGAACTAGACGTGCTGGTCAACAACGCCGGCATCTCGCTGGACACCGGAGCATCGGTCACCGAGACCGACGTCGAGATCTTCCGCCGCACCTACGAGACCAACGTCTTCGGCGTGGTCGCCGTGACCAACGCGTTCCTGCCCGCGCTTCGCCGCTCGGCCCATCCCCGCATCGTCAACGTCTCCAGCGGCACGGGATCGCTGACCTGGAGCACGCGACCCAATCCGCAGTTCGACTACCAGGCGGCCGGCACCGGCTCGGGCGCGGCATACCGCTCATCGAAGACCGCGCTCAACGCGCTGACCGTCTTCTACGCGCAGGCCCTCGCGGGCGACGGCGTCAAGGTCAACGCGCTCGCGCCCGGCCTGCGGGCTACAAACCTCAATCCCCGCGCCGCATCGGTCGGCGGCGACCCAGCCGAAGCGGCGGCGGGCGCCATCCGGCTCGCACTGCTGCCCGACGACGGCCCCACCGGCCAGCTGTTCTCCTGGGACGGGACGCTCGTGCCGTGGTGAACGCGCAAGACACCTACCTCGCGCGTAAACCGCGCATCTCGAAGACGATCGCATTCGCCTCGCCTGACACGACACTACGGACGATGGCTCCGGCGACGCAGGGATCGCCCGGAACGGCTCCTCGACGCCGCCGCGGACGGTTGGATTCGTTGGACCCACAGTGCTGCTATCTCACGAACGAGCGGTCACGTCGGCAGAGGTCGATGCTGGAGGTGCATTTCTGCTCGACGTGAGCCGGCTCAGCAAGCGGAAGTCGCAAGCTCGGCATGGGTGGTGTGACGGCGCGGCAGAATGGCGCGGGATGTCGTGTGAGTGGTTGCTGATTGATGGATCGAGTCTGATCTTCCGTGCGTACTACGGCGCGTTGGCGAACGCGCGTGTTTCGCGGACGGAGGGGAACGCGGTCGGTGGTTTCCTGGACAGACTGGCGCGGCTGGTCGCCGATCGCCGGCCTCGCGGGCTGGTGATCGCCGATGACTGGGCATGGCGGCCCCAGTGGCGTGTGGACCTGATCGCCGACTACAAGTCCCACCGGGTCGCCGAGCCGGTTCCACCTGGCCTGGTGGCCTACCTTCCAGTGATCACCCGGCTGCTTGAACAGATCGGGATCGACGTCGTCGGTGTCGCCGATTACGAGGCAGAGGATGTGATCGCCACCCTGACGAGACTCGCCCGTGGGACGGTCGAGATAGCCAGCGGTGACCGAGACCTGTTCGCGCTGGTTGAGGATCCGCGCGTGCGCGTCTTGTATCCGGAGCGGTCGGGACTGGCGGTGATCGACGAAACCGAGATCACGCGCCGCTATGGGATCCCAGGGCGTCGCTACGCCGACTTCGCGCTCCTGCGCGGCGATCCGTCCGACGGACTTCCCGGGCTCAAGGGCGTCGGAGCCGTGACCGCGGCGGCGATGATCCGCCGCCACGGGGACATCGCGGGCGTGCTGCGCGACCGCCCGCTTCGTCCGGCAGATCGCGAGTACCTCGAGGCCGCGATCACCGTCGTACGGCCGGTCGACGATCTCCCGATCGCGCTCCCGCGCGGCCATCGAGACGCCTACCCGACCAACGAGCCGGCCCTCCGGTCGCTCGCCGCACGCCACAAAGCAGAGGACTCGGTCGATCGGCTGCTCAGGGCGCTCACCAGCCTCACACCGCAGCGCCCCCAACCCCGACCCCGGCGCCCCTCACCCACCGCGGACTAGATCGGCTACCCGTCCGCGAGCAATCACCGGGCGACGAAGCCTGCTCTTGACTGTTGCTCACGAAACACGGGGCGCCTCGGACGCCACGAGGGACCAACTCTCATCTTCTCTCGGAGGCGTCGCGGCTCTGCCCCGAACGACGAGCCGCCTTGCCGCCGATCGTCCGCGAGTGAGGCTTCCCGTTCGCGCTCGAGCAGGATCGAAGAGCAGCGCCGGCGAACATGGCCCGGCAGGCGGCGAGCAGAAGTCCGGTCTCCGCGCGGGAGACGCCGGCCCTCGCTCAATGCGCGAAGCGAGCTCTAGCTTGTGGCAGAGGTGTCGAGATCGATGCGAATTGTCAGCATGCGTCCCGTACCGAGCGATGAAAGCGTTCGAAGCAGAATGCCGTCGAGCTGATAGCCCGGCCTTCCGATGCCGATCTGGCGATGGCGCTGATCGGCGTCGTCTTCGGGCATCAGGTGGGCCGTACCAGAACGCCAGCGCATATGAACGCCATCGCGCAGCCGTGCCGGACGAGCATTGACACGCACCTGTGGGTTCGCCTGTATGTTGCGGACATACTGAGCCTGCTCGCCCAAGCCTGCAATTAGCCAGAACGTATCGCCCTGCAGACCGTTGGCGACGGGCACCTGCCTGGCGCGGCCCGTCCGTTTACCAGTCGTCTCGAGCAGGGCATAAGTTGGCGGCGCAAATCCGTGAACGAGCAGGAAACGCGCGGGTCGGTTGAGGACCCGGTTCTGGAGACGGAGAAGCCTGCGCTTCGGCACCAACGAGCCATACACCGTACCGAACGTCCCAATCTCGGTTTGACGATCTGCGCGATCTCGCTGCCAGAACGGGCGACAGGCATCAGGCGAGTCTTCCGCGGAGTCCGCGCTGGCTGGGCAGCGAATGCGATATTCGCCAGAACGGGGGTTTGCGTGCGAGGGCACGGCTCGGCGGGCGTGGATGCGTACGGATCAGGTTGCGAAGTAGCTGCCCGGCGTGACGCCTGTTTCCCGTCGGAAGGCCGAGACGAACGCGCTTGGCGTCTCGTAGCCCACCTCGCCCGCGACCGCGCTGACGGCACGACCCGACGCGAGTAGTGGGAGCGCCGCCTGGAGCCGCGCGCGGGTGCGCCAGGTTCCGAACGTCAGTCCGGTCGAGGCGACGAACGCGCGGGCAAGCGAACGCTCGCTCGCGCCAACCGTGTGGCCCCACTCGGCGAGCGTTCGAGCATCGCGCAGATCGCCCAGGAGTCCGGCGGCCACATCGTGCGCTCGTGGCTCGGTTGGGATCGGCACTTCCACGGCAGCCGTGGCGACTGGCTCGAGCAGGTCGTACAGCAGCTGCACGGCTCGCTGGCGCGATGCATCGACCGGGACCTCGCCATCGAGGTAGGAGATCAGCTCGGCCAGTAGCGGGCCGACGGCGACGGGCGTCGGCTCAGCCCATTCGATCGGGCAGCCGGTGGTGCGCAGATACGCCGAGCGCATCGTGGCGACCCCGCCCGCACTCGTCTCATGGGGCGTCTGCGCCGGGATCCACAGAGCCCGCGTCGGTGGCAGGACGTAGCTCCCTGCGTCGCACTCCACGATCAGAACGCCGCTGGCCGCCCATGCGAGCTGGTGCTCGTCGTGGGAGTGCCACGAGAAGCGCACGTCTCGCGTCATGGGGAAGTCACAGACAATCACCGACGCTTCTGAGGACCCTCGGACAGCTTGACCGTTTAGCGACACAAGTTGGCATCCTACGCCCTTTCGGAAGGTGGCGAAAGGACGTATGTTCGCCGTCATGAACGAACAACACGAGACGTTATGCCGCAGCCCTGAGTGGGCGACGCTGTTGCAGGACGAGATCATCGCCCCCCTGGTGTCGGACCTCGAGTTGGGTGACGAGTTGCTCGAGCTCGGACCGGGACCGGGGGCCTCGACCGAGTGGTTGAGGCACAGGGTCGAGCATCTCGTCGCGCTCGAGGTCGATCCAGAAGCCGCTGCGCTGCTCCAGGCGGCATACGACGCCAGCAACGTCGAGGTCGTCGTCGGCGACTGCACCGAGATCCCGTTCGCGGAGTCGAGCTTTGACTCCGTCGCGTCTTTCACGATGCTCCACCATCTGCCGTCGCCGGCCGCCCAGCACGCAACCCTCGCCGAGGCGTTTCGCGTACTGCGCCCCGGCGGAGTGCTGGTCGGCGCTGACAGCCTCGCAAGCACAGAACTCCACGACTTTCACGTCGGGGACACCTATAACCCGATCGACCCGGCCCGCCTCCTCGTCGCGCTGCAGCTACTCGGCTACGACGCGATCACCATTTCGGTCGGCTGCGACCTGCGCTTCACCGCTCGCAGACCCGACGAAGCTCCGATGGCCAGCCGCCACTGACAGTGGTTCAGCGGACATGTCGCCGGTCCCCGTTCGTCGTCAGGTTCTAAGCACCAACTCCATCCGGACGGAGGAGAAATGAAGCACACACACCGACAGATCACCCAGCGGGTGCAGGCGGCGCGTGAACACGCGATCATCCGCTACGTCTACAGCAAGCGACGCTGAGATGAAGGACCGTGGAGTCTTTAGCAACCCTGCCGGCACCACAGGAGGTTGTCCGGAAGTCCGTAGAAGTTTGAGGCGGTCCTCCCGTCCCGTCCGCTCCTGTTGGGAGCGTTCGTGGTCGCCAAACCAAGTCCGTCAGGGACAGGAGGACCGCCATTAAGGAGGCGTCGGAGTTGCCGCTGCGGTGGCGGGGGCGACCTGATCAAGATCGGTGCGAGAAGGCCGATGCCGAAGCCCATCAGGGCCCCGGCTTTCCTCGCGATTGCCATCGTTGACGTCGAGCCGTCCGCCGCGCTTGGCGCTGAGCCCTGAGGTCGTGTTCCTTGCCCTCGGCCTCCGCGTAGGACTCTTTGACGAGCTGCTTGCCGCCTGACCAGCCAAACACCCACGAGACGAGCACAATCGCGAACACGACGTCCCACGCCGAGATGATCAGCTGCTGCGCCAGGGAATAGGCCGCGGCGTTGGCGCTGCTCGTGATGCTGTCCAGGACAGCGACGTTGAACGCCTGATTGACGCCCGCGCCGCCCGGTGTCACCGACACGAGGTTGGAGATCGAGTTCGACGCGCTGACAGCGACCACCGAGTGGAAGCTGACGGGGATCGAGTAAGCGGCCATGAACACCGCGACGATCCCGAGCCGCGCCAGATAGCTTCCCAGCTCGGGAAGGGCGACGCCGATCAAAAACCGTCGTGGATGACCAAGGATCGCGCCGCCAGTCTTAACCGCTCGCGAAGTCTGGTCGCCCGAACCCAGAAGAAGCGCGCCAGCAAGACCAGCAACACGACCCCCCCGAGTGCGATGAGCGCGCTGGCGACTGGATGCTTGGCCAGGAAGCCCAGCTTGATCGAGAGCGAACCCGCGACGGTCGCGAACAGATACAGGTAGGCGGCAACGTTGAAGACCGAGAACGGGATCTTCTGCACGATGAACCCCGACAACACGGCCGCGAACGTCGCGCTCGCGATCAACGTCGTGAACATCACCAGCATCACCAGCGAGCCAATGTTCGCCGGCAGGAAGCTATTGAGCGCCACCGCGACCGCGTACGAGGCCAGGACCGGACGGAACGGGAGATGCGTGTCTGGGAACGCGGCGCGAAGGATCGTCAACCAGGCCACGGCCACCAACACGGTCTGCAGGGTGCTGAGCACGATTCCCCCGGCGATCGCGTAAGCGGGAACCGCGCCCAGCTGATCGAAGAAGTCCCGGATCCAGTCCGAGACCGGCACCCCAAGCTGATCGAGGACGAACAGAACAAGCGCGATTGCCGCAAGCCACCCGACGATCCGCAGAACGCGGACCAGAACTGGCTCAGTGCCGTCGGTAGGAGCCGGGGTCGCGTCCACGGGCACATCATTCCGGCCGACGAGGTCAAGATGGCAGGTGGGGTGGAGTTCGTACCTTTCGCGACGGCTCGTCGCATCGCTACCCGAGGAGATTCCGCCCGTCCCCGGGCCGCCGTGCTCGGCAGGAGGCGGGCGCGGCACGGTGATCGAGCATGGCTTCTCGCTGGGTACCGGCTACTTCACCAAGCTTGCGCCGCAGCTCGAGGACTGGCGCGCCAACGGCGTCATCACCGACGCCCAGTACAACGCGCTCAAGGCCAAGAACTGAACAGCACAGAGCGCCGCGCCGAGCGTCGGCCAGTGCTTGGAGTCGGCGATCACGGCTCCCGCTGTGGCCTGTCAGGCCGGCGAGCCCGGCAGCGGCGCGACGAGACCCGTCTCGGCGACGAGCAGCTACGCGCTCAGGCCTCGAGACCGCTCGTCGCGACATCACTTGGGGCGGAGGCGACACTCCGCTATTAGACCAACCCGACCGTCTGGTCGCGCAGGACTACGAGCACCGGACTCAGCAGGTGGATGCGACCTCTCAGCCTCGGCGTGCTCACCCGGCATTCGGTCGGGCGTTTGAATGGCATGCTCCGAACCGGAAGTGGTACTCATCGAAAGCCAGCAGACTCGTCGAGCTTGTCTTACGTGCGTCGCCAGCGACCGCTGGTGCCAACATGGCGCGCTGCGTCGCCCGCGACCGCGTAACCTGCCGTGGATAGATGATTGTCGTGTTGGTCAGCAGTCTGACCTACAGGCGGTTCGCCTAACGCGGGTATCCTTCCTGCGCACATTGCCCGGGGGCCGGTCCGGCGCAGACCATCCACAAAGAGGGAGACTATGAGTCGTATCACGCGCGCGGGCGCGTTGCTTGCCGCATGCGCCACCATCCTGGCCGTGAGTGCCTCGGCGGCTGTCGCCAAGACGGTGACCATGCATTTCTTCTCAAAAGAAGTGTACACGCGGATCAGCGATGCGACTGGCAAGCCGCTTTCGCCGAACTCCGCTCCGGCCGTCGGCGATCGTCTCATCTTCGCGGGCAACGATTACGTCGGAAATCACAAGCACCACGCTAAGCATGCGACAGCCTCTGACAACATCGTCTGCACGCAGCTCAGCGCTAGCAACGCCCTCTGCGACGGCACAAGCGCGATCGGCGGCTCGATGATTCTTGGCGACGACTTCGTGCTCGATTTGAGCTCGACCGCACCGACGATCGTCAAGATCACCGGAGGTACTGGCCGCTACCGACACGCGCACGGAACCGTCGTCACCAAGCCGGTTGGCAACAACGCGGATCTGACGATCAAGGTCAGCTATTAGCTTCAGCGACGCAGGCCCGGACCATATTGAGCGGGCGCTGATTACAGATTCCACGGGACGGGACCGGTACGCGACCCGGTAGTGCCGCGCGCTCCGTCGAGCACGCTTGTCGGTGTGATCGATGTGCAGGACTGTCGACGACACTGCAGGGATCCGAGGGCGACCCGGCTCGGCCAGCGCCGTAGCTCACTTCCCTCCCGCGAAGTACGACCCATCTCATCGGCCAGGTTCTGGCCTCTCCGTACTTCTGCTCCCGGTCAGCGACCGGCCAGAGCGGCAGTCCTCGGTGGGTCAACGGGGGGCGGTGTGGAAGATTGGCCAGCCGATCTGGGTGCGCCAGCGAGTCTCGTCGAGCGTGGTGTGGCGGTCGATCAGGTAGTACTCGCGGATTGGCCCGTCGACTCCGATCGCGTGGCGTGCGACGTAGGCGCCCAGGGCACCATAAGCGCGATCAATCTCGGCGTGAGATCCGACGTGGGTGGTGACGGCGAGCTCGGCAGCCGGGATCACAGCCGCCCCGACCCGGCCGGTCGGTCGAAACGCTGGATCACACGGGATGAACAGGGTCGCCTCACCCTGGTCGTCGGTAAACAGGTCATTGGCATAGATCCCACCGGCGGGCCCGATGCCGGGCACGTGTTGGGCGCCGAGAGTCGCGTGCAACTCGCCCAGCGCCCCCTGAAACCACGCCGACGCGTCCTCAATATCGATCGTGTCGGTGATCGCCGCGGCCGTCGTCGCCGGGACGCTGACATGCTCCAGATCAGCTGCGGCGGCCGATGACTGGGGATCGAGGAGGTCACGCAGCGACGCAGTCGCCCGCTGGGTGCGCTCCAGCGAGGCCTCGAGCCTGGCAAGGTGGCTGGCGATCACGACGTTGCGGGTCGCGATGTCGGGTGCGGCGAGGACAGCCTGGATGTCCTCCAGGGGCATGTCGAGCTCACGGAAGCGACGGATGACCTGCGCCACAGGGATCTGATCGATGCCGTACCGGCGATACCCGGTGTCGTCGTCGACGTCGGCGGGCTCGAGCACGCCGATGCGGTGGTAGTAGCGCAACGTCTTGACGCTCAGGTGGGTGGCGCGCGCGAAGTCGCCGATCGTCAAGAACGCACTCACCCGGCTAAGTATCAGGCCTCCCCCAAGGGCAGAGTCAAACGGCGGATCGGCTCTTGACTCTCCCCACAGAGCACGGACGACCATACATGCAGCCAGAAGCCACAGCGGTGACCACCATCATCACAACACCGGAGGTCCACACCTGATGCCGACAACGACCACCCAGCTCACCGGCGTGATCGCAGATCACGTCACCGCCGTCAACGCGTTCGATACCGAGGCGGTCCTCGCCACGTTCGCCGCCGACGCGTACATCAACGACGCCAGCCGTGAGATCCACGGCACCGACGCGATCCGACGGTTCGTCGCCAAGGAGATCGTCGGCGACAACGTCACGATGGACGTGACGGAGGTCATCGACCACCACGGCGACACGATCGTGCGCGCTACCTACGACGGCGACTTCGACAAAACCAACCTCCCGAACCCCCTCATCCTGACCAACTACTTCAGCGTCCGCGACAACGAGATCGTCAGCCTCATAACAATCCTCAACAAGCCCTCCGAATACAACCAGTAGCCCCCCCGGCCACCAGACCGCGCTCAGCTTGCAGCACCACGCATGACACGCGCCTGCTGTGACTTTCGCTCGCGTGCCCCGAACCGTTGCCAGAGCACGCCGTAGCTGAGTGCCCCCGTCGTCTGTAAAGTGGCGTGCCCGCTACGGGCCGATGATGCGCCAGTGAAAGACCGAGCCAGCCGGCACCGTCTCGGGGGAGGTGTTCGAGTTACAGAGAATCAGGTTCACGATCGAACCGCCCTGGGACGTCAGGATCAGCATCGCAGGAGCGACCGATACGTCGTTGTCGACTGCAGCTTTCCCGGTTGCGTCAGTCAGAGTACCGATCACCATTCCGCCGATCACGCTAGCGCCCGATGACCCAACGGGCGGGTTGAAGAGATCGATGTCCTCGTTGACGCACTGTTTAGCGGCCAGGGTAATCGCCGTGCTGACAGAAGTCGTCTGGTCCGTGCTATCCGGGCCACCGAGATCGCTGAGCGTCAGCGCCCGATCGATCACATTTGCGCTCGTGACCACGTTGGGTGCGAGGTGAGGATTCGGAAAGGTGCCGGTTAGGTCGCCGCCGGCAGCCACGCCGTTGATCGACGCATTGCTGCCCGCAGGCCCGGTTGGACCCGGAACGCCTTTAGGTCCTGCAGCGCCCTGCCGACCCTTTGTATTGAACTTGAGCGCTACCGTTCCCCTCGGACAGCGCTTCCCCACCATGACCACCCGGAGCGCGCCGCCTCTCTTCGGCACACACCCCTTGATTGTGCCGTTCTTGCCAGCCACAAACGCGCCACCCGCTGCAGCGTAGGCGCCTCCACCCAGTGCGACGAATAGCGCCAAGCTGGCCACGACGTTCGAGTAGCTCAGGTGGCTCCGAAATGATCTCATCACTACACGCTCCCTCAATCGCGCCAAGCGAAGTCTGCGTCGGTCGGTGCGCCCTCAGATTCCAAGCTGCTTCTTGCTCGCTGTCGACAGCATATACCCGCACTGCCGGCTGATCCATGCGATTTCGCAAAAGAGCAGAGAGGTGGTTGCGACGGCTACCGCAACACAGAATGGTCGCCTCGCCCCTGTCTGCCAACGTCCGGCGAGATGCTCACCATCGAAAATCAATGACCATGGGGTCGAGAACCGAGAACGCCGCAGATGCTGGACTCGAGCACGAATGGAGCTCGGGCCGCGGCTGATGCTGCCGGTGGGGGCACACAGCTGCTCAGATCGGCCGATGACCGGCCACTTCCGCTTCGGATCTAAGAGCCCGCGAAGCAGCGCCGGTCACGTCGGTGCACCGGCGACGAACCAGAAGCAATCGGCGGCCTGGGTGAAGGGTGAGACGTAAGCTGCGGTCATGGACAGCCTGCTGGTGTCTGAGACGGTCCTGCCCAACGGGATGATGCTGGTCGAGATGCCGGTCTCGGGGCGGTTGGCGACCGCGATCGCCGTGGTGTTTGGGGCGGGGTCACGGCACGAACGCCTGACTGAGGTGGGGGTTGCGCACATGCTTGAACACGTGGCGTTCAAGGGGACCGAGCGCTATCCGACGGTTGCGGCGCTGAGTCGGGCGGCTGAGTATCTGGGCGTCGACCTCGCGGGCATATCGGGCGTTGACTATGTCGAGTTCTCGACGTTCGTGCGCGCTGAATCGGCGATCGCGGCGGCGGAGTTGCTGACCGACGTGACCGCGACGCCGAGGTTGGCGGCGGGCGATCTGGAAGGCGAGCGGGCGGTCATCCTTCAGGAGATCGCCGATGACAACGACGATCCCGGATCGCGGGCCGACGATCTTCTGATCGGTGCGCTGTTTGCCGGACACCGGCTGGCCAAGGATGTGGCCGGCGAAGCGGCTGACGTGCGAGCGCTCACGCACGACACGGTGTTGGCGTTCCGCGACCGGCAATGGAGCCCGGTTGGTGGCCTGGTCGCGATTGCCGGCAACCTCGATCACATCGATCGTGGACAACTCATCGAGCTCGTCACCCGCATCCCTGACCGACCGGCTCCGGCGCCGCCATTGCCGCCGCCGCCGTTCGCAGCGCGTACGGCGGTCGACGAGCGTGACAGCAACGCGGTACATCTTCGCCTCGCGTATCACCTTCACGGTGTGGACTTCACCGATCGGCGCCAGCGCGCAAATGCCGAGGTCTTCTCGGTTCTGCTGGGCGGCCCAATGGGCTCGCGTCTAGTTGACGAGCTACGCGAACAACGCTCGCTCTGCTACTGGGTCAGCGCGGACGTCTCAGACTACGACGGCCAGGCGTTTCTGTTCGTCAGCTGCAGCGTCAGCCCGACGGACCTCGAGGAGGCCTACGAGCTGATCAGCTCGATCATCGCCGATCTCCGGACACACGGGCCAAGCGAGGAAGAGGCCAATCGCTTCCGAGCGTATGCCAGCGGGTCTACGGCCCTCTACTTCGAGTCGGTGAGCCACCGTTTGGACCACGCCATCGAACTGATCATGGAGTACGGCGACCACGCGATCGACCCCATCCTGCTGCTGCGGGCGATCGAATCCGTCACGCGCTCCGGACTCGCCGAGCTCGCGGCAAACATCGATCCCTCTCCATGTGTCGGCTGCGCCGGCCCCGCGACCACCTCAGTCTTCCAATAGCCTCAATTGGTGACAGACGGCACCCCGCCCGTCCGGCGACTGCCAATCCCCGCGTATTCCCGGGGATCGCCCGGCTCGCGCCACCGCTGTCGAACCCGGGCCATCGGATATCGCCGAAGCGTTAGCAGTGCGTGGCGTGGGCGATGGTGCAAGCGATCGCCGCGTCGACAGCTGCTCTCGATCTGTCAGCGAGCGAAGCGGCATTGGCCGGCGCGCGGCCGCCTGGGCGACGATCCGGGACTGTCGCTCGATGATTGGGTGGCCACCGGTCGGGTCGCACGCTCGCAGGGTCGGCGGGCGCCCGCGAGACTAGATCGAGGTGCCTGGAAGCACCGCGATCGCCTCGATCGAGACCAGTAGGCCACGCGGGAGCCGCACGTGCGCTGGCGCAGACCGCGCCGGCGGTGGATCGGGCATGTGGCGCGCGTACACCTCGTTGAGCCTGCTGAAGTCATCCACGTCGGCGTAGAAGATCGTCGTCTTGACCACATCGTTCATCGAGGACCCAGCGGCGTTGAGCACGGCGGCGAGGTTCAGCAGCGCCTGTTCGGTCTGGGCTTCAATCCCTTCCGCAGCCGTGCCCGTCTCGGGGTCGATGCCCGCCATCCCGGAACAGAAGACCAGCCCCCCGGCAACGATCGCTTGGCTGTACGGCCCGAGCGCGTCGGGGGCCTGCTCGCTTGAGATCGCCGTTCGCGTCACCACTTTGCTCCCTGATCGCAGGTTTTGATCGCACCCGAACCTATGCCAACAGGATGGTCCACGCAAGGCAGCTGCGGCCAAGGTCCCGCGTCGCACATGAGTTTGTCGTGTGATGCCGCCGAGCTCGCGCGGTGGGAGCCGGATTGCCTCAAAAACGAACCAGTAGGCGGTCGTCAGAAGCTTCTGCTCGGGCTCGACAAAACCCCGATGCGGAAGAGGCTCCATCGTGGCCGCCTCGGGGACGGACCAGCCGCCTCGCTCCGCAGTCGGCGGCGGCTGGTGGCGTCCACAGCACGTGTTGCGGTGGTCTGATCGCCTTGTGCGGATCTGGTCTGCCACGAGATTCCGGGGAGAAGTCCGCGTCCGAGATGCGTGATCGAGTTGTTAGTCGTTGGCGGTTGTCGGTCGATGCGAGTGGTTGGCGTGGCGTTGTGAGACGGCGAGTGCTGCGCCGAGGCCGAGCATCGAGAGTGCGAAGCCGCCGGCCGCGCCAATGCCTGCGTCGCCCCAGTCAAAGCCAGTGGGGTCGGTGACGCGCACGATCGTTGGCGGAGGCTGCGGCGGGGTTTGTTGGTCGGGGTTCGGGCGAACGAGCGGCGTGCTCGACGCGCTTGTCGTCTGCTGCGTAAAGACGAGCGAGCCTTGCGGGGTTTGGTTGAAGACGCGCGCGGACGCCGGTGCGGCGGCTGAGCTGAGGGTCAGCACTAGCGCGATGAGGCGTACGGTTCTCGTGGGGCGGTGGGTGAGCATTGTGCTGCTGTCTCCTTGGGTTCGCCGGTCGCCTGGTGCGATCGGATCGGCCACGACCATGCGCTCGGCTGGTCAAGAAGCGGTCGATCGTGGTCGAGAATTGGTAAACGCCTGTGTTCGTGGCTTTCGGGCGCCCGTTCGCGGTGCTAGCGTTCGCGCGGGGCCTGACCGTGATCGAATTCCGAGTCCTGGGGTCGTTTGACGTTCTCGAGGACGGGCGATCGCTGGCGCTCGGCGGTCCCAAGCAGCGAGCCTTGTTGGTGTTGCTGGTCTTGCATCGGGGTGAGGCGGTCTCGACAGATCGTCTGGTGGACGAGCTGTGGGGTGAGCAGGCGCCTGCGAGCGCCCACAAGATCGTCCAGGGCTACGTCTCGCATCTGCGCAAAGCGCTCGGCGACGGCCTGTTGGTCACGCGCGGGCGCTCGTACCTGTTGCAGACCGCGCCCGGCCGGGTGGATATCGAGCAGTTCGATGCGATGGTCGCCGAGGGTCGCCGCGCGCTGCAAGATGGAGACGCGCGAGTCGCGAGTGACCGTCTTGGTGGGGCACTGGGATTGTGGCGGGGGCCGCCGCTGGCGGACTTCGCGTATGAGCCGTTCGCGCAGGCCGAGATCGCGAGGCTCGAGGAGGAGCGGCTGGGTGCGCTTGAGGATCGGATCGATGCCGACCTTGCGCTGGGGGAGGATGCAGCGCTTGTCAGCGAGCTGGAGGCGCTGGTATACGGGTTCCCGTTGCGTGAGCGGTTGCGCGCGCAGCTGATGCTTGCGCTGTATCGATCGGGTCGTCAGGCCGAGTCGCTGGCCGTGTACCGCGACGCGCGGGAAACGCTCGTCGCCGAGCTCGGGCTTGAGCCGGGGCGATCGCTGCAGGAGCTCGAGCAGGCGATCCTGAGGCACGATCCGCAGCTTGGAGGGTCGGTGCGGCGGACGCCGCGTCCGCGGGCGCCGCGTCGCTCGGCTGTGCTGATCGGGCTCGGCGGGCTGGTGCTCGCGTGTGCCGCGGCCGCTGCGGGGATCGTGGCGCTGACCGCGGGCGGCGGAGGCGGCCACGTCGAGGTGCTCGGCAGTGGCGTCGCCGCGATCGGTTCGGGCACGGGCCGCCTGGCGTCGTTGACCGAGACCCTCACGGCCCCCAGCAACGTCGCTGTCGGTGAGGGGGCCGTCTGGGTGCTGAACACCGAGGAGAGGACCATCTCGCGGATCGATCCGAAGACCAGGAAGGTCGTCAAGCGGTTTGAGATCGGCGGCGTGCCGAGCGACATCGCCGCTGGCGCGGGAGCGCTCTGGGTCGGGAAGGGCGGCGGCCCGGATAACAACGGTACGGTCAGCGTCTCTCGTGTCGACCTCCGCTCGGACCAGATCACGCGGACTGTGAGGCTGCCGGACACGGCGAGCGGCAGCTCATGGCCGAGTGTGGGCTTTCCCGGCATCGCGGTCGGGGCCGGCGCGGTCTGGGCGATCAACCCCGACCAGACGATCTCGCGCATCGATCCCAAGACCGGCACGAGGGTCGCCACGATCGACGCCCGTGCCAGCACGATCGCCGCCGGTGACGCGGGCGTCTGGTTCGTCGACGCCGATCGCTCGGCCGTCACGCGGATCGATCCCAGCACCAACCGGGTCGGCCAGACAATCCCGGTCGGCGCGAACATCCTGCTCGGAATCGCCGTCGGCGCCGGCTCGGTGTGGGCGACTGACGAGAACGAGGGGCTGGTGTGGCGCATCGACCCGGGGCCGCATCCGGTGACGAGGAGCATCACCGCCGGCGTCGGCGTCAGCTTCATCACGTTCGGCGACGCGATGGTCTGGGCGGCCAACAACGTCGACGGCAACGTCTCACGGATCGACCCCCACACCAACACGGTCACGGCAAAGGTCCCGATCGGAGCCCCACAGGCGATCGCGGCCGGCGACGGGTCGGTGTGGGTGAGCGTCGCCGGTACAGCGCGCAACGGAACCCTGCCGGCGTCCTCCTGCGCCGGCGTCGTCTCCGGCGGCAGGAGACCGGACGTGCTGATCGCCTCGGACAACCCGCTCCACGGCCCCAACAGCGACGCCCCGCGCGCGATGACCGACGCGATCCGGCTCGTCCTCGAACAGCACGACTTCAGCGCAGGCAAGTACGCGGTCGGCTACCAGTCCTGTGACGCCTCGACCGCGCAGAGCGATACGTTCGAATTTCGCAAGTGCGCGGCAAACGCGAACGCCTACGCGCGCGCGAAGCGACTCGTGGCCGTGATCGGCCCATACAACTCGCAGTGCGCGACGGTGGAGATGCCGATCCTCAACCGTGCTCCCGGGGGGCCGCTGGCAGAGATCAGCCCGTCAAACAGCTACCCCGGCCTGACGCGCCCCGTCTCCCTACCGGCAAAATGGGGCGGCTCAAGAAACGAGCCGAAAACGTACTACCCGACCGGCGTACGGCACTACGTCCGGCTCGCGGCCAACGACGACTACGAGGGCGTCGCCGACGCCATACTGGCCAAGCAGCTCGGGGTCAGCAGCGCCTACCTCCTTGACGACGGCCAGGGCGCCCAGAACGTGTGGCTCACGAACCCGTTCCGCCGGACCGCCCGCAGGCTCGACATCACGATCGCCGGCGCGCAACGCTTCGACCCGGCGGCCAAGAACTACGACGCGCTCGCCGAGAGGATCGCACGCTCGGGCGCACAGGGCGTGGTGATCGGCGGCGACGTCACGAACGGCGGCGACAGGCTGCTCAAAGCCTTACGCGCCCGCCTCGGCCCGCGGACCCCGATCATGACCGACGAATTGGGGTTCACGCCCGTCTCAGAGGTGCTCAAGCGTGCCGGGCGGGCGGCACTCGGGCTGTACGTGAGCACGGTGAACATCCCGGGGGCAGCGCGCGACCTGAGTCCGGCCGCGCGCCAGTTCCTGCGCGATCTCGGCACCACGCAGCCCCTGCCATGGGTGCTCGAGGCCGGTCAGGCCGCCGAGCTCGTGCTGCACGCGATCGCCCGCTCAGACGGGACGCGAGCGTCAGTGCTCAAAGAGCTCCGGGCGGCTAGCGTCAAGAACGGCCTCCTCGGTACCTTCCGCTTCAATCGCAATGGTGACATCACGCCAGCCACGGTGATGATCGCGCGGATCACCGGCAGCACCCCGCCGAGCAACGGTTTAGACAGCAGCCTCCAAGGAGCGGTCGTAGACCGCATCGTGAAAATCCCGGCCAGCCTGGCGGGCTGACCTAGCTCACCTCGAACTAGGCGACGCTGAGCGCGACAGCCCGGAAAGTCCCTGTGACCCGCGAGCCGCACCCCCGAGCCTTCCTCGCGCCCGCTGCACCGCATAGCAGACGCGCACACCGTCGATCCCACACTCCTGAGCTCGACGACAACGCATGTGCGTCGTCCCACCCGGGGACCGCTGCAGACGAACCAGCACTCTCGCCCACGAACAGGGGGCGGCTTAGGGCCGCGCTCCCAGACAGGTCGATCGTCGGCGAGTTGACGTCGCGCGGACCTAGGGAGATGATCGGGGCGTGAGCTTCGAGGTCGAGTTCCGCAACGCGCACGGTCAGGCGGCGGCGATCGGTAGCGCCGGGCCGTACACGTTGGTCGTCGACCGTCCTGCTGACGCCGGCGGACACGGGTTGGGCTTTAACGGAGGCCAGCTGCTGTATCTCGCGATCGGCGGGTGCATCTCAAACGACCTGTTTCGCGAGGCCGCTGCCGTCGGCATCCGACTGACGCGAGTTCGAGTGCGTGTCGTCGGCGACTTCGGCGGCGAGCCGGCCGTATCTGAGGATGTCTTCTATGACGTCGAGGTCGCAGCAGATGCCTCTCGCGAACAGCTCGAGGAGCTCGTCTCTCATGTCGACGCGATCGCGGAGATCCCCAACTCCTTACGCCGCGGCACACCTGTCAAGCTGCGGCACGTCGAGTTCGCATCGTCCTAAAAACGACGACTCCTGCGGCGGTGTTGTGGGGCCGGCCCGGCTCTGACAATCACCACGGCGGAGGCATCTGAGCGGCTCGGGTTGCAGCCCGGCCTTGGTTGCTGCTCCCGATCGGCGACCCGCCCGAGCGGCAGCCCGCGGCTAGCTTCTCCGGCAGCGACGGAGAAGCTGACATGCGGTCGAGCTCGGGCCGGCCCACCACTTGACGCGCATCTTTCGCATCCCCGGGAGAGCCCAAGCTCACGTTGGGTGGTGCGATGTGGCCGTCGCTGGTCAGGCGTGGCCGAGGCGGACGTTTGGGAATAGCTTGTTGAGTGGTTTTGGCAAATACCACGCCCACTTGCCGAGCAGTCGCAGCATGACGGGCAGGAGCACGAGCCGGACGAGCGCGGCGTCGAGCAGCACGGCGACGCCGAGGATCACGCCCATCTCCTTGGGCGGCAATGGGCCGCTTAGAGCGAATGTGAAGAAGACTGAGACCATCACCGCGCCGGCGGCGAAGATCACCCGTCCCGCTTGGGCCATGCCGCCGACCATAGCCTCCTTGGCGTCGCCGCCGGATTGGTTCCAGTGCTCCTTTGCCGAGGAGAGCAGGAACACGGTGTAGTCCATCGAGATCGCGAAGATCATCGCGAAGAAGAACACCGGTCCCCACGCGTCAAGGAAGCCCTGCGGCTCGAACCCGAGCAGCGAGTGCCCGACGCCGTCTTGGAAGATCCACTTTGCGATTCCAAACGCGGCCCCGGTCGCGAGCAGGTTGGTGAGGACTCCGAACGCCGCGATCAGCGGAGCCTGCAGCGCGGCCACGAGCAGCAGGAAGCTGAGGCCGAGCACGACGCCTATCACCAGCGGCGTTTTGGCCGACAGCGCCGCCTCGAGGTCGTGGTTCTCCGCCGCGGGACCACCGACGAGCGCCGCCTGCGGGAGCGCGGCGCGGAGGCGGTCGATCGTCGTGCCCGTGGCAGTGGCGGATGGGTCTGTCGCCGGGATCGCCTGCACGAGGGCCATACCCCCCGCGCCTGCTTGCGGTGGGATCACGCGCGCCACTCCGGGATCGCGCTGGGCTGCAGCTGCGACCTGCGCTGCCTCGGCCTTTGGAGCAACGATTTGGAGCGGCGCCGCCGAACCGGGCCCGAAAGCTTTCTGGACTGCCTGGTAGCCGACCCGGGCGCTGTCGCTCGAGGGAACGACGTTGATCGAGGGCATCCCGGTCTTGAGCGAAGTCACCGGCACCGCTAGCGCCACGAGCAGCACGATCACCGCGAGCCCGTAGGGGAGGGGGCGACGCCAGAGGTGCTCACCCCAGGCCGCGGAGCGTGACGAGCGGTGCTCGCCTGAGTGGGCCCACGGGAGCGCGAACCTGTCCAGCCGCGGCCCGAGCTTCGCCAGCACGGCGGGCAGGAGCGTTAGCGTCGCGGCCAGCACGAAGACGACCGAGAGCATGATGCCGAGGCTGGTTGACCGGAATGCCGGACTCGGCACGAGCATCACGGCGCTTAGCGAGATCAGCACGGTCAGGCCGGAGAAGAGCACGGCCTTTCCGGCGGTGTCCATTGTCGTTGCGATCGCCTCCGGGGCCGACAGATTCGACCCGAAGAAGGCCCTGCGGAAGCGGTAGACGATGAACAGCGCGTAGTCGATTCCGAGCGCCAGTGAGAACATCAGCGCGAAGTTCATGGCCCAGATGGAGATGTCGGTGATCTGGGTGCCGATCCAGAGCGAGCCTGCGGCGGCGATCAATCCCACGATCGTCAGCATCAAGGGCAGTCCCGGCGGCGACCAGCGAGCCGAACGCGAGCACGAGGATGACGAGGGTGACTGGCCATGAGATCAGCTCGGACTTCAACATCGCCGACTTGTTTGCGTGGTTAAAGCCGGACCACATCCCGGCCGCGCCGGTGAGGTCGACCTGGACCCCGTCGGAGCCGAGCTTCGCCAGCGGGCGCTTGAGCTCGTCGGCCGCGCGCACCATGTCGTTCGCGTCGCGCGCCGCACCGGCCTCGATAACGGCGGTGTGGCGATCACGCGAGATTGATATGCCCGCCCGCGGCGGCTCCACGATGGCCACCGCCGGTTCGCTCTTCAGCTTCGCTTGCGCCCCTCGCAGTGCATGCTGGAAGGCGGGATCGGAGACGGTCTTTTCCGGCGCGTGAACCACGACCGTCAGGGCGTAGCTCCCGAGCCCGTCGAAGCTCCTGTCAATCAGCTGGCGCGCCTGAACCGACTCCGAGCCGGTGGCCTCCCAGCCAGCTCCCGACAGCGCTTTCTCCACGCGCGGCGCTAAGACCCCGAGACCCACCGCGACCACGACCCACGCTGCCACGACGGCCCTGAAATGCGTCGCCGTCCAACGCCCGAGCCTCCCGATGGACCCCACCTCGCGCTCACCGCCGCCGGGGGAGACGTATGTCGAGTTCCTGTCCGTGGGTCTCATGGCGGGGCTCCTTCCAGAACGGGCGAATAATTAGCACGACCGGTCGGTCTAGTTCCATACTACGACCGGTCGTGCTAACTTGTCAAGGTAGGCCGCGAACACCAGCGCCCCGGCCGCCCCGCCCGCCGCGCCCGGTGACTTACCTCATCCCGTGAGCGTTGTGCAGCGGACCGAGTGCCCGCTGTTGTAGCGGTCGCGAGCCTCCCGCTCGACGGCACGCACGTCCGACGGATCGTGGCCGGCGCTTAAGAGCACAGCCACACAGAGCTATGTGCCTTGGTGTTTTGGTCGGTTCGGCCGCCCGCGCGTGCTTCGACCGTGTGGCGCGAGCGCGGCTAGGCGGTTGTCGACGGCGCGGCGCACGCGGTCAAGGGCCGACGGATCGGCGGTGGCGACGAACTGCATGTTGCCGAGGACCATGTAGGCATTGAGCTCAAACGCGATCTGCGCCGGGTCGGCGCCGGGGTCGAGGTCTCCGGCCGCCTGCCCAGCCGCTACCTCCTCGGCAAGGAGCCCGAGCCAGCGCCGGCTGAACGCCATCGCGCCGTCCCGGACGGGGCCTGGATGGGAGTCGAGCTCGCTGACGGCGGAGACGAAGAAGCATCCCCCGGGGAAGACGCCCTCCTCCACATGACCGAGGAACCGCTCGACGTAGGCCCTCAGCCGAGCGACGCCGGGCCGCGCCGCGCCCGCGGGCTCGATCACCTGCTCGTCGAAGATCGCGCTGGCCGCGTCGACCGTAGCCAGCTGCAGCTCCTGCTTGGAGCGGAAGTGCGCGAATAGCCCGCTTTTGCTCATGCCGACCGCGTTCGCCAGCTGTGCGAGCGAGAGCCCATCGAGCCCATCGACGGTCGCCAGCCTGGCCGCCTCGTGCAGGATCGCCGCACGGGTGCGCTCGCCGTCTGACCGGGCGCGACGGGCCGGGACGGCGGCTGTGCTCATGGTCTTCGCGGCCATCTCTTGACAAGGTAGCACGATCGGTCGTATTGTTGCGAAACCTGACCGACCGATCGTGCTGACTACCCACCCGGAAGGAGCCCCGCTATGACCCCGACCCACACCAACTCGAGACACGTCTCCCCCAGCGCCGCGCCCGGGACCGCCACAGGTCGTGTCGGGGGCGTGGGTGCGTGGCGCGATGAGCGCATGAAGAAGACGGGCACCTCTACGGTTCGATACGAGACGCGCACGACGATCGACCGGCCCATCGGCGACGTGTTCACGCGGTTGGCGGACCTCGATGGTTACGGAACATGGATGCACCGGACGGGCTTGTTCCGCCGGTCTGGCCAAACCTCTGACGGTCCTCTAGGCGCAGGAACCAGGTACTTCGACGCCACAAGGATGGGCACCTTCCGCGGCCAAATAACCGACTACCAGCCGCCGTCACGGATCGGGTTCCGCGAGACTCTGCGGTGGTTCGGCTCCGACCTGACGCAGGCCCGACCCGAGTACTACCTAGAAGCAGACCGGGACAGCACGATCGTTCATCACGTCGCGGAGGGTGAACTCTTTGGCTTGATGCGGTTGATGAAGCCCGTCGCGGCGCTGTTGGCAAGAAGCGAGCGGACGCGAACCGTCAAGTCGTTGAAGCGTTCGCTGGAGTCGCGGTAGACCCCCAAGGCCTGGCAACTCGGTCACCTTGATCGGCCCTTTGAGAGCCCTGCTGTAGCGAAATACCCGCCTCACAAGACGCCCCGCTTTCTGGTCCGTCGCGGCTATTTCACCGACCCGCAGGTCGCCAGACGGCCATGATTACTTTCACGAATCAGCGGCCGCGTGAAGGGATGACTGGCCGCGGGCCGAGGCTCCTCCTTTCGAGCCGGCGATTGAGGCAAGCAGCAGCCGGGCCGCTCAGCGCCCCGTGGGCGACCATGAGCAGTAGCCGCGAGAGCAACGGGCGATACGCTGGGCAGGCCTGTCGCTGTGACGTGCTTTCCCGATCCAGATGCCACGCTCGCGCCGTTGCTGGTCGTCGGCGACCTCGCGCGCGCGATCGGGTTCTACCGCGACGTCCTCGGGGCCGCCGTCGAACTGCAATGGGAAACCTACGCGCGGCTCAGCCTCGCCGGCGGCACCCTCCATCTCGCAACGGCCAGTCCAGGAACCGAAGACAAGCCCGGCGTCGGTCTCGTCCCACCCGCAGACCCGGCCACGGTCAGCGGGGAGCTTGTCATCCACGTCACGGCGTGTCGCGACGTTTACCTTGAGCTCGTCGCCAGAGGAGTGGCGTTCCTGGCTCCCCCGAGCGAGCCGTCGTGGGGTGGGGAGGTCCGCTGCTTCCTTCAGGATCTGGATGGCCACCTCATCGAGCTCAGCCAGACCTCGTCCTAGCGTCCGCAGCCACGAACGACCAGTCACCTCGTCGCCGCCGCCGTCGGTGGCCGACACTTCTCCTCCAGGTCTCCGCTGGTCAGAAGCAGCAGCCGACGGATCGTGGCTCCCTCGGCGACAACGCAGTTGTCGAGCGCCGGCATGACCACGATCCCGCGCCGGCAGTCGTGAAGCGCGCTGTCAGGCTGGCGTTGGAGCGGATTGCGCTCTCGGGCTGCTACCCCAGGAGCGTCCATGGCGCGCTCGTCGACGGGAGATACTTGGCCGACCCGGGGAACCTCGCGGTGACGACGTAATGTTCGTGCTGGCCGTCGGGAGTGGTCAGCGGTCCCGTGAACCTCTTGATATGGCACGGCGTCCCCTGCGACTTCGGGCCGGGCGAGAACGTGACCGAGCTGTGATTCACCCTGTCCGCCGTCGTTATCTGGATCTGGCAGGCCTGACCAGCGAGCTGCGTGAATCGCTCGAGAGTCCGGCCAGTCGTCGCGTTCATCATGGTGAACGTGAGCCGCGACCCGTTCTCAACCGTCCGGCACGGCGAGCAGTGATTTGCGTGCACCCTGCCCGCGCGGACAATCGCCCCGAAGCCCATCCTGCTGAAGACAACGGCGGTCGGCGTACGGTGCTGGTGCGTCTTGGCCTGCGCCGCGCCGGCGATCGCGGCGAGGGTGATGCCGGACGCGATCAGCGCTCGTGTGAGTTTGCCTCGTTTCCCCATTAGCGTTTCCTTTCGCTGTTCTCGGTTCCGCCCTTACGGGCGGCGATGTTTGCGGCTGGCGGTGGTCACGGTAGCCGGATTCGGTCTCGCCAGAGCCAGCACCACGCCCCCAGCGATGCCTCACGGCACTTCGCGCCGTCAGCGCTTGCGCTCGGCCTCGTCCTCGGCGACCTTGAGCGCCTTCTCCGCCAGCGCGTACCCCTGGTCGCCGATCGCGCGGAGTTCCTCGGCGAGGGCGCGCATCGGGTAGGGGTTGTTGTCCGTGGCCATCCTGGCGCGCATCAGCGCGGCCTCGCGGACGAATTGCGAGACGCTCGAGCCTTGGCGTCGGGCCGCTTTTTGGATCTGCTTCATGTTCTCGCGGGTGAAGCTGATCGTTGTGCGTGTCATCGGCATGGCGAAAAGAAGGGGTCGTGAACGTACGGTGCGCTAGCGTCGATGCTATCACCAGCGCCAGCACGCACGCTACCGCAGCCGTGGCGAACAACTCCGTAAGGAAAGGCTCCGTATCCCAGCGCTTGAGCCCCCCGCTTCAGACCGCCCTCGTCGATCCTCGCGATCGTCTCGGCAGCGCGCCCAAGACTATGGTTTCGCGTCGGTTGGTGCCTGGGTCGCGTGCAGGCGGCTAACTGCGTGAATCGTCCGACTATCGCCGCGCCGTTGGCGGCACCGAACTAGAGGATGCTGGACAGGGTGGACGCGCTTGTGCAGTATTAATGCATGATGCTGAGTGGCGGTCAGCTCGAACGGGCGGCTGCTTTTGCTCAGTCGCTCGGTTCGGCAAGCTGCTTGAGCCGCTTGATTGCCGGCCTGACGTGCGTGAGATAGCGCTCGATCGGAACCTGCACGGACGGCTCGGCAGCGTGATCAGGAAGCGCCCGCAGCAGGTTGAGCCGGCTTGCTGCCACCCACGCTGAGACGTCGGGCTCGCTTAGCCACCGCGCCTCTGTCCTCCACGTGCGGCTCATCATGCGGGGCCAGTCCTCGATAGTGCTCGCATAGGGGTTAGGTGGGCAGAGTCGATTCTTGTCCGCGTCGTCGGCTCGGTGGGCCTCGACGAAGCCGACGAGGGCCGCGTTGAACGACGGCGAGAGGTGCCGTACCTGCTGGAGGATGATCTGACCGGGCTGGAAGATCGGCGTGCTGGGGGCGTCGTTTAATCCGAGCGCGGTGCAGTCCACGTGCAGGACGTCGGTGCCAGTGTCTTGCTCTCCGCTCTCGAGCACGATCTGACCGACCTCGACGCGGCGCACTCGGCCGAGCCTGACGACGTCGCGGATCTGGCGCAGGCCCTCCAGCTCGCGGCCACTGAGCATCGTGCCGCGGTACATCGTCGCCGGCCACGAGCGGTCGATCCGCACCAGCCGCCCCGAAGCCTCAAGCCGCTCGAAGAGGTCCTCGACATTCGCCGCACCGGCGCCGGCCTCAGCATCGAGCGAGATCCCGTCCATGATCGCGCCGACCTGCTCGAGCGGCTGAAAGTGCCTGCGATCGTAGAACCACGAGTCGCGCGGGCGGATCCAGCAGATCCGGTCGGGCTCAACGTCGTGATCCAAGAGCCAGGTGCACGCGTCCGCGGCAGTCTTGCCGGACCCTAGTACGGCATACGAGGAAGCCGACCCGGCCGCCACCGGCAGATCGTTGACAGCTACGACCCGCGCGCCGGGTGCGACATCGAACGGGAGGGCGTGGGTGGCCGGGATCGACGCCTCCAGATAACGAGCGTCGACGACCTTGCGACGCACCACGACATCGTGCAGCTCACCGGTGCTCAAGTCTCGGACCCGTTCACCGTTGCTCCCCCGGCCCAGATGCTCGTGGCCGGTGAGCACGCGGACCCGCCCTGTCTGCACAAGCCGCGCAGCCGCCTCGCTGAAGTACTCCAGCACTTCATCGCCCGTCGCCCGTTCGTAGTACCCGGCGTTCTCGCCCGCCTGATCGACGCGGTCCTTACCGAGCGCCAGCGAGTTCACGCCGTAATACGCGGACGGCGTATGCAGGCGAACGAACGGATACGCGTGCAGCCAATGACCTCCCGGCAGGGGTTGGCGATCGATCACGATCACATCGACGTCCGCCTCAGCGACCAGCGAGTCGACGAACGCAAGTCCCGTCGCGCCCGCCCCCACAACTAGATAATCGGTATCGACAAGCACGTCTCGCTCCCGTCGCCTGGCTATCTCACGCCCTCAACCCTAAACCGGTCGTCGTGCCGACGACAAAGCGCCCCGCGAGCCGCAGACTAGGTCTTCTCTGGCCGGCCTAGCTCCTGGTGGCGGGAGGGCGAGCCAGCGGCTGGGGGTTTCGGTGGCGACAGCGATGGTCATGTACTACATTGATGGTCAATCGGTTCTTCGGATGGGGCCGCGGGAATGGGAGAGGGCGATCGTGTGTAAGCATCGACCGCAGGGTTGGCTGTTGGTGGCGGTCGTTTCAGTGATCGTGAGTCTGCAAGCAGCCGCGCTCGCGCGCGATGTCTCCCAGGAACGGGCGGAGCCGGGGATAGTGGACGGCGCGGCGGCGGTCCGCTGAGCCGCGCGAACGATGGAGGCGTCGACAGGACAATTCGGTGTCGTCGCGCGGATCGCGAAGGGGAAGGTTCCGCTGTGGGGACCGACCGGCACGGTGACGATCGAGGGCGACCGGCTTCACCTGCGAAAGCGGAACGGGAACGCAATCGCTGATTATGCCGTCGGAAGTGTGCGCGCGGCGTCGCTGAAGCGCAACGCGGGCGCGTCGGTTCGGATCTGGGCTGACGGCGACACCTATATCCTTGATTGGGGGCGAGCACTGGAGGGCGCCCAGTGGTCGTTGGGTGAGATGGGTGCGGCGATCGGGACGCTTGGACAGATACCTCGCAAGCGCGCGATTACGACCGCGTTCCTCGCTGCGCTCCAGGCCAAGGGCGGTCAGGTGGACGGTAACGAGCAGGCGTAGGACGGCCCAGCTCCCCACCGCGATGAGAACCACCCGACAGGTGATCTCCGCAAGCGTCTGAGGCGCCGCCCCAGGTGACCTCGACGACGCAACACGATCACGGTTCAGGAGTCCTGGGACGGCACCGCGTGCTCGTGACCAGCGATATGTCGACCACCGCCGGCTGCACGAACTTGTGCTCTGGCGCGGCGACACCAAGCGGCCGCCAGTGTCCGTCGGGCGTCCGGGATGTACAACGTGTGCGCCGGCCTCGCCCGATAATCGCTCTACGGGCCCGAGCGTGAAGCTCCGGAGGTTCGTCTCCAGATCCTGCCCGTAGTCCTGACGTCACCCCGTTCCTGAGCTCGCGCGTTGGCGTCAGGAACGGAGGGTGCGCAGGCCGGTGCGGATTTCGCTGACCAGGATCTCGGGCTGTTCTAAGGCCGCGAAGTGCCCGCCCTTGTCGGCCTCGCCGTAGTGGATCAGATTGCTATAGGTGTCTTTGATCCAGCTTCGTGGCAGGCGTGGGATGTCCCTCGGGAAGACGGTCACCGCGACCGGAAGCGTCAGCCTCGGGCCGGCGACAGTGGCCGATTTGTTCTCCCAGTAGATGCGGCCAGACGACGCTGCGCTGTTGGTGAACCAGTAGAGGGATATCACGTCGAGCATGTCGTCGATGCTGAGGGCGTCCTCGGCGAGCCCGTGGTTGTCGGTCTTGGACTGGAACTTCTCGTAGATCCAGGCTGCCTGCCCGGCGGGCGAGTCCGCCAGGGCGAATCCGACAGTCTCCGGCTTCGTGCCCTGAAGGTGGTTCGACCCACCGAGATCGCCGGTGTAGAGGGCGAGGGTCTCCACGGCGTAGCGCTGTTCGGGCGACAAGGTGTCGGGTATCTGTGCGGGAAAGGCGTACTGGGAGTTCAGATGAATTCCGAGAAGCCCCTCAGGTTGCATGGCCCCGAGGGCGGTGGTGACGACGGCACCCCAATCGCCGCCTTGCGCGGCCCATCTCGTGTAGCCGAGACGCTTCATCAGCTCCACCCACGCGCTTGCGATGCGCGATACCGTCCACCCGGTCTCCGTGGGCTTCTGGGAGAACCCGAACCCGGGGAGCGACGGGACGACGACATCGAATGAATCAGCGACGTCTCCTCCGAACGAAACCGGATCGGTCAGCGGGCCGATCAGCTTCAGGAACTCGACGATCGAGCCCGGCCATCCGTGCGTGAGTATCAGCGGCATCGCGTTGAGATTCTTGGACCTGACGTGGATGAAGTGGATGTCCAGCCCATCAATCTGTGTCAGGAATTGGGGGAAGCGATTGAGCTCGGACTCGCAGCGCCGCCAGTCGTAGCCGCGCTCCCAGTAGTCGACCAGAGATCGGGCGTTCTCTACGCGAACCCCTTGCGACCAGTCACCCACCGTTTCCGGATCCGGCCATCGAGTTCTGGCCAGTCGCTGCTTCACGTCGTCGAGCTCCGAATCCGAGATCGAGACGGTGAACGGGCGGACGAGGGTCGAGGTCGGCGGCGTCGGTGCGGTCATTGTCTTCTTCTCCTAGAAGTTTTGCGGAGTCGCGAAGCGGTAGAAGACCGGAGCGCCGGCTCCCTGGAGGATTGTGACCAGGATCTGAGCGAATGCCTCGGCTGTCGCCGCACGCTCGAGCGGCCCCTCCGTACACGGCTTCCATCCCGATGTCACGGCTCAGTTGCTCAACCGCGTCTCGGGCGCCTTCATCGCCGACCCAGATGTTGCGACGGGGAGCCGGCTGGTGGTGCTGCAGAACATTCGGTTGGTGGCGTCGAGCACGACCTTGCCATCGAGCCCGGTCACGCGTGTGAGAGCGTCGGGCACGGCCCCGCTGGGTACGGCTATCAGGACGACTTCGGCGTCGCTGGCGTCCCCTCCGTCGCGTCCGAGCTCGGTTACCTCGTGTCCGGCGGAAGCCCACAGCCGCCCGAGTGTCCTGCCTATGTTGCCTCTGCCAATCGTCGTGATCTTCATTCTGTGTTCCTACCTTCGGTTGTGTCGTTGGATGGTGGCCAGAAACGGCCGGTCCGGTCGGGTTACGGCCGGATCAGCCGAGCGGCTCTTTCCGAGGGCCGTCGTGGTGCCCCAGGTATGCGCTGCTCTTCGCTCACGCTTCGGTGACAGATCGGATCGACCGGGTCTTGCAGGGGCAGCACGGCCTCTCATTCAGCGCGGTCGAGATCCTGTGCCGGCTGCACGACGACGACCAGCCGCAGTCGCTCCGATCTCTCGCGAATCAGCTGGTCAGCGTGAGCTCAACCCGAGCATCTCGACTGGTGCAAGAGCTTGTGGACGCCGGCTATGTGCAGCGAGGCGCCGATCAGGGTGATGGTCGGAAGTCGCTAATCAGCCTCACGGACGCGGGCCGGCGCTACAGCGAGAAGGTCGCTCGGACGCTCGAGAATGCCATTCTTGAGTACTTCATCGCACCGCTCGACGATGAGGACATCGCCGCGATGGAACGAATCTGGGACAAGCTACGCGCCGCCCAAGCCGGAGAGCTGACGGTTTCCCGCCGGTAGCACTCAAGTGCACAGGCGTCCGGGGGCGGGCTTTACCCTGAGCCGAGACGGTCGTCCGGGATCTCAGGCCTGAAGTCTCGGTGCTCAGCGGCCACCAGGGAGACGCTCAAGCCGTGAACAATGACGCGACCGACCAGCGCTCGCATCGGGACGACGACGGGAGCCGCGCAAACACGAAGGCAGGTCTCGATCGTCGGTTTGCGCGAGGCCCGCTCCTCGCCACAAGCAGGAGCAGCTCGGTCACCTAGGTCGGCTCTTTGAGAGACCTGCTTCCACGAACCACAGGACGTTGATCGGCTCGGTTGTGGCCGACGCAGGCTTCCGCTCTTGGTCGCCGACTCGCCAGAGCGGCAGTCCGCGGGGGGTGAGTTCTCAGCCGGCGACAAAGAGCAAGGGCGCGCTCGGACGCTGGCTGTCAGGCCACTGTCGACGGCCAGGGCTGGCTACTGGTGGCCGATCGTAGGCGCAGCTGGCGAGTTGAGCGTGTGGCGCACGAGTTCGACCTCAGCCCCGTCGTAGTGAACCCAGCGTGAGCCGGTCACGACAGCGCCAAGTTTCTCGGCCACGCGCGCCGAGGCACGGTTGCTAGGTTCGCGGTCGATCTGGATCGCGACCAGCCCCCGGTTCGTGAACCCCCAGTCGGCCACGAGGCCGGCCGCCGCGCTGACCAGTCCTCGCCCTCGCAACTCTGCGATCAGCCAGTACCCGAAGCGGGCGGCCGAGCCAGGCTCGTCGAGCCCGAACAGCCCGACCATCCCCACGGGCAGCTCAGCCGGTCGCGGCACGATCGCCAGCACAGCGGCGTTGCCCCGACGAGCGTGCGCCTGCTGCCGTGCGATCCAGGCGCGCGCATCCTCGATCCCAAACCGCTCCGGGACGGTCGTGAAACGGCAAATCTGAAGATCGCCGCACGCCGGCTCAAGCGCCGCCGCATCCTGTGGCGCCCAGCCGCGCAGAACAACACGCGCATCGCTTAGCACGGGCAACGCGATCTCGCACGCCATCAGGACCATGATGCCCCGCTCTCGTCAGCGCTGCACCCACGAACGACCGGCCACGTCGCGACCGGTGCGGTGCCGGGGGTCGCGTCTCAGAAGTGCTGTAAATAGCGTCGGGTGCTGTCAAGGCGACGGCGTAGGTTCCCTCACTGTCCTGCAAGACCACGAAGGAGGCCTACGCCGTGAGACGTACGGTACCGCCGTCGGCGGAGATAGAAGCTCGGATTGATCAGATGTTGTCGGTTGGGGTCGGTGATGACCCGCGTGAGACGTTGTCGCAGTTTGGCCAGGCTCGGCGCCAGGTTGATCATCCAGCGGGCTGTTGAGGATGAGTTCGGCGCGTGGCTCGGGCGTGCTCGGTATGAGCGCCGGCCACGCGACCGAAGCGAGGAGGCCGTCGCGGAGAGCGGGCTGCGCAACGGATTTCGTGCGCGGAAGCTGCAGACCGCCGAGGGGGAGCTGGCGATCGAGATCCCGCAGGTCCGCCAAGCGGCGGAGACGTTCGCGTCCAAGTTGTTTCCCCGCACACCGAAGCTGTTGCGCACCGAACCGCTCAAGGCGTTGGTGATCGGCGCGTTCGTCCGGGGCCTGTCGATGCGCGACGTCGAGTCGCTCTGCGAGCAGGCCGGGCTGGGGAAGCTGTCGAGGTCCACGGCCTCGCGGATCTGTGACGAGCTCAAGGACGCTCTGACTGACTCCTCGCCGCGACCAGCACGAAGGGCCCGGGAGCTGCTCCCGGGCCCTCTTGTCAAAGCCGATCTGAAAAGCGTGAGAGCTACGCGGCGACCAGCTCGCGCTCGTCCACGGTGCTCGCAGCCGAGACATCGGTCGCGACCGCGCGATACCACACCGGCAGCCCTGCCAGCGCCCGATCACGCAGCGACGGCGCCGCCGCGTGCGCGACCATCGACACAGCCCGCATCCGGATATTCGCAAGCAGATGATCGGTTCCCGCAGACCCATCACTCGCGGTCTGGCCATCGCTCAAAGACATCGCCGCCGCCGGCCGACCACTGATCTCGCCGACCAGCACCCGACCGGTCAACGGCGCCCCACCCCAACCCTGGATCGTGTCGGCGTCAGCAGCGGTGGCGAGACGGATGCGATACGTGTTAGCGGAAAACATTTCTGACCTCCAAAGAGCGGATCGACTTCGTGGCAGTAGAAGACCACGATCCGCTGACATCCCGCAGACCTCCCGCTGACACCCCCACCCGACAGCGCGTCAGCGCGCGCAGCCGCGGGCTCAGCCGAGGCGCACCGCCTGATCCGTCGGCATGGGCCGTCGCTGCCGATCGCGGGGCGGGCCACGACGAGGGGCGATGAAGCCCCAGCCGACGGCACAGCCGGTCCGGCCGGCGCGGCGACGGTACCCGGCGCTGGCCTGATCGTCTGAGAAGAGCGGCAGCGCCGTGAGCAGACCTATGTCGGCCGACAAACCAGAAACGGGGTTTGCGCGGACGACACGGGCGAGACCGCTCCCGTAATCGAGAACGAGCACGTCCGCTCGATTGGGGCTGCTGGCTGAGGCTGTATTGCTGGAAGCTGATCGTGGCGGTGGCAGTGGCGTCGGCCTCGGCGTTTTGTGGTCGATCTCGAGTAGCGGTGGGTGTGCGCCGATCGTCATTGCTTGGGGGTCTGGCCTCGGCGGCGCTGGGGGCGAGGTCGGGAGGCTGTTGGCTTCGCGGCGCTGTGCGCGGCCGGGATTGCGTTGCGGATGGCGTGGGTCCAGCTACTGACGAGGAATGCCTGTGCCTGCTCTCGGGTCATGTCGCCGTCGAGCCAGCGGCGGGAGATCTCGTCAGTCAGCGCGAACATCGCGCGGAGTGCGGCCCTCGTGGCGGGTGTGTCGTGGATGAGTCCCTGCGTGTTTTCCAGGGAGCGCTGGATGTTCACTGCGGTCGCGGCGCTGGCGAGCGCGTCGATCGCCGGGTCGTTTGACCAGCTGGTGTGTCCCATGACCGCGAAGAACGTTTCCCGGTTCGCTTCGTAGATGTCGAGGTCGGCGATAACGTTGGCGGCGACGCGCTCCTCTAGCGGGAGCTCGGGTCGAGGTTCGCGCGCCTGGCTGACCGCGGCGGCGCCCTGCTCGACTACGGCCAGAAACAGCTCGCGGATGGTCCCAAAGTAGTTGTGCACGAGCGCCCGTGAGCAGCCGGCCGCGTTGGCGACGTCAGCGGTGCTGACCTGATCGAGCGGTCGCTCGGCGAACAGAGATCGCGCCGCGTCGATGATCTGCTGGCGGCGCAGCTCGGGGCTTAGTCGCTGCCGACGCGGTCTGTCCGGAGTCTTAGACGGCGGCTTGGTGTTCGCGCGACGCATCGTTGGGAAAACCTCTCTTGACTTATTGGCAGTCGTTCCAGTAGTTTATTGACATCCATTCTACTAGCCAGCCATCCTGAATCGAGGCGGCCCGATGATGAGTACCTCAAAGCGCAGATTGTCGGCTTTCGTCGTTGTCGTGGGGCTGCTCGTGATCCCCCTAGCCCTCAACGCTCGCGCTCAAACTCCCCCCCAATCGACCGTTGCCTCGCCGCGCGCTCAGGCTCGCAGCACCAACCCGCCGTGGTACCCGTCGCTCGAGGCGTTCGAGCACTACAACTCGAGCCGATCGCACGTCTTCCCCTTGGCGAGGTTCGGCGGCTCCTCGCACGGACCGAACACCGTGGACCTTGTCCGGTCGCGCAAGGGCGCGTACCCGTCCGGCTACAACATGTCTTACCTCGACGCGAAGGACGCCTTCATCCAAGGCGGCAGCTACGGCGACGTCAAGGGCTCGATCGGCCCGTTCGTTGCGAAGGTCGACCCAAAGACCCTGAGGCCGGTCTGGTACACGCAGCTGGTCAACACGAAGCAGGCCGGTGAATGGGACTACCCCGGAGCGATGGCAATCGAGAACAACGGCTTCATCTACGTGGTGTCCGGCTACAGGATCTTCAAGGTCGATCCGGCGAACGGGAAAGTCGTGAAGACCCTCAAGCTGCCGACACAGGTCTACATGCGCAACAACTACCCGACCACGCCGGCCACTTATGACAAGACCCTGACCGAGGACGCCCGCAACACCTCCTACAACGGCATCAACGCACTCCCCGACGGGACGATCGTGGTCAAGTCGCTGTACCGACAGGCCGGGTGCACGCTGAACGGAGGGTCGGCGCTCCTGCAGTGCCCCGAACCCCGAAACGTGCCGAGATCCGTCCTGATCTCGGTCAACCCGAACACGATGCGGGTCATTGACAACATTACTCTGCCCGCCCCCGCGG
Source organism: uncultured Solirubrobacterales bacterium (assembly GCA_963744695.1). Classification (GTDB taxonomy): domain Bacteria; phylum Actinomycetota; class Thermoleophilia; order Solirubrobacterales; family Solirubrobacteraceae; genus Palsa-465. Next base: position 4,727 of record CAVUUT010000001.1, on the reverse strand, counting down.
GCGCCCGGCCGACGATCACCCGGTACCGAGGAGTTAACTATGTGTACCTGCTGGAGAACACCTCCAACGCGGTGCGCTACTCAGTGCACCACGGGCACTTCAACCTCGACACCAGCTGGTCTCCTGCGGCGCTTCCCGATACCGGCCAGACGACCGGCGGCTCGCTGATCGTCTTCAACAACTGGATCGTCGGCGCGACGAACGCGATCCCCGCTACCGGGGCGCTTACGGTGTTCGCCATCAACCAGGGTGATGCCCAAAAGGTTTTCACGTCGCAGCCCTATGCCAGCGACCCAGTCTCGCCGCTGCTCTCCCGCGCATTGGCGAAGACCTATCCCGGGGCGATTAGCTGGGCCGACATGTCACTGGAGGCCGATGCTCAGAACAAGCGCTTCTACGGGGTCGAGACGATGGCCCGCAAGGTCGCGGCTTTCAAGCTCACCTCCTCTGGCATCCAGACCGTGTGGAAGAAGACCCAGACCACGACCGAGTGGGCCACGCTGATCGGCCCCAAGGATCACCGCGTCTGGGTCGGCACAGACATCCCCCGAGCCGAGATCCCCGGCCGCAACACGACTGACACAGTAGTGTTCCGCGATGCGGCCACCGGCCGACTGCTCGCACGTTCGGCGAAAGTCCCGGCCATGACTCAGGGAAGTGCTGTTCAGCCCGGTTACGGCGGAAGCGTGTTCTTCCCCGGCGCCAAGGGCACGTTGGTCAAGATGACGCCGCATCCGGCGCGGTGATCGCCATGCATCGGTGCGGTGGTAGCTCGGAGTTCAGTCGGCGAGCAAAGACGTGGGCACCCGGCTACTTGCGACGCTCGTCAGGTTCTCATTTCCAGGAGGCCTCCGAGCGCCTCGCCGCCCGAGTCGATCACGAGCAAGACGGGGGCGTGATCTGGATCCAGCTGCACGCACGCTCGATCAATGTCGCAGGCAAGCCGAGGGCGAATACACGAACCCGTCTTGAGCACCCTGCCACCCCGTGGCGCTCTAGCGACCGAGCTGAGCTCGAAACCCGCCGAGAGCTGCGACCGCCATGTCGTCCTCACCATCCCCAGAATCCGGGTTGCTCCACGCACCGCGACTGCGGGACAGTCCAGAACTCGCCGGTCAGTCCAAGCCAGAGATGGTCTGCGCGCGACCGAACACTCCTGGATTCGCGCGTTCTCCACACTGCTTCGGTCTCGCCGGGAAAGATCGGCCAATGGACGACGTGACGACGACGTCCCGCGCCGATGCCTGGCGTGCGCGCGGCGCGCGCTTCTTGTGGAGCCCGGTCAGCGACGATGCGGCGCCCGTGCGGATCTTTCACGTGGAGCTCGGTGACCCCGACGCCCCGATCCTCGCTCTGGTGCACGGCTTCCCGACGTGCAGCATCGATTGGTTTGAGGTCGCCGAACTGCTGAGCACGCGTTTCCGAGTGTGCATGCTCGACTTCCCCGGCTACGGGTTCTCCGACAAACCCCGGGGGTGGGGCTACGGTCTCGCGCGCGACGCCGAGCTGTTAGACCATTACCTCGCGGAGGTCGTCGGCGCCGAGTCCGTCGTCATGGTGGCTCATGACCGGGGCGACAGCGTCGCGCTGATCCACGCCGCGAACGCAGGTGAGCAACGGGCGCGGGTCGCGCTCGAGCACCTGGTGCTGTCCAACGCCAACATTTTCTTGCCGCTCTCCAACCTCACTGACGCACAACGGCTCATGCTCCACAACCCGGAGGTGCTCGAGCAGTTGACGCCGGAGCTACTCGCGGCGGGCATGGGCGCCGCGACGTTCACGCCGCCCCGTGGGCCTGACGATCCCGAAGTTCAGGCACTGGCCGCGACGTTCGCGCACGATGACGGGATCAGTGTTCTGCACGAGACGATCCAGTACCTCGTCGAGCGCTCGGTCGACGAGACGGCCTGGCTGCGGTCACTGGCCGCCACCCCGCTCCCCACAACGGTCATCTGGGGCGTATACGACACGGTCTCACCAATCCGGGTGGCGACCTACCTATGGCACGAGCACGTGATGTTCAAGCCCGGCCGGAACGCGTTCTACTTGATCCCCGCCGCCAACCATTACCTGCAAAACGATCGGCCCGACGCGTTCGTCGAGACGCTGGTGCATGCGCTGGATTCGCCTGACGACGCCACCCCCGCGGCCCTGAGCGAAGCGCTCGACGCACCCATCCTCATCGACCGCTCGCGCACCGAGCTGCCCGACGCGGCGCAGCTCATCGCCCAGCACGCCGCGATCCCCGCCCAGACACGATAGGCCACACCACACCTACTCGAACGACAACCATCCGTGCATTCCAGCCGGAAGGCTTGCTGGCCGTTCTGATTCGCAGGCTGCGGCACGATCGATCGACCGGCGCGCCATGACCGCGGCCTCTCCCTTGTCTGCCCGGCACTCCGTGCGGGCGGGCGCTGCATAGCCGTTACAAAGGCACGTCTCGCAGGCACGACGGCTCCTGGCGGGCGAGCGCTTTGCGCGAACAGCACTCGTCCGAGGTTCGCGCCGCGGAGCATTCAATCGTCGCCGAAGCGCTCACCCGATCCGCGGGGACGAGGCGGTGAAAGCGCTCGTCGGGAGGTGTTCTCTCTTGCAGGGCCGAAGTCACGGATGTCGCCGACGGGCCGCTGCCGCATTCAGCCGAAAAGCAGCTATCTCGACCGGCGCGAGAACGGGCCGCTGGGTGCTCGAAATTCGTGGAACCAGAAGCGAGAGCGATTCGGTGGGGTCGTATCTGGATGCGGTCCTGAAGTCAGTGAGGGTCCGTACGCATCGGCGACCTGGTCAGAAGATCGATGAGGCGGCATCGGCGTAATGTGACCGATGCCGAGCGGGGCCAAAGCTCTCGCTGGGTCGCTGCGACTACCTAGCAGGCGCCGGACCCAGGGCTCGGCACACCCGGTCCAAGGGGCGACGGTTGATGCTCGTAGAGGGCGGCTGCCTCGACCGAGGTGCCACGTCCTTCGCCGACCAGAGCTTTGACGGACTCGGCGTCCAGCTGTTTGAACAGGATCGTGCGCGTGGTGCGCTCGGACGCCCGCGACATCCAGTCCCGCTTAGCGCCCGCATGTTCGAGAAACTCGATGCCGGCCCCGAGCAGCCTGGCGGATGCTTCGAGCATGCCCTGCTCGGCGAGTGGCCACGCCAGTTCGACCGCGGCCCAGGCGGCGGTTAGCCTATCGCCCCGTCGCAGTGCGATGTTCAGCGCGTCAGTATCAAGCCTCTCGGCTTTGGCAGGGTCACCTTCCAAGCACTCGAGATGCGCGAGGTTGATGAGGGCGACCACCCCCGTGACGGAGTCAGGGGAACCTGTAGCCAGGCTCTCATCGCACAGCGCCCTACCCTCTGCCAGCTTTCCTTCGCAGATCGCGATGTCTCCTAGACCGTTGAGAGCGACCTGCAGAAGATCTGCCAGCTCGTGCTCCCGTGCAAACTCAGCGGCCCGCTCATACTGCGCGCGTGCGCGGAGAAGGTCATCAGCAATGCAATAGGCACGGCCTATGCTGATCATTTCCTTGCCGATTCCGGCAGGATCGCCGACCTGGTGCCACAGTGCCAGAGCCCGTTCTGCGAGCGTGGCTGCTTCGACTTCAAGCCCCTCATGCCACGCAATTGAACGAGCGGCTGAAACGACCTGAGCTGCAAGCCGCGGCACGTATTCCCCCAGATGCTGGAGGGCGAGTTCGATCGCGCGCTTTGCCTCGCGCATCTGTCCGAGCCTGATCCAGACGTCGCCTAGACCCGCCGCTAGGTAGGCAAACGCCTCGAACATCGCGGCTTCGGATGTCCAAGCGAGAGCGTCCCGAAAATTCTCCCGTTCGGCCGCTACGCGGATCATCGAACCTTCACGCGGCCGTCCTGGTTGAGGCAATCCTTCGGCTTCTAGCAGGTCAATCAGCCACCTGACGTGGGCCTGCCGCACTTCGTCCGCCTCGCCGGCCTGCTTGAGGCGCTCAAAGGCGTATTCACGCATCGTCTGCAACATCCAATATCGTTCACCGTCGGTATTCACTAGGCTTCGGTCAACTAGTCGGTGCATCGTGTCCAGGTTCGCCCCGGAGACGACCTCCGCGGCCGGTAGCGTGCAGCCGCCGGCGAAAACTCCGAGCCGCGCGAACAGTCGCCTCTCGTCCTCGCCGAGGAGGTCGAAGCTCCAGTCGAGCGTTGCTGTGAGCGTCCGCTGTCGCCGTGGCGCATCGCGCGGTCCTCCCCTGAGCACCGGCAAACTGTTGTCTAGTCGCGCTCGCAAGCTCGCGACGGACAACACCTTCGTTCTCGCGGCCGCAAGCTCGATCGCGAGCGGCAGGCAGTCCACTCGCTCACAGATCGACGTTGCCGACGCCAGGTCGATGACCGTGCTTGGAGCTACCGCGTGTGCGCGCGCGACGAACAACTCGACCGCGTCCGATACCGTGAGTACGGGAACGGCGTACTGGCACTCCCCAGCGAGATGCAGCGGCTCGCGGCTCGTCACGAGCAGTGTCACCCACGGGCATCCTGTCAGCAGTTCACCGAGAACAGTCGTGTCATCCGCAAGTTGCTCAAGGTTGTCGAGCACCAGCAGGACGCGGCGGTCGCCGAACCAGCGCTTCAAGCGCGCGGTAGCCGCCAGGTCAGCGTGCCCGACTGCGCCGACCGCCTGACAAATCGTCGTTGCGATCACACCCGGGTCGATGACGTCCGCAAAATCGATAAACCACCTGTCATCTGGAAAGCACGGGGCC